>NZ_FORR01000001.1 GCF_900114055.1 Thermoflavimicrobium dichotomicum | reverse complement strand
AGGTTATTTCCCGAAGGAAATAACCCCGCTCGACTTGCATGTATTAGGCACGCCGCCAGCGTTCATCCTGAGCCAGGATCAAACTCTCCAAAAAAAGTTTGATTGCTCTATCGAATCAACGAGGTCATGCTTCACTCTTCAGTTTTCAAGGAACACTTTCTTTATTCATTTCACCGCATCTCGCGGCGACAATGAATAATTTATCATAGGTTCAGGATTGTGTCAACACCTTTTTTATTTGTTGAAAAGAAACTTGTTTAAGTGGTATACAAACTTAAATAAACTGTATGCTTTGGAAGAATATATAAATGACCATTTGGATAGAAAAGCTCTGGAGAACATTGATAACCTTCTTTTATTTCAGATCCATCCATATCCTGAGCCCAAGCCGCAGCTAGGTCATCTGACATTTGATTTTTAATCTGGTTAGCAGAGAGTAGTAATGGCTTTGATGCTGCCATTGATTTGCATGATTTTTCTTTTATAGCCTCTATATCCTTCTGATCAAATGTAAGGATGATCTCATGCCTGTAATCCGTTGGACCAATAGTTAAATCCACTCGTCGATTCTGCTTTTTATCTCCTCCGATCGGAATTGACTTCCACCATACCTTCTTTGGCTTATAAGGAAGATGAATAACCTTTTTTAAGTTGTTTAAATCAGTCGATATATTCATATCTTTTTTCTGTTCAGACTTTACATGAAAAAATTTAGGACTGGGAGCTGTTTGACACCCATTAAGAAACAGAAGAACACTCACAAGAGTCCATACTCTCCAGCGCACCTTTCCCACTCCTTAGTTCTATTTCCTATAGTAATTATACATGGGAAAGTTCCTTTTTCTTCTCTCTTTTATGTACATTCTCTTACCCATTATATCCATAACATCTTTACTGCAATCAAATAAGCTAGCCCTGGCAATCCTAATATACCTGTAATCAAAGCTGTAATGGGGTTTATCGGGATGTGAAGTTGAATATACTCCCCAAGCAAATTGACAAAAAACAGTATAATTGCTCCCACCACCGAGTATAACACCCCATAACCAAACCACTTTAACGGCTGCTTGACAGATCGATTGATCAACATGAAAAAAACGATTCCCAAAGCAAGAATAAGAAGCCACCATTTGATCTCTAACAATGTCTGTCTCCCCTTCTCAATATCGTACAAGCTATATAAAGATGTATGAAAAAAGAGAGAAAATAGAACAAACAAAAACAGCGACCATCACTGGCCGCTATGACACTAAAGCTCTCGTCTGCCTTCCAATGCTTTGGTTAACGTCACTTCATCAATAAACTCGATGTCGCCACCGACAGGAAGTCCATGCGCAATCCGTGTAACCTTGATCCCAAATGGCTTAACCAATTTAGAAAGATACATGGCCGTTGCCTCTCCCTCAATATTCGGGTTGGTAGCCAGAATTAACTCTTTAACTGTTTCATCTTCGAGTCGACGGAGCAAATCAGGGATTTTCAGTTCATCTGGACCGATTCCCTCCATCGGCGAAATCGCCCCATGAAGCACATGATAAAGGCCATTATATTCCCGGGTACGTTCCATCGCCATTAAATCACGCGGATCCTGCACAACACAGATGACCGAACGGTCACGCGCTGGATTGGAACAAATATAACAAGGATCTTGATCGGTAATATTCGCACATACGGAACAAGTCCGTAAATCTCTTTTAGCACGTACAAGTGCTTTGGCTAAATCGAGGACATCCTCCTCATCCATCCCTAGCACAAAAAACGATAAACGTTGTGCTGTTTTAGGCCCAATACCTGGCAGCCGCATAAAGCCCTCAATCAATTTTGATATCGGTTCAGGCACATACACCTTTTAGCCACTCCTACCACTATACTTTAGAAAAGACCTGGAATATTTAAACCAGCCGTAAACTTGCCCAGATCTTTTGCAACCATTTCATCCACTTTTTTCATCGCTTCATTAAAAGCAGCCGTAATCAGGTCCTGTAACATTTCTACATCATCAGGGTCTACAACATCAGGAGCAATTTCTACATTCAACAGCTGTTTATGTCCATTCATGGTTACTTTTACAACACCACCGCCAGCTGTCCCCACTACTTCTTTTTTCTCCAATTCTTGTTGTGCCTTTGCCATTTCCTGTTGCATTTTTTTCACTTGTTTCATCATTTGGCTCATATTACGCATAAAAGAATCACTCCTTCAAATCACTCTAAAATCTCCACCAATTCTTTACCAAACAGGTCAATCGCTCTTTTTACTATATCATCTTCCGACTGGATATGGTTTGTTTTTTTCTCTGAAGAAGCGGTTTGAGGCGAAGGAATCTGTTCCGTCAAGTTATTCTGCAAATGTTGCCACTCATGGGTCATGATTGTTTGCAGCCGATAACTGGAACCCAGTACACGAGTCATCACCTTTTCAACCAGCGCCTTTAATTCAGGCTTTTCAATGGTCTGTCGATGGATTTTCGTTCGAAAGGCTACCAGAATCATATTATCTGTTGCGGCAACGGGTTCACCGTCAATCAACCAGGCATGTACAGTCACTCGCTCTTTCTTCACTTGCCGGAGAATTTCTCCCCAAACATTTTTTACACGTGTTAATTGCTCTTTGGAAAATTTTTTTATAAATTCACCGTGAAGAAGGGGACTCGATGGTTGAGATGACTCTACTTTTCCTTTAGAAACGGAATTATTGGAATCAGAAGAAACAGTGGTCGCTTGGGAAAAGGTTTTCCCTTGTTGAGATCCTTTTTGCAATTGTTCAATCGTTTGTTCCAACTGCTCAATTCGTTCTTCCAGTCTCTTTATCACTTCTGCATCTTTTTTTGTGAGGCGAAAATCCGCAAATGCTTGGCAAAGTCGAACAATCACCACTTCGAGCAAAATGCGATGGTTGGCTACAAATTTCATTTGCTGCTGATAATGGATAAGAATATCCAGCATTTCACTTAACTGTTGAACAGACAATTGTTTGCTTAGCTGATGATGGGCCTCATCGTCATGAACCAATCCTTGGCTTTGCTCCAGTTGTGGTGCTGTTTTGACCAAGAGAAGATCCCGGCAGGCATGGGTAAGGTCCTGAATAATTTTTTCCGGTTCAACCCCTTGTACAATGAGCTCATCCAGCTGCTGTAATGCAGCAGAGGTTTGCTCTGAAGCAATGGATTGCAATAGTGCTACCATTGCACTTTTGGAAACGGATCCTGTTACACTTAATACCGTTTCCTCTTCCAATACATCTCCACCAAACGCTAACGCCTGATCCAGCAAACTGAGAGCGTCTCGCATACCCCCATCGGCAGCACGGGCAATCGCAAACAATGCTTGCTCTGTAAAAGAAACCTGTTTTGCTTCGCAGATGTTTTGCAAATGGTGAACGATTTTCAGAAAGGGAATACGGCGAAAGGTAAATCGTTGACAGCGGGATATAATCGTTGCTGGGAGTTTATGTGGTTCAGTTGTTGCCAAAATGAATAACACATGTTTCGGAGGCTCTTCAAGTGTTTTGAGCAAAGCATTGAACGCTTCCGTTGTTAGCATATGAACTTCATCAATAATATACACTTTGTATCGAACTTCTGTTGGAGCATATTTCACCTTATCTCTCAGGTCACGAATTTCATCTACTCCACGGTTTGACGCAGCGTCAATTTCAATGACATCCATCAAAGAACCTTCTGTAATCCTCCGACATGCTTCGCATTGATTACAGGGCTCAGAACTGGGGCCCTGAAGGCAATTGACTGCTTTAGCCAAAATCTTCGCTGCACTCGTTTTCCCGGTACCACGTGGTCCATTGAACAGGTAGGCGTGGGAGAGATGACCTTCTTTTAAGGCATTCTTCAGAGTTTGGGTGACATGTTCTTGTCCGACAATATCTTCAAATCGCTGTGGTCTCCACACACGATACAATGCCTGGTAGGACACACTCATCACTCCAGCCATCCCTTGAAGGGACTAAATATTACTTACCCTATCATACTACACTGATTCACCTTTTTACAAAAAAAGAACCCACAGATGCAGGTTGATCTTGTTGACAAATCTACATCTGTGAGTCTTATAACATGGTCGCTGGCAGGTAGATGCTGAAAGTGGTTCCATATGGACCCGTTTCCATTTGAATGGCTCCGCCAATTTCCTTAATAATCTGTTGGCAGATCGACAGACCCAGACCGGTTCCTTTTTCCTTTGTCGTGAAAAATGGCTCAAAGATTTTTCCTCGCAAGTTCTCAGGAATTCCAGGTCCTGTATCAATCACATCGACAATAAAGTAGTCTTGTTCTTCATCCTGACGAATCCGAATCGTCAATAAACCTCCCTGGCCAATCGCTTCCATACCATTTTTGCATATATTGAGAAATACCTGCTTCAACAGTTCTTCATCTGCAACCACTTTAGACAATTTGCAAGTTTTTTCCACAACTACATCAATATTATGCAAAATCGCCTCACTTTTTATAATGGGTAAAATTTCACCCAACACTTTGTTGACACTGACAGGCTTTAAATGCATTTCCCCTGGCTTGCTAAGTAATAGAAATTCACTGACCAGGTGATTAATTCGATTGATTTCCTTTAACATGATGTCGATATAACCCTGTTCTTTCTTCTGGCCAATTTCCTTGAGTTTATACCCGATTACCTGCAAAAAGCCTCGCAAAGATGTAAGCGGATTACGAATTTCATGTGCTGCTCCAGCTGCGATCTGGCCAATGGTTGCCAAGCGTTGATTGCAACGGACCTGTTCTTCCAGAGAGCGGACTTTGGTAATATTTTCAATAAAAAAATAGGTTCCTTTACAGTCACATTCCAGCCTTTCCGAAGAAATCGCTGTAATCAGCAACTGATTTGTTTTTCCCTTCGTGTGCCATTTGATCTCCAACTGTTTTTGATCTTCTACCGTAGATGCCAAAAAGGAAACCAAACGTTCAAAATCGGGTTGCTCCGGATTCAAATGCGATACGACATGATCCAAAGAACGATACAATACCGAAGATCTTTCCAATCCTAAATACTGACTGGCCATCCGGTTGATTTCCATCACCCTTTTTCGGCCATCCAGCAACATGACTCCTACCTGAATATGAGAAATCAACTTTGATACCATATTCACATACGACTCGACAGGATAAATGGACAGAAATTGATAAGAATGTTGCCTCTGCGCTCCTGTTACCATCTCTACATCCGTTTTCATCATATTTATACCACCACTCAATCGCTTACCTTGAAACGATAATTGATCATCTTTTACCTGCTTATTTATCGGAGTTGATAAGATCCCCCTATCAACTTGGTTGCATTCTGACATGAAAACCACTCGGGACAATCGCTTCACCCAAGATTTTAATTTCTTAAAATCTATCTGATGATGAAACGGTATGGGCACATACGAACCCTCCTTATCCCTATTTTTCCTAATTATACAAATATAGGAAAATAATCCTAATTTTCTTATTCGCCTTGAAACACATACTTCCTTCATGCCATTTAAAATTTGTCAATGATTTTGTTTATTTTTTTATAAAAAAGCTGACTCACTTCCTGATGGAAATGAATCAGTCTTGACAGTTCACACACCTGTAAAAAATAAAATAAAAAGCCGGGTTTTTAACCCAGCTTGATTTTGCGAATGGTAAAACTGAACCTACTGCTTGGTTTTCGCTTTTCAGCCCAGTCGACACTCGCTCTTATGTATAATGTTACCGCGCACCTGCCTCCGATCCAATTTGCCCAAGCGGACTTTGCCTATCCAGCTCAAACCAGGCACCCCTACGGCACACGAGAAATCTTCCTTAGTGCTGCTTCCGCCAGGACCTGACACGGTTCGAAAGCTCTCGTTGCGTAGGACCCGATCATCAACACCTTCAAGGCAAACCAGACCTTACACAAAAAGGACCTCAGGCAGGAATTCGACCCCGCTAAGCCGATTGCGGGCTACAGGGCACGGCTAGCTCCCCGTCTAGCGCGGTATTAATAATATATCACAAATGACAAGAAGGAAGCAACGACTGGATTCAATTCCCACCCATCATTTTCATGCCACTGCTTTAGCGCCTGCGATTCGGCAGGATATCAGGTATCTCAAAATTGCCATTATCCGGCTCTTCATGATTCGGCGGTGTAGATGGCTCTGGCTCGACCGGTTCTTCACTGCCGGGCGGATCCTCTGAATGAACCGGACGTGAAGGTTTCTGGCTATCTGATGATTCCTGCTGGAAAACAGGTACTTTTGTCTTTGGGGGAGTCGAAAGTTTGGGTATGAGTGGCTTTGGATCTTTCACACCATTTGGCTTTTGGAACCATTGCATTTCTTTCCCTTTCAAGGCATCTGACATCACCCGGCTGAAAATGCGTGCCGGAATCGTTTCACCGGTAATTTCCGCTTTTCCTCTCCGGTTTTCGTATGTCTCATTAAACACAGCAACAGCTGTGACCAGATCAGGGGTAAAACCCACAAACCAACCATTGTCTTTGTTAGGCAAACTCCCGCTATATCCAGCCACCGGGCGACCATCCTGAATCCTTGCCTGAACAGCCATTCCTTTTGGATCCATCACTGCATCCTTTAACATCCGGGTCATATACCAGGCAGTCCTGGATTGAAATACACGCTCCGGATTCCCCCATTCATCGATTTCCTGTCCTTTTCTCGGTTTTACTTCGTTACCTTGATTATCCACGACTTTAATGATCGCATGCGCTTTTACCTTTTTTCCTTGATTGGGAAAGACCGTATATGCTTGAGCCAAATCTTTCGGACTGATTCCCTGATTCCAGTAACCCATTGCCAAAGAAGTCATGGTTTGCTCGTGTTCTGACAAAGGAAAACCAAGCAATTTTCCATATGCAAAGGCATGCTTCACCGTTACCGATTGTCTTAGTACTGAAATGGCAGGCTCCCTTAATGATCGGGCAACCACTTTTCCAAATGAAATCGAGCGCCCACCCAAACTGGAACGAATCTTCGAGTACTCATTCATTCCCCTGATTTGTACAGCAGGAGCAAATACGGTAAGGGGTTGAATCACGGTTCCAGGTTGGATCGGCTGCAATGCCCAGTTGTTATTGCCCGCATGATAGTTTCTCCCTCCACCAATCGCCTCAATCCGTCCGTTTTGAGGATGAATCATGATCACTGCCGCATTGATCCATTTTTCATTTTGATTATTCTTAAACAAATGCTCATCTTTCAAAGCCTGCTCCACCACTCGCTGCGCAACCGGATTCATTCCTGTATAAATCCGATATCCATCACTGATCAGTTCTTCTTCTTGAATATGATACCTTTCTTTCATCTCTTCCCGAATCAGGTTTTTATAGGCACCAAAGTCTTTCGGCCGCAAATACCGTTGTAAATATTTCTTATTGACACCTAAATCCTTTTTCTGATATGCCTCTTTCTGATGTGTCGTAATCAGTGGTGGCAAGGTTGAATTCTCAGCCATTTTCATCAAAACCACATTGCGTCGCTTCAATGCCTTTTCCTGTTGTTCTTTCGTTCCATAAGGATTGTATCCGTAAGGGGCTTTGGGCAATCCAGCCAAAAGAGCAATTTCATGCGGCTCCAACTTTTGTCTGGTCAAGTCTTTCCCGAAATAAATCTTCGAAGCCATCTGAACTCCCTTGACTTGATAGCCAAAGTCAATATGATTTAAATAGGTCTCCAATATCTTTCGTTTATCATATTTTTCTTCCAATTCCCAAGCCGCTTTCATCTCTTTTAGCTTGCGAAAAAAACTCTTCGTCTGATCTTCCAGCACGACATTTCGGGCTACTTGCATCGTAATGGTACTCCCGCCTTCCGCTTTCCCACCGGCTTTGATATTCGCCCAAATCGCCCGCAAAATGCCTCCCCAGTCAATACCGTGATGCTGGAAAAACCGTTGATCTTCTACTTTGACAATCGCCCTGGGCAAGTCCGGATTCAGTTTCTCAATCTGATCCAAAGACAGATATTCCTGTTCTTCGGTTCCAAGTCTGGCTGCCTCATGTCCATTCCTATCATAAATCACTGATGAATAATCCACATCGTTCATATTCTCGATCGGAAGGGTTTTCACAGAAAGGAGTATGGCCGCGATACTGATTACACTGATGATCAGCATAACCATAAATCCCAGCAAAAACCATTTCAACCAAACCAATTTGGTTCTCCCTTGTCTTTCTGTCCAACGGATCGACTCTCTTCGGCTCAGATGCTTCTTTTTACGTACATAGATATCTTTTCTTAACTGTAACTCTCCCATAAGGAACCTCCATAAAAAGAAAGCTTTCGAAATAGATATTTTTAATTCGAAAATTAAATATATTTTATTCACTTTGATTATGTATTATTTTATTTATAAATATTTTTTATTATCTGAATATATCCGGCGTATTTTTCAACGATTGATTTTGCAGAACCCTCTGACAGTTGATTCATATTGCATCATATCACAGACAACTCTCTCTCTACAAACGATAATTAATGGGACTAAGCTGGAAATATGGATCCGTTTCTCCCGCGGTCGGGATGGGTTCGTTCCTCCGTGACGACCAGTCACTCCGTAAGTCACCCATCCCTCCGCTTGATAGAAAACAGAACACTTTTTCATCTCTCTGATGGTTGACAAACCCGGCATATACCGAAACTTTGTCAACAAACTGATCATTTATTTTTTATGCCTGATCCATAAATAAAAAAACACAATTACCCCAAGAAAAAGCGGATTATCTTTTCCCCCATTTAATTAATAATTCCCTTTTGGGTGATTTCCACTTCTACCTTGGTATCAAACTGAACCTGTTGATATTCACTCGCCCAGTTCTTTTCCTTTTTCTTCCACACTTCAGGATGAAAGGCAATGAGCTGTCTTCCGACCCCAAATCCATCACAGCGAGCCTTTTGCATCTTCTGGATCGTTTGCTTCGCCAACCGCGTCAGATCTTTGGAAAGGATCTTGTTTAGTTTGGCAACGTTGGATTCTTCATCTAACTGATCTCTTGGATATTCAATGACGTTTACTTTCCATGTTGCATTCAATTGAACTTTGATTTTCTCCTGCTTATTCACCAATACGTTCATTTCCTGCTTTGCTTTCTTTACTTCTATCGTAATAAAGTCGTATGGGCTTGGGCTTTCTCCTTCTCGCTCTCCTTCAACCTCCACTTTTCTGGTAAATCTCGCCAACTCCGCTTTTTTTCCTTTTAACAGCAGATATACGGTCGATTCATCGGGACTAAGCGTTCCAACCATTTGATGTTGGTGGAACATAGCTGTCCCTATCACCTCTACTCTTTCTTCTTTTTTCATGAGATAAGGCAGAACAAAATCCTCTCCCGGATCCAGCATGACAGGGCAAATGGATCGGACATTTATTTTAGGAACCGATGTCAGCTCTTCTTCACTTGCAATCAGCTCATCGATTCCTTTGGCAATCGGCACGGTGCCACCCAATTCTCTCAGGAACAGTACATCAGCAGCCCTTCCTTTTACCACGGCAATCCGGGTATTTAAAGGCATTTTGGGGTCTCGATAAAAAACGTCCAAAAGTGGATAGATATCCTGTTTTGCCCGTTCTTCGCTGATTAAAACCACTCGATACTTGTAACCGCGAAGCCTGCCAGACAGTTTTTTATCCAATTTATCCCGCGCTTCCCTTGGGGTCCTACTGGTAGCAGAAAAAATATCATCGA
This sequence comes from Thermoflavimicrobium dichotomicum, assembly GCF_900114055.1. Taxonomy (GTDB): domain Bacteria; phylum Bacillota; class Bacilli; order Thermoactinomycetales; family Thermoactinomycetaceae; genus Thermoflavimicrobium; species Thermoflavimicrobium dichotomicum. The sequence goes on along the minus strand of NZ_FORR01000001.1, from coordinate 511,537 downwards.
TTGGTTTTTGTTGCTCACCTGATGGCACATCACGAACCACCAGGGTCGCGAATAATTTTCCTTCTGGCGTGAGATCAAACCCTATTCCATAACCCAACCGAACTTCCCGTAACAGATCCTGATCCCAACATCCTGAAAGAAAAAGGGGGATCCACATGCTCACAAGGATAAGAATAACCCTTCTCATCTTTCTTCCATCCTTCTCTTTCTGGAAAAATAGGCAATCACCAGCAAAATGAAAGGAATGCCAGCTGCAAACGTATAGGCGGAGATGGTAGCAATCTGGTTCATCAGCTCCACGGTTTTCTGATCCTGTGGAATCATGGCCAGGATAAAGCAGACAAACGCCGCATAATAGACCGCCTTCTTATGCTCGCCACGATGAAAAAAATAGCCCAATCCGGTTGAAGCCAAATACAAATAACCGACAAAAGAAGTCGCAACAATAATCACCCAGATGGATAGGAAAAAGAGATCGATTCGTTCAACGATCTGAATACTAAATGACCTCAGCATATACATAAGGGGTTCCGAAATAAGCGGAAACTCTGCGGGGCTGAAAATAATCAAACAGGTAAACACCTCAAAGGCATAGAAGAGCGTGGTTAACATATTCGCCAATGAAGCCGCTTTCAGTTTCCCTGCACTGTTCCCTTCCACATAAGGATAGGCAACCAATAACACTTCAAAACCCACCAATGAGATCAATACTTCACTGGATCCCTTTAAAATATTGGGCCATCCGGCTTCTGTAATCGGAAACAGGTATGTAAAATTTACGTTTGTATAACCAGCCATGGTTAACAGCACCATGACAATGATAAAAAAAGAAACCGACACAAATAGCCTGGCGATCACGCGAATGCTTTCCTTGGCCAAATACACACCTGTCGCAATCATCAAAAGCAATAAAGCCCACCTCGGTGTGTCCATCAAGATCCATTTTCCTACAATATCCGTAAATAAAATCAAAATGATTCCTGCTATAAATAGAAAATGGAAAATATAACCAAATCCGAGAAGCTTTCCGAAAAACTTGCCTGCTATTTTCGGCAAAAAAGTAAATAACGTATCGGAGGGATAGCGACGACAAATGGCCCATAGAATGAGAATAAGCACTTGCGCAACGATCCCTGCGATTAAAGTCGAAATCCATCCTCCGCCTTTGGCAACTGCCTGCACGCGATAAGGAAGCGACAGAATGCCAACGCCCACCTGGATCTGCAATATCAAAAACATCAACTGTCCTTGTGTAATTCTACTCTTCTCCTTGATCATCATGTTCCCATCCCCTTGAATATCGTTCCTGATTCAATCTTTTTGGATGTGGATCATGAGGACGTTGGTTGAGAAACCAAATAGGGAGACGCACAAATGTATCCTTTAAATCTTTAATGCGAAGAGGGATAAACGGGGCTAAATATGCCGTACCAAAGCTTTCCAGCTTGCTTAAATGAATCATGATAAATAACAAACCAAAGACGATTCCAACAAAACCAAACAGGGCTGCCATGGCCATAAGCGGGAAACGCAGAAAACGTACAGCACTGCTCATCTCATAGGAGGGAACCACAAAAGAGGAAATCGCTGTCAGGGAAACGACGATAACCATGGGATATGAGACCAATCCCGTTCTTACAACCGCGTCACCGATCACCAAACCACCTACAATGCCAATCGTTTGACCTACCCGGCTAGGCAAACGAATACCCGCCTCACGAATTAACTCAAGCGTCAGTTCCATTACAAGAGCTTCCAAAATGGGCGGAAATGGTACCCGTTCAACGCTACTCTTCACTGTATCAATCAAATTGGCGGGCAAGACTTCAGCATGAAAGCTCACGACTGCAATATAGAAAGCAGGCAGTTGGAAAGCGATCAAAAAACTGGCGAGCCGGATAACGCGAATAAACGAACCCACGATCCAACGACTGTGAAAATCATCCGGGGTTTGATAAAAAGCAAACAAAGTGACCGGCACAATCAGTGCGGTTGGATCTCCTTCCGCCAGGATCGCAACCCGCCCTTCCATCAAGTGGGCAACCGTTCGGTCCGGCCTTTCTGTAAACAAGATTTGCGGAAATGGAGAGTATGGATTGTTTTCAGTTAACTCAGCGATATATCCAGGCGAAATGATCGTATCTATTGAAATCGAACGCAGCCTGTGATCCACTTCTTTTACAAGATCGGGATTGGCCAGATCCTGCATATAAAGAACAGCCACTTTGGTCTTGGTGGCATCACCGAGTTGATAATAGCGGACAACTAGGTTCTGGCTTTCAAGTCGATTCCGAACGAGAAAAAGATTGACCGACAAATTTTCGATAAAACCTCCATGCGCCCCACGTACAACTCCCTCATTGTCCGGCTCTTTCACATCTCTGTGATAGCTTGCCACCACTTGCACCAGACATGCTTCGCCGATCCCATCAAATAACAGGACTGCACTCCCCTGAAGCAGAGACTGTGAAATAGCATTCAGTTTCCTTTCATATTTCACATCGACGGCCGTAATAATCTCTGTGATGTTTCCTTCTTTCGCCTGTTCAATGGGTTTAATCACTCCTGCCTGGATTTCCTTTGTATCTGCGACGGATTCCAGATAAAGAATGACCCCATCCCGCCCATTGAATCGAATATTTCGCCACTTCAAATCATCCGTGTAAAACAACCATTGTTGGATATAAGCGATATTTTTTTGCAAAGAAGGAAAAACTTCTATCTCATTCCCTTGTCCTGTTTTTTGCTGGTTATTTTGAAATAGCTTCCTAAAAAAGCTCATGATTACTTCTCCCTGTATTTATTTTCCTTCTTAATATATCCATTTTGTCCCTTTCAATTCAGAAGTCCTCAGCTCATTGACAAAGTATCTGTTATTTTCAATGGTCTCTTCCTTTGTCTTCTAAGCCTGACTTGAAACAAAATAAAAAAGCCGTCCTTACTTGGACGACTTCTTTTTTGGCGGAGAGAGTGGGATTCGAACCCACGGTACGGGGAATTCCCGTACAACGGTTTTCGAGACCGCCTCCTTAAACCACTCGGACATCTCTCCATGTGGGATATAGAACCTTTGCAGTAAATAATCATACAGTTTTTTATTGAAAAAGTCAAGAGGTTTTCTATATCCCTATTCGACTCTGGAACTTTGCCGCTTCTTTTCTTTTTTCTTTTGCCTCAGATGACGAAAAAATTGGGTAAGGATGGAGCTGCACTCTTCCGGGAGAATTCCAGCAATGACTTGTGACTGGTGGTTAAAACGCTTTTCATTGAGCAAGTTCATCAATGTCCCTGCACATCCCGCTTTTGGGTCTTCGGTCCCATACACGACTGTACGAATTCGTGCTTGAACAATGGCCCCTGCACACATCGGACAGGGTTCGAGCGTCACATACAGATCACAGTCGTTTAATCGCCAACTTCCCAGATGTTGGGCTGCCTGTTTGATGGCGATCATCTCTGCATGTGCCAGGGGATCTTGCCATGTTTCACGCAAATTGTGTCCTCGCCCAATCACTTGATCCTGGTATACAATGATGGCTCCAATCGGCACTTCTCCACGCTCTTCTGCTTTTTTGGCTTCGCCCAGTGCTTCTGACATCCATTTTTCATGCTCCATCCACCCATCTCTCCTTACCCAAAGCAAAAAATCAAGAACATGTTTTCCAGAAGCCTGCTCTCATTTTATACTTGTGCATGCTTCCCACTTTCGCCACATTCCGCACAACGTCCATAAATCTCAAATTTATGACCGGTAATCTCAAAGTCTTGGGGCTTCCCTAAAATCGCATTCATCGGACAAACGTGCAGGGTTTTGGTTTTGCCACATTCCGTACAAATCAGATGGTGATGATGATCACTCTTGCAATGAATCCGATACCGCCTCTCACCATCCCATTCGGTTCCCTCAATAATCCCGAGCCTTTCAAACAATGACAAATTGCGATAAATGGTGTCAAAGCTAAGCCCGGGATAATCCTGTTGCATATGATCCAGCACTTCTTTGGCTGTCAAATAACGCCCTTCTTTCAGAAAAATATGCAACATCAATTCCCGCTTGTCTGTATACTTGTATCCGTTTTTCTTCAAAATGGCCAATGCTTCTTTCAAATCCATTCTATTCTCTCCTAAACCCTTTTCTATTGAATATCAAACGGATTCGCTTAAACATCACAACCATCAGCCAAATCAAGACAGAAACGAGTACAATCGCTCCTCCTGATGCTAAGTTTAAAGAATAAGCAGCAAAAAATCCAATCAAAACAGCGATCTCTGCAAAAATGATTGCATAAATGATTGCCTGGCGAAAGCTATTGGCAATCTGTAAGCTGACGGCCACCGGAAGCGTAATCAATGATGAAACCAGCAAAATGCCTACAACCTGGATCGCTGAAGAAATAACCAAACCGACCATCACAATAAAAACCAGATTCACGACACGATGCGGAATCCCGGTAAGTATTGCATTTTCTTCATCAAAAGAAAGGGAGAATAATTGCTTGTAAAAAACAAAAACAAACAAAGAGACCATGATTCCAATCATGGCAACGGTCGTCAGTTGTTCTTCTTTCACGGCTACAATCGAGCCAAATAAATATCCGGCCACATCTGCATTAAATCCACCTGCCGCACTGATCAATACGACACCGATTCCCATTCCGCCTGAAAGGAGAATCGGTAAAGCCAGCTCCTGGTAACTATGATACAATTTTCGCATTTTTTCTACAAACAGGGAACCGATCACAGAAAAGAGCATTCCCACATAAACAGGATGAATCCCAACCAGCCAGCCCCATTCTTTCTGCAGGAACAATCCCGTTGCCACTCCCGACAAAGAGACATGCGACAGCGCTTCAGCAATCAAGGATAAACGGCGTACAACCAAAAATATCCCGATCAGTGGGCAAATGAATCCGACAATCACCCCTGCGATCAAGGCCCGCTGCATGAATTCAAATTGTAACATCTCTGCGATTTCTCTTAACATAGCGAAAGAGCGCCTATGTTCAGGCGCTAACCTCCCCCTTATCTGTCCTCTACTTAAACAAGCTGTTTTTGGCCTTTTGACAAGGTAATGGATAACGTCCCATGCCCTTCTCCAAATAACTGGGATAAAATCTCTTGATCATGCTTCGCAAATTCGTCGATTGTACCATAAAAGAGCAGGCGCTTGTTTAAACAGGCCATCCGATCCACAACGGACAGGATGGAATAAATATCATGGGTAACCAAAAGCAAAGTCAACTGCTTTTGCTGATGAAGATGCGTGAGTAACTCATATAACTGCTCTTGTGATTTGGCATCCACACCCACTGTGGGTTCGTCCAATATCAGCAACTGAGGATCACTGACCAAAGCCCGTGCAATAAAAGCACGCTGCTGTTGTCCGCCGGATAACTTTCCCATATTACGATGAGCCAGCGAAGTTAAACCCACTTGCTCAATCGCTTGATCCACTTTTTCCCAATCCTGCTTCCTCATCCAGCGAAACAGTCCCAACTTCCCATACAGGCCAGAAGCTACCACTTCTCTGACCGTAGCCGGAAATCCTCGCTGAAACGTATTGGCTTTTTGCGAAACATATCCAATGACTGAACGATCCTTAAGGAATTCAATTGATTCTCCAAATACTTCGATTTTCCCTTTCTGTGGCTTTAATAAATGTAAAATCAACTTGACCAGAGTTGATTTCCCGGAACCATTTGGACCGATGATCCCGAGAAATTCTCCTCTGTCCACAGTCAATGAGATGTCTTCCAATACCTTTTCTTTTTCATAGGCAAATGAAACATCCTCTAGTCTAATGGCAGGCTGACTCATGATGAAACCCCTAGTGCTTTCGCTAAGTTTTCCTTATTTTTCCTCATCACAGAGAAATAATCCACTTTTTGATTGATCTCCTGTTGAGTAAGTCCTTCCAAGGGATTGAGGATCAGTGATTCCGCTTTTACTTCCTGTTTCACCGTTTCTGCTACCTTGGCACTTACCAATGTCTCAAACAGTATATATTTTACTTGATGCTTTTTCATCATCTCAATAACTTCTTTCAGTTCTTGCGGGCTCGGTTCTTCGGTCGGAGACAATCCATTGACAGCGACTTGTTCCAATCCATAACGCTTGGCCAAATAACCAAAAGCAGCATGAGAAGTCACAAACGTTTTGTGCTTGGCTTTCTTGGCCATTTCCTGAAACTCTTGATCCAGTTTGTCCAATTGCGCGGCAAGCTGATCATAGTTCTTTTGATAATCAGCCTGATGCTTGTCATCCGCTTTGATCAGGGCATCCCGAATCTGTTGCGCCTGCTTTTTGGCCAATTGCGGATCCAGCCAAACATGCGGGTCTACCGCTCCATGATCATCATGATGTTCTTTTTCTTCTTTCCCATGTTCATGGTCATGTCCATGCTCTTCCCCTTTTAGCAATTCGATCCCTTTCGACACATCTACCACTTTGTTTGGATCAAGTGAGTCAGCCACTTTTTTAATGGAATCAAATCCCGCTCCCTGATAAACAAACAAATCGGCTTCATTTAAATTCGCAATATCTTTGGCTGTCAATTCAAAGTCGTGTGGCTCAACCCCTGAAGGAATCACGTTGGTAACCTGTACATGGTTGCCGCCAATTTTTTTGGTGAAATCTTCCAATGGATAAAGACTGACATAGACTTGCAATTTTTCGCTTTCTTTTTTCGGTGAACTCGTTGTTGAACTACTGCAACCCGCTATCCAAATACATAACAAAAATATAATAAAAGCAATGCCACTTCTTTTTTTCATTTGATAACCCCCAAATAGAAATGAATCCGTTATACCTACTAAACTATCATCATTATATAACAGGTTTTTATACATGTAAATCGTAATTATTACGCTTTATAGGATAAAAAGCTCAGTTTCCACCATGATACAGGAAACTGAGCCAACCACTTATATTTTATGCATTTTGCAGTCTTTTTAATAGATAGGTCTTGATTTTCGGCTTCATCCACATTTTGTACACACGCGTAACCGTAAATGCAGCCATAAAGCAAGACAAGAGAATATTCAAATCCTTGAGCATGGCATGTACATCCCCATTTGAAATAATCATGCGCAATCCATGAATGGAATAGGTCATCGGTAAATAAGGATGCAACGCTTGATAAAAATCCGGAATCAATTCGATCGGATAGGTTCCTCCTGTAGAAGTCAATTGCAGCATCAAGATCAAAATGGCCAAAAAGCGACCAACGTTCCCAAGAATTTCAGCCAACATTTGGTTGATGGCAATAAAGGTGAAGGAAATCGCAATCGTAAACACATATAACCATACAGGCAACTTCGCCTCAATATCCAATCCCCAGGTAAGGACAAAAATGCTGATCAACGCCTGTGCAACGCCTATCAACCCGATCACCCAGATCGATAAGGGGCGATCTTCCAACTGATGCGAAGCTTTCTCCAAATCTAAAACCGTAAATAAAAGCATCGCTCCTACCCACATCGACAACGAGATAAAGTAAGGAGCAAAACCTGTGGCATAGTTGGGAACAGGATGCTGTTTTTTCTCATCGACATGAACAGGGTCAGCGATTGTCTTCGCTTTTTCGTCGGTTCCTTTTAATTTTTCATTGGCTTTATTCACTCCATCATTCAAGCCATCAGCCAGTTCATGTTGTCCATCATTGATGCGTTTGAGCCCGTCATTGAGTTCCGTGGCCCCTGAATATAACTGATCCATTCCTTTATTTAATTTTCTTTGTCCTTCATAGACCTGTTTGGAACCTTCATACAGCTGATCAGCACCTGCCGCCAGTTGTTTCGCACCTTGCGATAATTTTTTTACTTCTTTTACTTTGGCATCTATTTCTGCTACCTTTGCATTAGATATTTGCGAAATTTTATCCAAAATATCTTGAGTACTCTGAGCCTGGCCAGATGTTCCAACCGCAGCAGATGGAACCTGGATTTTGCCAAGTTCCTTGCTTGCCAAATCATTATACTGAACGGCCTGATCAATCACTCTTGACAAAGATTGGGCTGTCGGATCATTTTGCAGCTCCGGTTTTTCTTGCAGCAACTTCTGATATTGCTTCTTTACATTTCGGACCTGATCTTTGGCATTTTGAATTTTGTCTTTGGCATGATCAGCTCCGGGTACTGGACTTGGGACTTGAGGGGGCTGAGGAAGCGGTTGCTTGGTCCACTTTTGTATTACATCATTTATTTCATGAGCCACTTTCTGTATTTTCAGCACTTCAGACAGGATACTGTCGATCCCTTGTGCCACTTTATCCATATTGGGGGCCAACTCACCCAATCCTTCCTTGAGCTTCCGATTCCCCTCCGCCAATTGTTCGGATGCATTTTTCGCTTGATCCAAACCATTGGCCAAATCCTTGCTGCCGTTTTTCGCTTTTTGGGTTCCGTCCGCCAGTTCTTTGGCTCCATTCGCGGCTTTCTCCAGATCTTTGGTCGATTTTTTCATTTCGGCAAAGATCCGATCCACAAAAGCTTGCGTTAATTCCCGTTCCAGGTCATTTTCGATATTGCGTATAATCGATTCACCCATTCGCCCCGAAAGATAGTTGTTGCCTTCATCCGTGTAATATTCCAACACCCCTTTTAAGGGTTTGGGACTATCAACAGTCACCGCAAAGGCTGAAAAGTTTTTGGGAATAACGATTCCTACATAGTATTTTCCTTCCTTAAATCCCCGCTTCATTTCTTCCCGAGAAACAAACTCCCATTTGAGCTTGGAGTTTTCCCGCAGTTTCTTGACCAGATCATTCCCAATATGAATAGGTTCTTGATTTTTCACGGCTCCTTGATCCTCATTCACGATAGCTACCGGGAAGTATTTCATATTGGCATAAGGATCATAGAAAGCATGGAGGTAAATAAAACTGTACATCACTGGAATAAACAAAATCCCAAACAGAGATAAACGAAGTGATTTTATTTGCCAAAGTCGATGAAAATGATCAAAGCCGAGATATTTGCCAATTTGTTGCCATTTGTTTTTCATCTTCCATCACCTCCTAGCCAGTATCAGTAAACTGACTGGTCAGTCGAAATTATATTCAAAACAAGGGAATTGGTAAACCATTTCCCTTATTTATTCATTAAACTGTTAAAAAGAAGATGCCTTACGGTTTCTTCCATGACATTTGCCGATTCTTCCATTTCCTTCTCTTGGCCTTCCAAACTGTAAATTTTATGCAATACCAGTATGCTTGCTGCTCCAAAAATGGCACTGGCCATCTCATGTGGATGAACAATCGACAGGTCTCCTGATTGAATCCCATCACGCAAAATATTTTCAATCAACCGAATGTATTCCAGAATCCGTACCCGGAACTGATGTTGGCGTTCTTTGGTTCCAAATGCTTCGCTTAAGAGCAGTTTGGCTAACTTCTTGTTTTCAATGAAAAATTGGATATGGGCATGAACCAGGGCATGAAGCTGTTCAATGGGATTGGAGTGTAATGAAATATTGCGTTTGGCATAATCAATCAAATTTCCGATCCCTTCATCCATTAAAGCTGAAAACAACTCTTCCTTGCTTTTAAAATGATAATAAATGGTTCCTTTTGCCACGCCCGCCGCTTGTGCGATATCATCCATTTTGGCCTGATCGAAACCACTTTCGGCAAATACTTGCACGGCCGCTTGAAAAATAATATCCACTTTTTCATGACGCATATGATCCATCCTCCGCTCCACGAAAAATCCCTTTCTCTTATTTTACAGGAGTTTTTCTCAAATCTCTGCCTTTTTAATTCTCTATCACTCGATCCATGATTGGGCTTTCGCTTTTCTTATCATAAACTTCATGATATATGATCAGCTTGTTGACAAAGTTTCCGTTGTCAATGACCTCATTATATATGATCTTTCTGCTCATGAATTAGATGGAGTATGAAATAAACAGGAAGTTATGGAATGATACTGACAAAAGAAGCGAGCTACTCCTCAGAAGTACGCCCGCTTCTGTTTTTATTTATGCACATATTCACCAATGAAAAACTTTCCATTCCGATAAAAGCGGGGATCAAAGATCCCTAAACGCTCCTGATCATCTACCACTACCACAAACGGTGACCACTGCATCAAAACTTTCGCGCGAGGATTTTTTTGAAACAGAGGGGTCAAATCACTTTTCTCTTTGGAATGAAGAATCTTTATTTTCTCAGGCGCAGTAAACAGTGAATCTTGCAAGATTTCAACTCTTTCCCCTTTTTTTCCGACAATCTGGAAAACGCCTGGAACAAAGGTGGCAACCAATTCCGTTTTTTCATACTGATTTTTTACTTGGTACTCTAACCAAAGACCTTGGATGGTTTGAATACTTAGATGGATCAGCATCGCAAAGGCTACCCAGCGAAATATTTTGGAAGGATGAATCGTTTTTTTCACACGTGAAAATATCCACCCAGTCAAAATAATCGCCCAAAAGACCAGATCGATAATGGGGATGGAGCCGATCGAAATACGGATCGATGAAAACGGCTCTAAATATCCGGTGCCCCATGGATTGAATAAATCGATGGTATCGTGGATAAATACAGAAGTCCCAGCCAGATATAGAAGAAGACGATCCTTTACTTTAAACCATAACCGGGTACAGCCATAGATGATCAGCGCCCACAATGGAACCAGAAATACCGAATGGGTTAATCCGCGATGCCACATTTGTTCCATTATCCGACCGGTTTCTGTTAACCTGACGACCACATCGATATCTGGTGCCTGGCTTCCGACCAATGCCGTAAATAACAATCCCCGTTGCATCGCCACGGACATCTCATCTTTTTTTGCGATCTTGTAAAGCGTATAACCAATGAGACCATGAGTAATCGTATCCAAAAATCAAACCTCCCATCCCAATCTCTCTCTATTCAAAATCATACCATCTTATTGGTTAGATCCTTTTAATTTAAAATAAATATATATTATAAATCCCCCAATAGATACCTACCTCGAATCAATGGCTTATCCAGAAAACGTTTCCCCAAACATAAAAAAAGCAGTAGCTTTTTTAAAGACTACTGCAAGTTTGTGGCAAAGTCTCTTTTTGGTTTACCATGATTCCTGCTGCTTAGATCCATAAACAATGGTTATACAGAAACAGCCGCTTCTTTTCCATCCTTTGTAACGGTTGTAGAGGATGATGTGTTTTCTTCTTCGCTGTTCCCTGAGGCTTGCAGATCTGTTTTCTTTTTACGAACATCCCGAATAAAGAAACTTAACACAAAGCCGACAAAGGCAAAAATTGTCGCCCACAGAAAGGCATCATCAATTCCCATGACAGCTGCTTGTTGATAGGCTTGACCGTATAACAGGCCAGATAATGTCTCTTTCGCTTGCTCGAATGGCATTCCCGACGTATTTGCCAATTGATTCGCTGTGGAATGGAATGTTTGACTGAATGCCGGATCCATGATATTCATACCCTCACTCAGTTTACTCATATGAAAGTTGGTACGAATACTGAAGATGGTTGTAAATACACTGATTCCGATCGAGCCGGCAATTTGGCGAACCGTATTGGACATGGCTGTTCCATGACTGTTCATGTTTCCTGGTAACTGGTTGAGCCCTGCTGTCATCACACTCATCATCAACAAGGACATTCCAAATGAGCGAATCATGTTTAACACTAAAATATAGGTATAACTTGTTTGCAAAGTGAGATGCGTAAATTCATAGGTCGTTACAGTCGTAATCAGCATTCCGATCACACATAATGGACGTGGACCGATTTTATCAAATAAAGAACCGGAAATGGGCGACATGATCCCCATAATGACAGCCCCTGGCAATATAAGCAAACCGGACTCCAAAGGAGTAAAACCGCGCAAATTCTGTAAATAAATCGGGATCAAAAACATTCCGGAAAACATGGCAATGGTAATAATCACATTGATCAGGCTGGATAACGAAAACATGCTGTATCTGAATACATAAAAGTTCAGCATCGGATGTGATGAACGCAGCTGTTTGGTCACAAACAAGATAATAAAAAGGGTGCCTACAATGAGAGACAGGAGAACAATCTGATCGCTCCAACCATATGTCCCTGCTCGACTAAACCCATACAATACCAATCCAAATCCTAATGTGGAAATGACCGCATCAAAAAAGTCAAAAGGAATTTTTCTTTTTTCCTTGATATCACGTAGCCAAAACAAAGCCAACACTAAAATGATGATCCCAAGCGGTACCATCCCATTGAACAACAAACGCCAGTCGTAATGCTCAATCACCCAACCGGATAAAGTCGGACCAATCGCAGGGGCAAACATGATCCCCAAGCCAAAGATCCCCATTCCTTTCCCACGAATCTCCGGCGGAAAAACCGCCAAAATGATACTCATGACAAGCGGCATCAAAATACCGCCACCCACTGCCTGAACCAAACGTCCAATTAACATCACAGAAAAAGTGGGTGCAATGCCACAAATCAACGATCCACCCGTAAAAAACACCATCGCAGCAATAAATAGAATCCGTGCACCCATCCGCTCAATGAAAAAAGCAGACATCGGAATAAGAATGCCATTCGTTAGCATATACCCCGTTAGCAGCCATTGTGCAGTTGTTGGAGTTACATTAAATTCGGTAATTAAATGAGGAATCGCCACATTGAGCAATGTTTGGTTAAGCACGGCCAAAAACACGCCACACATTAAGATGGCAAGCAAGGGAATATGTTTTCTTATTTCTGAACGGGTCGTTTCCTTTGCCGTTTCCACCATATTCTTCCCTCCTTTCCTCACACAAAGGCCCATTATTTATGGATTTTGATCGTTGCATTCATTCCTGGTACGATCCCTTCCGGGTAACGTTCCATTTCAATTTTCACAGGAATCCGTTGTACTTCTTTGGTATAATCGCCACTTGCATTTTGAGCGGGCAACAACGAGAAGGTTGAGTTTGTTGTCAAACCGATCTGTGCCACCTTGCCCTTGATCTTTGTATCAGAAAAAGCATCAATCACAATATCTACCTCTTGGCCAACACTTACATCTTTAATCGCTGTTTCCTCAATATTCGCCATAATGTACAGTTTCTTCATATTAACCACTTGTGCCAGTGGTTGACCTGCTGCAACCAGCTGTCCGTCTAACGCCTTATTTTGTACAATGGTTCCCTCGATTGGTGATGTAATATGGATGGTTTGATTACCGGCTGCTACCTGACCAACTTCTTCACCTTGTTTGAAAGTGGCACCGTTTTGTCCTTTCCAATTGGCCAACTTGCCAGCTCCTTCACTGGCGATCGGCACTATATCCCCTGCCACTTTGGCATCTTCTGTGGTAATGTAATTCGCTTGGTCAAAATAGTAGTAGTATCCACCAAGCCCCAGTGCCACAATCACAAGAAAAACCACTGCATTGATTAAAATCAAACGCCCTGTCTTCATGAGAATCTCCCCTCTTGCCATTCTCTATTTATGAATCTTCACGGTTGCATTCAAACCGAGTTTCATTTGTGTGCCAGACAGATCATTAAATGTAATCTTTACAGGAACACGCTGAACTTCTTTATTATCCTTTTTCTTTGTTAAAGTGGATGAAGCCCCCGAAGATAAAGTGTTCCCAGCAGACTTTCCAATTTCAGAAACCGTCCCTTTCCACACTTTATTCGGGTCTGCGTCCAAATAAATATCCACTTCTTTTCCAATCTCTACATCGTGAATATCGGATTCATCGATATAAGCCAATACATATGCTTTAGACAAATCAGCGATCATCGCAATCGGCTGACCAGGTGTAACAACTTGCCCAGGAACCACATTGCTCTTTAGGACAACCCCTGAAATAGGGGAGGTAATATCCACAATGGATGAGGAAAGAGTCGCTTTTTCATCCGGTGTTGGAACGGTCACGGGTGTATGGACTTCTTCTTTTCCAAGCAGGCCATTTTGCTGAATCGAATCCCCTGTATTCACAGACCATTCCTTCAGCTTTCCAACAGCCATTGCGGTGATCGGAACCAAGTCCGCTTTGACTTGGGCATTATCTGTCTGAACATAAAGGGACTGCTGGTTCCAATAATAGGCCCCACCGCCAGCCACGGCCAATGCAAAGATTCCGACAATCAAAGATAGGATCAAACGCTTCATCTACTTCTTCTCCTTACTTTCTGTCTCTTCTTTGAGGACTTTCACAAATATTTCCATTTTCTCAATCAAGAGGATTACATCTTCTTCACTCATTTTCTCTACATACTTACGAATGTATTGTGCTTGTGTATCCGGAATTTTTTTGATCAATTCCTTACATTTGGGTGTCAAGCTAATCCAAACCACCCGTCTGTCTTTTTGATCTCTCTCTCTGGAAACGAGTCCTTCTTTCTCTAACCGATCCACAATTCCACTCAACGAACTTGTGGAGGATTCCAGTTTTTTACTCAGTTCCACCAACGACTGAGGCCCTTCTTCACGAAGTACACGGATTACTTGTGCCTGGGGCATCGTTATATTAAGTTCTTTTAACTCCTCTCGGGCAATATGATGTAATTGTCTGATCATTTGCTTGAACAAAGTTAACAAATGATTAATTTGACGATCTTCAATCAATTTCTTTCACCATCCGAATTATTCAATCATAAATATTTCGCATGCTAACAATTTAGATTGTAAATATTGTCAAGGATAATGTCAATATATAAATATTACTCGACACGAAATATTAGAATATAAATGAACCATTTCTTTCCCCTTGGTCAAAAATAACAATTGTCGATGATTTCTTACTTCGTTGATGATAAAATAAATGTCAAAAGATGGTTTAAATCGAAAGTAACTCCATCACACTGAGGTGATTCTTTGAAGAAATTCTTATGCCTTTTGGCCATCCTTTCACTCATGGCCGTCAGTGCGTGTAATCCATCAGGCAGTGCAGATACTGGCTATCAAAAATCAAGCATTCATGAAGATTTTCCTGTTCCCAAAAATGCCAAGCCAACCACTATCCAGTTTGATAACCCCAAAATCGAAAAAGGCGTGAAATACATATTGCAGGGGATTGGAGGAAAACAAGGGCTTTATCCGCCAAAGAACTACTTTGAGGAAATTGGAAAATGGGGTTGGGAAGAGCTAAAAGATAAACAAATGGGACATGTTCATTTCTTTCGCAAAGGCAAAACCATCATATCCCTGGTGATCCATGAAGACTATTTTGCACTATACAAAATGAAAGAACCATTTCTTCCCTGAAAAATGAATCCATGAAACATAGCGGCGGTCCAAAAGAGGATCGATTCACCATCAAATCCAAAAAAAAGCCCGTAACACCATCAAAGTGGTACGGGCTTATCATTTTGATGTTATGGATCACGTAACGTTAGAGTCAATAGACCGCCTCTCTAAAAAAGCAAAAACATGCAAGCTTGTTGACAAAGTCTTCTTTTTAATGAGGGCTCCTTTGTTTGTCATCATCCTTATTGTTTCTGTATACCGGGATCATCCTTGGTAAAAATAGGAATTAATCCCGTGTTTTTTTAACAAAATATTACTTTTTAATCCGTTATTTCGTATCCCTAATATTTTATTATAATAAATAATTAGCAGCACTAAATATTCGTATTACCTCTACGAAGAGAAAGGTGATTGGATCATGAAAGTACTGAATCGCTCTGCCTTATTTTTCATGAAAGAACTGGACACAGCCGAAAAACGTCTTCAACCTTTTTCTGTATTCAATCAGCTACGTGAAACCACACCGATACGCTATGACCACGAACGCCAATGTTGGGATCTATTTTTATATGAAGATGTTCATGAAATATTGAAAACACATGCTGTCTTTTCTTCTGAACGCAAAAGAACACTGGAAGCCAATACTATTCTGACCATGGACCCCCCTCGCCATACAAAAATGCGAAATATAGTCAATAAAGCATTTACCGTCAAATCGGTTCAAAACCTTGCACCCCGTATTCAAGAAATCGTTCACCAATTAATTGATCTCATCATCCAGCAAGGTCAGATGGAAGTAGTCCGGGATTTGTCAGCTCCCTTACCTGTCATCATGATTGCGGAGCTACTGGGAGTACCAAAAGAAGATCGTTTACTGTTTAAAGAATGGTCTGATGTGGCAATCAAAGGGGTGGATCAATATACCGAGGAACATCTTGCTGCTGTTGCGGCGGAACATAAAAAAGCTCAGATCGAGCTGAGCCAGTATTTTACGGATATGATGAATCAACGGAGAACAGAGCCGAAAGACGATTTAATAACCGCTTTATTGCGAGCAGAAGTGGATGGAGAAAAGCTGACAGACAAAGAAATCATCGATTTTTGCATTTTACTGCTGATCGCTGGAAATGAAACGACAACCAACCTGATTACCCATGGTATCCGACTTTTAACGGAACAGCCCGATATCCAGGAACAAGTGGCACAAGATTCTGCCCTGATCCCTTCATTTATTGAAGAAACACTTCGATATTATCCACCCGTATTGGGTGTCTCGCGAGTCGCCAAGCAAGAGATTGAAATATACGGGCAAAAGATCCATCAAGGCGAGGTGGTCATGGCTTGGGTTGCTGCTGCCAATCGCGATCCAAGGGTATTCTCTGATCCTGATACGTTTGTAGTCAATCGCACACCAAACCACCATCTCACTTTTGGAAAGGGAATCCATTTCTGCCTGGGAGCACCACTCGCCCGCCTGGAAGCAAAAATCGCATTTGAAGAGATATTCAAACGTTTAACCGAGATCCGGTTGCAAAAAGGAACCAAGGTCGAGATCAATCCGTCCCCTCTGCTTTATGGATTAAAAGAATATCCCGTTACATTCCAAACGGTCTAGACTTCTTTTCATCTGAAAACCATATCACGCAAAAAGCCGCTAGATCCATAGCGGCTTTTTTCATTCCTGCGGCTTCATCGCATCCACAATGATCGACACTGATCTTAACTTGCCATCCCGGTTGCGGTGGTCAAAGCGCAGCGAACGGTAGATCTTTCCATCCCCTGGATCCCAGCGGCGATAATGAAACCGTCCGTTTTCGTCGCAGTATTCCAGCAGCTTCGTCTTAAAACCAGCCTCTTCAAACATCTGCGTCAGTATGCGGTAATTGTACACAATCTTGTGGCTGGCAGCAGGGTGATCTTTCGGCCCCGGTCCCCCCACCTGCACGATTCGCTGATATTCGGGATCAGGAAAAAAAACGTCCGGCACGGCACAGCGGATATAACCTCCCGGCTTCAAAAACTCGAAGCAAATGCGTGCCGCCCGCACTCCCTCTTCATACGTGAGATGCTCCCACACATGCTCGGCCAGGATGGCAGTGAGGCTTCCTGGCTGAAAGCGCCGGATCCAGTCTTCCCGCTTCAGGAGATTGAGATCCTCTTCCTGGGTGTGGATCCACCCGGGATTGTGGATGAAACTGCCTGCTCCCACCACGACGCGGATCTCTTTGCCATTCGGCATAGAAAACCCCCTATATTTGGTTGAATATTTTCATTTTTATTTTATTATTATTCATACCATCACGCAAAACAGCAACAAATTTCGTAAATACTGTCTTAAACAAGCACAAAAAAGCAGGGCTGGTGTTAAATCTTCCGTTCTCTTCGAACAGAACCAGTTTTTTAGCCAAAACAAAAGACGCCTCCTTTCGTGTACCTGTATCACTAAGACACAAAAACACAAAAACACACAAAGAGACGTCTTTCAGTCACGTAACATAATCTTTTGCTGTCGAAATTAGCCTTTCGAAACCACAACGTATTGCCACGGCTTTTAACGGATTGGTGCGCCCGAGAGGATTCGAACCTCCGACACGCGGTTTAGGAAACCGCTGCTCTATCCTGCTGAGCTACGGGCGCATAATCGATACACAGTTGTATCCATTCACGATCCATAATGAAATCATTATCAATTATACCTATTGGATGCATATTCTTGCAACACTTTTAAATGATCTTCACGGATACAGAGAGGAAATGTGAAAAAACTGGTTTATAATCACCAGCTGAATCTATCTTTTTTTTAATCCGTTTTGGTCTGTAAAACAGTCAAGATACTGGAAAACAAAAATAAATCTCACCGCTTATAGAAACTGGGTAATTCTGGATTCGTTCAGTTACTTTCAAAAAAAATCTCCCTCACAAAGGGAGACCAATTGAAGCTTAAGGTGGCTGAATCTGTGGTATTCTTGGATCATTAGCGGAGCGTTCTGTTTGCCACAAAAAGGTCAGTTGACCACAACCTGGTATTCCTCCAGCCAACGATTGGTCTGCAGCCAAAAGGCAAGTAATGCCGGTACATTCATCAACTGTCCGAACCAGGGAAGATGTTTTTGCGAAAGATCTTGCTCCACAAAGTTCTTCACCGCTTGCCGGTCAAGTAACTGGAACAAAGGAGCATGCCGATTCTCTGTTAACTCCAACATATGTCTTTGCATGGTTTGCAAGTAGTCGGGATGATGTGTTTTCGGATATGGACTTTTTTTCCGCTCAATTACCTGATCAGGCAGGATGCCTTTCAGTGCATAACGGAGAAGCCCCTTCTCCCGTCCCTGATATGCTTTCATCGCCCATGGAATATTCCATACATACTCCACCAAATGATGATCACAGAAAGGAACACGAACCTCCAGGCCATAAGCCATACTCATCCGATCTTTCCGATCGAGAAGCGTCGGCATCCAACGGGTCAAATTCAGATAAAACAGCTCCCGCATCCGTGCTTCTTTGGCATGATCATCGGAATGTCGTGGAACCTCTGCCAAGGCTTCCTGGTATCTGGCTTCTACATATTCCAACGGTTTGATTCTTTGAACCAGATCTGGATGAATAAAAGGAATCCGCTCGCTTACCAGACGGGCCCAGGGGAATGTATCTGCATTCACCATTTCTTCACGGTGAAACCAGGGATAACCGCCAAATACTTCATCTGCACATTCACCAGAAAGCACAACCGTACATTCTTTCTTAATCTCTCGGGAAAACAGCATTAATGAAGCATCTATATCCGCCATTCCTGGCAAATCACGTACGCGCATGGCCGGGATAATGGTATCAATGAGTTCCTGGTTATCTAAATAAATGGTATGATGACGGGAACCGATATGCTTAGCCATCAACTGCACCCAAGGAGCATCGGAATTTGGCTGAAACTCGTTGGTGGCAAAATACTTGTCATTATCAACATAATCAACAGAAAAGGTGGGGAGCAAGCCTCGTCCTTCCTGTGCAAAAACCTCAGCAGCACAAGCCGAGATCGCACTGGAATCCAATCCGCCAGATAACATGGTGCCAATCGGTACATCAGAGACCAGCTGCCGTTTCACTGCATCTCGAAATAATTCCCTAACATGAATAGCCGTTGTTTGAAAGTCATCGGTATGATCTTTGCTTCTTAACTCCCAGTAAGGCTTCGTCATCATTCCTTCTCGACCGAATTGAATCCAGCAGCCCGGTTTACATTCTTTGATTCCTCGAAAGACTCCGGTTCCAGGAGTACGGGCAGGTCCCATCACCAAAATCTCAGCCAAACCTTCTTCATCCAAAATGGGGGATACCATTGGATGCGCAAGTAAAGATTTGATTTCAGAACCAAACAGAAATGTACTACCTTTCTGAAAATAAAAAAGCGGCTTGACTCCAATCCGGTCTCTGGCCAAAAACAGCTTTTCCTCTGCTTCGTCCCAAATAGCAAAAGCAAAAATCCCATTTAAATACTCTGGACAGCGTTCCCTCCACTCCATATAAGCGGTTAATATCAGTTCTGTATCGGATCGTGTATGAAGCGGATAACCCAGTGAAAGAAGTTTAAGCCTTAATTCCTGCATATTATAAATTTCTCCATTGTAAGCAATCACATATCTTCTTTCTCCAAGCTGTTTGGCCATTGGCTGCAGTCCACCTTCGGGATCAATGACGATCAGCCGGCGATGAGCTATGGCAACATGCTTATCCAACCAAACTCCTTCCGCATCAGGACCTCTAACGACGTGCCGCTGATTCATCTGATTTACGGTTTCTTTTTGCAAACGAAGATCCAGTTCATAATCCACCCAACCTGTGATTCCGCACATAATCGATCCCACCTTAGGCTAATATCTATCCACTATCTTATGTTATACATATGAATCGGTGATGAAGAAAAAAACTGTCCAAATGGCTGGACAGTCAGCTTGTTGACAAAGTTTCCGTTATATGCCGGTTTTCCTTTTCCGTTTCACTCCCGCTCAATAAGTACGAGCAAAAGTCGTTCAACTGGAAAAGGAAAACCGGGTTTGTCAACATCCTCACTGTCCAATAGCTGATAAATGGATGAATCTGATCATTTCAAGAAAGAACATCTCCCAAACTATGTCTATTTGGCACTGGAGCGGATCGTCCCTTCTCCCATCATTTTTATTTTCATATGTGCCTGAACAGCAGGATAACGGGCCTCTCTAAACCACTGAGTAAACCAGTTCTTATCTTTATGCTTTACATTCAAAGCGAATTGAATGTCACTCACCTTCTTATTTTTTTTATCAATGGACAGATTCATATGAAGTGAAGATCGATCCACTTCATCTGGTTTCACTTCTTTCATCTGATTGAAAGACTCAATTAACGGATAGATTTGCGTGGCATCATCCAGTTTCAGTTGCAATAAGTAATGATCGTTTTGATTTTTGAGATCCATTTGCCGAATATATGACTTTGCTTTTAATTGGGACAGCAATTCTTTCGGATGGTAGTTTTTATATACAAAAGAAAGACAGTCCAATGATCGCTGCCATTGCTCCTCATTTACTTTCCCACGGTAGCAATTCTCCCCTTCAATCATCTCCGCCAAATCCGATCCAGGAAACTGGACAAACAGTTCATTCCCTTGCAAAACGACATCTGCCTCCTGATGGATCGCTGATTGATTTCCCAACTGGATCTTTTCCGTAATGTGCAACTGAATTCCTTTCATCTTTCCAAGGTTCACCAACGTTTGATCCAAAACTTTTTCTGCTTCCATCTGCCCAGGAGTTAGCGATGTTTTTTTCTCGTTCTCGACAGTGAAAACATGATATCCCCAAATAAAAATCAGCATAACCAAAAAGCTGCCAATCATCCAAAATATCTTTTTCTTCCCGGTTGTGACTGGATTTGCTGTCTTCCCCTGATTTGTTGACTTGATGTCGATCGGAGGTTGATGATCTGGGTTCGTTTCTGGCTCTTCTCTCTTTTCTTCAATCCACCTTGGCTCGCTGCTTTTTTCTTTTAATTTTGCAGCTACTTTTTCTAATGCCACAATCATTTCATCCGCAGAACGATATCGATCCGCTGGATCTTTGGCAAGCGCCTTAAAAAGCACCTGACATAACACATCGGGTAAATCAGGCTGAAATTGGCGAGGATCCGGAACGGGCTCGTTTACATGTTTCAGAGCCAAAGCGATGGTTTCTTCTGCATCAAAAGGGAGACGACCTGTTACCATCTCAAATAAAACCACACCTACAGCATACAGATCAGAAGGAATCCCCACTTTTTTCCCTAAAGCCTGTTCGGGTGAAAAATAAGGAACGGTTCCGATGAAGCTGCCCGATTTGGTTAGTTCCGGCAGAGAGGATAACAATTTGGCCGCCCCAAAGTCCATGATTTTCCAATGACCATCCATACCCAACATGATATTTTGTGGCTTAAGATCCCGATGAATAATGCCGTTTTGATGTGCCTTTCCCAACCCTTTAAGAAGCTGGATCATGATCGAAATAGCCTCTAAAGGTTCTATTTTCCCCTGCTCATCTATTTTCTGACGCAAGGTTGGCCCTTGCATCAGTTCCATCACCATATAGTGCATCGCATCTTCAATACCTACATTATGGATTTGCACAACATGGGGATGGGATATTTTGGCCAATGCCTGGGCCTCCCGGTGAAAACGTTGAACAAACTCTTCATCTTCCTGCAAATTTTCATACATTACTTTAATCGCTACATTTCGATCAAGTCGATCATCTCTTGCCTGATATACTTTTGCCATCCCACCTTTTCCAATCAGTTTCTGTATTTGATACCTTCCGTCCAATTTTTTGTTTTCCATGCCGTTCACCTACTTGCTATTTAAAAAAATAAGGCTTGACTTAAATGCGCTTTCATTTCTGAAGCTGATTGATAACGATCCTGCGGACTTTTTTCCAAAGATTTCAAAATTACTTGGCATAATGAATCTGAAAGATGGGGATTCAATGCTTTGGGATGGGGGACAGGCTCATATAAGTGTTTAAACAAAATGGAATGAATATGATCCCCATCAAAAGGCAATTGACCTGTTACCAGTCGATATAATACCACTCCGAACGAATAAAAATCGGATTGAAAGCTGATCTTGTCTCCGCGAGCTTGCTCAGGTGAACAATAAGGAGCTGCTTCCAGATCACTTTGCATCTGAGTGGGGGGTGACACTGAACGCATCCATGCCGTGGAAAAATCGGTAATTTTATATCTTCCATCTGAATCCATCAAAATACTGGCAGGTTTCATCTCTCGATGTACAACCCCATTTTGATGAATCTGTTCCAATCCGTCCAATATTTGCAGACCAATATGAACAGCTTCTTCTTGAGGGAGAAAACCTCGTTTTTGCAATACTTCTTCCAAACTGGGTCCATCTATATATTCCATCACCATATAGTAAAGATCATCATCTTTCCCAACATCATGCACCTGCACAACATTAGGATGGGAAATTTTGGCTTTTATTTTTGCTTCACGAATAAATCGGCGCATCCCATTTTCCTGTTGATCCGAAGAAAGCTCCAGAACTTTCAAAGCAACATATCGGTCCAGAAGGGTGTCATATCCTTTGTAAACTTTGGTCATTCCACTATTCCCCAGATATTTTAACAGTTGATATCGACCATTCAATTTTTGATCCATCCGAATGGTAGGCTGATTTTTAGCAGGTTTGGCATGTAATCCATTTGGGTTGATCAACATAACATCAGACATGGACTCCAGTAATGCCTGCTTCATCTCTTCCGCTGAACGGTAACGTTCTGAAGGGTTTTTGTCCAACGCCCTCAGTATCACTTGACTGACTTCAACGGGAATATATGGTTTTATGTAGTGAGGCGGTAAAGGTGAATCCTTTAAATGTTTCATCGCAACTTCATAGGCATCTTTTCCATCAAAAGGTACCTGACCCGTTAACATTTCATATAGAATAACCCCTATGGAATAAATGTCAGAATGAAAATGAACATTTCTCCCAAGAGCATGCTCTGGTGAAAAGTAACGTACACTGCCCATCAGATCACCCGTATGGGTCAATGGCGAAGAGGCTTGCATCATTCTGGCAATACCAAAATCCGTGATCTTATACTGACCACCAGACGAAACCAAAATATTGTGGGGTTTTAAATCACGATGAACAATCCCTTCACGATGAACGACTGCCAATCCATCCAAGATCTGCGAGCCTATTCGGATGACTTCATTGATCGAAAAGGCTCCCTGATCTACGATCTTTTTTTTTAATGTACCGCCTTCAACCAATTCCATCACGATATAATACTGTCTTCTTTCATATCCAAAATCATAAACATGAATGATATTGGGATGAGACAGCTTGGCAATCGCTTTCGCTTCCCGTTCAAAACGCTTGATTAATACTTCATCTCCCATCAAATCACGATCCATTATTTTGATGGCTATATATCGCTCCAGCAATGTATCCAACCCTTTATAAACAGTCGCCATTCCTCCGCTCGCTATTTTCTCTACAATTTGATACCGTTTGCCAAACTTCTTTTTCCTCATTTTTTCACCTTCAATATCAAAGAATCATGACTGGGACAATATAAACGAATAGAGCGTCTTTTTATTATTTTCTCATGGAACCATCCAAAAAAGCCACTGGTATCCACTCAACTTTTCTCTAGCCAGAGAAGCCAGGCTGAACTTTCTTCCCAAAAAGATTTTTGAGAACGATCCTATGTTACTTTTCAACAAGTTATACACAAGTTATCCACAGGACAAATAAAAATGTGGATAACTTCACTGATTATCCACATTTTGTACACAAATCGTACATAAATAGGGATATATATGTATTATAAAAAACCGAGGCTGTTGACAAACCCGGTTTACCTTTTCCAGTTGAACGACTTCTTGCTCGTTTTTAAGCAACGGGAGTGAAACGGAAAAGGTAAACCGGCATATAACGGATACTTTGTCAACAAGCTGACTAATCTACTTAAATGAATGATTCATTCCTTTTCAAACAAAATAACAATATAAATATTGGATAAAAAATATCCATTCACAAGTTATCCACATTTTATACACAGATTATCAATAACTTTGTGGATAATTATATTCTAAGATTTATTCAATGTTTTACATGATTGTAAAAAAAGTTATCCACAGCTTATACACAGGAATCATCAAAATCTATCATCTATTTATGCAATATCAGTGGAAAGACTGGCAAAAATGCCGTATGCTTTTCCTCTCTTAACTCCCCTGCATCAGTTTGGTATCATGAATATATCGACCAAAGTTCATATCTAACACCTCATGAAAGGAAAACCTGATCGTTCATTTCGTTTTCACAAGGAAAGGAATTGATGATCATGGGACTCCTTTATCATGACGTGACCTTGCTGAACTTTGACGATGCTTATCCCTGGCAGCATAAGCTGTCCGACTTTGCTGACGAATGGATCGAGCTTAAGGATATCACGGAGGCCAATCTGTTTTGCACGCACAAGGCGCTGGCAGAAATCAGCCACAGGCTTTCCGAGCGATCCGGTCGCGGCATCACGTTTATCGGAAATGGAAACTATCACTATGTCACATATCTTTTGCTTAGCGAAATCAACCGGCCGTTCAGCCTCATCCTGTTCGACAATCACACCGATGCGAAGCTTACAGACGGCATGCCTGGACTGTTGTCGTGCGGATCGTGGGTGGCCGAGGCGGCAGCCCGCTTTCCGCATCTGCAGCAAGCATTGATTGTCGGTGTTTGTACAGAGCGAAATCTCTACCCTCCTAATTCGCAAAGTAAAATCGTTCTCTGGCCAAATACAGGAGAACCGCAGAAGCTGCTGTCGGTGATTCCGACTGAAGACATTTACATCAGTATCGACAAGGACGTACTGGATCGCGCATTTGCCGTAACCAACTGGGATCATGGAAACATGCATCTGCAGGAACTGCTCGTCATACTGCAAACACTCGTCCGGGAGAAAAATGTCCTCGGAATCGACGTTTGTGGCGAATTGCCTGTGCCACCTGCCGACGTCTGGCGCCACGCTGATCAACTCCGGTTGAATGAACAGGCCAATCTGTCCATCCTCCAATCGGTGCTGTGTGCGTAATCCGCTCAGGCAAATCTTGGGCAAAGTGAGTACATCGGCAGGTGCAGATCAACCGGGATTTTGCAGAAATCCCAATGCAAATCATGACTACTCAGTTCGGCTGCTGTGAATAAACAATACAACAAGCCGGTTTCCCTATGGACAGGGAAGCCGGTTTTTTTCGTTTTGGTCCAAAACGGCGAAGCGCCGCCCTTTCTGACCACGGATTTTACACACTATTTCGGAGTTGATCGAGCTTGTAGGTGCATTATATTTACTTTATCATGATAATTAAAATTATTATAATCAAATCTTGTATTCTCACATCTCTCAATAAAAGGAGGAGGAACAAAAATGGCCAGCCAAGAGCATACCGTACGAGTGGCTGTCGTCCAGGCAGCTTCTGTCATCATGGATCGGGAGGCAAGTACGGAGAAGGCGATTTCGCTAACCATGCAAGCAGCAGAAAAAGGCGCAAACATGGTCGTATTTCCTGAAGCTTTCATTCCGGCATACCCACGGGGGCTCACCTTTGGAACGAAGGTCGGGAGCCGCTCTCCGGAAGGACGAAAAGACTGGCTTCGCTACTGGGAAAATGCTGTTCCTATCCCGAGTAAAACGACCGAAATATTGGGAGAAGCGGCGCGAAAGGCTGGTGTCTATCTGGTAATCAGCGTGATTGAAAGAGATGATGAGGTCAGTGGCGGTACATTGTACTGCTCGGTACTATTTTTTGGACCAGATGGGACACTTCTTGGAAAACATCGCAAATTAAAACCTACAGCCTCTGAACGAATTATCTGGGGGGAGGGAGACGGAAGCACTTTGCCGGTTATTGATACGCCCTATGGTAAAATAGGGGCACTGATTTGCTGGGAAAATTACATGCCGTTAGCCAGAGCAGCGATGTATGCCAAAGGAGTCCAGATTTATATAGCCCCTACAGCGGATGCCCGGGAAACATGGCAATCTACGATTCGTCATATCGCTTTGGAAGGAAGATGCTTTGTTTTATCCTGCAATCAGTATGTTACCAAGGATATGTACCCTGCCGATTTGGCATGCTATGACGAACTGGCATCTTCTCCGGATGAGATGTGCACAGGAGGAAGTGCGATTGTCAGCCCTTTGGGTGACTATATTCAAGGACCTGTTTTTGGCAAGGAAGATATCCTTATAGCCGATCTTGATTTGCGTAGTATCGCTTACAGTCGATTTGATTTTGATGTGGTCGGTCACTATTCAAGGCCGGATGTATTTCAACTATTGGTCAACGAGGAGAAGAAAGAGAATGTGAAATGGATCAAGTAAATCACTTCGGCATCGATACTGATCAGTGATAATTGGAAATAGGAAGATAAACCCTCGACTTTTTTCGAAAGAAAAAACCGAGGGTTTTTGTATTTCAGGTAATGGGGAGAAGGTCCTGTTTTTTGCTATTTCCAGAGATGGAAGCAGCGAAAATGGGCAAAGGAACAGATTGAGCCGTTCCTTTGCCAAGAGGGTCATTCGTTGTATAAAATCACTTTCATGGCTTTTTCTTTGGCAGCATTGCGAAATACCTCATACGCCTGCATGATCTGATCCAGTGGAAAACGATGGGTAACCAATCGTTGCGGTTGGATCTTTCCAGACTGCACTGTCTTTAACAGCATGGGTGTCGTGCTGGTGCTAACCAGCCCGGTCGTGATCTTGACATTCTTCAGCCACAATTGTTCCAGGTGCAGATCGACAGGCTTGCCATGTACACCAACGTTGGCCAGCCGTCCACCGGGCTTCAGGATTTGCTGGCAGATATCGAAAGTAACCGGGAACCCTACAGCTTCAATCGCTACATCGACACCCTCTCCATCTGTCAATTCCAGCACCTGTTCAACTGCATTTCCCCCAGAACTGTTTACTGTCCTGGTAGCCCCGAACTTTTTGGACTGCTCCAAGCGATAATCATCGAGGTCGATCATGATGATCTCCGCTGGCGAATAAAGTTGCGCTGTCAAAAGTGTCGCCATCCCAACCGGTCCGGCCCCGACGATTGCCACCACATCTCCTGGCTGAACTTCGCCGTGGATCACCCCGATTTCCAAACTCGTCGGAAAAATGTCGCTCAACATGACAAGAGCTTCCTCATCGGTTCCCGGTGGAATGTGATACAGACTGGTATCAGCATAAGGGATTCGAACGTATTCCGCCTGGGTACCATCGATCAGGTTTCCCAGAATCCAACCACCGTCTTCACAGTGGGCGTACATCGCTTTTTTGCAATAATCACATCTTCCACAGGAAGTGACACAAGAAATCAGGACTCTGTCGCCAGGCTTGAAATTATTGATACCGGAGCCGACTTCTTCTACAATTCCAACACCTTCGTGTCCGAGAATTCGCCCGTCGGTTACCGTTGGTACGTCACCGCCCAAAATATGCAAATCCGTGCCGCAAATCGTCGTTTTAGTGATTCTAACGATCGCATCCGTCGGTTTCTGAATCTTCGGCTTGTCCTTCTCTATCCACTCGATCTTTCCTGGTCCACGAAATACAAGCGCTTTCATGAATATTCCTCCTAAGCTTTTAGTCCTGGACGACATTGATGAAGATTGTCGCCCCAGAAGTTTCCTTCGGTTACCAAACGAAAAGTCGCTCCATCTGGAACCAATCCGGTGTGGCATGTCCGGTTCAACTCATAGCGAACATGAAACGATCAATGGGAGCAAATTTACAGACACCCCATCGCCATCTCTCCTTGTTTGTCATGGGTTTTCATTTTAAGTATGGTTTAATCCCGGACATATAATGCCATACACAAAAACAAATCCATTGTGAGTGTCAACTTTTTTCAAAGGTTTCATACTCCTGTAGCCAAACTGAAATATTGTCTGTGTAAAGAAAATGTGATAGATTTCACAAAAAAAGGAGTGTTCACAGTAAGGTTTATAGCTTTAACACTGGATAGGACGAAGCGAATTTATTTTTATGTCACTAACCTAAAATAAACAAACAGTCCATTCATCCTTGGAGGTAGATGCAATGTCATCAGTACTGAAAAATTGCCTTCACAAATTTCCACTCTTTCACACACTCTCTGGGCAACACATGCAGAAGATCATGGAATACGCTTTTTTTCGGAAGTATCGTAAGGGACAGATCTTGTTCATGGAAGGAGATCCGCGGGATCGGATCTATTTTTTGCTAAATGGCTATATCAAACTGGTCAGCATGGACGATGATGGTTCCAGCCAATTTTTCTTGTATCTTAAGCCCTATAGCATTTTCCCATATGTCGGACTGTTCCAGGACAAGCATTATCGTTTTTCCGGAGAAGCCGTAACCGATGTTGAACTTCTCTATCTCCCGGCAACCCAATTTGAACGGCTGATCCAGAATGACCCCCATATGCTGATTCATTTGATTCGTATCATGGGTGACAAGATGTATGAACTTGAAATACGGATCCAGAAGTTGACTCAAGTACACGCCACTGATCGGGTGCGGCAACTGATCAGCCTTCTCATCAAGGACATCGGGGAGAAAACGGATGGTGGAGGTATCCGCATTCCCTGTCCGCTAACCACCACTGACCTGGCCAGAATGGCCGGAACCAGCCGGGAGACAGTCAGCCATGTCCTTCAGGAATACAAGGCTTCTGGCAAACTGGCGATCAAATCAAAAATCATTACCATTATCGATCCCGCATTTTTTGCAGTCTGACATGCATCTCCCGTCTCTTTTTTCCAACTACGGGCAGAAGTGCATGTATCTGCTTTTTCGCAAGATTCGCCTCCTTATTGCTGATTGAAGGAACGTTCCTCACTTTCAGTATAAGATGTCGAGCCGTATAGAATTGTGAAGAAGAAAACATATTTTTTGTGAAAAACATCACATTGGAATATATGCATTTAATGACACACGCTTTTGAATCAGCCGCACAAACCTCTGAATGCATGACATTATTACCGTTCACGTTGAGCTTTGGTGAACAGGCCGGAACTAGGGGAAGAAAGCCAAAAAGGTGATCATGATGGAAATCCTGAAAATAAGTTCAAAGAATATAAGCCCAGGAATCGCCAACGTTCTGACGAAGCTGTAATTTGTGTATTTTATGTGAACAACCTCTTATTTGTGAAATAGATCACATTTTTTCATTCCGTATTCTTTTATACTGATAACAAAGACAATATTTCAGTTTGACGATGGGAGTGTGAAACATTTCAAAGTAGACCAATGACCAAATGATAACCATCATGTCATTTGCTGTGAACGACCTCTTATTTGTGAAATCCATCACATATCTTGTCCCATATTGCTTACTGATAACAAAGACAACATTCCAGGTTGATG
Organism: Thermoflavimicrobium dichotomicum; assembly: GCF_900114055.1. Lineage (GTDB taxonomy): Bacteria > Bacillota > Bacilli > Thermoactinomycetales > Thermoactinomycetaceae > Thermoflavimicrobium > Thermoflavimicrobium dichotomicum. The sequence goes on along the minus strand of NZ_FORR01000001.1, from coordinate 481,919 downwards.
ATGGGAGTGAGAAATTTGAAGAAAACGGGGGTATCAGACAAGCTAAAAAAGTTTCTTTTCGGTTTTGTTCTTTTATTTCTATTGCCTGGATGCAGTGATCGATTTGTCCTTCTTGATCCTGCTGGACCTGTAGCACAAACCGAATATCGAAACATTATGCTTACAATGGTTTTATCCGCGATAGTAGCGATTCCCGTCCTTGCCATCATGGTATATGTGGTCTATCGTTACCGGGATCGTCCTGAAAATCAGGCGCCTTACACGCCGAATTGGGATGATAGCAAAATTTTGGAAGTGATTTGGTGGGGAATCCCTATACTCATTGTTGCTATTCTTGGTGTTTATACCGTTCGTGACACATTCTCCCTGACTCGTCCACCATCAGATCAAAAGCCAGTCACTATACAAGTGGTTTCATTGGATTGGAAGTGGATGTTTTTCTATCCAGAATCGAACATCTCCACTGTCAATTACGTCGAAATTCCTACTGGAGTACCGGTGCAATTTGTGTTAACCGCAGACGCACCCATGAACTCTTTCTGGGTTCCACAGTTGGGTGGACAAGTGTACACAATGCCGGGAATGGAGATGTACCTATGGTTGCAGGCAGATCGCTCCGGAGTATACGAAGGTAAAGGAGCCAACTTCACTGGAAAAGGTTTTGCACACATGAACTTCCAAGTGGTCGCCAAACCGAAGTCTGAATTTGAGGCGTGGGTAAAAAGTGTCAAGAGATCTGCACCTCCATTAACGAATGAAAAATACAACCAGTTAGTCAAGCCAAGCATCGCGAACAAACAACTTTATTCCTCTTATCCAACATCACTTTATAAAGATATTGTCAACAAAAACGGTGGAATGTACTACACGCATCACGGGCACCACTGATGCCTTATAGAAAAGATGAGAAAGGTGGGAGTGATAGGATGGTCCATCAGATTGTTGAGTACTTGCGGAACGCTGACCCTTTGATCCAGATGTCAGCGGCAGCCATTGTTTTGACGCTCCTCGGCATCATATTCGCTTTAACATACTACAAGAAATGGAGATGGCTGTGGCGTGAGTGGATCACTACAGTTGATCACAAAAAGATCGGGATCATGTATCTGATTTGCGCCTTGTTGATGCTGTTTCGTGGCGGCGTAGACGCTCTACTGATGCGCACCCAACTCGCTTTTCCTAATATGAATTTTTTGGACTCACAACACTACAATGAAATCTTTTCCACACATGGAACCATCATGATTCTGTTCGTGGCCATGCCTTTGATTTTTGCCATGATGAATATTGTGGTTCCTTTGCAGATCGGGGCACGTGACGTAGCCTTTCCTTTCTTGAACGCCGTAAGTTTTTGGCTGTTTTTCTTTGGTGCATTGCTGTTTAACCTTTCCTTCGTACTTGGGGGTTCTCCCGATGCTGGATGGGTGAGCTATCCGCCATTGGCGGAGTTGTCGCATAGCCCAGGCCCCGGAATCAATTACTATGTTCTCTCTCTTCAAATCTCCGGGATTGGAAGCATTGCGACAGGGATCAACTTTATCGTTACGATTCTCAAGATGCGTGCCCCCGGTATGACACTCATGAAGATGCCGTTATTTGCCTGGTCCGTTCTTGCATCCTGTATTGTCATTATCTTTGCCTTTCCGCCTTTAACAGTCGCACTTGCGCTTTTGGGACTGGACCGAATTTTCGGAACCCACTTCTTTACGATGCTACATGGCGGAAATCCAATGATGTACGTCAACCTCTTCTGGATTTGGGGACATCCGGAAGTGTATATTGCCATTCTTCCTGTATACGGTATTCTTTCTGAGATTGTCAGCACGTTTTCCAAGAAATACATTTTCGGTTACAAATCCATGGTTGCTTCTCTCATGTTGATCAGTGTCATCAGCTATTTTGTCTGGGTACACCATTTCTTTACGATGGGGGCTGGTCCAGGCGTAAACAGTTTCTTTGCGGTTGCTTCCATGGCTGTTGGAATCCCAACAGGTGTAAAGGTTTTTAACTGGCTGTTCACAATGTTTAGAGGTCGGATCCGAGTCACATTGCCGATGCTCTGGGCGCTTGCTTTTATCCCCTGTTTTGTCATCGGTGGAGCGACTGGGATCACGCTTGCATCTGCACCTTCCGATTACCAGCTTCACAATAGTTACTTTGTGATCGCTCACTTCCATCAGACATTGATTGGAGGCGCGGTATTTGGATTACTTGCAGGGATGTATTACTGGTGGCCGAAAATGTTTGGCTTTAAACTGAATGAAACCCTTGGCAAATGGGCGTTCTGGTTCTTCAACATTGGATTTTATGTTTGCTTCATGCCGCAATATGCGCTGGGATTCATGGGAATGACCCGACGAGTGTATACGTATCCTGCTGAAACAGGATGGGGATCACTCAATTTCATTTCAACCGTTGGTGCGTATTTGATGGGTATTGGGTTTCTCTTTATCGTCGTTCAAGTTCTTTACAGCATTCGCTACGGGGAACGTGATACGACAGGAGACCCATGGGATGGACGTACATTGGAATGGTCTCTTCCATCACCTGCCCCACACTATAACTTTGCCCAAATCCCCACAATCAATGGACGTGATGCCTGGTGGGAAATGAAACAACAACGGAAAGCAGGCAGCCTGGTATCGGAAAATGAGTTAAAACCGATTCACATGCCGAATCGTACACCTCTGCCTTTCTTGATGTCCCTGGCGTTCTTTGTCAGCGGATTCGGTCTGGTATTTAACCAATTCACGATCGCTACAGTAGGGCTGATCGGTGTGATCGTATGCATGCTTTGGCGTTCGCTAGAAGATGATAGGGGCTACTATCTTTCCGTTGACGAAATTAAGCAAACAGAAGCTTCAGTAAGGGGGGCATAACAGGATGGAAGCAACTGAAAAAACGATTAGCGATCAGAAGCCACAAGAACATGGCATGGAAGAAGAAGAAAAATATGTCCTTGGTTTCTGGCTTTTCCTGGCTTCGGACCTCGTGTTATTTGCCAGTCTGTTTGCTACCTATCTCGTACTGCGCACGCATACGGATGGGGGGCCGACAGAAGCACAGCTGTTTGAAATCCCGGTGTTCATGCTGGAAACCTTCCTGTTGTTAACCAGCAGTTATACCTGTGGGCTGGCTATGCATGCACTAAAAAATGGACATGCAAGAAGATTGATCGGGTGGATAGCGGTTACCGTGTTGCTGGGTCTTGCATTTGTCGGGATCGAGATCAACGAATTTATCACCTATTCGTCGGAAGGAGCCACGATGCAACGCAGTGCATTCCTGTCCGCTTTCTACGCTCTGGTGGGAACACATGGACTTCACGTGTCTTTGGGAATTGTCTGGTTGATCTCTGTAGCCATCCAGCTGATGCGCAAATCGATCCAGCCAACCACAGCCCGAAAATTTATTAACGCTGGACTGTACTGGCACTTCCTGGATGTAGTATGGGTGATGATTTTTACAGTCGTGTATCTGATGGGGGTGATGGGATGAAAACGAAAGAACCATTATCTGGTAAGTACACAGGTTTCCCATGGGGGCATGTTATCGGCTATATGGGATCGATTCTGCTGACTCTTGTTGCATTGTGGTTAGCGGTAAATCCCCCCTTTTCCCAGGGGGGCATCATTACCATCTTATTGGTGCTTGCCGTCCTTCAGATCCTGATCCAATTGATCTTCTTTATGCATATCACAGAAAGTCGTGGCCCGGCCTTTCATACACTTGCAATCGTACTTGGGTTTCTGTTTACATTTGCCGTTGTTGCCGGATCAATATGGATCATGACTTTTAATTCCCAGGTTCAATGATCCACAATGAAAGAGGTGGGAAAAATGTCAGCTCCATCGTTACATTCTGTTCAATCATCGCATCGAACCTTTTTGATGGCGATGAAGAAGTTGAAAGCATACTTCACACTTACCAAACCAGGAATCACGATCTTTATGATTTTTACGGCGATTTGCGCAGCAATCGTAGCCAAAGGAGAATGGCCCGATGTTTGGGCCATGGCTTTGGTGACGATCGGTCTTGCTTTGTCCGCAGGCGGGGCGGCGTCGATCAATATGTGGTATGATCGTGACATCGACAAAATCATGAAGCGAACGATGGAGCGACCGCTTCCCACCGGACAGCTTCGGCCGCAATCAGCCTTGATCTTTGGTATTGGATTGGAACTGTTGTCCCTGATCTGGTTTTGGGTGTTTGTTAACGGTCTTACAGCCATTTTGTCGCTTGCCGGTTTTTTGTATTACACTGTGATTTATACCATGTGGCTAAAAAGAAGGACACCGCAAAATATTGTGATAGGGGGAGGTGCGGGTGCCATTCCCCCTATGATTGGCTGGTCGGCGATGACAGGAGAGCTTGGATGGCCGGCCGTGATCATGTTTGCCATCATTTTCTTTTGGACCCCTCCCCATTTCTGGCCGCTTGTGATTGTGAAAAATGACGACTATGTACGTGCAGGTATTCCAATGATGCCGGTAGTCTCAGGCCAAAGAAATACAAAAAGACAGTGTATCTTTTACACCTTTGTTCTTTTGCTCATTTCTTTCGGACTGTATTTCACTGGTGCTGTAGGCGGTTTCTACTTGGCGGGAGCGATTCTATCCGGATTGGCATTTTTCTACTTTCAGATTCGCATGTGGTACGAACAAGACGATCACACCATGTGGGCAAAACGAGCATTTTTTGCTTCTTTGGTATACTTGCCAGTTTTGTTTATCTTTATGGTTATCGATTCGTTATTTTAGTTCTCGATACATTGATCGGACATGTCCTCGATCGTGAACACCTTCCCCGGCGAAAGACACATCTTCCCTAACCGGAAATAAATCGCCTTCGGCTTCAACTGACAAGTCGTCAAAGTGAATGCCCGAGACAAATGGGAAACAAATTGAATGAAAAGCAAATACTAGAAGTGATTACAAAGGACCACGGTCATAACACCGGGAGGATGGGTCTTTTAAAGGGAAGACCAAATGTCTGGTCATCTGGTTTTCTGGGAAAAATGATTCAATGATCTTGCGACAGAAAATGGAAAAGTGACAATGAAACCGTTTTTCCCTAGGCAACTTCAGAAGAATGAAAAACAATAGGAAAAATGGGGTTGCACCAAAAGTGCATTTGATGTTACAACGAAATTTGAGCGATACAACCCCTGCTTCATAATGGACAATCAATAATAAAAGAGGAAGTGAAAAAATGAGCGAAGCTGCAAAAACCTACGAAGGATGGTATGCATATCATGATTTCCGCAAGATCGATTGGAACAAATGGAAATCACTCAACCCCTCGGAAAGGCAACAAATGATTAAGGAATTGCTTGAAACGATCCGAGAATTTTCAACAGTGGAAGATGACCGTCAAGGCAGTTTTGGTCAATATGCCATCCTTGGTCATAAAGCAGATCTCCTGTTTATCCATCTTCGCCCCACCATGGACGAATTAAATGAAGTAAAATTGCAATTTGATAAAACAGGTTTCGCAGATGTAACTTCCACGCCATATTCCTATATTTCTGTCGTCGAGCTCAGTTCTTACACGATACCACCGGATGTAGATCCCTTAAGTGATCCTGCTTTCCGGGAACGTCTCCAACCGATCCTGCCAAAAACGCAATATGTATGTTTCTATCCCATGAACAAACGGAGACTCGGAGACGATAACTGGTATATGCTCTCATCGGAAGAGCGGCGGAGAATGATGAGAAGCCACGGATTGATCGGTCGCTCTTATGCGGGGAAGGTTCGGCAGATCATTACAGGCTCGGTCGGCTTCGATGATTGGGAATGGGGAGTTTCCCTGTTTTCAGACGACCCATTGAATTTTAAAAAGCTGGTATATGAAATGAGGTTTGATGAGGTAAGTGCGCGATTTGGAGAATTTGGCCCCTTTTATGTCGGTTGCAGATTGACAGATGAGGGGTTAAGCGATTTGCTCAGCAAAAACATCAAGGGATAAATTTGAAATGAGAAGAGACAAACCCTCGACTTTTTCGAAAGAAAAGGCCGAGGGTTTGAATATTTACGCCGCCCAGATCCTTTACAAGGCGCACGCCGGGTACAAATCATCTCTACAAAAAATTCTTTAACAGCTCTTGGTACATTTTTATCCGACCCTTTAGGGCAGGACGTCATCAATGTAGTTACCTGAAGTCACTTGTGACAATGTTGTTTGAGTGCATTGTAGTCGCGAATGATAAACTTGTTCCGTCCCATCTCCATAATCCCTTCCTTGCGCAATCGATTCAACAAGCGATTGACCGTTTCACGCGTAGTGCCGATGGCGCAGGCAAACTCCTGGTGAGTCATAGGGATGTCGATATAAACAGTGCCATTTATATTTTCTCCATATTTTTCGGCCAGCTTTAGCAGAAAGGACAAGCCGCGATTTTGCACATAACAAGGAAAGGGGAATCTGCAAACCTTTATCGCCAAGATTGATCAGGTGACCGCACTGTCAATGCCGAAAAAGCAAAAGTAATCGCCTCATTTATAATTGAAGCTTACCATATCTTATCACATCACTTGATGAAAGAAGAAAATGTTCTGTTCCCGATGGCAGAACGCATGCTATCTTCTGAAGAAAAAGATCTTCTGGCGAAAAAGATTCAGACCGTTTAAGCGTTGAACTGCTTTACGGTCTGGTGAATGAATAAAGGATAAGAAATAGCAATAGAGTATTCCGAACTCAAATTTTCCCCTTAAAGGCTGATCTGCAGATATTCATTTTGCATGGGCCTTTCCTTCCTCGCATAGGGCAGTCGTTCACCAGTGAGCGACCAGCCGGTTTTCAGGCCGAGGATAAACCAGCCAAGCACGAGCGCACCAATCGCAAAAATGGTGTCGCCAATTACCCTGAGCCATACAAAGTTGTGAATGATTCCCTGCGACATGAATTCAGCCGAACGTGCAAACCAAGTGCCGTGTTCCACACTTGCCCATGTTTGAGTCGTCCGATATTGATCGCCCAAAACGAGAAAGCGAGTGCCTTCGTTTTCCATATGTGTTTTTTGGTCAAACCCCGCAAGCAAAAAAGCATGAGCCCAATTCCCAACATCCCGTACACTCCGAATAGCGCCGTATGCCCATGCACGGATGTGGTGTTAAGTCCTTGCATGTAATAAAGTGCAATCGGAGGATTGATGAAGAATCCGAACAATCCGGCGCCTACAAGGTTCCAAAAAACAACAGCAATAAAATAGTAAATCGGCCACTTGTAAGCTGATACCCAAGGCCGGGCACGGGTAAGGGTCAAATTTTCGTACGCTTCGAATCCGATGAGTACCAATGTCGGACTTGCGAGAGGATTAACCCCCTGGGTTAAAACCCCCCTTGTCCGACGCTCGCTCTCATCCCTATAACTGAGGCTAAGGAGTTCTCTTGCACGCAAGGATATAAATTTTATAGTGGAAGTTTAACACTCCTTCCACTTTCCTTAATTTTTATCCAATGTATTATAGTAAGACTAACGCCGGGGAAATCCCGGTTCATTCCGCTGATTCAAGCCGTTCTGTTTTCAGATCTCCTCCCGCGTTAGAACTTCCGTCATTCGAATGGAAGGCAAGCCGCCGGACTCTTTCATAAGCTTCGGGGGTGTCGATATCCAGCACGGCACCGGAGTCTTCCACAGACAAAATGGTCCGGTTCGGTATGGTGCAAATTACCCCTTTCGCTCCCTCATCCCCCTTCAGTCCCGTCAAATCTAACGACCGGATATTTCCCAGAAAAACAGGATGGCCGGGAATGCCCTGAAAAGAAGGCCGGACGACAAAGGGCTCGGGCTTCCCAAGGGTATGGAGCTTTTCAAGACCTCTTTCGAGGACCCGTCGGATCGTATCTTCTGCAATCAGAGGTTGATCGCCCAAAAACACCATTGCTGAATGGTAGCGACCTTCCACATTTGCTAAACCGGTCAAAAGGGATGTACTCTGTCCGGCGGCGTAATTTTGGTTGACCACCCAACGGAAGCGATCGTCCTTGATCCGGATCAACTGCTGAATCTCTTCCGCCTGGTGACCGACTACCGTAACCACCTCTGGGAAGTGGAATGTCAGCGTCTTCCGGATGACCTGCTCCAACAAGGGCTTGCCTCCCCAGTCGAGGAGTTGTTTCGGTGTCCCCATCCGCGATGATGTCCCCGCAGCGAGGATTAGGGCAAACACGCCAGTCTCCATGGTCAACACCTTTCGGCATTAGTTGTGAACTGCTTGACAATAAGTTGACGAGCTTCTCGATTCATTGAGCCTGTTTATGCGGTTCTCCCTTTGATGACTCGTTCCATATATAGGTTTGGTCAAGCAATGATCTGTCCGTTGACGTCACAAACCAATGTGCATCCACATGAACAGGAGTGGATGTGATCATTCAAGTTAGATGAGGTCAGATGTCACCGCCTGAAGACAGCATAACCAAAACGCTATCATTTCTCCATTGAATCGGATGCATTTCTCTCTTAGAAATGACCGCAGCATACTGACATCTCCCTGTCTACATAACGAATCGATCGCAACCGAGAGTACACCCGGTTGCGATCATCTCCGGGCGGGTTGATGAACACTTTCCCGTCCCCGCAAAAATCCGCCCGCATGGCCATTTCTAAATGCCAGGATCTCCGACAGAATACTGATCGCCACTTCCTCCGAGGTTTCGGCACCGATGTCAAGGCCGACAGGATTATACATTCGGGCCAGCTGCTCCTCTCGGAAGATGACCCCTTCCTTTTCCAGTGCCTCCAGCATCCGCTGGCAGCGGGATCGCGGTCCGAGCACACCCACGTAGGGAGCAGGGGAGTTCAGTACAAAGCGGAGGGTTGCCCGGTCACGCTCCAAGTGGTGGTTCATCACGACGACATGCGTCCGCCTTCCGATGTTCACCCGTTCCTCCCAGGAATTCACATCGGCCAGAATGATCCGTGCTCCCGGAAAACGCTCCTCCGTAGCGTAAGCCGGGCGTGGATCCACCACCGTTGTTTTGAAGCCCAACTGGACGGCGAATTTCGCCAGAGGGATGGCATCATGACCAGCACCGAAAATAATCAGTTCAAACGGCGGAAGGTTGACATCGACGAAAACCTGTGCTTGCCCGCCACCAGGCAAGGAAAACTGACACGTCTCCGACTTGGGATAAAGGGTGTCCAGTTTTTTCCTTGCCAACTCGACAACCAACCGGTTCAGGGATGCGTCGCCCAAATCCCCCAAGGGTTCGCCATCCTCAGGGACAAAGAGACGAGCTCCAACGGGAAGAGCCGGGGAAGAAGACTCCAAGAGCGTGCTCAACACGGCTGCCCGCTCTTCCTTAAGGCAAACAGTCCACGCGGCAAGAGGTTCTTTTACCAAGTCACGGGAACTGTTTTCTTTCTGTCCACTCATGAGAGCCCCTCCTTTCCTGCGAAACCCTGTCCCTCTGCATTCTCTTCGACGGATGACCGCGAAGTGTCAGTAACCTTCTCTGTTCCATCGTCCGAAACTGGCTCGATCCATATGTCGACAGTTCCCGGACAGCCTAGCCCCAAACCCCACACAAAATCTTCGTCCAAATCATAACGCTTGAGGACAGGGCGACCATCTGCCATCACCTGTTTGGCCACTTCCGTCACGTCTGGCTCCAGGCAACCGCCGGAAATCACACCGTTGGCGCCCTCCCGACGATAGGCAGATCCTTTCACGCGGACAACAGTGGCCAGTGCCATCTTCCGGCCAGCCCGCTTCGCTTCTTCCATTGCCAAGGCGATTTCCCGATTCTCTCTCACATCCGTCACCTCCAATTCATGGATGCGTTTGGTCAGTTGAAAGGAGGCCGAATCGCAGGCCTCCGAAAACGTGTCGATGCAGGGAAGAGTTGCCTTCATCCTCCCTGGCTTCAGGCCAATATCTCCAGACGGCCAGAACGGGTTGAACCAGATCACTCCTGGCCGTCGTCATCCGATTTGACGATGAGGTGGAAATGCTCGAAATTCGTGTCCAAAATCGCTAATCCTCTCAACTGGTTTACATGATGAGCCCTAGGACTGTGGTGAAATCCACCTGACTCACGATATCGTTCTCCTCCCAGAACCAACAGAAAACCGGAATAGCGAGAACATGGAAAAACAGGAGCAGATGCTCCATAAGATGATCGGGATAACGGAACGTGGAGGATCGCTTCAAACTTCAGGATTCGTATCTCCCTCTCCAGATGGAGATGCGGAATCCAAAATGAGAGGCAGTGGTGTCACAGGATCGGAAATCGGCCGGAAAATCTGACTTTCCACTGCTTCCCGCCAGCTGTCCAGGTCATGTACGTCGACCAGTCGATGGATGTACGGCCGCGCTATTGTCATGCCAGATGAGATTGGTTCATAGCCTGGATCACCGAGCAGGGGATTGATCCATACCATGTGCCGCACGCGTTCGGAAAGCGACTGCAAAGCGGAGCGCAAGCGTTCGGGATGGCCGGCGTCAAACCCGTCCGACACGATGATCACAAAAGTGTGTCGCCGCAGCAGACCGCCGTACCTGTGCTGCAACTCCTCAAGCGCTTCCCCAATGCGTGTTCCTCCCTTGAGCTCTGTCAGTTCCGACACCGTGATCCCTTTCACGGCTTTACGCGCCACCAGATGCGTGACACGCTTGAGCCGGGTCGAGAAGACGAACACCTCGCTGCGCAGACGCAGGCGTGTAAACGACCATGCGAGGGCAGTCATGAACGGGGCATACTCCTTCATCGATCCGGAAATGTCGATCAAAAGTACAACCGACGGTCGATCTGGACGATACTGTTGCCAACGCAGTCGGAGCGGCTCACCCGCATAACGGACGCTCTCACGCATCGTCGCACGCAGATTCACCCGATCGCGCCCGCCACGACGAAACCGTCTCCCCGGCGGGCTGTCGAATTGTCGCAAAGCCCGCTTGGTGACGGCCAACACCGCCTGCAACTGATTCGAGTCAGCTTGCAGGGCGTAGCGTTCTCCCTGATTCGGACTGGATCCCGGTTGCATGGCAAAACTCACAGTGGACGAGTGATCTTGTGTCACAGCCGGCCCCCTTGAATGCCCGGACCGATCCTCCAACTGAACCCGTTTCTTTTCTTCCAGCCGGGTTCCCCGATTCAAAAAATGACGCTCAAACAGATGTGGAAACGAAGCCCACTCGACCGGTGAGCGTGCATAGACCGAACGCAGTGCAAAAAAAAGTTGCTCCGGCATCGACAAGTCCGCCTCTTCCAAACACTTGAGCGCAGCCAATGTCTCCGGTGTCCCCACACGAAACCCGTATTTGCGCAGAAAAGGGGCAAAATCCTGCACCTGACGAATCAGCGTTGCAGTCATCTTCGTCAGTCCGGACAGATCTATGCGTTCCACAATTGGGCCAGTCCTTTCTCTCGTACCAGTTCCATGTCTTCCTGCGTCTTTAACAGGCACCCGAGCGTCAGTTGGGTTACTGTCTCGTCCAATTCTCCCGCCGCCAGTTCAGCGACAGCACGCGCCCAATCGATTGTTTCCGCCATTCCTGGAGGCTTGAGCAATGACCATTTGCGCAACCGGCGCACCGCACGCGCAATCTGGCGGGCAATGGCCGGAGCCACATCAGGCACGTGAAGGGCAATGATGGCTGCTTCCTGCTCCACGCTCGGATAGTCTAACCAATAGTAGAGACAACGCCTCCTGAGCGCATCCGATAAATCGCGTGTGCGATTGGACGTCAGGATCACCGTCGGCGGCTCTGCAGCACGAAACGAGCCCCGTTCCGGAATCGTAATCTGGAACTCTGACAGGAATTCCAGCAACAGGGCTTCAAATTCTTCGTCGGCCCGATCCACCTCGTCGATTAACAGAACGGGGGCGGGTTTTGTCTTCAAAGCACGCAATAAAGGCCGTTCAATCAAGAAACGGTCAGTGTAGATGTCCGGTGCCGTATTCCCGGCCTCGCCGGATAACGTGGCTCTGGTCATCAATAGCTGTTTGGGATAATCCCAATCGTACAGAGCGTGAGCAGCATCCAATCCCTCGTAGCACTGCAGACGAATCAACTCGACGCCACGAACTGCCGACACTGCCTTGGCCAGTGCGGTTTTACCGACACCGGCCGGGCCCTCCAAAAGCAGTGGTCGGCCCAGCCGTTGTGCCAGGTAGAGAACCATGGCCAGTCCCTCATCGGCCACGTAATTGGCTTCACGTAAGTTTTTCTTCAACTTCTCCACATGATTGTTCACGATTCTGTCCCTCCGCGAAAGCGGTCCCGGGCAGTCACTCCTTCAATCCGGGTTCCGCCGTCTCCTCCGATGTCGCAGCCACTTGCTCCGACACGGACGAGAGCGCCTTGCTCAAATTGTTGAACATCTTTTCCGTAATCTTCTTGGCTTCATTGTCAATCAATCGGCCGCCCAGGCTGGCAACTGGCCCACTGATTGCGGCATCACAGCGCCAATCCAGTTTCGTTCCGCCGTTTTCCGTATCACTGAGCGTCAGTTTCGCCTTCATATCAACGCCACTGCCCATGCCTCCACCACGAATGGAGAGCTCAGCAGACACTTCCGGCTCGGTCACAGTCAATTCAGTCGACAATTTGAACTTGCCCCGAACGGGTCCGACACCGACGCGGACAACCGCATGAAAGCGGGTCTCGCTCTCTACATCCAGCTTCAAAAGATCCGGAATACACGGCCCTACCCGCTCTGGATCCGTAATGAACGCCCACACGGACGAACGTGGCAAATCGATAACAAAGTCTCCTTGATACGTACGCATCTGTAATCCCTCCCTACCGGAAACGGCTTGACACACCCTCCCCTTTTTAGTGGGGTGTCAAGTACGCTTCCGGGTTGTGTTGAAATTTTCGCATACAATGAGGACAGCAAAAACCATACATCGTTCCTTCATGCATTGTACGGTAAGGCGTGCTGTCTAGATCAACAAGCATTCCGCAAACCGGGTCAACACCCGTCCCCAACTTCTGTGCCGTGGACGCAGTCACGGTCTCCTCGGCAGTCGCCTCCTTCAATACCGTACCTGATGGCGGATGGTAGCGAACTTCCGCCTGCCGGCGCCGCCGCTCGATCATTTGTGCAAAGATACTGACTGCGATCTCCTGAGGTCCAACGGCTCCAATATCGTGGCCGGCCGGAGCAGTGACGAAATCGCAAAACTCTGCCGAAACTCCTGCGCTAAACAACTCCTCCCGCAGAGAGCCCCAGCGTTTCGGACTGATGACCAGTCCAGCGTAAGCCAACGGGCACTCCCGAAGTGCCAGCAGGCTTTCACTGTCGTACATTCCCATTGTCGCCACCACTGCGTACATGCCGGGCTCACACATCTTCAACACGTCCCGTTTTAAGAGTTCTGCCGGATCGCCGTCATTTACCTTCATTTCTTCCAACGCCAGCCGACGAGGAAACCAACCAAACCTTGGGGCCAGCTCCTCCAGCGCCAGGGCGATGGGAGATTCACCGATTATGAGCAGGAGCGGATCCGGAATCTTGGGTTCGATGAACAGTTCCACCTCGCCCTCTGACTGGCAGGTCATCGGTAAAACCGTCACCCCCTCGACCTCTTCAGCGGTCTGACGTGTGGTAATGAGCAACAATTGGCTCTGACCCGTTTCCAAACACTGCCGAGCTTGCTCTATCACCAATCTTCGAGTACAGTGACCTCCGACGAAACCAATCATCCGGCCATCAGGAGCGACAACAGCCTTGTCTCCCACGGTGGCCGAACTGGGTCTGACCCGACGAACCACGGTCACCACGACATAAGGTTCCCGGCGCTCTTCCAACAAACGAACCTCGTCCCTTATCGTGTTCATTCGCGTGATCCGGCAGAGGAAAATCTCCGCCGGAACCACCTCCTTACCCATCTTTTTCTGTGAACTCCGCGCTTGCCTGTACCGGATCACCCTCCTAACCAACACCGATTGATGCAGGAAAACATCCCGGAGGGCGTCCGCTCCTAACACGCGGTTCTGTTGGGAGAATCCCTTTCTTCAGCGCCGTCCTCCCTCTTTTTAACCGTCACTCGGTCACTCCGTGCTCGCGCAGGATCTGCCATACCTTCCATGGAAAAATAGGCATGTCAATGTGTTCGACTCCCAGCGGTGCCAGAGCGTCCACTACAGCATTGACAAACGCCGCTGGCGAACCGACGTTTGGCGACTCGCCTACCCCCTTAGCCCCGATCGGATGATGCGGTGAGGGCGTCACGGTCCGGTCGGTTTCCCAGTGTGGGGTGTCTAGCGCGGTCGGAACCAAGTAATCCATCCAGTTCGGCGCCAGGCAGTTTCCTTCATCATCGAAGGGGATGTCCTGCATGAACGCAATCGCAAAGCCTTCCGTCAATCCGCCGTGCACCTGTCCATCGACGATCATCGGGTTGATCACGGTTCCGCAATCGTCAACAGCGAGAAAACGGCGAACTTTGACCGCACCCGTTCCTTTGTCGATGTCAACGACCGCGATGTATGCTCCATGAGGGAAGGTGAGGTTTGGAGGATCATAATAGTACGTGGCTTCCAGTCCAGGTTCCATGCCTTCCGGCAAATTGGTGTACGCCGCAAATGCGACATCTTTCATTGTCACGCTCTTGCCTGGGAGTCCTTTGGCTGAAAATGACACGCCATCCCAAACCACGTCTTCCTCTCCCACTTCCAGCAGATGTGCCGCGATTTTCTTTGCCTTGTCGCGGATCCGTCGAGCGCAGAGTGCTGCGGCACCACCGGCAGTCGGGGTAGAGCGGCTGGCATAGGTTCCCAGTCCGTACGGAGCGTTGTCGGTATCCCCTTCCTCGATCAAGACATCGTCCGTACTCAGACCCAACTCCTCAGCAATGATTTGGGCAAACGTTGTCTCATGCCCCTGCCCCTGGTGACGAACCCCCAAACGGGCGATTACCTTGCCTGTCGGATGGATGCGAATTTGCGCACTGTCAAACATTTTGATACCCATGATGTCAAAGGTGTGGCTCGGTCCTGCACCGACAACCTCGGTAAAGGTGGAAATACCAATGCCCATGAACTCCCCACGGGCCCGCTTTTCTGCCTGTTCCTTGCGCAACTCTTCGTAGCCGATTTTCTCCAGTGCCAGAGCCAGGGTTTTTTCATAGTCGCCACTGTCGTAGGTCCAACCCGTCGGCGACTTGTACGGGAACTGTTCCTTACGGATGAAGTTGCGCTTGCGTAACTCGGCTGGATCAACGCCCACACGGCGAGCAAGCACATCCATTACACGCTCGATCAAATACGCAGCCTCTGTCACGCGGAACGAACAGCGGTAGGCTACTCCTCCAGGTGCCTTGTTCGTATACACGCCATCGACCTCGACCAATGCCTCCTTGAAGTCGTAGGAACCGGTTACAATGCTGAACAGACCTGCCGGGAACTTGGACGGATCAGCCGCAGCGTCAAAGGCCCCATGATCAGCAATCGTCTTCACCCGCAGCGCCAACACCCGACCGTCTTCCTCGGCAGCGATCTCGCAGGTCATGTGATAATCGCGTGCAAAGCCGGTACTGGTAATATTTTCGGTGCGGGTTTCGATCCACTTGACCGGTTTGCCCAGCTTGAGCGAGGCCACAACGGCAGCAACATATCCCGGATAAATCGGAACCTTGTTACCGAATCCTCCTCCAACATCCGGTGAAATCACGCGAATCTGATGCTCCGGCAGGCCGCTGACCATTGCCAGGACTGTGCGATGCGCATGCGGAGCCTGGGACGTCACATACCACGTCAGTTTTCCGGTTGACGGATTGTAGTCGGCGATACAGCCGCACGGTTCGAGCGGAGCTGGATGAACACGTTGGAATCGCACATCTTTCTTGACCACTACTGGCGCATTCCGGAACAGCTCTTCCGTGGCCTCCCGATCGCCCGCTTCCCAGTGGAAAACGTGGTTGGACTTCTTCTCCCTGTCTTCACGCAAAATCGGGGCATCCGGTTCAAGCGCCTTGAATGGGTCGACGACGACAGGAAGCGGTTCATACTCGATATCGATCAGTTGTGCGGCATCTACTGCCTGTTCGCGTGTCTCGGCGATAACCGCAGCCACCTCCTGGTACTGATACAGCACCTTCCCGGTCGCCAGTACCATTTGTTGGTCGTTGGCCATGGTCGGAATCCAGGCCAAGTTCATGGCCTCCAGATCTTCACCGGTGATCACCAGTTTGACTCCTGGCGCCTGCAGTGCCGCCGACGTATCAATGCTCTTGATTCGTGCATGAGCGTACGGGCTGCGAACCAAATACATGTACAACATGCCTGGCAACATGATATCGTCGACATAACGACCCTTTCCACGAATGAAACGCGGGTCTTCCTTACGTCCAACGCATTTTCCCAATGGGCGCAACTCAGTCTGATGAAGAGCCACTGGTCGACACCTCCTTGGCAGAGTCTCCAGATTCTTCGGCCGCATCAGCCAATTTATTCGCAGCCGATTGGATGGCTTTCACGATATTCACATATCCCGTACAACGGCAGATGTTTCCAGAAATTCCTCTCCGGATCTCCTCTTCCGATGGATTTGGATTGTCTTGCAACAGAGCGTAACCGGACATCAGCATGCCAGGGGTACAATAACCGCACTGTAGACCATGCTCCTCCCAAAACGCCGTTTGCAACGGATGCAACTGGCCATCCTGCTCCAGACCTTCCACAGTCATCACATCACGTCCGTTGGCTTGAACAGCCAACACCGTACACGATTTGACCGCCTTTCCGTCAAGCAGTACCGTACAGGCACCGCAGGTGGTCGTGTCGCATCCAATATGGGTACCGGTAAGCCCCAAGTCCTCCCGCAAGTAATAGGCCAGCAACTTCCGCGGCTCCACATCAGATTCGTATGACTGCCCGTTGACGCGAACCCGGATCTTCATCGCAGTACCACCTCTCCCTGCAATTCTTTTGCGATATCAGACAATCCCCGTTTGGCAAACACGCGCAGGACATCCCGTTTGTACTCCGCACTGCCGCGCAGATCATCCGCCGGTTCAGCATCTTCCGGGACCAAGCGGGAGGCAGCTTCAATCGTCTCTGGGGTCAGCTTCTTGCCCAACAAGTACTCTTCCGCCCGCTTCCCACGCAGCGGAATCGGACCGCACGCACAAATGCCAAACCCTGCTTCAGCCACGGTTCCATCGGATGCCAGTGAAACATGGACTGCCAGTCCGGCAATCGCGAAGTCGCCAGCTTTCCGTTCAATCTTCAGATATCGTCCGCCAACCCGGCCCACCGGCGTCGGAACAAGTACTGCCGTGACGATCTCGGTCTCCTCAAGCGCCGGAGTGAATGTGTCCACGAAAAAGTCGTCAATAGGAACCTGCCGTTTCCCTTCAGGCCCAGCCACCTCGACCTGGGCATGCAACGCCAACATGGCTGCTCCCCAGTCGGAGCCAGGATCAGCGTGCGCCAACGACCCGCAGACTGTACCCAGGTTGCGCACAAGAGGATCAGCAATCCATACAGCGGTCTCAGCCAACAGCGGATACTGTTCCCGCAATTCCTCCGAATGCTCCAGATCCGCGTGCCGGGTCAGAGCTCCGATCCGAAGGTAACCGCTTTCATTTCGCCAACCTTTTAGTTCATCAATGTTGTTGATGTCGATCAGGATCGATGGTGCAGCCACGCGCAATTTCATCATCGGCAACAGACTTTGTCCACCTGCGACCACTTTCGCGTCGTAGCCGTGCTGCTTCAACAGTTCGATAGCCTCCATCAGTGTCTTTGGGGCTATGTACTCAAATGAGTTCGGAAACAACGCGGAACCTCCTTTGCATTTTAACTTGCGTTTTGCATCAATCAGACTTCCGCGACAATCGGATTGCCTAAGCCCTGGCGGATACCCCGATACCTTGCCATGTGGGCAAAGTCCAGTCGCAATGATATACAGCAACTTGGATGACCCAGCCCGTACTACCGCCAAAGGGTCTTCCGCGGCTAAACGTCAAACAGGAAGATCAGGTGATCTCCCTTGGACTCGACTCATAGAAAGCGCTTACTCGTTCTTTTTGCCTACATCCCATATCCTGACTGCCAATCATCCCTATCTCCATCCAAACACTGGAGAATCAACCACACCCCCTACGCATAAGGAATTTTTCCTATAATGTATAATATCACGAATAAATACCAAGATCAATTAGTTTATCCTATTTGTAATTATAGAAAAACAAAGTAAAAAAATCATTGGTTAACACTACAGTTTTAGTTAAATCGAAAGCCGACATCCAAAAATTTCACATACCTCAGTGAAGGTTGCATTCCTTTCCCTTTACCATGTTCATGATGTTAAAGCAGAAAATGCCTTAAAAACCAATTCATTTACATCTTCTCAACAACTGGTAAATGATCCATGAAGCCATGACTTGCTCCATCAATAATTTCCAATTTCGAATCCTTATGCCAGATTTCGGGAATTCCTAAAGGTTCCCCTTTCTATGATTTTTCCTCCTATTCTTTTTTCAACATCATATTTTTATTATATTAAATCATTCGATAATTCAAAGCGAAAGAGAAGTCTCAACGCTTGCCAATATTCCAGAACACATTGGATCAGCTTTTCTTTCCAATGAATTCCCTCCACTTTTTCCATCCTTTTCTTGGATTCGCTCCATTATCAATTGATTTTATCATTATTTTTGGGTTATTGTATAAATAGGTTTTTCAAAAATTTAATACAATACTGTCTAGCACTGAAAACTCCGATTGATATTTCCTAATCAAACGATTACTCTTTATGTACGAATCATGCACGAAAAAAGCCCCTCTTCTGGTCCAATCATGCTATCGAGGGAATACATACGAACCCATTTCAATGAATAACATCGTGCCAAGCGTTGACAGTCTTGACAGTCTCCAGCATTGCGGCACTGAAAATCCATAACATGTGAAAAGCAATCGACCTCACGTTTTTGGCAAAAAAATCCGGAAGCGAAAGCGGCCATTTTTGTTTTGACGGGCAGAAAGGAGGCAGTTAACCGTCTCTGGAAATATACTCAAATATAGATAAATATGGAAATTCCCCTTAATTATTTTAAATTTGAGAGGAGGGAAACTGGATGCAAATAAAAGTGGGCATTGTCACGATCAGTGATGGTTCTGCCAGAGGTGTACGGGAGGATACCAGCGGGGCCCTGCTTAAAAAATTGTGCGCAAAATGGGATATCGTCGCACATCGAGTCATCCCTGACGAGCGGGAACTCATCGAAGAAACTCTCACCACACTGGCCGACGAAGTGGGATGCAACCTGATTCTGACTACAGGCGGAACCGGTTTTGGTCCTCGTGACGTCACACCAGAAGCGACGAAAGCTGTCATCGACAAAGAGGCGCCCGGGCTATGTGAAGCGATGCGGGCTGCCACATGGAAATATACAAAATACGCCATCTTGTCCCGAGCAGTTGCAGGCATCCGCAATCAAACACTGATCATCAACCTTCCGGGCAGTCCCAAAGGAGTGGAAGAATGTTTTAGGGTCATTGAGGATGTCCTGCCGCATGCTTTGGCTCTCATCGCCGGAGATACCCGTCACTGAACTGTCATCACCGCGATCATGGCTGAAGTTGAGATCGCCCGCACCACGTTATGACGCAAACGGAAAAAACCCGGACCCCCATGTTTGAATCAGATGACAAACCGCAATGAAAAACCCCGCCCAATAGCGGCGGGTTTTTCTACTGTGCTAGGAAGATTTAGGGTTTCGGAACAGGTCGACCTAGCCATTGTTCATAAAACGCATCAATGTCAGGCTCGTAATCGTGAATAACCGGATACCATGGAGTAACGGCTTCTACCTCCAGCTGTGTGCCGCAACCCGGACAGTAGTATTCGCGGATGACTTGCCATTGCGGATCGGGTGCCAGAAGTTTGGGATACAGTTCCGCCATCTTTTGTTCATCATCGCGTACGTACACAAGGGCATTTAGCTTCCAATTCTGCCGGTAATCGCCGAACTCGTGTCCGCAATCGCACTTGATTACACGAGAGCCGTCTTTTTTCAGCACCACGTACAAGTGCTCGCCGTATGGGAGCAAAATCTTGTCGTCCCACGGCACCCGCTCCTGCAGAATGCTCACGTAGGTGTCAAACCGGCCAGGATCCTTAAAGGACGACAGCATCTCCTTCAGCTTCGGGAATCCGATAGTCCCGTCGACCAACTCTTCGATTGTCCGACGGTCATATTCCTGTGCCATATACGTCTCCCCCCCATCAAATGCTTTCAGTAAGTTTCAACTTGGACCCGAATGTAGGAACTTCCAACTCCTCTTCCGTTACCACCCAGCTTTCCGGCAAGTTCCAGAAAGTGCGGAATTCATTTAAGAACTTTTCGCTCAAGGAAAAGCTGGAGGCGTACATATGCTGAACTTGCACAGCAGCTTCCTTGCGCAGAATGCGCTCACGTTCTTTCTTCATCCACTCACGCGTTGGCTTGCCTCGCTTGAGTCGCTCCTGACGGATTTGCTTGCGTCGTTCCTCCGTCTTCTTCGGATCAACGTGATAGCGCCCTTTTTCATCGCGGGTGAACACGGCCCCGTACACTTTTTCAGCGTACTCAGGCAAGAGGTAGCCACCATTGAGATCCGCTTCGATATGCTCAGGCTTGCGCTCCAGCGGATCGCCGAAACCAGGACCTCCACGCAGGTAATTGAGGTACAGGTCGTAGTTTTCGAAAATGGCTTCCGTGGTGATGGCCTGCTTGTCGCGCTTGATCTCTTTCGACTCGAGAACTTTTTCGTATTGTGGATCGTCTGGATTGGGATCTCCGCCTTGTGGGAACGGTAACCGTTTTTCGAAGCGCTCCTTCAGGTCGGTTCCGTGCGCTTCGAAGCGGTATCCTGCAGCCGCTGGATAGCCGCCCATCAGTCCGCAGTCGCTCGACATGTAACCATTTCCCATAAAGAACATTGTCCAGTCCTTGGCGTTCCACACCATGCGTAGGGTTTCGTAGCCACAGCCGCCGCGGTACTTTCCATACCCGCCGGTATTAGGTTTGATCGACCGGCCAAGATATAGCAGTGGCTCAGCCAGCTCCCAGATTTCCATGTCTCCCATGTCACCTTCGGGATTCCAGATCGCGGCCGCATGATCAAGACCGTCTCGCACAGCCGAAGCACCAGTTCCCTCAGCGGCAGCCTCAAAACTGTTCACGGCATGGATGGTGTCGTACTGGTTAAACCCTCCACCCTGCAACCAGTTGCTCGTATTTGCGTTGCCGGCATTCACTTCTTCCAAATAGCCACGGCTGAAGTAAGCCCGGCTCAGGCCACGCCACAAGGGGCTCCAAGCGGAAACGAGGAAATGCCATGCATAACTGTGAGCCGTGCGGATGTCGTCGGGCTTCATCCAGCCTCCCTCAGGGAGCACAAATTGGGTGGCATAGACCGCACCATCGTTCACGCGGTCGTTCGGGATCAGTGTTTGTGTCATCATGACCCAAATACCGCTGGTGAACGCGATGGGTTGTGCGTTGTAGCTGTGCCAACCCCAACGGCTCGCACCATCGAAACTCAGCTCCCAGCTGCCGTCGGGATTAATGGTAATTTCTGAAGGCGCGTGCATGATCGTGTCAACCTTGGCATAAGGCGGGACATCCACATCGGGATGGCGATACGGGACATCAACAAACGCCACTTGCCGATATTTTCCAGGGACTGTCATCGCTTTCAGGCGGTTGATGAGTCCACGCCGCCCTTCTTCGATGAGCTCGCGAATAAATTGCTTATACGCGTCAATCCCTTCCTCTTCGATGATGCTCAGAACCAGGTCACGGATCATGTGGCAACCGGCCACGCGTGTCCGCTCGTCGAGCAGCCAGTACTTCGTCGTCCGAATCGATCGCTGGCTTTCGACCAGCCAATCGCGCAACAGTTCGTCATTACGACCGATCTTGCGACAAGCTATCTGGTAACCATCATCGTAGCGCGTCACTGGTCCGACGCACATGCTTCCGGGAGCTGTGGCACCGGTGTCGATGACGTGTGTGACCCCACCGACCCAACCAACGACTTCCCCTTCCCAGAAAATCGGGACAATGGTATGGACGTCACAGGGGTGAACATTACCAACCTGACAGTCGTTGTTGCAGAAGATATCCCCTGGTTCAATTCCTGGATTTTCCTCATAATCATTTTCAATCATAAACTTAATCGCCGAGCCCATCGTTCCAACGTGAATAATGATACCCGTTGACGTGACTACCGAATCTCCTTCCGGAGTATAAAGGGTGAAGCATAATTCTCCTTCTTGTTCGACAATGGGGGAAGCAGCCACGCGCTTGGCTGTCTCCCGGGCGTGTACAACACCGCCGCGCAACTTGGCGAAAATTTTCTCAAAACGGATCGGCTCCGATTCTTTGAACGGTAGTTTCTCCAAACCTGCGTAATAACCAGTTTCCTTCGTCAACTCATCGATTTCGCGGCGCATCTCTTTCAATGTCTTGCCGTTCCATCCGATGGTTTTCGTCTGTTTCGCAGCCAAATCGCTCTCACGAATCGCCATGGAACAATCCCTCCTTACAAAGGTTAACGGGATACTTCCCGCAGATGGAAAATGCGGTGCGAATCGAGAACGGTTTCAAATCCAAAGGGCACTACAAACGTGGTCGCTGGTGACTCAATGATCGCGAAGCTCTTGATACGGTTGCCTGCCTTGAGGGCTTCCATCTCCCAGATGTCAGCCTCGATCCACTCGCCGGCCCAGTATACCCGCCGTTTGCCGAGATAGGCCTCTTTCGGTGGCTCTTCTCCAGCCAGCTCCTCTTCTGGGATCTTGGGCTTCGGTATGTCGACGACGCCACGTACGATGGCACCCGTAATGGTGTACCCGAGTTCTGGCGAACGGGCCGCTTTGGCATACACCCGACCGTAAGTTTCTTCGAATGCGTTCACAAGCGCGTCCCAGTGGTCTACCGTTTCCACATGCATCAGAGGTGACTCGATTTCCAGGTCGTTGAGCTGGCCTTGGTACTGCATGCGGAAAAACAGCCGGAAGCGGACATCATCGCGTGAAAAGCCGTTCTTAACAAACTCTTCTGTCACTTTTTCCTGCAGTTCGCTCCATGCCCTTTGCAGTACACTAGCGGCTTCGGTCTTCTGATTTTCTGCCGCTCCGTCGGGGACGTTGATGTCCAAGGTCATATCGTACCGGTATTCAAAATCAGCTGCCCCGCAACCGAACGCAGAAAATCCAGCCGCCCACGCGGGCACCAAGACATCCTCAAAGCCCAGCCCTTTTACGTAACCGGCGGTGTGCAGCGGTCCTCCGCCACCGTAGGAGAAGCAAACAAATTGTGTGGGGGAATAGCCCTTACCGGTGATCATCGACTCCAGGTAGTTACGCAACTGCGACTCGAGCAGCTCGATAACACCATAGGATGCCTCTTCCACCGACAACCCGAGCGGTTCGGCTAGTTGGGTTTTGACAGCCTCGTATGCGCGCTCCCGCTCCAGCTTCACTTGCCCACCGAGGAAGTTGTCGGGGTTGATGAGACCTAGCACCACGTGGCAGTCGGACACGGTGATCGTGTCGATACCTCCGTTCGGATTGCAAACACCCACCCGGTATCCGGCGCTGTCAGGTCCTAGAACGATCGACTTCGTGTAGGGATCGACACGGACAAAGCTACCGGTACCTGCTCCAATGGAGTCCATTGACACCAGCGGCAGCGACAATACCAAACGAGCCATATCCGGACTGGTGTTGATAGTGAAGTCCCCTTGAGTGATCAGTGCAACGTCAAAACTGGTTCCCCCAATGTCCGAACAAGCAATGTTGGAGATACCCAGATGCTCGCCCAAATACTTGGCACCGACAACTCCACCGATCGGGCCGGACACCAATGTGCGGGCCAACTCGTTGGCGCGAAAGCTAATGGTTCCCCCGTGGCTCGCCATGACGCGGATGTCGAACTTTGCCCCTTTCTCGCTGAGCCTCTGGTTGACCTTCTCGAGAGTATGGCGCGAAGGGTCTGCCGCGTACGCCTCCAGAATGGTCGTGTTCGTCCGATGGGACTCTTTGCGCACCGGATAGTAATCCACTGATGCGAACACCGGGATATCCTTTCCCATCTTTTGGATCGTCTCGCGGGCGATGTCGCGCACGCGCCGCTCATGAACCGGATTTTTGTACGAATGCAACAGACTGATGACGATGGCCTCAACCCCTTCTTCGACCAATTCCCGCACAGCAGGCTCGACTTCGTGTTCATAAAGCGGAATGACAACGTTTCCAAACATGTCGACCCGTTCTGTCACGCCACGAGTCCACTCACGGGGCACCAGCGGCGGATCATAATGATGTGTGTTAAGGTGTAGTCGGTCCGAATATGAGTATCCGAGGTGCGACTGCACAGCACGTCCCATCCGGTGAAAGTCCTCCATGCCCTTGTTAACGATCAACCCGACCCTACGCCCTTTGCGGGACACAAGGCGGTTAAGCATTGCGGTGCCGGAATAAACCCCGGTCAGCATCTGCGGAAACGCCTCTTCTCCTGTCATGCCCCAATACAGAAGGGCATCCTCAGCAGAATTCAAGAGGCCGACCGACTCGTCTTCCGGAGTCGTCTGCGCCTTTCCGACGACAAACTCTCCACGGTCGTCAATGATAAACGTGTCAGTCATCGTTCCGCCAGCATCAATGGCAAGAATTTGCGGTTTGTGCTGGGACACAGACCATCACTCCCCTCCAAATTCATTAATAGATTTGAATATTAACTCTTTTTCGAATAGAAGGCATCCATCCCTATAACTTAAGCAAACCACATGCCAACGTTTACTTTCTGCGAACGCATCCATCCCGCGAAACCGAAGGCCTGTACACAACACGCGTTGCGTAATAGGTATCCCTCCGGCATGATCCGATTTGTGCTTTAAAAGCAAGTCATATTTCGCAACCCTGTGACATCATCACCAAAAGTTTGATTCAACATGGGGAAATGGGTTTTTCATGGTTGTATTTTTTTCGCTACACACTCCTTCCGTTCGTGTAATTATCTTATTATATAACAGATTCTGTTTTCAGTTATTATATTAGCACAGTCTATTTTATAAAACAATCCCCTTTATTCAAAATATTTCTTTATTCATAATAAGTAGATTCATTGCCTTATTTAGAGTAATCAGACCTGGATCTTTATGGATGTTTTGCCAGATCGTTTATATCATCCGGAGATAGTTTCATTTTCTATGAATATAGGAACCATCGCATTCTTTTAGATCCTTTCAATGGTTCGCTATGGAACCCTGACAAAAGCAGTGTCATCCGACCGACCATTTTATCCCCATTTTTTCATTGACTTCAAATTCCCATGGTCGATGGAAAACCATGGTGAGCTGGTTTTTGGCTGTTAATCCAGAGCGGGGTTAACGAGCGGAGTGCTGTTGATCTTTAGGCCGATCATCTGGCTTACATTGTCAACACTGTTTTTTTGGAGCACACTTCATTGCATCAAGTCAAGCCATGGCTCCGAATCTTATTTGGAATCATCCTCACCCACGGCGTTTTCAGTTGACAGGACATAATATTATAAATATTGAAAATATAAATGGCGTTATTTGACCTGCCATCATACTCTTGTAACTTTGTTACTTCAACATATGTAGGATTATGAAATAACAATGGCACGAGAGTAAAGTATACATTTAGGCTTATATATGCTGAAAAATATTCAATGAGTTATATAATAAAAATAAATACGATTATATTTAAAGAGGAGGATTCGCTTGTACCAGGAGCATGAGCAGAAACAGAAAACAAAGAGGAATTTCTATAATGTTATATACGTCCTAATTGAAAGCATTCTTTGTTTTGCTTATGCCTATGCATTTATCAACATTCAATCCTATCATTGGTATAAATGCGATATTGGCATTAATTACAATGCAAACTTATTAACATTATTATTTTTGGTAGGTCCTGTTTTTGTTGTTGGTGCCATAATAGCGACGAATATAATAAGGTCTCAAGGAAAGAAAAAGCTGGGGAAAGAAGGCTTTCAACTTTTTTTATTTGTTCTTTCGTGTCAATTCATTCTGTTTATTCTAGTGAGTTTCATACCTGTATTAGATACTTTTAGTTGTGTCCCACCATCCATGTTAAAAGGATAAATATTATCAGTAGATTAATTTTTATCACAGAATGTCTTAAGGTAGAGTAAACCCCTTATTTCTCGTCAAACGACTTCTTAGCGTAGGTTTCTTACAAAAAGCTGGTGATCCCCCTTTTAGCATAATGACGGAATTAAATGTAACCCCCGACATTGGAAAATTCACACGAAACTTTTTAACGGATAGTTATCGGATTTGCCCCAGGGTTATTTCTCCTGTCGGCAATCTAATGGTACCAGGCGCCTGGTAAGACTACCCCTGGGAGTTAATTGAGAACCTTATCAACCGAAGCAATAACGAATAAATCGCGTTAATCCATATTTAACGATGTGCTTGTAATAGCCGTGAATGGTTCACGGGCGCATCCCTTCGGCTTTTTTCGCTGTTACAAACAGTTCTAGTCCTTCTTTAAAGTCAATTCAGCGGAAAAATTAGCGGCAGGAGATACCGCTTCACGTTCTTGAATGCGGCTTTTACCTTTACGCTCTTTTATCAGTGTTTTACGTGGGGTTTCATACATAATAAAAAGCGTCCACCTTTCCGTCTGTAAAGACAGAAAGGTAGACGCTTCACACGCAACCGGTTAATCACCGGTTCCCTACCTTTAAAATAACGCTTATAACGCTCAAAACAGTTGGCGGAGAGGGTGGGATTCGAACCCACGGTAGCCTCTCGACTACGGCGGTTTTCAAGACCGCTGCCTTAAACCACTCGGCCACCTCTCCATAAAAAATAGGAATACATTAACACATTATACCTGTTTTGATCGATTTGTCAATAGCTTATCAAACGATAACGTTTTTGGCATGATGATTTCCATTCATCATCTAAAAAATGCACCCTGGCCTGTCAAAGAAATGGTACGGATCAGGGTGCATTTTTTGTTGATTATTTGCCAATATGTGTGATTCCACCCATATAAGGTTGTAACACCTTTGGAATTAACACGGTACCGTCCTCTTGCTGATAGTTTTCTAAAATGGCAGCAATGGTCCGATCAACAGCCAAACCTGATCCGTTCAAAGTATGAACAAATTCCGGTTTCGCTTTTGGATGACGCCGGAAGCGGATATTTGCCCTGCGCGCCTGGAAATCTTCACAATTGCTGCAGGAAGAAATCTCACGGTAAGTACCCGAGCTTGGTAACCATACTTCAATATCATAGGTCTTGGTAGCAGTAAAACCTAAATCTCCTGTACAGAGTTCGATCACACGATAAGGAAGTTCAAGGAGTTGGAGTACCTTTTCAGCATTGGCCAACATGCTTTCCAGTTCATCATACGAGTTTTCCGGATGAACAACCTTTACCAGCTCCACTTTATGGAATTGATGCAAACGAATGATTCCACGGGTATCTCTTCCTGCAGACCCTGCTTCTGACCGGAAACAGGGGCTATAACCTGTCACATATTTCGGCAGATCTTCATTGCTCAAAATTTCTTCCCGGAAATAGTTCACAAGTGGAACTTCTGTTGTAGGAATCAAGTAAGACTCTTCTTCTCCAATCTTATAAGCATCCTCAGCGAATTTGGGCAGTTGCCCGGTCCCTAGCATGCTATCCTGATGAACAATAAAGGGTGTAACGATTTCAGTATAGCCGTGTTCTTTCGTATGGAGATCCAGCATAAAACTGATCAAAGCCCGTTCCAGCCGTGCACCCATTCCTTGATAATATACATACCGCGAACCAGCGACTTTCGCTGCCCGTTCAAAATCCAAAATGTTCAACGCTTGCCCAATTTCCCAATGGGGCTTGATCTCAAAAGCTGGATCTGGCACTTCACCCCAATAACGAACAACTACATTTTCTTCTTCCGAAGCACCAACCGGAACGGTCTCATGCGGAATATTGGGCAGGGTAAGCAAAATATCGTTGATTTTTTCTTCCAATTGCCGAACCTGCTCATCGAGCTGCTTAATTTCTTCTCCAACCTGGCGCATTTCCAAAATTTTTGCTTCTGCATCCTGTTTGGCTTTTTTCAACTGGGCTATTTCCCGGGAAACAACATTGCGTCGATTTTTCAATTCTTCCGCTTTTTGAATCACTTCACGTCTTTGTTGATCATATTCCAAAAACAAGTCGAGATGACTGAGATCTTCACCACGGGTTGCCAATCTTTTCTTGACTTCTTCCAGCTGATCTCGGAGCAGTTTTACATTCAGCATAACAAGACCCCCTTTGAAATAAAATAAAACCTTCCTCCACAAAGGGACGGAAGGTTCCGCGGTGCCACCCTTATTGATCAGCTTTAGCACTGATCCTCTCAAGCGAGATAACGGTTCGCTGCCGAAAACGCTTAAAGCTTTGCCACTTTTTCACGTTTCGCTCTGAGGTGGATTCACCACTTGATTTGGACGATTTCCACCCACCATCGCCTCTCTGGTACAAACCAAAGCGGTTACTAGCCTCTTCTTCACGTTTAACCTATCCAAGATTCAGCGTACAATTTTAATTATTATTATACTCCAACTGACTGTTTTTTATCCAGCGATTCTCGTACCATTTTCACAAAATATTGATGAACGCGAACATCATCAGTTAGCTCAGGGTGGAATGAAGCCGCAAGCAAAGTGTCCTGTTTTGCTGCTACGATATTTCCATCAACTTCAGATAAAATCTCAACTTCCGGTCCGACACTGGCAATATAGGGAGCACGGATAAACACAGCGCGAAAATCCTCGGCAACTCCTTTTATGAACAGATCCGCCTCAAAACTGTCCACTTGACGGCCAAAGGCATTGCGTTTGACAGTGATATCCATCAAACCCAAATGCGGTTCCTCTTGACCTTCGATTTTTTTGGCCAATAAAATCATTCCTGCACAAGTTCCAAAAATTGGTTTTCCCTGTTGATGCATTTCGACAATGGGATCAACCAGATCATATTTTCGCATCAGTTTTCCCATTGTAGTGGATTCTCCACCCGGGAGCACCAGACCATCCAAATCAGCCAGTTGCTCCGCTCTTTTCACGGCAATCGCCTGAGCGCCTACTTTCTCCAATAAAGACACATGTTCCCTTACTGCTCCTTGCAGAGCGAGTACCCCGATTTTCATCTTCGTTCCCCCTTACCATCCTCGCTCTTGCATCCGTTCGGCTGGACGAATCTGGGAGATTTCGATCCCTGTCATCGGTGTACCCAAATCCTTCGATAATTTGGCAATCAAGTCAAAATCCTCATAGTGGGTGGTTGCTTCTACGATCGCCCGTGCATATTTCTCCGGGTTTTCCGATTTAAAGATTCCGGATCCGACAAATACACCATCTGCTCCCAAATGCATCATCAGTGCTGCATCAGCCGGAGTGGCAATACCACCTGCAGCGAAGTTCACCACTGGGAGCTTGCCTGTTTCATGTACCTGAAGCAGCAGTTCAAAAGGTGCCCCCAGTTCTTTGGCTTCGGTCATCAATTCGTCTCGAGACATGTTTTGGACCTTGCGAATTTGGCTTTGCATGGTCCGCATATGCCGAACAGCTTCGACTACGTTTCCGGTACCTGGTTCCCCTTTGGTTCGGATCATCGACGCCCCTTCCCCAATGCGGCGCAATGCTTCACCCAAATTACGCGCTCCACAAACAAATGGTACGGTAAACTGGGTTTTATCGATATGGAACATTTCATCAGCTGGTGTTAATACTTCACTTTCGTCTATATAGTCTACTCCAATCGCTTCCAGAATTCTCGCTTCCACAAAATGCCCAATACGTGCTTTAGCCATCACTGGAATCGAAACGGCATTCATCACTTCTTCAACAATACGTGGATCAGCCATCCGCGCTACTCCACCGGCTGCACGAATATCAGCCGGAACGCGTTCCAAGGCCATAACCGCTACTGCACCGGCAGCTTCAGCGATCTTTGCCTGTTCAGCGTTCACCACATCCATAATGACGCCGCCTTTTTGCATCTCAGCCATTCCACGTTTGACACGATTTGTACCCGTTTGTCGCATAAATCCTTCCTCCTTCTGGTTTTCAATCCGATTGTAAACCGATAAAATGGGGGTATAGCAAGTATCATTGATCAAATCACCAGAATCCGTTTCTCCATGTCGTTACTTCTTTCGCCTTGAGGATTACTGGAGAAACGGATTCTTCCTTATCCTGTGAATCCAATTATTACTTTTCACCATACAACCGATAAGCTGCATGTAGTGTAGGACCTACATATTGGTTAAGTGGGAAAGAGTGGCGAATGGCTTCCGTAATA
This sequence comes from Thermoflavimicrobium dichotomicum, assembly GCF_900114055.1. Taxonomy (GTDB): domain Bacteria; phylum Bacillota; class Bacilli; order Thermoactinomycetales; family Thermoactinomycetaceae; genus Thermoflavimicrobium; species Thermoflavimicrobium dichotomicum. Next base: position 451,629 of record NZ_FORR01000001.1, on the reverse strand, counting down.
AACGCTTTTGCCGTATAAACCGCTTCTTTCACTGATTTTCCTTTCGCCAACTCCGCCGTGATCGCCGCAGCATAAGTACAACCAGCTCCATGTGTATAAGAGGTATCAATCCGATCCGACTCCAGAAGCTCAAAAGTTTCACCGTCATATAAAAGATCGACAGCTTTTTCGTGTTTTAGTTTTCCTCCACCTTTAATCAATACATACTTGGCACCCAGTTCATGAATTTTGGCAGCAGCTTCTTTCATGTCATCAATGGTTTGAATAGGGCCGCGTTTGCTTAATTGAGCCGCTTCAAACAAATTGGGGGTAGTTACCATTGCCTTAGGAACCAGAATCTCCCGTAATCCAATAAGTGTATCAGGATTTAACACTTCATCGGTTCCTTTGCAGACCAAAACAGGGTCAATGACAATACGTTCCACTTCATATTTCTCCAGTGTCTCTGCAACGAGTTCGATCAGTTCAAGCGTTCCCAACATTCCTGTCTTTAAAGCATGGACGCCTACACCTTCCAAAATGGTCTTTAACTGTGCCTTCACAGTGTCCAGCTCAACAGGAAACACCTGATGGTTCCAGTTGTTATCGGGGTCCATCGCTACAATGGTGGTAATCGCTGTCATTCCATATACGCCACGTTCTTGAAACGTCTTCAAGTCTGCCTGTAATCCAGCACCACCGCTACTATCCGAACCTGCAATCGTTAATGCTTTATAAACCGTCATATTCTCCCTCCTGCTATTGAACCATCACTGTTACTATGTGTTTTTTCTCATCTATTCGGCGATTATTGGATGAATTTATTCTTTAACTAACCTTTTTTATTGTTTTCAATTTTGATTCTATGTACACTTAAATATAACAGTCAATAACATATTGTAACACTTAGGGGCGAATTGCATGAAAATCGAACTGAATCGTCAATCACAGATACCGCTTGCTCAGCAAATATTCCAGGCATTTGCCGATCGTATTTTATCCGGTTATTTTCCCAGTGGGTCACGTCTGCCATCTGTACGGAAATTGGCCAGAACACTGCAGGTCAGTCCTGTAACAGTCATACAAGCTTTTGATTTGCTGGAAAAACAGCAGTTGATCGAACGGATTCAAGGAAAAGGAACTTTTGTTACCAACCGGAGTTTCGGAGAAAAAGAAGAGGAATCGAAAGAAGAAAAAACACTATTGCAAATTCCGGATTATTTACATCGCACTCAGCAAATGTACTATAATCAAACACCTGCCAGGATTAATTTTTCCAGCCCGATTGTTCATCCAGATCTTTTGCCAACCAACATTTTGGCTGAGAGTATTCAGCAGCTTGTGCAACGGGAACCGGAAATTTTGGCTCAATATGGGGAAATCCAAGGAGATATTGAACTGCGCCAGGCTCTCGCTACCTATTTGGTAGGAGAAGAAATTAAAGTATCACCCCAGGACATCCTGGTCACCAATGGCTCGCAACAAGGGATTGATTTGGTCGCGCGATGCTTTTTGGGACCTGGTGATATTGTCGTCACCGAGCAACCCACTTATCCGGCTGCGATCGATATTTTCCGTAGCCGAGGTGCCACTGTTATCTCTGTCCCCATGGATGAAGAAGGTATGCGAATGGACAAACTGACTGCTTTATTTGATACCTACAACCCGAAATTGATTTATACCATACCTACCTTTCAAAATCCTACGGGTTATATCTTGAGTCAAAAGCGCCGAAGAGAGCTGATTGAATTGGCTTATCACATGAACTGTTTAATTCTGGAAGACGACCCTTGGAGCGAAATCTATTTTGATGAGTCCCCACCCTTGCACATCAAAGCCATGGATCATTACGGGAACGTTATTTATCTGAAAGGATTGAGCAAGATTCTTTCTCCAGGTTGCCGAATCGGGTTTCTGGTCGCTTCGGAAGGGATTTTGAACCGTTTAATTGCCGCCAAAACCAATGCGGACATGGGGAATCCTTTACTGAATCAAAAGGTGATTCTACCTATCTTCCAAACAAAACTCATTAATCGTTTGTTAAAAGAATTAAGAGAAACACTCAAGCAAAAAAGAAATATGACCATTCATCTACTAAATAAACATGCCCCTTCGGGCGTCTCATGGATTCTACCCAAAGGCGGATTTAATATTTGGATTACGCTCCCTAAAGGAACAAATTCCATTGATCTTTTAAGTTTCATGAAACAGAAGGAAATCAGCTTTTTACCTGGCTCCGCTTGTTACCCAAGTGAAATTGAATGGAATCATCTTCGCCTCAGCTTTTCCAATGTAAGTGAAAATGAGCTCTCCTATGGAATCAAGGAAATGTGCCTGGTCATTCGAGAGTACTTACATGCCTTACACCAACAACGAGGGCAAACCCCTTTATTCTAGCTCATGTACCTTCAGCGAATTGTTAACCTTTCTCTTGGATGGTGTTTGCTCCCGATCCTGGATCAGACAACGATTCGCTTGTCCCGTTTGTTACAAAAAAAGCAAGGATTTCTCCTTGCTCTATAAGCTTATTCGGTTATTTTCATCTTTCCTATTGGATCCTGAATCATGCTGGCAATGGTCCAACCCAGATATGTACTTAACGAAACCAGCTCGTGATGGAATCAAAGAGATCTCGGAAGAATAAACGAATGGAACTGGCTTCTTCGACATCGGCTTGGGCAGTCAACTGAACGGGGTCGATATTTTTGATTTCTTTGCCATTGTAAAGTACTTTCACTTGCCCTACGACGTCTCCTTTTTTTAGCGGCGCCTTCACTGCTGGATCAAACTGGACTTGATAAGTATATTTGCTATCTTCTCCTTTAAGTACAGGTGCCTTGACAGATGTCTTTACTCCTACTGGAACTTCACGTTCCACACCATTGGGGAGAGCCAGGGTAGAATGCTTTGGTACAGGTTGATTGGCGGTTAACATCGTTTTCAGTTCATAATGCTCAAATCCATATTCAAGCAGTTTTTTGGTTTCGATAAACCGCCGATCATCGCTTTTAGCCCCCATTATCACGGTAATCAAGCGCAGTTCCCCACGTTTCGCTGTACCCGTAAAACAGTATCCTGCTTCATCCGTGTGCCCTGTTTTGATTCCATCCACTCCCTCAAATGCGTGAGGAAAAGAAGGTAACATCAGATTCCAGTTTTTTATTTTCTCTTCACGTGATGTTCCTTCTCGTAATGTCTTTGTTTTCGTTTCAGTCGTTTTGAGTACTTCCGGATGTGTTTGAATCAATTTACGAGCAAGGATCGCTGTATCATGTGCAGACATGACATTATTCTCAAATTGCCTGTGTCCAGCAGGCATCGCTGGCATATACCGGCCGTATGATTTCTCGTCCAAACCGGACGCTGTACGAAACTGTGTATTCTTCATCCCCAGCTCTTTGGCTTTTTTATTCATTAATGCAACAAAGCCTTCTTCGCTCCTACCCACTTTTTCTGCCAGAGCGACCGTAGCATTATTGGCTGATTGAATTAACATGGCATCAAAAAGTGTTCGCACCGTTTCCTCTTTTCCTGGCTTTAAATCAATCTTCGCTTCCGGGATCGCCGCCGCACGTTTACTGATCTCTACCTTATCATCCCATCGAAGTTTTCCTGCCTTAATCTGATCCAACACCACGAATGCAGACATCATTTTGGTCATACTGGCAGGTGCACGCGGCTCTTCTGCATTATACTCAGCCAAAGTAGCTCCTGTTTCGAAGTCCATAATGTAATAAGCTTCTGCCTTAATATCTGGAAGCTTGGGCTGCTCAGCCGCTACCAAAGATGCAGGAAAACCAAACAAACAGAAAAAAAACAGCACAATCCCGCCAAGAAAACCCATTCCCCATCTTCCAGCCATTCCCAATCCCTCCTTCCTACATTACACTTTGAATATAACACATGCCGTATCACCACTGATTTTTCCATTCTATAACAATCTATTTAAAAAAAGAAGAAGAAGTAGAGAAATTCCCTACTTCTTCACAATTTTAAGAGATGATTCAAATGATAGTATTTCATTGTGTTCTGATTCAAACAAAATCAGCAAGCCCTCTTATCCATGATAATTGGGGGCCTCTTTGGTAATTTGAATATCGTGTGGATGACTTTCACGCAAAGATGCATTGGTAATACGAATAAAACGGGTTTTTTCTTTCAGTTCTTCAATGGTTTTTACTCCACAATACCCCATACCTGCCCGCAGACCACCAATCAATTGATAGACCGTATCGGCCAAAGGCCCTTTGTATGGCACACGTCCTTCAATTCCTTCAGGAACCAGTTTTTGTTGGTTTTCTTGGAAATATCGATCTTTACTGCCTGCTTGCATGGCACCAATGGATCCCATGCCACGGTATACTTTAAAGCGGCGTCCCTGGAAAATTTCCGATTCGCCTGGAGCTTCCTCTGTTCCCGCAAACAAGCTACCCAACATAACAGCATCTGCGCCTGCAGCAATGGCTTTGACAATATCCCCAGAGTAACGAATACCTCCATCGGCAATAATCGGGATTCCATACTGTCTTGCCACTGTTGCGCAATCATAAATCGCCGTTATTTGTGGAACGCCAATTCCTGCCACTACCCGTGTCGTACAGATCGATCCAGGGCCAATACCTACCTTGACCACACTTGCTCCTGCTTCAATCAAATCACGTGTCGCTTCTCCAGTTGCAACGTTTCCAGCCACAATGACGAGATCAGGATACTGCTTTCTTAAAGCGGCTACTGTTTCCAAAACACCTTTGGAATGGCCATGTGCTGTATCGACCACAATCATGTCTACTTCCGCTTCTACCAAAGCAGCTACCCGACGCATAGTGTCTTTTGCTACACCAACAGCTGCACCCACGAGTAAACGGCCATGTTCATCCTTTGCAGCATCTGGGAATTGTTCCGCTTTCTCGATGTCCTTGATCGTAATTAACCCTTTTAATACACCTTGCTCATCGATCAATGGCAGCTTTTCAATTTTATGCTTTTGCAAGATCGCTTCAGCATCTTTCAGAGTGGTTCCTACTGGAGCTGTCACCAGATTATCCCTCGTCATTACTTCGGAAATCGGTGTAGAATAATCGCGAACAAAACGTAAATCACGGTTCGTGATAATACCGACCAATTTTAATTGATCATCGACAATGGGCACACCTGAAATTCGATATTTTGCCATCAGCTCTTCTGCATCATGCACTTTATGTTCAGGATGGAGATAAAATGGATTGGTAATCACTCCACTCTCTGAACGTTTAACCCGATCTACTTCTTCCGCCTGTTCTTCCACTTTCATATTTTTATGAATAACGCCAATTCCCCCCTGGCGAGCTAGCGCAATAGCCAAAGATGCCTCTGTTACTGTATCCATCCCAGCACTGATCAACGGGATATTCAAACGAATCGAGTCAGCCAGTCGGGTACCTACATTTACATCCTTTGGCAGTACTTCAGACTTCCCAGGGATCAGTAACACATCATCAAACGTTAATCCTTCTTTAGCAAATTTTTGCTCCCACATTGATTAACAGCTCCCTTTCACAGATGTCCCAGATTTTTTGCTAGTGTAGCAAAGCTGGATTTTGACTGTCAATGATAAACAAATAGGTAGAAATCATCTGAAAAATGCTGGATAATTGTGCACAAATTGTGGATAACCTGTGTATAACTGTGGATAACTATGTGGATAAAAGGATAAAACAAAACGAACATTACCCTTAGGATAGGCAATGTTCGCAGAAATCATCCTCTGTCTTAATTCTCCTGTTCGCTTTCGTCCTCGTCATCTGTAATTTGAACACGGGCTACGGTAGCGACTTCTTCATCGCCTTCAACAGCAATCAGTTTTACACCTTGGGCATAACGACTCAAGACAGAGACCTCAGATACATTGATCCGGATGACGGTTCCCGATTGGGTGACGATCATTAAATCCTCTTCTTCAGAAATCACTTTGTGTCCGATCACAGGCCCTTTTTTCTCTGTCATGCTCAATGTTTTAATTCCTTTTCCTCCACGTGACTGTACCCGATACTCGCTTAATGGCGTCCGTTTTCCATATCCTTTTTTGGTAACAATGAGCACATCTTTACCCGGAATCACAATATCCATATCAATGACATGATCATCATCACCCAGAGTAATGCCTTTGACCCCGGTAGCCGAACGTCCCATTTCCCTTACCTCAGATTCATGGAAACGAATGGACATTCCCAAGCTGGTACCGATAATGATTTCTTGATCTCCATCTGTCAAGCGAACACTCACCAATTCGTCTTCATCCCGCAAGTTGATGGCGAACAGACCATTGCGGCGAATATTTTCAAACTCAGACAAAGCGGTTTTCTTCACAATACCTTGAGCTGTACAGAAGATGAGATAACTCTTGTCATCAAATTCCTTTACAGGAATGATCGCATGAATATACTCGTCTTGATCAATTTGAATCAGGTTAATAATCGGAGTACCTCGTGCTGTTCTACCCAATTCCGGAACTTCATAAGCTTTTAAGCGATAAACTTTTCCTTTATTGGAGAAGAACAGCAGATAGTTATGGGAGTGGGTGACAAAGAGATTTTGTACAAAATCATCCTCTTTCGTACCCATTCCGGTAACACCTTTACCGCCACGCTTTTGCGCACGATAACTGGATAGCGGCATCCGTTTGATATAGCCACGATGACTCATAATAATGGCAACTTCTTCTTCCGGAATGAGATCGGCTTCTTCGATGCTTTCTACATCCAGTTTGATACGTGTCCGTCTGTCATCTCCATACTTTTCCCTGATTTCGATTATCTCTTTTTTGACGACTTCACGAATTTTGGCTTCGTCCGCCAGAATCGCCCTCAGTTCAGCAATTTTTTCCTGAAGTTCCTGATATTCTGCCTCGATTTTGTCACGTTCAAGCCCTGTTAAACGTTGCAAACGCATATCCAGAATCGCCTGGGCCTGTTTTTCACTCAACCCGAATCTTTCCATCAAACCAGTCCGTGCTTCTCCTGCATCTTGAGAGGACCGGATCAATTGAATCACTTCATCGATGTGATCCAGAGCAATACGAAGCCCTTCCAAGATATGAGCCCGTTCTTCCGCTTTATTCAGATCAAACAGGGTACGCCGGCGAATCACTTCCACCTGATGCTCAAGATAATGATAAAGAACCTGTTTCAAGTTGAGCACCTTGGGTTGCCCGTCCACAAGTGCAAGCATATTGACGCCGAAGCTTGTCTGGAGTGAAGTGTGTTTAAATAAATTGTTCAATACGATCCGTGGATTGACATCCCGTCTTAACTCGATGACAACACGCATCCCATTCCGATCCGATTCATCACGTAAATCAGTAATCCCATCGATTTTCTTATCCCGCACCAATTCCGCAATCTTTTCGACCAGCTTGGCCTTGTTAACTTGATATGGCAGTTCTTCCACCACGATGCGCATTTTACCGCTGCCAGCTTCTTCAATACGTGTTTTCGCCCGAATTTGAATACTGCCCCGACCTGTCCGATAAGCCTTGCGAATGCCGTCTAAACCGAGAATAATACCGCCTGTTGGGAAGTCTGGTCCTTTGATGACTTTCATCAGGTCCTCAATGGCCGCATCAGGTCGATCAATCAGGAGAAGGATTCCATCAATGACTTCACGCAAATTGTGCGGTGGAATATTTGTCGCCATTCCTACTGCGATTCCAGCAGACCCGTTGACCAAAAGATTGGGGAAACGTGCCGGAAGAACTTTGGGTTCTTGCTTCTGTCCATCATAGTTCGGCATAAAGTCGATGGTATTTTTCTGAATATCGCGAAGCAACTCCAACGTAATGGGAGCCATTCTCGCCTCGGTATAACGCATGGCCGCCGGGGAATCCCCATCCACTGATCCGAAATTTCCATGTCCATCGATCAGCATATAACGATACGAGAAGTCTTGTGCCATCCGTACCATGGCATCATAAACTGCCGCATCTCCATGGGGATGGTATTGTGCTAGCACGTTTCCAACTACGTGTGCTGACTTTTTATAAGGCTTGTCTGGAGTCATCCCTTGTTCATACAAAGAGTACAGTATCCGGCGATGAACGGGCTTTAGCCCATCACGAACATCTGGCAAAGCCCGGCTAACGATGACGCTCATCGCATAATCAAGAAAGGATGATTTCATCTCATCGCTAATATTTACAGATTGAATACGTTCTGTTTCTGCCAAGTAGATCAACTCCCCATTGGTTTACAAAACAAGCTGAATAAGTTACACATCCAGATTGGCCTGATTTGCAAACTCTTGAATAAAGTCACGGCGTGGTTCAACTCGATCGCCCATCAACATTTCAAATACCTGATCTGCATCCATGGCATCTTCCAAAGAAACCCGAAGCAGTGCACGACTTTCAGGATCCATTGTGGTTTCCCACAACTGAGTGGCATTCATTTCTCCCAAACCTTTGTAACGTTGAATGTCCACTTTTCCTTTTCCGTTTTCTTCCATTTCCTTCAGAAGCTCTTCTTTGGCTTTGTCATTGTATGCATAACGAATTGTCTTCCCTTGTTGCAATTTGTAAAGTGGAGGCTGCGCAATATAGACAAACCCATTTTCGATCAATGGTCGCATATAGCGATAGAAGAAGGTCAGCAACAAGGTACGAATATGGGCTCCATCTACATCGGCGTCCGTCATAATAATGATTTTGTGGTAGCGAAGCTTATCCAAATTAAAGTCTTCGCCAATGCCTGTCCCAAGAGCCGTAATGATCGTGCGAATCTCATCGTTGGACAATGCTTTATCCAGCCGCGCCTTTTCCACATTCAGAATTTTACCTTTTAGTGGCAGAATCGCCTGGAACATCCGGTCGCGTCCCTGTTTGGCAGTACCTCCAGCGGAATCTCCCTCGACAATGAACAGCTCACTGATCTCCGCATTGCGTGAAGTACAGTCTGCCAATTTCCCTGGTAGTGAGCTAACCTCCAGCGCATTTTTACGACGGGTGAGCTCCCGGGCTTTCCGGGCTGCTTCCCGGGCACGGGCAGCTGTAACAGCCTTGCTGATAATTTTTTTCGCAACAGCCGGATGTTCTTCAAGGTAGGATTGGAAACGATCAGAGAACAATTGTTCTGTTGCTGTACGTGCTTCGCTATTACCCAGCTTGGTTTTGGTTTGTCCTTCAAACTGAGGATTAGTGATCTTCACACTGACAATAGCTGTTAATCCCTCGCGCACATCGTCTCCTGTCAGATTGCTATCACTTTCTTTTAACAGGTTATTGCGACGCGCATAATCGTTAATGACACGGGTAAGAGCAGATTTGAAACCTGCTTCGTGGGTTCCACCTTCATGCGTATGAATATTGTTGGCATAAGAGTAGATATTTGAAGAATACGAGTCATTGTATTGCATCGCAATTTCGATCTGGATCTGCTCTTTGGTTCCTTCGATGTAAATGGGGGGTTCGTGTAACACTTCACGATTGCGATTCAAGTGCTCCACAAACGAACAGATCCCACCATCAAACTGGAAAATATCCTTTCGGCCTTCTCCGCGCTGATCTTCAAGAACAATCTTGATTCCTCGATTCAGAAACGCCAGTTCCCGCAAACGATTTTGCAAAATGTCGTAATCATAAACAGTGGTCTCTGTGAAAATTTCTTTATCTGGCTTGAAGGTGATTTTGGTTCCCGTCTCATTCGTGTACCCAATCACTTCCAGATCCATCTCAGGTACACCGCGGCGGTAGCGTTGGCGATGAATTTTTCCTTCACGTTTTACCTCTACTTCCAGCCATTCAGACAAGGCATTGACAACGGATACCCCCACACCATGCAAACCACCTGAAAACTTATATCCCTCGCCTCCAAATTTACCACCTGCATGAAGAACAGTCATGACGACTTCCACAGCAGGACGTCCCATTTTGGGCTGAATTCCGACCGGAATCCCGCTACCATTGTCGATGACGGTTACACTGTTATCCGGGTTGACAATGACAATAATCGTATCACATCGCCCAGCCAACGCTTCGTCAATACTGTTGTCTACCACTTCCCAAACCAAGTGGTGTAGCCCACGGCTTGAGGTTGAACCGATATACATTCCTGGCCGTTTCCTTACCGCTTCCAATCCCTCAAGCACCTGAATTTGCGTTTCATCATAGCTGGTTTTTTGTACGGTCAATCTCGGTCACCTGCACTCTCATCAAATCGTAATTCTTTCCTGTTTGATCGAATCGCATTTATTTCCGATCATATTGGCTCTGTTCCGCTCTCTTCAACAACGTGAGTGAAGAGATGGGAGAGCCATAGATTTTTTGATCCGTAATCACATAGGCCTTTATTTCATCGGATGAAATCTGCTCAAATCGTCCTTTTTTATTTGCAATATCCAAAAAAGAAAAATAGGGATCCGCAGCATTGCTGCTTTGTGCATCGATGATGGCGATCACCTCACCAATGCGAATCATGCGATTCCCACCCAGGTGAATAAACACCGTCTCACCCCAGTTCGGTTATAATTCCTTGTCTTACCCGATAAATCCGTGCCTGCTCCAACGTGGCAGAGTCAATTCCTTCGAGATTGGTAGTCGTTACAAATGTTTGGACACGCCCGCGAATGGCGGTAAGCAAATGGGTTTTTCGTGAATCGTCAAGCTCTGATAAAACATCATCCAATAGGAGAATGGGATAAACCCCCATCTCCTGATGAATGAGCTCGATTTCTGCTAGTTTTAAAGACAATGCAGCCGTCCGTTGTTGGCCCTGGGAACCGAACGTATGCAAATCCAACTGATTGGCTTTCAGCCGAAAGTCATCCCGTTGAGGGCCAAGTAAAGTACTTCCTCGTCGTATTTCCTTATCTCGGATCTTTAACAATTCATTCGCGAAGATTTCTCTTAACTGTTCTGTTCTCATCCCATCATCGATCTGGATAGATGGAACATATTCTATCATAAGTTCCTCTTGTTTTTGAGTGATCGTCTGGTGAATTTCTTGCGCCCATTTTGTCAACATGCGTAAAAACCGGAATCGCTTCTCCCAAATGGGTACAGCCAATGACACAAATTGTTCATCCATTACGTCAAGCAGTGGTGAATATGTTTGCCTATTTTTGCCCAGCTCTTTTAAAAGGTGATTGCGCTGAATGATCAGTTTTGAAAGCTGAGATAAATGATGGACATAAGTTCGACTGACCTGCCCTATTTCCATATCCAGAAAACGACGACGAACTTGTGGACTTCCCTTAACCAAAGCCAAATCCTCTGGCGCAAACAAAACAGCTGGAAGAAACCCGATATATTGACTGAGCCGTGATTGTTCGATTCCATTACGGCTCACCTTTTTTCCTTTTTCGAAGAGTTGGACTTCCAGACGATGAATTTGTCCATCTTTTGCTACTCTTGCTTTTAAATGGGCCCGCTGTTTGCCAAATTGAATAAGTTCTCGTGGAGAACGAGAGCGATGTGATTTGCCAAGGGCCAGCACATAAAGGGATTCGAGGATATTTGTTTTTCCTTGGGCATTGGGTCCAACAAAAAGATGAAGTTCTTCTGGACACTTTAATTCGAGGGTAGCAATATTTCGATACTGATACAAATCCAAGGATTGAACACGCAAGATGGGCGCCCTCCCTTAAAGTTGTACCACTTGGACAATCCCATATCCTGCGATATCCACAATATCCTGTGGATAAATCTTTCTACCCCGGCGCAATTCAAGCTGTTGATTTACTTTTACTTCCCGTTCCTGTAAAAAAATTTTCGCCTGTCCTCCACTATCAATCAGATCGAGCTTTTTCAACAACTGACCAAGAGTGATATACTGGCCATCTATCTTTATTTGTCGCATAATTTTCTTCCTTCCTCAAGTTAGCGGGTACGGATTGGTACGATTAAGTGGAGGGAATCTTCTCGGTCTGCTGGCTGGATAATAAATGGAGTCATGACACCAGTAAATTGGATGCGTATGGAATCACTGTCAATCGAACGAAGAGCTTCCATCATGTAGCGGGCATTGAACGAAATGCTTAAATCCGGACCTGTTACTTTGGCGATTACTTCTTCCGTTACGCTTCCAATATCCTGTGCTGTGGATGTTACCTGTACCTTACCGTCATTTATTGTCCATTTTATCACATTGTCCCGACCTTCTCGGGTAATCAGGGATGCTCTCTCAACAGATTGTAACAATTCTTTCGTCGAAGTAATCAAAACAGTTTCCCCTGATTTAGGAATCACACGATTGGTATCGGGATAAACACCTTCAAGCAGGCGAGAATAAAATTCCAAATGATTGTTTTTGATCAAAATCTGGTTATCTGCCACGATCATATCAACATATCCAGAGCTGTCTGCCAAGGTTTTGGCCAATTCGTTCATGCTTTTACCTGGAATCACAACATTTTTCAGCACCAGATCCTCAGATCCCTCCACCTTGACTTGACGACGCGACAAACGGTGACTGTCTGTTGCTACACAAGTGAGAATTCCTGATTCCAGTTGCCATTGGACCCCTGTCAGTACACCCCTCGCTTCATTGGTCGCTACAGCAAAAACCGTTTGACGGATTACAGATTTCAACAAGTCAGCTGGCATCGTAAATACCTGTTCTCTTGGCAATTTGGGTAACCTTGGATACTCTTCGGGATCCAAGCCGTTTAACTGGAACTCTGCCTGTTCTGATCGAATAATCGTTTGAAGGCGATCGTTGACCGTCCACTCTACTTTATCTCCGGGCAGTTTACGTACAATATCGCCAAAAATCCGACCAGGCAAAACGATATCTCCCGTTTTTTCCACAATCACTTGCTCTTTGTCGTCCACCTTTTTGGGAACACGAACAGAAATGGTGATATCAGAGTTGCTTCCTGTCAGAATGAGCCCTTCTTCATCCGCTTGAACTTTAATTCCTGTCAGGATCGGAATGGTTGTTTTGCTAGAGACTGCTTTTGACACTTGTGAAACAGCATCAACCAATGCTGATTTGTTAATGTTCAGTTTCATACGAATGGCTGTGGAATGAGCAGTAGACAGTTCCATTGAGATCCTCCTTAAGATGAAAATCGATCACTTGTTTGTTGTGGACAGTTTGTTTCTGATTGACGCAAGATTCATGGGCAATTGCCTTATTTTATATTTATTTATTCTTAATTCTTTTTATAGTAATAGTAGTAGTAGGGGCTGTGGATATTGTGGATAAGTTGCCTGGGCCCAGACAGCAAGCCGATATTCGCTGTGAATAACGTGTGCATAAATGGGTACAGGTTGTCCACAGTTTTCCACAGACCCTATTTTATAAACCGCGTGTAATTCGTTTTTTTAGATTATCAATGACTTGTTTTAGTTGTGGATCATTTTTGAGCATCCGACTGATTTTTTCATGGGCATGGATCACGGTTGTATGATCCCGTCCACCAAAGTCTTCACCGATTTTCGGAAGGGAAAAATCAGTAAGCTCACGACATAGATACATGGCAATTTGTCTTGGAAAAGCCACCGTTTTGGTTCGTTTTTTACTTTTGAGATCATCGAGTCGCAAACGGTAATAGTTACATACTTCTTGCTGAATATGCTGAATACCTACCACTTTTGGTTGTGAACTGGAAATAATATCTTTTAGCGCTTCCTGGGCCAGTTCACTTGTGATGGGTTGATTCATCAAGGCGGAATAGGCAACGACACGGATGAGTGCGCCTTCGAGCTCACGGATATTGGTATCCACACGATCAGCGATATAAGCCAATACCTCGCTGGGAACATCCAGATTATCGGCGATGGCTTTTTTTCGTAAAATCGCAATTCTTGTTTCCAAGTCGGGTGGTTGGACATCAGTAATGAGCCCCCATTCGAAACGGGAGCGGAGACGATCTTCCAGGTCGTCAATTTCTTTGGGAGGGCGATCGCTGGAAATGATGATTTGTTTATTGTCTTCGTGCAAGGCGTTAAAGGTGTGGAAAAATTCTTCCTGTGTCTGTTCTTTTCCGGCCAGGAACTGAATATCATCGATTAACAAGACATCAACGGATCGGTATTTATTTCGAAAATCGTCTGCTTTATTGTCGCGAATAGCGTTGATAAACTCATTGGTAAATTTTTCAGAAGACAGATAAACCACACGACTTGAAGGCGAGTGGGCCTGTACATAATGACCAATCGCATGCATGAGGTGAGTTTTACCTAGTCCAACACCGCCATAGATGAATAAAGGATTATACGCTTTAGCTGGTGCCTCGGCCACGGCTAGAGAAGCGGCATGTGCAAAACGGTTGCCAGAACCGATTACAAATGTGTCGAAGGTATAACGCGGGTTTAACTGTGATTGGGGAGGTTGCTCTATTTCAACTGCTTCTTGTGCATGGAATGCGGAAGCCAGATGGTTGTCTTTTTGTGTTGCCGGTTGCAGGCTGACAAATTTCACTTCCATGTTGGTTCCCGTCATGGTTTGCAGAGTGGAACGAATCATATTGGCATAACGTGATTCTAACCAATCTCGGGCAAACTCATTAGGGGTGGTGATGGTTAAAGTATTGTCTCGAAAGTCAGTAGCTTCTGTAGCCTTGAGCCAAGTCTCGAAACTGGGCTTGCTAATCTGTTCTTTTAAGACTTCGAGTGCTCGAGCCCACAATTCTTGAATATGTTCCACCCATTTGCCTCCTTTCATTGAGAGAGGTGGTTAGCGGAAGTTATCCACAGGATGAAACGGTAGTGTAATAAGCGGAAATCGACTTACCCACAATATCCACATCCTTGTGGATTCTTTTTCCACATTGGTGTGGATAATAAATCACACACTTATCCACAATTGTGGATAAGTTCAAAATACAACATGAGTTATCCACTGGTAAAACAACAATAGAATATCAAATTATCCCAGTATTTACAACGAAAAAAGGAAAGTTATCCACAATCCACATCGATGTGGATTTTTTTTATCCACAGCTGTTGATATTGTGGATAACTGGTGGATAATCTCGGGATAACATGTGTAAAAAGATACCAGTACCGGAAAATTATCCACATGTGGATGGGGATGATTGAATATAGTTATCCACATGTGCAGGAAATAGACATGTAAAAGTGTTCACATGTGGATAACTGAAAAAGTTTTGTTCGTTTTCCCTTTGAGAATAAGGGGTTCCTTGACATTTTCCTTGAAAAGTCGGTATAATGTTAGAGATTGTCGACGGTTAAGCAAATCATAAGAGTAAGTATAGAAGGGAGGTTACCTGGGGACACAGTCGGATCTTTATCCGATCCGGTTCGCCCTGGTTCTTGGCAACAAAACCAGGGATCGCCAGGTGAGAAATATGAAACGCACTTATCAACCAAGCAAACGCAAACGGAAAAATGTACATGGTTTCCGTGCTCGTATGAGTACCAAAAACGGCCGCAAAGTATTGCGTAACCGTAGAAGAAAAGGAAGAAAAGTACTGTCTGCATAAGGTGATGGGGCCACTGGTTGCGTGGCCTTTTTTCCTATGTAAGCCTGGAAATTCGGGCATAATGGTTTTGTTGTTTGTTTAATCTGTCTTGTTTTTCATCATAATGAAAAAGGCAGATGGCATTAGGAAGGAGTATGTTTTTGCAACGTGTATATCGTCTGAAAAGGCGAAACGATTTTCGTCGTGTATTTCGAACAGGAGTATCTGTCGCAAATCGCCAGTTTGTCGTATATGTTGCCAAACGTTTGGAGGCGGGGCCGGCTCGGTTAGGAATCTCGGTAAGTCGAAAACTTGGAAAAGCAGTCGTTCGCAATCGAGTCAAGCGTTTAATCAAGGAAGTGGCCCGTCATTGGATGAAACATTTACGACCACAGACGGATATTGTTGTGATCGCTCGCAATCCTGTTGCGAACATGTCTTATGATCAAGTAAAATCTAGTTTGCGACATGTTTTCTATAAAGCGAATTTGTTTCAGTCCAACCCCGAAAAAAACAAGAAGGAGTAATGGGGTGAAATGATGAAACAGATAGCGTTAGCACTTATCCATTTTTATCGCAAGTTTATCTCTCCGCTTAAACCGCCTACTTGTCGTTTTTATCCGACTTGTTCAAGTTATGGACTTATTGCGATTGAACGCCATGGTTTTTTATTGGGTGGATGGTATACGCTGAAAAGGCTTTTAAAATGCCATCCGTTTCATCCAGGTGGGATTGACTTTGTTCCAGAAAAGAAAATAAAGCGGAAGTAGCAGATTTCAATATAGATTGATCTTTGGGACAAGGAGGAGTTTTTCTTGTATAAGCGGCGACGTCAAATGGCATTGGTCTTCCTGTTGCTCATGACCGTAGTACTGGTAGCCGGTTGTTCACCAAATATGAAGCCGATTACAGAACAAGACCGTGCACAGGCTGGCATTTGGGACAAGTTTTTGGTTATTCCCATGTCGGATATGCTGGATTGGTTTAAGGACGTATTGGGCAATTATGGTTTATCCATTTTGGTTGTAACCTTAATCGTTCGGGTTATTATCGCTCCTTTATATTGGAAACAGATTAAGAGCATGGAAGCGCTCAAAAAACTGCAACCCAAAATAAAAAAGTTGCAGGAAAAATATAAAAATAATCCACAGCAAATGCAACAGGAAATGTTGAAATTATACCAGATGCATGGATACAATCCCGCTTCTGGCTGCTTGCCGATGTTGATTCAATTCCCGATTTTGATCGCTTTTTATCAGGCGATTGTACGTAATCCGCATATTGCAGATGCCAACTTTTTGTATTTACAGTTAGGCAAACCTGATCCATACTTCATATTACCCCTTTTGGCAGCGTTAACGACCTTTTTGCAGTTTATCGTATCAACATCCGTTGCTGATAATCCACAGCAGGCACAGATGAACAAAGTGATGATGTGGGTCTTTCCTGTCATGATTTTCGTCTTGGCTTATAATTTTGCTTCAGCCTTATCCCTTTACTGGGTATATGGTAACGTTATTTATATTTTACAGTACCTCTTGGTCTTTAACCCATTGAAGCGCAAGCTGGCTCAGGAGGGCACAATCCATTGAACAAAGTCGTTGTGCAAGCCAAAACAGTGGAGTTGGCGGTTGCCTCTGCTTTAGAGCAATTGAACACAACGAGAGACAAAGTACAGATTCGTGTTTTGGAGCAACCAAAGAAAGGTTTTTTTGGATTGTTTGGAGTACGCGAGGCCAGGGTTGAAGTTGAGAGAATGATGGATCCAGTTGAGGAAGCGGTGGCTTTTGTCCAAAATGTGACGCGTATGCTTGGGTTCCAGGTAAGCATCCACATCAAAGAGCGTGGCAGTAGGAAAAAGCCGGTTGTTTTGGAATTGGTTGGAGAGGATTTAGGGCTTTTGATCGGGAAAAAAGGTTCTCGGATTGCTGCACTTCAATTTTTGGCTGAAATTGTTGCGAATCGACAGATCCCCAAGCTTCGTGACAAACGGCGATTGATTCTCGATGCGGATGGATATCGTGAGCGCCGAAAGGAAGCTTTGGTTGCATTGGCCCATCGTGTTGCTGAACGTGTCATTCAAACGCAAAAAGAAGTTTCACTTGATCCGATGCCAGCGATGGATCGTAAAATCATCCACCAAACTCTACAGAAGATGAAGCAAATCACAACCCATAGTGTAGGGAAAGAACCTTTCCGTTATGTGGTTGTCGGCTATAAATCCATTCAATCTCTCCGTGGGGAGTAGTGTCATCCAACTGCGTTCGAGCTTAAATCAAGTGGTTTTGAACAAAAGTGGATGATACTCTCTCTTGTTGGAGAGTTTTTTTGATTTAGGGATTTTTAGTATGATATGATGGATGAAATGTAAATATCTTGTGGCTGTTTGAGGTGAAAGGATGGAAACCGATACAATTGCTGCGATTTCGACTCCGCTTGGTGAGGGTGGTATTGCGGTTATTCGTGTGAGTGGTCCCGATGCAATCGCCATTGCGGATAAAATATATCAAGGAAAAGTAAAGCTAAGCGATGTTCCTACACACACAGTGCATTATGGTCATATTGTTCATCCGGAAACCGGTGAACGGGTCGATGAAGTATTGGTAACAGTTATGCGTGCTCCACGCACCTTTACACGTGAAGATGTTGTCGAGATCAGTTGTCATGGAGGCATGGTTCCTGTCCAAGCCACTTTAGAAGCGCTTTTATTATCAGGAGCGCGGTTAGCTGAACCTGGCGAATTTACAAAACGGGCTTTTTTGAATGGTCGGATCGATTTGTCTCAGGCAGAAGCAGTTATTGACCTGATTCGCGCCAAAACCGATCAGGCTGCCAAAATGGCCATTCAGCAGGCAGAAGGCCGCTTATCGCGCATGATTCGGCGTTTGAGGAATGACATTGTGGAGACACTTGCCCATTTGGCAGTCAATGTGGATTATCCGGAATATGATGCTGAGGAGTTAACCAGTCAATTTTTGGAAAAACGTTGCAAAGAGATTTTGCAGGAAATTGACCGTTTACTTCAGACTGCACGTCAAGGCAGAATTTTACGTGAGGGAATAGCGACTGTCATTGTTGGGCGGCCCAATGTAGGCAAGTCTTCATTAATGAATACATTGACCCAGGAAAATAAAGCCATCGTAACCGATATCCCCGGAACGACACGGGATGTCATTGAAGAATATGTGAATGTGAGAGGAATCCCCTTACGATTGTTGGATACAGCAGGGATTCGAGAAACAGAAGATGTGGTTGAGCGCATTGGGGTAGAACGTTCCCGTCAAGCTTTGGCACAAGCTGATTTGGTCCTGCTGGTGCTGAATCATGCAGAACCACTGACCGATGATGATCGGAAGTTGATACGGCTTCTCAAGGATTACACCAAAGTAGTCATTGTCAATAAAGTCGATCTTCCGAAGAAGATTGATCTGGATGAAGTTCGTTCTCTGATCGGGGATGCACCCCTGATTACCACATCGATCAAAGAGGAAAAAGGCATTGATCAGTTGGAAGAAGCCATCGCACGTTTATTTTATTTGGGTAAAATGGAGATAGCGGATCAAACCTATGTCAGCAATACACGCCATATACACTTGTTAAACCAAGCCAGACAAAGCGTACAAGAAGTCCTTTCAGGCATTGAAGCAGGAATGCCGTTAGATATGGTCGAAATTGATTTGAAAAATGCATGGCAATACTTAGGAGAAGTGATTGGAGAAGCAGTAGCTGAAGACTTGATTGACCAGATTTTCTCCCAATTTTGTTTAGGAAAATAGTCATGATCCAGGAACTGAATTCAGGGGATATTGCAATCCTTTACGAGATAGGGAAATTGACAGGTAGTGAAGGAAAAGGATAGGCTTACTGGAGGTGAGACCATGACATATCAAGCTGGAGAGTATGATGTCATTGTGATTGGCGCAGGGCATGCCGGTTGCGAGGCGGCTTTGGCTGCAGCCAGAATGGGATGCTCCACTCTTTTGATTACACTTAGTTTGGATACAATTGCTTATATGCCATGCAACCCATCCATCGGTGGTCCAGCTAAAGGTCATGTGGTTCGGGAAATTGATGCTTTGGGTGGGGAAATGGCTAAAAATATTGATAAAACCCATATTCAAATGCGGATGTTAAATACCGGCAAAGGCCCGGCTGTATATGCGTTGCGTGCACAAGCAGATAAATTTTTGTATCAACGTGAAATGAAAAAAACGTTGGAGAATGAGCCGAATCTGGAGCTCCATCAAAATATGGTAGAGCGGTTGATTGTAGAAAATGGACAGTGCCGGGGGGTCATTACTCGAACAGGAGCACGGTATTATTCCAAAACGGTAGTCCTGACCACAGGTACCTATCTGCGTGGCCGCATCATTATTGGGGATCTTTCTTATGAAAGTGGCCCCAATAACCAGCAGCCTTCCATTAACCTGGCCCATCATCTGCAAGAGTTGGGCTTTCAAATGGTTCGTTTCAAAACCGGGACACCACCACGTATCAATCGCAAATCGATTGATACCAGTAAAATGGAGATTCAGCCAGGGGATGATGTTCCCCGAGCTTTTTCGTACGAAACAACTGAATTCATTATGGATCAACTACCATGCTGGCTAACGCATACCAACGAAAAGACCCATCAAATTATCCAGGAAAATCTGCATCGAGCGCCAATGTATTCAGGGATTATTGAAGGAACAGGTCCACGCTATTGCCCATCGATTGAAGATAAAATCGTTCGGTTTTCTGATAAAAACCGGCATCAGGTTTTTATTGAGCCAGAAGGCCGGGAAACGGAAGAAATGTATGTACAAGGCTTGTCAACCAGCTTGCCTGAAGATGTTCAACTGAAGGTACTTCGCACGATTCGCGGTTTGGAAAAAGCGGAAATGATGCGGACTGGTTATGCCATTGAGTATGATGCAATCGTACCAACACAGTTATGGCCAAGCTTGGAGACCAAACTGGTGGAAAATTTGTTTACAGCAGGACAAATCAATGGTACATCGGGCTATGAAGAAGCCGCTGGCCAGGGACTGATGGCCGGAATCAATGCAGCGAGAAAGGTACAAGGAAAGGATCCCATTATTTTAGATCGTTCTCAAGCGTATATCGGGGTTTTGATTGATGATCTCGTGACAAAAGGAACAGGGGAGCCTTATCGCTTGCTTACTTCGCGGGCTGAATATCGCTTGTTGTTGCGGCATGATAATGCTGACTTGCGCTTGACAGATTTGGGTTATCAGATTGGATTGATTCCTGAAGAACGGTATCGTCGTTTTGTTGCAAAAAGGGAAGCGATTGAAAAAGAAATCGAGCGGCTCCGTAATACAAAAGTTCGTCCGACACCAGAAGTACAAGCGATTTTAAGAGAAATGGGTACATCTGAAATTAACAATGCTGTGGAATTGGCCAGTTTGATCAAGCGTCCAGAGCTAGGGTATCGTGAAATTTCCCTCATTTCTCCACCACCAGAACCGATTTCACCAGAAGTGGCTGAACAGGTAGAAATTCAGTTGAAATATGAAGGGTATATTAAGAAAGCACTACAGCAGGTGGAAAAGATGAAAAAAATGGAGGAAAAACGCATTCCTGACTGGGTGGATTATTCCAAGGTTGCAGGTATTTCTTCTGAAGCCCGGGAAAAACTGGAAAAAGTCCGGCCGATTTCTTTAGGTCAAGCATCCCGTATTTCAGGTGTGAATCCTGCAGATATTTCGATTTTGATGATTCATATTGAACAGGGTAACAAAGCCTTGAAAAAAGGATAAAAGTTACGTAAATGTGGGTCTGATCCATAAGATCAGGCCCTTTTTAAGGAAGGGGAATTTAGGTGAAAGAAGGAGATTGGTTAAGAGAGCAAGTTTGTTCTTTGGGAATCCATTTAACCGATGAGCAGCTGGCCCAGTTTGAGCAGTATTACCATCATTTAATTGAAACCAACCGGGTCATGAATTTGACGGCCATTACTGAGCCGCATGAAGTGTATGTCAAACATTTTTATGACTCTTTAACACTGGTAAAATCGATTCCCATGAAACAGGTAACAGCGTTAATTGATGTAGGAACCGGGGCTGGTTTTCCTGGTATTCCTCTCAAAATTGCTTTTCCCCATCTTCGGCTGGTCTTACTTGATTCCTTGAAAAAACGGGTAGCTTTTCTACAAGAAGTAGTAAGGAAATTGCAATTGGAACAGGTGGAATGTATTCATGGGCGAGCAGAAGAATGGGGTCAGAAAAAAGATTATCGTGAGTCATTTGATCTTGCTACTGCTCGTGCGGTAGCCAGGCTGAATGTACTGGCCGAATATTGCTTGCCTTTTGTGAAGGTAAATGGCTGGTTTGTAGCGATGAAAGGTGCAAACATTGCAGATGAAATCCAAGAAGCAAAAGGAGCCTTAAAAAAATTAGGACAAGCCGAGATCAAAGATATCGCTCTTACTTTGCCAGAAAATATGGGAGAGCGTCATTTGCTAATCATGGAAAAGAAAAAGCAAACTCCCAAAAACTATCCACGACGAACCGGGCTTCCAGCCAAGCAGCCACTTATTTAAAGATAAAAAAAGCAGCACATCATTGCTGCTTATTTTTTTATCCTAAATTGTTAATCAAGTTGTGCAAGCCACGTAAGGCAATTTTCCTTTTTTCTATCTTGTTCATTTCCTGGCGTTTCCGGCTACTATGGGAGAATGGAGTAAAGAAGTCTTCCCATTGGTTATAACCATAAGCATCTTCAAATTCAATGGTATCTGCCTTTAATGTATGAGCTGGGTTACTGTTATGAGATGAAGGAGTATAATATGAATCGTTTATTTCGTATGTTTCGTCTTGCATTGGCATATGGTTTGTATGAACTGAAGAAGTTATATCATTATATGGCGTTGTGGCTGAAGATGGAGAAGGGCGTTTTCGTGCTTGTGCTGGCCGGCTGACGATATTGGCAAACAGACGATTTTTCTTTTTTGCTCGCGAACGACGTCGTGGAGTAAATGGTTCAAAAGAAAGGGTTTCCGATAGCTCTTCCGCTTGTCTCACAGTCGATGGCTTATATGTGTCTAGCAGCGATACTGATTTTTTGACAATGGTTTCTTTTGTTTCTTCCGTATCGTTCTTTTGTTGTGAAGTTCGTTCAGGATTGGTTAGAGAGTGTCGGTTTCTACCAAGCAACTTTTTGCGCAGTTTCAGTTCCCGATCATATATGGAATCAATAGGAGAATCAAATGAATGATCCGATTGATCCGTTTCTACAGGTTTTTGCATTGATATTTCCAATGTTTGAGCGGTCTCTTCTGTTCCTGGAGCAGATAACTCCACTTTTTCATCCATTTGATTTTCCGGTTTTGAATTCAAAGGTTGGATGAGGGAAGTTGAGTTATGATTGAGATCGGATTGATATTTACGTCGTAATAATTTTTTCCTTAAGGATAAACCTCTTTCCTCCATAGCATTTAAGGAAGTATCATTTGCTTCTGGCTGTTCCAGACTTTGTTCTTTTGAAGATAACGATTGAACTTCCCATTCTTTTTGATTTTCAGTTTCGGTCTCTGTTTGAATGGAGAATCCATCTTCTTCACATTCGCTCTCCATGCCTTCGATCTCTTCCGTTTCTTCTTCAGCCACAACTTCGATATACTCACTTTCTCTGTGTAGCTCTTCCTGCTCCTCTACCGTTTCCACTGCCTCTTCCAGTTCGATGTCTTCTTCATCGACTTCAATCGTCTCCACGTCTTCTTCGTGGCACTCTTCCAGGGTTTCTTTGACCTCTTCTATCTCAGCATCGATTTCTTCAATGATTTGGGTCTCTCCGTCTTCAGTGAATGCAAAGGCTTCGTCCTCTTCCGTAGCTGCCACTTCTGCCTGTGATTCTTCCGATGCTTTGGATTGGAAAATATATGTTTTCAATTCATAAGTAGATGTATTTAATGTTTGGGTATGCGCCAGGATTTTGAATGGTTGTTGGTGGTCAGTGATTTCATCAGAAGTATTTTCATATGGAACCTGTACGCTCATCGAAGCAATCAGATTTGTCTCTAAATCAATATATAATACTTTTTTTCCCTGTTCTTCTAATGATGCGATCGCTGCTTTTCCATTTTCCCCTGTACCCAACACAATGAGATCATATAGTTTTTCGTGTTGCGACATGTTTGTCTGCTACTAAAAACATAGATAATAGTCCACTCCCATGATTGCCTGCATAGGCTAAAGAGGTGCAATGAAAACGATTGACAATAGGTATATTTCTCTTTGGGCATGGACTGTTTTCTATGTTTTAAGTAACAGTTTGGCACCTCCTTTGAATAAAGATTAACAACCTAAAAACTCCTCCATTTATTATCTCTCTTTTTCAAGGGGATGGCTAGTTCCAATTTATAATATTATATATTCGTTCCCCTTTTTCTCACATTTTATATAAAAATATCATACCCCCAAAATCATATTTTTGGGGGTATGATTTCTTATTTTTTTGCCGCTTTTTGTTTCTTGGATACAACTGGTTCGTTTGAAGCATCAGGAACAGTAAATTCTTGTTGAATGGTTGCGGCTGCTTCAAGAAGATCTTTCACTGGAACCGCTTTGGATTTGGATTGGGAGAATTTGCATAACCCAAAAGCATTGGCAAATTGTGCCTCAATACCATAATCTTCAGCGAAGATCAATTTGTCGCCAAAGCGCTCTCTGTAAAAAGGTTTAAATGGAATCGAAGCGCCACCGGTCAGGATGATATAGGTAATGTCGTCACCATAATCAAGGCGATTCCATACCTCATCGACCAAACTTTGACCCACTTCTTTGATACATTCTGAAACAATTTGGCTAACGTCGTGCACTTTTCCTTTAAAGCTGATTTCGCCGGAGCTGACAATACGGGGCAGACTCCAGATAGGATACTCCTTACCATGTTGTTCAGGGTCTACACTGCGTGTAAATTCTAATAATTTTTTAGCAAGCAGTTGATATACGGTTAACATTGCATAGCGTGAAGTAAAGCTTTGACGTTTGATAATGGTTTCACCGTGCAATGTTTCAATATCCGATGTGCCAAATCCCAAATCATTGATACTTACTTTTTGAATAAACAAATCTTCGTTTAACAGATTTCCATCTCGGTCTAAAGCGATATGGAATAAGGTAGCCATTGGCTGACTAATGACAAACAAATTCTCTTTTTTGATTTCGAATTCAATTTTTCTATAAGGCAGATTTCCCTGTTTGACTTCAAAGCTGTGTTTTCCAATTAATCTTCGTTTTAGCTCGTCTTTGTAATCAATATAGCTATCAGTAGGAAGAGCGACGGAAACAATCGGTTCTGTATTGCCTTGTAACATAAGACCTGTACTTACACGGAACATAATCAGATATTCCTGTTCACGGAACCAGGTTGGACTGAAGAGACGACGTTTATGAGAGTCGAACAGTTCATCATCGCCAGACTGCTCAATAGCCAGCTTTCCAACAAACCATTCGCGATCTCCTTCTACTTCTCTGTACATAATGTTGTGTGGGTCATTATTATAAGTGATTTCTCCAACCCGGTTTGGAACAACCATGTTTCGAATAAACATTTTATAAAACTTTCCATTTGCACGGCTAACGACCTTTGTACCATAGTACCCTTGGTCATTGCCTATGTATACAGGTGCACTCATTTGCTTTGCCTCCTTTTGGTCTTTCTGTGAACGATTCTATCAGTAGCTTAGGATAAGGGTCAATAAGGTATAATCGATTGTTAAATTCTATTCTATTATTTTATTAGAGACTTTCTTTTTTATTTATTTTGAGTGATGAAAAAAAGGGGGAAATATCTATTGAATTGACAGGAAACTTTATTAGCAAGAGATGAAATCCTCCTCTCTTTGGTTGGGAATCAGTAAAATTTGTGTCAATGTTTCACGTGGAACATGAGCAGGTAGTAAGAAATAGGCAGCGAATGTAATATATTGGTTTACTTTATTTACCTTACATAGCTCTCAATTGAAATAATGAGTCGGCTGCTAGAAAAAATCATCTCCTTTGGGAGGGAAAGAGAGCGAGTCGACTGGCTGATGTTTGTAGCGAAATGATGAGATGTTGTGTTGGTTTTCTCGCTATCTTTATTCCAGCACAAGGGAGGGAAGGCGCTATTTGATCTTTTGGAATGCAAATATAGGCGCCGGGATCAATGAAAGAATCATTTACACGTTGGTTAGGCTTGGGTGATAAAGAACAGGAGGTTGTCAAACACATACCTGTTGAAGAGATTGAACCGAGTCCATATCAACCCCGAACTATTTTTAATGATGAGCGGATTGACGAATTATGTCAAACCATTCGTTCCCATGGAATTATTCAACCGATTGTTGTACGAAGAAAGGAGAATACTTATGAACTGATTGCTGGTGAACGAAGGTTACGTGCAGTAAAAAAACTGAAATTGATGACGATTCCTGCCATTATCAAAGAAATGACCGATAGTCAAGCTGCTTCAGCAGCCCTGATCGAGAATTTACAAAGAGAAGGGTTAACAGCTATTGAGGAAGCATATGCATATCAAAAACTGATTGAACTTCACCAGTTGACACAAGAAAGTTTGGCGCAGCGTTTGGGAAAAGGGCAATCGACCATTGCCAACAAGCTTCGCCTTTTGCAACTACCCCAATCAGTACAAAAGGAGTTATTGAAAAGAACGATTACCGAGCGCCATGCGCGTTCACTATTGGCCTTAAAAGACGAGAAAATACAATTGCAGGTATTGGAGGAAATACTGGAGCGAGATTTGAATGTGAAGCAGACGGAAGAAAGGGTTCGCAAAATTTTAGAGAAAGAGCAAAAAAGGCCGGTGAAAAGTGCACGTCGTCGATCTGTATCACGTGATTTAAGAATTGCCGTAAATACAGTTCGTCAGTCGATTCATATGATTAAAGAATCGGGAATTGATGTGATGACAGATGAACATGAGAGTGATCAATTTTATGAGTTAGTCATCCGGATTCCAAAATAGATGGGGGATTTATTCAAGTATGAATCATAGATAGAGGATGGAGCGGGAGAGGACATTTTTCTGTCCTGCTCCCACTTTTCGCCTATAATGCCTGTCCATCCTTTTTCCTTACTCTACTTCTTTCAAAAAGCTGCTTGCATGGAAGATTGCCTTGTTCAAGTCGCTCTTTCAACAAAATTCTTATCATTAGGAGATGGCAAGAAAATAATTTTGTGTTATCGTAAAACTGATAAGTCCCGTTTTGTTTAGGATTGCTCCATCCTTTAACTGAAAAAGAAAAAGGGATCATTTTTCACTTAATGAAAATTTGATCCCGATCTTCGCTTCAGTGAAATGTTGATATAGCTTAAAGGGAGTCAATCCGTTTTTCAAAAGACAGGCAGATTGGAAAGGTTCCTACTGGTTACATGTGAGCAGTGCCCATGAAACCACAAGATGTGATAATGAATTAAGAGAGGTGAAAGAAGTGGGGAGAATTATAGCGATTGCAAATCAAAAAGGTGGAGTTGGCGTGCGTCCGTAAGGATCTGTGAATACTGCCCTAAAGAGGGTTCAGGATTAGAGAGAGATCCTGATGGCCAGCTGACTTACCTGAGATGGAAACATCAAAGGGGAACATAGCATGTCAGCAAAGCATATGACCGGTGAAATTAGCTAGCTGGTTGATATGCGAGGCCAATGGAGTGATATGGTTAAGGCTAGACTGCTTTAAACCCAGCTTCTTTGCTCAAACCACCGAGGTGTACGAAAGCTAATTGAGACGTACACGGGAGAGATTGCAAACGGCTTTGCCAACACCGATTGCACTCTCTATCTCTCCCCGGCGTATCGATGGATACGTTAAAGAAGCGAACGGGAACCTAAGTCACTCCACGTATTCACATGATCTAAACGGAGACAGCCTACGGCAGTATTCAATCTGCTATGGCTGCGGAGCCTTCATAGTAGTCCGAGATTGGGAAAGCCAATCACATGGCGAAGGAAGGCAGGTTGTCGAAATGATAAATTACGGAGGTATGCGTAATGCAGAGAGCCGAAGTAATCTTATCATTACTAGGCCGGAAGTCGAAAGAAAATCCATCTTTTGTTTTTCAGCGGTTGTATCGTAACTTTTTTAATCCTGACTTTTATTTGTTCGCTCAAAAAAAACTTCATATACAAGTGAGTGCAGATACCATTCAATCCACTCTTCAAAAATTGAGGAATGAGCAATATTATCCTCAATTTCTTTCACGTGAGCAAAGCAGAATAAGCGATATAGATCGACTGGTCCAGGAAATCCTTTATTTGCTCCTCCGTGCGATATATGAACCGCTATTTTTGCGTACTACAGGTGGGGTCAACGGGGATGTGGCTGTTATTCCTTTTCTACATAAGATTGAATCATTAGCCAGTGGAGCGCATTGGGTATTCAGAGGAAAGATCAGGCATTTCTTTTCACAGATGTCCCCATCCTTATTACTTCATCAACTCAGTAACAAGATCCAAGATGGACGTTTGCTTGAATTGATTCGACGTTTTCTTCAGGCAGGATATATACAACCACCTTTTGGATCAAAAGATCAGAAGCTAGCATTCTTGTTGGCGCATATATATTTACAACCATTGGATGTTTGGATGGATCATTTTGCGGACGCGTATGCATCTCAGGGGAAGATGAAGTACATTCGACATGTGGATGATTTGTTGATTTTCGTTCAAGGCCCAAAGAGCATGGCTGTGGAATGCCAACAAAAATTGATGGCATTTTTAGACCAGCAATATCGTTTGGAGTTAGATCCAGAACAAAGCCAGGTGATCAGTTTACGGGAACAATTACTTTTGTTTATGGGCTACCATATTACTCGTGCAAAGAATGGGAGACTTCTGTATCTTGTTCCACAACCTGTGCTGCAAGAAAAGCTTCGGCCTTTTATGAAAAATGGGAGACCGACTCATTATTCTGCACGCATCCATTTGCCTGTGCCAAAGATCATTTCTCTATATCATCAAGAGATCAGCAGTCTATATAATTATTACTGCTTTGCTCATGATGTAAATAAAAAGTTGGGGAAATTTCGTTATTATCACTTTCGAAGCCTGCTGAAAACCATCGCAAGTAAGGAAAAATGTTCGATGCAAAAGGTGATCGACAAGTATGGGTTCACCCACTCAAAGATGCAACGAACCACGATTGGAACCACATACCTTACAGCTGATGGCCAAGAAAAGTGGATGGTGTATTTTCCATATCCGATTCGACGCTGCCATCATCCAATCAAGATGGAATAGATGATTCAACTTCCGGCTTAGCGACAACTGGAGAGCCGAATACATCGAAAGGTGTACGTTCGGTTCGGAGGGGGAGGCTGGAAACCTGCATTGCAAATGCAAGGCGCCAATTCTCTACCCTACAAAACAACAACAGCAATCAACCTTGCGGCCAGTTTGGCTTCTTTGGGACGTAAAGTGCTTATTGTAGATATTGATCCTCAGGGAAATACAACCAGTGGCTTGGGAATTAATAAATCCGATGTAAAACATTGCATTTATGATGTACTTATGAATGAAATGACGGCAAATGAAGTCATTTTGTCCACTTCGGTAAGTAATTTATGGGTAATTCCTGCAACCATTAAATTGGCAGGAGTAGAAATTGAGCTAGCTCAAGCAATCTCACGCGAAATGCGTTTAAAAAGGGCACTGCAGTATATCAAAAATGACTTTCATTACATTTTTATCGATTGTCCTCCGTCCTTGGGAATCATTACTCTCAATGCATTAACGGCTGCAGAAACAGTGATGATTCCAATTCAATGTGAGTTTTATGCTTTAGAAGGATTAGGACAGCTACTTAATACCATTCGCCTTGTACAAAAACACTTAAATAAGCATCTGGGCATTGAAGGTGTTTTATTAACCATGTTTGATAAACGAACCAACTTATCTGTACAAGTCATGGAAGAAGTGCAAAAATATTTCGGCTCAAAAGTTTATCAAACCGTGATTCCACGAAATGTTCGGTTAAGTGAAGCACCCAGTCATGGCAAGCCCATTTTAATGTATGATGCTCGTTCGCGTGGAGCTGAATGTTATCTTGAATTAGCTAAGGAAGTGATTTGTCATGAGCAATAAGGGATTAGGTAGGGGATTGGGCTCCTTGTTTCCGCAAATGGAGGTTGCTGAGGATGATGTTGTCACTGAAGTTGGCATCGATGAACTGCGTCCCAATCCCTACCAACCACGTAAGCACTTTGATGATGAAGCTCTGAACGAATTAAGCGAATCGATTAAACAGCATGGAATTATCCAACCCTTGGTGGTAAGGAAAAGTATTCGTGGGTATGAGATTGTTGCTGGAGAACGGCGGTTTCAGGCTGCTAAAAGACTGGACTTAAAAAAGGTACCCGTTGTTGTGAGAGAGTTAAATGATAATCAGATGATGGAGATTGCCTTGGTGGAAAACCTCCAACGTGAAGATCTCAATCCGATTGAAATTGCCCATGCATATGAAAAATTAATGAAACATTTTTCATTGACTCAAGAACAACTGGCAGAACGGGTTGGGAAAAGCCGTCCACATGTAACAAACTTTCTGCGTCTGTTACAGTTGCCGAGCGAGATTCAAGAAGATGTTTCACGTGGAACATTATCCATGGGGCATGCTCGTGCTTTGTTAGGGGTAAAAGATGTGGAGTTGCAAAAAAAGCTGGCGGAGAAAGTTAAGAGAGAAGGAGCCAGTGTACGTGAACTGGAAGAATGGGTGCAAAAAGTGAACCAGCATCCGTTAAAAAAGGAAAAAAACAAGGAAAAAGTTGAAGTAGATCCAAGCATTCGTCGATATGAGGATTTATTACAACAGCTGTTGAGTACACCAGTAAAAATTAAACATGGTCGACGTAAAGGGAAAATCGAGATCGAATATTATTCAGAACGTGAACTCGAACGGTTAATTGAATTATTACATCAGGATCGGGTGATCGGATGATTTACTTGGATAATGCAGCTTCTACATGGCCCAAACCTAAAGGTGTGGCAGATGCGGTGAAACAAGCCATTGAAGAATATGGTGCCAACCCAGGACGAGGAAATCACCAACTGGCAAGGCGAGCCAATCAGGCTATTGCCCATACACGTCAGCTCTTGACTCAATTGCTAGGAATCAAGGATCCTAGCAATCTATTGTTTTTTGCCAATACGACACAAGCGTTAAATCAAGCCATCAAAGGTTTGGTTAGACCGGGAGATCATGTGATTTTGACGGGTTGGGAGCATAATGCGGTTGCACGTCCTGTTGCTTTTTTACAACAGAAAGAGAAAGTGCAAGTGACATATCTCTCATATGATGCCAAGTTAGGATGGGCAAAACAAGTAGAGCAATCGATTCAAGAAAATACCCGATTAATTGTTACCATTCATGGTTCCAATGTGTCAGGGGAGATTTTACCCATTGAAGAAATTGGTGAAGTTGCACGGAAACACGGTGTATTTTACTTAGTGGATGCAGCACAGACGGCTGGTCTTGTTCCTATTCATGTAGAGCAACTTCCCATTGATCTGCTTGCTTTTCCGGGACATAAAAGTTTATTTGGTCCGCAGGGAACAGGTGGCTTATATGTGCATGAATCTGTCCCATTGGAACCCATGATTCAAGGTGGAACGGGAAGTCGCTCTGAGGAGCTGCAACAACCTGTTGAGCGTCCGACGGGTTTTGAGAGCGGTACACCGAACACACCGGGAATTGCTGGATTGGGCGCAGGAGTTCAGTTTATTTTGGAAACAGGGATCGAGAAAATCTATGAACATGAAATGAAATTGCTATATCGACTGTGGGAAGGGTTATCAAACATCCGGGAGGTACAGCTATATACGTTAGAGCCACCTGAACTCCCGATTGTTTCCTTTAATTTATCCAATGTAAGCGGAACAGAAGTGGCCATGATTTTGGATCAACATTATCAGATCGCGGTGCGGGCTGGTTTGCACTGTGCTTTCTTGGCCCACCAACAGATGAAAACGGAGCAAATCGGTGCAGTGCGAGTCAGTCCGGGATACTTTAATACAGAAACAGACATTGATCAATTTATTCAGGCCATCCGTGAAATTAGCCAAGCATTTGCCTAAAGAGACGAAGAGATCGGTTCAGATGAAGTAGCCGTTAAAATCGATGAAGCAATAACTTCTGCCATTTTCATCACAACACTAAGCCGTGTATTTTGCAAAATCATATATTCCATAAAGCCGGACACATTCACAATTCCTTTGATATGGATTTGGCCGACTTCAGGAAGTTCTTTTTTGACTCCTGCTCCTGGCTTAATGGGCCCTAGACCTAATTGAATCCAGCCAACGTTTTTAAAATGTCCCAAACAGGCATCAACTGCAATAACCGGACTTTCTGGATATTTGTTTTGAATATGATGGATGGTTTCTTGTAAATTGAGTGCATGAACAGGTTCATCCAACGTCCCAAATACTTTGATATTGGCGGGGGCTTGTTTTGACAAAAAAGTGCCAACCAGGGGACCCAGTGAATCACCTGTTGAGCGATCGGTTCCTATGCAAACACAAATAATCGGGATGTTGGATTGTATATCTTTTAATGCATACGCAAGATGATCAGAGAAGTGTTGTCTTGCCAGTGGATGTGTATATTCCATGCGATATGGAAAAGTGAAAGAGTGGGTTTTAGAAATAAAATGAAACTCTCTCATTTTTGCTACCTCCGAAACGTTCATCCTTACCAGTATACGGAAAATCGGAGAAGAATATACATGATGGGACTGGAAGTTGAATAGATACAGCGGATCCATGATGGGCATGGAATCATGAATGAAAAAGTGAGCGCTTGAAACGTCAAACCATATTGATTGTTTAGGGGGGAAAAGCGGCAGGGATGCCGTGAGAGCCGAGAATCTTCCATATATCAAGTTATATTATATATACCCTTATATGTTTTAAATAGTATAAATTTATTTAAAATAGTATCTAGATCCATGAAATAAAAAGTTGATCAGGAAGAACCAACTGGAAAATAGGTGAATCTCCATGTCATTTGAGACAGGGAAAAAATGGCTTCGATCATTTATACGTTGGTATCATCGAGTCCATGTAATTGGAATGGATCATATCCCTATGACAGGACCACTTATTATTGTTGCTAATCATCCCAGTTATTTGGATCCTTTTTATCTATCGGCGATTTGTCCAAGGCATATTCACTTTATGGCTAAAAGCGAGGCATTTTCCAATTGCCTGATTCGATGGTTTCTGGAAAAAGCAGGTGCCTTTCCTGTTCATCGAGAAAGAGCGGACATTCAAGCGATTCGGATCGCATTGTCCTTGTTGAAAGAGGGAAAGGTGGTTGGCATTTTCCCGGAAGGAGGAATCAAAGAGAAGGAATCGTTGCATGAGTTGAAGCAGGGAGCGGCGTATTTGGCGATCAAAGGCCAGGCTCCTATTTTGCCTGTTTATCTCAAAGGAATGGATGAGGTTTTACCACAGGGAAGTTTTTTTCTTCGTCCCAAACCTATCGATGTATTGATCGATGCATTGATTTTCCCGCCTGAAGAAGGATCGTTGAAAGAAAAACAAACAAAATTAAGCCAACAAGTGATGGAAATATTGTTAAAGTTAAAAGAGGAAATTCCCAGAGAAGGCACAAAGATCGTGGACTCTTGAATTGAAACCGTACAAAGGCCATGGATTTGTTTCAGTCGTTGAGGAAAAATATTTATCTTGCAAAAATGTATTTTATCCATAAAATGAATTCAAAAGGCTGTGTTGGATCCGCTGTGTAGATAACCTGTGCTTTCAAATCTGACCGTTTAGTCTAAAGACAGATTTGAGAAGAGAGTGATCTGTAATGCAAAGAAAAGAGTTTGGTTTGGGAGATATTGTGGAAATGAAAAAACCTCATCCTTGCGGTACGAATGCTTGGAAAGTGATTCGGATGGGAGCAGATATTCGAATGAAATGCACTGGTTGTAATCACAGTGTTTTGCTACCACGTCGCCGATTTGAACAGCGAATGAAAAAGATACTGATTCGAGCTGAAGAAGCTGGAGAATAGCACAAACGAGCTTTCAATGAGAAAGCTCGTTTATCTATTTGATGAGGAATTTTTAGTTAGTAGGAGTTGCAGGAGTTTTTGGAGTTGTTTTGTTCAGTTTCGTTGACACATTTTTATAGAGGATGCTATTTTTCGGATCATTGATATCGATACTGAGCAATTCTTTATTGCGAGGGTTAAAGTGAAAAATCACTTGATAGTTCCCTGCATAATAGAGGAAAGAAAGAGCCTCCGTGCTGACATTGGCATCTGGTTTTCCCAAAATCTGTTTCATATTGGTCATGGTAATATTTTTATATCGTTCATCGGCAGAAGAAATATAGTAAACAATTTGGCTGTTTCTTGTATAGTAAAAGAATAGACCCTGTTTCTCGTACATAACTTGATGGCCGACTGCCTGATCCGGTTTTCCGTATTTTTCCTTGACGGTACTAAGAGGTGTTCCCAAGGCAAATTCACAATTGATCACTTTCCCTTGCATGGCCAACTGTTTTACCTGTGGCAATAGTTGTTCCGCTGGTATGGGCTCTTTTTTTTCCTGATTTGTTTCTGCCGGTCCTTGATTCTTGTTTTCTGTGGTAGTGTTGTTTTCCTGATTCGTATTGGCGGAAGCCACATTTTGGCTCTCTTCTGTTTTTGCTTCGGTTTTGTCGTTGCAAGCACTTAAAACAAGAAAACTAGATAAAAGAAAAAATAATGTCATGACTCTTGTTGGAACTCTCATATATTTTCCCCCGACTATTCGAAATATATCTATTCATTGCGCTACTTTATTATACAAATAGGTGAATGAAGATGATATGTATAAATTGTTAAATAAAAGATGATTTATTTTATATAAAAATTGTCCGCTTTCTTTGAGAAAGATGCTGGTCAGCAGTACATAACAAATACACCATTTGTGTTGGGGGATTCATCCCATCGTTACCTGATCAAGTCGTACGAAATGATGGCTGGTTTATTGGTGCGCGGATCGCGGACTATGGTTGTGTCAATGTTGAATACCTCCTTGAGTACATTTGGGATCATCACTTGTTCCGCCGTTCCTTGTTTGACGATGCTGCCTTTCTTAAGCGCAACCAACTGATGCGCAAAACGTGAAGCGTGATTCAGATCATGAATTACCATGATGATCGTGCGCCCGTCTTCTTGATTCAGCTTCTCCAGAAGTTGCAACACTTCCAATTGATGTGCCAAATCAAGATAGGTGGTAGGTTCATCCAACAATAGCAAATCGGTCTCCTGGGCAAGGGCCATCGCAATCCATGCCCTCTGCCGCTGACCACCCGACAGCGCATCCACGGCTTGGTGTTGAAGCTCTGTCAATCCCGTCACTTCCAGCGCCCATGCGATCATGTCACAATCGTGTTGATTCAACCGCACAAAACCGGATTGATGTGGGGTTCGTCCATATGAGACCAACTCATATACCGTGAGCCCGTTTGGCGCTTCCGGTGACTGGGGCAATATGGCCATCTTTTTGGCAATTTCCTTCGTCGGCATCTTTTGAATCATCTTCCCATCCAAATAAACGGCCCCCGATGTTGCTGGATGAAGCCGCGCCATCGTCTTTAGGATCGTGGATTTGCCGCAACCGTTCGGACCGATGATGGCCGTGATCTGGCCTGGTGGAAAAACCAAATCCAACTGTCGCACAATCGTCCGTTCATCATAGCCAATCGTTAACTGTTCCGCTGATAGGGTTGTCATCATTTCCCTCCTCACTTCGTTTTCATCAACAAAAAGATAAAATATGGAGCACTGACCATAGACACAACCATGCCAGCCGGCAACTCGGTTGGAGATAAGAGATTTTTCCCAATCGTGTCGGACAACAGCAATATGAGGGAACCCAGCAGAGCGGCTGGAGGCAACATCGCTTGATGACGTGGACCCACAATGCGGCGGGCGATATGCGGGGCGATCAACCCCAAAAAGGCGATTCCTCCGCCTGCTGCTACCCCGAGTCCAGACATCGCCACTGCCAGTACGATGAGAATCAGGTACTCACGGTTTGAACGGATACCGAGTCCAGTTGCCACCTGGCTGCCCAAATTCAATATGTTCAGCGTGTGAGCTTTATATAATGTGTAAGGAATCAGCAAAACAAGCCAAGATGAAAGGGTCCTTACATACTGCCATTGTGTGGCCCACAAGTCTCCGCATAACCAAACCATGGCTTCCATAAAATCTTGGGGCGAAAGCCTCAGTTGCAGCGTGATCAGGATGGCACTCAAACCCGCGTTGATTCCGATGCCCACCAGAATCAATCGAATGGAATGAAAGCCACGCTTCCAGGCGAGAACGGTAATCAAGACAGCCGTCAGCAAAGCCCCGAAAAAAGCGAAGAACGGCAAAATAAGCGCACCGGACGCACTCAGACTGCCTGTGGCTGTTTGAGAAAAAGCGATATAAATGACTACCGCCAACCCTGCTCCCGTATTGATGCCAAGGATACCCGGGTCCGCCAGTTCATTGCGTGTGATGCTTTGCAAAATGGCCCCGGAAATCGCCATGGCTGTACCAACGAGGAGTGCCAACACCATGGAAGGCAAGCGAATCTCAAATAAAACCAGCGCTTGTTGTTCCGTTCCATTACCTGTGAGCATTTGGAACACTTCCGCTGGTGAAATGGCGACAACACCGACGTTCAAGCTCAATAAACATGCGAGTAAAAGGAGTACGGACAAAACCCATATCGTCCACTTCAACTTCATCTGGCTTCGGTTCATGCTGTCCGACCCTTTTCATTCCGAACCAAATAGAGGAAAAATGGCACGCCAATCAAGGCTGTCACCACACCAACGGGCGTTTCAAACGGCGGATTGATCATCCTTGCCCCAACATCGGCCAACACAAGCAACAGGCTGCCAAGGACCGCCGAAACCGGGAGTGAAAACCGGTAATTCAGTCCGACCAACATGCGACTGATGTGAGGAACAACCAGACCAACAAAACCAATCGCCCCGGATACGGCCACTGAACTTCCCGTTAACAGCAGCACAGCGAGAACTGCAAGTGTTTTGACCGCCTGCACATGAATTCCCAGACCTTTCGTTACATCTGCACCCAAATGGAGTAACGTCAATGCACGTGCGAGCGCCGTGACAATCAGGATGCCAAATAAACCGGCGACGGCAAGCACTTTAACCGCACGCCAATCCATGTTTGCCAATCCACCGGCATACCAAAAACCCATCTCTTTTGAAACGTCAAAATGCAGGGCGATGCTTGATGTCAACGAGCTTAAAAACATCCCTGTCGCGATACCGGCAAGGGACAGTTTAACAGGGGTCACGTTTCCATTTGACGCAGAAGCTAACACAAACACAAACAGCACCGCTAACCCGGCGCCAGTCATTGAACTGACAGTTGCCCCAACGATTGAAATGTCCGGAACAAAAGCAATGGTTACGACAAGGGCGAATGCTGCTCCATGCGACACTCCCAAGAGTGAAGGTTCTGCGAGCGGATTTCGGGTCAACGCTTGCATGATGGCTCCCGACAAGGCCAGGTAAGCGCCGATCAAAGCTGCCGCCAAGGATCGCGGAAAGCGAATATCCTGCACAATCTGGTGTGCCTTGATGTCCGGATCATAAGCAAACAACGCTTGCCATACTGTACTCAATTGCAGATCTTTCGTTCCATAAACAAGAGAAACAGCAAGTGCCAGCAGGATTCCGATGATCCCAACTAACAGGATCCATCCCGTTCGTGCTCTCCGTCCCGCTGCTCCCATCGTTTGTTGTACATGATTTCTCAACACCTGAACGCAACCTTTCTACGTCATCGAATACGAATGATAATCATTTTCATTAATATGATTATAGAATCGACCTTCCTCAAGTTTCAATCCCTTTTTGTATTTAATCATCCGAAATTGACAAATCATTATTCCGACATTGTTGACATTTATATTGATAATAATTATCATTTTCGGTGATAGTGTTCATTTGTTCATGAAGGAGGCATGGACATGGCATTTCGAATCAAGTATATGGAATTCATCATTGGTGTTTTTTGTGTTGCATTGATATTAACCGCTTGTGGCCAGAATGGAAGCGCCCATAAAGGGAATGGGCAAACCGAGCAAGACATCACCGTGACTGATGCGATGGGCAAAGTGACCATCCCAAACAATCCCCGGCGGGTCCTCGCCCCAAATATGGAAGATTCGCTCGTGGCACTTGGCGTTACACCTGCCGCTCAATGGTCGATCGGCACAACGGTACATGATTACTTACAGCCATATTTGAAAGGGGTACCTAAAATCGAGTGGGACTTGCCATTGGAACAAACGATCAAAGCCAATCCAGATTTGATTATTTTCAGCTCGGCGGCATCCATTAAAAAAGGGCAATATGAAAAATACAAAAAAATCGCGCCTACTTACGTTTTTAAAGATGCGGAAAGCGCGGATTGGCGGAAGCAGCTGCAAGTGATGGGACAATTGTTGGGAAAAGAAGAAAAAGCAAAAGAGGCACTGGCGGACTATGATGCCAAGGTCAAAAAAGCAAGAGCGGACATCAAAGCGGCGATTGGAGATGAATCTGCTGCCATCCTGTGGGTGTTCGGCAAACAATATTACCTGTTTGAAAACACGCGTTATGCTGCAAATGTGCTGTATCACGACTTGGGAGTGGCTCAGCCAGATATGGTAAAAAAACTGCCAAAAGCAGAAACGAACTGGAGCCCGGTTTCGCTTGAAGCGTTGGCTGACCTCGATGCTGACCACATCTTCCTCGTCAGCCGGCCGAATGAAGCCGGTCTGGAACAGCTCAAGCAAAGTTCGGTTTGGAAAAGTATCCTAGCTGTCAAGAAAGGGAATGTATACGAAATGGAAGACCCCAGCCATTGGACGATCAACGGCTTGGTGGCAAGCAAACTGACCATGGATAAAATCATGGAGTCTTTAACCAAATGAGAACGATTTCTCTGTTATGGGACCGCCTTTTGGGCCAGTCCCTTTTTCTGTCCCTAACACTGACCCTCCATGCTTCTCGGCTTTTTGAACATGGACTAAGCTGGTATTCATATGAAAGAGTATCTCTTCACGTCAGTTCAATGACACGATATCCGCTTGCCATGCTATTTGTGATCATTTACTGGCGGTTTGACCTGATCGGTTTAGGGCATGTCTCGTAAATCAGCCGTTTAGCCTGATCATTAAGCTCGCAATATTGCTACTTTTTCAGATAGTTGATGCATCATAGGGGAATGGAGAAGGAATTGCGTCCTCAAAAAAGGAAACTTTGTCAACCAGCGACATGATATCCTGTTTCTTTTTGTTTGATATGAAACATGAAATCTGCGTTTTTTTTTACTATAATGAACAAGGATTATGAACAGAGAAAAAAAGGAGTGCGATTGATGGGATTAACTACGGGTATTGTTGGTCTTCCCAATGTTGGGAAATCGACATTGTTTAATGCGATTACACAAGCGGGGGCAGAGTCAGCGAACTACCCTTTTTGTACGATTGATCCCAATGTAGGGGTTGTAGATGTTCCGGATGAACGTCTGGAGCGTTTGGCAGAGATGGTCAATCCACAACGGATCGTACCTACTTCTGTACAATTTGTGGATATTGCCGGACTAGTTAAGGGAGCCAGTAAAGGCGAAGGACTGGGTAACAAATTTCTGGCACATATTCGTGAAGTGGATGCGATCATCCATCTGGTCCGTTGTTTTGAAGATGAGAATATTACGCATGTATCTGGGAAAGTGGATCCAGCCAGTGATATTGAAACCATTAATTTGGAGTTAGTACTTGCTGATTTGGAGACGGTTGAGAAAAGACTGGATCGTGTGGCAAGACAGAAGAAGAGCGGAGACAAATTGGCGATAGCGGAATATGAGATTTTGACCAAGGTGCAGGAAGCATTGGCTGAAGGCCGCCCGGCGCGTTCGGTAGGTTTGACTGAAGAGGAAAAGTTTATCATTAAAAGTTTGAATCTGTTAACCATGAAAAAAATGTTGTATGCAGCAAATGTGAGTGAGCAAGATGTGGCTCATCCAGAGAAAAATCCACATGTACAAACAGTAAAAGAAATCGCCATGAGCGAGGGGGCAGATATAGTGACGGTTAGTGCCCAAGTGGAAGCAGAGATTGCGGAGTTGGATGAGGAAGAGAGAAAGTTGTTTTTGGCAGAACTGGGTCTGGAAACCTCAGGATTGGATCGATTAATCGCTGCGGCATATCGCTTGCTGGGATTGATTACTTATTTTACAGCAGGAGAAAAAGAGGTACGTGCCTGGACGATTCGGGAAGGTACCAAAGCACCCCAAGCAGCTGGAGTGATCCATTCGGACTTTGAGCGTGGCTTTATTCGGGCAGAAGTGGTTGGTTATCAGGATTTAATGGCTGCAGGATCATTGGTACAGGCACGGGAAAAAGGATTGCTTCGTTTAGAAGGAAAAGATTATGTCGTGCAGGATGGTGACATCATTACTTTCCGCTTTGCAGTTTAATTCTTGCGGCTTCCACATCTTTTTGATAGAATATAGTATCGTGAGTAATTATTACTCCTTGCTCCACTGGAATTGGGTGGAGCCGCAAAGTCCAGAAGGAGGTGTAGTGTGATGCGTAAATATGAAGTAAACTTCATCGTACGTCCAGATGCGGATGAAGAAACCTTGAAGGCAACACGTGAGAAAGTAAAATCGGTGATCACGGAAAATGGCGGTGAAATCCTCGAAGAGCAGGATATGGGTAAACGCCGTCTTGCGTACATGATTGATAAATACCGTGAAGGTATTTACACCGTGTACACTTTCAAGGCAAATCCGGACTTGGTTTCTGAGCTTGACCGGGTCATTAACATCAATGATAACATTATTCGTCATTTAACCATCAACCTGGAAGAGAAATAAACACGGGAAAGGTGAATCATCGAGTGATTTAGAGGGGGAGGATGTCAATGCTGAATCGGGTCATCCTGATTGGGCGGTTAGCACGTGATCCAGAGCTCCGTTATACTCCAAATGGTGTAGCGGTTACGCGGTTTGTTGTGGCTGTCAATCGAAACTATACAAACCAACAGGGTGAGCGTGAAGCCGATTTTATTCCGGTTGTAACTTGGCGTGGATTGGCTGAGAACTGTGCGAATTTTATCCGTAAAGGATCTTTGGTCGGTTTAGAGGGTAGAATTCAGGTGCGAAGCTATGAAAACCAAGAAGGCCGTACAGTTTGGACTACTGAGGTTGTAGCTGATGATGTACGCTTTTTAGAACCGAAAAATCGTGCGGCAGGTCCTGTTGATGATTTTGGACCTACTTATGGTAGTGGAGGTTCTGGTGGAAGCTCTTATGGTGGTAACCGTCAGCAGTCGATGGATGATCCATTTGCTGATGATGGCAAACCCATTGACATCTCCGATGATGATTTGCCTTTCTAGTGAACGGAATAGATAAAGATGATTTTGAGATAGAAGGAGGGAATCAACAATGGCACGTCGTCGCGGAAATAAACGTCGTAAAGTTTGCTACTTTACGGTGAATAAAATCGATTACATCGATTACAAAGACGTAGATCTGCTCAAGAAATTTATCAGTGAGCGCGGCAAAATTTTGCCACGTCGTGTAACGGGCACCAGCTCCAAATATCAACGTCAATTAACCCGTGCGATTAAAAGAGCTCGTCAAATGGCTCTCTTACCATATACCAACGATTAATCTGAAAACAGGGGTCTTGGGTGCCCCTGTTTTTCGTCTAAAAGCAGGAAAATGGCCGGAAGTTGTGGAAAATTCTTCTAGATGTCTTTACATTAAAGGAGTGCAAGACAGATGAACCGGCCGGAGAAAGGGATGCAATTTGCAAAAAATGTAAAAGTTATCGATTGGCTAAAAACTGAAATTCTTGACCAGATTGCCAACCTATATAAGGGGCTTCATTATGCCAATCGTCATTTTATTATAGATAGTTTATCTAGTTTGATTGTTTCGGTTTATATTTTAGCCAGAAGAGTGGGTCTTTCATTTCGGGAGCTGGATCAGGCAGTTATCGAAAAGTTAAGAGAACATAAAAATGAAGGTCACCAATTGGAAGAATGGTATGGTGATCTTTCTTCGCTTGAAGAATACATGAACAAGAGGTGATATAAATCTTACCGAGACAGCCTAGAGAAGCATGGAGAGACTTTTTTCTCCTTACCTTATTCTTTTTGTTTTTGATCAGTTTGTTTATGGCATCGATGCTTCTGTTTGCCTTTTATCTTCTTCCCCTTCCTGTGTTTCTTTTGATCACGCAGTATCGTTTGTCCTATGCGTTGGGCATGGCCGTATTGGCAGGGGGAGTTGTTTTGGCTTTTGGTAATGTGGAGTGGCTATTATTTATATTCTTCGCTTTATTGGTAGGAGTAAGCATGGGCCATGTTTACCGAAAACCGGGGTCGACCGGTACAGATGTTGTCCTTGCTGGCTTCCTTGCTGGTTTTGTTGGAATTTTGCTGATCCTTGGTATCGCTTTTCTGTTTGTTCCAGCCTTTCAACAATTATTAACGGTTTGGGATCGGGAATTAGAGCAAGCTCGGCAATATTGGGAGCAAATGATGGGAGTAGAGTTTGATCCCCATTATTTTCGTTTAAATCTGTTTATGCCTGTTATGCTCTTTTTTATGGTTGCTCCTGTCCCAATTATAAATCTTTGGTTGGGAAGAAAGTGGTTGAAAAGACGTGCTGTTGAAGATAAAAAATTGCCTCCTTTTAAAGACTGGCGTTTGCCAAAAATGTTTTTTTATTTTTATGTTGTAACCATACTTGTGTATTTCCTTGCCATTTTCATGGATTCACCCTTTTTCAATAATTATTTAAGTATCCTTTTTATTTTACAGCTTTTGTTTACGATCCAAGGCTATTCATTGATTGCGTTTTTATTGGATTATGGGGAAAAGAACAAAGCTTGGATGGTGCTGGCCATTTTCCTTGCTTTTACTCCTATTCTTACGATTATTCAATTTTTGGGCTTGGTTGATGTAGGATTTGATTTAAGACAATGGATGATCCAGATGAAGAATAGACAAAAGTAAGTTTGGGGTTTTGATTTTTTGTTGGAGTGAATGCCTCTTTCGCTTAAGATAGCCATTTAATCTCTTTCCTGGTCAAATTTACTTTCAATGCCATAGTTGCGCTGTCTGTGAACTAGGGTAAAATATAACTAAGACCTAACTGATGAAGCATGTTTGATGGATGATCTATCCAAAATTGGGATGTTTTTCATGTAGATGAAGTTTATGAAGCGAGTGCAATTTGAGGGGATAAAGAGATGCCGAGATTTATATTCCAAAGATGGTATGGGTATCACATGGTATTTGCCATGTGTTTTAGCCTGATTCTTACTGCGATTATTTCGATTTATAATTGGATCATTGGAATCTTTGGCTTAGCTGTATTTTTTATACTTGCACTCGTATTGTATCGGGCTGAACAGGCTTTTCGTAAAGATTTTAATCAATATCTATTAACATTAACACATCGCATTAAGAATGCAGGTCAATCAGTATTGGATGAGATGCCGATTGGCGTTTTATTATATGACCGAGATGGACAGATTGAATGGCATAATCGTTATGTACAAGAAATTCTAAACCGGTCACGATTGATCGGAGAGCCATTAAGAGATGTATTTCCAGAGTTAAAACAGGTCAAGAATCAAGACGAAAAAGCTCTGCAGATTCGATTGGGAGAACGGTCGTTTGAGCTGATTCATCAGGCGGAAGAACGACTTTATTTTATTCGGGATATCACTGATTTTGTTCGTCTGAAAGAAAAATATGAGGATGAACAGGTGGTATTGGGATTTCTTCATTTAGACAATTTGGATGATGTAGAACAAGGTTTATCTGATCAGGAAACCACTCTTCTGTTGAGCAATGTTTGGAGTGAAATATCCAGTTGGGCAGAAGAGTATGAGATGACAGTGAAACGGTTGGATACGGATCGGATGTTTTTTGTGACAGAGCAAAAAGCATTGAACAAACTGGTTAAATCCCGGTTTGATATACTGGATGTAGTTCGGGATATGACCAGACAATATAAAATTCCTTTGACATTGAGTATTGGGGTAGCCAGTGTTGGTAACAACATGATTGAGCGTTCTCGCAAT
Organism: Thermoflavimicrobium dichotomicum; assembly: GCF_900114055.1. GTDB lineage: Bacteria > Bacillota > Bacilli > Thermoactinomycetales > Thermoactinomycetaceae > Thermoflavimicrobium > Thermoflavimicrobium dichotomicum. The sequence goes on along the minus strand of NZ_FORR01000001.1, from coordinate 408,127 downwards.
GCACAGGCAGCTTTGGAAATCGCTCTCGCTCGTGGTGGTGATCAGGCTGCAGTTCAAAATAAGGAACGAATTGTATTCTTTGGAGGAAAAACCAATGCTGTCGAAAAACGGACTCGCGTTCGGGCACGCGTGATTTCGCATGCGATGAGGAATCTGATTCGAGATAGCAATCGGGTTTTGGTTATGGGGCATAAAGACCCGGATATGGATGCGCTTGGAGCGGCAATCGGTGTTGTGAAGTTTGCTTTGATCAATGATTGTGAAGCGTATATCGTGCTTGATGATAAAAATTCGTCTATTGATCGTTTGATGAAAGTTGTGTATGAACATGATTATCTGGGGGATCATCTCATTCATTCTGAAAAAGCGTTGCAGTGGATAGATGATCCAGATACTCTCCTGGTTCTGGTTGATACGCATAAACCTTCTTTGGCGATTGAGCCCAGGTTGTTGGAGCGAGCAGAACGGATTGTCGTGATTGATCACCACCGTCGGGGAGAAGATTTTGTCGATGATGCTGTTCTTGTTTATTTGGAACCTTATGCTTCTTCCACTTGTGAGTTGGTTACAGAGCTGTTACAGTATCATGAAAGCAGGTTGGCAATGGATCCGCTCGAAGCGACAGCGCTGTTGGCCGGAATCGTGGTGGATACGAAGAATTTCGCTGTGCGTGCCGGTTCACGAACTTTTGAAGCGGCGTCCTTTTTGCGCCGTCATGGTGCCGATCTGACAATGGTTCAATCTTTGCTGAAAGAAGATCTGGACCGTTTTATCAAACGGGCTGAGATTATTAAGAACACGGAATTGTACCATGAGACGATCGCCATTGCGGTGGGTGATGAAAATGAGAGTTATGACCAAGTGTTGATCGCACAAACAGCGGACACTCTTTTAAATATGCAAGGCATTCGGGCTTCGTTTGTCATTTGCAAACGAGAAGATGGATTGATTTCCATCAGTGCAAGGTCACATGGAGACTTGAATGTACAAGTCATCATGGAGCAGATGGGAGGCGGCGGACACTTAAGCAATGCCGCTTGTCAGATTAAAAGCCAGAAGCTGAAAGAAGTAAAAGAACAACTCTTGCGTATTCTGAAAGAGACATTAGAAAGTGGGGGCAAGTAAGATGAAGGTCATTTTACTGCAAGATGTAAAAGGGACTGGAAAAAAAGGAGAAATCAAGGAAGTGGCGGAAGGGTATGCACGTAATTATCTAATTCCGCGCAAATTGGCTGTTGAGGCGACACCTGGGAATATCAATACCCTAAAAGAGCAGCAACGTATTATGAATATCAAAAAAGAAAAAGAACTGGAACGCGCCAAAGAATTGGGGAAAAAGCTGGAGAGTGTCACCTTGAAGCTTGCTACGAAAGCAGGAGAAGGTGGACGGATGTTCGGATCGATTACAGCCAAGCAAATTAGTGAGGAATTGAAGAAAAAGCATCAGCTTTCCGTTGATAAGAAAAAAATTTTACTGGATGAACCGATTCGTTCATTAGGAGTAACCAAGGTACCGGTCAAACTGCATCCTGAAGTTACAGTAACCATCAATGTGCACGTGGTGGCAGAGTAATCTTGCCATAAAAGATAGGTGGCACTCCACTAGGGGTGGGGTGCTTTTTTATTGAGTTGGGAGGTGAAGCAAATGAGTGATTTGTTTGCTGATCGTCTTCCTCCACATAATATCGAAGCTGAGCAAGCAGTTTTGGGAGCGATTTTAATTGAACCATCTGTATTGCTGACTGTGAATGAGCGATTAAGGGCAGAAGATTTTTATCGGCAAAGTCATCAAAAGCTTTTTCAAGCAATCAATGATTTGGCACAAAAAGGAGAACCGGTTGATTTAGTCACTTTGACGGCTGAACTGCAGGATCGTAAATGGCTGGAAGAGGTAGGAGGAGTAGCTTATCTTACAGAACTGGCTGGTATTGTGCCGACAGCTGCCAATGTGGAGTATTATGCGCAAATTGTAGAAGAAAAAGCGATTCTACGTCGGCTCATTCGCACAGCTACCCAAATTGCTGCTTCAGGTTATACTGGTGGAGAAGATGTAGCCGATGTGATTGATGAAGCGGAACGTAAAATATTGGAGATCTCACAGCGACGTATGCGAGGCGGATTTATTCCCATTGGCAATGTACTGATGGAGTCATTTGAGCAAATCGAGTCCATGTATAATAGTCAGAAGGGGTTAAAGGGAATTCCCTCCGGATTTGTCGATTTGGATCGGATGACTTCCGGTTTTCAAAAGTCTGATTTAATTATTATTGCAGCTCGTCCAAGTATGGGAAAAACTGCCTTTGCACTGAACGTGGCTCAGAATGTTGCACTTCGTTCAGGGCAGACTGTCGCCATTTTCAACTTGGAGATGTCGGCTCAGCAGTTGGTAATGCGGATGCTTGCAGCTGAAGCAAATATTGATGCCCAGGCATTTCGCACGGGTAATTTAAAAGAAGAAGATTGGGAAAAACTAACGATGGCGATCGGTACATTAAGTGAAGCGCCTATTTTTATTGATGATACGCCTGGTGTTACTGTGTTTGATATTCGCTCAAAGTTGCGCCGTCTTCAGGCAGAACATGGTTTGGGACTGGTCCTTATTGATTATTTGCAATTGATTACAGGAAGAGGTGGGGATAGCCGCCAACAGGAAATTTCGGAAATATCCCGTTCCTTAAAGCTGATGGCTCGGGAATTTGATGTGCCTGTCATTGCTCTGTCTCAGCTTTCGCGTGCTGTCGAACAAAGGCAAGACAAACGGCCGATGTTGTCTGATCTGAGGGAATCCGGTTCGATTGAGCAGGATGCGGATATTGTAGCCTTTTTATATCGGGATGATTACTACAATGAAGATTCGGAGAAAAAGAATATTGCCGAAGTGATTATTGGTAAGCAAAGGAACGGTCCAGTGGGAAAAGTGGAATTGTTATTCCTGAAAAACTACAATAAATTTTTGAGTCTTGAAATGAAGAATCAGGATATTCCCGAATAAAAAATGATTTTTTCTTATTAATGTTCGTTTTTATTTGACCTGGCGGGGGATAGATTGTTAAAATAGAAACGTAGCTTGGCATGGTACGGATCAATGAAGTAGATGCATGCCCCGTAAGGAGGAAAAAACATGTCTACAGTAGTGGTTGTAGGTACCCAATGGGGAGATGAAGGAAAAGGTAAAATCACGGACTTTTTAGCAGAAAAAGCGGAAGCAGTTGCCCGTTATCAAGGTGGGAATAATGCGGGTCATACCATTGTATTTAATGGAACTCGTTATAAGTTGCATATGATTCCCTCGGGGATTTTCTATAAAGAAAAAATTTGTGTACTTGGTAATGGTATGGTAATCAATCCGCAAGCTTTAGTGGAAGAATTGGATTACTTGATCGAACATGGAGTGGATCCATCCAATTTGTGTATTTCCGATCGAGCTCATCTTATCATGCCTTATCATATTCGGTTGGATCAGGCGGCTGAGAAGAGAAAAGGTACCAACAAGATCGGCACAACCGGAAAGGGAATTGGTCCAGCTTACATGGACAAAGCGGCACGGATCGGTATTCGTGTGGGGGATCTTCTTGATCCAGAGGCTTTTGCGGAGAAACTGAAGCGGAATCTGGAAGAAAAGAACCGGATCCTGGAGCAGCTTTACCAAGAAAAAGGGTTTACATTTGAAGAGATTTATGAGCCATATATGGCTTGTGCTGAACGCATTCGTCCTTATATTACAGATACATCTGTTGTATTGAATGATGCCATCGACCAAGGGAAACGTGTTTTATTTGAAGGCGCTCAGGGGGTCATGCTGGACATCGATCAGGGAACCTATCCATTTGTGACCTCATCCAATCCAGTGGCTGGTGGTGTATGTATTGGATCAGGAGTAGGCCCAACCAAAATTCATCAGGTTGTAGGTGTAGCCAAGGCTTATACTTCTCGTGTCGGGGATGGACCATTCCCAACAGAACTCCATGATGAAATCGGTGATCGAATTCGCGAGATTGGCAGAGAATACGGTACAACAACAGGGCGTCCACGCCGAGTCGGTTGGTTTGACTCCGTCGTTGTAAGACATGCACGCCGGGTGAGCGGAATCACCAGTTTATCATTAAATTCATTGGATGTGCTTACTGGTTTGGATACGGTGAAAATCTGTACGGCGTATCGTTATAAAGGGGAAATCATTGAGAATTACCCCAGCAATTTAAAGATCTTGTCTGAATGCGAGCCAGTGTATGAAGAGTTGCCAGGTTGGAAAGAAGATATCACAAAGGTACGCAGTTTGCATGATTTACCATTGGCAGCCCAGCATTATGTGGAACGTATCACCCAATTGACCGGAATTCCATTAGCCATTTTCTCTGTGGGGCCTGATCGTGATCAAACAATCCAGGTACGTCCGGTTTATATATAAAAAACTGATAGACCTAGCATCCGCTCTATGTTGGATGTTAGGTCTTTTTTTCTAAAAGTCATTTCAAAAATCCCTGGAGTTACAGATCGATATAACACCCGCTTCGTTTTTTCACTAAACCTGTTCACTTATGGTATGTCTCACCCCGATTGATTTTACAAGCACGATAGATTTGTTCAAGTAAGAAAACGCGAATCAGTTGATGGGGAAAGGTCATGGCTGAAAAAGATAATTTCATATCAGCACGTTCAAGAATAGAGGAAGAGAGCCCATAGGATCCGCCAATCACAAATGTAATGTGGCTTTTTCCGTAAGTGGTTAATTGATCCAATTTTTTAGCAAAATCGATGGAAGAGAGGGATTTCCCATCAATAGCCAGAGCGATGAGATAGGTATCTGCATGCATGGCTTTCGCTATTCGTTCTCCTTCTTTATCCAGGATCAGATGGATTTCGGTTGGAGATACAGGATCTTGGCTTTTTTCCTCAGTCACTTCTGTAATTTCTACTTTCGCATAAGATTGAAGGCGTTTTAGATATTCTTCACAAGCTTGGCGCAAATATTTCTCTTTCAACTTGCCGACCGTGATCAAATGGATACGCATTGAATTCCCTCATTTCTCACATTTCAGGTTCGAAGATTAACTGATAGACAGGTTCCTGACCGCACCATTTACACGATGCTTTTTCGATGTGAAAGGCAGGGGAATATGGTTCCAATACGGGTGCGACATGATATTCGTCGATGATATCGTCCATGAGATAATCCACATGTTCTTCACAAGCATGCCAAATCATATAGGGTTCTCCTTCCTGATTTTGTACGATCCACAGATAAAAGAACCCAGAATCCTTTTTGCCAGGATGCTGGGTTTGAATTTATTTTACAAACCGTCCTTGCTGTTATTCTGTCAAGTTAGGTGGCGCCTCTGCCAAAACGAGATGGGTTTTTTGTTTTTTACCATCCCGATAAAAGGTAAGCTCAATTTTTGAACCAATTTGAGTTTTGCTGTACAAGTAACTTCTTAAGTCGACGACTGAATTAACAGCTTTTCCATTAATGGCTACAATGACATCAAGGTATTGTAAGCCGGCTTTGGCTGCAGGAGAATTGGCTTCAACCGATTCAATCACAATACCGCCTGTAATATTGTCAGGTACTTTCAATTCAGCTAATTCGAGGTCAGAAAATTGGTATAAATTACCAAGAAAAGAAACACCTATATAGGGGCGAGGGACACGACCTTTTTTGATTAGATCCTGAATAATCGGTCGAGCATGATTAATTGGAATGGCAAATCCCAGTCCTTCGACTCCTCGTTCGGCAATTTTCAGGGTATTGATCCCAATCACCTGTCCGGCTACATTAACCAATGCTCCGCCACTATTTCCCGGGTTAATGGCGGCATCTGTTTGAATAACTTCAGTGGATATGTATTCATTTGCCTGGAAGGTTCTTTTCGGTGAGCTGATCACGCCGACTGTTACAGATTGGGAGAAAGTGAATCCCAGCGGATTTCCAATGGCAATCGCTGGCTCACCTGCTTTAAGTACGTCAGAATTGCCAAATTCAGCGACAGTGGTCACATATTGATCATCGATTTCTAAAACGGCTAAGTCGGTAATCTTGTCTTTTCCCAATATTTTGGCTGGAACGGTTTTTGGTTCATCTTTCGTTGAAATCACGACCCGAACATCACGGGCTTTTTCAATCACATGATGGTTGGTAACAACCAATGCTTTCCCGTTTCGTTTTTCAAAGATGATCCCAGACCCGGACTCACGTTCTTCTTCATTGGTAAAAAAGCCACCCGTTTTTCGAATGCTTTCTACTCCGACAACAGCTGGACGGACCTTTTCAACCGCTTGAGTAATATTGGAATTTACTTTTACAGTGGTTACTTTTGTCGGAGCTGTTGGTGCTTGTGTTTGATTGGTTGGAAGCTGAATGACTCCGCTTCGAATGAACAGAGGAGTAAATAAAAGGACAATCAGCCCTCCGATGATAGCTGATATGATCGCTATCCCCAATCCAGAAGAACGCCGTTCTGGATTGTTATAAAATCCCATTTTTTGAGTTTCCTCCCCTCAAGGATCATCGCTTACAGTATTTGAATCTTTTATTAACATTATACTAAATGGTACTTTCTTCATGAGATAAGCCAGAGGGATGTCAAAAAAACGTGATATTTATTAAAAACATCGGTGTTTTATTTTCTTGTTTTTACATAGCGCAAAGGGGTTGGACGATCTGCATAAGTTTCCCATAAGTGGACATCTTTTCCTACTTCCAGACCGGCATCTTCCAATATTTCTTTCACAGTAAGATGGGCCAGTTCAGAAAGATTATTGTCTTTACTTAAATGCGCCAAATAAACATGTTCCCCTTTTCCGTGCAATACATCCACGAGTGCTTCTCCTGAATCCTCATTGGATAAATGGCCAATATCACTTAAAATTCTTCGTTTGACATTCCAAGGGTAAGAACCCACTCTCAGCATCTCTACATCATGATTACTTTCCCAAATTAAAGTATCTGCACCAGAAACTTTTTCGATAATCCGTTGACTGACATATCCCAAATCGGTGACAACAGCGATTGTTTCATTATCAACATGAAGGGCGTAACCGACTGGTTCCGCTGCATCGTGTGAGACCGGAAAAGACTCAATTTGCAAATCTTCCACTTCAATAATCGCTTGGCTATGAAAGAGATGTTGCTGTTTTTCTGGAATGGTACCTACACTTGTCGGCAAATGTTTTTGGGTGGCTTCATTCATATAGACAGGAATTTGGTAGCGGCGTGCGAGGACTCCCAATCCTTTCACATGATCAATATGTTCATGGGTGACAAGGATGGCCGAAAGTGTTGACGGATGCACTCCAATCTGTTTCAAGCGTTCTTCCAATTGTTTTCCACTTAGACCGGCATCGATCAGTACCCGGGCTCTCTCTGATTCGATATAGATCGAATTACCTGAGCTTCCACTAGCTAATACACTAAATCTCATTTGCCTTCTTTCCTTTTTCATTTATTTCTTAATAACTTCCATGTTTTTATTGGCTGGAACGTAATAGAAATGATGATCGATATAAAAGCGCCAAGCGGGCAAAATAATGTGTTCTTCTGCTTTTGGATATACCCAATATCCTAAAGAAACTTCTCTGATCGTGACAGTAGCAGACGGACTTTTTGAAGTCGGTACTTTCCCACTTTGAATCAAATGATAGAGAGCGGAGTTGAAAGATGTTAAATAAATGGAAATCGGTTGAGTCAACTCATAATGGGATAATTCGATCGCTTTTATTTTGTTTTTCTCCAGATGTACAAGGATCCGGCTGTTGTAAATAGGGATCTGGTCTTTCATTTGCAGGTATACTCGTACATTGGGCTTTGAATCATTTTCGGAATAGCGAAAGTCCTTGAAAAAGGGAATCCATTTCTGCAGCATTTGATCCATATGCTGATAATCTTTAAAAGGGACAGGAGATGGAAAGGTTTTTGCGTATGTTTCACCATCTCCTTTTTTCCAACCAGAAAGAGATGAAGCTTTTGCTTTAAAAGCAGAAATTTGCGTAGGCTCTTTTGGCTTAGATGTAGCCAGTTTGATCTGATATTTGGCCAAGAGTGATTGAACTTCCTGATCTGTGACTTGACCATTTTCAATGATATTGCTGTTCATATACTGGGATTTCTTTTCCATCGTACGATACAATTGAAAGCCTAAAAAAAGATCCAAACAAATGAAAGCAATGATCAAGATGGTTTTTGCTCGGCGCCAATCCATTTCTCATCCTCCCCGCACTAAGGCAAAGCAATCAAATGTTGTTTTCCATCCACTGTCATAACCACCCAAACGGGCTCTAAAACCACTTGTTTTTCTTTTTTGCTAGCCCGATAGCCAGGGAAAATACGCTCTACTTTATCGAGAGGAATTTTTCTTTCGGTCAGAATGGATAAAAGCGATTTCTTGTCTGGCAATGATCTTTCTACGACATTTGTTGGTTTTTCCGGTAAGGTATACATGTAGCGCAAATATCTTTTTTCCTGTTTTTCTACTTGAAATTGGATGGTATCCAGGTATTGCTTGGATAAATGATTTTCGGTTGCCCAGAAAACAGGATAGTCCTGGTGAACGAGACGAAATGTATAACGATTTGCACTGCCTTGACGCTGAACCTTTTCTAACAAGTAGTTTCCAGTCCAACCGCGGTGATCTGACATAAATTTGTTGATTTGAATAATATCTGTAACCAAACTCTTTTCTTTATCCGGGTTTTCAGGCATTGGTCCAATGTAGACCATATAGTTGTCCTGTTTGTTATAAGTCAAGGTTCGTCCATCATAGGCGTAAACAAGTTCCCCATTGCTTAGTTCCGTTGGGGTAATGTTATCTACACTAAACAGGAATTGTTTCATGTCGTTGATGTTGATCTCTTGCAGGTGGTAAGTGTATTTTTTGGCATTTATCGGCTGGTTAGGCAGATAAATGATACGGGAAAAAGGGATATTGTTATTTGCCGGATCCCAAGGTGGTTTATTGTTTGCAGGAATCGCTTCGAATGTAACGAGATCGGTTTTCTCCGATAGATTAAACTGTTTTTCAAACTGAAAGATAGAGAGATCGGTCGTTGCTTGTACAATTTCGCCACGAAAATCAGAGATAAACCAGATATTGATCTGTTTGGTTTGTGGATCCGAATAAAGCCAGATGCGGCTAACTTTGGTTAAGTCTTTTAGAAATGATAGATCAGGCTCATCAATGTGTATAAAGGCTGAAATCGTATCAATCGGAAGATCATGAAAAAAGAAAAGCTCGATGCCAGTCGCTTGTTGGAAAAGGTATTTCCAATCGTTGGCATTTGGTTTCTTTTTTTCATAATGCCGGATTTTTATTTCTGAGAGGGTTTTTAGCCATTCATTGTAGCTGTTATCTTTGGCAGTCACCCAATAATGGTTTCCTGCTTCATGCAGGAGCAGGAAAGGGGGAGATGTCAATTGATAAACCTGTTTTTGATTGTATTTGATATCACCAATATAGTGCAAAGGGCGATAGATGTCTTTTTTTTCCTCGTAAGCAGGAGTCATGTACCATAATGATCCTGTCAGGACAAAACTGAGAACCACTAATATGACTAAACTGACTGTTTTGGCATTCTCAATCCATTTTTCTTTCATCCAATAACCTCCGGTTCACAAGGGGGGAGAGTAAAAGAGACAGTCGTGCCTTTTTGGTACTCACTATCGATCCAAATTTCCCCTTCATGAGCACGAACAATTTCTTGAGCAATAGCGAGGCCCAGACCCGTCCCCCCCATACTGCGCGAGCGGGCCTTGTCCACACGATAAAACCTCTCGAAAATTCGGCCTAAATCTTTTTTTGGAATCCCAATTCCTGTATCTTTGATGGATATTTCCACCATGCCATTTAAACGGCGACGGGCATAAATCGTAATTTTCCCGCCTTCAGGGGTATATTTCACGGCATTGGAGACGAGATTGTCCAATACCTGATCCATTTTATCACGGTCGGCATATACATAAGTCAAGCTGGTCAAAATCTGCAAAGAAATGGAAATATCTTTTTGTTTGCATTGGACAGAAAATCGATCAACCACATCTTCCAACATCTCTCGAAGATGAATCGCCTTTTTGTGAAAGCGGGCCTGTTTGGCATCAAGACGCGAGAGATGAAGCAAGTCATTGATTAAACGAGTCATTCGATCCGCTTCTTGGCGAGCCACTTTTAGAAAACGGACCGATAGATCTGGATCGTGAATGGCTCCATCTTCCAGGGCTTCCAAGTAGCTCTTAATAGTTGTCAGAGGCGTTCTCAGTTCATGTGAGACATTCGCCACAAAATCCTTGCGTTGTCGATCCAATTTCTCTTCTTCCGTAACATCTTGCAAGATAGCGATAACACCCACCATTTCCTTTTGACCATGTGGTTTAATCGGGGTGAATGTAATTTTGACAATGGTGTGGTCTTCTGGATCATCTGTATGGATTTCCAAAAAGGTCTGCCGTTCGTTTTCGAGTGGCAGAGAAAGTGGATCAGAAAGGGATAGCACTTTCTCAATGGGATCTCCCAATTGAATCGGGCGATTTAGGATTTTTTCAGCCCAACTGTTCTTGACAATGATTCTGCCATTACGATCCGTCGCCAATACACCATCACTCATATTTGCCAACACGGACTCAAGCTTTTCTTTTTCTTCCTCTTTCTGGTTTAACGCTTTCCGTAAGTCAGAGGACAGATTGTTAAAAGCGGTGGCCAGCTTTCCTATTTCGTCTTTGCTATAGACTTTGACCTGGATATCAAAGTTGCCTGTAGCCATTTCTGTCGTTTTTTTCGTAATCTCCTCTAACGGAGAAGTAATGGTTCGGGCAAGCAGTATAATCAGAAAACCGGAAGAGAGGAGAGCGATCCCACCAATCAAAATAAGCCGTTTGGTAATAAAGGAGATTTTCGTATAAACCGGTTGCAGGGAAGCCTCGATATAAATCATGCCAACCAGATTGCCATTACTGTTTTTAATCGGCCGTATATATATTTGATAATCCACATTCGTATTAGGGTCACGGCGAATCATGGTTGGAGTTGGCTGGTTTTGGAGTCGATGGATATACCCATTTTTTGTCCCCACTATATTTTCATTGGATGAGGTAGTACCCAGCACCATTCCATTGTCGTTTAATACCTGGATTTGCATGTCTTTGCTGATGGTTAGTTTTTTCTTGAGCAGATTGTCAATTTCTCTGCTCTTTTGTTCGGGTGTATTGTTTTGATTGACGAGTATGGTGAGTAAGGGAATTTCCAAGGCTTGTGCCTGAATCCCGAGTTCTTTGATAAAATCCGTTTTATAGCTGTCTTCTAGTGAACGAATGATGTACACACTGATTAATTGAACAGAAGCAATAAATAATAGGAGAAAAATCACAACCAATTTCCATTGTAAACGACTTACAAAATAAGACCAGTTTTTCATCTCATCACCGCTTAGGAATTAGGATCACGCATGGTGTAACCGATGCCTCGACGTGTAATAATGTATTTGGGTGCTCCAGGGTCATCTTCAATTTTTTCACGCAAACGGCGAATGGTCACATCAACGGTACGCACATCGCCAAAGTAATCATAACCCCAGACCGATTGCAATAAGTGTTCACGAGTTAAAACCTGATTCACATGCTTCGTCAAATAAAGGAGCAACTCAAACTCCCGATGCGTCAAGTCAATGGTTTTATTCCGTTTTTGCACGACAAAGGTATTCGGATCAATGGATAGTTCACCAACAACGAGCGGACTGTTTTCTTTCTCCGTTTTTGTTGATTGATTTTTTTGTGAGCGGCGTAAATTGGCTTTGATGCGAGCGAGTAGCTCGCGATTGCTAAAAGGCTTTGTCACATAATCATCTGCACCAATTTCGAGACCCAGCACTTTATCCAGTTCCGAATCTTTGGCTGATAGAATAATAATGGGCAATTGATGATGTTGTCGAATTTGTCGACAAACTTCGATTCCATCGGATCCTGGCAACATAAGGTCGAGAATGATGAGATCAGGCGGATCTGCCAATGCTGTTTGAATGGCCTCGTCCCCATCTCCCACCCATTTAACCTGATAGCCTTCTTTTTCTAAGTTAAACTTGATAATATCCGCGATATTTTTTTCATCTTCCACAATTAAAATGCGTGCCCCCATTATTTATCCCCCTATATCTATGAAGAGTCAATCGAAAGTCCTGTTCAATGAAAGCTCTTGAAGTTTCCTGTTTTGCCATATACCACAGATGATCTCTTCTTATTTTACCACTACTTCTATGGATCCTCCTTGAAAGTCATTATGAAAAAATAGGCGAAAAGTGTAAAGCCCAGCGTTTCAATGGTGAATATGATAAATGAGGAAGGAGGGGAGACCATGGAAATAAGGAGATATCAGCAAATTGCCAGTAAGGCACTGAAAACGATGGTGTTATTAAAACATGGTCAGGTTCGTGCTTATCTTCCTGAAACCAAATGGTTTAATCGAGAGACCCTGTTTTATATGTTGGAAAAATATGCTTCTGTCTATATTAAACCAGATAAAGGTGGCGGTGGCGCTGGAATCATTCGTGTTCGCAAATGGAACGAAAAAAGTTATGAGTGCTGTAGTCCATATGGTTGTTCGATCGTAGCGAGTAGCCAGTTGTTCAAATGGATCGAACAGCGTTTTTTACCTAAAAAGAGATATATTGTTCAACAGGGGATTTCGTTAGCTACTGTTCATGGAAGGCCGTTTGATCTGCGTATATTTTTGCAAAAACCTGAGAATGAATGGAAAGTAACAGGAATTGTAGCTAAAATAGCAGCTCCAGGCAAAATTGTAACCAACTATTGTAAAGGTGGAACACCTTGTAATGCTGTTCAGGCATTATTAAGTATAACGAAAAACAACTATGGGAAGACAAAAGGGCATTTGAAGGAAATTAGTTTTTTGTCCAAACGGGTAGCTAAAATATTAAATAACAAATTTATAGGACTAAAGGAACTGGGGATTGATGCAGGGATTGACCAGCAAGGGAAGTTATGGATTTTTGAAGTGAATACCCGTCCCCAATTTAAAATGTTCAGTAAATTGCCGGATTTGGGCATGTATCGGCAAATAATAAAGAATCACCGAAAAATTATTTAATATAGATAAATTTATTGTAAGTCTATAAATTTTATGGGTTGATTTGCTGGCCAGAAATGAATTCAACATGCGAAAAGCATGTTTTTTTCGTTTTCGAAAATATACGAGCTATTTCGACAAAACCTCCTGTTGACGTATTTATTTGGATACTGCTACCATTAACATTAATTAAAGGAGTTTAAAATTTTCCAATAAAAAAAGAGGTGTGAAATATGTCTTCAATTACAGTTGGAGTATATCTCGGTAAAAAGGATCGGTTGGTTCGTTACTGGTACGAAATTCTTCCGAAAGGTCAATTCCCGATGCTAGTCAAGTACTGCATCCAATCCTATCTGCGGAACAATTACTTCCCGCTTCAATCCATCTGTGACGCAAGGACGTTGAAAGAGCAGATCCAAATGAGAAGTGAGTATGTACCCACACAAAGAAACGTCACCTTTACTCCCGAAGATGGTCCGGTGTATCAATGGATCAAAAGCTTGGAGAGTGGGTATCGCAGCGAAGAAATCAAAAACATCCTGAAAGAGACGGTGATCCACACGTTGCTCAATGATCAGCCAATGTATCCACCCCGTCACATTGGACAAGCAACCTTTGCTTCCGGTACTGCTGGAATGGATTCAGGCTATCAGCAACATTATGCTGAAGAAGCGCAAAAAGTCACTCCACTTCTCAAACGGGATCATGTGATGATGGATGAAGCGTATCCAGCTTGGGAAAAATTGGCCACTCATGGGAAAGACCATGAGGAAACAGAAATAAAAAGAGAGCCAGCCAACGCGCAAGGATTTAGTCACTTGGTTAACTATTTGGGATGAGATCAAAGATTAAATCATGGTTGAGAGTGGAGTCCGAAAAAGGGCTCCCTCTTTTATCACTAATTTTGGAAACTTTTTGTGAACAATAGGAATCTTTGCAAGAATTTACAATCCTTTTGTCGTATCTTGTTCGAATAGAAGCATTTTTGTACGAATGAATGAAGAAAATGGATGAATCGTTTTACGCCCTAATGATCTTCCAAGATTAAGTATTGAGTCGCTAAAGTTAGGAGTGGGGAAACAGGTGCTAGACGACTTCAAGGCTTTTGAAACGAGAATGATGTATGATTTGGTAAAAAATTTCTTTTCAAATCATCCTTTTCTTTATTGGACGATGTTGAGTGCAGCTACGATTGCTTTGCTAGTTCTAATCTTTTTAAATCAGTCAAAGGTGAACAGATTTCCCCCTTATGGTTACATGCTCTCCGTATTGGTCGCTCTAGTTGCAATCGATATCCTTACACTCATGATTCCGATGATGGTTCTATACTTAATTGTCCTAGGAAATGTCCTTGTTCGAACAAATCGCGAAAGGATTGTTTTTGTTACATGTATTTATGCTGCAACGTTTCATTTGCTACAGTTGGGTACTTATGTTCATAGCTTTTATCTGGCCCGGATTATCAGTGAAACTTTTCTGTTTGTCTGGATCAGTTGGATCAGTTTGCAGGTTCGTCGTTCCTTTATCGAGTTAAAAAAGACAAAGAAGAAAAATGTCTATTTACTCAACAAATTGAGAGAAGCTCAACAAAGTTTGCATGAGTACCATGCTGAAATTGAAGAAACGTATCGTCGCGATTATTTAACAGGCCTGTACAATCTGGGCGGTTTTCAGGAGCAAATGATTCGAACGTTGAGTCGTTGTAGCCAAAATCAATCATACCATGTTATATGTATTGATTTGACAGACTTCAAGCAGGTGAATATGAAGCATGGGATGGAATACGGAGATGAATTACTGGTTATGTTGGCTCGGCAGTTAAAAAAGAATTTACCACCTCATGTTCAATTGGCCCGGTATGATGGAGATCAGTTTGCGATTGGATTGATGGGAGATCAAAAAGCCTTGTGTCATGGTTTGAATTTGATTGATCAAGTGATGAAGGGTTTAAAGGAAGAACAGGGGTTGCCCAATTACTGTCTGGGAACGGCTTCATATCCGAAGGAAGCGAATTCTGCTGCGGAATTGATCCGTTTGGCAGAAGAACGTTTGTCTATTGAGCAACAGCGATTGCGCGATAAAGAAGATGAATGCCGAAGACATTTGGAGAAACTTTCTGCGGTTGGTCAGCTGGCTGCTGGTCTTGCTCATGAGATTCGTAATCCGCTGACTTCAATTCGAGGCTTTGTTCAGATCTCCGCAGCTGAATCAGATGCCGTTAAGAAATGGGAATCGATTATCTTGCCAGAAATTGATCGAATTAATGATTTGCTCAAACAATTTTTGAAACTGAGCGAGTCACGTCCAGCTAAATTTGCTTATTTTGACTTGGATCAACTGATTCGAGATGTGTTTAGCCTTTTGCAACCACGTGCTTTTCTCATGGGACATGAATTAAAGCTTTACCCCCCTATTTCCAGAGTGATGATTGAGGCGGATCCTGAACAATTGAAGCAAGTGCTGATCAACTTGGTACAAAACGGTTTGGAATCATTGACAGAAAAAGGACGGGTAGAAATTCATTGGCGTGAAATGCGGGATCGAGTGATTATTCGAGTCAAGGATACAGGGGTAGGCATTCGTCCCGAACACTATGAACGAATTTTTGAGCCGTTCTTTACTACCAAAGGGGAAGGAACAGGAATGGGCTTGTCGATTTGCCAGCGGATTATCTCAGATCATGGTGGTCATATTCATGTAACCAGCCCACCTGGACGTGGTACCGTATTTCATATTCATTTGCCGATTCGCCAGTCGAAGGAGAACAAGACGAAATCATTTCCTGTAAAAAAGATGATGGAACCCTCTTTTAAACGCCTGATGACCAAGTAGTTTTCCTTCTCACTTTTTGCACCTACAAGCCTTCCTAAGGTAAAATAAGGTGAGGAGGCTGAAGAGAATGAAAAATAAACCACAATTTAATATTATTGGTAACAAATCAACAACGCATGGCGATTATTATACAGGAACTTTAAATTTGAGCAATCTATCTGCGGTTTTAATTGATGGAGATACGGCCAAAATCGATTTAGGATTACTTCATGCCAAAAGTGCAGTTGAACGTGGGATTAAATTTACGGCCAATAAAGAGGAAGTACAGAATGGCAAACTGTACTGGGTTGTTTGGATAGCCATCGACCGTAATGAAAACGGTCCCTATTATGCAGGCGTGACTGCTTGTCCGATGATTATCAATCGGGAAGAGAGACGTGGATGGAAAAATCTGGCATTCCATGTCAATCGGATGGATGATGCATTAAAGCGGCGCATTCGACTGGACGAATTGAGTGAAAAAGAAAAGTCAGTATTGAAACAGTTTTTAATGACCCATAATAAGGAAATGTGGGAAAATAGCAAAGAGGAATTAAAGGAACAATTGACTTAAAAATGAATAGTATGTGAACAAATATGCAAACATCTTGTCCTCTTTCTTTAGCAAGAGTACACTAGATTATGATTACGGAACCTTTTGCTAGGACACAAAAATTGCGGATCGATGATTCGGTCCGCAATTTTTGTTTTGATCTCCAATTTGGGATTATTTTCACAAACATTTCGAAGGGTCTGTCTCTTATTTGTTTTAATCCCTGATAAAAAACTTCTTTTTGGCTCAAGCTAAGGGCAAAAAGGAGGATCGATTATGAACTTTGATCATTATGTACGGCATGGAGGCGTACATTTCACACCCAATGTTTCTCCTGAAAAGATTAATCAATTTGTTAACCAGCTTCCCGAATCAAAGCGGGAAAGTATGTACCAAGTGATGCAGGAATTGGCTCAGGCAGGACTCATCACGGTTCATAATGATAGAGTCTGGGCAGATGGAGAAGGAAAAATAGGTGGAAGTAATGAATGTTAGTATGTGAAATATTTAGCAAAAAGATGGGCTAACTCAAAAGCTCTCAACAAACTTCCACACAAGCGCCATTTTGCCCAGAAAAATAACATAAAATGGATTAGCCCGTACCACTTCAATGGTGATACGGGCTATTTTTAAGGATTCAATTGGAATCGATCCCCTTGTGGATAACCCCTTATTGCTGAAACCAGTTCCAGATTTTTTCCCAGAGAGAAGGTTCTTCTGAATGTCCAGAGTGAGTCATTGGATGAACTGGGCAAGAGATTACAGGTTCTGTTCCCTTGACGAAATATTCCATTCTTGTCTTTGGACAATGTGGTGTAGCTAAATAGCCAGTCTCTTGATCAATGTATACTCCTCTTGCATCTGGTGGGATTGGGAAAATTCGGGTTGGTTGTTTACTGGTTGCTTGCTTCATAAAAGAAGCCCAAATGTATTGTGCGATTCGTGTTTTTTCTGTAGGTAATTTTTTGCCACGGTCATATCCGATCCATACAGTGGTCACTAAGTCAGGAGTATAACCAGCCAGCCAGCTATCCCAATCGGTTGATCCGGTTTTTCCGGCGGCGGGACGTGTAAAGATTTGTCGAACACGATGAGCTGTTCCACCAGGTTCAAAAACACTAGAAAGTAGGTGGGTTAAGACATAAGCGTGTCCAGATGTAGTCACTTGCTTTGCACTTCTTTTTTCTTCCACAAGTACATGGCCGTCCATATCTACGATTTTTACAATACCTGAAAGTGGATGGAATACACCTCCAGAGGCTAATGTACTGTATGCCTGAGCCATCTCATAAGGTGTGACTGCATAGCTGCCCAAAGCAAGAGAAGGAGTGGGGCGAAGTTCACTTTTGATGCCAAGCTTTTTGGCAGCATCGATCACTCTATCGATTCCAATTTGGAATAAGGTGCTCACAGCATATATGTTGTCGGATTGAGCAATCGCTTCACGCATAGAAATCGGTCGATTTGGATATTGGCCGTGGAAATTGGAAGGTTGATAAATGCCTCCCTGATAAACGAAAGAAGTGGGGCGGCTAAAAATTTTGGTTAAAGGAGTATAGCCGCTTTCAAGAGCACTTAGATAGACAATGGGTTTAAAGGAAGAACCGGGTTGGCGTTGTGCGAAAGCCCGATTAAACGGCGATTGGCGATAATCTTTGCCACCGACCATTGCCTTGATATGGCCTGTATGTGGATCAACAGCTACTAATGCCCCTTGTAAATCCCCTTGATCTTGGAGATATTTGGTTACCGCTTGTTCGGCTTGTTGTTGTATTTCAGAATTAAGCGTGGTATAAATCTTGAGCCCACCATGTCTAACCAGATTCTCGTCCAGGCCGTATTCCATAATCGCTGTTCGGATAATATAATCACGAAAATAGTTGGCCCTTGTGCTTGGATGAACCACTTTTTTCGGAGGAATAATGGAGATGGTTGCTTGCTTGGCTTGTTCAGCTTGCTTTTTGGAGACCATTTGATTTTTAACCATGAGATCTAAAATATGTTCTTGACGTTTCTTGGCATGATCAAAGTGACTATAAGGAGAATAATATTCAGGTCCCCTTGGGAGGCCAGCTAAAAAAGCACTTTCTGCAAGGGAAAGCTGCCGGACGGGTTTGTTGAAGTAAAGATGGGAAGCCTGTTGGGCGCCATAAGCACCATGACCGTAGTATATATGGTTAAAATATAATTGCAAAATCTGGTTTTTGGAGTAATGTAACTCGAGCTGAACAGTTAACATCGCTTCTTTCATTTTTCGGGCCCAGGTTCGGTCATGGGTTAGGTATAGATTACGAGCCAATTGTTGAGTGATTGTACTGGCTCCTTGAACAATCTCCCCTGACTTCAGGTTAATCCAGGCAGCCCGGGCAATTCCGTGTAAGGAAAAGCCAGCATGCTGGTAGAAAGTTCGATCCTCAGCAGCCAGAGTTGCCTGAATCAAATGTTTGGGGAGCGAATCCAGTTGAATGGGATCATGTGGTTTTCCTTGTTCTGCCTGATTGATCAATTGACCTTGGTCGTCATAAATTTTGGTCGCAAGATGTATATCTGGAGGGGGAAGAGGATGTGACTTAAGATAGACAAGGAAGAGACCCAGACCGATTCCTCCAACGAAAGAAGCATAAATAATGGTTTTAAGCCATCGGCTGGTATGCTTGAGTACGCGCCAGATTAGTAGTTGTTCCAAACGTGAATCGATTTGTGAACAGGAGCGATCGCCCATTCTTTGCTTCTCCTTTGACTTGATGGTTTCAATGATGAAGGCAAGCATATTATTTGATAGTCAAAGGAAAAATATACCTGACATAAATCTTTAATCGGTTCGCTTGGAAAAAGATTGTATCTGTGAGAAACATGAATTATGCTATTAAGCAGGTTTCCAATCTATCGGAAGCACATACATAGAGGAGTTGATTTTGGATGGATATGGAATTGTGGTATACAGAAAAACAAACTCCAAGTCATGGGATCACCAGTAAAATTAAAAGGACTTTGCACCATGAACAGACAGAATTTCAAAAACTGGATATTATTGAGACTGAACAGTTTGGTAAGATGATGGTTTTGGATGGAATGGTCATGACTACAGATGAAGATGAGTTTGTTTATCATGAAATGATTACACATATTGCAATGAATACACATCCGAATCCGAAACATGTACTGGTTGTCGGAGGAGGAGATGGCGGAGCCATTCGGGAAATTTTGCGCTACTCGAGTGTGGAAAAAGCAGTTTTGGCTGAGATTGATGGAAAGGTCATTGAAGCAGCTCAAAACTATTTCCCGCAGATTGCTGGTGGACTGTCTGATCCACGGGTAGAAATTCAAGTGACTGATGGCATTCGGCATATTGCGGAAAACAAAAACAAGTATGATGTCATTTTGGTAGATTCAACCGAGCCGGTGGGTCCTGCAGTGGGATTGTTCCAGAAGTCTTTTTACGAAGGGATTAAAGAAGCATTAAAAGAAGATGGAATCATGGTTGCTCAAACTGAATCTCCTTGGTTTAACCGGGATTTGATTCGAAGAGTGTTCCGGGATATTTCAGCGACCTTCCCAATTACTCGCCTTTACACAGCTTCGATTCCTACTTATCCAAGTGGTCTGTGGAGCTTCACCATTGGTTCGAAAAAGTATGATCCGCTCGAAGTGGATGAAAGTCAATTGCAGTCTTTTGATACACGTTACTATCACCCTGGATTGCATAAGTCTGTTTTTCAGCTACCTGTATTTGTACAAGAGTTGCTAACGGACAAGGGGGAATAAGCCATGCGCTTTGATGAAGCTTATTCCGGTAATGTATTTATCGGAGCGAGTATGGATTTGGACAAAGCACAAGCAGTCATTTATGGCATGCCGATGGATTGGACAGTCAGCTTTCGTCCAGGTTCCCGTTTTGGGCCAGCTCGTATTCGGGAGTCCTCGATTGTACTGGAAGAATATAGCCATTATTTGCGCCGGGAGCTAAAAGAGGTTACCTATTATGATGCAGGAGACATTCCGCTTGCTTTTGGGAATCCTGAGCGAAGCTTGCAACAGATCGGTGAATTTGTGAGTAAAGTACTGGAGCGGAAAATAATCCCGATCGGAATGGGCGGGGAACACCTCGTTACCTGGCCGGTTGTAAGAGAGGTTTACAATCATTATCCTGATTTGGCAGTCATCCATATTGATGCACATGCAGATTTGCGGGTGGATTATGAAGGAGAAATTTATTCGCATGCAACACCACTAAGAAAAATCGCTGAGTTGATCGGTGGCGAGAATGTATATCAATTCGGCATTCGTTCCATGACCAAGGAGGAAGTGATATATGCTGAAGAAGCAGGAATTCACTTCTATCCGTTTGATGTATTGGAACCACTGAAAAAGAGCCTGCCTGAGCTGGCTGGGCGACCTGTTTATGTAACGATCGATATTGATGCTCTCGATCCTGCATTCGCTCCAGGTACAGGTACCCAAGAACCCGGAGGGATCGATACCAAAGAAATGTTGGCAGCCATCCATGCCATTGCACGTTCAGAAGTACGAGTAGTAGGGGCCGATGTGGTAGAAGTAGCTCCCGCTTATGATCCAACTGAACAGACCGCAGTGGTGGCCGCCAAGCTGATCCGTGAGATCTTGCTAGGATGGGTTAAATAATGTGTGGGATGATCTGCACTTGTCTATAAAGGCGATCTGGTTTGGAAATCGTGCCGTTCTCTTGCCATTCTAGCGCATCATGGGAGCCTTCCTTTTTGATGAACGGGGAAGGCTTTTATTCATTTCTCTCTTCGGCTTTCGTCATTGGCGAACCAATGAAGAAGTGATAATATACCTGTAAGAGTAGGAAAGGGGTATTCAGTTTGATTCCCGTACAGATCCAGATCAAATCGGTGATCTACCATGAAGGAGAAGGGGAACCAGAAGTCATTCAACAACAGGCAGAAGGGCAGCTTGATGTACGTGAAGATGAATGGGTATTGAGGTATAGGGAAAATACGGGAACAGAAGATGAGACACGGACAACTGTAAAATCATGGCCTGATTATTTAATGGTGATTCGTCATGGTGCGGTTTCCTATCGGCAAACTTACCGGCCGCACCAAACCATTACCAGCATGGTTCATACGCCAGCAGGACAAACAGAAATGGATGTAACCACCCTTGATTATATACGTGAGTGGAAACCGCCAAATGGCAGGATCTCTTTTTCTTTTCACTTAACGATGGGTCAGGAAAAAATGGGACGTTATCAGTTAACTATTCAATGGATAGAGGGGAAGGAAAATGAGCGTACTTGAGCAAATGAAGGAGACTTTAAAAGAAGAGATTCGTCGTGCAGTGATTGATGCAGGATTGGTCCATGAAGCAGAAATTCCAGAAGTCCATTTGGAAATTCCGCGTGAAAAAGCCCATGGAGACCTGGCAACCAATATTGCGATGCAGCTGACAAGGATTGCTCGGCGTAACCCACGTGAAATCGCAGCTGCGATAGTAGAAAAATTGGATCAGGGTAAGGCATCCATTCGTGAAGTGCAAATAGCTGGACCAGGGTTTATTAATTTTTTCCTGGATCGTTCCTTTTTGACAAAAGTCATTTTGGAAATTGACCAGAAAAAAGAATCGTATGGAAAGTCCGAAACAGGTAGAGGAGAAAAGGTTAATCTGGAGTTTGTCAGTGCCAATCCAACAGGAAATTTGCATCTGGGACATGCTCGTGGTGCAGCTGTCGGAGATGCACTGTGCAATATTTTAACAGCAGCCGGTTATGATGTAACTCGTGAGTATTATATCAATGATGCCGGAAATCAAATGCGCATGATGGCTTTATCGATTGAAGCACGTTATCTTGAAGCGTTGGGCAAGGAATGTACTTTCCCTGAAGATGGATATCGTGGACAAGAAATGATTCAGATTGCTCAAGAGATTGTTAAGGAGGAAGGCGATCGTCTTGTTGAGATGATGGATCGCGAGGAACGGTTAAGCTATTTCCAACAGGTTGGAAGAGAAAAGCTGCTTGCCAAGATCAGGCAAGATTTGGAGCGCTTCCGTGTCACCTTTGATGTGTGGTATAGTGAACGTTCATTATATGAATCTGGAGAGATTGAAGAAGTAATTGGAGAGTTAAAGGAAAAAGGATATACCTATGAAAAAGATGGGGCGCTGTGGCTACGTACAACTGCATTTGGCGATGACAAAGATCGTGTATTAATTAAAAAGGATGGTTCCTATACTTACTTTACGCCCGATATTGCTTACCACCGCAATAAGTTAGCGAGAGGACATCAACGGTTAATCAATATCTGGGGAGCGGATCATCACGGATACATTCCGAGAATGAAAGCGGCTTTGCAGGCTTTGGGGTATGATGCTGACCAACTCGAAGTCGTGGTTACGCAAATGGTAAAGCTCTACCAGGGCGGGGAACTGGTCAAAATGTCCAAACGAACGGGTAAAGCCGTTACCATGGAAGAGCTGATGGATGAAGTAGGTGTTGATGCGACCCGTTATTTCTTCGCCATGCGTAGTCCTGATACTCATTTGGATTTTGACATGGATTTGGCTGTTTCGCAATCCAACGAAAACCCTGTTTACTATGTTCAGTATGCACATGCCCGGATTGCCAGTGTATTCCGTCAGGCATCAGAGAAAGGGTTAGCAGCCTCTTTGGAGCCGGAGAAGTTAGCCAAATTGGAGCTGGAGCAAGAATATGATCTCTTGCAAAAACTGGCCGAATTCCCGAGCGAAGTGGCTCAGGCAGCAGAACAGCTCGCTCCACATCGAGTTGTTCGTTACCTCTATGATTTGGCGACCGAGTTCCACAGCTATTACAATGCCCATCGTGTGATTACAGAGGATAAAGAGTTGACTCAAGCACGCCTGGCTTTACTTGCGAGCGTGGCACAAGTTGTGCGAAACGGACTCAAATTGGTTGGCGTACAGGCACCTGAGCGGATGTAAAACAATAGATGTGGGAATGAATTGTTGATGATGACTTGTGATGAAATGGCACATAAAAAATTTGGCCGAAGGCGCAGTGTTCCTTCGGCTTTTTTATTATTGGACCAGGTAAATCGATGTTTCTATTACTTCAGAAATGGAAAGATATATAATCGTGAAAATGGATTATGGGATAGGAGGAAATGTTGCTTTATCAGGGATGAAAAAACTGCATATTGTTCATGCAAACAGGTCGCCAAGAGAAAATGGAAAAGTCGTCAGAAGAAGGAGACATTTTTTTTAGAACGAATAGAAGCAGGGAAAGAGAGGTGAAAAGTTGTGTTAGCAATAAGGGGAAAAATTGCAAAGAGAAGAAAAAAACATCTTTTTTTATTTGGAGGAATTGGTTTTTTCATTTTGTTTGTTATCGTAGTGATTCCAATGTTGATCAGTCTGTTTGTTTTTCTTGCAGTCGATTCAAATTCTGGATCTTATTCTTATGATATTCCATTATTTGGTTATCAAGATGCAATCCCTGGGCCACTCAAACAAATTTATGAAGAAGTAGGAAGACAATATCATATTCCCTGGAATATCCTTGCAGCTGTACATAAAATCGATGGGGATTATTTGAATGAGATGAAATCATTATTTCCAAATGATGTACCATTTGCTCAAGTATTTCATGAAGCAGGAGCAAAGTATGGAGTTGATCCAGCACTCCTTAAAGCGATTGCAAAACAAGAGAGTAATTTTAATCCCAAAGAACTCTCGCACGCTGGTGCAAGAGGAATCATGCAGTTGATGCCAGCCAATTGTCAGGAGGCTGGGTTGGATCCCAATGGAGATTGCTGGGATCCTGTTAAAAACATTCACGCAGGTGCACAAGAGATTGCCAGATACCTGAAGAAATACCAGGGAAATTTAATTTTTGCATTAGCGGCATATAATGCTGGACCGGCTCGAGTTTCAGGAATGGATGACAATCCTAGACCACCAGAGGTTCCTCCTATTCCGGAAACGCAAGATTATGTAAAAAAAGTACCGATGTACTATGAACAATTCAAAAAAGGAATGGGTGATGGGAAAGTAGATCCTGCAAAAATAGAAGAAATTCGAAAAAAAGTCGAATCAGTAGCTAGTAAACTGGCAGAAAAGAGAAAGAAACATGAAGATTCGAGTAAACAGGGGAATCCTACTGCTTGTATGGTTGAATTGAAAAAGAAGACCGTTAAAGAAGTGAAAGAAGGTAAAGCTGGAAATTATGGAGCCTTAACCTGTGCATTGGCAGAATACTTTTCAGAGTCGTGGAGTAAAGTGGCACAAGTCGAAGAACAGGCGCAGCTCTATTTAGGTTCTGTTATGCTAACTGGCTCTGGTAAGCCCGTATCGTTTGGTGGAAGAATGTTGTGGCCAGTACAAGTGGGCGGTGGTGTACATAAACAGGGAGGTTGTGTGTCTTCACCTTATGGGCAAAATCGAGGAACGTACTATCACAGAGGAGTTGATATATCAGCACCAATGGGTACACCTGTTTTTGCAGCAGAAGCGGGAAAAGTTTATATTTCAAAGGCAGATCCCATCAGTCTTTCCGATCCCATTGGTTTTGGATGGTATGTAGGGATCGATCATGGCAATGGATTAACCACTTGGTATGGACATATGCCCCGGAAATCGGTGTTGGTCAAAGTGGGAGATTATGTGCAAAAAGGACAAAAAATCGCAGAAGTGGGGCGAAACGGGATGACAGATACACAAGCCCATCTGCATTTTGAGGTGCATATAAACCAAGATCGGGATCGAATTGATCCGACTCCTTTTATTGGAAAAGGAGTACCTTGCAATCGGAGTAAATTTGATCCCAGTTATTATACTCACCCAATTTATGGAGTCAATGAATAAATCTCCATAGACAAAGGCGGTGATTCGATTGCGTGCAAGAAGGCCTCCTTACCTCTTTTTCATATTTGCAGGGATTTTATTGATTTGGGTTTGGTATAAGTATGCCACGGCTACACCAAAACCGGATCCTTCTTTAGCAACGGAAGCAGAGCCACCAAAACCTGTGGCAAAGATCAAAGTGAGTCAACAAGAAATGGAACAAATCAAAGTAAGATCCAAAAAATTTGCCGAAGTATACTTTTCCTATGACGATCAGCAGCCGAAACACTATTTTCAACAAGCTTCCACTTACTTGCATTCCCAATTTGTGGATCAACGTGCAAAAGAGTTAAAAGAAATCAATCAACCCAACAAGATTGGAGTCAAAACGATTTTTGAACAGCCAACCAAGACAGAGATCCTGACCAGTTATATTCAAGGAGAGCAGATTTGTGTATTTGTTGATATCGCAAGGGATGTTACCTTGCAGTATCAAGACGGACAAACAAAAAAAGTAAAGGATGCTTTTAATCGGTTGATTGTTTGGGAAAAAGAAGGAGATGAATGGAAAGTGCGACGGGTTGAACATCAAACGTATATGGAGCCGGATTGATTGGCATTATTCATGATAAGACCCTATTACCGAGCAACACCATCAGAAGGATGAAAAAGGTGTTCAGTTTTCTATCAAGCGGGAGAGTGGGTTCCTTACGGAGTGACTCTGATGATACAGAAGTCGTCACGGAGGAAGGAACCCATCTCGAAGCGCGGGAGAAACGTATCCATATTTTCAGGATATATAGTGCTAGAAAAATGGAAAGGCTGGACACCCTATTTTTCGGCTCGCTAGAATTAATGTGACAAATTTTCGTCTTTTATGATGAATTTTTGGCAGTTAGAAAGGAGTCGAGTAGTGTATAGAGAGGAATGGTTGCTGGATCCGGCAGAGGAAATGTTTAAAAAGGTTTTGGAATGTTTGGATGAAGGGATTCATATCGTGGATTCAAGCGGTTTTACCGTTTTTTACAATCGAGCTGCTTCTTTGCTCGATGATCTGCCTGTTCAGGAAGTATTGGGAAAACATGTGCTTGAGGCTTTTCCTTCGTTGACAGAGAAAACCAGTACACTGCTGAAGGTATTAAAAACAGGAGAGCCTGTAAAAGAAAAACAGCAAACCTATATGAATAGCCAAGGGAAGCAAATCACAACCGTCAATAAAACATTACCCATCCGGATAAAAGGAAAATTGATTGGAGCAGTAGAAATCGCCAAGGATATTACCAGGATTAAAGAATTGTCTGAAAAAGTCATCGACTTACAAGAGCAGATCCAGGAACCGAAAAAAAAGCGTCATCGTATAAAGCGTATGTACTGTTTTGAAGATATCATCACGCAAAACACCAAGATGCAACAGGCGATTGAACGCGCCAAACGAGTGGCATTGTCTTCTTCACCTGTACTCGTCGTTGGGGAAACCGGAACAGGCAAAGAGCTATTTGTCCAGTCCATTCACTCCAGTTCACCACGAAAAGAAAAATCCTTTGTCGTCCAAAACTGTGCAGCAATTCCATCTACACTGCTTGAAAGCATACTATTTGGCACCGTAAAAGGTGCATTTACTGGAGCAGAAGACCGTTTAGGCTTATTTGAGTTAGCGGATGGTGGAACCCTGTTTCTTGATGAAATCCATGCCATGCCGATCGATTTGCAGGCCAAATTACTTCGTGTACTGGAAGATGGGCTTGTAAGACGGGTAGGAGAGACCATGCATCGCTCCGTTGATGTGCGCATCATCGTAGCAACGAATGAAGATCCATTGCAAAGTGTGAGGGAAGGAAGATTACGGAAGGACTTGTTTTATCGTATTCATGTTGTGCGCATCCAGCTTCCTCCTTTGCGTGAACGAAAAGAAGATATTCCTCTCCTTACCCACTATTTTTTAAGAAAATTAAAGGAGAAAGTGAATTCGCCTGTTGAACGGTGTTCGGATGAAGTGATGGATCTTTTTTTACAATATGACTGGCCAGGAAATGTCCGGGAACTGGAACATACCGTCGAAGGGGCATTGCACCTGGCGACTGATACCGAACTGAAGATGGAGCATCTTCCTCCTCATTTTGCATCGCTGAAGATGACCGATGCAACTTGTCTCCATATGAATATTGACCTGGATCGGACTCTACCCGAAGTGCTGGCTGAAGTAGAAGAGAAGTTGATTCGAAAAGCATTGAACACCTCTGATGGCAAGATTCTGTTAGCTGCAGAGAAGTTGGGGATTCCAAGACAGACCCTGCAATACAAATTGAAAAGACTGAGAATGCAAAGAAAAAGTTAAGGAACCCGTTATCCAAAAGAACATGAATTACAAATTGAATGTCGATTTTTTAGCATTTTAGGGTGTTGACAAACCAGTATATAACGGAAATGTCAACAAGCTGTAAGTGCCGAAAAATCGGCATTTTTTCTTTATTTTATTTGGAATAGAAAGTAAAAACTGACTATTTTGTATTGGCATCATTTTTGCATTATATAAGGGCGAGGAGGTGAGAGAGGCTTTGGAAAAGACCTCTTTAATCGGACATCCTTATGGATTGCATCGGGTCTGTGAACCCATAGGGGTGTTGCCACAGCCAGCGTGGAAGTTGGATGCAACTCCAGTAATTTATGCCAATGAATTACTCATTAATGTCGAGCGTTTGAATATTGATTCCGCTTCCTTTGCGCAGTTGAAAGAAGAAGCAAAGGGAAACGAAGAGAAAATCAAACAAAAAATTTTGTCCATCGTAAGAGAACGGGGAAAAATGCACAATCCCGTCACAGGTTCTGGCGGGATGCTGATTGGGCGAGTCGAACAGATTGGATCTCATTTTCCGCATACTAATCTGCAAGCAGGAAGCAGGATTGCTACTTTGGTCTCATTAACACTAACCCCTTTAAGACTGGAAGAGATTCAGCATGTAGATCTGAAAACGGGTCAACTCAAGGTAAGTGGAAAAGCCATTTTATTTGCAAGTGGACCCTATGCGGTACTGCCTGAAGATTTGCCGGAAACAGTAGCACTGGCCGCTTTAGATGTGTGTGGTGCTCCAGCACAAACATCCCGATTGGTTCAACCTGATCATGTGGTAGTTGTTTTGGGAGCGGGCGGGAAGTCAGGACTGCTAAGTTTGTATCATGCCTGGAAGAAAGCCGGAAAAGATGGCCGGGTAATCGCGCTGGAAGCAAATGAAGACGCTTGTCAGGAGATTCACCAGTTACAAATGGCACATGAAATCATTTGTGTAGATGCTACCAATCCGGTTGCAGTATTGGAAGCCGTAACAAAAGTGACAGATGGCAAATTGGCTGATTTGACCATTAACTGTGTCAATGTCCCAAATACGGAGTTGTCATCGATTTTAATCACACGTGAGGGTGGTTTGGTTTATTTCTTCAGTATGGCTGTTCGCTTTACTGCAGCTGCATTGGGAGCAGAGGGAGTAGGAAAAGATGTGCAGATGCTGATTGGAAACGGTTATGCCAAAGGACACGCAGAATTGACGATCCAGACACTGAGAGAATCGAAACCGTTGAGAGAGTTGTTCGTTGCTCGTTATGCATCTCATTAAATAAAGGGGGCGCCGGCAAAAGTGAGAAGAGATTGGCGAAAAATCGAGTTGTGGCAAGACGTGACCGAAGAGCAGTGGAATGATTGGTTATGGCAACTAACCCATACGATTCGGACGTATGATGAGTTGAGTAAGGTGATTCATCTAACTCCAGAGGAAATTGAAGGAGTGAAGATTTCGAAGCAAACCATTCCACTCAATATTACGCCTTATTATGCGATGTTGATGGATCCGGATGATCCGAAAGATCCTATTCGTATGCAATCAGTTCCAGTATCTTCTGAGCTGTATCGTACGGTTTATGATATGGAAGATCCTCTGTTGGAGGATACGGATTCCCCGGTTCCGGGATTAACGCATCGTTATCCTGATCGGGTCTTATTCTTGATTACAAATCAATGTTCCATGTACTGCCGCTATTGTACACGTCGCCGTTTTTCGGGACAGATTGGGATGGGCGTACCCAAAAAACAAATGGATGCATGTATTGAATATATTCGCAACACTAAAACGGTGCGTGATGTTCTTTTATCAGGAGGAGACGGTTTACTGGTCAATGACCGTATTTTGGAATATTTGCTAAAAAATCTTCGTGAAATTCCTCATGTGGAAATTATTCGGATTGGAACCAGAGCCCCTGTTGTTTTCCCGCAACGGATTACCGAAAACCTGTGCAATATTTTGAGAAAGTATCATCCGATTTGGCTGAACACTCATTTTAATCATCCAAAGGAGATCACCCCTGAGGCAAAACGGGCTTGTGAAATGTTGGCAGATGCAGGAGTACCACTTGGAAATCAATCGGTCATTTTGGCTGGCATTAATGATTGTCCTCATGTCATGAAAAAGCTCATGCATGAACTGGTGAAAATTCGCGTTCGTCCATACTATATCTATCAATGTGACTTGTCGATGGGAATTGGACACTTCCGTGCGCCCGTATCCAAGGGATTGGAGATTATTGAGTACTTACGTGGCCATACTTCCGGTTATGCTGTACCTACATTTGTGGTGGATGCACCTGGCGGCGGCGGTAAAATTCCGCTTTCACCCAACTATATTATTTCGCAAAGCCCGACCAAAACAGTACTACGCAACTTTGAAGGCGTGATTACCAGTTATCCAGAACCGGAAAATTACAAACCGCATGATTCAGTTAATTGTGAATATTGCAGATCGGTTGGGGAACAAGTTGGAGTGGCAGCTTTAATGAGTGATCAACGAATCAATTTGGAACCGAAAGAACTTTCCCGCGAAGAACGGCGTCTATTGTTAAAACAAAAGGAAAAAGCAGCAGTAGAGTTAGCAGCAGCAGAAGATAAGATGGGAGAAAAGTGATTGGAAAATGAGACATTTTCTTCAGCAAATAAAGGGACAGCAAATCGATTCTGTATCCATTATTGGTCTGGCCAAAAACGTTGGAAAAACAACAGTATGTAATGCTCTCATCCAAGAGCTGAAAGATCACTGCCGATTAGGTGTTGCAAGTATCGGGGTTGACGGAGAAGAACGGGATGTTTGGAGTGGAAGACCCAAACCAGCCATCGAGGTACCGGCAGATGCGATTGTGGCTACTGCGGGTGCCTTGATTGACCTTCATGCTGGACATTGGGAAGTGTTGGGGAGTACAGGTGTAGAAAGTATTCTGGGGGAAACATTTATTGCGAAGGCACGAAGAGATACGACCATAAAACTGGCAGGAATCCCGACCTTATCGGGGATTAACCGAGTGATTCGGGATATGAAAGAAGCAGGCGTTGATATTACCCTGGTCGATGGAGCATATGATCGAAAAACATCAGCCAGTCCATTCATTACGGTTGCAACGATCTTGGTAGTAGGTGCCAGTTTGGGAAATTCGCTTTCTCAAGTAATAACGAAGGCAGAAGAAGTCATTCAGCTGTTTCGTTTACCTCGATGTGAGGAAGAAGAGACTCGTAAGTGGATTCAAAAAGCTCAAATGGAAGCCTGTTTGTATGGCCAAATCGAGGGGGATTGGGAGCCACTGCCGGTCTCTTCTCTCTTGCAAGCCGATTGGAAAAAGATCTGTCAAATGAAGAAGTGGCAGGCAATCATTGTTCCTGGCGCCTTGACGGATCGCACTCTACGGCAATGGATTCAGTTACGGTGGGGTTTGACATTATATCTCCCAAGTCCAACGCATGCCTTTGTGTCCCTATCATCATTACGCCAATTTTTTCGTATGGGTGGAAAGATCGAAGTGCTTACTCCCATTCGTTTATTGGGAGTGGCGATCAATCCCGTTTCTCCAGAGGGCTTTTCTTACTCTTCGAGTGAGATGAAACAATGGCTGGAGCCCATCTGTTCCCCATTACCTGTTATTGATTGTATGCGAGAAAATGAACCAGATGGTTGATCAAGGGGAGAAAAACATGTGGATGGATGAAGAGACGAGAAAGGATATATTGTTTGATGAATTGTTGTCCCGTTTCCAACCATATACGTTGGTCGGAAAACGAAAGGCTCGGAACCTCCCTCCCTTTTTGCCGGGACAAGAAAAAGAGTGGAAGCAGTTACTGGATGAACAGGAGATATTGCAAAGGGAATTCCTTATGCATCCAAATCAGACTTCGGTCATCCGATCCGCTTTGGAGCATCTTCCTGACATCGATGGAATCATTGATCAAATGAAAAGCAAGGAAGTTCCCAGTCTGACAGAATGGTTCCAGCTGAAACAATTTTTGTGGCACAGCTATATATGGATGCGAAGTTTGCAAGAAATAGGATTGAATCGATTTTCTTTTACCCAAGCGGAAATCGGTACATGTGAATTGCTTCTTCGTCAATTAAACCCCTTTGAGCCACTCCAGCCTTCCTTTGCGCTCTATGATGAATTTGATCCTGAACTGAAAGAAGCGCGGCAGCAACGAACAGCTATTGAAAGAGAAATACAGAAGCAAAATGAGTTGCGAGCCCAGGCCATTGAAGAAAAATGTTCCATTCGGCGGAATCGTTTTCGCGAATGGGTTGTTCAACGGGGGACAGAGGAAGAGCAAGCGCTGTTACAGGATGATCAGGTTCAGTTGGTTCGTGAGACGGTTTATGATCGTATTTTTGTCCTAAAACCGTCGAAAGAGCAAGAAGTTTTACAGCAGGAGCAAATGAATTGGAACCGGATGATTGAGCAATTGGAACAAAAAGTACTCGAAAAGTTAACCGCTTTTTTTCAGCCCTATCTGGAGTGGTTGAAGCAAACAGAAGAGAAAATCGTATCTTTTGATTTACTTTGGGCACGGGTTCGGGCAGCAGAAAGTTGGCAAGGAGTGAAGCCGGAATTATCAGATGAATCATTGGTCATTGAAGGAGGTATTCATCCTCTCATTGCCATACAGTTAGAGGAACAACAATCTTCGTTTATCCCCATTGATCTGGAAATCAAACCAGGAGTCACCATCATTATTGGCCCCAATATGGGCGGGAAAACGGTAACCTTAAAAACAATCGGAATGATTGTGGCCTTGGCGCAGTATGGATTCTTTGTTCCAGCCAATACTTGCCGCTTGCCTTTGTTTTCTTGGATAGCCAGTTTGATGGGGGATCAACAAGATGTAAAAAAAGGTTTGAGTACCTTTGGAGCGGAAATGGTTCGTTTGAGTGGATATTTGCAAAATCATACCATCGGCTTGCTTTTGCTGGATGAAATCGGGCGAGGAACCAATCCAGTCGAAGGCTCAGCTTTATCTGTAGCCGTGACACGCTACCTGGTGGATCAAGGATATTATGCAGTGCATGTGACTCATTTTCGTGATGTGGTACAAGTAGAGGGAATTCGCGGATATCGCATGGGCGGATTGAAAAATTTGGGGGATTGGCATGTCCATTTTGGACATGGTGAAGAGATTGCTCGCTCTTTGCAGGAACAAATGGATTATCGTCTATTGCCATTGGAAGCGGGTGACACAATTCCAGAACAAGCCTTGATTCTGGCTGAAAGATTGGGATTGCCTTCATTGATTGTGGAGGAAGCGAGAAGGCGGATGCAAAGGGAGGGGGATTGGCATGGAGCAGAAACTGAGACTCGATGAGAGACAGATTCGACGAGCTCGAGAAGCGGCCAGGGCGATTGCTCAAGATGTTGACCAATTTATTTCGGAACGGACCACTGTAGCGATAGAGAGAACGGTGCTTCGTTTGATGGGGATAGATGGTGTTGATGCAGATGGGGTTCCGCTTCCCAATGTGGTGGTGGATCATTTGGTTGAGAAAGGAGTCCTCAATAAAGGCGTAGCTTTTTGGGTGATTAATGCCATGCTGTATTACAGCCAGGAAGCACAAACCATTGCTGAGCAAGTGGCTGGAGGTACGATTGATTTAACGGACATCCCTCCGAGTGATCCACGGATGATTGTAGACAAAGGAAGAGAGTTAGCCCATCAGGGTCTGGCTCGGATTCGTGACAACCGCTTGCAGCGAGAGCAATTGATTCAGCGTTTAGGGGAGGGGAAAAGGCCATATCTATATGTGATTGTGGCAACAGGAGATATCTATGAAGATGTGGTACAAGGGAAATCGGCGGCTCGCCAGGGAGCAGATATTATTGCGGTTATTCGCAGTACGGGGCAAAGTTTGCTCGACTATGTCCCCTATGGGGCTACACGCGAAGGGTATGGTGGAACGTATGCAACGCAAGAAAATTTCCGTATCATGCGTAAAGCTTTGGATGAAGTAGGTGAAGAAGTGGGACGTTATATCCGTTTGTGTAACTATTGTTCAGGGCTCTGTATGCCAGAGATTGCAGCGATGGGGGCCTTGGAGCGGCTGGATGTGATGTTGAATGATGCATTGTACGGCATATTGTTTCGAGATATCAATATGCAACGTACTTTGATTGACCAGGCATTTTCACGCATGATTAACAGTTTCGCCGGAATTGTGATCAACACGGGTGAGGATAATTATCTAACGACAGCAGATGCCGTGGAAGCAGCGCATACCGTATTGGCATCACAATTTATCAATGAGCAGTTTGCATTACTTGCCGGTTTACCTCCCGAACAAATGGGACTGGGTCATGCTTTTGAGATGAACCCAGAGATTGAAGATGGTTTTCTGATGGAATTGGCGCAGGCACAAATGGCGCGGCAAATTTTTCCGGATGCTCCACTGAAATATATGCCACCAACGAAGCATATGACGGGGAATATTTTCAGGGGACATATCCAGGATGCCATGTTTAATTTGGTTAGCATTTTAACAAACCAGGGCATTCAACTTCTGGGGATGATGACCGAGGCCATGCATACGCCTCATATTCATGATCGGCAACTGGCCATTGAAAGCGCAGCGTATATTTTCAACAATGCACGTCACTTGAGTGAAGAAATTTTCTTTAAGCCAGGAGGCCGTATTGAACGACGGGCTCAAGAAGTGCTGCAAAAAGCGGTTGAGATGTTGGAGGAAATAAAACGAATCGGTTTATTTGCAGCTTTGGAAAGAGGGATGTTGGCCGATGTGAAGCGTTCGATCACAGGAGGAAAAGGCTTGCGTGGAGTTATTGAGCGTGAACCCGATTACTATAATCCCTTTGAAGAAGAATTGAGACAACAGTTGGGGCTTCCGCAGCGGGAGGGATCAACGTATGAACGTTGATTTTACACGAGTTAAACCATATGGTGACACACTCAATGATGGAATGGTGCAACTCAGCTTTACCTTGCCCGTTCCCTACGGGGAGGAAGCCAGAGAAGCAGCACGACAGCTGGCAGCAAAGATGGGGATGGATGAGCCACAGGTTTATCATATGAAAGATTTGGGTGAAGGGTTTAGCTTTTTCATTGTCTATGGAAAATGCCAGCATACCGTAGACTATACTCAGATTCGTGTTCCAAAAGTGGAAAGCAAGGTAATGAACTTTTATGAAATCAATCAGTACATTCGTGAAAAAATCGGTCGAAAAATCGTAGTGGTTGGAGCATGTACAGGAACGGATGCTCATACAGTGGGCATCGATGCCATTATGAATATGAAAGGGTATCATGGAGAATACGGTTTGGAACGTTATCCCGAAATCGACGCTTATAATTTGGGCAGTCAAGTTCCGAATGAAGAACTGATCAAAAAAGCGATTGAATTAAATGCCGATGTGTTGCTTGTTTCCCAAGTGGTGACCCAGAAAGGAGTTCATGTTACAAACTTGACTCACCTCGTTGAACTGTTGGAAGTAGAAGGCCTGCGTGATCGTTTCATTTTAATCTGTGGCGGCCCACGCATTAGTCATGAACTGGCATTGGAACTGGGATTTGATGCTGGTTTTGGTCCAGGCAGTTTAGCACCGCAAGTTGCCTCTTATTTTGTCCAGGAGATTGCAAAACGGGAACAGAAGAAATGAAAAGCTTAAATGTGAGCAGTGTTCATTAAGATCGATGGACAAATTTATCGAAGAATCAGCTTAAGGTCATTTTTGCGTGGCCTGCGATGGGACCATACGCACGGGGATGAATCCTGTGCGTTATTTTTTAAATAAATTATTGATTAAAGAACACGATCTTATATAATATTATATTTACACAATATATAGCTATATAAAATCAATGTAATCATTTATTTATTTCCAATCAAATAGAGAGAAAGAGGGGAGACGTTTGTATAAGATCATTACTTTGTATAAAGAAATTCCAGATATGTCATCTTTTGAGGATTTTTACTATCATGAATTTCTTCCGAAATTATTAAAGATCAATGGAGTGATAAAAGTAGGTGTTACCCATTTGTTTCCATCCGGTATCAGTGCGGAAAGGGATCATCAGAAGGAAAAAAACTACTCAATGTTAGCGGAAATTTATTTTGAGAGTCCAGAAGCTTTTGAAAGCGCTATACATAGTCATGAAGGCATAGAACTGGTTGGGAAAATGCTGGAAGTAGCTGGTGAGTATATTACAGCTTATGTAGGAAAAGAATCGGTTTATTCGGGTGTTAGAGTATAAGGTCATTATATATTATTATCCACGATTGTAAAAAGAGTACTTATATTTATTATTTTCCTATAAAAAGCAAAGAACCACTGCTGGCTAAAGAATAGCCGGCAGATTTTTACATGCATGATATCCCATTATTTAAAACAATATTCTGAAATATACATTTCTTATTGTAAAGATAAATTATGAATGATTATTCATTCATTCCGTGATAAAATAAAATTGAATCGGATGACAACAAAATATCTGGAAGCGCATTCAATAATTATATGGAGAAGTCAGAAAGGGGAGGATCTGATGGCAACTTTGCAAATACTCAACTTAGTGGCTTTTCTGGCTATTGCTGCATACGCTTTCTACTTATTTGGGTATGTGGTTTATAGCCGATATACGTTTATTCGCCTGGGGAAGCCAGTTGAGTTTCAAATCAATTGGAAAGAACAACTTGATGATATTCTTGTGTATGTATTTGGACAAAAGAAATTGCTGAAAGATATGAAAAGCGGGATTATGCATGTCATCATGTTTTATGGCTTTATTATGATCCAGTTTGGAGCGATTGACTTATTTGTTAAAGGTTTGGTGGGTCCTTCTTCCGAAAAGCCAGGGATGATTTATTCCGTATTTACATTTGTGCAAGAAATCACTGTATTTCTCGTATTGTTGGCAACATTTTATGCTTATTATCGTCGCTATATCGAAAAGTTACCACGGTTAAAACGAGGATTTAAATCTGGTCTGGTTATCATCTTTCTTTCTTCTCTTTTAACCTCTATTTTGTTATCGGCTACATTTGAACAAATCGGCTGGCCGCATGGTGAATCTGCCTGGACTTGGTATATGCCCATTTCGTCTGTTTTAGCTCAAGTGTTTGGTTTTGTTACACCTGCAGCTGGGAAAGTTTTATTCTATGTTTTCTGGTGGGTTCACGCTCTTGTATTATTTACTTTCCTGGTTTATATTCCGCAATCCAAGCACTTCCACTTGCTTGCAGCGCCTGTTAATGTCTTTTTAAAAAGAAAACAGCCACCAGCCAAACTGTCTTTAATCGATTTTGAAGATGAATCCGTTGAGGAGTACGGTGTAGGAAAAATTGAGGACTTTAACCAAAAGCAGTTAATTGATTTATATGCTTGTGTAGAATGTGGACGTTGTACCAATATGTGTCCAGCATCTGGTACTGGAAAAATGTTGTCGCCGATGGACTTGATTGTGAAATTGCGTGACCATCTGACGGCAAAAGGTGCTGCCATTACATCCAGATCGCCTTGGGTCCCTCAATTTGCCTTTGCTGCGGCCAATCAGGCAGCGTTGGAACTGGGCTCCAAAGCAGGAGATGGCTCTCATGATTATCCAGTCAAAATGATCGGAGATGTCATTACCGAACAGGAACTGTGGGCTTGTACCACTTGCCGGAACTGTGAGGATCAGTGTCCGGTTATGAATGAACATGTGGATAAAATCATTGATATGCGCCGTTATTTAGTCATGACAGAAGGAAAAATGAATGCAGAAATTACACGGACTTTCAATAATATCGAACGGCAAGGGAATCCTTGGGGATTAAGCCGGAAAGAACGGGATCAATGGAAAAAAGACGCGGACGTACCTGTACCCACAGTAAAAGAGGAAAAAGAATTTGAATACCTGTTCTTTGTTGGATCCATGGGCTCTTATGATAACCGCAGTCAAAAGATTGCCCGTGCTTTGGCCAAAATTTTACATCATGCTGGTGTGAAATTTGCTATTCTTGGTAATAAAGAGAAAAACTCAGGAGATACCGTACGCCGCCTTGGAAACGAGTTTTTATTCCAACAATTGGCGATGGACAATATTGCTCTGTTTGAAAAACATCAGGTGAAGAAAATTATTACCATCGACCCACATGCCTTTAATATCTTTAAAAATGAGTATCCCGATTTAGGATTGAATGCAGAAGTATATCATCATACCCAAGTCCTGGCTGAATTGATTCGCGAAGGACGGATTAAACCAACCAAAGAAGTAAAAGAACGTGTTACCTATCATGATTCCTGTTATCTGGGACGTTATAACAATACCTATGATGCACCACGCTATATTTTAAAGAGCATTCCCGGTTTGGAACTGGTTGAAATGAAGCGCAATCGTGAGAATGGAATGTGTTGTGGTGCGGGCGGTGGCTTGATGTGGCTGGAAGAAACCGAAGGTGTTCGGGTAAACGTCGCACGGACAGAGCAAGCATTGGAAGTAAATCCATCTGTTATAGGTAGTGCCTGCCCATACTGTCTCACGATGTTGTCAGATGGTACGAAAGCAAAAGAAGTAGAGGATCGCGTGAAAACCATGGATGTGGTCGAGATTCTCGCAATGTCCATTGATTTTGGCGAAAAAGAGGAAAATAAGGAAATGGTCCATTAATCAAAAAAACACCTGTTTTCTACACGAACCATTGTAGAATGCAGGTGTTTTTTATCTTTATGGTATGGATGTTTAAAATATCTGAAAAAACAAAAAATTGTTAGGTAAAAGAAAGTGATGATCGAGCTTGACTAATGACAAATCCTTTTATAGAAACCATACAGAATGAATGCTCTATTTACCATATATAAATTTGTAAATTAAACTACAAATTACTACAATATTAACACATTATCTATTGATGGTTATTTTAGAATAGTATATCATTAGGTATGAATAGACATGGATTAATTGGAAACAAATTAAGGGGAGAAAAAATGATGAGTCTTTCTGATTTTAAAAAGGAAGAACTTACAGCTTCATCTTCTCGAATCATGAAAAAAATTGAAGGTTCACCGGTTAACTATCGTAAAATTGCATTAAAATTGGGCGCTACAGCAGCAATGACTATTTGTTCTGTAGGATTGCTGACAGGTTGCTATTCCCAATCCGATGATGTAGCATCAAAACAGAATGCAATTAATAAAACGAAAGTATCGATGGAGAAAGAATATATCTATCAAAAAATCCCAACTAATCAACAAGTGACAAGTGAGAAAGATGGGGAACAGGTTACATGGGCCAGTGATCAAAATTATAGCAATTTGACAAATAGGGATTTCGAAAATATTGTAAACAGAGCAATACAAGTATATGGAGATGTAAAAGGCGATCATAAAAAGGAGAATGTATCCAATCATTTAACTCTAAATGCCGATAATGCTTTCGCATTCAGTAACGTGTCTCCAGATGCACCTAAAATATCAAATAAGAATGAAAATTTATTCAATGCTTTATTGGATGAAAAAGTAATATCCATTGCTTTAAGTGAAAAACAGGAAAAAGAAAGTAAGGTAGAAATTGTTGCGGCCTTAAACCAGGCAACTTCCAATCAAGATGATCAATTTAATTCTGATTTTACAAACTATAATATATATTCTACCACCTCTGGCAATCAGCAAAAACAGATATTCAAACCGTTAAAGCTTCATAAAAAAACTCTGGCCAATCATCATGATTCATCGCTCCTAGGAATTAAGAAGAAACATAAACTCGATGACTTTAACCAGAGTCTGGAATCTTCTGATGTTCGTGATCATATGCAGGTTGAGACTGGCAATAAGTTGGATGAACATGGGCGAAAATGGAAGATAAGTGTCACGGATGATATTAACAAGCCTTCCGATGACCTGACAGATAAGAAAGCTGATGTAATGGATAAAAAAGTTGATGTAGAAGATCAAAAAGCAAATCATAACGCTCAAGACAATGTACAATTTGACAAACGGGATAAAGATGGTTCTGATGATGTAAGAGATACAAGGATTAAGGTTACCGTAGAAGTACAGATTGATGAGAATCACAAAGATCAAATTGTAGTCAAAAAGTCTTTGGATCAAGAGACGCCAAAAAGTGAACCTATTGGACAAGTGAATAAGCAGCAAAACGAAGCAAAAAGAGAAGTAGAAAAATCAGCTCAAAAAAAATACAAAATAACCAAACCGGATTTTAATAAAAAGGAACAAAAGAAAACAGTATTAAAAAAAGAGAAGCAATCTCTAAGTAAACATGGAAAGAAAATGGTAAAAACAACAAAAGCAAAAAAGCTGAAACCAAGTAATGTAAAACCAAGTAATGAAACAATCTATAGTAAAATAACACCAAGTAGTATAAAACCAATATAAATGAAATCGATGGAGACCTGTTGTTTGCTTTAGTTCAATATGGTAACTTTTAATGCTGGTGTGCAAGATGGTGAATGAATGGATCCATGTTGCGTTTTAACCATGAAGGTCAGACAGATTTAGGGGACGGAGTTACAACCGTCCCTTAAATATACACTATTTGATAAAGTAGTGAGGATATAAAATGAGAAGATTTAGTTTTAACCAAGGTACACTTGTTTTTGACCGAAATAAAGTTTACTTTGAAATTCCTGTAAAAAATACTTATGTCAATTCTTTGGAGGAAGTCATTCCGATCATTGATCTTTATGATGAAGGAATGGCATTTGATTGTACAATTGAACATAAGTACGATGAAGATAAATTAGTTCTTGATTTTTTGGTTGAACCAGGATACTTGCCTTTAAACAGAGTGCAAATTGAGGGAACGAAAGAGCTGAAATTGGCCATCTCAGAAAAATTGATAGCGATCGCAAAGTATTTCGAAGGCCAAACGGAATTGCAGACTGTGTTTAAGCCTATTAATTTTTTTGCGAACGATAAAGGAGAAATCAAGATTTTATACCGTGGAGTCAAAGACATTCTTCCATCAGAAGGCTATACAGAGGAATCTGTTTATGATCAGATCAAGCGATTAATTCTTTGGCTCTTTTGTAGTGCGCGATTTGATGAGTTAAGGATCAATGGATTTCAATTTGCCAATCAGCGCATTATTGAAGAACATCGCCGAATTATCAAGAGAGTCATACATGCAAAAACCTATGATGAATTGCTAACGGTCATTGCAAAAGAAAAAGAAGAAATTCAAAAAGAAAAATTAATGGTTGAAGAGAATTCATCACAAGACAGTAGTAAAGTTCAAAAACGCTTGAAAGTGAATCTTGCTCAAGTTAATCCGTTTAATAAATGGGTGAAGGTAGTTGCTTTAGTGTCAGCAGCTGCTG
The DNA here is from genome assembly GCF_900114055.1 of Thermoflavimicrobium dichotomicum. Classification (GTDB taxonomy): domain Bacteria; phylum Bacillota; class Bacilli; order Thermoactinomycetales; family Thermoactinomycetaceae; genus Thermoflavimicrobium; species Thermoflavimicrobium dichotomicum. Next base: position 367,289 of record NZ_FORR01000001.1, on the reverse strand, counting down.
TATTATTTGTTGCTTATGGATATCTGTTTGATACAACTGAAGCATCGAACATCACGCATGAAAACAAACCTGTTCAAAAAGATAAAATAGTTAGTAGCATTCCAAGTACACCATTGAAAAAAACGGAGGTTAGTCCAGAAAGCAATAATCCAAGTTTATTGAAGGGACTCCGATTAGCTGCGCAACACTTGTATGAAGAAGCTACAAAGGAATTTGATCAGGTAGATTATAAGAAGTTAAATAAAGAGGATAGACAAATTGTTTTATTTTCTTATCTAATGGCTGGTCGGGCACAAAAAGCGATCGATCTGGAACCTGCTTTTATCAAAAGTGTTGTTGATTACTATGTGAAAACCAACAATGTTGAAGGAATGAATAAATTAAAATCGAATGATCCTTTGGTTCAGTTTGAGAAGGCGGTAATTAATAAGGATTTGGATGAGATTATCAAATTGGAAAAACAGATTCCACGTGATGATCGTAGAAATAGAATTATTGTTAATGCACATATGCTCAAAATGGATTTCACAGGGGCATATGCGTTTGCAGAGGAAATTAAAGATATAAAATTAATGATCTATGTAAAAGAAAAAGAAAAAGAAATGGTACAGAAATTGAATATAAGTGAACAAGAAAAAAAAGTTAAGACAGAAGAAATTGAAAAGTCGATTCATCATTTAAAGAAAATGGTTACTTAGAATAAAGGCTAGCAACATCGCCTTTATTCTTTTTTTCATGAAATCTTAAAGATGTGGAGGGGAATTTTTTGGTTAATAGACAATCTCAATTGACAGAATATCTTGTTATTGAGGATGAGGAAGGGAAAGAACAAAAATTTGAGGTTCTATCCTTGTTTCATGTGGAAGAGACCGGAAAAAGATATATCGTTTTGTCTTTGATTCATGAAAATAGAGACAATCATTTGTTTATTTATCGTTATAGTGAAGACAAAGAAAATATGATTTTAGAAGAAATAGATAATGAAACGGAATGGACAGTCGTTGAAGAGAAAGTTCATCTGATCCTAAAAAGTAAATAAATGAGCAATAATCTGCTTCATTGAGGAGATATGTACAAAATTTAAAAAAAGTGTAGATGACAATATCCTTGAAAAATAAAATACTATTAGATAACATATAATTGAATTACATTAACAAAACAATAGTACTTATGAAAATGTTTTCCACTATCAGATAATAAGGGAGGAGTTTATTTTATGTTTTCCATCATTCAGGAAAAAATTAATGCGAAGCTTCTGGTATTAGCAGAAAATCCTTTCGATTCCGTTGCCAATTTTCTACAACAAGATGTTGTTGGTGGCATGTTAAAACTCATTACTCCTATCGCTATTGTTGGTATTATTATTACTGGTTTGGGAGCATTACTTTCAACCGATGAGAATAGCAAAACCAAATTCAAGCAAGGGTTGATTTGGACTGTGGCTGCTACTGCTGTTTGCTTTTTAGCGCAAGGGATTGTCACTTGGATCCAATCTGGAATTAAATAATATGGGGGCAGCTGAATGTCAGGAATAGGTAAAAAAAAATTTAAAATACCCAATCATATAGATAAATCATTTCATATATGGCGCTTTATTACATTGCGGGATGTTCTCATTTTATTGCCCTTAGCTTTACTTGGATTTATTTTATATCAATATATACTGCCAGATTTAGGAATGCAAATCAAGTTAACATTATCATTAATTCCTTTAATGTTTGGATCAACAGCTATTTTTGTTCGGCCAATTAAAGAAAGAAGTAATATCATGCTTTATGATCAGTTGAAGTGGAGATATCAATTTAACCAACGTCAACGTGAGTTTCTATTAAAGAAAAAACATATATTGGATGGTGAAGGGATGGTTCAGCGCAAAAATAAACCACCAGAAAAGGCTGCACAGGATTTAATACCTGTGCGTAATATATATGATGAGATGATTGAAACATCAGATCAGCGTCTAATTAAAATATTATCTGTATCAAGTGTGAATCTATCACTTATGTCGTATCAAGAAGAAAGAGAAGTACTTGAAGGATATGAGGTATTTCTGAAAAGTTTAAAACAACCTATTCAAATTACTCGTGTAGCGGAACCGATCAATTTAAAGGGATATATCGTATATTTGAAAAAGTTGTTAAATAAAACAGAAAATCCTTATAGACGCAGAATGCTTGAAAGTTATATTGATTATACACAAAGATTGCAAGAAGATCGGCAAATGATTCGTCGTCAGTGTTATGTCATCATTGATGAAGCATTTTCAGATGAGCGTTCAAAACAAAAAGCGATTAAAAAACTGAAAGAGCGGGTTACAGATTTGAAATTAAGATTGGAAGAAATGCTGTTCAATCATAAATTGGAAGTACATGAGTTAACCAACGAAGAATTAAAACGATATTTATACCAAATGTTCGATTACGAAAATGCTTATTTACATATGATGGATGATATGAGTAGTCTGCCTTATATAATTGGAAAACGGAATCTTTTAGAAGCGGCGGAAAGGTTAAAACAAAAAGAAGAGTATTTATTATAATACTTGTAATTGGGAGAAGGAGGAGAATATGAGTTTATTTGGTTTTTTTAGGAAAAAGGAAAAGAAACAGGAAGATACACTTGAAAGCTTGATTGGCGAAAATCAAGCTCTTCTTGAATTGCTTTCCCCAGATAGTATTGAAGAAAAAGACAGCTATATCCGTTTGGGTGGCAATTATGTTCGAACATTGGCTGTTGCTTATTTTTCTAAGGAAGTAGAAGCAAACTTTCTCGAAAAGCTTCATCATATTAATGCGAATGTTTCGGTAATTCACCATATTGAGCCAACGGAGTCGGAGCATATGGTGAAAGCTCTCAATCGGGCAGTGGTAGAACTTAGAAGTAGATTGGCTGAGCCTCGTCTGCGTCCGATGGATCAGATTCGTATTGAAAATGATTTAAAAGATGCAGAAATATTGTTGGAGAATTTGACGAGTGGTGGTACAGAGCTGTTCAATGAGCATATGCTTATTCATATTCAAGCCTCTTCTTTGGAAGAACTGAACAATATTACCCATCAGGTAAAAACGTTAACCAGTAAGAATTTGAAAGTAATCATTCCACATACTCGTATGATGGATGCCTTCATCAGTGTTTTGCCTGTAAGGGATAATAAAGTAAAAGAACTGACTTATCGTAATTTTGATGCAGAATCACTTTCCTCGTTGTTCCCGTTTGATGAATGTGAAATCTTTGCAGAGCGTGGGATTATTAAAGGAAAAAATATCAAGAGTAATAGTGTAGTCATTGTGGATCATGACGCTTTGCTCAATCGAAATGAAGTAGTGATTGGGACAAGTGGAGGCGGGAAGTCCACCTACCTTTGGGGAGACATGATGCGTCGTTGGATTCAGGGAGTCATGATTCGAGTCATTGATCCTAAAGCTGAGTTTGGAGAAAAGGTTGTTCAATTAGGTGGCGAATGGATTAAAATTTCGCCAATGAATAACAACATAATCAATCCATTTGAAATTATGAATGTCAAACCTATACATAATGAGTTGAGTCAGACTACAGAAACATCGTTACTACATCAAAAAATTTCCCGATTAAAAACGATGTTCACTTTAATGTATAAAGATTTGAAAAATCAGCAGGTAGAACTGGCTCTATTAGAAAAGGCAATCGTTGAAACATATAAAGAAAAAGGAATTGATTGGCATACAAATTTTGAAGAGAAAACTTCCTTGGATTATCCTACAATGGGTGATCTCTATTATAAAATTGAAGAATTAATGCGTTCCGATGACAGTTATAAACCATTAAATGGTTTTTATCAGGTTCTCTATCCATATGTGGAGGGCTCTTACTCCAAAGCATTTAATGGACATACGAATGTGGACTTATCGAAGGATTTGGTGGTATTTGACTTATTTGATTTGCGCAATGAGGGCGATTTACAACAAGTTGCAATGTATAATATTCTTACATTTCTCCAAGATGATGCCATGCTGGATAAAACGAGAGTAAAGCAAATCTACGTTGATGAAGCACATATTCTTGCTGATCCAAAAAACCCTCTTGCCATGGAATTTCTTGCATCTATGTATAAATTAATACGTTCGTTTAAGGGAGGAGTGACCTCTGCCACCCAACAAGTGGGGGATTTTTTGAGTGCGGTTGATGGCAGTAAAAACTATGGGGAAGCTGTCATTCTTAATTCAGTGACTAAATTATATTTGCCGATGTTGCAAGAAGAAATGAATAGTATTATGTCTAAAACATCTGAAAGTTTCTCCGAAGAAGAGCAAAGGCTTTTAGTTGTTCAAGATGCAGAAAGACATAAAAATGCAGGAAAAGGGATATATGTGGTGGGCTCGAAAAAGGTGCATCTTCAAGTCGAGCTTACTCCAGAGGAATTGAAATTATGGGATTTCGATTGGTACATGAAGAAATATGGAAAAAATCATTTGAATTCCTGAAAGATCGATGATAGAGCATGAGTGGTTAAAATGAACAGAAAAATTATATATAGCGGGATTGGAGTCTTTTTCTTCTTATTTCTAATTATTGCAGGTTCGATCCTTTCACAAAGTGGAAATACACCCGGATCAATAGGACCTGGTGGAATTATATGCAGACCGAATGGTCAGGAAATTTCGGTTGAAGAACTGAATGCCAAGCTTCAAGGGAAAGGCGTGTTTGAAAATAAAGCCGCTGTTTTCATTGAGGCAGGTCGGAAATATGGGGTGGACCCTGTACTGGTAGCTGCCATTGCTTTGTTTGAAACGGGAAATGGGACATCCAATGCAGTTAGAAACTATAATAATCCTGGCGGTTTGATGGATCCAAATAATACCATGGTTCTTCAACGGTTTCCGACTCTTGAAGCTGGCATTGAGAAAATGACCTGGAATTTATATAAGAACTATATTAGTCAAGGATTAACAACACCCGATAAGATTGGACCCAAATATGCTCCACCAGGTGCGGCAAATGATCCAAATGGAACCAATCATTTATGGCCTGCCAGTGTAACTAAATTTGTGAACCAACTTGGCGGATTAACCTATCATTGTACTCCTGTTGCGTCGATACAGGCTACAGGAAATATTAAAGCGATGCTGGAGGAAGCTGTGTCACAAATTGGGGTAATCAATTACATTTTTGGAGCAGATAATTATCCAAACTTTGATTGTTCCAGTTGGGTCCAGTATATGTTTAAAAGACATTTTAATATTCAATTGCCTCGAACTGCTGAGGAACAGTCAAAAATGGGAGTACCAGTGGATAAAAGCCAGCTAATGCCTGGTGACCTGGTTTTTTTGCAAGGAACTTATAAAGCCGGTGTTTCACATGTAGGCATTTATATGGGAAATGGAAAAGTAATCAATAATAAATCATCCAGTCAAGATTTACAAATTGATGATATAAACAGTCCATATTATATAAAACATTGGCACAGTGCCAGACGGATTGTAACACAGCAGTAATCAAATTCACAGATGGAAGAAAAGAGGGGGAAAATGAATGGCAGAATGATTGTTGTGAGTGGTGTTATATTGCTCTGTTTGTTTTTATCTGTCATGTTAAATATAAGCCAATGGCGGGAGAATGCCAAGTTGAAAGAAGAAATTTCTTTTTATAAAGAAGATGAAGTAGTATCCAAATTTGTACATTCTTTTATAGAATCTTTTTTTGCTGGAGATAAAAAGAAAATCCTTTCGTCACTTACAAAAGAAGCTAGACAAGAGTTGGAATCAATGGAAAAAGAAGGACCTGATCCTCGTGAAGAAACACAGATAGCCGATAAAAAGATAGATATAAAGAAAATTTTTTTTGATCGTGTAACTGGTAAGGAAGTAAATGCGCTCGTTTTTGTGGAGACAGATTATCAATTAAATGGACATCCAATTCACGAAGAATATGAAATGCGCGTCGATTTGGTGAAAGAAGGAGGAGAATGGAAAGTAAAAGATTACTTGACTTTAAGATAGCTTTGAAGAAATGCATAAAGGAGTGTAACTTATGAAATGGAACCAGCAACGAAGATTTTCTTGGTATAAGATCTTTGTTGCCTTATTTTTAGCCGTATGTCTTGTCAATACTTTTTATAGCTATGTATATGCTCAACCATCAGATCCACAAAATCAGCCAGACACGAACCAACCGAACACGAACCAGCCAAACACGAACCAGCCCACTCAAGTAACACCACCACCACCTCCTAAGAAGAAGTGTCCAACCTGGAATCTTATTTGCAGGTTCAAACAATGGGTGACAGGTGAAGATGAAGATGTAAACAAATATAAGGAGCTTAAAGAACAAAGAGAGAAAGAGTTGGGATTGCAAGAGACAGATTATGCCTCTCTGGATGATTGCGGGTTGAATGTCTTTTGTCACCTGAAGGCTTTTATGAAAAGTGGTACTGAAGTGCTTATATCGCTGGAAATGCAAACTCTGAAATTCTTTTTAATAGACAAAGAGGATTTGAAGAAACAGGAATTTGTTCAACGATATTTTGAGTATCTCCGAGAGTTGTCTTGGACAATGTTAACAACGTTTATGACATTTCATTCGATTCGGGCTTTGGCTTTATACTACGTACATGAGGATCAAAGTCAGTTAAAGTATGTAATCTATCGTGTGTTTGTGACAGGTGGATTAATTGTTATCATTCCGGAGCTGTTCAGCTGGTTTTTGAATGCAAATAATTTGATAGTCAGAGGGTTGGTTGATCAATTTGAATTAGATAAAGTCCGAAGTCTGTTTTTTAACCCAGTTGAATCCGTTTTTGTATTAATTATTGTTTCTGTTGCTTTGGTTTGTATGCTCTTTGTGTTTACGGTTCAGTATGTATTAAGGCTTGCTGAGATCGCATTTCTTTTTATGATTTCCCCTATTGTAGCTGCTACCAATATGAATGAGGAGTATAATTATTTTCCAATGTGGTGGAGATACACACTTGTGACGCTTTTAACACAATCCGTACAAGTTTTGTTATTTGTGTTATTTGTCCAATCTGTGGCAAGTGCTTTTTTTGCTCATTTTTCGGATCTATTTACAAAGATGTTGTATATGGTCAGTTTCATGTTTTTGATAATTAGAACTCCACGTCTGTTTAAAGAATGGACCTATGTATCTCAAGGTGGTCAGTCATGGGGAAGTACTGTAAGAACGGTGGGCAATATGACTTTGAGCATAACCAGAATTGGATTTTTGAAACTTTTGCGTAGGTAGGAAAAGAGAGTTTATAGGGAGAATATCGATCTACAAACAATCAAATATATTGCAGAAAAGATGAAACTGATAGAAAATAATTTGCTAAAATGAAAATAATAGAAAGGAGGGAAACGCGGTTGAAAGATTGGATTAGAAAATTTGCAGAAAATGCTCCGAAGAAATCAACTGGGATTTCACCATTAAATCAGTCAGTAATGAAGAAAGATATTTCCATTCTATTAGCGTTAGATGAAGAAGTTAGACAGAAAAAGCCAACTGTAAATCCAAAGCTGATATTGAAAATTGTCAAGTATGTTTATTCCAAGTATATCAATCCTGATGAAAGTGTTGAAAAGAAAAAAGATGAAATGCTTCAAGACATATTGACAATCGTTGAATCAGTGGAAGCGATCGTACAAAATCTGAAAGAAAAATATCCACATGCAAGCCCGGATGTTATTGAAAGCTTTGTTGAAGTGTTTCTCTCTGAATATGTCCATAAATGATAAGTTTATTGGCCCCTGTAAATTTGATGAAAGGGGTCATTTTTATTTATATAAAGTTTGTTTTTAATAAATTAATTTTTGTATAGATTATCTATTATTTTTATGTTAATATAAAAACATGAGGGGAACCTCTTCGAAATGGCAAGGGGATCGTAGGACACCTCCTTTCTCCCCACATGTATATAAAATTTGAACTTGTATACATGTGGGGGGGTGAGAAAGGAGGTGAGTGGCTTGAAGGCTTTGAAACGACTGAGCAATATCCTGCACGGTTTTGTTTTTCGACTTCGCAAGAAGAACGAAAAACAGAATCCTGTTCCAGAGGACTTCGATGATATAGAACGAAGCTCTGGAATGAAGCGGGATTTTGATGAGGTAATGGAACTCTACCTTGAAAAAAAGGCAGAGTATCCCCAGGTCGATAAAGAAACGGTGCTTGATGTCGCTAAGTACGTTTACTCGAAGCATGTCGAGTTTCGGAATCAACAGCGACTTAAAGAAATTGAGCATCGTTTTTCTCGTCGACTCCAGGTTTATGTAGTTCTCGGTCTGGTCGTTTTCGCGATGGTCCGACCCGATATCGAGGCCATCTTGAAACAACTGGAGGAGATACTACTAAACCTGTTTAGGGGCCACTGAGGTCGGTATGCTGTTTCAAGCCATCTCGTCCTACCTCTTAAAGGGTTAAGTTCCCCTACCGGAAAGAGGTACCCCTTAGGTGGATCCTGTCATTGGTGATGGGATCCACCTTTTTCATATCATTTCAGTTTATTAATATGGTTCTTGTTTTTATATATAAAATGACAAAGCTGTTGCTTTAAGCAACAGCTTTGTCAACCAGTCTTTCTAATATGCTATTTCAAGCCAAGATAGAGATAGCACTCTATCTAAAAAGTATTATAAGCAACTATTCAATATATGTCAATAAACTGATAATATAAAATAATAAGCATGATTTTAACAGCGGTGTCAATAATGCAAGGCTTGACTTTCTACATGAACAGTCAACCAAACTGATTCATGATAACCAAGTGATCTGTTTGGAAGACTTGCAAGTCAAAAACATGGTAAATCACAAGCTGGCAAAATCGATTACAGATGCATCGTGGTCTGATTGTAGCCATGCTGGAGTATAAAACGAAATGGTTTGGAAGAACGATGGTTTAAGTGGGCAAAGCATCTATCCAGCTATGTTCCAAATGTGGCTATAGAAACAATGAAGTGAAGAGTCTCAATCTGAGAGAATGGACATGTCCAGAGTGCCAAACTGACCATGACAGAGACATCAATGCATTCATTTAATGATTCTCCTTGTGTTTCTGTTCCCGCTTTTTCCGCACCCTGTAATATTAAAAATAATATAGAAACCAAAATAAAAAAGTTCTAATTCCTTTCAAGTTTTTTGCCGCCTTATTTATTATAATTAGTATAATAGCTCAATTGTGATTGTCCTAAAAATATAGACTAATCCTTAAGATTATTTTACAACATTTATATTGAAATTGAATTGGTTAATATCATTGATCAAAAATGTGCGGAGACTAGATGCTTGACAGGAGGTCGAAGGGAAAAGTGGCGAATCATGGGTCTTTGCAAGAACAAATGGATGAGGCGAAATCATTGAAGAATTCAGGAAATGATAAACTGGAAAATAAAAGACAAATAAATGATGAATATTCTAATATCCATCAACGTATTGAGAAATTACAGGAAAGATTGAAAGAAGCTCGAGATCATAACCAGATAACCACTGAGCAATATAATGACAGAATGGAAAGGTTGAAACAGTCACAAGACAAACTGAATATAGCAGGACAAAAAATAGAAAAAAGAATCAATCTGAATCTAAACTTGAAATATGAACGATTTGATCGTAATCAAAAGGTGTCAGGAGGTTTAAGTATAGAAAAGCAAGAAAAATATGATAAACCAAATCATGATGGGGCACTAAGTAAAAGTGAAAAAGAAGAGCAGCAATTGCGACCAAGCATTTCAAGAGAGAAATAACAGGGGAAAAGAAAATGTTAAGTATCCAATATGGAGATGACGAAGCTGAGAGAACTTACTTAATGAGTAGGTTCTTTTGATTTTGTAAGGAAATAAGATTGTTTGCTTAGATAAGATTATACTTATGATTTCATGACAGGGAAAACATACATACTTGATGAATGAACAAAAGAGGAAGAGAGACTATGTTTAAAGAAAAAATACGTACGATTTTAGGGGCATTTATTTTATCTGCACTCTCCATCGGTATGTTGGAGTTTTTCATTGCAAATTTTTTGGTATGGATGCCTAACAGAGATGGAATTGAATATTATGATTTACTCCTTTTATCTATACAACAACCATTATCTCTCATTTATGCTGTATCCAGTATTGACTTATTCGTCCAGCTTCAGGTTTTTTTCGCTTTAGGATTTATACTTTTATTTAATCTCTTTTTTAAGTTATTAAAAGGATCTGTTTACAAAGAAGCGGCCGCATATGGTTCTCATGGCACTGCTCGTTTTGCTACCCCTCGCGAAGTATTCGATAATAAAACGTTCGTGAAAAAAACTTGGAATCATTCAGCAAAAAGAAATATGGAAAATAGTCCAGGTCTTATTTTTGGTTTATTAAAGGATAAGCCGGTGATCCTTCCTGAAAATACGAAAATCCCTAATCGTAATGTATTTATTGTTGGTTCTCCAGGTTCTGGAAAAACGCAATCCTATATACTGACAAATGTCATTTTTGAACGTGATCGTTCTATGGTTATAACGGATCCCAAAGGAGAAATTTATGAAGCGACAGCCAAGTTAAAAAAAGAACAAGGCTATGAAGTTCGTTTGATCAACTTTAAAGAGATGACAATTAGTGATCGATATAATCCACTTGATTATATTGAAACAGAAATTGATGCTGAACAAGTTGCGACAACCATTGTTATGAATGCACAAAAAGACACGAAATCAAACTTTTGGACGAAAGCAGAAATTGCACTGTTAAAGACATTGTTACTATATGTCAAATATGAATGTCCAAATGAAGCTACCATGTATAAAGTAAAAGAGATTTTGACAGTACATGGAAAAAAAGCGAAAGAAATGGATGAATTCTTTAGTCATTTAAATCCAGATCATCCAGCTTATCAAGCGTACCAGATTGTGAGAATGGCTGAAGGAACAGTACGATCGGATATTTTCGTTTCCTTAGCGATGACATTATCAAAGTTTGATGCGAAAGATGTACGGTGGTTTACTAGAAAGAGTGATTTCAAACTGGATGATATTGGTCAGAGAAAAATTATATTATATTGTATTCTGCCCGTTGCTGATCCAACTTGGGAACCGTTAACTTCCATGTTCTTCTCCCAAATGTTTCAACGATTGTATAAAGTTGCAGATCGAAATTTTAATCGTTTACCCGTAAGCGTTAATTTTTTATTGGATGAATTTCCTAATTTGGGTAGTATTCCTGGATATGAGGAAATTTTGGCTACCTGCCGGAGTTACGGAATCAGTATTAGTACAATTGTTCAATCTATAGGTCAACTTGTTGATAAATACAATAAGGAGAAAGCGGAAGCCATTATTGGTAATTGTGCTTTGCGATATTTGTTAGGAGTTGGTGATAAGCTTACTGCTGAATACTTTTCCAAATTGATCGGTGAAACCACGATTCAAATGGAATCTACTTCTCTATCAAAAAATAGCCGTGGTGGAACCTCTGGTTCTATTTCTTCTTCATATACGGGACGACCTTTACTGACACCTGATGAATTGACTCGTTTGGATAAAGAGGAAGCCATTTTACTGGTATCCGGAATGTTACCCATCCGGTTAAGAAAAGCATTTCAGTTTTCTTTCTTTAAAGGAATTCTTAATAATGAAACGAAAGTCTCTCGTTTTGATTACATCAAATTAAAAGGAGAGGATAGTAAATCTTTAATGGAAATAGACAGAGAAAATGCAGAAATGAGTCTCGAAGATTATATTGGGCAGTTGGATGATCTTGAAGAAGAAAATATGGTTGAAAAGAAAGTGATCACAGAAATTGACAAAGAAATTGAATGGATCGAAAAGGAATTGGATGATTTATTAAATAAACTGGATCAAATGGAAATAGAAACAGATAAAGACGAGGATCATACAGTTGTTTTGGAGGAAGAGGATAAAAACGTTAAAAAGAAAAAGAAAAAAAGGAGAAAGAAAAAGAAAAAACAAAAATCAGAAACTGAGGAACCAGCAATAGAAAGTATGGGTGAAGAAGAAGCGAATAAGCAAAAAGGTAAATTATTGGAGGAAAAGAGCACAAATGATCAAGAAAAGGAAAATATAGATGGCGAAAAAGTGAATAAGATAGTAGTTGAGACGACTGAAAGGAAGGAGTCAATTAAACAGGAAGAACTATTAACGGAAGAAGAACAAGTGAACTTGGAGAATTTTGCTACCAAATAGTTTGGGATCGGTGAATCGTCTGTGTGGCAAGTTGTTCGTTGTAAAAAGACGGAAACGGACTGCGGATGCTAACAGCCCAAGAATCCCACGCTTTCAGGCGTCGGGAGTGTCAATCATGCTAAAGAGGGGAGATGTCTGTTTTAGATGTCTGCCCTCTTTTTCTTTGAGTGGATTTGTCGTACATTTTATCATTAAATACATAATAATATTCAGATTATTAACGAGAATTAACATTATTTATATTCAATAATTACTCATATACATCATGATTTTGAAATGACATTCATAAATGAAATGAAGTAAATATAATATCCTATTTTGACTATTGTCAATGGAATTACACTAATGTAATCTATATATGAAGGCGCTTTCATAACAATACCCGAACGAGCGCTCGGTAGAATTTGGAAATTTCATGGAGGTGACCTGCATGAGGGAAGCAGTTATTTTGGGTGGAGCACGTACTCCTTTTGGGAAGTTTGGTGGTGCTCTAAAAGATGTATCTGCTATGGAACTGGGCGGAATTGCTCTAAGAGAAGCAATAAAGCGAGCTGGCATCGGAGATGAAATCGTGGAAGAAGTAATTATGGGGATGGTTTTGCAGGGGGGAGCCGGCCAGATCCCTTCGCGGCAGGCAGCACGTCATGCCGGTTTACCTTGGGAAGTGGGAACAGAGACGATTAATAAAGTATGTGCTTCAGGCATGCGCAGTGTCACTTTGGCCGATCAAATTATTCGTGCTGGGGATGCGGATGTGATTTTGGCAGGTGGTATGGAGAGCATGAGCAATGCTCCATATTTCCTGAAAACGGCAAGGTTTGGTCAGCGCATGGGCGATGGACAAATGGTTGACTTGATGATTCATGACGGATTGTGGTGTGCTTTCCATGACGTTCATATGATTGTGCATGGCAGTAACATCGCCAAAAAATATGAAGTGTCACGGGAAGAACAGGATGAATTTGCTCTTATGAGCCATCAAAGAGCAGCAGCAGCGATGGATAAGGGTTATTTGGCTGAAGAGATTGTCCCTGTCGCAGTAAAATCCAGAAAAAAGGAAGTGATCGTGGACCAAGATGAATCGGTGCGTAGAGATACCAGTTTGGAGAAATTGGCTTCTCTTCCACCTGTTTATCTGAAAGATGGAAGTATTACAGCTGGAAATGCTCCTGGAGTTAATGATGGAGCGGCAGCTCTTGTCGTTGCTTCAAGGGAAAAGGCAGAAGAATTGGGGATCAAGCCAATGGCGCGTATTTTAGGGCATGCAGCTGTTGCGATGGAAGCGAAAGATTTCCCGATCACTCCTGCATATGCCATACAGAAACTGTTGAAAAAACATCAGTTGGATGTCAACCAAATTGATCGGTTTGAAATCAATGAAGCATTTGCAGTGGTTGCTTTAGCCAACAGCAAGATTTTGGGTCTGGATCTTGAAAAGGTGAATGTTAATGGTGGAGCTGTAGCCTTAGGTCATCCGATTGGAGCGAGTGGAGCCCGCATTATTTTAACGTTGGTTCATGAATTGAAGCGACGGGGCGGCGGTTTGGGAGTAGCGGCCATTTGTAGTGGTGCGGCCCAAGGCGATGCGATTTTAGTCAAGGTGGAGTAACAGGAGTGAAACAGGGAGAAAGGGTGAAAGATCCTTGGAAATCAAACGCATTGGCGTGATTGGTGCAGGTCAGATGGGGAGTGGAATTGCACAAGTAGCAGCAGCGGCGGGATATGCTGTGGTGTTAATGGATATGGCTCCCGAACAGTTGGAAAAAGGGATGGCAATCATTCGTAAAAATTTGGGTCGTCAAGTAGAAAAAGGGAGAATGGCTGAAGAAGAAAAAGAAACGATTCTAGGCCGGATTCAAACGACCCACGAGTTAGAAGTTGCAGCCACTGAAGCTGATCTGGTGATTGAAGCGGTAGTGGAAAACATGGAAGTCAAGACAGGGATTTTCCGTCAATTGGATTCCCTTTGTCCCTCACATGCGATTTTGGCCAGTAACACTTCCTCACTGCCGATTACTGAGATTGCAGCAGCAACAAAACGGCCTGAGAAAGTGATTGGGATGCATTTTATGAATCCGGTTCCAGTGATGAAACTGGTTGAAGTGATTCGGGGACTGGCAACCGCTGATGCTGTGTTTCAAACTGTAAAAGAATTAGCTATTCGCATGGGGAAAGAACCTGTTGAAGTGAATGATTTTCCGGGGTTTGTGTCCAATCGTGTGCTAATGCCTATGATCAATGAAGCTATTTATGCCGTTTATGAAGGGGTTGCTACACCAGAAGCGGTTGATCAAGTGATGAAGCTTGGTATGAATCATCCGATGGGTCCACTTACCCTTGCTGATTTTATTGGCTTGGATACCTGTTTATATATCATGGAAACGTTGTACGAAGGTTTTGGCGACAGCAAATATCGTCCATGTCCGCTGCTAAGAAAATATGTGAAGGCAGGTTGGCTGGGACGTAAGAGTGGGCGCGGCTTTTACGTATATGAATAAGACCGGGAACCTAGGAGGTTGATGGAAGGCGGGGAGGATTGCCATGAAATTTGCGTTCAGCGAAGAGCAAATCATGATGCAAAAAATGGTTCGGGATTTTGCACAGTCCGAAATTGCACCATATGTTGCTTCAATGGATGAAGAAGATCGCTTTCCTCGTGAAGTGATCAATAAAATGGCTGAACTGGGGTTAATGGGTATTCCGATTCCGGAAGAGTGGGGTGGAGCTGGAGCGGATTATGTTTCTTATATTCTGGCGATTGAAGAGATTTCTCGTGTCAGTGCGACAGTAGGTGTCATTTTGGCTGTTCATACCTCGGTAGGGACGCTTCCGATTCTTTCATATGGGACAGAAGAGCAAAAAAAGAAGTACGTGGTGCCATTGGCACAAGGAAAATTCCTGGGTGCTTTTGCCATTACCGAACCACAAGCAGGTTCTGATGTATCGGGAATTCGTACTCAAGCTCGCAAAGTGGGAGACAAGTATATTTTGAATGGGAATAAGGTGTTTATTACGAATGCAGGCGAAGCAGATGTTTATGTTACGTTTGCTGTAACGGATCCAACCCAGGGTAAGAAAGGAATTACTGCCTTTATTGTTGAGAAAGATACGCCAGGGTTTAGAGTAGGCAAGAAAGAAAAGAAAATGGGACTGGGAGGCTCCAATACATGTGAACTGGTTTTTGAGGATGCGGAAGTGCCTGCCGCCAATCGATTGGGAAATGAAGGACAGGGATATGAGATAGCTCTATCCAATTTGGCTGGTGGACGCATCGGGATCGGTGCCCAGGCACTCGGAATTGCTGAAGCGGCGTTTCAATATGCTTTGGACTATGCCAAACAGCGTGAACAGTTTGGAAAGTCGATTGCCAAACAGCAGGCAATTCAATTTAAGCTGGCGGACATGGCGATGCAAATTGAAGCGGCAAAACTTTTGATCTATCGAGCGGCTGAAGCCAAACAGTCAGGGCAGATTTGTAAAAAGGAGGCCGCGATGGCCAAATGTTTTGCTGCTGATACAGCGATGCAAGTTACCACAGAAGCAATCCAAATCTTTGGCGGTTACGGATATACCAGGGAATATCCCGTGGAGCGTCTGTTCCGTGATGCGAAAATTACACAAATTTATGAAGGAACCAATGAAATTCAACGATTGGTGATTGCCAATGAACTGATAAAAGATTGATGGATGGGAGAGACAAAAGATGCAATTTCGTCTGAGCGAAGAGCATGAGATGATGCGGAAGATGGTCCGGGACTTTGCGTTGAAAGAGGTAGAACCAACAGCAGCGGAACGGGATGAAAAAGAAATCTTTGATCGTTCCATTTTTGATAAGATGGGTCAACTTGGTTTGACAGGGATTCCGTGGCCAGAGGAAGTCGGGGGTAGTGGTGCTGACTATCTGAGTTATGTTATTGCAGTCGAGGAATTGTCTCGTGTTTGTGCTTCCACAGGAGTGACGTTATCTGCCCATATTTCACTGGCGAGTTGGCCGATTTACAAATTTGGAACACCCGAACAAAAGGATCGTTATTTGCGGCCACTCG
This sequence comes from Thermoflavimicrobium dichotomicum, assembly GCF_900114055.1. Taxonomy (GTDB): domain Bacteria; phylum Bacillota; class Bacilli; order Thermoactinomycetales; family Thermoactinomycetaceae; genus Thermoflavimicrobium; species Thermoflavimicrobium dichotomicum. The sequence continues at coordinate 351,095 of NZ_FORR01000001.1, read as the reverse complement.
CAGAAGGAAAGAAACTGGGTGCTTATGGTTTGACAGAACCGGGTTCAGGTTCAGATGCAGCTTCCATGAAAACAACAGCGATCAAAGATGGCGATCATTACATCCTAAACGGTAGCAAAATTTTTATTACGAACGGTGGAGAGGCCGAAATTTATGTGGTTTTTGCCGTGACGGATCCCAGTAAGAGGCATAAGGGAATTACCGCTTTTATCGTTGAAAAGGGAACACCTGGATTTTCATTTGGAAAGAAAGAGAAGAAATTGGGCATTCGTTCTTCCCCTACTTTGGAAATCCTGTTTGAAAACTGTCGGATTCATGAGAGTCAGCGTTTGGGCGAAGAAGGAGAAGGGTTCAAGATCGCCATGATGACCCTGGATGGCGGGCGCAATGGGATTGCTGCTCAAGCTGTTGGGATTGCGCAAGGAGCCTTTGATCATGCGTTGGCTTATGCGAAAGAACGTTCACAGTTTGGAAAGCCGATTGCCAAACAGCAGGCGATTCAGTTTAAATTGGCAGATATGGCGACACAAATCGAAGCAGCACGTCTGTTGACTTATCAAGCTGCCTGGTTGGAAAGTGCAGGACTTCCTTATGGAAAAGCGTCAGCCATGGCCAAATGTTTTGCTGGCGATGTAGCCATGAAAGTGACAACAGAAGCAGTGCAAATCTTCGGCGGTTATGGATATACGCGTGAATTCCCGGTGGAACGTATGATGCGTGATGCCAAAATTACACAAATTTATGAGGGAACCAATGAAATTCAACGTGTGGTTATTGCCAATTATTTAATGAAAGAGTAGAAGTGCAGGAAAGAGCTCGCTTTTGGAACTTTTAACCCAGTGGATCAGACAACAGGGCCTTTCCTTTGGAGTGATTGCTGTGGATCCCATCAGTCCTTTTACTGGTGGGGCCATACTGGGCGATCGCGTTCGGATGATAAAACACTCCAATTGAAAACGTTTTCATATAACGCCATCTTTCATCCTGCTACCCGCACCGTGGGCTTCCAGACGGCATTTCTGTAAAACGGTTCAACATCAATTGGCTCGGATTTGGCTAAGAAAGATTGTGTTCGGATCAAAGGAGGGTGAAGAGTGAAACAAAATTCCCATATCATTCCCTCTGTGGTGAAAGATCAGCGCTTGATTGCCCAACGTCGGCAACAAATCGTAGAGGGAGCTGTTCGGCTTTTTATCCAGAAAGGGTTTCATAAAACAACGACACGTGAAATTGCCAAAGAATGCGGATTATCGATTGGAACGATGTATGAGTATATTCAGACAAAAGAAGATGTTCTCTATTTGGTGTGTGAATATATTCATACACAACTGGAGCAACGATTAAGAGAGTCCGTGTCCGATTCGGACTCTGCACGTGAGTCGTTGAAAAAATCTGTGAAAAACTTGTTTGATACCGTAAATGAGATGAGTTCACTGATTGTACTGATTTATCAGGAGACCAAGTCATTGCCCAAAGACCTCATGTCTTATGTATTGCAAAAGGAAGAAGAGATCACCCGTATTTTCGAAAAGATTCTACTAAGGGGAATGGAAGATGGAACGTTATCGGTTGATGCTGATTCAGTCAAGCTGATGGCGCACAATATTATGGTTATTGGCCAAATGTGGGCGTTTCGTCGGTGGGCACTGAGTCGTTACTACGATATTGAGGAGTATACAAAGCGACAGATGTCATTAATCTTTGAAAAACTGATCCCGAGAGGTGATGAAGATGGAAACAGAAGTGCTTCGTCCTAAACATGCGGTTCGCTTTGTTACTGCTGCCAGTTTGTTTGATGGCCATGACGCTTCCATTAACTTGTTTCGGCGGTTATTGCAATCATCGGGAGTCGAAGTGATTCATTTAGGGCATAACCGCTCTGTTAACGAAATCGTGGAAGCGGCGATTCAAGAGGATGTCCAGGGAATCGCTGTCTCTTCTTATCAAGGCGGGCATATGGAATTCTTTAAATATATGGTTGATTTGTTGAAAGAAAGAGGGGCGTCCCATATTCGGGTGTTTGGCGGCGGGGGAGGTGTTATTGTTCCACGTGAAATCAAGGAATTGGAAGAATACGGTGTGGTGAAGATTTTTTCGCCACATGATGGACGTCGCCTGGGTTTACAGGGGATTATTAATTGCATGATCCGCGAAACCGATTTTCCAACCGTCACCGAGATTACTTGGGAGTTGGAAAAGGTCAAACAGGGGGATATTCGAGCCATTGCCCGATTGCTCACCTTTGTGGAACAGCTCGCCGAAGACAAGCAATTGCGAGAACGGATGCAACCGATTTTGCAAGAAATCATGAAACCGGTTGACCGTATGGTACCAGTTGTCGGGATCACAGGAACTGGTGGAGCAGGTAAAAGTTCATTGACAGACGAGTTAGTGCGGCGATTTATCCATGATTTTACGGATAAAAAAGTTGCTATTTTATCCATTGATCCTTCCAAACAAAAAACAGGTGGAGCACTCTTGGGTGACCGCATTCGCATGAATGCCATTCACCATCCTCGGGTTTATATGCGCAGCTTTGCAACCCGCAAGACCCGTTCTGAACTGAGTGGGGCGATTCGTGAAGCGATTGCCGTCATGAAACAGGCAGGTTATGACTTGATCATTGTAGAGACGAGTGGAATTGGGCAAGGAAATGCAGATGTGGTATCCATCAGTGATTTATCCGTTTATGTGATGACATCAGAATATGGCTCACCTTCGCAACTCGAAAAAATTGAAATGCTTGATTATGCAGACCTGGTTGCGATCAACAAATTTGATCGCAAGGGTTCAGAAGATGCTTTGCGTGATGTAAAGAAGCAATATCGGCGCAATCATCAACTCTTTGATGTGCCCGATGATCAAATCCCGGTATATGGGACAATGGCCAGCCGTTTTAATGATCCAGGAACCAATATTTTCTATCGGGCACTCATTGATCGTCTAAATGAAAAAATGCAGGTCAATTGGTCATCTTCCCTTAACATTGAAGGGCAAAAGATGCAAAGACAACACATTATTCCCCCAGAACGTACCCATTATCTGCGAGATATTGTGAATACCGTACGCAAATATCATGAAGAGTCCAAACGGCAGGCCGGGGTGGCCAGCCAGCTTTATCAGGTGCATGGTGTCAAGGAGCTGTTTAAGAAATCAGAGTCAGATGATACCATCGTCAAAAAGCTGGAGCAAAAAGAAGAGGAACTTAGGAAACAGCTTTCCGAAGAGAATAAACAGGCACTGACTGCATGGCCTGAAATTGTGAAAAAATACAAACAGGATCAATTTGTGACCAAAGTGCGGGATCGGGAAATTGTTACTCCGTTATATACAGAAACCCTGGCAGGGAGTCGCATTCCAAAAATCGCACTGCCCAAATACAAAGATTGGGGCGAGTTGTTGCGTTGGTTGCACAAAGAAAATTTGCCAGGTTATTTTCCATATACAGCAGGGGTATTCCCTCTCAAACGCACCGATGAAGATCCGAAGCGTCAGTTTGCGGGTGAAGGTACACCTGAGCGAACCAATAAGCGGTTTCATTATTTATCTAAGAATGATCCTGCGAAGCGTCTATCCACTGCATTTGACAGTGTAACCCTGTATGGAGAAGATCCGGCAGAGCGGCCAGATATTTATGGGAAAATCGGAGAATCTGGAGTCAGTATTTGCACTCTGGAAAATATGAAAGAGCTCTATAAAGGGTTTGACCTTTGTGCACCGAATACCAGTGTTTCCATGACCATTAATGGTCCTGCGCCGATCATTTTGGCCATGTTTTTCAACACAGCGATTGATCAGCAGATTGAAAAGTTCCGCCAGGAGCATGGCCGGGAGCCTTCCGCAGAAGAAAAAGAAGAGATTAAAAGATATACACTTCAAACCGTGCGCGGAACCGTTCAAGCTGATATTCTAAAAGAAGATCAAGGGCAAAACACTTGTATTTTCTCTACCGAGTTTGCATTGAAAATGATGGGCGATATTCAGGAATATTTTATTGAACATGGAGTACGTAACTACTACTCTGTCAGTATCAGCGGATATCACATTGCGGAAGCAGGAGCGAATCCGATTACTCAACTGGCTTTTACTTTAGCCAATGCGTTTACCTATGTAGAGTATTATTTAAGCCGTGGAATGAAAGTCGATGACTTTGCACGCAACCTCTCTTTCTTCTTTAGCAATGGGCTGGATGCAGAGTATTCGGTTATTGGCAGAGTAGCTCGCCGGATCTGGGCGATTGTCATGAAATATCTCTATGGAGCCAATGAGCGGAGTCAAAAATTGAAATATCATATCCAAACTTCTGGACGTTCTCTTCATGCGCAAGAGATCGACTTTAACGATATTCGTACTACATTACAGGCATTGATGGCCATTTATGATCAATGTAACTCCTTGCATACCAATGCGTATGATGAAGCGATTACCACTCCAACAGAAGAATCCGTCCGTCGTGCGATGGCCATCCAAATGATTATTACCAAAGAATTGGGATTGGCGAAGAATGAAAATCCTTTGCAGGGCTCCTTTATTATTGAAGAACTGACTGATTTGGTGGAAGAAGCTGTATTAAGGGAATTTGAACGGATTAGTGATCGTGGTGGAGTGCTTGGAGCGATGGAAACCCAGTATCAACGTAGCAAAATCCAGGATGAATCCCTTTACTATGAAATGAAAAAGCACTCGGGTGAATTGCCGATTATTGGAGTCAACACCTTTGAAAATCCTAACCCGCCTGAAGAGCCGGAAATTCAACTCACACGCGCAACTGAAGAAGAAAAGCGTTCACAGGTGGAGCATGTGAAACAATTTAAAGAAAAACATCGGGAAGAAGCGAAAGTCGCCTTGGAGCGGCTAAAACAGGTAGCACGTGAAGGCGGGAACATTTTTGCTGAACTGATGGAAACGGTAAAAGTGGCTACGCTTGGACAAATTACCAATGCTCTTTACGAAGTAGGTGGGCAGTACCGCCGTAACATGTAATTGTTACTTCACTTTACAGGTCGTTGACAGATCTGGCAGGTCAACGGCCTGTTTTGGTGAATAAATATAGAGATGATCTTTTTGAGCGAAAAAGGGATTTTGGTTGACTTCGATGGTTATTTGGTTAAAATAGTTGTACGAGATAATATGAGCGTAGATCCCAAGCGATCGAAGCCATATGGAAGGATGTGTCCATGTTGAGCGACAACCTGACAATGGAAAAAATTATGGAAACATCAATGGTTGATATAGCTTATGATCTGCTGAAGCAGAAAGGGGAACCCATGCAATATCTCGACTTGATGAAAGAGATAGCGAATTTAAAAGGGTTTGCCGAGGAAGAAATCAATCAATACATTGCGCAGCTGTATACGGATATAAACATCGATGGTCGCTTTGTTTGCGTTGGTCGAAGTTTATGGGGAATAAAAGATTGGTATCCAACTGAACAGACTACAGATTCGGCTGTAGTGGCCAACATCAAGGAATATGATGATGAGTTGGATGAAGAGTTATACGAAGAGAGCGACGACTATGATTTAGAGCTGGATGATTTGGATCGCCATGATTTGGATGATTTTGATGAAGAGACTCCATTCCCTGACGATCTGGAAGAAGATGATATCGTTGCAGATGACGAGGATGAGGATGAACTGTAACGGGCTCAAGACTTTCTTGACAAAGCAATTCCCCTTCGCTAAACTTACTTTTGGGCTCTATCAAGTACGGTTTATAGCAACCTTGGCTTTGAATTGAAGAAATAAGGAGCGCCCCTGGATTTGGGGGCGCTCTTTCTATTTTGTTCATATTTGGGGCATCATTTATATAGGAGGTGTGATTCTGTTACGTCAAACATAGAAAGAAGTTCCCTTTGCCCGTCCTGATGAATCTATTATGATTTTGAGCTTTTTTTCTATGTTTTTCGTAACAGGAAAAGGCTATGACTAAATTTATCTTTGTGACTGGTGGTGTGGTTTCTTCCTTAGGTAAGGGGATTACCGCTTCGTCGTTGGGAAGACTTTTGAAAAACAGGGGACTAAAGGTAACCATTCAAAAATTTGATCCATACATTAATGTGGATCCTGGGACTATGAGTCCATATCAACACGGAGAAGTATTTGTAACCGATGATGGTGCTGAAACGGATTTGGATTTAGGCCATTATGAGCGTTTTATCGATATTAACTTAACCAAAAACAGTAATGTAACGACCGGGAAGATTTATTCAGCTGTGATTAATAAGGAGCGCCGTGGAGACTACTTGGGTGGAACAGTCCAGGTGATTCCGCATATAACAAATGAAATCAAAGATCGTGTTTTTCGAGCAGCGAGGGAATCCCATCCGGATGTTGTTATTACAGAGATTGGCGGAACCGTTGGAGACATTGAGAGTTTGCCTTTCCTGGAAGCGATTCGGCAAATCAAAAGTGATGTAGGTCGTGAAAATGTCATTTATATTCACTGTACACTGGTTCCGATGTTAAAAGCGAGCGGTGAATTAAAAACGAAGCCGACTCAGCATAGTGTAAAAGAGCTTCGGAGCATTGGTATCCATCCCAATGTCATTGTTTGCCGGACAGAGCATCCGCTTTCTGAAGAAATGAAGCGGAAAATCGCCCTCTTTTGTGATATTGATCGAGAAGCCGTGATTGAAGCACGGGATGCTGATACATTATATGAAGTTCCTCTTATGTTGCAAAAAGAAGGGCTGGATGAGATTGTTGTAAAACATCTGGGATTGGACTGTGGCCCAGCGGATATGACCGAATGGGTTGCTCTTGTAAATAAAGTAAAAAACCTTACTTATAAAACAAGGATTGCGATTGTAGGAAAATACGTTGCGTTGCCTGATGCTTATATGAGTGTCGTTGAAGCTCTCAGACATGCCGGATTTGAGAGTGATACAGAGATCGATGTGAAATGGGTGAACTCCGAAGAGGTCAACGATGAAAATGTAGCAGGATTACTAAGCGATGTGGATGGCATTTTGGTGCCTGGAGGTTTTGGTGACCGGGGAATTGAAGGGAAAATCACGGCGATTCGCTATGCCCGTGAAAACAGGATTCCTTTCTTGGGAATTTGCTTGGGTATGCAGATGGCGTGTGTGGAAGGAGCACGTAACCTGCTGAACCTGAAAGAAGCACAAAGTGCGGAAATTGCTCCAGAAACGCCTTATCCGATTATTGATCTCTTACCAGAGCAAAAAGAAATCGAAGAATTGGGTGGAACCATGCGACTCGGCCTTTACCCATGCAAGCTCCAGCCTGACAGTCTGGCCTATCAAGCCTATGGAACCGATGTGGTATATGAACGCCACCGGCATCGCTATGAATTTAACAATGAATATCGCAAACAAATGGAAAGCGTAGGTTATGTCTTCTCCGGAACTTCACCAGATGGACGCTTGGTGGAAATTGTGGAATACAAAGATCATCCGTGGTTCGTGGCATCTCAATTCCATCCTGAATTCAAATCCCGACCCAACCGTCCACAACCATTGTTCCGTGATTTCGTTGCAGCTGCCTTGAAGTTAAAACAAAAAGTGCATATCTAAGTGAAAAGAGCTGTTGGCTATGTTTAAACCAACAGCTCTTTTTGTATCGATATGGAAAATAAAATCAAAAAGATCGAGGTATGATATGCAAAAAAGATCCATTAACTAAAAGAAATATGTCTTTCCAGGTATGGTTTCATTTTGAGGTAGAGTGGGATAAAAATCAAAGTGATGAAGAAACCTTTTATCACATTAAACGGGGCGACACCGTACAGGACAATGGCTAATTTTTCCGGATCAGCAAATGTCAAATGAATCAAAAGGCTATAGAGCGGAAACAGAACAAAATAGTTCGCCAAAGTCATCAGGATCGTTGTTACACATGTAGCAATGCCTAAGCCCCATAGCAAGCCTTTCAGGCCCTTTACCTTTTTGCTAATAAAATAAGTGACGGTAATGAAAATGCTTCCAGCGACGAAATTCGATAGTTGTCCTAACGGGATCGCCCCTGTTTCACTTCCATGAAATAGAAAATGAAGCAGATTTTTAAAAAACTCAATGATTATACCCGCAACTGGGCCGTATATAAAAGTACCGATTAGTGCTGGAATTTCACTGAAGTCAATTTTCAAAAAAGCGGGAAGTCCCGGAATAGGAAAATCAAAATATTGAATCAGAAAAGCACTTCCTCCAAGTAAAGACAGGAAGATGGTTTTTGTTAAATGATGACGCTCAGTCATTTGTTGTTGCATCAGAAACACTCCTTTATCTTGTGTGTCTGATGACAACCCGTACGGAAGAATCAAAAAGCCCGAAAGAAGAAAATTCTTCCTCCGGGCGAGACCGCTTTCAGTGATTTCGTGTTGAAAGATGCCATCTCTAAAGACAAAAAAGCCCCCAGAATGCTGAACATAGAGGTAACCATGAGACAAAGAGATCCTGTATATGAAAAAAAGCACACAAACCCCTTTGTCAAACGGCATATTTCAACCCCTGTCGGTTTAAAACCGTACGTGAAGTCATCCTTCTCCCATCCAGACTGTAACTGTCGGTTTCGGATTTGCACCGAATCCACCGCTAATAGAGCGGGTCACGGACTGAGGCTTATTGCCATCACCGCCGGTCGGGAATTCCACCCTGCCCCGAAGGATCGATTGAATCTTTATTCACTTTTTTCTTTTATTATATGTAAAAATGAAAAAATGTCAAAGTAAAGATTTGTTCTTTGCAATATGATTAGAAGGATTATTTTAGTGGGCGATTAAGCAAAAATACCCATCATAAACAAAATATTTAGTATATAATATAAATAGGCATAAAATCAAATAAATTGAATTGTATATTCATTTTGAGGTGATGGTTGGATGAAACCTGGTTTATACCATCGACCTGACGCTCCGGTTGAGAAAAAAAGATTAAAAAGCGGTGTGACGAAATATCTTTTCTCTTTTGTCTTGATGCTTATTTTTACAGCGATTGCATTTTATCTGGTTGCTTTCCCGAAATTTGATACACAGACAACCTTTTGGATTATTCTTATTGCTGCCATCATACAAGCTGTCTTGCAATTATTTACTTTTATGCATCTGGACCAAAAAGGGTATGGGACTGTTATTGTCATCATGATTTTTGCCATCGTGATTGCCAGTGTTTCAGCTGTTGGAATTGTACTGATGTAAATGATAAGCCAGCTGCCATAAAGCGGTAGCTGGCTTGTTTTCATCATTGGACTATGTTCGACTTTGTTCATAAATCATTAAGGTACTATATACGGTTTTTAAAAGAGGCGCATCCAGGTTTTCAGGAGCTAACCGTAACAGGGTACCGTGCAGATGATCGGTTTCAATTGGTAATCCTTTTTCCAAATCACGTTGCATCGATGATTTGAATGTGGGTGATATTTCCGTTACTGTTTTCATGATTTGCAAGTCGATATCTGGATCAATGGATGGTTCCTGAGTTTTGGCGATGGCGATAATTTCATGGAGCAGACGTTCCAATACTTCTTTTCCATAAGGTGAAGTGAGGATGGGACCCAGGCTACTACGCGTCAGTGAAGTAATCCCACTCATGGCACTGATGAAAATATATTTATGCCACATGCGCTTGATAATATGGCGACTGGCATATGCGTTCAGATTGGCACCCGCAAATAATTGCTCGATCTTTTTGATGCGATCGCTGTATTCGCCGTCCAGCTCTCCATATACCAAGTCATGTTGCGGACTATAATGCTCAATATGTCCATTTTGATTTAAAGTGGATTCAATAAAGCATAAGCCGCCTAAAACGAATGGTTCGCCAAACATTTGCTTCAGTTTATCCAGATGGCTAATGCCATTGAGTAAAGGCAAAATCGTGGTGTTTTTACTCACATAAGGATGGAGTGAGTGAAGAGCTTCATCTAAATGATAGGCTTTTACTGAGAGTAAGATGAGGTCAAAGGGATCACTCTTGTCTCCCGCTTGTAGCGTTTTTACCCGAAGGGAGGCATTACCATGCACACTATGAATGATTAGGCCTTCTTGATCCAATTGCTGTTTGCGACGTGGACGTACAAGAAAAGTGACATCGACTCCCTTTTGCACTAGACGTCCACCAAAGTAGCCACCAACTCCTCCAGCCCCGACCACTAATACCCGCATGTATTTTCTCCCCTTTTTATGTACAAGTTTGATTCTTTTAGCTATTCTTGTTGTGGTTGTTAATTTCTTGACCAACGAACCTGAATTATTTTCATTCTATAATGAGAGTATCAAAAAGTAAAATCATTGGTTATGGATTAGGATAGACTGGGAAATGAAAGCAAGGTGGTCATAAAATGGCACGAATTTTGGTTATAGAGGATGATCCCCATATTCAGCGTTTGATCAAAGTGTATTTGGAGATGGAAGGATTTGAAGTGGTTCAAGCAGACGATGGAGAAGAAGCATTAAATCAAATGTACAGTCAAGTCATTGATTTGGTCATTCTCGATATTATGTTGCCATACAAGGATGGTTTTACTATATGTGAAGAAATTCGCCGCTCTTTTTCGATCCCCATCCTCATGGTAACAGCCAAAGGGGAAAGAGCCGATAAAGTCAAGGGATTTCAAGTGGGAACAGATGATTATCTGGTAAAACCGTTTGATCCTGTTGAGCTCGTAATGAGGGTGAAAGCCCTTTTGAGACGTTACCAAATTGCTTTTTCAGAGACCATTAGCATCGGTGAAATTCAGTTAAATAAAAGGGAACAAACAGTGACGGTTGCGGGAAAAAGTTGGTCTCTCCCTCAGAAAGAATTTCAACTGTTATTTAAATTGGTAAGTTATCCGGGAAAAACGTTTACCCGTGCTCAATTAATCGAACAGATTTGGGGAATGGACTATGAAGGGGATGAACGCACGGTTGATGTACATATTAAGCGCCTGCGTCAGCGCTTTAAACCATGGGCGGATCAATTTATGATTGTGACTGTCCGTGGTTTGGGGTATCGGTTGGAGGTAAAGAAATGAAAACTTTGTATACACGAATTGTAATCGTCTATATCGGGACGGTGATCGTCAGTATTATCGCTGGACTTGTAACGATTTATCTGTTACTTGAAAGTAAGTATGGAGATGAACAAGAGCAATATTTGATCAAGCAAGGACAGAGTTTTATTGCTTTGTATGAAAAACGAAGTTTAAAAGAGATGGAATCGATTATGGATTTGTTGCATAAGTCCATGTTTGTGAATTTTCGCCTGTATGACTCGTCTGGATTATTGAAGACGTTTGGAGAAAATCTTCATAAAGACGAACAAATCTCACCACAAAAGGTAGAGCAGGTAATCAAGGGAAATGTATACCGGGAAGATGCAAGAGATCGATTTCACCCGATTGTCGGTTTACCTTTTCAAAAAGAGAATAAAAGGTATGCTTTATTTGTGTATACCAGTGATGAATCAGCATTAGAAAAGGGATTTATTCAAATTGTGTACTTGGGGTTTTTTTGTGTGCTACTTACGGGAAGTCTTTTGATTGCAGTTGCTTCTCAATATATCATAAAACCGCTCAAGAACATGACAAAAGTGACAAAACAGCTGGCCAAAGGGAATTTTGATGTCAAGTTAAATCTGACAAGAAAAGATGAGATTGGAGAGCTGGCCAGGAGTTTTGAATCGATGGCACAGGATTTGAAGAAAATGGAGCAAATGCGTAAGGAATTTATCTCAGATGTTTCACATGAAATCCAGTCTCCTCTCACGTCGATTCGTGGTTTTTCGAAGGTGTTAAAACATAAAAATCTTTCACAAGAGGAGAGGTGGGAGTATTTGGATATTATTGAATCAGAAAGTGAACGGTTATCGAAGTTGACAGAAAATTTACTGCGTCTATCTTCGTTAGAGTCCGATCATCATCCTTTTGAGCCGGAAACGTTTTGGCTGGATGAACAGATTCGTGATGTCATTCTTTATACCGAATCAGAGTGGACACAAAAAAAGATAGAAGTTGAAGTGGATTTGGCGAAACAGCGAATAGAAGCAGATAAAGAGTTGCTGAAGCAAGTGTGGATTAATCTGATACACAACAGTATTAAATACACGCCTGAAGGCGGTCGTATCCGGGTTCGTCTGGTGAAATGGGTGCGGCAGGTGAATGTTTGTATTGAAGATACCGGCATTGGTATTGCAGAAGAAGATCAAAAACGGATATTTGATCGATTTTACAAGGTGGATAAATCACGATCCAGGAAAAGTGGTAGCGGGATTGGATTGGCCATTGTAAAGAAAATTGTTGAAATACATCGGGGGGAGATTCATGTAAAAAGCAAGCCGGGACAAGGAAGTACCTTTATTGTCACTCTTCCCTTAAAACAATCGAGACGAAAGTACTTGAAATAAATGGAGAAACGGACTGAAGTTTTGATGAGGAAGCTATGTCAGAATGTTATCCAAGGATTCATTTTAGCATAGGGGTTCATTTTCCTCTGCTCAACTGGAAAAGGAAAACCGGGTTTGTCAACAGCCTCAGTATATCCATTATCGATATAATTTTCGTCAATTATCTGTCAAATTTTTTTTGTATCTATCATTATTCTGTTCATACTGAGTTCATATTGACATGATACATTCAGCATGGACAAAACAAATGGAGGGTTGGTAACCAGATGTTTCGACTGACACAGTGGAGTTTAAAAAACGGGATCGCCTTGTTCATTCTCTGCTTGCTCGTTTTAGGCGGAGGATTGTTTACAGCTACACAAATTTCTAAAGAGATTATGCCTGATACTTCTTATCCGGCATTGTGGATTCAGATTTCTGTTCCTGGACAATCTGCGGAAGAAAATGAAAAGACCATTACCAGACCACTAGAAGAAAAAATTATGGCTGCCAATGAAGCGCAAAAAGTGGTTAGCACAACTTCCAGCCATATGGTCAGTGTTCAAGTAGAATATCCTTATGGAACCGATTTGGATAAAGTGAATAGTAAGTTAGAGGCCATAGTTAACAGCCTTAAAATCCCTGAACATGCTGAACGCCAGATTTTAAGTAATGACAATGCGATGAATACCATTTATTACTTCGCTTTGACTTCCAAAAATCCGGATCAGTTACAGCAAAAATTAAACAATACCATTATTCCTGAACTTAAAAAGATTAATGGAATTGCAAACGTCGATGTACAAGGAGAAAAGAAAGCCAAATGGTTGATTGAAGTAAACCAGGATAAAGCAAAAGCAAAAGGAATTAGCCTGCAAACGATAAAGGAAACATTAAACGCGAAAAATACCGATATGACTGTTGGAGCAGTTGAAAGTGATGGAAAAACCATTCCTGTGGATATAAAAGGAGATCTGCGATCCATTAATGACTTAAAAGAGTTGACCATTACATCAAATGCGGCAACAGGTGCTGGACAGCCTGGACAACCTTCAGCTGTTTCACCTAAAGTGAAACTGTCTGATATTGCTACGATTAAACAAACAAGTGAAGATACAGAGATTTCTCGTTTTAATCAAGAGCCTGCTTTTGTCATTTCCGTTACGAAAGAGAAAAGCGGAAATACTGTTGAATTGACCAAAGCTGTTCAAAAAGTCATTGATAAGTATAAATCTGAAGCCAATTATCAAGTATATCCCATTTTCAGTTTTGGGAATGAAATAGAAACGTCTATCTCCAAACTCGTAAAAGAAGGATTGTTTGGTGCTCTGTTTACAGTTGTTGTGATTGCGCTGTTCTTGCGTAGTTTCCGTGCGACGATCATTTCAATTATCTCGTTACCTGTTTCAATTTTGCTCACGATTACGGTATTGGATCAAGTCGGTTATACGCTAAATGTCATGACTTTGGGTGGATTGGCTGTAGCAGTAGGTCGGATTGTTGATGATAGTATTGTAGTCATCGAAAATATCTATCGTTGGTTACAAGAAAGAGGGAATCAGTTCAGTCGGAAAGAGATTGCTTTCCAAGCTACAAAAGAAGTGATGAGCGCAGTAGCTTCCTCTACCTTTGTTACCTGTGTCGTATTTTTGCCGCTCGCACTGATTGAAGGCTATGCAGGTGAGTTATTCCGTCCATTTGCTTTAGCCGTGGCGTTCTCGATCCTTACCTCTTTGCTCGTTGCGATTATGTTGATTCCTGTATTGGGAAAAGCCTTTCTTACCAAAGTGAAACATAAGGAAACAGAAGGGAAGTTGGCAAGTGGTTATGAGAAACTGTTACGATTGGCATTAAAGAGAAGAGGATGGGTTATTGCGTTAGCCATTCTCTTGTTGATCGGATCTGTTTCTCTGGTGCCAATGTTGGGCTTTTCGTTGATGCCATCCGGTAGCAGTTCTGCATTAATGGTGGGGATGGTGCTGCCAGCGACGACCGAATTGAAAAAAACAGATGAAGTAGCGAAGAAAGTGGAAAACTATCTAAAGAATAAAAAAGAAATCGAATATAGTAGTGCGGAAGTTGGACAATCCGTCGATATGATGTCCATGCAGAAAAAAGAGAATGAAGCACGTTTTATGGTTCGGCTGAAAAAGGGATATACGGCTGACCAGATGATGTCCTCCATGAAAAGGGAGATCACCAACTTGGTTAAAGCAGAAGTGCCACAAGCAGAAGTAAGTGTGGATGAATATTCGATGGGAGCTGAAAATCAAGGAAACAATATTAATATCGAATTATATGGAGATGATCTCTTAGCGTTAGAAAAAGCTTCAAAACAAGTGGAAGATCTGTTAAAACAAAATGATCAGTTAAAAAATGTAAAAAATGAAATGAACGAAGTACGTACAAAGTGGTCCATTTCTCTCAACCAAAAAGGAAAAGACTTGAATCTGGATCCAAACCAGCTCATGGGCTTCATGAATGATCAGCTGCAACCTGTTGAAATCGTAGACTACAAGTTGAATCAAGATAAAATCAACTTAACCATTGCATATGACAAGAAAATGACCAGCAAAGAGAAATTGCTTGACTTGAAAATACCTACATCCAGTGGTGAAAAACCATTAAAAGAAGTAGCCAACTTGGTGGAAGAGAAAACGCCCATTGACATCAAACGGGAAGATGGACATACATTGGCAAATGTAACGGCACAGGTAAAAGGTAACGATGTGTATGCTGTTTCGCAAAAAGTGCAAAAAGATGTCGCAGCATTGAAACTGCCAGAAGGAGTCAGTTTAAAAACCACTGGAGGCAGTGAGGAGATCAATAAAGAATTTGCCAAAATGGGTATTGCGATGTTAACTGCCATTGGTTTGGTATTCCTGTTGCTAAGCATTACCTTCCAAGGCTTGTTAACACCGCTTGTGATTTTAACCTCGATCCTCTTTGTACCCATCGGATCTTTTGGATCTTTGTTGCTGGCGAAACAGCCTCTGTCATTGAGTGCGTTAATTGGGATCTTGATGTTGATTGGAATTGTTGTAACCAATGCAGTTGTGCTCCTTGACCGGGTTGAGAATAACCGCAGAAAAGGAATGGATGTAGATGAAGCAATTGTCGAAGCAGGAAAAGTTCGGTTGCGTCCAATCTTGATGACAGCGGTAGCCACTGTCTTTGCGCTCATCCCATTGGCTTTGTCAAGTGATACTGAATCTCTGTCTGCCATTCTCATTTCTAAAGGATTGGCGATTACCGTGATAGGAGGACTTACCACCTCTACTTTGTTGACATTAGTCATTGTTCCTTCCTTTTATCGGGCAGTAGACCGATTCCGTCGAAATAAAGAAAGATTTGAAGAGGAAATCGATCAGATCGGAAGCGAAAAAACAGCTTAAAGTAAAAGCGATGTAACATTTACTTTTAAAATGAATTTTCATTCATGAATGATCCGGTAATACCGGGATATGGCTGTTTATGATGTTGACCAATGAAGGGATTCGTTTTTGAACCCCTTTGTCAACTATCTGAGTCATACCTGGTATTACTTTTTTATATGACACGATTTAAGAGGAGTATTTGTCATGGAAATGTATCCTCTTTTCTATTTCTACAAAAAAGAGAATGGATATGAAATAATAGAATCAATCATCAGAAACCTGGTAATATACTTTTAATTCATGTTTTTATTGTATTAATTATTTAATTTGGATAAATTATGATAATATAAAAATATAAAAGGTGGTGAGTATATGAATAAAAATAGAAAAATGAAGAAGACACATTGGTTTTTAACTGTGAAGTATGTGCCCGTTTTTATTTTGGCTTTAGCGATTATATGGGTCATATACATTGGCTTTGCCAATAGTGGGAAACTGAGCTCACAACCTGCTATTTCTCTGGCAGAAAATACACAAGAGCGGATTGCTTCATTTGAACGACAGATGGATAACGCCAATTTTATTCTGACTGCATTGGGAATTATTGTGACTGTAAGTGGATTTGTCTTAACCTTTTATGGTTATTTCCAGGCGATAAAATTTAAGGAAATTATTGAGGAAGAAGGAGAGAAATATAATCAAAAAGTCGAAGAGTTGTTCAAAAAACATAAACAAAGGATAGACCAGCAATTTAATCAGTTAAATGACCAGTTGCAACACGAGTTTAACGAAAGGGTGAACAATGTCATAGAGGCCATTCAAATATTGACAGCGCCTGTTATTGCCGAATCCAAAGAGTTCCGTTCCTTGGAAAAACGGTTAAATCAGGCCAAGCAAAGGTGCCCGGAAATTTGGGATAAATATTTCTTGGCATTGTTTAATTGGAACCAGCATCTAAAACGGGACCAGATTGCTTTGCCAACAAGAAAATATGCAGAATATGCTTTTCGTTATATGGAAAGACATCTGAAGGAACATCATTATCACAAGGAAGCTTGGCTCATGTTGATCCGCTGGTATAATCAGGAAGATCAAGATGTCCG
Organism: Thermoflavimicrobium dichotomicum; assembly: GCF_900114055.1. Classification (GTDB taxonomy): domain Bacteria; phylum Bacillota; class Bacilli; order Thermoactinomycetales; family Thermoactinomycetaceae; genus Thermoflavimicrobium; species Thermoflavimicrobium dichotomicum. Next base: position 334,293 of record NZ_FORR01000001.1, on the reverse strand, counting down.
TGCTGTCGATACTCTTCGTCGATTTTTGGAGAAAGATCCAGAGCATGTTTATCTCGTTGAAAAAGAAGTGACAAATTGGGATATCCAGCAGGAAGATGTGCTTGAATGGAAAGAACAATTGATCAAAGAAGCAAAGAAGAAAGCAGAAGATCCACTTCGGCATGCTTACAAGATTTTGCAGGATGAAGATATTAAACAGGAAAATCAGGCGATTAAACAAGCGATTCGAATTATTAACAAGTATCAATATTTGCTGGAGAGAGAAAAATTGAAGGCCGGTGAAAATAACCTGCAGGATGATGCAATTACAAATTTGAAACAGGAATTATTGAAAGTAGATGATGAAGATTCAAAAATGGATAAGACCAAGCATGAAGATTCACATAACTGAAATCAGGTGATTCTTGGGAAATCCCATCTACAGGTAGGATATGGATCAAGTCATCTCCGCAATTCCTGCGGTTCATAGAATTTTTGCCATGGTTACAAGACTGGACTTGCTGCCTGGTTTTCGCTTTTCAGCCTGGCCTTTATTAGCATCAAAGCTGCGACTTCAAGAAGGAATCGTAGCTTTGATCTTTAATCAAATACGATTCAAATACCATTTCATTGCTTTTTGTTCAATCTCTTTAATCAGCGGGGCTTTTCCGGTCATATAGCCTTCTATATCTTCTGGAAATTGATTCGCCAATTTCTTTTTTAGATGCTCATATCTTTGACGATCTTCACGGTGTGTGCGTAGATACTCACAAAATGCCAAATGGCGTAGAATATGTGAGTTTCCTTCCTCGAAAACGTGAACATGATGTGTCCGCACCCTTTCTCCTTTATAAAAGAAGCGTCGACCTGTAATGCCATTTTCCCCTTTAGCGATATACCCTGAATGTTTCATTAGGTCTTCAAACAAGTCAACTTTCCTGATTTCCTTGACAACAACCAATATATCAATAATCGGTTTGGAGGCTAGATTTGGAACCGAAGTGCTGCCGATATGGTGAATATCAACAAGAATAGGCTGAAAAATATTGCTTAAATGCTGGGCTTCCTTTTGAAATAAAAAGGGCCATTCTTGTTGGTAAGGAACCACGATTACTTTTCGCTTCATAATCATCACCAGATACCGAATCATGTTTGTCTGTATTTTTCATTTTATCATTATTATATAAATTATTAAAACTGTATCAAGGAGAGAATGAAGAATGAATGGAAATGTACTTCATTTTTATGTGAACTATTCTACTATGTCGACATATTCTTTAAAGAATTGCTGATCCAAAGATTTACATAATATTTAATTTTTATTTTAATATGCAGGAAAAAGATCAATAGATACGGAATATACTCAAAAGCAAAAAAAGAGTTGGGTATAGGGCCAAATGGAAAGAAGGGAGCAGGAACATGTATAAGAAAGTGTTGGTTGTAGATGATCAGTATGGCATACGTGTTCTCTTGAAAGAGGTGTTTGCCAAGGATAACTTGATTGTTTTTCAAGCGGCCAATGGGAAGCAAGCACTGGAAATTATACGACTGGAGAAACCCGACCTCATTTTGCTTGATATGAAAATGCCTGGAATGGATGGATTGGAATTACTGCGTAGATTACGCCGTATTGATACAAAAACGAAAGTGATCATGATGACGGCATATGGGGAGCTGGATATGGTAGATGAAGCAGCGAAACTCGGTGCTTTAGGTCATTTTACCAAACCATTTGATATCGAGGAATTGCGATCTGAAGTCATCAGACAACTGGTTTCGTAGCCTTTGAAAATAATACATCATGAGGTGACAGGCATGATGGAAGCGATGATTCGAATTCGAATGAGCCAACAGGATGCGCATTATGGAGGCAATTTGGTTGATGGTGCACGGATTTTGGGGCTATTTGGCGATGTGGCGACTGAAATTCTGATTCGGCATGATGGAGATGAAGGACTGTTTGTTGCTTATGATGAGGTCGTATTCAAAGCTCCAGTTTACGCTGGTGATTTTATTGAAGCTGTTGGACGTTTGGAAAAGGTAGGCAATACATCACGCCGAATCACATTTGAGGCATACAAGGTAATTGAAGCAAGTCGTGATCCTGAACGCCCCTATCTTGCCCGTGTTTTGGATCAGCCGGTTTTAGTGGCGAAAGCTTCGGGTATTTGTGTCGTTCCGAAAGATCGATAGGATCAGGGAGGAGTATCCTGTGAATAAATTGATGATTACGGTGGCTCTGGTAGGGGCAGAGTTGAAAAAAGAAGATACTCCCTATCTGCCCGTTACGCCTGAAGAGATTGGGGAAGCGGCAGCAGAGGCGTGTGAAGCCGGAGCTTCCATTGCCCATATTCACGTACGTGATCAGAATGGCCATCCTTCCCAGGATCGTGAATTATATCGACAAGCTATTCATGAGATTCGCAAACGTTGTAATATCATTGTTCAAGTATCAACGGGTGGGGCAGTGGGGATGACTGCAGGAGAACGGTTACAACCACTCTCGCTCAAACCGGAAATGGCTACTTTAACTACTGGAACGGTAAATTTTGGATCTGGTGTATTTATGAATTCGCCTGAGATAATCGTTACTTTTGCACAAGAAATGCAAAAATATGGTGTCCGCCCAGAATTTGAAATCTTTGATGTGGGCATGATAGCTAATGCTCTACATTTAGTGAAAAAAGGATATGTAACTGGGCATCTTCATTTCGATTTCGTCATGGGGGTTCCAGGAGGGATTCCAGCTACTGCTGAAAATTTGTTACATATGGTGAATCAATTGCCGAAAGGCGCTACCTGGACGGTAGCAGGCATTGGACGTCATCAGTTGCCTATGGCTGCATTGGGAGTGGTCCTGGGAGGGCATGTTCGTGTCGGACTGGAAGATAATATCTATTATCGCAAAGGTGAGCTGGCGACCAACGCCCAACTGGTTGAGAGAGTTGTGCGTATTGCCCGGGAAATGGATCGAGAAATTGCCACACCTGATGAAGCAAGACAAATATTAGATTTATGTAGGTGAACAGTAAGGTTGTTAGTGATATAATGTCAAATTGAAAAGATAGCATCATTTAGTGATTGGAAAAGGAGCAGTCCATCGATCCCAAAAATCAATTAAAGGAGGGAATGTCTGCTGCTTAAACAACCGATATGGATATCCAACCAAGGACTGTTCCAAAATAAATAGTGATCGAGTCTTGAGCCGGTTTGTATTAAGTAGCAGATCTACATATTATGCCACTTGTACCCATGACTGAATTTTTACCTCGGGCGAAAAAAGAAGGGTTTGCTGTTGGTCAATTTAATATGAATAACCTTGAGTTTACACAAGCGATTATTGAAGCAGCCATCGAAGAGCGTTCTCCGTTGATTTTTGGAGCAAGTGAAGGCGCTATTCGTTATATGGGCTTGAACAATGTGGTTGCTCTGGCTAAGGTAGCAGCAGAGGAATCCGGACTTCCTGTTGCTTTGCATCTGGATCATGGCAGTAGTTTTGAAATGGTTATGAAATGTATTCGGGCTGGGTTTTCCTCTGTTATGTTTGATGGTTCACATTATCCATTGGAAGAAAATATTCGTTTGACCAAAAAAGTTGTAGAAGCAGCTCATGCTGTGGGTGTCTCTGTTGAAGGAGAATTGGGTACCATTGGTGGAGTTGAAGATGATCTGAATGTAGCTGAAGAAGATGCCATGCTGGCGAAACCGGAAGAAGCCATTCGTTTCTGGGAAGAAACCCAAGTGGATGCAATGGCGATTGCAGTGGGTACAGCACATGGTATGTATAAAGGAGAACCTAAAATTCGCTTTGACATTATTGAAAAAGTAAGCAAAAATATTGAAGCCCCCATTGTATTACATGGTGGTTCTGGTGTACCGGACGAATCCATTAGAAAATCGATTGCGCTCGGTGTAGGCAAGATTAATGTAAATACTGAAAATCAAGTGGCTTGCACCAATGTGATTCGTGATATTTTGGGAGCAAAGCCAGAAGTCATTGATCCACGCAAATACCTGGGTCCAGCTCGTGATGCAATTAAAGAAGTGATAAAACAAAAAATGCGCCTCTTTGGAAGCTCTGGTAAAGCGTAAGTTTCAAAACTAAAATAACAATGGATGATAATCGGAAGAGAAGAGGTTGGTTCCCCTCCTCTCTTCCTCGTAAAGCAAAGGCCTCACTTGAATTCAGCATTTAAAATCATGGAAGCCCAAGTAAAATAGCGAAAAGCGATGGGGGAGTTCTCCGCTTTTATGCTGTTTGGGGATCAGAAGGAAAAACGAATCAGGCGGTGCCATTCCCTTCATGGTTGAGTTTTATCAATGAATATGGAGGAGTATCACCATGAAATTTTTTATCGATACAGCTATTGTTGATGAAATAAGAGAAGTACATGAGCTGGGGCTTTTGGCAGGAGTAACCACCAATCCTAGCTTGATTGCCAAGTCGGGTCGGGTATTTGAAGAAGTATTGAAAGAAATTGTCAGTTTTGTGGAAGGGCCTGTCAGTGCAGAAGTAATTAGCCGTGAAGCACAGGGAATGATTGAAGAAGGAGAAAAACTGGCACAAATTGCTCCTAATATTACGATTAAAGTACCGATGACATTGGAAGGACTAAAAGCGGTTCATCATTTTGCGAAAAAAGGGATCAAGACCAATGTTACTTTGATCTTTTCAGCCAATCAAGCGTTGATGGCTGCAAGGTCAGGTGCGACATTTGTTAGCCCGTTTATTGGTCGTTTAGATGATATTGGTCATGATGGTATGCAGTTAATTCAGCAAGTCGCTGAAATTTATACGATTCATGATATAAAGACCGAAATCATTGCGGCTAGTGTTCGCCATCCTGTTCATGTTACACAAGCTGCATTGGCTGGTGCGCATATAGCAACTGTGCCATATAAAGTGTTAAAACAGATTGTTCAACATCCTCTAACAGATCAAGGAATCGAAAAATTTGAAGCGGATTGGAAGAAAGCGAATCAGTAAGGGCAGCGCCGTTTCTGGCGGTTGGTAGAGGATACCTTCCGCCTGATTCATTTTGCTTGTGGCCCAAAGGAAGAGGTTATATATGGACAAACTGGTGATCAAAGGTGAACAAACACTCTTTGGAAGTGTGCAAATCAGTGGAGCCAAGAATAGTGCTGTTGCCCTCATTCCCGCCACATTACTATCTGATACCCCAACTGTTTTGGATAATGTTCCGGTCATCCGCGATGTTCTCGCCTATATCAAAATCATCCAAGATATTGGAGTTAAAGCAAATTGGTCAGGAAATCAATTAACGATTGACCCAAGTGGGGTTCATTCATTACCATTACCTAGTAGAAAAGCATCTCAGTTACGTGCCTCCTATTACTTGATGGGAGTGATGCTTGGGCGATTTGGGGAAGCGATTGTTGGATTGCCTGGTGGATGTGAGATTGGATCTCGCCCGATTGACCAACATCTAAAAGGTTTTCGAGCATTGGGAGCAAAAGTTACCCAAGTTGATGATATGATTCGATTAGTTGCTCCTCGACTCCAAGGGGCGCGTATTTATCTGGATGAAGTTAGTGTAGGGGCCACAATTAATATTATGTTGGCTGCTGTTATGGCCGAGGGTCTTACTGTCATTGAAAATGCAGCGAAAGAGCCTGAAGTCATTGATGTGGCGATTCTGCTTAATTCCATGGGAGCCGATATTATTGGTGCAGGTACAGATACGATCCGGATTAAGGGAGTTCATAAGTTACACGGTTGTTATCATACGGTGATTCCAGACCGGATTGAAGCGGGGACATTCATGATTGCAGCGGCAGCTACCCGTGGCGAAGTACTGATTGATCAGGTGATCCCTAAACATATCGAACCTCTTTCTGCCAAATTAAGGGAAATGGGAGTTGCCATTTTTGAAGATCATGAGTCCTTGGTTGTATCTGGACGTTCCCCTTATACTTCTGTTGATATTAAAACACTTCCTTACCCTGGCTTTCCTACAGACTTACAACCGCTTTTTACTGTCCTCTTAACTCAAGCCGAAGGAACCAGCCTGGTATCAGAACACGTTCATCTATCCCGTTTTTCACATATTCAACCGCTTATCAAGATGGGAGCCAAGATCCGGCTAGATGGTCGGACAGCTGTGATTGATGGACCAACTCCCCTTGTTGGAACCAAAGTTTATGCTGAAGATATACGAACTGCAGCAGCTCTATTGATCGCTGGACTGATTGCGAAGCGAGAAACAACCATCATTGGATGGGAACAATTAGAACGAGGTTATGAACAGTTACTTTTCAAATTGCGATCATTAAGTGTGGAAATATAAAAACTAAAATGTAACATAGTTGCTCTATATGTTACACTATTTGTGGATTTTATGACATACTGGTCTGAAAAAGGGGATGAACGTGTATGGAAAGAAGTTTAACAATGGAATTGGTACGTGTAACTGAAGCGGCTGCCATTGCAGCAGGCCGTTGGATGGGGTTAGGCAAGAAAAATGAAGCAGATGAAGCTGCCACTTCGGCGATGCGTAAAGTGTTTGATACGATTCCTATGCGCGGTACAGTTGTCATTGGTGAAGGGGAAATGGACGAAGCACCCATGTTATATATCGGGGAACGTTTGGGATTGGGTTATCTGCCTGAAGTAGATGTGGCAGTAGATCCATTGGAAGGTACAAACATTGTAGCAAAAGGTCTGTGGAACTCTTTATCTGTCGTGGCAGTGTCTGACCGGGGCGGATTGCTTCATGCTCCTGATATGTACATGGAAAAGATAGCAGTAGGGCCAAAGGCAGTTGGTCAAATTGATTTGGATGCACCCGTAGAAGATAATTTAAAAGCAGTGGCTCGTGCTACTGGAAAGGATATGGAAGATGTAGTAGCAGTGGTGTTAGATCGACCTCGACATGCGAAACTGATTGAAGAAATTCGCAAAGCAGGCGCTCGAATCAAATTGATTTCAGATGGAGATGTAGCAGCGGCAGTCAATACGGGATTTCCTGATACAGGTGTAGATATCTTATTTGGTACGGGTGGAGCACCAGAAGGTGTGCTGGCAGCCGTCGCACTCAAGTGTTTGGGTGGTGAAATTCAAGGGCGTCTTGTACCAGAAGATGAAGCACAATATGAAAGATGTATTAAAATGGGTTTGTCTGACCCGAGAAAAGTATTGCGTATGGAAGATATGGTAAAAGGTGAAGATGCCATTTTTGCAGCAACAGGAGTAACAGATGGAGAATTGTTAAAGGGAGTCCGTTATAACGGGAACCTGGTGACAACCCATTCTCTTGTTATGCGTGCAAAAACAGGTACCGTTCGGTTTATAGAAGGTACTCATCGTCTAGAGAAAAAACCGAATTTGGTTATCAAATAAATTTAGAGAGATTGCGTGGTGACAGCGATCGTGGAAGAATTTACACTCGCCGATTTAGAGAGCCGTCGTTTAACGGATTTGTATAAATTAGCGAAGGAATACCAGATTCCCTATTATAGCCAAATGAAAAAGAAAGAGTTGATTTTCGCCATTTTGAAAGCAAAAGCAGAACGAGACGGCTTAATGTTTATGGAAGGAGTATTGGATGTCCTTCCAGAAGGATATGGATTTTTACGCCCGATTAATTTCCTGCCATCTTCAGAGGATATCTACATTTCTGCATCCCAGATTCGCCGGTTTGATCTCCGATCCGGCGATCTGGTCTCTGGGAAAGTTCGTGCCCCAAAGGAAAATGAACGCTTCTTTGGTTTGTTACATGTTGAAGCAGTGAATGGGGAAGATCCTGAAGTGGCTGCAGAACGCCTCCACTTTCCTGCTTTAACTCCTTTGTATCCACAAAAGCGTCTGCGTTTGGAGACAAGCCCGGAAAATATTTCCACACGTGTGATGGATTTGATTTCACCGGTTGGATTGGGACAACGTGGATTGATTGTAGCCCAGCCTAAGGCCGGTAAGACGATGCTTCTAAAAGAAATTGCAAACAGTATTGCGAAAAATCATCCAGAGATCGAATTATTTGTTCTGTTAATCGATGAGCGGCCAGAAGAAGTAACGGATATGCAACGTTCAGTTAAAGCAGAAGTAGTCAGTTCCACTTTTGACGAATTGCCAGAGAACCATATTAAGGTCGCTGAACTCGTGCTGGAGCGAGCACAGCGTTTGGTGGAACATAAACGACATGTGGTGATTTTGCTTGATAGTATTACTCGTTTGGCAAGAGCTTACAATCTGGTCATTCCGCCAAGTGGACGTACTTTATCAGGAGGAATTGACCCGGCTGCGTTCCATCGACCCAAGCGCTTTTTTGGAGCAGCGAGAAATGTGGAAGAAGGCGGAAGTTTGACCATTTTGGCTACTGCTTTGGTCGATACAGGCTCGCGTATGGACGATGTCATTTATGAGGAATTTAAAGGCACAGGAAATATGGAGTTACATTTGGATCGTAAATTGGCTGAGCGGCGAATTTTCCCGGCGATTGATATTTTGCGGTCTGGTACCCGGCGGGAAGAACTGCTGCTTAGCAAGGAAGAGCTAGAGAAGATTTGGATGATCCGAAAGTCCTTGGCAGATAATAATGAGTGCATTGAAGCGTTTTTGAAAAAATTAAAAAATACCAAGTCCAATGAAGAGTTTTTGGCTTCGATTGAACTTCCTCGCTCCCCTCTTAAAACTACTACAGCTTCTTAACCTATTTTTTTGCATACCAATGAAGATTGCCTCATATAGATGAGAATGGGGTCGACCCCAACTATCATCTGATATGAGGTGTTGGAATGTCCCACAAAAAGCTTATAGCTTCTTCGTTGACCATTTGTTCCGCTTCGGCTGCTTGGGCGATGGGCACAACCAACTCGCATCCAGTATACTCAGAAGAACTGCAAAAACCGATTACACCTTTTGGTAAAGAGCTGATCGCCCAGGAAGCATTAGTTCAGTATTTAAGTCCCATTACTGCTATGGCGGACGGAAATTTGGCGGCCAGAGTGGAAACCAAACCACTTGCTTATGAGGTAAAACAAGGTGATACTTTATATCAAATTGCTCAATTCTTTGGTGTTGATTATCATGATCTTGCCAAGTATAATCACCTGACAGATACTCAGCGTTTACAAACTGGCCAGAAACTAAATATTCCGATCTTGCGAAAATGGATTCGGGTTCGAATGGGAGAAACACTGGAATCACTTGCGGAAAAATATCAGATAACCAAAGAGCTAATCTTGCACCTCAATCCAGAACTCCAAAAATCGAAACAGGCCTATGTTGGACAATGGATAGCTGTTCCACAATTGATTGACCCAGCGAAATCACATAAACCAAATGGTCGAGCAAACCAGGGTAAAGCCAAAATTCTTCCTATGCAAGAAAAACGGGAGGCTGTTGCTGTTGTAAAACAGGAGTCAGAAAAGCAAAGCTCTTATGTTTTCCAATGGCCTGTGGATGGACAGATTACAAGTAATTTTGGATGGCGAAATGGAAGACAGCACAAGGGAATTGATATTTGGAATGCAGCTCGATCCAAAACCCCTATTCATTCATCATTAGGTGGAGTTGTAGTACGGGCAGGATATGCAGGGAGTTATGGTAATCTTGTCGTGGTTGATCATGGAGGAGGCTGGGTCACTTATTATGCACATTTAAGCCGCATTCATGTGCACAAAGGACAAAAGGTAGATACAGGCCAATTGCTCGGAATGATGGGAAGTACTGGTGATTCAACGGGGTATCATCTGCACTTTGAAGTGCGGAAAAACGGTCAAGCGATTAATCCGCTGTCTGTACTTCGGTAAAGGACTTATTTGATTTGTTCGCATTAGCATTCCAGAGATTGACTATCGCAGATATCGCGTCAATATAGAGAGGATCTCGCTTCTTGCCTTGCGGTATGAGCAATGTTCGTGATATAATACATCAGTGGTTTTTAGGTCGATGGGGCGCAAGTCGCAAGTGAAAGAGGTGAGTATAGATGAAAGCAGGTATTCATCCAGCTTATAAATTAACAACAGTTACCTGTGCATGCGGAAATACATTCGAAACAGGATCTACTGTTGAAAATTTACGTGTTGACGTATGCTCTGCATGTCACCCGTTCTTTACTGGTAAACAAAAAATGGTGAACGCTGGTGGACGTGTGGATCGTTTCAAAAAGAAATACAACCTTAAGTAATCAAGCAAGCACGATGTGCTTGCTTATTTTTTGCTATGCTTTTGTTGCAAACGGGATGGTTATTTTATGCTACAATGTGGTTCGGTAGAATCGTGTTTGAGATAAAATGCAGGAGGTGTAGACTGCTACTTGAATAAGTCAAATAAAAAGAAGTGTTTATGAATCGATAGATGAAACACCTGGCTTTTTGTGGATGAAGGCTGGTAAAGAAAGAATGGGTATTTGGTTAAAAATGGGATCGATGTTTTTTGAATGGATCTATTTATTATCATTATTCAAGGTTTCAAGTAGCAGGAAAGAGATATGTCATACAATACATTTCTCATGCAAAAAGAGGGATGGATTGAGGTTATTTGCGGTGGAATGTTTTCCGGTAAAAGTGAAGAGCTAATCCGCCGCATTCGTCGTGCCAGAATTGCCAAATTAAATGTACAGGCGTTCAAACCAGCGATTGATGACCGATATCATCATGAAGCCATTGCTTCGCATAATGGATTAATGGCCGATGCAAAAGCAATTCAGACGGCCGGAGAAATTTTAAATTATGTTTCCGAAGAAACGGATGTCATTGCAATCGATGAAGTTCAGTTCTTTGATATGGATATTGTATCGATTTGTCAAAAACTGGCGGATCAAGGGAAAAGAGTCATTTGTGCGGGGCTGGATCAAGATTTTCGTGGCAAGCCTTTTGGTCCTACTCCTTTTTTATTGGCAGTTGCAGAACACGTTACCAAACTGCAAGCGATTTGTGTAAAGTGTGGTGGACCGGCAAGCCGGACGCAGCGATTGATCAATGGACGACCTGCGAAAGAAGATGATCCGGTCATACAGGTAGGGGCGGATGAGCAATATGAAGCTCGTTGTCGTCACTGTCATGAAGTATTGCGGAAATAGTTATCAAGGTTCGAGGCGATGGGCAAACAGGAAGAGAAATCGGCTCCTTTTTCCATTATCAATGATTCGAAAAAGGAGCCGGTTCTAGTTGATTGAGATGTTGCAGGCAAATTCTCGAAGTTGTTGACGAACCGGCAAATAACCGAAATTTTGTCAACAAGCTGTCCCACTAGTCATGTCTAGTGGGTGATTTTTACCCGATCGGCGGTAATACCACTAAAGAAATATTGTAAGTTGCATGTACAATCATGGTAAATGTGGTGTGATAGTATTTTCTTAATAGACCGAGAGCCAAAGCGAAAACAAGCACGATGAATGTAGATAAACTGAATCCATAATTGGCATGGGTAAACGTAAAGAGAATAGCTGTATAAACCAAGCCAAATCGTGGCTGCAGAGCCCCTCGGAAAATTAATTCTTCACCCAGAGCAGCAGCGAGTCCCAATGTCAGAATGCCGATGGTAGAGGTAAATAATGGCCCTAGCATTTTTTCGGTCAGTTTATTTACATGCGGATCCCCTGTGATTCCCGCTTTAACGGCAATAAACTCCAGGAGCTGGGCAAGATAGGAAAAGCACACACCAATAAGGAGAGCGAGTAAAATAATTTGAAGTGTTGGTTTTTCCAATCCTAATCGTTTGATAGTTTCTTTGCTGTTTCGACGGGTTAACCATCCAACTCCAACGAAGCTGATCAGCACAAACAAAAGATCTTGGGACCAGATGCTGCTGAGAGTGGAACCTAAACTTTGCACAGGTTCGATTTGACTGAGCGTTTCCAAACCGATGCCCAAGTAAAAAAACAATTGGATAAAAATGGTCATGCTAAGAGATAAAGCAATGGTATGAACTCGGTGAAAAGGATCAATCGGAATCAAACGAGCAATTCCTTTTCGAACCGCAGGAATAAAAGTCAGCATGGCAAGTAGTGAAGAGATCCATATGCCAAGCCCCATAAACGAGAGTGAGGATTGCTTGATAGGCAGATTGGTTGCTATTTTTTCAAATACTTCTGCTGGGAGCATACTGAATAGTTGATTGGCCAAACCGATCAAGAATAACAGGCCATAAATGGCTCCGATGAGAACGTAGAGGACAATCGCCAGTGTTTCACCTTTGTTGGGGTTAGATTCCCGGTTTTTTTCAGACAAGTTAACAAGATAGAAAAGGAGCAAAAAAGGGGTAAATGTGAATAGTGTTTCCCAGATTGGTTGTGTAATATTTGACATTCCAAAATCTCCCTTACTTGTTTAGGTACTTGCATATTATATCATATGTGAAATGACTCTGATTTTCTTCTCCATCTTTCCTATGATATGATACTAGCGTGCGGATTATGGAAATAAAAGCAGTTTTGATATAAAATTATTCATTTAGATGATGGATTGGGAGTGAAGAGCTGTGCTGGATCGTTTGGAAGCCATTCATCGACGCTATGAAGAGTTAAGCCGATTGCTTTGTGATCCAGAAGTGATTAATGATCCAAAAAAGTTAACGGCTTACTCAAAAGAACAAGCTGGCTTGGAAGAACAAAATCAAGCTTACTTGGAATATAAACAAGTTGTTGAACAACTTCAAGAAGCGAAAGCCATGTTGGAAGAAAAATTGGATGATGAAATGCGAGAGTTAGTGAAAGCAGAGATTGATGAGCTAACTCCACGCAAAAAACAGCTGGAAGAACGTATTCGGATTCTGCTTTTACCTAAAGATCCAAATGATGAGAAAAACGTCATTGTCGAAATTCGTGGAGCGGCTGGTGGAGAAGAAGCAGCGTTGTTTGCTGCAGATCTTTATCGAATGTATACACGCTTTGCGGAACGCCAAGGCTGGAAAGTAGAGTTGTTGGAAGCGAATGTTACTGGACTGGGTGGTTTTAAAGAAGTTGTTTTCTCTATTCAGGGACGTGGAGCATATAGCCGTTTGAAGTATGAAAGTGGAGCGCATCGCGTACAACGTGTCCCAACAACAGAATCAGGCGGTAGAATCCATACCTCAACAGCCACGGTTGCCGTACTTCCCGAAGTAGAAGAGGTTGAAGTAGAAATCAACGATAAAGATATTCGCATTGATACTTTCTGCTCTAGCGGTCCAGGTGGACAAAGTGTGAATACCACGAAGTCAGCTGTACGTATCACACATATTCCGACTGGAATCGTAGTCTCCTGTCAAGATGAAAAATCCCAGAACAGCAATAAAGAGAAAGCGATGCGGGTCCTTCGTGCACGTTTGTATGATTTAAAAATGCAAGAAGAGATGGCCAAATTGGCTGATGCACGAAAAAGTCAAGTGGGTACAGGTGACCGAAGCGAACGGATTCGTACCTATAATTTCCCGCAAAGTCGGGTTACAGACCACCGGATCGGTTTAACTTTGCATAAACTGGATCTCGTTTTGGATGGCGAATTGGATGAGATTATTAATGCTTTGATCATGGATGAACAAGCAAGACTACTTGCAAAAGCGGAGTGAAGTGATGGGTTTGGCAGAAGTCATTTTCGGATGAGATGATGCGGCAGGAGAAAGAATTCAGGGGGCACATAGTCAATGAATACAGGAAAATCAATTCGGGTAGCCTATCAGATGGCTGCCTCTTTTTTACATAAACATGGAATCGAGTCGCCAGAATTTGAGGCGGAATGGTTGTTGCGACGGATTTTGGGAGTGGATCGTACCCAATTTTTTATGATATGGGACCAGTTGATCACACCTGAGCAGGAAATCAAGTTGCAACAGTGGTTAAACCGACGGGCGCATGGTGAACCGCTTCAATATATTTTTGGTGATCAGGAGTTTTATGGTCGATTGTTTACTGTCACACCTGCTGTCCTTATTCCCCGACCAGAAACGGAACTGCTTGTTGAAGCGGTCATTCAAGAAGCGATCCAAAAATGGGAACTGGAAACATTGCATGTGGTCGATGTAGGAACAGGAAGTGGATGTATTGCGATTACTTTGGCCAAGGAATGTCCGCATTGGCGATTCACTGCAATTGATATATCACAGGAAGCACTCCAGGTAGCCAGGATTAATGCGAAGAAACATGCAGCAGTTCGGCACATTCGTTTTGTTCATGGCGAATATTTGTCTCCCATGCTGCAAGAAGGTGTTACGTTTGATATTTTGGTATCAAATCCTCCATATATTCCCTCGTCTCATATCCAATTTCTCGAAAAGCAAGTGAGTGAATATGAGCCGAAGCTGGCACTGGATGGTGGCGAGGATGGACTGGAACCTTATCGTGTATTGACTCGGCAAGTGGCTATGCTACCTGTAAAACCGCGGCTCATTGCCTTTGAAATCGGACATGATCAGGGAGAAGCAGTTGCCCAATTGGTAGAGAATCTGGGAGCTCAGGTTCAGATCCGAAAAGACTGGGCTGGGCATGATCGGATTGTTCTAGGAAAAATGTAGCTTTTTTTCAAAAAATGTGATTAATTCCTCTTTGCTTTGTCCATACTGATGGATAGAAGAAAAGAGGAGGACGGAAAGATGAAAAAAGGTCATTATTTTTTCCTGTTTATATTCGTGATTATGGGATTATTTTCTTTTCATGTTATAAATGATGAGATCTGGGCGGGAAGCAAGGTATTGTCAGGAACAGACAAAGAAATTCCAGAACAGGCTATTCGATTGCGTATCCTTGCCAATAGTGACACTGTACAGGATCAATGGCTAAAAAGAAAAGTACGTGATCAAGTGGTTGAAGAAATCCAATCGTGGGCGGCACAACCCAGGAATCTGGATGAAGCACGAAAACTGATTGGAAAACGGATTCCCCTGTTTCAGCAGATCGCGGAGCAAACCGTTCGACAGTATGGTTTTACCTATCCGGTCAAAGTGGATTTTGGACAAGTTCCTTTCCCAACCAAGCTGTATGGGGAAAAAGTATATCCAGCGGGAAATTACGAAGCTCTACGCATCACTTTGGGAAAAGGAGAAGGAGATAACTGGTGGTGTGTACTGTTTCCGCCCCTTTGTTTTGTAGATATGGGAAGCGGTGAAGCTATTCCCAAGAAAAGTGCATCGTTGTCGGCTTCCCTTACGCCTAAGACGGAAGTATTGGCTGCGGCAGCGGATGAGGAAGTAAATGGATCTGAACCGGAATCGTGGCAAGTGCGTTTTCTACTTGTTGAGCAGTTAACTCATTGGTGCAAAAAATGGTTTTGATTGTTCTAGATTCGTTTCCCCTTTCATACCGTGGTAATGGACAAGGTCTGAAGGGGGATATTTATGTTTTTAATTCGAAGAGCCCAGGCTTCTGATCTCCATTCGGTACGCCATCTGTTGAAGAGATCTAAAATCAAAGATCAGGGAATTGATCAACATCTTGAGCATTTTTTTCTGGTCGAGCAAGCATCTGAAGGGGAAGAACACGTCAAAATTGTTGGAATGATTGGACTGGAAGTATATAAGCCTTATGGTTTACTCTCCTCTTTTATCCTGGCTAAAGCGTCGTGGAGTGCAAAAATAGGTATTCATTTGATCAAGATAATCCTAACCTATGCGGAAACAATCCAATTATTAGAAGTATATTTATTAGCTGGGCATGCTGCAGATTTATTTCAGCAGATGGGATTTGAAGTGATTACTTATGAGGAATTACCTGAGGAGATTCGAGGAACGGGGCATATTCAGTTATGTCAAGAAAAAGATGGGGTTCCTATGGTATATCGTGTTTTCAAAAAGAAAAAGCACTGATCCAATGGAAGAAGGGGAAATACCGGTACCTGTACAAAAGGGCCGGATTTTTTGTTTAACAACCTTTAAAATCAATCAATGATTGAATGTTTTTTGCATCCAATCTCTTGGATGATACAATATCCTTAGATAGGTATATCTTCAAAAAAAGGGAATTTCTCATTTTGATTCTAAGATTTTTCAAATGGGTAAGCGAGGGCATAAGGGAATCCTCTGCCCATCAAAAAAGCAATGGTGTTGGTTTGTGATCATACATGTCGTCATGATTGACCTGAACAATGTTCCATAATACTATGATGAACAACAGGAAAAACCATGCAAAGGACAAAATGGGAAGGAAACGGATCCCTCCTCCTTTTGATCTGCCAGTTCGGTAACGGTGATTTAGATGTGGCGTGCTTCAGTTCATCTCCCGCCTGCAACCAGGTTTTTTCATATCGTTTGCAGATATGTTATGATAAGTCAACAGATGGAAAAAAGAAAAAGGGGAATGACATGTGCAACTTAAGACAACTCACTGGTGGAAGATTCCTTCGCATAAAAATGTTGAAGAATTAAAAGAGTTGGAGGAAATGAGAAGCGCAGCTCGCCTCCTTCGAGAAGGTGGATTGGTCGCTTTTCCGACAGAAACCGTATATGGCTTGGGAGCGGATGCAACAAAAGAAGAGGCATCTTCAGCCATTTTTGCCGCAAAAGGGAGACCAAAGGATAATCCATTGATTGTACATATTGGGCAGAAAAAACAGTTAACCCAAATCACCAGGGAAATCCCACCCGTTGCTCATCAACTGCTCCATCGTTTTTGTCCAGGTCCGCTCACTTTGGTTTTAAAGCATAATGGGAGTCTGGCGCAAACCGTTACTGCTGGACTCGATACCGTGGCTGTAAGGATTCCAAGTCATCCTGTCGCCCTTGCTTTATTGCAATTGGCGGATATACCCATTGCTGCTCCAAGTGCAAATCGTTCAGGTCGCCCAAGTCCAACAACAGCTGATCATGTTTGGAGTGATTTGGCAGGAAAAATCGATATATTGCTCGATAGTGGACCGACAAGTGTCGGGGTGGAATCGACCGTTGTGGATGTGACAGGGAAAGTGCCTGTTCTCCTTCGTCCAGGAGGTATTACCATCGAAGAATTAAAGAAGGCCATAGGAAAAATAGAAATGGATCCCGGACTCCTGAATCAGAAGAGAAAACCACGGTCACCTGGTATGAAGTATAAGCATTATGCTCCACAAGGTGAGCTATGGTTGGTGCAGGGGGAAGAAAAAAGCATGATTCGGAAAATGAGGCAACTGGCAGAGCAAGCCCTTGCACGCGGCAAAAAGGTAGGAATCTTGACAACAGAAGAGCATCAGGATCAATTCCGTGGCTTATTTGTGGTTTCCTGTGGTCGTCGTAAAGAACCAGCAAGCGTTGCCATTCGGCTTTATGATGCACTGCGTCGATTTGATGAAGAAAAGGTTGAAATCATTTATGCTGAAAGCTTTCCTCAATATGGCTTATTCCACTCCATCATGAATCGTTTGTGGAAGGCGGCGGGCGGAAGGGTCATCAAGTCTTAATCGGAAAGCAAAAGAAAAAGCATTTTTCCGCAACAGAGACGGAAAAATGCTTTTTCTTTTGCTGATTTTGGTTCTTTTTTTGTGATACCTGGCATAACATGTACAAGCAATTGAAGGACAAGGAGGCATAAAATGGGGCTTTCCTTTCCAGAGTGGGGACAGATTATCACTTTGATCTTGATTGCGATGGCGTTGGGGATGGATGCATTTTCATTGGGAATTGGCTTGGGAATCCGGGGATTATCGATTCGCAAGATCACTCTTTTGAGTAGTTCAATTGGTTTGTTTCATGTGTTAATGCCATTGATTGGATTGGGGATAGGACAGTATTTAACTAAGTATATGCAAGAAATTGCAGCAATTGTTGGCGGAGGCATGCTTTGTTTTTTAGGTGGAAACATGTTGTGGAACAGCTTAAAGCAAGAAGAAAATCAGTCTTACATCAATACGGATTCATTAGGGAGTGTTCTATTATTTTCCTTTAGTGTAAGTTTGGATTCTTTATCTGCAGGACTTAGCCTGGGATTGTTTGCAGTCAATCATTTTCTGGCAGTTCTCTTTTTTGGCGGTATTGGAGCGATCATGGCCGGGATTGGACTGGGGTTAGGAAAATATTTAGGTACTTGGTTAGGAAATTATGGTGAGGCGATTGGCGGGATGATCTTATTTATGCTAGGGGTTAAATTTATATGGTGAGCGTGATGAATCAGGCGATGTGGGTTAGTTCATTGGCCGGCCTCTCAACCTTAATGGGGGTTTTGCTTGTTTTTTTCGTTCCCGTCACCCAGCGAGTCTTTTCTTTTATCATTGGCTTTTCCAGTGGGATTTTATTGTTTATTTCTTTTGCTTTTTTATTGCCTTTATCGATAAAATATGGAAATTTGAGTCAAATTTTTGCTGGGATGGGTTTGGCGCTATTTTTTCTATGGTTGCTCCATCTTCTTCCTTTTTGTAAAGTAGAAAGAAAAGGAAATACAACAGATTTTTTTCAACTTAGTGTTTTACTATTTCTCGCCATTCTTGCTCATCACATCCCGGAAGGAATTGCGATTGGCATGGGATTTGAAATCGAACACCAAGTAGGCTTCAGTTTGGCATTGGCGTTAGCGATGCATAATATTCCAGAAGGAATGGGATTGGCCATGACCCTTCGATCAACGGGGCAGAGGCCATTTTTATTCATAAGCCTTATTTTTGTGTGTGTGATTTCTTTGCCGGTTGGAACAGGCATGGGTTTACTCTTTGTACAACAATCACCAGAATTGATAGCCATCGGGTTTTCTTTTGCTTTTATGGTCGTTTTATGGATGATATACGAAATAGGAAAGCACATTTTTTCCTTTTATTTGAGAATGTTTGTTCACGGTTTATGGATTGGGGGTATTTTTATGTATATCATCCATCAATTTCACTGATAATGGAAACATAAAAAGGGGGATGAGAATTGAAACGAGTATTGTTCGTTTGCACAGGAAATACTTGTCGTAGCCCCATGGCAGAAGCCTTGCTAAGAAAAATAGCGGATGAAGAAAATTTCCCCGTTGAAGTTCAATCAGCAGGGGTTGCTGCTGTAAATGGAAGTTTGGCTTCACCGCAGGCCATCGAGGTATTGAAAGAGAAGGGCATTGAGCATGATCATCGCTCGCAGGAAATCAATGAAGAGTTAATTGCCTGGGCAGATTATGTATTAACGATGACTTCTTCACATAAGCAGACACTTATTCAGCTTTTTCCCCAATATGTAGATAAAATTTATACTCTACGAGAGTATGCGGAGCCAGGATTTGAAAAGAAGCAAAAGCTCTATAAACAGTTGGACCAACTGTATGTAGAGATGGAAAACAAACGGGCCAAACTGGTAGCAGAGTGGAAATTTCCTAAAGACGAGACGAAACAACAAGAGCTTGAACAACAGCTCTATCATGAACTGGAGCCGTTTTTCAAGCAAGAGGAACAGCTGCTGAATCAATTGGCGGAACTATCTACTTCATTGGATATTCATGATCCCTTTGGTGGTTCGGTCGACACTTATCGATTGTGTTGTGAACAGATTGAGAAAGAAATTCGCAATATCATTCAGAAGTGGAAAACAATGGATCGATAAGGATTTGAATAACTGGACTTCTTTTGGATAACCAAAACCCAATGATTTTTCCTTGTCACGAGGTTATACTAAGATTAACATCTTGTGGGTAGATGAGGGAGGATACAAATGCGTGTCATATTGGCCTCCGATCACGGAGGATTACGTTTGAAGGCGGCAATTAAGGAATGCTTGAAAGAGATGAATATTGAATTTGAAGATATAGGTTGTGACTGTGAGGAATCGGTAGACTATCCCGACTATGCCTTGCCAGTGGCACAGAAAGTGGCAGCTGGAGAATATGATTATGGCATCTTGATCTGTGGTACTGGGATTGGAATGTCCATAGCTGCCAATAAAGTAAAGGGCATTCGCTGTGCCGTTGTGAGTGATGAGTTTTCAGCACGTATGAGTAGAGAACATAATAATGCAAATGTGTTGGCACTTGGTGAGCGGGTAATCGGTCCGGGTCTTGCCAAAAATATCGTGCGAATTTGGTTAACAACCGAATTTGCTGGTGATCGTCATCTGCGGCGTGTGAATAAAATTCATGCGTTGGAGGAATGATCCAGATGAAATGGGAAAAAATCACGGAAGAAGTACAATCTGTCATTCATGATTTATTGCAGGCTATGCCTCTCGATGATCGGCATCTGCTTGTGTTTGGTGTAAGCACGAGTGAAGTAGCCGGAAAGCGGATTGGTACAGAGGGTAGTGACGAAATTGCTGGTGCATTGTTTGAAGGAATCAGGCAAGTGCAGGAACAATTTGGTTTTCACTTGGCTTTTCAATGCTGTGAGCATTTAAATCGTGCAGTTGTAGTTGAAAGAAAAACAGCAGAAAAGTTTGGTTTTGTAGAAGTAACTGCCATTCCAGTGCCCCATGCAGGAGGTGCGATGGCTTCTTACGCTTTTCGACATTTGCATGATGCTGTTCTGGTAGAAGAAGTTCGTGCAGATGCAGGTATTGATATTGGGGATACATTGATCGGCATGCATTTAAAGCCAGTGGCTGTACCTGTTCGTCCAAAATTGCGGCAAATTGGTGAAGCGCATGTAACCATGGCAAAGACCCGGCCGAAATTGATTGGCGGTGCAAGAGCGGTATATGTTTTGGAAAATAATCAGAATCAGGAAAATAGCTGATTTTGGAATGGACTCATTTTTTTATTTAGCTTGAAAATAGGTGTTTGTGTTAGAATGGAAGACAAGTAATTGGTATGAGCTAAAAGGGGGAGACAGGGTGGCACTAGATATTCTGAAAAAACAAGATCCACAGGTTCTTGAAGCGATTCAACAGGAGCTGGGGCGTCAGCGCAACAAGATTGAGCTTATCGCTTCCGAAAACTTTGTTAGCCCTGCTGTGATGGAAGCAATGGGAACCGTATTAACCAATAAATATGCGGAAGGATACCCAGCCAAACGTTATTATGGTGGATGCGAATATGTGGATATCGTTGAAGACCTGGCTCGAGAGCGGGCGAAGGAGCTGTTTGGGGCAGAGCATGCAAATGTACAGCCACATTCGGGAGCACAAGCCAATATGGCTGTATACTTTGCAATTTTAGAGCCGGGTGATACGGTACTGGGGATGAATTTGGCTCACGGCGGCCATCTTACACATGGAAGCCCAGTCAATTTCTCGGGTAAACTTTATAACTTTGTTGCTTATGGGGTAGACCCTGATACACATCTGATTGATTATGATGAAGTGCGTAAACTTGCACTGGAACATAAACCAAAGCTATTAGTTGCTGGAGCCAGTGCGTATCCACGCAAAATTGACTTTGCCCGTTTAAGGGAAATCTGTGATGAAGTCGGATGTTACTTGATGGTCGATATGGCTCATATCGCCGGATTGGTGGCAACCGGACATCATATGAATCCAGTTCCATATGCCGACTTTGTTACGACCACCACACATAAAACATTGCGCGGGCCACGAGGTGGCATGATTTTATGTAAAGAAAAATATGCAAAGCAAATTGATAAGTCTGTTTTCCCAGGAGTTCAAGGCGGTCCTCTGATGCATGTCATTGCTGCAAAAGCTGTGGCACTGGGTGAAGCATTAACCGATGAGTTCAAGAACTATTCACAGAGAATTGTCGATAATGCTGCTCAATTGGCAGAATCTTTGAAGGAACAAGGTTTCCAATTGATTTCTGGAGGAACAGATAACCATCTGATTCTGATTGATGTACGTAATCTTAACTTGACTGGAAAAGTAGCCGAAAAACTGCTCGATGATGTAGGAATTACGACAAATAAAAATGCGATTCCATTTGATCCTGAAAGTCCATTTGTAACAAGTGGCATTCGGATTGGTACAGCAGCCGTAACCACTCGTGGCATGGATCAGGAAGCGATGAAAGAGATTGCCGCTATTATGGCTTTGGTACTTAAAAACCCGGAAGATGAACAAGCTCATCAAGAGGCACGGGAGCGTGTTGAAAAATTAACCAGACAATTCCCGCTTTATCCTGAATTACACATATAAAACGAGCCATGACTGCCCTTCTCGTTATAGAGTAACGAGAGGGTTTTTTTGTTTAAGTTGAAATCACTATAGGAGAAATTTCTGGAAATTACAATTCAAAAAATGTCGGTTAAAAAACTTGATGAGAAATGGCTAGTAATTAAATGGCTTCTCATCTCACCTAGTCAGTCAAATCGGACTGACTAATTTTTTGACCTGAAAAGAAATTGGGAGTTTCCATATCCCTTCGTTATAAGTTGCCAAAAAAAGTAAATAATAAAGGTAGATATAGATGCTTTAGAGAAACAGTTGAATTTCCTGTCAAATTATGATTTTGATAAGAAACACTTGTGATGCATTGGTTTATATGTTTATATATCCCTTGGGTAGTTTTGCACAATGAAGTGATTTTTTGAGAGGAGCGAAGAACATTGGGGAATGTATATGTATTTGATCATCCGTTGATTCAGCACAAACTGACCTATATTCGTGATAAAAACACTGGTACGAAAGAGTTTCGGGAGCTTGTCAATGAAGTGGCCATGCTGATGGCTTATGAAATTACCAGAGATATGCCGCTTAGGGAAGTGGAAGTTGAAACACCATTAAAAACAGCAAAGTGCAAAGTCTTGGCAGGAAAAAAATTGGGCTTGGTTCCAATTCTTCGTGCAGGACTTGGAATGGTCGAAGGGATTTTGAAATTGATCCCAGCTGCAAAAGTCGGTCATATCGGTTTATATCGGGATCCCAAAACGTTGGAACCTGTTCATTACTATTCCAAATTACCAACAGATATTGGTGAAAGAGATTTGATTGTCATTGATCCCATGCTTGCAACAGGTGGCTCTGCTTCTGCTGCACTTGGCGCTTTGAAGGAAATGGGAGCAAAGAGCATGAAACTGATGTGTCTGATCGCTGCTCCAGAGGGCGTTGAGCGTATCCAGCAGGATCATCCGGATATTGACATTTATGTGGCAGCCGTTGATGAAAAACTGGATGAAAAAAGTTATATTATTCCAGGATTGGGAGATGCAGGAGACCGCTTGTTTGGTACGAAATAATAAAAACGGAAAAAATTTCAACGGAAAATGATTTTCAAGAATAAAAGAGAATATTGGAGAATAAAAGAGATAAAGCGAAAATATCAGAGTTTTTCAGGTTCGGCTTTGTGGGTGCAGTGTATAAATGTGACGAATTGTTCATAAATCTGTAAAAGAAAACATTGACATCTATATATAGCATCAGATACCATAGGCAGGGGAAAGCCTCTTACCAAGATACCCATAATCCAATCTAAACCTTCGTTTCAATCCCCACGTGTTTTAACCTTTCTTTTTTATCTATTCCTATGGGTGATATTGTGAAGAATTCACAAGGTAATTTTTGGCGCATTGTCGCGACGGTTGGAGCTGTGGGTATGGAAGTGATTATCCTCACAGTGGGTGGAGCCTGGCTAGGACAACAGCTGGATGCTGTTTGGAATACCAAGCCCATCATGCTGGCGGTGGGGTTATTCATAGGGTTAGGACTTGGCTTTACAAGTGCTGCCTTAACTTTTAAAGCCTTATTAAAGGAATGATTCCCCTTGAATGAATTGCATACCATTCGCCGTCAGGTTATGCTCCTCGCTGTTGGAATCCTCATAACCTTATTGATCATGTGGTTCTTAACCCCGCCAAATTTCAAACCAATTGTTGCAGGAGCGGTTCTAGGAATCTCAGTAGGTTTATACAATATACTGCATTTGGCACGAAGACTTCGCATTTCAGGTGAACAGGCAATTGCTACAAATGGTAAGAGGATCAGTGGGTTAGGCGTGATCAATCGTTATCTCATGGTAACCCTCGCTGCGATTATTATTGCTACAAACCCGCAGTATTTTGATCCAAAGGGTTTTGCGATGGGCTTACCAGTTTGCTATATACTTCCTTTAGCTGTAGCCATTTTTCAAAAGAAAAAGCAGGAAACAAAGGGGGTGAAAGATAAAGATGGAAATCACTCCAAAGCTTGAACTGTTTGGATTAACCTTTGATGTAACTGTTATCATTGGTTCGCTGTTAGCAGCAATTATTGTTTTCGTTATTACGATCATGGCAACGCGCAGATTGGCTATGAAACCTGGCAAATTACAAGCCGGTCTTGAAATGCTTGTAGATCTTGCGCGTGGAATGGCAAGAATGGGGCATGATCACAAAAATGCAGAAAGATATATCGCTTTTACCTTTACCCTTTTCTTGTTTATTCTGGTTGCCAATCAGATCGGTGTTATTAGCTTGGTTACATCAGACCATCACACAGAAGTTCCTGCTCTACAGGTTACACAAGAAACGATGAAAGAAAGCAATGCCCACGGAGTTGTTTGGCTAAAATCGCCGACAGCTGACATGAATGTCACCTTCTCTATGGCATTTGCGATCGCAATTGTGGGAGCGATCATTGGGATCTCCAGAAATGGTTTGGGGAAATTCCTTAAAGTTCGCTATGCCACCCCCATGGGTTTGCTTCATTTGGTTGAAGCGATTTCAAACCCGGTAACGCATGCGATGCGTTTGTGGGCAAACATCTTTGCGGGTGAAGTGCTGATCTCCATTCTGTTACAAGGGATTACCTCAGGTCTTGCTGGCTTGCCGCTCAGTATTGCGTTAATGGCATGGATGGGCTTCTCGCTGTTTGTTGGAGTAATGCAGGCCTATATCTTTACGGTTCTTGCAAATGTGTATATGGGTCAGAAAATCTATTTGGATCACCACTAAAAATGATGAACTGCCAAAATTATTTTGGACAATGATAAGGAGGAAAACAAAATGAGTATTATTGCAGCAGGTATTATGATTGGATTGGCTGCTTTGGGTGCAGCAATTGGTAACAGTAACTTGTTCGCTAAATACATTGAAGGAATTGCACGTCAACCAGAAGCGCGTGGTACTTTGTTTGGTCAAACCATGATTCTCTTCGGATTGATCGAAGCTCTGCCGATTATTGGTGTTGCATTTGGTATTCTGGTTCTGTTGGGAGTATTTAAGTAATAACATATCCTGGATAGTATGGCGGGGGAAACCGGTTTTCTCCCCCGCTGTTATATTGAGACCGAAGGGAGTGACTAAGAGTGATCAGCTTTACTTGGGGTACAATTTTGGCTCAGCTGGTTATTTTTATCATTCTAATGCTTCTCGTTTCCAAATATGCGTTACGCCCGCTGTTGGATACGATGAAAAAGAGACAGGACTATATAGATAATCAGATTATTACTGCTGAGAAAAGCCGTCAAGAGGCTGAAGAGCTGTTGGCAGAGCAAAAAGCTTTGTTAAAACAGGCTCAGACAGAAGCAAAAGAATTGATTGAACGTGCAAAAGCGCAAAAAGAAAAAGAAGCAGAAAAAATCATTTTGGAAGCCAAGGAACAAGCTGAGCGTATGATCCAAGAGGCAAAGCTCGAAATCGAGCGGGAAAGAGAAAAGGCGATTGCTGCACTGCGTGATGAAGTGGGGGCCCTCACTGTTCAACTCGCATCCAAATTGCTCGAAAAAGAGTTGGACGAAAAAGGGCAATCCAAGCTTGTTGACCGTTACTTCGAACAGGTAGGAAGATTGCAATGAGCAGTGTGGTAGCAAAGCGCTATGCCAAAGCCATGTTTGAAGTCGCCTTGGAGAAAAACCTTTTGGATCAGGTGGAAGAAGAGCTCACATTGATTGTCGAGACTTTTTCTTCCTTGCCAACGCTCAGAGAATGGCTTAGCCATCCACTGACGGAAGCAGATAAGAAAAAAGAGCTTTTTTCCTCTGTGTTCTCGCATCTGTCGGAGATCACACAGAACTTCCTCTTCTTGTTAACGGATCGGCAACGCGAAGGATATCTAGAAGAGATTTTAAAAGAGTATAAGCGTTTATCTGATGAAGCCAAAGGTGTTGCTGAAGCCATTGTTACCTCCGCCTTCCCGCTGTCTGATGAAGATCAGAAGGAACTGGTTCAAACTTTTCAAAAGCTCATTGGCAAGACAATTCAGATTAAAAATGTGGTGGACTCAGATATCCTTGGCGGTGTAATAGTACAAATTGGTGATCGTTTATATGATGGAAGTCTGAGAACGAAACTGCGTCGCTTTCAAGAGCGCTTAAAACAAAGTCAGGTCGGATAAATTGAAGTGGTTAGACAAGGGGTGAATATGACATGAGCATCAGACCAGAAGAAATCAGCTCGCTGATAAAGCAGCAGATTGAGAACTACCGTGCTGAAGTTGAAGTGGCTGATGTGGGTACCGTGATCCAGGTGGGTGACGGAATTGCGCGTGTACACGGCTTGCAAAATGTCATGGCCGGTGAGTTGTTGGAGTTTGAAAATGGCGTTATGGGTATGGCATTGAACTTGGAAGAAAACCATGTGGGTGTCATTATCTTGGGGCCATACCAAGGTATCCGTGAAGGGAACCAAGTTAAACGGACCAACCGTCTCTTGGAAGTACCAGTGGGCGAAGCATTGTTGGGACGTGTAGTAAACCCGCTCGGTCAACCATTGGATGGAAAAGGACCCATCGAAACGACCCATTTCCGTCCTGTTGAATCTCCAGCTCCTGGGGTTATTGACCGGAAATCGGTACATGAGCCAATGTATACTGGAATCAAGGTTATCGATGCGATGATTCCAATTGGTCGTGGTCAGCGTGAGTTGATTATCGGGGACCGTCAGACCGGTAAAACCACGATTGCAATCGATACGATTATTAACCAAAAAGATCAAAACATGATCTGTATTTATGTAGCAATCGGACAAAAACAGTCCACCATTGCACAAGTGGTAGAAAAACTGCGTCGTTTCGGTGCGCTTGATTATACCATTGTCGTTGCGGCTAGTGCATCAGATCCAGCTCCACTGCTTTATCTGGCTCCATATGCTGGATGTGCGATGGGTGAATACTTCATGTATAAAGGTGGACATGTACTGTGCGTCTATGACGACTTGTCCAAACAGGCTGCTGCATATCGTGAACTTTCTCTCTTGCTGCGTCGTCCACCAGGCCGTGAAGCTTACCCAGGGGATGTATTCTATCTTCATTCCCGTCTCTTGGAACGTGCAGCGAAGCTCTCCGATGAGCGTGGCGGTGGTTCCTTGACTGCATTACCATTCATTGAAACTCAAGCTGGAGATATCTCTGCATACATTCCAACCAACGTGA
Source organism: Thermoflavimicrobium dichotomicum (assembly GCF_900114055.1). Classification (GTDB taxonomy): domain Bacteria; phylum Bacillota; class Bacilli; order Thermoactinomycetales; family Thermoactinomycetaceae; genus Thermoflavimicrobium; species Thermoflavimicrobium dichotomicum. The sequence goes on along the minus strand of NZ_FORR01000001.1, from coordinate 307,283 downwards.
TCTCGATTACCGACGGACAAATCTTCCTGGAGTCTGACTTATTCCATGCAGGTCAGCGTCCGGCCGTTGACTCGGGTTATTCCGTATCCCGTGTAGGGGGAGCAGCGCAAATCAAAGCGATGAGCAAAGTTTCAGGTAGCTTGAAGTTGGAACTGTCCCAGTATCGCGACTTACAAGCGTTTGCTCAGTTCGCCTCTGACCTGGATGCTGTGACCCGTGCAAAACTGGAGCGCGGTAAGCGGATTATGGAAATCTTGAAACAGGATGAACATCAACCGCTTCCTGTAGAAAAACAGGTAGCATCCATTTATTTAGTAACCCGAGGCCATTTAGATGATATTCCAGTCGAAGATGTTCGTCGTTTTGAACAGGAGTTCCATGCATTCCTGGAAAACAATCATCCAAATATCTTAAGCGGCATTCGTGAAGAGAAAAAGTTGACTGATGAGATCGATGCAAACCTCAAGGCAGCCATTGCTGAATTCAAAAAAGGCTTTGCAGTTTCTGAGTAATGGTCGGTAAGAGCTTTGCCGTTCGCTTTTGGCCTCCAAGTCTGGTCTGAAGCGAACGGTAGATGAAAGGCGGGTGAAATGTTATGGCAAAGATGCGAGAGATTAAACGGCGAATTCGTTCCGTTGAAAATACGAAGAAAATTACCAGTGCGATGAAAATGGTAGCTGCAGCTAAACTTCGCCGTGCTCAGGAGCGAGCAGAAGCGTCTCGTCCATATGCTGATAAGATGCGTGAAGTTATCATGAATCTGGCACAAGGCACGAAAAGTAATCATCCGATGCTGGTTTCTCGACCTGTCCATAAAACAGGATATTTGGTGATTACCTCTGACCGCGGTTTGGCTGGGGGTTACGATGGAAACCTGCTTCGTTTGTTGCTGCAAAACTTGAAAAAGCGTCATCAAAGCCAAGACGAGTATGTATTGTTTGTGATCGGAAGAAAAGGACTTTCATTTTTGGAGAAGAAAGGTCTTCCCGTCATTGGAAGTGTAACGGGTCTGTCTGATTCTCCTTCATTTGCTGAAATCAAACAAATTGCCAGCAACGCAGTAGGTCTTTATGAAGAAGGAAAATATGATGAACTCTATATCTTATACAATGAGTTTGTTAACCCGGTCGTTCAGCGTCCAACGGAAAAGCGTTTGCTTCCTCTTGATACAGAGCAGTTTGAAAGCAAAGAAAAAGAAGGAGATCTGAAAACCCTTTATGAATATGAACCATCGCAGGAAGAAGTACTGGCTGAAATCTTGCCACGTTATGCGGAATCATTGATTTATAGTTCATTAATGGATGCGAAGGCAAGTTATTTTGCAGCGCAAATGACAGCGATGGGTAATGCAACGGATAATGCGACAGAAATGATTGAGCAGTTGACACTGGAATACAACAAAGCCCGTCAGGCAGCGATTACCCAGGAAATTGCGGAAATCGTAGCGGGAGCAAATGCCTTGCAATAAATCAATTTAGATGGATGAGCGGCGAAGCACAGATCTGGTGGCTTAAGGAGGGAATACGATGAGCAAAGGACGAATTGTTCAGGTCATGGGTCCTGTTGTAGATGTGCAATTTGAACGTGGACACCTACCTGAAATCAACAATGCATTAAAAGTGAACTATAAATTGGACGGACAAGAAAAAGAACTTGTGCTGGAAGTGGCATTGCATTTAGGAGATAACTCGGTACGCACGATTGCAATGGCTTCTACCGATGGTTTGGTACGCGGCATGGAAGTTGTCGATACCGGTGGACCTATTTCGGTGCCGGTTGGACGCGGTGCACTTGGACGTGTATTTAACGTTATCGGGGAGCCGATCGATGAAGCAGGTCCAGTTGTAACAGAAGAACGTTGGCCGATTCACCGTCCAGCACCAAGCTTTGAAGAACAATCCACCGCTCAAGAAATGTTGGAGACAGGGATCAAGGTCATTGACTTGCTAGCACCTTATGCCAAAGGTGGAAAAATCGGTCTCTTCGGTGGTGCAGGCGTAGGAAAAACCGTATTGATCCAGGAGCTTATTCACAACATTGCACAAGAGCACGGTGGTCTTTCCGTTTTTGCGGGTGTAGGTGAGCGTACCCGTGAAGGTAATGACTTGTATCACGAAATGAGCGACTCTGGCGTTATCAGTAAAACCTGTATGGTGTTCGGTCAGATGAACGAGCCACCAGGAGCTCGTATGCGTGTAGCCCTGACAGGTTTAACCATGGCTGAATACTTCCGTGATACTGAAGGTCAAGACGTACTTCTCTTTATCGATAACATCTTCCGTTTCACCCAGGCAGGTTCTGAGGTATCTGCGCTCTTGGGTCGTATGCCATCTGCAGTAGGTTACCAACCAACTTTGGCAACGGAGATGGGACAACTGCAAGAGCGGATTACTTCAACCAAAAAAGGATCGGTTACCTCGATCCAAGCGATTTACGTGCCTGCGGACGACTATACGGACCCAGCACCGGCAACCACATTCGCGCACCTGGATGCGACCACCAACCTGGAGCGTCGCCTCACCCAAAAAGGGATTTTCCCAGCGGTAGACCCACTGGCTTCTACCTCTCGGATCCTAACCCCAGCGGTTGTTGGGCTTGAGCATTATCAAGTGGCCCGTGGCGTACAACAACTCTTGCAACGTTATCAGGAACTACAGGATATCATTGCCATCTTGGGTATGGATGAGCTATCTGATGAAGATAAACAACTCGTTTATCGTGCACGTCGTGTAGAGAAATTCCTCGCACAAAACATGCACGTAGCTGAACAGTTCACTGGCCAGCCAGGTGTATATGTACCGGTAAAAGAAACGGTACGTAGCTTCAAAGAAGTACTGGAAGGTAAATGGGATGACCTGCCAGAAGATGCATTCTATATGGTTGGTGGCATTGACGAAGCGGTTGAAAGAGCAAAACAACTGGGATGGAAGCGTGAGATTTAACGTTTTTCGGCTGGATGATCAAGACCATTCGATGATAAACCGGGGAGATGGTGAAGCTCCCCGGAACCTTTGTTTATGCGTTGGTCAGAGCCCATCCTAATTGAACATAGGGGAGGGATGTCCGTATGAGTAAGATGCAGCTGGACATCGTGACACCAGAGAAGATTGTCTACTCTGATCAAGTAGATATGGTGATAACAAGAGCTGCCAACGGGGACATCGGTATATTACCTAAGCACGCTCCTCTTGTTAGCCCACTACAAATTACGGCTGTGCGTGTAAAAAAAGATGGCCAGGAAGAACAGATTGCCATCAGTGGTGGCTTTATCGAAGTACGGCCCGATAAAGTGACCATTTTGGCACAAGCTGCCGAATTTGCTGGTGATATCGATGTCGAACGGGCAAAAAGAGCCAAAGAAAGAGCAGAAGAGCGTTTGGCTAAAAGTGAAGGGGATTTGGCACGAGCAGAGCGTGCGTTGAAACGTGCTTTGAACCGGTTGGAAGTAGCACAAAGTGCCAATAAATAAGATTGACTCGCTATTTTTGGATGAGGAAAAAGGAGCTGGCCCAAAAGGGTATCGATGAATCATTGAATCCCAAAAAATAACCCGTATCACCATCGAAGTGATACGGGTTCATTCTTTTTATGTCATTTTTCTGGTTAGAGTAGCTTAGGCAGGGATTTGATTTTTGTGCTGGAGAATGAGGATTCATGATAAAAAAGATGTGGATCAAGCTATTAGGCATCATCGGTCAAAAACAGATGGAATTATATTTATTGTGTGAACATTAAATATTCATGACTTATATTTAATTATTCACATTCCTGTTAAAAAAATTAAATAAAATGGCTATAACATTTGGTTAATCCATGTAATTTGCATTTAAATTTTCTTAATAATGATTTGTCTTGTTAGACAGTTTTCAGGGCATTTGTTATAATCATTACAATCTAGTGAAGGTAAAAAATAATAAAAAACAAATGGGTTGATAGCGCTTCCATCAACAATTGAAAGGATGGTTGGTCTATTTGGAAAAAAGTTATCTTAGCCTTGCCATCTTCTTTCTCCTGGGGATTGCTTTACCTATGGTCGCCTTGTTTTTTGGTCGCTTGCTAAGACCACATCGTCCTTTGCCAGAAAAGGCTATTACTTATGAAAGTGGTGTGGATCCCACGGGAGACAGTTGGGTTCAATTTCATGTCCGTTATTATTTATTTGCGCTTCTTTTCGTCATTTTTGATGTGGAAGCAGTATTTCTGTATCCTTGGGCTGTTTCCTACGACTTGTTACGTACCGAAATGGGACTTTTTATTTTAGTAGAAATGACGATTTTCGTGTTATTTTTGCTGATTGGTCTCATTTACGCTTGGAAAAAGAAGGTGCTGGAATGGAGATGAATTTGGAAAACATTACTCCGTTTGAAGAAGAGGAGATTAAGCGGAATGTTTTGACAACCAATTTGGAAAGGATTAAAGCTTGGGCTCGTAGCAATTCCATATGGCCGCTCACTTTTGGTTTGGCCTGTTGTGCAATTGAAATGATGGGAACAGGTGCCTCTCATTATGATCTGGATCGTTTTGGTGTGATGTTTCGCGCTTCACCACGTCAATCGGATTTGATGATTGTCGCCGGCACAGTAACGAAAAAAATGGCCCCTCTGCTACGCAGGCTCTATGATCAGATGCCCGAACCGAAATGGGTGATTGCAATGGGCTCTTGTGCCACTGCGGGAGGCCCTTATGTGAAATCCTATGCAGTAGTAAAGGGAGTGGATCAAGTTGTTCCCGTCGATGTTTATATTCCAGGATGTCCACCCAATCCTGCTGCTTTAATTTACGGTATCCATAAATTACAGGAAAAAATTCGTTATGAAGCGCGAACCGGGAAGAAGGTGACGAGTGAGTGAGCGGACAGGAAAAAGAATTTGAAAAAAAATCCACAGAAGGAAAGGAACTGGAACAAGAAGAAAAAAAACAGACTGAGAGTCGTTCAGAACGATTCCCAAATGTTCCATCATCCTCAGAACAATCCACAGCAGAAGAGCACAAACCTGAAACCCGTCTTTCTATTGCAAATCAAGAATCATCTTCCAATTCAACAGATCAGCAGCAAACTTCCATAAATCCAAAAAAAGAAACGACTCCCCCATCTGGAGAACTGAAGCAAGAGAATAAAGAAGTGCTTCCCAAAGGACCACAAGCAGCTATAACGGGAAAAGGAAAGCCGTCAGCGACACCGAGACCACGCCCGGCCGCCAAGCCTGTGAAAGAGGAAAAACCGTTGCCTCCATCCCCTGAACAACCGACATTGGACCGTTATGTACAGTTGATCAGGGAACAGGTGCATGAAGAGGCAGTGGAGCAGGGGTTTGTCAATCGAGTAAATAATCACTTACCCACTCTGATTATTCAAAGCAAATGGTGGCTGGCAGTAGCCGAACTGTTTAAAAAGCATCCAGATTTGGCTTTTGATTATGTACAGAACTATTCAGGGGTTGACTATGAAACCCATATGGAAGTCGTTATCCATTTATATTCGTTCACTCATGAGAAGCGCGTATGTTTTCGAATAAAAACAGATCGGGAAGAAGCAAGGGTTCCATCAGTGGTCCATCTGTGGCATGCTGCTAATTGGAATGAGCGGGAGATCTATGATTTGTTAGGCATTCATTTTGAAAATCATCCCGATTTAAAACGAATCTTATTGCCAGATCATTGGGTTGGACATCCTTTGCGCAAAGATTATGTACCATTGGATAAGGAGGTATAGGGGGTGCTACGTACAGAAGAGATGCTTTTAAACGTGGGACCACAACATCCAAGCACCCACGGTGTATTGCGTCTGGTTGTGAAAATTGATGGGGAAATCATTCAAGATGCGGAACCTGTCATAGGATATTTGCATCGGGGAACAGAAAAATTGGCAGAAGATCTAAACTATACGCAGATTATTCCATATACGGACCGGATGGATTATTTGTCCGCGATGACAAACAATTATGCCATTTGTCATGCCACGGAAACACTCATGGAATTGGAAATCCCCGAAAGGGCTGAATTTCTACGGGTCATTGTGATGGAGCTCAATCGTGTGGCGAGCCATCTTGTCTGGTTAGGAACCTATTTGCTTGACATTGGAGCGATGAGTCCATTTCTTTATTGTTTCCGGGATCGTGAACAGATCCTGAATCTTTTTAACGAATTGTGTGGAGCACGGTTAACCTATAACTATATGCGAGTTGGTGGTGTGAAGTGGGATGCACCTCCTGGCTGGCTTGACAAGGTGAAGGAATTTGTAAAATATATGCGCAATCAAATGCCAGAATATCATGGTTTGATTTCAGGAAATGAAATTTTTATTCAACGTACCAGAGGAATTGGAATTGTAACGCAAGAGATGGCTATTTCTTATGGATTATCAGGAGCCAATTTGCGCTGTACTGGAGTAAAGTGGGATTTGCGCAAAAATCAGCCATATTCGATTTATGATCGGTTTGATTTCGATGTTCCGGTAGGAAAAACGGGAGATTTGTATGATAAATATCACTGTCGGATGCAAGAGATTATCGAATCACTTAAAATCGTGGAACAGGCTGTGGAAGGATTTCCAGAAGGCGGCAGCACCATGGCAAAAGTTCCACGGGTGTTACGAGTACCGGAAGGGGAAGTGTATGTGGGAATTGAATCACCTAGAGGTGAATTGGGTTGCCATATTGTCAGTAAAGGCAAAGATAAACCTTGGCGTTTAAAGTTCCGCCGCCCCTCATTTTACAATTTGCAAATCTTGCCTGCACTCCTCAAGGGGCAAAATATTGCCAACCTTGTAGCGATCTTGGGTGGGATTGATATTGTACTTGGGGAGGTGGACTGCTAATGGATTTTTTTGTGATTTTAGGCCCGGTCGTTCTACTCTTCATTGTATTGGGGTTTGTAACCTATGCGATTTTTTTTGAGAGGAAAGTGATCGGTTGGATTCAAAATCGGGTCGGTCCTAATCAGGTTGGACCCTGGGGCCTTTTGCAAACGGTTGCGGATGTATTGAAACTGTTAATCAAAGAGGATGTAATCCCTCAAAAGGCGGATGTCTCTTTATTTAAATTAGCGCCGATTATCGCCTATACTCCTGCTTTTGCCGTTTTGGCAGTCATCCCTTTTACAGAGAGTCTGAAATTTGCTGACATCGCTGTAGGGCTTCTTTACTACATGGCTGTCTCCAGTATTACCACCATCGGCATTTTGTTGGGAGGATGGGCATCGAATAACAAGTATGCATTATTAGGCGGTATGCGCTCAGCGGCCCAAATGATCAGTTATGAAATTCCTTTGGTGTTGTCAGTGGTCGGTGTGGCAATGAGCGCTGGTTCATTGAATTTGACTGAGATCGTCAAAGCGCAACAGACTGGTGTCTGGTTTGTACTGCCACAGTTTCTTGGCTTTATTGTCTTCTTGATTGCAGCTATTGCCGAATTGAGCCGAACCCCGTTTGATTTGCCTGAGGCAGAGTCTGAACTGGTAGCGGGATATCACACCGAGTATTCAGGTTTCCGCTTTGCTTTCTTTATGCTCGCTGAGTATACCTATATTTTTGCGATGGCATCATTGATTACCCTGTTATTTTTCGGCGGTTGGAGTGCACCTTTTGGCCTGACTTTTATTCCTCCGCTTATATGGTTCATTTTCAAATTTTTATTCTTTGTTTTCTTCTTATTCTGGTTGAGAGCAACGATGCCACGTATTCGTGTTGATCAACTGATGGAATTTGCCTGGAAGGTTTTATTACCTCTAGCGATTCTTAATATTTTTCTTACGGCTCTTTTTAAGGAAATTCCGGTCCTTAGCCAATTTTATTGAGGAAGGGTATCTATGATAGTAGATCACTGGCTCGAGAATAGGAAAGGAGGCCTTTCAATGTTTGGGCTGATTAAGGGGATGGGTATCACGCTTAAAAATTTGGCGAAGCCAAAAGTGACGTATAAATATCCCCATGAACCTTTGGAAATGCCAGACCGGTATCGGGGGATTCAACATTTTGACCCCGAAAAGTGTATTGTGTGTAATCAATGCGCCCGAATTTGCCCGACGGATTGCATTACTTTAACAGGAAAGAAACATCCAGATCCCAATAAAAAAGGCAAAATCATCGACACCTATGATATTAATTTTGAAATTTGCATCTTGTGTGATTTGTGCACAGAAGTGTGCCCAACGGAAGCCATTATCATGACAAGTAATTTTGAGTTGGCCACCTATAGCCGTGATGATTTGTTTAAAAACATGAAATGGTTACACGAAAATGATCAAAACATCCGGCAGGATAACATATCAAGCAAGCCGAAACCCGGAGGGAATCAGGCATGAATATCAATGGAGAATTCATTGCTTTTTTCATTTTTTCTGTTTTGGCTATTGGTGGAGCAGTTTTCATGATCAATTTGACACGGGTTATGCATATGGCACTGGCTCTGGCTTTTACTTTTTTTAGCATTGCTGGATTATACGTATTACTCGATGCGCCCTTTCTTGCTGTGATTCAGATTTTAATCTATACAGGTGCTGTTTCCATTTTAATGATTTTTGGAATTATGTTGACGAAGCATAAAGACGAAGACAAAGTAGCCCCATTTACTGTGCATAAACTATTGAGTTTACTCGGTGTAGGCGGATTCCTGGCTATCGTGATATGGATCATCTATCGAAATCCTTTCTTTTCGACGGGGGAACCTCAAGCTGCAGCGTTTAAGGTAACGGATTTAGGAAAAGCCATGTTTAAGACGTATATGATTCCATTTGAAGTGACTTCCATTTTGTTACTGGTTGCCTTGATTGGAGCCATAGTCTTGGCGAAAAGAGAGGAGAAAAAATAATGAATATCACTTCTTATCTGGCTCTTGCGGCCATTTTGTTCAGCATCGGCCTTTATGGTGTGATTACAAAAAGAAATGCAGTCATGGTTCTGTTTTCCATCGAGCTTATGCTCAATGCTGTCAATATTAATCTGGTTGCTTTTGCCAAATACGGCATTTTCCCCAGTATTTCAGGGCAAGTATTTTCTCTGTTTAGCATTGCGATTGCTGCAGCTGAAGCAGCTGTAGGGATTGCCATTTTAATTGCGCTATATCGAAACAAAGGTACCGTGGAAGCGGATAAATATAATTCCATGAAGGGTTAATCTGAAGTAAAGGATGGATGAACCGTGAATAAAGACTGGTTTGTTCTATTAGTCCTGCTTCCTCCTTTACTCGCTTTTCTGTTGATGGTAGCGGGGAGGAGAATCTTATCAAAACGAATGACATCTTTGTTTGGGGTACTCTCTACAGGAATTTCACTGGTGTTCTCTCTTGTTTTGCTGGTTAGCAGTTTAAGGTCGGGTGTTTCATTACCAGACTGGGAATTTACATGGCTTACGCTCGATAAAAAACCCATTCAGTTTGGAGTCACTTTACAGCCATTGAATGTATTGATGCTAGTCATTGTAAGTTTAGTCAGCTTTCTTGTTCATATTTATTCGTCAGGATATATGAAAGACGATGAGCGATTCACTGTATTTTACAGCTATTTAGCCTTGTTTACTTTTTCCATGCTCGGCCTGGTGATCTCACCCAACCTGTTGCAAATTTATATCTTTTGGGAATTGGTTGGGGTATGTTCATTCCTGCTCGTAGGCTTTTGGTATTTCAAACCAGAAGCGAAACGTGCTGCCCAAAAAGCGTTTATTGTGACGCGTATTGGTGATATCGGTTTATTTATTGCGATTGCCATGATTTTTGCCAAGATTGGAAGTTTTGAGCTGCATGATTTGAAAGGGGCGATTGAAGCAGGAAAGTTGTCTTCTGGAATGATCACCTTGTTTGCGATCTTGATTTTTATTGGAGCTGTTGGTAAATCTGGACAATTCCCATTACATACCTGGTTGCCAGATGCGATGGAAGGCCCCACACCTGTGAGTGCTTTAATCCATGCAGCTACCATGGTTGCGGCTGGGGTCTATCTGGTAGCGAACACATTTTGGCTCTTTCAGGCTTCTTCTGTAGCCATGGATGTGATTGCCTATGTCGGAGGGTTTACTGCGATCTTTGCCGCAACGATCGGAATCGCTCAAACAGATATCAAGCGAATTCTTGCTTATTCTACCGTCAGTCAGCTGGGCTATATGATGTTGGCATTAGGATCTGTTGGTTATGTGGCAGGCGTTTTCCACTTGATGACCCATGCGTTTTTCAAAGCTTTGCTATTCTTGGCCGCTGGAGCCGTGATCGTCAGTTTGCATCATGAGCAGGATATTCGCAAGATGGGTGGATTATGGAAAAAAAATAAAGGACTCGGTTGGCTCTTCCTGATCGGTTGTTTGTCGATTGCTGGAATTCCTCCATTCTCAGGTTTTTTCTCTAAAGATGAGATCTTGTTATCCGTTTATGCGAATGGCCGATATGGATTATTTATTGTCGGGGTCATCGCAGCCTTTTTGACAGCCTTTTATATGTTCCGTCTGTTTTTTAAAGTGTTTGCAGGTTCTCATGAACCGAAAACAGCAAGAGTCCCTTGGAGTATGACTGGTCCCATGATTGTCTTGGCCATTTTATCCGCAGTAGCAGGATTTATCCAATTTCCAACCCATTTTCTCGAAACATGGTTAATAACAGGAGGAATGAAATCCTTACATGGTCCAGAATCCATCGCCTGGATTCCCGTTTTGGCAGTCATCGTTTCTTTGCTGGGAATCAGTTTGGCTTATCTGATGTATGGTGTAAATAAATGGGATTCCAGGCGTGTTGCTCAAGCTGTCCCTTGGTTACATCAATGCCTGGTTCGCAAATATTATGTGGATGAAATGTATCATTCCCTCATTGTTTTGCCACTCAAAGGATTCGGCTGGCTTTTGCAGGTTTGGGATCGTTATGTGATTGATGGACTCGTGCAACTCTGCGGTTGGATCAGTATGAGAGTGGGCAAGATCGGCTCTACCCTTCAAAATGGTCAGGCACAAACTTATGCCCTTATCAGTGTAGTCAGTTTTGTGATTTTAATTGTGAGCTTGTTGGCAGGGAGGTTATTTGGATGACATGGAGCCAGTGGTTGCCGACCTTGATTACCTTTTCTCCACTGCTTGGTGTATTGGTGATTTGGATGACTCCCCGGGAAAAAGCGACTCTTCATCGAATGATGGGGATATGGGCGACGATCCCGCCTCTTGTTTTGGCTTGGATCATGTATAGCCAGTTTGACAGTACATATGTAGGAATGCAGATGAAGCAAGCCATAACCTGGATCCAAGTAGCAACCTTCTGGAAAATTTCCTACAGTATGGGCGTTGACGGTTTATCCATGCCCCTTGTTTTCTTAACCGGTTTGATCAGTACATTGGCAGCTGTTGCTTCTTTTCTGATCCGGGAGAGGACTAAGCAGTATTACAGTTTGTTCCTCCTGCTCGAGGTAGGGATGCTGGGTGTATTTTTAGCCAATAACCTGTTCCTGTTTTTCATCTTTTTTGAAATAACCCTTGTTGCAGCTTTTTTTCTCGTGGGAATTTGGGGTTATTTTGATAAAGAAAAGGCAGCCAATCAATTTCTTCTCTATAACGGACTGGGTTCAGGATTTATGTTATTGGCCATGATTGCCCTGTTTCGTCTAACTGGTACATTAGACTATTTAGAGGTACAGATGTGGATGCAATCGAAAGCATCACCTGTATCGCCTACCTTATTGTGGATCATTTTTATTTCTTTATTGGTTGCTTTCGCCATTAAGCTTCCGATTTTCCCATTCCATACGTGGATGCTGCGTATGCACGTCGAAGCACCCACCCCCATTGTGATGATTCACTCCGGAATTTTGTTAAAGATGGGTGCCTATGGATTGCTGCGCTTTGGTGTCGGTTGGTTTGGAGCCTATATGAAAGAAATTGCCTACATTTTGATTGCATTGGGTTTGATCAACATTTTATATGGTGCGGTTTTAGCTTTTGTCCAAAAAGAATTAAAGCGCGTGTTGGCTTATTCAAGTATTAGCCATATGGGGATTTTGTTGCTTGGGATTGCCTCCTTAACCACGATTGGTTTACAAGGGGCTATATTTCAAGCAGTCTCACACGGTTTGATTTCTGCGCTCATGTTCTTTATCGTGGGAAGTTTGTATGAGCGGACAAAAACGACGGAATTGGACCGGTTAGGTGGATTGGCAAGAAGCATGCCGGTGTTATCCGGGATTCTTATGGTGGCCGGATTAGCTCTGCTTGGTTTGCCAGGTTTATCTGGATTTATCAGTGAATTTTTGGCATTTCTGGGCTTGTTTCAGGTACATCCAGAGTGGGCGGCAGTGGGTTCGATTGGTTTGGTTTTGGCAGCTGTGTATACTTTGCGTGCTGTATTGAAAACAACGTTTGGTCCCATAAAAGATCAATGGATGGGTTTGGAGGATATTCAAATCAAGGAATGGCTTCCCATGTTTATTCTTGTAGGGTTTATTGCCTTAATTGGGGTGTATCCGAAGTTACTGGAAGAATCGATCCAGGTTACACTTTACCAGATGGTATCAAAGATCGGAGGGTAGCGGCATGCAATCGATGTCAGATATGGATTGGGGAATAATGGCGCCAGAATGGGTTATTGCGATCGCTTGTGCCCTGCTGATTGTAGTGGATCTTTTCTTAAAAAATACAGCATCGCGGCGATGGATTGGGTTTCTTAGCCTGCTCGCTGTGGGGATGGCAGGCGGCTGGGTGATCACACAGTTTCGGCATAAGTCAGCAATGATTTTGGATGGAGCTTATATTCTGGCACCCTATACCTTGATTTGGAAAATCATTCTTTTAACGGGTGCGGCTTTGGTATTACTTGTCTCATTGGGGCAGGAAAAAAAAGAGTATGAACCCCATGAAGGAGAATATTACTATCTGCTGCTGACAGCTGTTCTTGGTGGAATGATTGTGGTATCTACTGCCGATTTGATTGGACTGTATACCGGATTAGAGTTGCTTAGTCTGTCATCTTACATTTTGGTGGGGATTCAAAAAAAGAAAAACCGGTCCAATGAAGCTGCCTGGAAATACGTTGTTCTGGGGGGTGTATCTTCTGCCTTTATTTTGTATGGGATGTCTTTTCTATATGGTTTAACAGGTACAACCCATGTAGGGGAGATTCAAAAGCAACTCAGTCAAGTGGGAAGCTCCTATGAAGCTTATGTCTACCTTTCCTTCTTTTTAATGATGGTCGGCTTTGGATTCAAACTGGCTTCGGCACCTTTTCACACGTGGGCGCCTGATGTTTATCAAGGAGCACCTACTCCGATCACGTCTTTTTTAGCCATTGTTTCTAAAAGTGTGACTTTTGCTCTTGTACTGATCGTATATATGGCCTATGCCGGACCATATGGAGAATTTCAGGAGGATATGATTATTCTGTTCATGATCATGGCGACACTATCCATGATAATCGGAAATACAGTGGCTTTGCGGCAAACCAATGTAAAACGGATGATGGCTTATTCCAGCATTGCTCATGCGGGTTATGTTTTGGTTGCTGTTGCTACAGGAAATCAAATACTGATCCCAATTGTTTTCTTTTACCTATTTGTCTATCTTTTTATGACCATCGGAGTATTTGCTGTGATCGCATTAGTAGCCGAGCAAGAGAAGAGCGAGGATTTGAAAGCATTTGCCGGATTATATCATCGTTCACCGTTGCTCGCTTTGTCCATGTCAGTATTCCTTCTTTCATTAGCAGGAATTCCGGTTACAGCGGGTTTTTTTGGCAAATTTTATATTATCATGGGAGCGCTCGAGCTGAACCATATTTGGCTGATTGCTGTGATGATTGTCACTACAATTATTTCCTATTATTACTACTTTGCTGTCATTCGCCAAATGTATTTCCGCCGACCAGCATCTTCAGATCCTGTCCGTGTTTCTTGGCCCATGAAAGTGGCGATTGGGATTAGCTTGATCGCAACTATGGGGATCGGAATAATGCCACAGTTTGTGTTGGAAACACTACAATCGCTGTTACGATAGCCGGTGTTCACCTCTATCGTTTTGGATAGAGGTGAACATTTTTTGTAAATTGAAAGCAAAACTTTTGCGTCAAAACACATTTTGATGTAACATGGTTGTTGGTAAGGAACCTTAAATCAAAGGAGTGCATATATATGGATGGAGCAACCCATCTCGCCATAACCGCACTCATTAATATTATTTTGTCCATTTCCAGCATTCTTTTTTGCTGGTCTATCCTTTCTAACATACGAATCGACAAATGGATCCAGACAAAAAAACCTTTTCAGATCAGAGTGTTGATGCTCTTACTTTCAATTATTTTTGGACATCAGCTGGCTACTTTTTTTATTGATTATTTGGATTGGACACGCATGATTACCGAATTATTTGTATAATTTCGGGTATATTCTCTTTCCTATGAGCCGAAACTGATAGAAATAGACTCATAGGGAGAGAAGAGAATGGATTGTTGGCGTTTTGTTAAAGCGAGTTTTGGGATTATTTGGAGTTTGTGGCTAGCTGGCTCACAAGTATCTCCATCCGTGGAGAAAGTATTGTTACGTATACTTGATGAGATGGGCCTCCAAATCGAACAATGTGTTTTACAACATCGTGGAAGAATAGTGAAGCCAATGGCGCGTGATGAGGTAGAACAATTTGTAAAAAAAATGGGGCAATCTCTGAAGTTCACACATATAAAAAAAGAAACGAACATAGATGGTATACGCTATTTATCCAAGGCACAATACAGTCGAAACCTCATGATTTATTTTCGCGTTATCAACGATGAGCCTGATCAATACTGGGTACAACCATATGTTTCTCTGGAGATTGTGGCGGATGGGAATGCAAGCTTGGAGTGGATCCAGGCCAAAAATAACTTGGAGAATATTTTAGAGAAACAGGGACTTATTCCGCATTTTTACTATTCAATTCAAGCAAGCAAACCGATTTCTTCTTCCCATCCTGGAGAATTTACGTTTCAAGTATTAAAAAGACTAAGAGCTCATCAAGTGGAAGCAATGCGCACAAAGCAAACCATTAGCATATCCGCTTATTCTGCATGGATTCCAGATCGATTGGAAACCAAAGGCGGCTGGATGAATGTACAAGTTGCTACCAGAATAAATAAAGAAAGAAAGCGGCTCATGTTTACATTGGGAACACCTATTATTACAATAGAATACTAAATGTGGAGGGAAGAAACTTGGAGAAAATTATTGTTAGAGGTGGAAAAAGGTTAAAAGGTAGAGTAAAGGTTCATGGAGCGAAGAATGCTGTGCTCCCACTGATTGCTGCTTCGATTTTGGCTTCCAGAGGTCATATTACCATTCATGATACCCCGCCATTGGAAGATGTAAAAACCATTACAAAATTGTTGCAAAAATTGGGTGTTTTTGCTGAGTTGGGAGAAAATCATGTAACGATTAACGCAGAAAAAATTCAATCGACTGAAGCACCCTATGACCTGGTACGAAAAATGAGAGCGTCCATATTGGTTATGGGACCACTGCTTGCCCGTAGAAAGCATGCACGTATTCCTCTTCCAGGTGGATGTGCGATCGGTAGCCGCCCTATTGACCAACATCTAAAGGGGTTAGAGGCATTAGGTGTTCAGTTTGATATTCAGCAAGGTTATGTGGAAGGACATGTGCCAGATAAACTGAGAGGAACTCGTATTTATCTTGATTTTCCCAGTGTAGGAGCAACACAAAATATTTTAATGGCAGCAACTCTGGCTGAAGGGAGAACTGTCATTGAAAATGCAGCTTGCGAACCTGAAATTGTTGATCTGGCCAACTTCCTCAATGCCATGGGAGCTAAAATTCGCGGAGCAGGAACAGATGAAATTCGGATTGATGGTGTTGACTTTTTGCGTGGAACTGAATATACCGTCATTCCTGATCGTATTGAAGCAGGTACGTATATGGTGGCTGCAGCGATTACACGTGGAGAAGTGTTCGTTGAAGGAGCCATTAGCGATCATTTGAACCCACTTATTGCAAAACTGCGTGAGATGGGTGTACATGTGTTGGAAGGTGAAAATGGCATTTTCGTACGTGCTGAAGGAGAGCTCAAACCTGTAGATGTAAAAACCCTCCCATATCCTGGATTCCCAACAGATCTTCAATCACAGATGATGGCACTGCAACTGACGGCGAACGGAACGAGTCTGTTAACAGAGACCGTTTTTGAAAATCGTTTTATGCATGTAGAAGAGATGAAGCGGATGAGTGCCAAGATTAAAATTGATGGACGCACAGCTGTGATTGAAGGTGGACATCCTCTGTCTGGAGCGCAAGTAAAAGCAACAGATTTGCGTGCAGGAGCTGCTCTCATTTTGGTAGGACTTGTAGCAGATGGCGTAACAGAAGTTACCGAACTTCATCATATTGATCGTGGTTATGTGGATATTGTAGGGAAACTGAAATCGCTAGGTGCTGATATTGAGCGAATCACGGTTGAAGATGATGAAGAAACGGTAGTGGATAAGCGTTCTTATGCATAAAAAGACTGCATCATGCAATACTTCCCTCAACCTGAAAATGGATTGAGGGATTTTTTTATGGGAATTGTGCCAGAGGTGCATTGACTGAAATGAAAGCAGGTCTTGGAAGAGGTTATCAATAATCTCGAAAGATGGGTTCTAATTCTCTCACCTTTTCATAGATTAGAGACAGAAGAATGGAAGGGGTGGGGAGCAGTGCCCAAAAAACTATGGCTATATCTGTTGATTTTGCTAGGAAGTATGTTGGTGATTCCAACCATTTTGGCTTTTGCAAGATCAGAAGAAACGATAAAAAAGCAAGAAATAGTGAACCAAAAAAGCTCTTCTCCTTCTGTACTAGTTTATTTAACCAAGGAAAAAAGAGTGGAAAAAGTACCACTTGAGCACTATGTACAAGGGGTTGTAGCAGCAGAAATGCCTGTGGATTTTCACTTGGAAGCATTAAAAGCCCAAGCTTTGGTTGCCAGAACATACATCATTCATCGTCTCATGCAAGGTGCGCTTGCGGATATGGACAAGTGGGGGCCACTTGGCAAAAGTGCTCATGTGACAGATACGGTACAACATCAATCTTATAAGCCGGAGGAAATATTGCGTCGGGAATGGGGGGATCATTTTAAAGAAAAGTATGGCAAAATAAAAAAAGCGGTTCAAGAAACAGCTGGTCAGGTCATTACTTATCATGGAAAACCGATTTATGCTGCGTTCTTTTCGACTAGCAATGGGAAGACCGAGAATTCTGAAGAGTATTTCAATCAATACTATCCTTATTTACGAAGTGTTGATTCTGCTTGGGATCAAAAATCGCCTAAATTCCATAGCCAAAAAGTGATAACCTGGTCGGACTTTATCAATCAATTAGCAAAAAAGACAAATAAGGGCAAGAGTCTGTCTGCCTTTTCCTCTGAACGATCCATGCGTATTTTACACTGGACAAGCGGGCGGCGGATCGCCGAAATACAGATTGGTAATCAGCGTTTTACAGGTCGACAGATTCGTGAGGCCATTCAATTGCCTTCGAGTGATTTTCGCTGGAAAGTGATGGGTGATCGGATTGTATTTACGATATACGGTTATGGTCATGGAGTAGGAATGAGTCAGTGGGGAGCCAATTTATTGGCGCATAGAGGAAAAGATGTGTCGGAGATTATCAATCACTACTATCAGGGAGTGGAAATAAAAAAACAAGCGGATATCGCTTGGCTTCAGAGATAAATACAAGGTTGTTTTGCTCCATGAGTGAGGTTGCTGATTTCGGTTTTTGGATGAGACAGATAGAGGGGAAACAGATGTGGTTTTCAGGATCATGGGATCGATATCGGTTGGAATATACAAAAGATTTATCACCTTAGGTATAAAAAGAGTTTTCGCTGTCGACAATGGTTCCTGAGGTGATAGGAAAATGAATCCAGAAAAACCAAATAATGTTTCTTCCTTTGACAAAGTGAAAAAGCAAATGAAATGGAAACGATTTTTGGCTAAAAAATGGTTTTTTCCTGCTATTTATTTATTGGCAGCCGCTCTGATTATTTCTGTAGCCTGGTGGTATCAAGGTACTCAAACCAAAGAAGTGAATCAATCGCTTAAAGGGGAAAAAGATACCATTTTACCCGTGGAGAGACCCCCTGGCAATCCAACAGATGATGATATGATTCTACCTATAGCCAAAGGAGCGGCGCAAAAAACCGTTACCTATTATGAAGAGGCTAGTCCGCAACAACAGCGTGAAGATTCAATCGTGAAATATGCGAATAGTTATTGGCCTCATGCTGGTGTTGATTTTGCCAGAAAGGATGGAAAGTCCTTTGACGTATTGGCGGCATTGGACGGAAAAGTGATTCGGGTAGAAAAAAACCCGATTGTTGGAATGCAAGTGGAGATTCAGCATGAAAGTGGATTGATTACCGTTTACCAAAGCCTGGAGGATGTTAGAGTCAAGGAAGGACAAATGGTTAAAAAAGGAGATATCCTTGCTAAAGCAGGCCGAAATCAGTTTGAGAAAGAAGCAGGAAACCATTTGCACTTTGAAATTCGAAAAGGAAAACAAGCAGTCAATCCAGAGCAGTATCTCAAAAATGCAAAATAAAAGTTAAGCCACTCTTAAGAGGGTGGCTTTTTTCTTGTCTTAAAGAGCCAAGCACTAGCTTGTCTGAGTGAAAGATGGAAAGAATAACCATGATAATCACTCCATATAATGTACCAAATGCTTTAGAAAGGGGGAGAGGAGATGCATGATTATATAAAGGAAAGAACGATAAAAATCGGCCACTATTTTGTGGAAACGCGTAATACAGTAAGAACAATAGCTAAGAAGTTTGGGGTGTCAAAAAGTACAGTTCATAAAGATTTAACGGAACGATTACCAGAAATTAATCCAGACTTGGCCAGTAAAGTGAAGGAAATATTAGAATATCATAAATCGATCCGTCATTTAAGGGGAGGGGAAGCAACCAAAATTAAATACAAACGAAAAAAACCCAGTTCAGAAAAGTATATGAAAGAAGTAACGATATAAAAAAAGCTTTTTTTATTCTTGAGTAAAATATAAAAGCACCTGGGGCTTTCTGCTAATGAAAACCATCATAAGAAAAAATTCCGCTCCCGGTGCACCTTCTTGTGTTACAATCATCTATAGAACAACTATTGTTTACAATGATGTAGAATATAATATAGACTTCCACATTTAGTTACGATATATTCTATTTATAGTAATAGGGAGAGTTTTCTTCTTGTTGGGACGAGCTTTACGTATTCGGGAGTTTGTTTTTTTAATCGAGGTTAATGGGTGATTCCATGGAGAATGCAAAAGATCAAGCGAAAAAAAAGCAAACAGATACTTTATTATCGGTAGGAAAGTTAAAATGGAGCAAAGATGAAGGGAATTTGCCAAAAGAACCTGATTCATTAAATTTGGAAAAAGGAAAAGAAACAATCGAGAATAAAAATGACGAGGAAATACAAAATAAGAAGGAAGAAAAACAGACAGCAGAACAACAAATCAATTCAAGTACGTCTGGTCTTGAAAAAGAAAAAGAAAACAAAGGAAACACAAACTTTGAAGAGAACACATTTGTACGTTTAAGCGGATTTGCTACAGAAGATGAATCCATTTTTCAACCAAAAGAAGAATCCAATGAAAAAGGTAAAGGGACAGTAGATCCATCCTCATCTATGTCAGATGAGCCAGCAGAAAAGCTTGAGAAGGCTGACAAAGAACTTTTTTTTACAGAGAAACCGCTTGAGAAACCACAAGAGAATCAGGTAGAAAAGCTTGCTCCAAGTTTGGTAAAATCACCAGACACCAAACAACCAAAAATAACTGAACAGCCCAAAGAAGAAAAAAGTACGGCCAAAAGAATATGGAAGATTTTGTGGTTACCTTTGACACTTATTGTGGTATTAATTGTTGGGCTTATTATTGGGCACAGTGTGTTAGGTGGTCAACCTGCAAGTGGTGTTTTTGACATGGGTATGTGGGAGCATCTTTATAAGCTGATCTTTACAAAGTGAACCCGTCATAAGGCTTGTAATATAGCCTTATGACGGGATCTTTCGTGTTTGATTACCGAAAGCAGGAAGGAATTTGTCTGATGTGAGGAGGGATTCCTACATGAATTTGCCCAACCTGCTTACATTAATTCGTTTTATTATGGTTCCTCTTTATCTATATGTATTTTTTTCTGATTTACTTCCACCGCAAGTACGAATGTTCTGGGCCATGGGGATTATCCTCTTCGCAGGAGCGACAGATATAGCTGATGGATATTTAGCCAGGCGAAACAGACAAGTGACACAACTGGGCACCATGTTGGATCCTCTTGCTGATAAGTTAATGATTATTGCTGTATTTGCTTCGTTGCTGATTTCGGGGAAAATAGGACTATGGGCAGCCATTGCCATTGTGTTCCGGGATGTAGCCATGATTATTTGCTCGATCATCTTTCATTTGCGTGGCAAAAAGACAGTACCTGCTAATATCTTTGGTAAAATTACTACCGTTTTTTATTACATAGCTTTGTTTTTACTCATGTTTGATTTTTCACTTGCGGAATCATTTTTGTGGTTTGTCATAGGTTTATCGTATTTCACATCGATCGTCTACATGTTCCAAATTAAAGGGATTAATGAGCGTTGGATGTAAGCCTGGAATGATGGGAAAATCATATCGTTTGTACATTTCGTTCATTTTTAAATGAAATTTAACGATAAAAGTGTATAATAAAAGCTGTTATTTTTTCTCATTCATGCAAATGCTGAATAAAGTGGTTTTTTATTTTTGCTATCGGTATAAAAACATACCGATTTTTCTGTATGTAGTTGGGAGGTTTGTCCATTGCCGGAACGTAATGTTACTCGCACCCTTAGTGTTGAAACACCATCTATGCCAGGCAATTTGGGAAAAGTGGCAACAGCCATTGGAACGGTTGGTGGAGATATCGGAGATATTACCACGAAGCAAATTGGACCGTTTAGCACCATTCGCGATATTACTGTACATTGTGAAAATGAAGAGCAATTGCAGCAAGTGATCCAAGCCATTGAATCATTGGGCAATGGGATATATGTACGAGCGGTATCGGATGATGTGTTACACGCACATATAGGCGGAAAAATTCATATGACCAAACGGATGGACATTCGAAGTCTTGCTGATTTAAGAAGGATTTATACGCCAGGTGTGGCGAATGTTTGTCAACTTATTCAAAAAGAACCAGAAAAAGCCCGATTTTATACCAGCATTGGAAATACCGTAGCGATCGTGACCGATGGAACAGCGATACTGGGATTGGGTAACATTGGAGCATTGGCTGGCATGCCAGTCATGGAAGGAAAAGCCGCTTTGTTTGATCATTTTGCAGGTATTAGTGGTGTTCCTATCTTATTGGATACAAGCGATCCAGATGAAGTTGTCCGGACGATTAAGCATATTGCATCAGGGTTTGGTGGGATTTTATTGGAGGATATTGGCTCTCCGCATTGTTTTGAAATTGAAGAGAGATTGGTAGAAGAATTGGATATACCAGTCATGCACGATGATCAGCATGGAACAGCGGTGGTCACTTTGGCTGCAGCCATCAATGCTTGTAAAAATGCCGGGGTTGATCTTCAAAGTGCCGTTGTTGGACAAATTGGTTTGGGAGCAGCTGGGTTGGCCATTTGTAGGATGTTTCTAGCCTATGGTATCAAACAGGTTTATGGAGTGGATCGCCGTATGGAGGCGATGCAACGTTTAGAAGCTTATGGAGGTATGGCTCTTTCTTCTATCGAAGAACTCATGCAAAAGTGCGATATTGTGATTGCGACAACAGGAGTTCCTGGACTCATCAAGCCGGAAATGATTCGTCAGGGGCAAGTAGTATTGGCTTTATCAAATCCAAAACCGGAGATTGAACCGGAAGAAGCGATGAAAGCAGGAGCTGTATATGCCGCAGATGGTCGATCTGTCAACAATGTATTGGGATTCCCAGGTATTTTCCGTGGAGCTTTAAATGCGCATGCGAAGAAGATTTCCCATCCCATGTTAGTAGCTGCAGCAGAGGCGATTGCTGCCTGCACGAAAGAAGGAGAATTGACACCCCACCCATTGGATATGCGTGTTCATCAAGCGGTTGCCCGTGCAGTTGAAGAAGTAGCCTTGTTGGAAATGCAAGAAAGGGAAATCCAATGATAAAAGAGCGCTCAACAGAAGATGAGCGCTCCTTTATCTTAACCCTAGATGGGGATACCTATAGGGTAAGAAGAAAGATCGGATTTCATGCACTTATTGACTAGCAAATGGCACCAGTTCCTTAGATTCGCTATAATAGGAGCAAGTTCATCAGCTGAAAGGAGTACTTGATGGTGTTTGATATCAAACAAATTCAACAAATCATTCCTCATCGCTATCCGTTTTTGTTGGTTGACAAGATTATTGAGCATGTTCCAGGGAAAAAAGCTGTTGGAATTAAAAATGTAACGATTAACGAGCCCTTTTTTCAAGGTCATTTCCCTGAATATCCAGTCATGCCCGGAGTACTCATTGTAGAAGCATTGGCACAAGTGGGGGCAACTTGTGTACTGGCCATGGAGGAAAATAAAGGAAAGTTAGGATTTTTAACAGGAGTTGACAAGTTTCGTTTCCGTGAACAAGTGAAACCAGGAGATGTTCTTACTCTCGAAGTGGAAATGATTCGCCTGAGAGGTACCATTGGCAAAGGGAAAGGAACTGCTCGGGTAGGGGATCAAATTGTGGCAGATGGAGAGCTGATGTTTGCCATTTTGGATGCGAAGTAAATACATAAGAAGGAAGGTCCGATTAATGGACCTTCCTTCTTATGTCAGGTATTGCCTGCAAATCATTCTGTTCTTTAGCCGGAGACGGAGGCTTCATGATGATTATGATAAATGGACCTACTCCCTATGTGTAAAAGCAGGGGATTCTCTTATTATGATAAAATAAAAAAACGGATGCAAAGATAAATCAGTCCCCAAATTGGTAAACTAAGCAATAATCCATTTAATATACCTAGCATACAATCAACCGATTCAGCTGCTACACGTTGCTTTTTATCCATAAAAAATCGCTCCTGCTTACAAGGTTGGTTGCGCTTAGTATCAACCAGTTTGTAGAAAAATATCCATTCATTTCTTCAAGCAGGGTATTCCAAGTAAAAGAAGGGGTTTCATCTAAAGATGAGTCTACGTGTATTGGTTATATCTCATATGTATCCCAATCCCGTAAATCCGATGTCAGGTATTTTTGTACACAATGAATTAAAGGCATTGATGAAAGAAGGCGTTGAAGTTCGTGTTCTTGCACCGATTCCCTACTTTCCTTTATATCCCAAATGGAGGGGTTATCGGGATATAGAAAAAGAAGTAGAACTGGACGGTATTTCTGTTACTTATGTTCCAACATGGATGTTTCCTGGAGGGTTATTCTTTTCCAGATATGGAGAATTATATGAACGTGCCTTGCGGCCTAAAGTAGAAGAAGCAAAGAAGGAATTTTCATTTGACATCATTCATTGTCACACCATTTTTCCAGACGGATATGCTGGAGGACTGCTTAAGCAAATAGGGAATGTACCAGTTGTTGCAACCATTCATGGTTCGGATATTATGGTATATCCCAAACGTAGTCAGGCCATTTTTAATAAAACAGAAACAGCATTATCCATGGTTGATTATGTCATCACAGTTAGTGAACGATTATGGATTGAAGCGAAAAAAATGGTTCCTGATCTGAGGGGAGAAACGGTTTATAACGGTTTTGATCCTGAACGGTTTACCAGAATGGTGAAAAAAGAGGCTCGTCGGAAACTGGGTATTTCCGAAAAGGGAAAATACCTTCTTTTTGTAGGAAATTTATATCCTGTAAAAGGCATTCAGTTTTTACTTCAAGCATTTGCTCAAATTGCTTCACAAAATGAAGACTTGCATTTGTATCTCGTCGGTCATGGCCCATTACGTACTTCACTTGAACAACAAACCAAAGAGTTGGGAATCCAAGATCGGGTTTCCTTTATGGGGAGACGACCGTATGAAGAGATCCCGGTTTGGCTGGGAAGTGCAGATGTCGTCGTTTTATCCAGTTTAAGTGAAGGATTGCCTTCCATCTTATTAGAGTCAATGGGATGTGCCAGGCCGATGGTGGCTACTGAAGTAGGAGGGATCCCAGAAATTTTAAAAGACGGGGAAACGGGCTATTTGGTCAAACCAAAAGATGTGGATGGTTTGGCTGGTCGATTACATAAGATATTGGTTGAAGACCCATCCCTGGCAGATTCCTTCGGGGAGCAGGCATACCAGGCAGCTCAGTTGCTTACCTGGCAAAAACATGCGATAAAAATGAAGGAGCTGTATCATCGTTTGCTCAGCCAATAAGGAAGTATGAATTTTTTCTGTAGGGATACCCAAAACATTTCAATTATGTTACAGTGATAGATAGATTGTAATCTTATTGTAACATTAAGCAGATAAGTCATTTGATTCAAGTTGTGAAATACTTAACATGAGTTCAATACCTTGGATAGAAATGAGGGAGACTGGTGATACGCTACGGGATTGTAGGCTGTGGTCACATTGCGAAAAAGCATGTTGCGGCAATTCAGGCAGTAGATGGTGCAGAATTGGTGGCTGTTTGTGATACCAATGAAAATCGTCTGGCTGAGTTTGCTGTAGACGGTGTTCAAGGTTTTACCCATATAGATGATTTGCTGAAAACGGATGTGGATGTAGTATGTATCTGTACTCCAAGTGGTCTGCATCCTGAACTGACGATTCGAGCAGCAGAAGCGAAAAAGCATGTTGTTGTAGAAAAACCCATGGCATTAACTTTAGAAGATGCAGACCGCATGATTGAAGCTTGTGAAAAAAATGGGGTGAAGATGGCCGTTGTCCATCCTAACCGTTTTCGTCCTGCAGTACAAGAGTTAAGAAAAAAATTGGAAAATGGCAGCTTTGGCAAAATTGGTCATGCGAATGCAACGGTTCGTTGGAATCGGAACCAGGCTTACTATGATCAAGCGCCTTGGCGTGGAACCAAAGAGATGGATGGTGGCGTGCTAATGAATCAAGCCATCCACAATATTGATTTATTGTTGTGGATGATGGGCGAAGTGGATGAAGTGACATCTTATCACGCAACCCGGATTCGTCAGATTGAAGCAGAGGATACATCTGTTTCTATTATTCGTTTTAAAAGCGGAGCATTAGGTGTATTGGAAGCAGCTGTCACGATCTATCCCAAAAACCTGGAAGAATCATTAAGCATCTTCGGAGAACAGGGTACAGCTGTCATTGGAGGTCCAACAGCCAACTGGATTAAGACTTGGAACTTTGCCGATGTTTCAGAGGAAGAAAAAGCCGCTACGATTCAACGAGTAGAAGAGGATCCATTTGGAGTTCCAGGTCATCAATGTATTATTCAGGATATGACAGAAGCAATCAAAGAAGATCGTAAACCGATTATCTCTGGAGATGAAGGCAGACAAGCATTGAGTTTAGTGATTGCCTGTCAGCTGTCGGCGGAAACCGGAAAATCAGTAAAAATGGCTGATTTGGCACGTCAACCGGTTGTTGAATAAGGAAAATGGATCAGGTCTGTGGATCAAGATACGAAGGAATCCACTTCTTGAGCGAGCCGCAGGGTCAAAACGAGCTCAAGAGTGAATCACGATTTTCTTTCATAACCTAAATCCTAAGTATAGATAAAAGGAGTATCCGAAAATGAAACAAATCCCGTTGATCGATCTACAAGCACAGTATCAAACCATTCGTGAAGAAGTTCGTCAGGCAATTGATCAAGTACTTGATCAAGGTCGTTATATTTTGGGACCGGAAGTGAAAGCACTGGAAGAAGAAATTGCTGACTTCTGTGGAGTGAAGTATGCAGTTGGCGTGGCAAATGGAACGGATGCATTGTTACTGGCTCTAGATGCTTACGGTATTGGCCCTGGTGATGAGGTCATCACGACACCATTTACTTTCTTTGCTACAGCAGAGGTTATTTCTCAGCTGGGGGCTACGCCCGTATTTGTTGATATTGATCCCAAAACATATAACATCGATGTAATGCAGATTCGGGAAAAAATCACGTCCAAAACGAAAGCGATTATTCCTGTTCACATTTTTGGACAACCTGCTAATATGGATGAAATTGTGGCTATTGCCAAAGAACATGATCTATTTGTACTTGAAGATGCTGCTCAAGCCATTGGTGCAGAGTACAAGGGACGAAAAATCGGTGCTTGGGGTAACGCAGCTACCTTCTCCTTCTTCCCTACCAAGAATTTGGGTGGCTATGGAGACGGTGGAATGGTTGTGACGAATGATGAAGAGTTGGCAAAGAAGATTCGTATCCTGCGTGTACATGGTAGCAATCCGAAATACTACCACAGCATGATTGGATACAACAGCCGTTTGGATGAGTTGCAAGCAGCCATTTTAAGAGTGAAGTTGCGCTATCTTGAGCAGTGGAATGATGCACGCCGGCAAAAAGCGGCCTTGTATAATGAACTCTTAAAAGACACTCCTGTGGTTACTCCTTATCATGCAGAAAACCGTAAACATATTTATCATCTCTATATTATTCAGGCGGAAGAACGTGATGACTTAATGAAGTATCTAAAAGATAAAGGAATCTCAACAGGTGTTTATTACCCGGTACCACTGCACCGTCAAGAAGTGTATAAGCATTTGGGTTATCCAGAAGGCAGCTTGCCAAATGCTGAATATATGGCGAATCGTACATTTGCATTGCCTCTTTATGCTGAATTGGAAGATGAGACCATCCAATATATTGCGGATACGATTAAGTCTTACTATCAAGGTTAATCAAATTTATCTATGTAAGGATGGATGAATTGTGGTGAAAAAGACTTTATTGGAGAAAATTGAAGATAAAACAGCGGTAATTGGTGTCATCGGTTTGGGATATGTAGGACTGCCTCTTGCGGTAGAAAAAGCAAAAGCAGGGTACAAAGTGATTGGCTTTGATATTCAGGCTCATCGGGTGCAAATGGTTAATGAAGGGACAAACTATATTGGTGATGTTGTCGATGAGGATTTAAAAGAACTCGTCCAAAAAGGGTTATTAAAAGCAACAACAGACTATTCCCTGATTTCCGAAGTGGATGCATGTGCCATTTGTGTACCAACACCACTGGATCAATATCAGCAACCAAACATCTCTTATGTTGAATCTTCTACGAAAAGCATTGCGAAATATTTGCATCCAGGCATGTTGGTTGTCCTGGAAAGTACAACGTATCCAGGAACAACAGAAGAAGTTGTTAAACCAATCCTGGAAGAAACGGGTCTGAAAGTAGGAAAAGATTTTTACTTGGCTTATTCACCTGAACGTGTGGATCCTGGTAACAAAGTATATAATACGAAGAATACACCAAAAGTAGTGGGTGGCGTTACTCCTCAATGTACCAAAGTCGCTGCTGCCTTGTATCGTTCCGTATTGGAAGGCGAAGTTCATGAAGTATCCAGCCCAAGAGTGGCAGAAATGGAAAAAATCCTTGAAAATACTTTCCGTAACATCAATATCGGTTTAGCCAATGAAATGGCCATTCTTTGCCATAAAATGGGTATTGATGTATGGGAAGTGATTGACGCAGCCAAAACAAAACCATATGGTTTTATGGCTTTTTATCCAGGACCTGGTTTAGGTGGGCATTGCATTCCGATTGATCCATTCTACCTTACTTGGAAAGCACGTGAATATAATTACCATACCCGTCTGATTGAAGTAGCTGGAGAGATCAATAATGCGATGCCAGAATTTGTGATTGATCGGGCGATGAAGATCTTGAATCGCTATGGCAAGGCAATGAATGGTTCCAAAGTTTTGGTGTTGGGTGTTGCGTATAAAAAAGATATTGACGATTATCGTGAATCGCCTGTTCTACCCATTGTGGAAATGCTTGAGAAATATCAAGCAAGGATTACAGTTTGTGATCCACATATATCTTCATTCAAAGTAGCTGGAAAAGTTTACGAAACGGTTGATCTGACTGTTGATTTGTTAAAAGAGGCTGATCTGGTGCTGATTACGACCGATCACAGTCGTTTTGATTACCAAATGATTGCTGATCATGCAAAAGCCATTTTTGATACACGCAATGCATTGAAAGAAATCAAAAACATCCAGGCAGATTATGAAAAACTGTAAGGCGGGTATAAAAATGAAGAATATGATTCATGATTCGGTAAAAATGGGAGAAAATGTTTCAATAGGCCATTTTTCGGTCATTGAAGAAGGTGTGGTTATTGGGGATCGGGTTACCATTGGCAATAACGTAACCATTCATGCAGGAACGATTATTGGTTCAGATGTGTATATATCGGATAACTGTGTATTGGGGCGCTGGCCGCGGCCTGCCAAGGCTTCCACTGTTAAAGTTGATCCCGATTTACCTCCGCTCGAAATCGGCGACGGAACCACGATTGGAGCGTGTACAGTCTTATATCGTGGAAGTACCTTTGGTAAAGAAGTAATGATTGGGGATCAAGCTTCCGTACGTGAAAAATGTCGGATTGGCAACAATGTGGTAATTGGTCGAGGGGTAGCGGTAGAAAATCAAGTAGAAATCGGCTCTTATACAAAAATCCAGACCAATGCCTATATTACTGCTTATACAACGATTGAAGAACGGGTGTTTATTGCACCTACAGTCACAACAACGAACGATAACTTTATGGGAAGAACGAAAGAACGTTTCAAATATGTAAAAGGAGCACATATCAAAAAAGGTGCTCGCGTTGGCGGTGGCTCGATCTTATTGCCTGGCGTGATGATAGCCGAAGAAAGCTTCATCGCTGCAGGGGCAGTCGTCAATCGGGATACAGAGCCGGCGAAAGTATATGTAGGGGTGCCTGCACGGGTTTTACGTGATGTTCCAGATCGAGAAAAACTAGAAAATCAGGAATAAACCCTTCAGAGAGCCCCCGATCTTGTTTTTGAGGTGTCCTAAATGAAACCTTTGTTTAAACGCTTATTTTCTGATTCAATAGCTTTTGCAATAGCAAATGTGGGGAACAAGTTGGTGGGACTACTCTTGTTCCCTGTTTTTTTAAGAAATATGGAGCAGGTGGAATATGCGGATTGGGGGATGACGAATACGCTCACTTTGGTGGTTACTTATCTCTCCATGTTAGGGACAGATGCCGCTTTTGCTTTTTACTATCATGATGTGAAGACGCAAAAAGAAAGAAGAGGGTATTTATCAGCGACTCTTTTTTTCAGTTGTTTGATGTGCCTGATTTACATCATTGCCTCTCTTTTGTTTAGTCGGCCGTTATCGATGTTTTTATATGCATCTGGCACAAAAAATCAGTGGGTTATTTCGATCGCGATTGTTGCGACACTGGGTGCGATCATCATTCAACATCTACTGGCATATTCACGTTATCAGCATCGAAAATGGTTTTTTACCATTTTCAGCATGAGTTATGTAATTGGCTCTTCTCTATGGAGTGTTTATTTTGTCGTGGTGGAAAAACAGGGATTATATGGTGTCTTCTATGGACAATTGATAGGCCAGGGAACCGTTGCGCTCGTGCTTCTTTTTTTATACCGTAAAGAGCTTACCTCACGATTTCCAACCCAATACTTCAAAAATTTGCTACAATATGGTTTGCCCCTTTTACCGACCCTTATGGTATTTTGGGTGATGAATATGGTTTCAAGACCGATTGTCTACCATATGGTATCACCTGAAAAAGCTGCAGTCTATGAAGCAGCGATTCGATTTGCTTCTGTGATTGCTCTTATTACCGCCCCATTTCAGCTTGCCTGGAGACCCTTTTCCATATCTATCAAAGATCGAGAAGATGCGCCTCGCTTATACGGAATGGTAGGTCGAGGTGGATTGGTTGTGGGTTCTTTAGCGATCATGTGTCTGAGCTTTGTGATTGAACCATTGGTTCAATGGGTAGCAAGTCAAAATAAACCCGAGTACTTTGAATCCTATCGTTATGTCTGGATGCTTTCTTTTGGTACCATTTTGAACGTTTTACATTTGATTGTAGGAGTAGGATTGCTCATTCATAAACAAACCCGAACCATTTCCCATGCATTTATGGTAGCGGCCATTATTTACTTGTCAGGCTGTTTGATTTTGACTCCCATTTTGGAATTATGGGCTGTCTGTATTATGAATGTCATCGCTTATCTTTTCATCATTATTTTTGTTTATTGGCAAAACCAAAAAATATATCCAGTGGATTTTCGGTTTCGTTCCATGTTAATCTATATTACGGTCTATCTTTGTTCAATGGCAGGGATTACTTGGATTCAAATCCATCATTGGCCTCATCTGTGGATCTATTATGTCATTGCACTTTTTATTACCATCGTTGCAGTTTTTGCGAGTGGTTTATTTTCAATAAATCAGCTCTCACGAGTCAAAAAATGGTTCAATTAATCAAGGAAGAAAAAGGTGAGAAATGGTGAATGGATCTCTGTTCCTTAAACAGGGACGATTGGAAACAGTCTTTTATTGTATGGTTGCTTTTGCATTGCTGGGTCCATCATTGGGAATTCCGATCACAGAGGATTTCAATTTTACCTTTTTTCGATGTGCTTTTCTTTTATTGGCTCTTGGCATGATATGGAGATGGGTGACTCAGAAAGGATTGGATACTTCTTATTTACAGCCAATCCAATGGCATGCTGCATTTTTTGCTTTGTGGTTCTTATACGGGATTTTTTCCATTACATGGGCAGTGAGTGTAGGGGCAGCTATTCGATATTTGATTTTTCTTGCCATGATGCTGTTATTAACTTTATCGATTCCATATTTTCTTACATCTGAAGATAAATTTTGGCGAATTCAACGTCTTTTATTGGGCGTTTATGGATTTATTGTCTATTTTGCTGTTTTTGAAAGCATTACCTGGATTCATTTACCTTCTTCACGGGTAGCTCATTCAGCATATCCTTCAGATACCATTACTTCTGTATTTACCAATCAAAATGATTTGGCTACATGCATTACACTTGCTTTGCCATTTCTTGTTGCTGCCTTATTTATGCTCCCGCTAAAACGAAATATAAAATGGTTTTTATATGGTACGGCCGTTTTTTCTATATATGTTTTGATTGGGACCGGTTCACGGATTAATACTGTTTTAGTTATTCCTGCAATAGCTCTTCTCTTTATCGGTTTAACCCCATTTGTGATTGAACGGGAAAAGATCACCAAGAGGAATGTCATGATCGCTATTGCTGCTACATTGACAGGAGTATTGCTGGCTATTTTGATGAGTGCAACACTGATTCAAGTAAAAAAATCCGTTTATGATCCGCGGACCAAAATTTTGAGTTCGATTGATGCCATATCAGATTTAAAAACGGGTGCGATGGCGAAAGATACAAATGATAAAAAAGTAGTTAGGGGAAAGACGGGAGAAAGTGTTACAGTTCGCTATCATTTACTGATAAATGGGATGAAATTTCTCAAACAAAGCCATTATATGGGAGTTGGAGCAGGAAATATTGAACCGTTAATGGAAAAAGCGCCCAAAGTAAACAAGAAAAATATCCATAACTGGTGGGCAGAAGTACTTGTCAATTTCGGTGTGATTGTTTTTATTTTCTATATGGCTCTATATGTTTGGTTGTTATGGCGTTTATGGAATTTGGCCAGATTGAAAACTTCTCCACATGTTACTCCGATTACGCGATGGGCAGCCTTCTCCTGCTTGATTGCCTTAGTCGGTTATTTTGGTGGAGGAGTAGCTCCAAGTACAGCGATCCATTATACCCCCATGTGGATTACTTACGGAATGGCTCTTGCTGTGCTTATTATCGGAGAGATGCAGAAAGGAAAGGTAGCCAATCACTGATACTCCAAAAGGAGTGGGAAATGTGCCACAAAAGGTCATGATCTTTAGCTCAGTTCACCCTTATGATGATACGCGAATTTTTCATAAACAGGCTGTATCTTTAGCGCAAGCTGGATATGAAGTGGAATTGCATGCTGTAGCTGATTTTGAAGAGAAATTTGAAAAGGGTGTAAAGATTGTTGGCGTGAAGCGTCATGCAAAAAAATGGAAGAGACTCGAGAATGGGCGTATTTTATATGAACGTGCATTAAAGAGTCATGCAGATATTTTTCACTTCCATGATCCCGAGCTTCTCCCATGGGGAGTTCGCTTGGCCAAAAAAACAAACAAGCCGGTCATCTACGATGCACATGAAGATTTACCAAAGCAAATTTATACGAAAATGTGGATTCCAGGCTATCTGAGAGGTTCGCTTTCTCGATTGGTTCACTGGATTGAAAAGAGATGGGCTCGAAAACTTGCTGCAGTCATTACAGCAACGGAGCCGATTGCCAATCAATTTCAGACCGCCAAGCAAGTCACTGTGATCAAAAATTACCCTTTGGCTATGCCTAAAGTGGATCGCGATGAAAATGAGAAAAACATCATTTTATATATAGGGGGTATTTCTTATCTGCGAGGGTATCGGGAAATGATTCAGATGATGGATTATATTCCGAGAGAATTAAATGCGGAGCTTCACTTGGTCGGCCCTCTGCAACATATTGCCCCTGCGGATTGCGACGAAAAGGAACTGTTGAAAAAAAATGTCTATTTACATGGCCGTGTTCCTTTTGAAGAAGTGAAACATTGGTTAGCCAAAGGAAAAGTGGGCTTGGTTTGTCTCCATCCAACACAAAACTATCCAGAATCATTACCGATTAAAATGTTTGAATATATGGCTGCGGGTTTGCCGCTTGTTGCGTCAAACTTTCCACAGTGGAAAGAGATTGTAGAAACAAGCCAATCTGGATTTACAGTTGACCCACTTAATCCGGAGGAAATGGCTGATAAAGTGACTCGTTTGCTCTCTGACTCCTCACTCCGAAAAAAGATGGGTCAAAATGGAAGAAAAGCGCATGAAGAGGTTTATAATTGGCAGGTTGAAGAAAATAAACTATTGGAATTATATCGGATTTTGCTTTCAAAATAGGAGATCCTTCGGGAGATAGTGGTGTTGATTATACAAAAATGGGATGAAAAAAGAGGGGCATTTTTCGTCTAGGAACACATTAATGTCCTTTGTAGCGGACAGAATCACTTTCTTGCTGGATAGCAAACGGAATGTGACGAAAATATGCCCTCTATGACTTCTATAATGAAGTTGATTCGATATAAATATAACGTTTTTTGGCAATTATTCGGAATCTCCGGCAAGAAAAAAGATACGTTATGATTTTTCACTAGCGGGAAATGATATAACAAATGTTTTTCTGTTTGAAAAGCTCTGTCCTTTGAAATTTTCCATGTGTAAGGGAGAGGGTTCCATGAATTATTTGCTTTTAATTGATGGGGAATGGGTTCCAGCTATAAACAAAAAATCTTTTAAGGTAACAAACCCAGCAAATGGTGAAGTGATCGGTACAGTTGCGGATGGTTCTGCAGATGATGCCATAAAGGCAATTGATGCAGCAGATAGAGCATTTCCTGTTTGGGCGGCAAAAACAGCTAAGGAACGAGCGAATATTTTACATAAAGCATGTGTCCTGATGCGAGAGCGCATCGATGAATTGGCTCGCGTATTGACGTTAGAGCAAGGAAAACCATTAACTGAAGCAAAGGGAGAAATCATGTATGCGGCTGACTTTGTTGAGTGGTATGCGGAAGAAGCGAAACGAATTTATGGGGAGATCATTCCTGCTTCGCATCCGGCAAAACGACTCATGGTTTTACGCCAGCCTGTTGGTGTAGTCGCTGCAATTACTCCTTGGAATTTCCCAGCGGCCATGATTACACGTAAACTCGCTCCTGCACTGGCTGCTGGATGTACCATGGTCATTAAGCCAGCTGAGGAGACACCTCTTACGGCATGCAAGTTAATGGAAATTTTTATTGAAGCAGGTGTACCAGCTGGAGTTGTCAATCTGGTAACGGGTAAGGATCCGCAAGCGATTGGACAAGTCCTGCTATCTGATCCACGTGTGCGTAAAGTAACATTTACTGGATCGACTGAAGTAGGAAAACTGGTTATGAGACAAGCTGCGGATACAGTGAAAAAAATCAGTTTGGAGCTTGGAGGTCATGCTCCTTTTATTATCTTTGAGGATGCGGATATCGACACGGCCGCAGAACAATTATTAGCCAGCAAATTCAGAAATGCAGGACAGACGTGTATTTGTACCAATCGAATCTATGTACATGAACAGATTGCTGACGACTTTGTCGAAGTGTTTGCCAAGAAAGTACAACAACTGAAAGTGGGCGATGGCTTAAGCGGCGAGGTGGATATTGGACCGCTCATCAATGAGCAAGCATTGGAAAAGGTCAACAAGCATGTACAGGATGCGATCGCCAAAGGAGCTAAACTCGTTACAGGTGGTAAGCGTATCGGCGGTCATTTATATTATGAGCCAACGGTACTTTGTCATGTAACGGATGAAATGCTGATTCAACAAGAGGAAACGTTTGGACCTGTAGCCCCCATCCAAACTTTTGAAGAAGAAAAAGAGGTGATTCAAAAAGCAAATCATACCCCTTATGGATTGGCGGCTTATCTGTTTACAAAAGACCTGGCACGGGCATTTCGTGTTGCAGAAGCGCTTGAGTATGGCATTGTCGGTGTCAATGATGGTCTTCCATCTGCAGCCCAGGCACCTTTTGGGGGCATGAAGGAAAGCGGAATTGGCCGCGAAGGCGGAAAAGCAGGTATTGAGGAATATCTGGAACTCAAATATATATCGGTGGGTGGAATCATTTAACAAAGAGGTAACCTTACGTTGCCTCTTTTTTACTTTGCATCTGTTTGAAACTGGGGTAAGATAATCTAGAATGAGGATAATGATATAGGAGACAGAAAAAAAGGAATGGTTTGAAGTAACAAAGGGGGTTTCAAAATGAAAGTATTAGTGACAGGCGGGGCCGGTTTCGTAGGGTCACACATTGTGGATCAATTAATCGCACGAGGCGATCAAGTTGCTATTGTAGATGATATGTCTACGGGTAAAGAAGAATACATTCATCCATCTGCTCGTTTTTATCGAATGGATATTACCAGTGAACAAATGGAAGAAGTATTTGCGAAAGAAAAACCAGAAATTGTTATTCATCAGGCAGCTCAAATTCTGGTTCCCGTTTCTGTAGAGGATCCTGTTTTTGATGCAAAAGTAAATATTTTGGGGACACTAAATTTGCTCGAAGCATGTCGCAAGTATGGAGTGAAAAAAATTGTTTACGCATCATCTGCTGCTGTCTATGGAAATCCAAAATATTTACCGATCGATGAGAAACACCCCATCCAACCTTTGTCAGGATACGGTATTTCCAAACATACACCAGAGCACTATTTAACCATTTATCGCAATTTATATGGCTTGGAATACACAGTTTTACGTTATGCCAATATTTATGGAATTCGACAAGAGCCACATGGAGAAGGTGGCGTGGTGTCGATTTTGATCAATCAAATGATAAAGGGAAAAACGTTCAAGATTTTTGGTGATGGTGAACAGACGCGTGATTATATTTATGTAGAAGATGTAGCGAAAGCCAATTTGGCAGCGATTCAAGCCGGAGATGGACATATTCTCAATATTGGTACCGGTATCTCCACTTCGCTGAATGAATTGATTCGACTTTTTGAAACGGTTACCAATCAAACCATTCAAAAGGAATATGAAGCAGAACGCCCAGGGGATATCAAGCACAGTTACTTTGATAATACACGTGCACGATCAGTATTGGCATGGGAACCAACCGTTTCACTCAAAGAAGGCCTGCGTCGGACGTATGAATATTATGTGGATCTTTATCGTAAAATGGGCGTAAGTAATATTTAAGACAAGTTCACTCATGTATAGTTAGGATTTTGAAACAAAAAAAGTATTGTCAAGCTGGAGCATCTGCAGTATACTTGGTAACAGTAAACCATTTGAAATATTACTGTAATATTTGTGACATATTTGTAATCGATTTGCGTAAGCAGTTAATATTATACATGAGCAGGAGTGATTTGCGGATGCGTTCGAAAATGGCCTATGGAAATAGTTCCCGCGCATATCCAGGAGTCAGTGGAGATTCGCTCTATCCGATTGTGAAACGTGGATTGGAAATCGTTTTTTCCATTGTATTACTGATTATTACATTACCTGTACTACTCCTGGCCATGCTCGCAATCAAATTGGAATCCCCTGGACCTGTATTCTATAAACAAGAGCGAGTGGGGCTGAATGGAAGACTGTTTTCCATTATCAAACTTCGTTCTATGCGTACGGATGCTGAGAAAAATGGGCCACAATGGGCTGCAAAGAATGATCCGCGTGTCACCCGAGTTGGTAAATTTATCCGTAAAACACGGATTGATGAAATTCCTCAGTTGATTAATATCTTGCGTGGAGATATGAGCTTAATTGGACCACGTCCTGAACGTCCGATGTTTACAGAGCAGTTTGCAAAGGAGATACCTGGTTTCAAGAAGCGATTGATGGTAAAGCCTGGGTTGACTGGCTGGGCACAGGTAAACGGTGGGTATGATGCAACACCAGCCGAAAAGTTTGAAATGGACATGTATTATATTCGTAATCAATCATTTGCCTTGGATTTGAAGATTTTGCTTCGTACCGTGTGGGTTGTATTTACAGGTAGTGGGGCAAGATAATAGGAGAGGGTTGTCAAGGATTTGGCAACCCGATTTTTTATAGCTCTCGATCAGGAGTCGCCCCATTCTTTTTAGAAAATAAGACATAGGAAAAGATAAAATAAAAACCACAACGGTATACTTAATAAAACGGCATTGATAATCCCGATCCAAAAATCCTTGCCAACCACCGTGTAGTTCATAGGGGGGCACCTCCAACAAAAGTTCTAAGTGTCATTTATTATATGCCAAAATCGTGGGGGATAGTGAAGTTAGTGCATAATGTAAACGAAATGTAATCTGGAAGTAATAGTTGTTACAGGGGCATGTGAACAAGAAGGAAAATAAAGGTTTTTGGGTTTAACTTACATAGTATTGACTTTTAAAATGATTATATGCTAATATTGCATTCGATGGTGATCGCAATTGAATATGAGTTGGCGTTCTCTTATCAAGAGAGGTGTAGGGACAGGCCCGATGATACCTCGGCAACCGTCCACTGAAGTGGAAAAGGTGCCAATTCCTGCAGAACAGTTGCGTTCTGAGAGATGAGAGAAGGTGTTATCATATACATGATAATCCCTTTGCTCAGAAGCGCAAAGGGATTTTTTTATAAGGTGGTGAGAGATCGGATGATCCAGGTAAAAAAAGTAAGTAAAGTATTTCCAGCTCAAGGTAAGGGGGAGTCTGTTACAGCTTTAAAAGATGTTTCACTGGAGATCGAGCGTGGTGATATCTTTGGCATCATTGGGCATAGTGGAGCTGGAAAAAGTACGTTGTTACGCATGCTTAATGGTTTGGAAAAACCAACCACAGGTTCGGTCATCATTGATGGCAAAGAGATATCCAAACTCAAGGATAAAGAATTGCGTTTGGCGCGTCAAAAAATTGGTATGATCTTTCAACATTTTCATCTGTTGTGGTCAAGAACAGTGAGAGAGAATGTGGCTTTTCCATTGGAAGTAGCTGGCGTTCCCAAAAGTGAAATTCAACGCAAAGTCGATCAGTTACTGGAACGTGTAGGGCTACAGGATCGAGCGGATGCATATCCATCACAGTTATCTGGCGGACAAAAGCAACGGGTAGGAATTGCCAGAGCGCTGGCCAACGATCCGGATGTGTTATTATGCGATGAAGCTACATCGGCATTGGATCCGGAAACAACTGCTTCGATATTGCAATTGCTTCAGGAGATTAATCGTGAAACCGGGATTACACTTGTTTTGATTACCCATGAAATGAGTGTGGTTCGTTCGATTTGTAATAAGATAGCAGTCATGGAAGCAGGAGAGATTGTAGAAATTGGTGAAGTGGAAGAAATTTTCAATCATGCAAAACATCCAGTGACACGGAAGTTTTTACAGCAAGAAATAAATGAAGAGGCAAAAGATTTAGGTAAGTGTTTAACTGTTACAATATCTAAGCAATCCGATTGGAATAATTTAATTAGTATTGCTCAAACTTATCAGGTTTCCATTCAAATCGTAGGAGGAGAAATTCAGGCGACAACAGATAAGCATACGATTTCTTTCCGTTTGCTTGGGGAACCTGCCAATGTAAACAAAGCGATCGATGAAATCCTCTCACAAGCAAACAAGATGGAGGTGATCGAACGTGTTTGATCAGGTGGATTGGCAGCAAGTTTGGATCGCGACACAAGAAACCCTGTTTATGGTGGGAATCTCCACTTTTTTCACAGCTTTATTAGGGATTCCACTGGGTGTGTTGCTAGTCATTACAGATCGTGGTCATCTGTGGGAAAACGCTGCAATTCAACGTGTTTTAGGCCTTATTGTAAATATCTTTCGTGCAGTTCCATTTATTGTGCTGGTCTTATTTTTATTTCCTGTTGCTGAATTTATTCTAGGAACTTCTTTGGGTCCAGCTGCTGCTACTATTCCTTTAATTGCCGGAGCGGCTCCATTTTATGCTCGGATGGTAGAAACAGCCATTCGTGAAATTGATCGAGGTGTGATCGAAGCTTCACAAGCGATGGGAGCAAGCAAGTTTACCATCGTTCGTAAAGTATTAATACCGGAAGCTTTACCTGCTATCGTTTCCGGTCTCACTGTTACCTGCGTTTCATTGATTTCTTTTTCCGCAATGGCTGGTGTAGTTGGCGGTGGTGGATTGGGTGACGCTGCTTTTCGATTTGGATTTCAGTCCTTTAATGATCAAATGTTGATCGTTTGTGGTGTGCTGTTGGTGGTGTTAGTGCAAATCGTTCAAGGAATTGGAGATCTTATTAGTAAACGTTTGGATAAAAGGTAAAAGGAGGACAGAAAGATGAAAAAATGTTGGGCGATTTTGGCCGCATTGTTGGTTGGTGTCGTTGCGACTGCTTGCGGAGGTGCTGGAACCACTTCGGGTGACAAAGGAACGAAAAAAGTGACGGTGGCTGCTTCGCAAGTACCGCATGCGGAAATTTTGGAGCATGTAAAGCCGCAGTTGAAAAAAGAAGGAATTGACCTGGAAGTAAAAGTGTTTCAAGACTATGTATTGCCCAATAAAGTGGTCGAAGAAGGGAAAATGGATGCTAACTTCTTCCAACACGTTCCGTTTATGGAGACAACGAATAAAGAAAGCAACTATCATATTGTAAAAGTAACAGGTGTACACATTGAGCCTATGGCTGCTTACTCGAAAAAAATCAAAAACGTAAAAGATCTCAAAGATGGGGCTACCATCGCTTTGCCTAATGATACAAGCAACCTGACCCGCAGTTTGCTCTTGCTTGAGAATCAAAAATTGATTCAGCTGGATAACCGTGAAGGAAACAAAACAGAACGTAACATTAAATCAAACCCGAAAAAACTGAAGTTTAAATTGGTGGAACCTGCTTTGTTACCACGTGTTTTGGATCAGGTAGACTTGGCAATTATTAATACCAACTACGCTATTCAGGCGAAATTGAACCCATTGAAGGACAATTTGTTTATTGAAGATAAAAATTCACCTTATGTTAATATCCTCGCTACAAAAAAAGGTAAAGAAAAAGATGAAGCGATTCAAAAATTGGCCAAAGTGTTAAATTCACCTGAAACGAAAAAGTTTATCGAGGATAAGTATAAAGGTGCGGTGGTTCCTGCTTTCTAACCCAATCTTAATAAGATATGGATTAGTTGATCCCCATAACTTCATCGTTATGGGGATTTTTCATCTTCGGGAAGGACGATCGCTGGGAGTTCCAAATCTTTTCGAAGAGAATTACAAAGGCGTTGACGTTCTTTTTTGTCCATGATTTCATACCATTGCTCTTGATGAAAAGGATGAGATGATACTTTAACCGTTTCAATTCGATGTTGGGGGATGCGATGATACAGTTGTTGTAGAATCAGGAATTCTTCCGGTTGAAAGCTGTAAGTCAGGTTATTGCCAACTGCTTTCATTAATTGATGAAAATGGGTAATAGAGCGAAAGCTGACCAGTTTGTCAATGAGCTGTGACATCACTTCTCGCTGCCTTTCGTTGCGTGCGTTGTCTCCGAGGGGATCCTGTTTTCGCATACGAACATAAGCGAGAGCTTCTGCACCATTCAGATGCTGGAAACCGGGCTGGAAGTGAGCCCATTTTCCTCCGATCATCTGCTGTCTGAATTCCTTTTTTACATGAACCTGGATTCCACCCAATATATTCACAAGATCTGTAAAACCTTGAAAATTAATCTTGGCATAATGATCAATTGGAACCTTGAAGTAGTTTTCGATGGTTTGGCGAATGTTGACAATGGGATCAAGATGATAAAGATAACCGTAATAGGCTGCAGCATTGATTTTATCCC
Organism: Thermoflavimicrobium dichotomicum; assembly: GCF_900114055.1. GTDB lineage: Bacteria > Bacillota > Bacilli > Thermoactinomycetales > Thermoactinomycetaceae > Thermoflavimicrobium > Thermoflavimicrobium dichotomicum. Next base: position 266,953 of record NZ_FORR01000001.1, on the reverse strand, counting down.
TTGCATGTTTACTATTTGCAATCGGAACAAGCAGATCGCGTGGAATACTCAGTATTTTGGCAGACTGTTTCTTGGGATTAATGGCGAGCAAGATGAGTACATCCGGGCGCCAGTTTTTTGAAAGAGCACTTCGCTGATCTGTCCCGATGAGCAATATAGTAAAAGGTTCTTTTAACATATGTACTTGGCTTTTACGCAGATTTGATTTTGCTTGATCATCATATCCTTTGGCAAGGGTTTCCCAGAGCTGACTGACAAAATAAACAACCACACCGCAAGTTAACAGCAATAATACGACAAATATTCTGGATATTGTTGCGAGACGTTTGGACGAATTACCCATAATCGGATCCTCACTTTTCTGCTTCTTTCAACATCTATTTCCCTTATTTTACAATAAGATATAAAAATAGGAAAATAAGATTGACTGAAATTTTCGGTCGAATTTTTGAACCCCCATCAAATTTATCTTTCTGCCTGTTTGGATCAGGGGCTCTATTACTTTCAGCTTGTTGACTAAGTTTCCATATGTTTGTCAACAGACCCTGATATTGCCGAGCAACACCATCAGAGTGATGAAAAAGGTGTTTTGATTTCTACAAAGAGAAGGGATGGATCCCTTACGGAGTGACTGTGATGGTACAGAAGTCGTCACGGAAGAAGGAATCCATCCCGAAGAGCAGGAAAAACGTATTCATGTTTTCAGGTAGCCTCAAGCACCTCGATGGTCCTTTAAACTCACGAGTCTTTTACCGGTACATCCCGATATTCGGTGCGGCCCACTTGGATTTGAGCTTGACCGTTCGTCCAGTTGGTGACTTGTTCCATTAATTTGTTTTCTTCTCCGAGTGGAACCCACACCGACCAGCTAATACGGTCAGTAAACTGGGGCGGATCCAACAGATAACCGGATTGTCGTAATTCATACTCCATTTTGCCCATAAAATGATAATCAAAGGTAAAAATTACTTCCTGGTGGAGCAATCGTTGAACGATTCCTGCTGCTTGAATCGCTGCAGCAGCCCCTTGGCTATAAGCGCGGACAAGTCCACCTGCTCCCAGTTTAATCCCGCCAAAATAACGAGTGACGACAATCGCTGTATATAACAAATCCTTTGCATGGATCACCTCTAAAATAGGCCGACCTGCTGTTCCGGCAGGTTCACCATCATCGGATGATTTTTGAATGGTATCTGTAACTAAATAAGCGTAGCAATTATGTGTGGCATCCCAATGCTTTTTTGAAACATCCTGAACAAATTGGACTGCTTCTTCTTCGTTACGAACATGTTTGGCTCGACAGATAAAGCGTGATTTTTGGATAACAATTTCTGTTTCACCATAATTGCCAATGGTCAAGTAATGATTCTGTGGCATGTCTTCCACCTTCTTTCTTTGTTCATTATAGAGGAAATGAAAAAGGAAAGGCTAGATGGCCTTTCCTGTTATTCTTCATTCTGATAGTCAGAAGAAGCGTGATTATTGGATAATGGGTTTGATTCAGAAGGTGACTGGATTCCTGAATCCTTTTCTGTTTTTTCGTTCTCTTCGTATACAGATTCTTGATCGTTATCATGCTGGGCAGCAAATTGTTCTTCCCATTCGTTGAGTGGGGAGGGTTCCAGTGCTTTGGCAGGTTGATACTCCAGTTGTTTTTGCAACATGTGGCTTACTTTTGAACGTTCATTGTTGGACCATAGTTCATACCAACCGCCGTTAATCCAAGTTCCTTCTGATCGGAACTCATAACGTTGAATATTTCCTTTACATAGCTGGTAAATTTTTGCGAGTTGTGCAATATCAGATGTATTGAAATTATGGTTAAAGTTTCCACCAACGGCTTTCATGATATCGTTAAATTTGAGAACAGCGTTTGTACTCACCAGCTTGTCCATCAATTGGGTAATGACTTCCCGCTGACGTGAGTTTCTTGACATGTCGCCAAGCGGATCCTGTTTACGCATACGAACATAAGCAAGAGCATGTGCACCATCCAAATGGGCGGGACCTGGTTTGAAGTATGCCCATTCTCCACCGATCATCTGTTGGGAGAACGGTTTTTTGACGACGACATCGACTCCGCCCAAGGCATCGACGACATCAGTGAAACCTTGGAAGTTGATTTTGGCATAATAATCAATCGGAATATTTAAGAAGTTTTCTATTGTTTGGCGAATATTTTGCACTGGGTCAATGTTATGTTTGTAACCCATGTGGGAAGAGTGATTTAATTTATCAATTTCACCTGTGGCAATCCTCACTTTTAAATCACGTGGCAAACTGACCAGTTTGATCGATTTTGTCTTGGGATTAACCGCAGCCACCATGATGACGTCAGGGCGCCAGTTTTTGGAGTTAGCTCCACGTTGATCTGTTCCGAGCAACAGGACAGTAAAAGGAGTTTTGTCAATTTCGATGTTGTTTTGTCGCAGCTTGGATTTACCGATTTGATAGTGACCTAACGCGATCGCTTCCATAAATTGATTGCCGACATAGGCGACAACAGCTAATGCCAACAGTAATACAGCAATCAGTGAACCAATGATCCATTTCCGTTTCTTTTTCTTCTTTTTATGTTTTTCGCTACGTGTCTTTTCTAGTTCGTTTGTAGCAGCTATTTCTGCTGTCGCGATTTTATTTTGCTCCATTTCATGTGGAATCATGGGTTTAATCTCATCGGAAGCTTCCATTTCTGCATTTTGTTGGTTATCTTTTGCGGTAATGGGATCCAGATGGGTTATGTCTTCAGTCATCGTTTCGTCTGAGGAAACGAAATCTTGTGATTCTTGCTGTATTTCTGTTTGTACGTTTTGAATTTCATCTTGACTGAGGATAGCCATCTTTGTATTTTCAGTGTTAGATGGCAGGTTTTGTTCTTCCATGAGTTGCACTTTTTCTGATGGTTCGTGAACTTCTGTTAGTTGGTCCGATTTTGCCAATTCTGCATGCTGCTCTACTACTTCTCCTGATTTTTCGATTAAACTGGTTTGGTCTTCCGTTTCCTTTTCTTTCATGGGTGTCGGTTTTACTTCTGGATCATTTTTTCGTCTTTGAGGAGTTTCATCTGTTGTTTCTGTCAAATCTATTTTCTGAGGCGAACGTAATAGCTGCTTTTTTTTCTTTTTATTCTTCTTTTTCTTCTTTGCCATGAATTTCCTCCTCTCGGTTGGGACAACACCTCATATATATAAATACCCTGGATCTCCTTTCAAGAACGAAGAAAATATAGTCAATTCTATTTTAAACGTTAATAGTCATATGCGAGCCGATGATGCCGAAAATTTTATGACAATAATAAATAATTAGACATAATTATTCGCTAATTCAGAAATAACATAATAAAGACCGATCTTTGTCAAATGTTGATGGTTTGTGAATAAATTTATTTCGATTATAACATATATAATTTTGTTTTTGATAAGCTAATCTTGGTAATTGGATGGTATTAGCAATACTCTTTTATATCAAACAGTTGTTTTTCCGATGTCTTTAGGGTATTCTATTGATGATATATACGGTGAATAGGGAGCGCTTTTATACTATCATTTTAGGAACAAGAGGATTTCTAACGGGATGTCTTTCCTCTGTGGAAAGGCTTTTTCTTTGTGACTGTGGAAAGGGGAGGAACAAATGGCCACAGAAAAGAAGCGTTCATTGTTTACATCAGAGTCCGTAACTGTTGGACATCCAGATAAAATTTGTGATCAAATTTCCGATGCCATTTTAGATGCGATCCTGGAAAAAGACCCAAATGCTCGTGTTGCTTGTGAAACAGCGGTTACGACGGGTCTTGTACTCGTTGCCGGAGAAATTTCTACTAACTGTTATGTTGATATTCCCAAAATTGTTCGTTCAACCATTCGTGAAATTGGTTATACCCGTGCGAAATATGGTTTTGATTCAGAAACCTGTGCGGTGTTGACATCGATTGATGAGCAATCGCCAGATATTGCAATGGGTGTGGATTTGGCCCTTGAAAAAAGAGAAGGGCTTATGACGGATGATGAAATCGAAGCGATTGGAGCAGGTGACCAAGGTCTCATGTTTGGTTTTGCTTGCAACGAGACTGAGGAACTGATGCCACTGCCTATTTCTTTAGCACATAAATTGGCACGTCGTTTGCACGAAGTGCGCGTTGATGGTACTCTTCCTTATCTTCGTCCAGATGGAAAAACACAGGTAACCGTAGAATATGAAGATGATCGTCCAGTACGGATCGATACCATTGTTGTCTCAACCCAACATGCTGAGGATGCCCAATTGGAGCAAATTAAACAAGATATTTTAAAACATGTCATTCTTCCCATTGTGCCTGAAGATATGCTGGATGAAAAAACCAACTACTTCATTAATCCAACAGGTCGCTTTGTAATTGGAGGCCCTCAAGGTGATGCTGGTTTGACTGGACGAAAAATTATCGTAGATACCTACGGTGGATATGCCCGCCATGGTGGAGGAGCTTTCTCCGGTAAAGATCCGACTAAAGTAGACCGCTCCGGTGCCTATGCGGCTCGTTATGTCGCTAAAAATATTGTGGCGGCAGGATTGGCAGATAAATGTGAGGTTCAGCTGGCTTATGCCATCGGCGTAGCACGTCCTGTCTCCATTCGGGTAGATACATTTGGTACTGGAAAAGTTTCTGAGGAAGTACTTGTAGATCTGGTTAGAAAGCATTTTGATCTACGCCCGGCTGGTATTATTCGCGAATTGGATCTCCGCCGTCCGATTTATCGTCAAACAGCAGCCTATGGTCATTTTGGACGTACCGATATTGATTTACCATGGGAAAGAACAGATAAAGCGGAACTGCTCAAAGAGGAAGCAGGTGTATAAGGAATCAAGCCACCGATGGGTGGCTTTTTCTATTTTAAATGTTAGCCTGACATGGTAAAATATAATAAAGAGGTTTGTATTTTTCGAATTTTCCAGGAAGGGAAAGAGGTGGATGCCTTGGTTGAGAGTCATGTAGAGGCGGTGGATAACTGTCCGGGCAAGCACCATACGCATGTAAATCCGAATATTCGGGTATTGATTGCTGACCAAGATCCCCATTTCCGTAAAAAAATCAAATCAGCTGTTGCAAACGAAAAAGATATGGTGTTGGTTGGAGAGTGTAACAAAGGGATTGATGTTCCCTACTTGTGTAAACAGGTTCTGCCTCATTTAGTCATTATGGACTTGTATTTGCCTCACAGTAATAGTGTAGAAGTCACCTACCGAATATGTCAAATGACTCCTCAAACTAAGGTTCTCATCTTATCTGATCAAGATGATCCATATGTATTGGAAACCATTCGCTCCGGAGCCTCTGGTTTTTTACTGAAAAATATAGACTGTAAACAAATGATGGAAGCCATACGTATGATTGCATATGGAGGCGTATATATTCATCCCATTATGATGGGAAGGATAGTAAACGAACTTAGGCGATTAAGCAGAAAAGAAGGGATATTTGCCAAAGTGGCACCCTATTCTTGGCAAGAGATCCTGACGTATCGGGAAATGGAAGTATTACGTTTGATGTCACAGGGGAAAAATAATCGCTCCATTAGTGAACAATTATTCATTAGTGAGAAGACAGTAAAAAATCATGTGAGCAAGATTTTATATAAATTAAATGTCCAGGATCGCACCCAAGCTGTTATACTTGCAATTAAATATGGTTGGGTACCGCTGATTTAGGGTAAAGAATGAGTAATAGATATGTATTCACTTTTGTTCTTTAGTCGCATATGATGAAAGTAGGTAAGGAGGGGCCCTAATGAATGGACAGTGGGTGCTCTTTTTAGAATTTTTAGTCGGCGGGATTGTATTTCTGCTGTTGGTTCATTTCATTCTCAAATTCTTTGGTAAACGTTTTGGGCGGGCATATAGAAACAAGGCAGATCATTTAGTGATCATTACTGGCAATAATCAGCAGTCGATTGAACGTGTTGTGTGGTCTTATTATTTCTGGAATCGTTTTCGCGGCAATCCAGGTAGAATAACATGTTTGGATATGGGTTCATTGGATGATACGCTGATTATTTTGCAGAAATTAAAGCAAAAATACCCAGGGTTACGAATCGTGAAAATTGATGCAACAGCTGAGGATGCGATTTCAGAATGGATTCAGTCACAAGAGCAAGGGAAAGAAAAAATCTTGGTTATTGATTTGCGTGAAATAGATGCTTCCAAGGAAAGATATTTAGCGTGAATGGTGCAGCAAAGTCAGGCATCAATGAAATGGTGTCTGGCTTTTTTCATTTTCCACCGAAGGAAGTGAGAAGGTGTGAAATCAGTCATTTATAGGCTGGAAGAAACGATGCAATATTATATGAGCATTGCTTATGCTGTGGATCTAACGTATTGGCAGCAGAAAGGCCAAAACATGATTCCTTTATTTTATACATCTTCATTTGGTGAAGCTTATCAGTGGATTGAACAGCAGGAGCAACAGAAAATGGACCCATTTGAGCAAGATGTAAAGCCTTTCTATAAAGACCAGTGGAATCAATTAAGGTTGGAAGCTGAAAAGTGTTTTGAGATGTTGCAAGGGAGGGCGTTGTTATGGTCAGAAGTTCTTTCTTTGATCAGGAAACGGAATATAAAAATAACAGAGGAAACCTTACGGGCTGTCTTGCAGCTTCTTTATCTGGAGGAAAAAGTAAAATGGTATCCCGGTGTATCATGCTCTAAATGGCTACAAGATTGGGTTTGTCATCGTTGTCAAGCTGATTTTCATCATATTCGCCTGACACGGTGTGCAAGTTGTGGTAAACATTGTGCCATGTGTGAACACTGTATTATGCTTTCCCGTTCACGCACCTGTACTCCCTTTTTTCTGTTTTCTGCCAAAAAAGTTGAACAGCAATGTCCAGTAGAAGTCAAATCATTACGGCTTACTGCTGGACAAGCTCGAGTGTCTGAACAGATTCTTGACTTTTTGCAGGGAGAGGAAATGATGTTTCTCCTTTGGGCAGTGACAGGCGCCGGAAAAACAGAAATGATGGTACCAGCGATCAGACATTTACTTTCTGAAGGCAAAAGAGTATGCTGGACGACGCCACGAACAGATGTAGTCCATGAATTGGTTCCACGCTTAAGAGCTCTATTTCCAAAAGAGAACGTCCTTGCTTTATATGGAGGGAGTTCGGATTTATGGATGGATGGTTCAATAGTGATCGCTACGGCACACCAAGCATTGCGATATGTTCAGGTTTTTGATTTAATCATTGTCGATGAGGTTGATGCATTTCCACTGTATCAGAATCGCTCGTTAGAACAAGGAATTCATCGAGCTTTATCACAATCGGGAAAGATCGTTTTGCTTACTGCCACACCTCCAAAGGAATGGTTGGCATGGAGTCGTTCAGGTAGATTACCATCTGCCATTTTACCTGTTCGCTTTCATGGATATCCTCTGCCTGTTCCTCGATTGTTTCAAGAGAGGAGATTGTGGGAAAAAGTCAAACGGCAGCATCCCATTCCTGTGTTATCCCGGTTTATTGAACAAGTGATTCGTAAAGATGGACAAGCCATGATTTTTGTCCCAGGTATTTGGCAAGTGAAACAGCTCGTTTCTTGGTTACATAAGCATGTCAGAGAGTGGCATTCTATATGTGGGGTGTATAGTCAAACACCGGAACGAGCAGAGATCATTGATCAATTTCGCAGGAAAGAACTTCAATGTTTGGTGACAACCACCATTTTGGAAAGAGGAGTAACGGTTCCGCATTGCCATGTATTGGTGATGGGTGCTGATCATCCTGTGTTTGATCAGGCTGCTTTAATCCAAATGGCGGGTAGAGTTGGACGCTCCAAAGATTATCAACAGGGAGAAGTATGGTTTTTATCCATGGAAAAAACAGAAAGCCAGATTCAAGCCAAAAAGCAAATGGATTATCTGAATAGTTTAGCAGAAAAAGAAGGATTTATAAAACAAGGAGCGTATTACCAATGAGGAGGTGGTGGTTGACCCTATTTCCTTTGCCCAAGCCATGTTGTTTTTGTACGACACCTGTCCGTTCATTCGCTTTTTCGAGCGTTTGGAAGCAGATGTGTCTTTCGTGTCAAGAGCAGTTTTTTCCGATCAATGGCCCGGTCTGCCAAGTATGTGGACGGCCAATGACAGAAGAGGATCTGTCTGTATGTATCGATTGTCGCCAACTTGATTCATCGACATGGGTAACAAATCGCAGTGTGGTTCTGTATAAAGGTCAGGCAAAGAAGGTTATCCAATGGTTTAAGTATCAGGGACTAGAGCGGTTAGCTATTCCCTTGGGATTGTGGATGGCTGAAAGTTGTTATCACTACTATCGTCGTGTTCCTCTTTCCCTGATCACGTTTGTTCCGCTGCATCCAAATCGTCTGCATGAGAGAGGATTTAACCAGGCAGAGTTGCTTGCCCAGGTTATCAGTCAGCGTTTGGGACTACCAGTGAAAGAGATTCTCGTGAGAGAAAGAGAAACATTTTCACAGAGTCACCGGAGTCGAAAAGAAAGATTACAAGCTTTGCAACATGTTTTTAAAGTGAGCAACAGGATTGACCCTGGTTGGTTGCGCCAGCAACATATCTTGATTGTAGATGATGTGTACACAACAGGTTCAACCTTGAGAGAGTGTGCCCGACCTTTAAGGCAGGCAAATGTCAGACAAATTTTTTCTGTTACATTTGCTCGCTAGCTCTTTACGAAGTGTTTTTCAAGGTATAGATTATAGAAAAGTAGTCAAAACCAGTGATAGGTACTCTAAATCGATCAATTAATCATAATAGGAGGTGTATTTCTGCTACTCTCTTTAAAAGTAGCAGAAAAATCCGATGAATAAAACGGAATTGATAGAGAAAGTAGCTGAAAGTACAGGAAAAACAAAAAAGGAAGCCGCTTTAATGGTTGACTCTGTATTCCAGGCTATCGCAGACGCATTGAAAAATGGAGAAAAAGTAACATTGATTGGCTTTGGGAATTTTGAAGTGCGCGAGCGTGCTCCAAGAACGGGGCGCAATCCGCAAACAGGAGAGCCTATTCAAATTGAAGCAAGTAAAATCCCTTCCTTCAAAGCAGGTAAACAACTCAGAGAAGCAGTAAATTCGTAGAAAGAGTGTACGTATTGACAAGAAACACTGATCCCGTCTGGTTGGGTCAGTGTTTTTTGTTTGAATAAAAAAGACGGAATATAAAGATAACTTTGTCAGCAGCTTATAATAAAAAAATGGACAAAATGTATATTATTAATTACGAAATTAATTATAAAATACAGTTAAAACTTGTGATTCATAAATAATGTCATGACATATTGTGTGGAAGCGAAACAAGAAGTAAAAAATGTAAAAAAAGATAATTTCTGTATATAGTAAAGTTGGATAGTCAGTGAAGAATAATTTGTTATTTTTTGGTGATTCAAATGAATTTGGTTAGAAATACCAATTGATTATGTATAGTTATGCATTTAGTATTATAAATATAAAATTTTTATCTAGCGTTTTTAAGATTAAGTTTGAGCATGTGAAAAGGTACGATGAAATATATAGTTCACAAGTAGGTGGAGGTGTAGGAATGAAAAGAGCCTTGATGCTGTTGGTAACCACTTTTGTGGCAGTCGCTTTGGTTTTGACCAGCTGCACGATTAAAGTTGATTTTGGTGGACAAGAGAGTGCTGCAGAAGGCAAGAAATTGACCGTGGTAACAGATGCCCAATTCCCGCCTTTTGAAAAATTGGGGACAGACGGGAAAATCATAGGGTTTGATGCAGAACTTTTAGAAGCGGTTGCGAAGGCTGCAGGAGTAGATGTCGAGCTTAAGCATGTAGGATGGGACCAGATGTTTAAAGAAGTGGATGCTGGTAAAGCAGATGCGGCTATTGCAGCGATTTCCATTACGCAAGATCGTTTGGCCAAGTATGAGTTTACGGATTCGTATTTCGTATCCAAACAGCTCATTTTGGTTCCTGTTGGTTCAAATGTTAAAACGTTAGAAGACTTAAGAGGTAAGGATATAGGCGTTCTAGCTGGATCGACTGGAGCAACTACCGTGAAAAAAGAGTTTGGTGAGAAGTATTCAAAGCTGGAAGAATATGATGATATTCCCTCAGCAGTCAAAGACTTGGCTGCAGAGCGATTGGATGCAGTTGTTGCTGATAGCGGTGTAGTGAAGTATTTTGTTCAAACGCTGGAAGAGACATCTGTAAATAAAGAAGAAAACATTTCTTCATCACAAGGTCAGACACGAATTGTAGTGAAAATTGGACGAATGAAAATTAAAGCAGTTGAAGATCCCTTTTTCCCTCCCGAAAGTTATGGGATCATGGTGAAAAAAGGAAAGACGGAAATATTACAAGAACTGAACAAAGGTTTGAAAAAGGTAAAAGAAGATGGAACCTATGATCGGATTTACCAGAAGTATTTTGGGAAAGATTAAAGATAAATATCATCTTTTCAAAAGGTACTTGGATGGAGATAAGTGGTAGAAATATTGTTTCATTTATATTATTTCATTGCATAGAAATATTTGTTTATTTACTATTATAATTGCAAGTAACTATCTTATTATTTTAATATTATAGGCGGAATGTTCACACAAATTCCAGATTGTAATAGTTAGGAGCGATGAAGATGAAAAAGGGATTTTCGGTGTTGTTGACGGCTTTCTTGGTGATGGTCTTTGTTGTAACAGGCTGTGGTTCCAAAACGGATAAAGCCAAAAAAGATACTTCGTCGATTCAAGTGGGTACAAATGCAGAATTTCCTCCATTTGAGAAATTGGAAGCAGATGGAAAAATTACTGGATTTGATGCAGAGATCCTGGATGCGATTGCCAAAGCGACAGGAATGAAAGCAGAACTGAAACATATGGGTTTTGATGCAGTATTTGATGGTCTGGATCGTGGGAAATTGGATGCAGCCATTGCGGCCATTACCATTACCGATGAGAGAAAGAACAAATACGATTTTAGTGAACCTTATTTTGAAGCAAAACAATGGATTTTAGTTCCAAAAGGTTCAAACATTAAGAGTTTGAAAGAATTAAACGGGAAAAGAATCGGAGTGCAATCAGGTACAACTGGAGAAGAAGTTGTTAAAGCAGCTTTTGGAAAAACGTATGCGAATCTCAAGGGTTATGATGTAGTTCCTGCTGCAGTGGATGATCTGCAGTTAAAACGTTTGGATGCCGTTGTTGTGGATAAAGCAGTGGCCATTGATTATCTGAAGAAACTGGGTAGCGACAAATTCCAGACGATTGAAGATCCCTCCCTTAAAACCGAGTACTATGGAATTGCTGTGAAAAAAGGGAATAAAGAGGTTTTAAATAAAATCAATGAAGGCTTGAAAAAAATTCGTCAGAACGGAACTTATGACAAAATTTATAAAAAATATTTCGGAAATAAATAGTAGGGGCTTAAATTGGGGGATTTCCCCCTTTTCTATCCTTTAAACAACCTTTTTTTATATAAATAAATAATGTTCTGTGGATATGTGGATAACTTTGTGAATAACTTGTTAACAACTGGTGAGTGAAGACGGAGGAATTTTTATTATGAGTATTGATTGGTCTGTGGTTATTGAGTATAAGGATTATTTTGTTCGCGGATTTATTACGACGATCGAATTGACTGTTGTAGCCATTGTTTTTGGTTTAATCATTGGACTCATATTGGGTTTGATGCAAATATCTGGAAAAATTTATCTCAAAGTACCTGCACGTGTGTATATTGATTTATTTCGTGGGACCCCATTATTGTTACAAATTCTGGCCATTCATTTCGCAGTGATTCCGACGATCTGGGAAGATATTTTACAGATGACTCCTCCCTCTGCTCTATTTTCTGGATTTGTGGCTTTATCTTTAAATGCAGGGGCCTATATTGCAGAAATTTTTCGGGGTGGAATTGAGTCGATTGATAAAGGACAGATGGAAGCAGCCCGTTCACTCGGAATGACATATGGACAAGCCATGCGCCTGATTGTTTTGCCACAAGCCTTTAAGCGTATGTTGCCACCACTCGGAAACGAATTTATTGCTTTGCTCAAGGATTCATCTTTGGTAACCGTCATCGCAGTCAATGATATTACGTATGCAGCATTTACAACAGCGAAGTCTACTTTGGAGAGAATGGGTCCTTATGTTACAGCTGGGGTTATGTATTTGCTCTTGACATTGGTATTATCCCGGGTAGTTTTGTATCTCGAAAAACGCTTTACACCGCAAGCTAGAAAGAAGTGAGAGTATGATTAGGGTAGAGAATTTGCAAAAAAAATATGGAGACCATCTCGTTCTCAAAGGGATTACAACGGAAATTCAAGAGCGGGAAGTGGTCTGTGTCATTGGACCAAGTGGTTCCGGTAAAAGTACTTTTTTACGTTGTTTGAATTTATTGGAGACAGTTACATCGGGAAAAGTGATTGTCAATGGTCATGATCTGACCGATCCCAAAACAAATCTGAATCAGGTGCGCTCAGAAGTGGGGATGGTCTTTCAGCAGTTTGAACTGTTTCCACATAAAAAGGTGTTAGATAATATCACACTGGCTCCGATCCATGTTCGAAAGATGCCAAAAGAGACAGCAGAGAAAAAAGCACTTGAACTTCTTCGTAAAGTGGGGTTACAAGATAAGGCTCATGCTTATCCGGAACAACTCTCGGGTGGACAAAAACAGCGGGTGGCCATTGCACGTGCTTTAGCGATGGAGCCAAAGGTCATGTTGTTTGACGAGCCAACTTCTGCTCTTGATCCGGAGATGGTAGGCGAAGTTCTGGCTGTCATGAGAGAATTGGCCAATGAAGGTATGACGATGGTTGTGGTTACCCATGAAATGGGATTTGCCCGTGAAGTGGGAGATCGTGTGCTGTTTATGGATGATGGATATATTATTGAAGAAGGTACTCCACAGGCCCTTTTTTCTTCTCCACAGCATGAGCGGACTAAAGCGTTTTTAAGCAAAGTTTTATAAATCTCCTTGAATGGCAATTGCTCCTCAAGACAAGCTTGGGGAGTTTTTTATTTTAACTGGGAAGCTGCTCTTCTATAAGTGGTGAGATGAAGGGATGAACCGAACGTGGGGGCAACTATCCTATGTTAAAAATATGTTTTTTTATTACATTTTTATTAATTTTTCTTTAACAGTTTGTAAAAAAGTTGGCAGGAATTTTTTAAGAAGAAGGGAATAGATAAATTATAAAGCGGAAGGAGGACTCACCTCATGAACTATGTCATCCGTGGTAACAATCTGGAGGTCACAGATGCATTACGAGAGTTTATTGAAAAAAAACTTTCGCGGTTGGAAAAGTATTTTGAAAAGCCAACTGATGCACATGTAGCATTGAGTGTCCAGAAAGATCATCATAAGGTGGAAGTGACAATTCCGTATCCTGGACTTTTGGTTCGTGCAGAAGAGGTCAGTGATGATATGTATGTATCTGTTGATCTCGTCATCGAAAAGCTGGAACGACAGATTCGCAAGTATAAAACGAAGGTGAATCGCAAGTTACGCCAGGATGGAAGCCTCCGCTCTCTACAGAAAGAGAACGCTTTTTCGATACAGTCTGTGGCAACTGCAACCGTAGAGCAGGAAGAAAGTGATTTTGAGATTGTTCGTCGTAAACAATTTGAACTAAAACCGATGGATACCGAAGAAGCCATTTTACAAATGGATTTATTAGGTCACAACTTCTTTGTATTTATCAATGCCGAAACGGATCAAGTGAATGTGATTTATAAGCGAAAGGACGGAAAATATGGCTTGATTGAGCCTGAATGAGAGATAAATTCAGCCTAACATCTTTGGGGATGTTAGGCTTTTTATGTAGAATTGCTCATGTTACATGATGACAGACTGTTCCCTCCCTGAATTTGGGGAAGAAGTGGTCTTGTTTGGAAACGAGTTCAAGGATCAGTTGTCATTGTCATGATATGAATATATTTTTTTAATTAGCTATGTTATCATAAACAAAGTGAAGATCATTGACTTGCTTGTTTGCGTAGTTATTTTAAAAATAATTGAGGAATTTTTTCGTTCAAAGCAGATACATAAATCATTAGGGGGTTTTCATGCATGAAAGTCGTCACCGTGGTGGGGGCTCGTCCACAATTTATCAAGGCTGCACCTGTATCTCGTGCCTTAAGAAAAGTGGGACAAGAAATTTTGGTACATACTGGACAGCATTATGATAAATCCATGTCCGATGTATTCTTCGAAGAATTGAATATTCCTGTACCTGACTATCATTTGCATGTTGGTTCCAAATCACATGGTGCCCAAACGGGGGACATGCTCGCGAAAGTAGAAGAGGTTTTATTGAAAGAGAAACCGGATTGTTTGTTGGTTTATGGAGATACGAACTCTACCTTGGCGGGAGCGTTGGCTGCTGCTAAGTTACATATCCCTGTTGCTCATGTGGAAGCGGGTTTGAGAAGTTTTAATCGTCGGATGCCAGAAGAAATTAACCGTGTGTTGACCGATCATGTCTCAAAATGGCTATTTTGTCCAACCAAAACGGCTGTATCCCATCTAAATAATGAAGGCATCACACAGGGAGTCTTTTTAGTGGGCGATGTGATGTTGGATGCGGTAAATTACAATCGTCAGCTAGCATTACAGGAATCCAGGGTTTTAAGCCAGTTTGGTTTGGAGGCAAATCGCTATCTTCTTATTACGTTGCACCGGGCTGAAAATACAGATGATCCTGCCAGACTCAAAGAAATTATTGAGGCGGTTAATGAACTTGACACTCCAGCAGTTTTGCCTCTTCATCCGCGAACACACGGAAAACTGGAACAATTCGGATTGAAGATTCAAAACCCTTATGTTTTGGTCATTGAGCCTGTTGGCTATTTGGATATGTTGCAACTGGAAGTTCATGCACAAAAAATCTTGACAGATTCGGGTGGTGTACAGAAGGAAGCCTTTTTTGCACAAGTTCCATGTATTACCATGCGCGATGAAACAGAGTGGGTCGAAACCGTTGAGTTAGGAGCCAATGTATTGGTTGGTGCCAATAAAGAGAAAATCTTGGATGCAGTAGAGCATTTTACAGTTGATTTTAATGAGATTCCCCTCGTATTTGGAGACGGAAAAGCAGCAGAAAAAATTGTTAATCAGTTGATGCAGGATTTAAATTAATTTCAAGTATGCCGGGCTTACCTTTAGCTCAATTTATAAAGGAAGCCCGTTCTTCGCTTTGGCTGCTTTTTGACTTTTTGAGTAGGGGGATACAAAAAACAATACTTGTATGTTACATTGAATGTGTGTTTTTGCTTTCTATATGATTGTACCTAAATGTTAGAATAAAATTTTTCATGTGTCTGAGGATGGGGTAAGGTGATAGAAAAGATATTTAGTCAAAAACGTCTTGAACTAATCTTTTATTTCATGATTGCTTTTGCTTTATTGGGACCTACACTTGGTATTGATCTGCATCCAGAATTTAAATTAACTTTTTTCCGGATTGCCTTTTTCGTTCTTCTGGCTTTTCTGATCATTCGATTTCTCAAATATAAAGATCTGGAAGCATCGCATTTGTATCCAATCCGCTGGTATATTGCATTTTTTGCTTTTTGGTTTATCTATGCAGTTATTTCACTGGCTTGGGTCATTCAGATAAAGTTTGGAATTCGTTATGTGTTCTTTTTGTTTATGATGATTCTGCTTTGTCTTGCCTTTCCTTATTTTGCCCGGGACGAAAAACGAATTTGGCGGTCTCTGGGCGTGGCTTTTGCTGTCTTTAGTATCATGGTGTATTTCGGCTTGTTTGAGTCCGTTACTTATTTTCATTTACCTTCTTCACGCTATTGGGGAAGCAAAAGTGCTTCTGTTACTTCTTTCTTTCAAAACCAAAACGATTTTGCCACCACGATTACACTTGCTCTCCCGTTTTTGGCAACAGCCTTGCATACTTTAAACTTGAGAAGAAAAATGAAGGTTTTTCTTTACTTTACCATTATCTTTGCTTTGTATTGTTTATTGGCTACAGGCTCACGTAGCAATACCTTTTTTGCACTCCCGTTGATCTTCGTTGTATGGGTCATCGCTTTGCCTTTTACGGTTCCAAAAGAGAAGTTAACCAAAAACAATATATTCAAGGGTGTTGCGGTCGTCTTGTCTATTGCCTTGATTGTAGGATTACTCAGCCAGTTTTTATTGGCGGAAAATGGAAGGGCCAAATTGGCTAGTACCATTGGTATTTTTCAGGATCTCAAAAGTGGAACCATGAACATCCATGAGTTGGATGAAGTGGAAAAAGGGGAAGGAACTGGTGGGCAAAGCATTACCGTGCGTAAATATCTGCTCCTTTATGGTCTGGACTTTTTACAAAAAAGCCATTATTTGGGTGTAGGAGCAGGAAATGTAGAAGCACATATGAAAGGGAAAAAGGGAGTCAATAAAGTAAATATCCATAACTGGTGGGCTGAAGTCCTGGTCAATTTTGGTGTGATTGTGTTTGTACTGTATATGGCTTTGTACCTTTGGTTGTTATACCAATTATGGCTTTTGGCCCAAATCAAAAAATCTCCATCGATTTCACCTGTAATTCGTTGGGGAGCGATCGCAAGTTTATTGTCATTGATCGGCTTTTTCTTTGGAGCGATTGCCCCAAGCTCATGTATTCACTTTACTCCGATGTGGTCAACGATAGGAATTGCGTTGGCGATTGTAGCCATTGGTAATAAACAAAAACAGAAAGCTTGAAACAATGGAATAAACATGTAAAAACTCACTTAAGGAAGTGAAAAAGGTTGCGTATTTGGTTAGTGAATCATTATGCTGTACCGCCAAACATTGCCGGAATTACGCGTCACTATGAACTAGCCAAAGAATGGGCAGAAGTAGAAAAGGCTGATGTGACATTGTGGATGTCTAGATTTGTTCATCCGAGACGGACTTTTATTACCAAAGAAGAGAAAAATGCACTGGAAAAAGTAGACAGACTGGAGCTCAAATGGCTTTGGTCTTTTCCGCATAAGAAAAATGATTTTCGTCGCATCATCAATATGGTCAGTTTTGCCACAGTCTTCTTTTTCCGGGGATTGTTTACGAATCGTCCAGATGTGATAGTGGCCTCTTCACCCCATTTGTTTACTGGGTTTGTGGGCTGGTTACTGGCAAAAATCAAAAAATGCCCGTTTGTGTTTGAAGTTCGGGATTTATGGCCAGATTCTTTAATAAAAATGGGCGGATTAAACAATGGTTTGGTTGTTCGTATTTTAACCTGGATGGAATCATTTTTGTATCGCAACGCAGATCGAATCGTGGTATTGACCGAACATCAGCGGAAGTTTATTCAGAATAAGGGAATTGATCAGGGGAAAATTGAACTCATTCCTAATGGAATTGTTCTTGGTTCATGGAAACCTGATCCAGACCGTAAAGAGGAGTTCAAACGGAGAATGGGAGTCCCTGTTGATGATTTTGTTGCGATTTATACAGGAGCCCATGGGCCAGCCAATGCTTTGGAGTATGTCGTGAAAGCAGGAAAATATTTGCCAAGAGATGTTCATGTCGTTTTAATCGGAGATGGCCCGGAAAAAGAAAGATTGATTCAGATTAAGCAAGAAGAAGGTTTGGAGAATGTTCACTTTTTAGATCCTGTCCCTAAAGCGGATATTTTTGATTATACTTACGCTGCGGATTGTGGGATTATTTCATTGGCAGATAATGAAGTATTCCGTGGAGCGCGCCCGAATAAACTCTTTGATTATGCTTTTGTAGGTAAACCCATTATCACCACAGTGGATGGGGAAGTACGTGAAATTGTAGAGAAAAATGGTTTGGGAGTTTTTAGTGGAGCTGAAGATCCAGAAGGTTTAGCCAAAGCCATCGAAGAGGTGCGTACCTATACACCTGATTTATTGGACCAAATTGCAAAAAATGGCCGAGATTATATTGATCGTGAAGGCGACCGTAAAAAACTGGCACATCGTTTCTTTGCTATGTTTAAAGAGCTGGTACAAGTGGCTTCAAGCCAAAAAACAGCAGAAACGAAATAATCTGCAATAATAGAAGAAAAAGTCTAGTATTCCTGTTTCTTCGGAATACTAGACTTTTTTCCTATCGTTCATTTTATTGATGATGGAATCTGAAAAAATGTGGGGATTGTCGTAAAAAAGCCGCCAGATAAATGGACGATCTAGCGGCCTTCTGCAATCCCGTTACTTTTTTGTGTCACAGTGTTTTTCGAGTCCTCCCAAATAGTTGATAAATTTAGTGACGTTCGGAGCCCAATTACTGTTCGTGTCATGTATGTCATTGTCTGCGCCCACAGGTGCATAGATCGGTGCAATTTCTTTAGGGAGTTCCAGTCCCTTACTGATATAATTACGATATAAGTTGGATGTCATGGCTTCGATACCTTCTTCCAGCGTATCAAACTGTTGAAATTCCATTGGGTTTTTGGGGTCCATCAGACCCCCAGGATTGTTATATTTTTTTACCACATTGGATGTACCCTTCCCGGTTTCAAACAAAGCGATAGCGGTAACCAGTATGGGATCTACCCCATATTTTCTTCCAAACTCAATAAATGCTGTTCCTTTATTTTTGAAAACCCCTTTATTCTCCAGTTTGCTGTTTAATTCCTTGACAGAAATGGGTTGGTTGCTGGGTCTGCAAATAACATAGTCGTCTGGCATTGTTGAGAGAAGGTAGTTATCGTAATAAGTGGAAGACCGAAACCAAAAGTAAGCTATTACGATCATGCTAATGAAGATTAGACTGAAACCAATTACTTTCGATGTTTTTCTCATATGATCACTTAACGATTGGATTTTTTTCTTTTATAGGTAAATTAAGGATGTATTGCATTTTTATATATTTTGTTTTTTATTCTAACATAGTTATAATTAGAGTGCTATGTAAAAAGTATGAACAATCCTTTGGAGAATTTTAAGACACCTTTTCGTACTGGATCACGTTAAAGAATATGGAAGGAAAAAGGGTGGATAGGGACGAATGATTTCAATCTACATGTGCGGAAAAAAGTGAAAAATGGCCGGATATTTGTTAAACTAATAGTCAGTACTTTTTCTTTAACTTGGATGATGATCAGTTGTTTGAGTATATATTTTCATTTTAATGTTTGGAGGGATGAAGGTGTTAAAAGCCCTTCGGAAATTATTTGATGCCAATGAGCGAACACTCGCTAAATATTCCAAAATCGTTGATAAAATCGAAGCACTCGAACCGCAAATTAGCTCGTTATCCGATTCTGAATTACGAGCCAAAACGGATGAATTTAAAAAGCGACTTCAAGATGGAGAAACGTTAGATGATCTATTGGTTGAAGCCTATGCGGTTGTCCGTGAAGCGGCGAAACGGGTTCGGGGTGAGCGGCATTTCCGGGTACAGCTCCTTGGTGGGATTGTTTTGCACCATGGTGATATTGCGGAAATGAAAACAGGTGAAGGAAAAACATTGGTTTCTACTTTGCCTGCTTATCTAAATGCATTGAGTGGTAAAGGAGTTCATGTTGTCACGGTTAACGATTACCTGGCGAAACGTGACAGAGAGTTAATGGGGCCTATTTTTGAGTTTTTAGGCTTAACGGTTGGACTTAACTTGCCCATGATGTCTCCAGAAGAAAAACGGTCTGCTTATCAGGCGGATATCACTTATGGTACCAATAATGAATTTGGCTTTGACTATCTGCGTGATAATATGGTTCTCTATCCAGAGCAATTGGTACAACGGGAATTGAACTATGCCATTATCGATGAGGTTGACAGTATTCTGATTGATGAAGCACGTACTCCATTGATTATCAGTGGACAGGCAAGTAAGGCAACCGATTTGTATTATGTAGCGGATAAGATTGTACGTCGGTTAAAGGCAGATGAAGACTATACCATTGATATTAAAACAAAACAGGTTTCGCTCACTGAAGAGGGTGCAAAGAAAGTAGAATCTTTCTTGGGTATTGATAACCTGTATGATCTCAAGAACATTACGCTTAATCATCATATTCAACAGGCTTTGAAGGCTCATACATTGATGAAGCGCGATGAGGATTATGTCGTCAATGAAGATGGTGTTGTGATTGTAGATGAGTTTACTGGACGTCTCATGCATGGTCGTCGCTATAGTGATGGACTGCACCAGGCGATCGAAGCAAAAGAGGGTTTGCAAGTTCAGCGGGAAAGCATGACCTTGGCAACAATTACTTTGCAAAACTACTTCCGTATGTATAAAAAATTGGCTGGAATGACGGGAACAGCCAAGACCGAAGAAGAAGAGTTTCGCACGATCTATAATATGAATGTGGTGCAGATTCCTACTCACCGTCCAATGATCCGTAAGGATTTGTCGGATGTTCTGTACAAGACGGAAGATGCGAAGTTTAGAGCGGTTGTTCGTGAAATTAAAGAACGGCATGCAAAAGGTCAGCCAGTCTTGGTTGGGACTGTGTCCATCGAAAAATCGGAAAAGTTATCCCGGATGCTAAAAAAAGAAGGCATTCCACACCAGGTCTTGAATGCCAAAAACCATGAGCGCGAAGCAGAAATTATTGCTCAGGCCGGTCAACGTGGAATGGTGACCATTTCTACGAATATGGCAGGTCGTGGTACCGACATCAAGCTCGGTGAAGGTGTGGATAAACTAGGTGGATTACATGTCATTGGAACAGAACGGCATGAAAGCCGCCGGATTGACAACCAGTTGCGTGGTCGCTCCGGACGTCAAGGTGACCCGGGTTCTTCGCAATTCTTTTTATCATTCTCGGATGAGCTCATGCGGCGTTTTGGTTCAGAACGCATGGAGGCAATGCTGGAGAAACTGGGGCTGGAAGAAGATCAAGCCATCGAAGGAAAAATGTTTACCAAAGCGGTTGAGAATGCGCAAAAGAAAGTGGAAGCAAACAACTTTGACGCACGTCGTTGGGTTTTACAATATGATAACGTCCTGAATGATCAAAGGGAAATTATTTATAAACAGCGCCGCGAAGTATTGATGAGTGACGATTTGACTGATAACGTGCTAGCGATGGCGAAATCGGTAATTGAACGTGTCGTTAAAGTGCATACCAATGGAGAGTTGGAAGAAGACTGGAACCTGGAAGCGATTGTCGACTTTGTATCCAGCAATATACTGCCAGAAGGAAGAATTAAAGAAGAGGATTTAGAGGATAAAGAGCCAGAAGAAATGATTCAGGCCATTTATGATGAAGTAGTGGCGTTTTATGAGGAGCGAAAAGAAGAATTAGGTAACGAACGCCTCCAAGAGTTTTCGAAAGTCGTGATTTTGCGAACCGTTGATCGTAAATGGATGGATCATATCGATGCAATGGAAGAGTTGCGTCAGGGAATCCATTTGCGAGCATATGGACAGGACAATCCGCTACGTTCCTATCAATTTGAAGGACGAGCGATGTATGATCAAATGGTCGAAGAGATTGAAGAAGAAGTTGTGAAATATGTAATGAAATCCGTTATCCATGATGAAGATGAGATCGAACGTGAAGAAGTTGCTGTGAATACAGTTGCAACTTCGGGCGGTCAGGAAGGAAAAGAAGATTCGAAAAAGCAGCCAATCCGCCGTGGTGAAAAAATTGGTCGGAATGAGCCATGCCCGTGCGGTAGCGGGAAAAAGTATAAAAACTGTTGTCAGAAGTCCAAAAAACTGCAGAGTGTTAATTCATGAAGCCTTACATGATAAGGGAAGGATTTCCCTCCAGGGTCGTTGACAAATCAGGATTCTTGTTCCGGTTGAGAAACTGTAGCTTGTATTGATAGAGCAGGATCGAAACGGAAAAGGAATCCCGGCGCCAAATTGGAGCTGTGTCAACAATCTATATGGGGGAAGAACCTTCCCTACCATTTTTTATATGGAGCCCATGCTTTTTTCTATGGTGAAACCGGGTTATAATGTATAAAGATGTTGAAATAGAGGTGAACGATATGGAACTGAATGAAATGAAGCATGAGTTGGCAAATACAGCCAAGCGTTTGGCGGATATTAGGGGGTCTCTTTGACTTCGATTCGAAGCAAGCCAAATTAAGCCAATTGGAAGAACAAATGGCTGCACCTGATTTCTGGAATGATCAGTCAGCAGCACAAAAAGTGATCGACGAAATGAAGCATCTAAAAGAGCAGATTGAAAAAATTACCGAACTTGAAGAAAAACAAGAAGAGTTGCAAATGATGTTGGAATTGTTGGCTGAAGAGGAAGATCCAGCATTAATGGCAGAACAGGTGAAAGAAATCCAGGCGTTAAAGAAGGAGTTGGACTCCTTTGAATTAAACATGATGTTAAACGAACCCTACGATAAAAATAACGCCATTATTGAGTTGCATCCAGGAGCTGGAGGAACTGAGTCGCAAGATTGGGCATCTATGCTCTTGCGCATGTATACACGTTGGGCTGAGAAGAATGGGTACAAGGTTGAAACATTGGATTATCTTCCAGGTGAGGAAGCTGGGATTAAGAGTGTAACCCTACTTGTTAAAGGTCCGAATGCTTATGGATATTTAAAGGCAGAAAAAGGGGTTCATCGTTTGGTGCGCATTTCTCCTTTTGATGCTTCAGGTCGTCGGCATACTTCATTTGCTTCCTTAAATGTGATGCCTGAAGTGGATAATGATATTGATATCGAAATAAAGCCGGATGAAATCAAGATTGATACGTATCGCTCAAGTGGAGCGGGTGGCCAGCACGTTAATACAACCGACTCGGCCGTTCGAATTACCCATTTGCCAACAGGCATTGTGGTTACATGTCAATCCGAGCGTTCGCAAATCAAAAACAGAGAACGGGCGATGAAAATTTTAAAAGCGAGACTCTATGAACGCAAGCTGGAAGAGCAACAAAAAGAATTAAATGAATTAAAAGGAGAACAAACAGAGATTGGCTGGGGTAACCAAATCCGTTCGTATGTTTTCCATCCTTACAGCATGGTAAAAGATCATCGGACCCAAGTAGAAGTCGGAAATGTGCAAGCTGTCATGGATGGAGAGATTACACCATTTATTGAAGCATATCTTCGACAACAAATGAAAAAGGCATAAGCTGTTGTGATCCACAATGTCATGGAAATATGAGGAATTAAAGAACGAGGTGACAAAAGCCAATGGCTCAGTGGGAGCATATCTTGGTAGAGCAGGGTGGAAACTGGGTACTACTGACACTGTCGCGTCCAAAAGTACTTAATGCATTAAATAGAGAGTTGCTTGAAGAGCTGGATGAAGCGATTACTTGGGTAGAATCAAGTGATGATATTCGTGTTGTTATCATAACCGGAGCAGGAGAAAAAGCTTTTGTAGCTGGAGCGGATATTACTGAGCTTCGGGAAATTTCATCGGCTATTGAAGCAGAGCAATTGGCTTTAATTGGCCAGCGTGTGTTTAATCGAATTGAAAACTTGTCTAAGCCGGTGATTATGGCAGTCAATGGTTTTGCACTAGGCGGGGGCTGTGAGCTGGCGATGTGTGGAGATATCATTTTGGCTGCTGAAAATGCACGGTTTGGACAGCCAGAAATTAATTTAGGTGTAATTCCTGGATATGGTGGGACTCAAAGGCTTGCGAGAGCTGTTGGCAAAAATATGGCCAAGTATTTATGTATGACAGGTGATTTTCTGTCTGCTGCTGAAGCCAAGGAATTAGGTCTCGTTCAAAAAATATTCCCAAGTGACTTGTTGTTAATTGAAGCTAAAAAATTGGCTGAAAAGATTGCACAAAAAGCACCGATTGCACTAAACTTAATCAAAAAAGCAATTCATCAAGGTTTGGATGCTGATTTAGAGACAGGCTTAAAAATGGAAGCTGCTTACTTTGGTCTTACTTTTCAAACGGAAGATCGCATAGAAGGAATGGACGCTTTTTTACAAAAAAGACAGCCACAGTTTAAAGGTCAATAAGTCGGTGTATTAAGCCGTCGTTGTTGTATTTGTCTGGTTCATTGTGAGGCCGATCAGGCAGAGTGAAAAGGGTTTCCCGATGGTTCAATTTTAGCCGGCATCAATGCCGGCTTTCCTTGTGAAACTGCTCATTACATTCCGTCAAATATCATAAAAGGAGGTTTATGCTGATGGAATTTTTAACAAATCCAATTTTATGGATTGGAATTGCAGTAGTATTGATCGGTGTCATTATTGTTAGTATTGTCATTAGCAAGCGAAGAAAAAAGGAACTGGAAGAACTGGATAAATTGTTTCCTGGAGATGCAGTACAAACAGATACAGAACGCATTTCTGTAGAAAAAGTACGTCGGGCAACCTTGGAAAGAGAGAAAAAAATGAAAGAGAAAAGAAAAGAGCTTGAGCAAAGAAAACCACGTAAGGTTTTACCAGATGAAGATAAAGAGATTATTACTTCTTCGGATCTGATCGGGGCGCAGGAAAAAGAAGAGCCCGAGCCCAAACCAGAAAAAAGATTGGGAAGACGTTCTGGAAGGGATCAGGGCAAAAACGGTTTGTCCAGGTCAACAAGAAGTGGCGCAAAGAAAACCACGGAAACAGGTGTCTTAGAAGTGAACATGACTACGAAAAAAGTGTCGATTGAATCTCAACCAAATGAAAACATGAGTTCATCGGAAAGTAGGCGGATGTACAAAAAAAGCTTGCTCAATCCAGATAGAATCATTGGAAGTGAGAGTTCAGGTCATCAATCTCAACCTACTTCCGTCCTTTCAAAAAGTTTATTGACAAAAGGAAATACTCAACCGCCACAACCTGGAGAAGATACTTCGGATTCATCAAAAAGAAAACAAAAATAAGGCTGCATGAATCTGAAAGGAGTATGAAAGATGACTAAAAAATGGGCTTTTTTTGCTGTCATTGTTTCTGTTGGCTTGTTGGCAGCTTGTAGTCAAACATCACAGTCAAATCAACAAACAAAATCAACAAATGATGTTTCTCTGGCACCTGAAGAAACCTATGCCAATAATTGTGCAAGTTGCCATGGAGGAAATTTGGAAGGGCGAATCGGTCCGAATTTGGAAAAAATTGGCGGTAAAATGACCAAAGATCAGATTGTAAAAGTAATTAAAGAGGGAAAAGGAGATATGCCAGGACAACCTCAAATTTCTGATCAGGCAAGAGAAAAACTGGCAGAATGGCTGGCAGGTAAAAAATAGCGATATTGGAAAGATAAACGGTTAACTGATCGTGTATTGATTTTACGTTGCTCTCCATGAAATAATGAAATGATGTTGGCGAGAAAAATGATTTTAGATTCTCATAGAAGTCCTTGGTACAAGCTTAATTTTATGGTTGATCAATAGCATTTTATTGATCGATGTGTTAAGATAGTATTGTAGAAAGGATATTTATCTTCGCCGTCATCTGCTATCTAACTAAAGGGGAGTAGCTATAACAACAAAGTCGTCATTACGGGAAGTTTTATATGTTCCCCGGCTTTGTTGACAACATAGCCTTGTTGTTAGCGAGACCTTTACTTTCTTGGAGAAAAGTAAAGGTCTTTTTATTTTGATATAAAAGAGGAGAATGGACATGGAATACCTGTCTACTGATTTTTTGTCCGTTTTGTTTTCAATTATCATTATTGATTTGGTGTTAGCTGGAGATAATGCGATTGTAATCGGATTGGCGGCAAAAAATTTACCTCAAAATAAGCAAAAGCAAGTTATTTTATGGGGAACCATTGGAGCCTTGATCATGCGAATGATCTGTACCTTCGCTGTTGTATGGTTGCTCAAAATTCCTGGGTTGTTACTAACTGGTGGATTGATACTCGTTTGGATTGCTTGTAAATTGTTATTCGATGAAAATGAACCTGATCATGTCAAGGCTGATGACAATGCGTGGACGGCCATTCGTACCATTGTCATTGCGGATACGGTCATGGGATTGGATAATGTTCTAGCGATTGCAGGTGCTGCACATGGTCATTATTTGTTAGTGGTTATGGGTCTTCTGATCAGCGTGCCCATTATTATTTGGGGAAGTACATTATTTCTTAAATTAATGGAGCGTTTTCCGTGGATTATTTACATGGGATCAGGAGTACTTGCTTGGACAGCGGCAAAAATGATAGTGGATGATCATCTGGTTAAGTCATTTTTTATCGAAAATGTCTGGTTGAAATATGCAGTTATTATTGGTATTATTTCTTTTGTCCTTCTAGTCGGTAGATTATTAAAAGAAAGAAAAATGAACTCTGATTGAAAGTAAATACAATCTGTTTAAATGGATGTAAAAAGTGACGTCTGTTGGAATTTCTTTCAATTTATATACTAATTCAAGGGGAGTTATTCGGTATAATAAAAGGGAAAAATGCTTCCATTTCATATTTTATGGTGGGGCGAATGGAGGAAGTCATAGATGTGGAAGTTCGAGGCTTTTATTAATTTCATTAGTTACATAGCTGTAGCTATCCCTCTATTAGCTGTAGGAATTTTTATTTTTATATTATCAACCCCCTATAAGGAATTTGTTTTACTGAAAGAAGGGGCAAACAGTTCGGATCCGCAAAAAACGGCAGCAGCAAAGGCCGTTGCGTACGATTTAAGCGGAAAAATTATTGGATTGACGATAGTATTGGCCTCATCCATTTTTAATTCTGTTCCTTTAGTCGATTTGGCTATTTGGGGAGGATTAGGGATTCTCTTGCAAATCATCGTTTTTTATTTATTTCATTTACTTGCCCCCATAAATGTTCTGGCAGAGATTCCGAAAGGAAATGTGGCAGTTGCTATCTTTTCTTCTAATCTTAGTATGATCACTGGCGTGATATTGGCTGCTCTTGTTAACTATTAGGACTGGTGAAAATAAAGGAGCTTACAAAATGCTTAGGTTAGAGTACCGTTTCCTGGATGAAGAAAGAGGTTTCCCCATTGTTTCGTATTATGATCCGATTAGTAAGGATGAGATATTACTGCGCTTTGCTTGTGATTATCTTGTACAGGATCATAAGGTATATGAGAAAACATCTTGTGCGATCGAGGATGGCGTTTATATCATTTATGTTAAAGTTGATGAGGAGAAAAAGATTAAGAATCCTGGTTTGATATTCATGCCAGATTGGAAGGGAATTCGAATTGAAGTCAGACATTATCAAAAGGAGACCAAAAAAGATTTGTTGATTCATTCATTCACTTTCTTTGATTCACAGGAGGCTTTAGCTCATTTGATGAGCGATTTCATTTACTTGGAAGGTAAAGAATGGGAAAAACTTTTTGCCGAGGTAGACGAAAATCGAAAGGTATATGTGTATTATGCCCAGCCGACTTCGGCAATCATCTGATGAGAGGGGCTTGTAAGGATGAGTGAAAATCGTAATTCTTTTCACAATGATCCGTTTCTTCAACCATCTTTTGGTTCTTCCAATCAACAGAATAGCTACCCTTTTCAAGGGCCAGGACAATCTCCCAATCAGCAAGGCAGCCTTTTTGGCGAACCAAATTCATTTCAACAACCAAGTGGAAACCTTGGACCGTTTTCATCGCAACCTTTTGGGCAACAACCATTTAACAATCAGAATAGTCCGTTTGGCTCTGCTGGTTCTGTCCCGCCAAATCCATTCCCACAACCAAATGTTGTTCAAAATTCAGTGAATCAAGGCGGAGGATGGTCAGGAAATCAGATGCCACCTGAACAAAAACCAAAGAAAAAACGGAAGGTTGGCAAGATTGTTGGTTTGTTTCTGGCTTCTGTGATTGGTTTTGCAGCTTGTCAGGCAATGTTCGATGATGATGTTGATGATGAGGATCTCTGCTATGATGACAACAACGATGGGTATTGTGATGATAACTTGCAGCGTCACGAACCTGAAGTATATAAAGTGTCCAACGGTAAAAAACTTTATCTTCGCATCACGGATGATGATGACTCTTTTGGAGGCTAAACAGGATGAGTTATCAACAGAGACGTGCTGAGATTTATCATCCTATGCGAGAAGAGAATTTCTTTCTTTGGGATGTGAATAAAACGGACGGCGATGAATATGCGTTGGCTACGATTCACATCATTTCTCCTTCTTTTCGTCAAGAGATTGCTTATGCAACGGAACAGCTAGGAAAAATATTTGCCCGAACCGTTCAAGTCGTACAAAATGGGTATAATGGTTTGCTGCGGGAATTGGGACTTCCTAGAGAAACATGGAAAGCGATCCGTGTTGAGATCGATAGTCAGATCCCTACTTTAATTGGGCGTTTTGATTTTGCCAATACTCCTAAAGGACTAAAAATGCTGGAGTTTAATAGTGATACGCCGACGAGTATTGTTGAGTCTTTTTATGTGAATGATCGGGTTTGTTCTTATTTTGAAGTGGAAAATCCAAATAAAGGAATGGACCAACAGCTTACCCGTGCTTTTCAACGCATTATTGGCCGATATAGTGAGCTGGGATTTCGAACCGAACATATTTATTTCAGTGCCTTGGAATGGCATTTGGAAGATGCAGGTACCACTCGGTATTTAATGCATCTATCGGGTTTACCAGCCAAGTTTGTTCCGCTTTCTTCATTAACTGTATATGAAGACCGTCTGTATGTGGAGGATTTAGAGCAAAAAAAGCTGTTACCTGTAGATATCTTATATCGGCTGTATCCTTTGGAAATGCTGGCAGAAGCAACGGATATAGATGGATATCCGACTGGTGCTCATATATTACAGCTCATTGCCAATAAAAAAGTAGGGATTATTAATCCACCTTCAGCATTTATTGCTCAGACCAAAGCGTTGCAGGCTTTGATTTGGAGTATCCATGAACAAGGTGTTTTTTATTCTGAAGAAGAGCATGAAATTATTGAAACCTATATGATCCCTACCTACTTTGAAAATTGTTTTCATGGGCAAAAAGCCTATGTTTCAAAACCGATTTTTGGTCGTGAAGGTGGGGCTGTTCGTATTTTTGATCAACATGGTGTATTATTAGCAAAAGATCAAGCAAAACATTATTGGGAACAACCGATGATCTACCAGGAATGGGTCGAGTTGGAGCATATAGAGGTTGAAACATTGACAGGTGACTTTTCGGGACGATTGTTATGGGGATCCTTTCTGATTGACGGGGAAGCTTCTGCCATTATTGCCCGTGTAGATAAAGAAATTACGGGTGATAATTCTTATTATCTGCCTGTAGGACTGAAGTAGATGAGGGGGCCTTATTTTTTATGACGGTTTGGGATGCAGTGCTAAATGCATGTTTCTATTTATTAGTGGCAATCCCTATCATGGTTATTGGTATTTTGATTTTTGGTACAATCACTCCTTATTCTCCATTCCAATTGCTAAAAGAAGGTGCTAATTTTAATGAACCGGAAAAAATAAACCAAGCCAAAGCGGTCGCTTATGATTTGACAGGAAAAATGCTTGGTTTAGGATTTATTTTATTTTGTTCCACATTTAATTTATTTAGTTTGAAAAGACTTTTGGCTTGGGGGATGATTGGTATTATATTCCAAATCATCATCTATTATTTATTTGTGTTATGTACGCCACTAAAAATACAGTCAGAAATTGCGAAAGGGAATGTAGCTGTAGCCTTCCTTGCTTCCAGAATATGTATTGCTGCAGGACTTCTATTGGGTGGTTTGGTCAGCTTAACCTAATGAGAAGAAAAACATAATGGTCAATCGATTTTAAGCAGAAAATTTTTCTATTCTTTCAATAGATTCCCTTTCTGGCATCATTCATTTCTTTTATCTTTCTCATGACTAACGAGATGGTAGAATAAAATATATACGGAAAGGGAAGTGCTACCCGATTTGAACTCCAATCAAGGCAAAAAGTCTTGTCTAAATAGTCTTTTATCATCCATATTCGCTATAATAATTACTAAAAGGGAACTGAAGGGGTGTGTGTGTTAGCTTGAGGGATTGAACGAAATGATTCCATCCGGTGATCTTAACATTCCGAAAATATCTGCAACGGCAATTCCCTGCTGAAATTTCATTTACCTGTTAGATTGTTTAGCACATAGGAGGTAAAACTCATTTGGAAGATGCCATAGGTGTCAGTTTAAAGTTACTTTTAGTGATGTTTTTAGTATTTCTTAATGGTTTTTTTGTCGCAGCAGAGTTTGCGATTGTAAAAGTTCGATCAACGCAAATTGCCCATCTGGAAACACATCGGGGAAAAATTGCTCAAAAAGTTTTGGCCAACTTGGATGCCTATCTCTCAGCTACGCAGTTAGGGATTACACTCGCTTCTCTTGGTTTGGGTTGGGTAGGAGAACCGTTTATTGCCAAATTGTTAGAGCCATTTTTTACCTATTTGCAACTGCCTAAATGGGCTTCGCATACGGTTTCCTTTTCGGTTGCTTTTAGTTTGATTACTTTCATGCACATTGTTTTGGGAGAAATGGCTCCAAAATCATTGGCGATTCGACAAGCTGAAAAAGTAACATTGTGGA
Organism: Thermoflavimicrobium dichotomicum; assembly: GCF_900114055.1. Taxonomy (GTDB): domain Bacteria; phylum Bacillota; class Bacilli; order Thermoactinomycetales; family Thermoactinomycetaceae; genus Thermoflavimicrobium; species Thermoflavimicrobium dichotomicum. The sequence goes on along the minus strand of NZ_FORR01000001.1, from coordinate 236,674 downwards.
CAGCACCACCTTTGAACTGGTTTTACCAGTTGTTTAAGCCTTTTATATTTATTCTCAATGGTTCAGCCAATTTGGTGCTAAAAATGTTTGGGGTTAAGTTGGAAGAGACACAACAGGTGCATACGGAAGAAGAAATTCGTATGTTGCTTGCTCAGAGCCATAAAAGCGGTGTCATTGATCAGACTGAACTGACGTTATTTGATCGTGTGTTTGATTTTACAGAACGAGTTGCCCGAGAAGTGATGGTTCCACGTGTAAAGATGGTTTGTTTATTCGAGGAAAAGTCGTTTGAAGAGAACTTTGACATTATCAAGAAGAACCATCATACACGTTTTCCTCTCTGTGGAAAAGATAAAGATGATATCAAAGGGATCATTCATATAAGGGATGTGTATGAGTGTTTGTCAGAGGGACAAAAACCCAAACTCCAGGAACTTGTCCGGCCAGCTATTGTAGTTCCAGAAACCATGGAATTGAAAGATATCTTGAAAACCTTGCAAAAAAATAAGGTAGAGATGGCCATCGTGATCGATGAATATGGAGGAACTTCCGGGCTTGTGACGACAGAAGATATCATCGAGGAAATTTTTGGTGAGATCCAAGATGAGTTTGATGATGAGAAACCATTCTTTGAAAAAAATGGAGATGAAACTTCGATTGATTCTCGATTACTTATTGAAGAAGTGAATGACTACTTTCAGATTAATATTGAAGATCCTGATAATGATACCATTGGTGGCTGGTTATTTTCACGCTTGGGGAGAGTTCCAAAAGTAGGGGATCAAGTTACATTTGAAAACTGGCTGTTTACTGTGAAAGAAGTGGAACGGTTAAGAATCTCGCGGATTTCTGTCAAACGCCATCAGTCAGTAGAAGAGAAAGCAGAAGAAAAAATCCAGGGTTGTGGTTGATCATCAAAACTTGAATGATCCTATGTATTTCTGATCGTCGAACAACTACTGTCATCCAATGTAGTTGTTCTTTTTTTGTAGTCTCTCATTCCCTTTTTTTGTTAGATCATATATACTTAAGGGTATTATTTCCAATTCATAATGACTTTGTGTAAAATGTGGGTGTTAGTTCCATTCAGATTTATTTGCTATATCTCAAAGAGTAAGAAAGGGCATTTCTCGGAAGGAAATTTTCTGTTAAAATAGAATAAAAATGACTTTTTTTGTAGAATTTGATCAAAGAAAAATAGTGTGTGAAGAGTCGATGCCAAGTGGGAGGTGAAAAAAGCAGAGAAACAAGAATAATAAGTTCAAATTATAAGATATCTAATAAGATTGACATAAAATATATAAAAAAATGTTACATAATGATAGAGATCCATAAACAAATAAAATATGGGATCCGTTAATATAAAAATAAATGGCAAGGGCTCTGAAAAGACAATGGCAAATCATCCCAGTTATTACATTTTCTCTTCTTATCCATTATGGTATAAAATATAGGTTAGTGAAAAGCAGATGCAAAATGGTAGAGTACTAAAACAAATTATTCCTGGCAGGTGGTTCTGTGATTGAGATGCATGATGTTTGGAAGGTATATCCGAATGGCGTAGAAGCGCTGCGCGGGATTGACCTGAAGATTGAACAGGGCGAGTTTGTTTACATTGTAGGGCCAAGTGGATCTGGGAAAAGTACATTGATCAAGTTGATGTATAGAGAAGAAGTACCTACTCATGGTGTTGTATTGATTAACGGTGTCAATGTCAAACGGGTACGTGACTGGAAAATCCCGCATGTCAGAAGAAAGATTGGCGTTGTATTCCAGGATTATAAATTGTTGCCCAATCTAACTGCGTATGAAAATGTTGCGTTTGCTATGGAGGCTGTAGAAGCACCCAGACGGAAAATCAAACAGCGGGTAGAAGAGGTTTTGGAACTGGTTGGTTTAACGGATCGGATGCATGCACTGCCTTCACAGCTTTCGGGTGGAGAGCAACAGCGTGTTTCGATTGCAAGGGCCATTGTCAACAATCCGACTTTTGTCATTGCTGACGAGCCAACTGGTAATCTGGACCCGGAAAACTCTTGGGATATTATGTATCTGTTAGAAGAGATCAATAATCGTGGAACGACAGTCGTCATGGCTACACATAACAAGGAGATTGTGAATACGATGAGACAGCGTGTAATTGCGATCGAACAAGGTGTTATTGTTCGTGATGAGTTAGGAGGCGAATACGGTTATGAAGATTGATACCCTCATTCGCCACATTCGTGAAGCATATCGTGGAATTAGAAAAAACAGTTGGATGAGTTTTGCGGCCATTGGAGCTGTAGCCGTGACACTCTTTATCTTTGGGATCTTTTTGATTTTCACATTTAACATTAATTTCTTAACCAAGGAATTGGACAAGCAAGTAGCCATTCGTGTCACGTTAAAAGATGGACTTAGTGCCGATGAAGAAGAAAAATTGACAGAAACCATCCAAAAAGATCCATTGGTCAAAACTGCAGAGTTTGTTCCTAAGGAAAAGGGATTAAAAGATCTGAAAGAGCAGTGGGGAAATAACAACAAATTTTTGGATGCATTACAGGATGAAGATAATCCACTGCCTGATATGATCCTTGTTCAACCCAAAGATCCCAATAAGACAAAAGAGTTAGCGGATGAATTGGCTAAGAATACAACACAGATTGAACATGTAGATTATGGTGAAGGCGTTACTGACCGGTTGCTCAGACTGTCTTCTGTAATGAGAAACATTGTTCTCTTTTTCAGTTTAGGACTGGCGCTATTAGCATCTTTCCTTATTTCCAACACGATTAAATTGACCATTATAGCACGTCGTAGAGAAATCGAGATTATGCGTCTGGTTGGAGCAAGTAACTGGTTTATTCGTTGGCCGTTTTTCTTCGAAGGAGCATTTATCGGTATTATTGGCTCCATTGTTCCAATTATTTTACTGATTACATTCTATTTCCTGTTTTATGATATTGTTAATGATGGCGAAGCGTACGGATTGTTCAAGATCATGCCTGTAGATCAATTGAGTATTCGGATTGCTATCAGTACGATGTTGATTGGTATTGCCATCGGATCGTTAGGAAGTATGATTTCTGTACGTCGTTTCTTGAAAATCTAGTATTTTTCCTATGAGGAGAGAAGGTCGTGAAGCCAAACGGGTTAGCAGGGGCTGTTGTCCTTGTCGTCATGTTCACCCTTTTATGTTCGCAACCGATCATGGCTCATAACTCCTCAGAATGGGACAGCAAGAGAAAAGCCATTAAAGACAGAGATAAAAAAGTGCAACAACTTGAAAAAAAGAAAAAGTTGATGGAAACAGATCAAGCTATTTTAATTGCACAAATTCAATCTTTGACAGAGAAGTTAAAGCTTTTTGACCAAAAAGTGTTTTCTATTGAACAAGAGTTGGAAAAAGGCCAAAATAAAATAAAACAACGGATACATCACTTGGCTAAACGAAAGGGGGAGTTGGCTCAACGGAAACAGCATGTGAAAAAACTGAGTCCACTGTATGCATGGCAAAAGTGGTTTCATTCGCGCACGTTCTTTGACTTGTTCGAACGTGCGGTTACTTCTTTCGCTGTAGCTCGCTCGGATGCACAATTCCTTGATTTATACCAATCAGAAATGCAGCTTTTGATGGATGAACAAAATGAATTAAAGACAAAGCAGGAAAAACAGAAAAAGTTGAAGCACCTTTCCAATCAGCTTTTGCGACAGCTATCACAAATGCTGCATGAAAACCAACAGCTATGGGCTCAACTTGATAAACAATTGCATCTGCTGGAAAAAGAAAATGAAGTAGCCCAACAGGAACTGAATCAGTTGGTAAATGAAAGTGTAGCCAGAGCAAAAGAGCGTGAACGAAAGAGGTTAAATCCAATTTCCCTCCGAGATCCAAACGGGATGTTCATTTGGCCAGTTGCTGGTGCGAAAATCACTTCATCTTTTGGGATGAGATGGGATCCAGTCCTTCACCAATATCGACTACATAAAGGGTTGGATATTGGTGGAAGACTGGGAGCGCCAATTCAGGCAGCTGACACGGGAGAAGTGATTGAAGCACGATCCTCAAAAAGTTATGGCTATGTTGTTATTCTTTATCATGGGAATGGATTGTCTACTTTATACGCTCATATGTATAGCCAAACGGTCAGAGTCCGCAAAGGGCAGATCGTATCACGCGGTCAAGTGATAGCTGCTGTTGGTAGCAATGGCTGGTCAACAGGACCTCATCTGCATTTTGAAGTACATCAAAATGGAAAACCAATCAATCCAAGGCCCTATTTTCATCCATCGATCTTTCACTAGATTTGCATAAGGGGGGGTCTTCAAACATTGAAGCGAAAACTAGTTGCCTGTGCATTGTCGGTTAGTTTAGCCTTGAGTCTCTCAGTATCTAATATCAGTTTTGCCGAGGGAAGCAATTCTAAACTTCAGCAAAAGAAAGAAGACCTGCAAGAAATTCGCGAAAATAAGAAAGAGAAACAGGAAGAACTGAATCAAACGAGTGAAGAGAAGGACGAACTCGAAAAGCAGATTGAACAGATCGAAAAAGAATTAACTGAATTTGATAAAAAGATGGAGGAACAGGGCCAGCAATTAGTCAAGCAGAAGAGAGCATTAGGAGAAAAAGAGAAAAAATTCCAATCGACGATTCGCCGCCTCTATCAGCAAGGCGAGTTTGGTTATATGGCTCAATTATTATCCGCCAGAAGTTTCGGGGAATTCCTGAAACGTTTTGAAAGTTTGCGTTTGCTCATTAAACAGGATAATACGGTGATTAAAAGTTATCGGCAAGATGTAGAGAAAATTCAAAAATTGCAGGATCAACTGGAGAAATTAAAAAAGGAACGCCAGCCAAAGCTGGAAGAAGCCCAGAAAAAAATGGAGGCGCTCAATGATCGCTTAAAATCGCTATCTTCAGAAGTAAGGCAGCTGGAAAAGAAAGAAGAGTTGACAGAAGAAGAATTAAATGAGATCAAAAGTTTGATTTCTTCAGGGACAGGTTCCTATTCTGGACGATTCCATTTTCCATCAACGCCAGGGAGAGTTTATTGGAACTTTGGCGAATGGCGTGGTTCTTATGCCCATAAAGGAATTGATATTCCACGGCCGGTCGGAACCCCAATTTATGCGGCAGCTTCGGGAACGGTTGTAAAAGCGGGGCCTTCTTCAGGATTTGGCTATTTGATTATTGTGGACCATGGAAATGGACTTGCGACCTGGTATGGTCATATGTACGCTTCCGGGGTTTATGTTAGCCCAGGTCAAAAAGTCAGAGCAGGACAAACCATTGGTGCTGTAGGTAATAATGGTCAAAGCACAGGTCCACACTTGCATTTTGAAGTGCGCAAAAACAATACTCCTGTTAACCCGGCTAATTATTTGCGATAACGATTATAGACAGAAGCAAGAAACGGTCAATTTGGCGGGGACTTTTTTCTGCCGAATCGACCGTTTCCATTTATGCATGGGATAAAAGGTTTGCTTGTTATAAAAAGATCAAGGTATAATTTTTTTGTGCCTGATCCTATATTTATTTTGTGCAAATGGTTACAAATAGGGAATGTTCGGATTTTTTCATAAAAGATTCACAGTCTTGGTGTGTAGAAAAAAGATAAGCTTGAAGTACAAAGTGGATGATTGTAGACAGGAGGGGGAAAGGTTTTGCAGAAGAGATGGGTGATTGGTTCTGCGCTGGTTGCCGCTCTCACTACTCTGTTTTCATATGGAAATGCTTCTGCTGAGAATACAGAAAATGCAAGAGAGAAACTGCATGAAGTACGTAAGGAGAAGAAAGATCTACTGGAAGAAATCACCAAGAATGATTCTTCGCTGAAAAAGTATACAGACCAGATCGAACAGGCAGAAAATCAAGTGATCAAAATTCAAAAACAAGTCGATCAGAAAGTCGTGGAGTGGCGTAGAGCAAAAGATGTGGAAAAGGTATATCGCGAAAAGTATAATAAAAGAATTCGTCGTTTATATCAACTAGGTGAATTTGGCTATATGCGAACATTATTATCTGCCAAATCGTTTGGCCAATTTTTAGCGCGCTTTGAATCTGTCCGTTTAATTATGAAACAGGATTATAGTTTGTTGAAAAATAGGATGGATGCGGCTGCAGCCGTGCAAAAGAAGAAATCAGAACTGGAAAATATGCGTAAACAGCAACAAAAATTGATGGATGACTCAAGGAAAGCCTATGAAGAGCTGATTAAACGTCAGGAAGATAAAAAGAGCGAATTGAAGAAATTGGCCGCACAAGAGGCAGAATATAAAGATATGGTCATGGAAATTAATAAAGAATTATTGGCAAGTGGCCGTTTGAATTTTCCGTTTAAAGAATTTACCAGAAATCCGCTTGATCGTATGCGTGTAACTTCTCACTTTAATCTATCGGGGAGGTTAGACCCTGTATTGGGTTATGTTCGGCCACACAAAGGAACTGACTTTGGTGCACCCAGAGGAACGCCGATTTATGCTCCAGGAGATGGAGTTGTTGTAGAGAATCGTCCAGCATCCGGATATGGTTGGATTTTAAGTATTTATCATGGCCATAAAGACGGTAAGCCCGTTATCTCGCGTTATGGACACTGCTATGGTTGGGATGTGACCGTTGAAGTGGGTGAAGAAGTGGAAGCCGGGCAAATGATCAGTAAAGTTGGGAACAATGGACAATCAACGGGGGCACATCTGCATTTTGAAATACGGCGTGATTTTGGCAGAGATGCACCAGCTGTGGATCCGCTGAATTGGCTAAACTAAGTGGAGAGGGAACGCTCATGGTTGAGGCTCATTTCCATTTTTTCAAGGATATGGGCTTCTCCGTTTTTCTTCTCTTTGACCTTTTTGTTTTATTTTTCTTCAGGTATACATACATTGAAATAGGTACAAGACCTTCTGCTCAACCAGCTAGCTGGGTGGTGGTCAAAGGGTGGTGTAAAGGATGACTTTTCGTACTCGTACAGTAGCGATTATTGTAGCAATAGCGGTGTTATTGAGTAGTGCTGTAACTGCTTTGGTGCTCAAATTTGATGAATTGTTGCTGGCAATTACGCAACCTGGTTTTTCGATCGGAAGCGATAGTAAAGGAATGGACGAACAGATTAACAAGTTCAAGCAGGCTTATGGTTTGATTAAAGGCAACTATATTCGTCCGATTACTGATCAGCAGCTCATTGATGGAGCTATTAAGGGAATGGTTCAATCTTTGGGTGATCCTCACTCTGATTATATGGATCCAAAAGATGCGAATGAATTCAAAACAGGACTGAGTTCTTCATTTAGTGGAATTGGTGTAGAAATTACCGTAAAAAATGGTCGATTAACCATTGTTTCTCCAATTAAAGGCTCCCCTGCAGAGAAAGCAGGATTGAAACCTGAAGATCAGATTATTAAAGTCAATGGTCAAAATATCGAAGGAATGGATTATCGGGAAGCCATCAATAAGATTCGTGGTCCCAAAGGAACAGTGGTTCATTTAGACATTGTTCGTCCGGGGGTTCAAGATGCCCTGAAAATAAGTGTCGTTCGTGATGAGATCAAGCAAAGGACAGTAGAAGCAACGATGCTTCCAGATCAGCTCGGTCATATTACGATTACGCAGTTTGCTGAAGGGACAGCCGATGATTTTGCCAAAGAATTGGCTCGCCTCGAAAAACAAGGCATGAAAGGATTAATTCTGGATGTCAGGAGTAATCCGGGCGGGTTGTTACAAGCCGTATTAAAGATGCTGGAACATTTTATTCCTGAAGGAAAAACGTTAATGATTACCCAAGATAAAGAAGGAAACAAGCAAGTATATAAATCGAAAGGGAAAGGGACCAAACCATACCCCATTGTGGTCTTGATTGATAAAGGAAGTGCCAGTGCTTCAGAGATTATGGCGAGCTCCCTGAAAGAAGCGGGTGGATATACACTGATTGGGGAAACTTCTTACGGAAAAGGAACCGTACAGTCGGCACAAACTTTTGATGATGGCAGTACATTAAAGCTGACCATGGCGAAATGGCTCACACCCAATGGCAATTGGATCGACCAACATGGTGGAACCAAAGGAGTTAAACCAGATATTCAGGTGAAATATCCAGACTATTGGACTGCAATAGCACCACGTCCCAAAGAGTCGCTGAAATTGGATCAGAATACAGTCGAAGTGAAAAACATGCAAATCATTTTACGTGCACTGGGATATCATTCTGGTCGAATGGACGGTTATTTTGATACCTCAACAGAAATAGCATTGAAAGCATTCCAACAAACGAAAAATTTGCCTGTTACGGGACAATTGGATGAAAAAACAGCTATTGAATTGGATAAAGCTTTCCTTGCATTGAAAAAAGATCCAAAGAATGATCTTCAATTGCAGGTAGCTATTCAAACATTAAAGAAAAAAATGAGGGAATAATTGGCTATGGTGAAAATTTGCCCTTTGGTACACGCATGTACTGAAGGGTTTTATTTTAAATAACCATCCATGGTCATTCTTTGCTACTTATCAAGAGAATGAAAGGATTAATGAGCCAGGTGTCGAATTACCCGAGATGGAACATTCTTTTTTTTGGAGGTAATGGTATTTGTTTACTTTTCCACAACCGTTTTGGAGTGCCTGGCTTCGATTATTTATTGATCCTTTTTGGCTGACGCTTTTTCTCCTGCCTGTTCTTCATATTGGCTATTTAAGATGGAGAGAAAAGAAGCAATTTGGAAAGATCATCCATGCTCCGATCCCTTTGGTTTTACGTACTTGGTGTTTGGGATTGGCAGTTGGCTTTTTGCTTTCTTGTTTATTGATTAAATGGAAATTTGTAATTCGTAAAGAAGAAGTGTTACTGGTATGGGGATTGACGCTATGTTTAGGTATATGGCGGATTCGGTTTGCTTGTATTTCTTATGTAGCTGGTTTACTTTCATTGGTCAGTTTGGCTTCTAAAAAATGGGGACTTGTGGCGATTTCTCTTGAAGGGTATCATTGGTGGAAAACGATAGTCAGCTTTTCAGTAGAAAACTGGTTGTGGCTTGTTGGATTGACCCATTTATTGGAGTGGGGATTGGTTCGATTATCTGGAGCAGATGGCAGTCTGCCAGTACAGGTTCACCATCGTTTAGGCCAGCCCGTTCATGCTTTTTTGTTGAGTAAAATTTGGACGGTTCCTTTTGTACTTTTAACCCACACCGGTTGGCTCATTGTACCTGTTATCATCGGTTTTTCCAGCAAGAATGCTTCTAAGCCTGTTTTGCAGCAAAAGCGGTTTGTTTCCACTTTTGTACTGATTTTTGCATGCAGTTTGTGCATCGTATTGATTCTTAGCATGTATTGGCGTCCATTACTGTGGATGGCAGCGATCCTTTCTTTTAGCGCACATGAACTGTTCTACTGGTGGGAACAATGGAGGGAAAGAAAAAGAAAGCCTCTGTTTGTATCAACAGAACAAGGGCTTAAGGTGTTGGTCGTTCTGCCATTTACCCCTGCAGCAGAAATGGGCATAAAATCGGGTGATATCATCCATCGATTGAATGGTGTACGTATTTTTACTGTTGAGGATCTAAAACGGGTTACAGACCATGCTGCGTTTTTGAAATTGGAGATATTGGATGAGAGAATGGACAAGCACTATTTACAAAAAGCCTTATATGAAGATGACCCAAAAGATCTGGGAATTATAGGAGCTATTTCGATATGGCAAACCAATATAAAGTCAAAGGAACTGGACGTAGGCTATTAAAGCAATCTCGAAGTGAGATTGCTTTTTTATAGAGGAGGAACTCATGTTCCTATGGGTGTATCGTTGTGCTATAATTAGTTCTATGAAAAGAACGGGGTGACAATCATGGGTACATTTCAATTGGTTTCTCCTTTTGAGCCCAAAGGGGATCAACCTCAGGCGATCGAAAAGCTGGTTCAAGGTTTTCGTTCCGGCAAGAAATATCAGACATTACTTGGAGCAACTGGAACAGGTAAAACATTTACCATTGCCCATACCATTGCTCGTTTAAATAAACCGACTTTAGTCATTGCTCATAATAAAACATTAGCCGCTCAACTGTGTGGAGAGTTAAAAGAATTTTTTCCTCATAATGCTGTTGAGTATTTTGTCAGCTATTATGATTACTACCAACCGGAAGCTTACATTCCACAGACAGACACTTATATCGAGAAAGATGCATCGATTAACGATGAAATCGATAAATTACGCCATTCGGCGACCAGCGCTTTGCTTGAACGGGATGACGTGATTATCGTATCCAGTGTTTCCTGTATCTATGGCTTGGGTTCTCCGATGGAGTATCGTGATTTGGTACTTTCTTTGCGTGTGGGGATGGAACGGGATCGCAATGAAATCTTACGGAAATTGGTAGATATTCAATACGAGCGAAATGATATCAACTTTACAAGGGGAACATTTCGGGTACGTGGTGATGTCATAGAGATCTTCCCTATTTCACGAAGTGAGCAGGCTGTACGGATTGAGTTTTTTGGGGATGAAATTGAAAGAATACGGGAAATCGATGTAGTCACAGGTGAGATTATGGGAGAGCGGGAGCATGTTGCCATTTTTCCGGCATCCCATTATGTCACAAGTCCACAGGTCATGGAAAGGGCTTTAAAGGATATTGAACAGGAATTGGAAGAACGGTTAGCCGAACTGCGTAGTCAGGGAAAGCTATTGGAAGCACAGCGTTTGGAACAACGTACACGTTATGATATGGAGATGATGCGTGAAGTTGGTTTCTGTTCAGGAATAGAAAACTACTCTCGGCATTTAGTAGGAAAAAAACCGGGAGAGCCTCCCTATACCCTGCTCGATTATTTTCCTGATGATTTTTTAATTGTTGTCGATGAGTCACATGTCACGATTCCCCAGATTCATGGCATGTTTAATGGAGACCAGGCAAGGAAGAATGTATTAGTAGAGCATGGATTCCGTTTGCCATCTGCCAAAGACAATCGTCCACTGAAGTTTGCAGAGTTTGAAGAAAAGATTCACCAAATCCTCTTTGTTTCAGCTACCCCAGGACCTTATGAATTGGAAAAAGCGCCAGATGTCGTTGAACAGATTATTCGTCCAACCGGACTGTTAGACCCGCTTATTCATGTGCATCCCATTCAAGGTCAAATTGATCATTTGATAGGAGAGATTCACAAGCGAATTGGGCGAAATGAACGGGTTTTGGTTACAACATTGACCAAAAAGATGGCGGAAGATCTAACCGACTATCTCAAGGAGATCGGGATCAAGGTTCGGTATTTGCACTCTGATATCAAAACGATTGAGCGGATGCAGATCATTCGTGATTTGCGTTTGGGTGAGTTTGACGTATTGGTAGGAATCAATTTATTGCGGGAAGGCTTGGATTTACCAGAAGTTTCGTTAGTCGCGATTTTGGATGCAGATAAGGAAGGATTCTTGCGCTCGGAACGTTCGCTCATCCAAACGATGGGGCGAGCTGCACGAAATGCCAATGGAGAAGTCATTATGTATGCAGATACCATTACAGAATCAATGAGAAAGGCAATTGACGAGACAGAACGTCGGCGCAAAATCCAAATGGAATATAATCAAAAACATGGGATTATACCCCAAACAGTGAAAAAGAAAGTGCACGATGTGATAGAGGCAACCAAAGTGGCAGAAGAAAAAGCCAGCTATAACGTCAAACTGGATATGAAGAAAATGAGCAAAAAAGAACGCCAAAAGCTGATTGAAAAATTGGAGAAAGAAATGAAACAAGCGGCGAGAGAATTAAACTTTGAGCGGGCCGCTGAATTGCGTGATATGATTATCGAACTTAAAGCGGAAGGAGCTTAAGTCCCATGGCACAAGATCATATAGTCATTCGTGGAGCACGTGTCCATAATCTCAAAGGAGTGGATGTGTTAATTCCGCGCAATAAGTTTGTAGTATTGACTGGGCTTAGTGGCTCAGGAAAATCCTCTCTTGCTTTTGATACCATCTTTGCTGAAGGGCAACGGCGTTATGTAGAGTCATTGTCGGCTTACGCTCGCCAATTTTTGGGGCAGATGGATAAGCCTGATGTAGATGCCATCGAGGGACTATCTCCCGCTATTTCCATTGATCAGAAAACAACAAGCCGGAACCCGCGTTCAACGGTCGGAACTGTAACCGAAATCTATGATTATTTACGACTCCTGTTTGCGCGTGTCGGCCACGCTTATTGTCCAGAGCATGGTATTCGGATTACTTCACAAACGATCCAGCAAATGGTGGATCGGGTGATGGAGCTTCCTGAACGTACACGCATTCAAGTGATGGCACCCCTTATTAAAGGGAGGAAAGGCGAACATGTCAAACTTTTAAAAGACATTGCCCGTCAAGGGTATGTACGTGTACGGATCGATGGAGAAATTCGGGAGCTGACAGACGAGATTCAATTGGAAAAAAATAAAAAGCACACGATTGAAGTGGTCGTGGACCGGATTATTGTGAAAGAAGGAGTAGAAACACGCTTAACTGATTCGATTGAAACCGCTGTTGGTTTATCTGGTGGCGAAGTGTTAATCGATGTGATCGGTGGCGAAGAGATGTTATTTAGCCAAAATTTGGCCTGTCCGGAGTGCGGTTTTAGCATGGATGAATTGTCGCCGCGGATGTTTTCTTTCAACAGCCCGTTTGGCGCATGTCCGACATGTGATGGATTGGGAAGCCGAATGGAGATTGATCCTGCTTTGGTCATTCCTGATCCAAGTCTTTCTCTGAAGCAAGGGGCTATTGAACCATGGGCATCCTCGAGCAGTAATTATTATCAACAGCTGCTGGAAGCGGTGGCCAAACATTTTCAGATTGATATGGATGTGCCGTTTAGCGAATTACCCAAAGACAAGCAAAAACTGATTTTATATGGCAGCAAAGAACGCTTTCCTTTCCGTTATGTAAGTGATTTGGGACAGGTCAGAGAGACGAATGCATTATTTGAAGGGGTTATCAATAACTTGCAAAGGCGGTATCATGAAACTTCATCGGAAATGGTTCGGGAACACCTGGAATCGTATATGAGCACCAAAGTATGCCCGACCTGTAAAGGGGCACGTTTGCGTAAAGAAAGTTTGCACGTTTTGGTGGGCGGAAAAAATATTGACTATGTTACCCGTCTCTCGGTCTCAGAAGCGCTAGCATTTTTTTCGGAATTGGAATTAACTGAAAAAGAAATGAAAATTGCTCGCCAAGTGTTAAAGGAGATAAAAAATCGACTGGGTTTCCTAGTCAATGTAGGATTGGATTATTTGACATTGCACCGGTCTGCTGGAACATTGTCTGGTGGGGAAGCCCAACGGATTCGATTGGCTACCCAAATCGGTTCCAGCCTAATGGGAGTTTTATATATTTTGGATGAGCCAAGTATTGGTTTGCATCAACGGGACAACACGCGGTTAATCCAAACATTGGAAAAAATGAGGGACTTGGGGAATACCTTGATTGTGGTCGAGCATGATGAGGATACGATGCTGGCAGCTGATTATTTAATTGATATCGGGCCTGGAGCAGGAGCGCATGGTGGACAAGTGGTTGCTGCCGGGACTCCGCAAGAAGTAATGGAAAATGAGCAGTCGCTAACCGGACAGTATTTAAGCGGTCGAAAATTTATTCCTTTGCCGAGAGAAAGAAGGAAACCAAATGGTAAATGGTTAGAAGTGATTGGTGCGAAGGAACACAATCTGAAAAATATCGATGTTCGGATTCCTGTGGGAACATTTACTTGTGTTACAGGAGTCTCTGGCTCTGGAAAAAGTACCTTGGTCAATGAAATCATTCATAAAGCCTTGGCGAGGGAATTGCATCGAGCTAAAGTGATTCCTGGTCAATATAAAAAGATCAAGGGCATCGAACATTTCGATAAAGTAATTGATATTGACCAGTCACCGATTGGTCGAACACCACGTAGTAATCCTGCCACTTATACAGGGGTATTTGATGATATTCGCGAAGTGTTTGCTTCAACACAAGAAGCAAAAGTACGTGGCTACCAAAAAGGACGCTTCAGCTTCAATGTGAAAGGCGGACGCTGTGAGGCATGTCGTGGAGATGGGATTATCAAGATCGAGATGCACTTTTTACCGGATGTATATGTTCCTTGTGAAGAATGTAAGGGAAAAAGATATAATCGTGATACCCTCGAAATCAAGTATAAAGGCAAAAATATTTCAGACGTGCTGAACATGACGGTAGAAGAAGCACTGGACTTTTTTGCGAATATCCCGCGAATCAAGCGAAAACTGCAGACTTTGTATGATGTGGGATTGGGATATATAAAACTTGGACAGCCAGCAACTACCTTGTCGGGAGGGGAAGCTCAACGAGTAAAGTTGGCATCAGAGCTGTATCGCAGAAGTAATGGTAGAACTTTATATATTCTGGATGAACCGACCACAGGGCTTCATATTGATGATATTGCCCGTCTATTGGTCGTATTGCAACGCTTGGTAGATAACGGTGATACTGTCCTTGTGATCGAACACAATTTGGATGTCATTAAAACAGCTGACTATATCATTGATCTTGGCCCTGAAGGCGGAAGTGGTGGCGGAATGATTGTTGCCACAGGTACACCTGAAGATATTCAACAGGTTCAGGAATCATATACCGGGCAATACCTAAAACCGATTCTGGAACGAGACCGTTTACGAATGGAAAAAGCGGAAAAAATATTGGCCGAAGTAACTACCACAACCTGATCAGGTGGGCTCGATGAATGCTGGAAAGATTTGGACATATATATGATTAAGGAATCGGTTTCTCAAGGAGAAACCGATTCAATTTTCCTTTTCCTTTCTTTTATTTAACTGGTTTATGGTTTTGGAGCAAAGATGAAGCAGTGTGATCCATTAAAAATGCTTTCTATTTTTTCACGTTTTGTTATTTGACTGGAAAAGGGGATGTCTATAACATAAAAATAAGAATCAATCCAATTTGTTGGCTTGGAGAAAATGTTGGGGGAGGCACACATGATTCGGTGGATTCGTCATTATTACATTGAAATTACAGGAATTTTTGTTTTCGCCGTTTTTATGTACCTATTGAGTTTCGGAGATACGTTTTTTTCATCTACTTCGGATTGGTTACGAAATAACATCTCCGTGTCCAATGAATCGCTTTACAACCTATCTACTATTTTTTTTGGTATTTTTATTGAGGGATTACCATTTATTTTGTTGGGAGTCTTTGTCTCCAGCCTGATTCATGTATTCGTTAAAGAAGAAACGGTATGGCGCTGGCTTCCCAAAAGTCCCTTGCTCTCTATTCCACTGGCAGCTTGTTTGGGATTGGTTTTGCCGATTTGTGAATGTGGAATCGTTCCTGTGGCTCGGCGTTTGATCGAAAAAGGGTTCCCTTCGCATGTAGCGTTTACCTTTTTGTTAGCGGCTCCTGTGGTGAATCCTGTCACCATTGTTTCTACTTATATGGCTTTTGGAGACAGCTGGTATATGGTATGGCTTCGTTTATCTTTGGCTGTAGGAATTGCAATTATAATGGGAGTGCTGTTTCTTCTTTTCTTTTCTGACAAGAACATTTTAAAAGGGGAAAGAGACCAGATTCATGATTGTACGGAACACTGCCATCATGATGATCATGATCATGCAGATGAAGGCCGTCTCGTTCATGCGCTATATCATTCGATTTTTGAGTTTATTGATATGAGTAAATACTTTATTCTCGGAGGAATAATCGCTGCGTCATTCCAAACGTTTATTGGGATCAGTGCGATTAAAGAGGTAGCAAGTGATGGAGTGCTCGGTATTCTATTAATGATGGGACTAGCATTTGGTTTGTCCATTTGTTCATCAGCGGATGCATTTGTAGCGGCATCATTTCGTACTGCTCTTTCCACAGCGCCGATGATGGCTTTTCTCGTCTATGGACCGATGATGGATTTGAAAAATCTGTTGATGATGTCTGGCAGTTTTCGTTGGTCCGTCACCTTGTTTTTATTTGGTGGAACCACGTGTTTAACTTTGGTATCCGTGTGGCTGTTTTTATAAAGAAAGGAGGAAGCGACATTGACAGCTTGGCTAAGGATGATTATTTGCTTTGGATTGGCTCTGATGCTTTGCAGTCTACTCGTTACAGGCGAAATTTCACTATTTGTGCATCCTAAATTCCGCTGGCTCATCGGGGTTAGTATTGCGTTTTTAATGATATTGGGATTAATTCAGCTCTGGAATTTGGACGGGAAGGAAATGCACACTATTCGGCATTGGAGTTATGCGATTGTACTGCTTCCTCTCATTTTATTTGTTGTAGTACCACCAAAAGCCTTAGATGCAAGCATTGCGGCAAAAAAAGGTGTTACGTACATGGATTCGAAAGCAATAGCAAAGCAAAAAGAAAGTGCTAAGCAAACAGAGAAAGAAGATCCGGGGGAAGATGTTGTTCAATCGTTTCGCAAGAAAGTGGAGCCATTAAAAAAGAAATCGATCATTGAAATAGATGAAGAGAATTATGGTGAGCTGTATACGTTGATTTACTCTTTTCCATCTGAATTGAAAGGAAAGAAAATAAAAGTCAAAGGATTTGTGTATTTAGATCCCAATATTCAACAGAATGAGTTCGTTCTTGGAAGGTTTACCGTTACTTGCTGTACAGCGGATGCCAGTGTGATCGGATTTGTTTTTAAAACAGAGAAACCGTTTAAAGAGAATCAATGGCTGGAAGCGACAGGAACAATTCAAACACGGAAAGAAAATGGAGCTGATGTCCCAGTCATTCGGTTGGATTCTTATGAGTTGATTCCTGCTCCCAAAGATCCCTATGTTTACTTTTAAAACGTTCCCCCCAGTTTCCTTCATTTATATAAATGCCGAGGGTCTATATCGATCATGAACATCAGCTTCTACAGGGGGATTCAGATAGCGTACAGAGCGTGCCACTTACTCTTCATTTATTTTCTCCAAAGTAGTTAGCACATTTATTTCTCCTCGTCAAGATGTTATCAGCTCCAAAATCATGAAAGGCTCATATACTGAATAAATAGGTTGGCTTTAAATTTTTGGTATGGATTTGCATGGTTGTCAATGAGAAAGGGAAATGTTAATAAGGGGGTGAGGGGAGATGAGTTGGCTAGTTAAATGGATCATAAAAACGCTTTTAATAGGAATCAGTGTTTATGTTGCCGCGAGTTATATTGACGGGATTTATATAGAAAGCGTTGGAGCAGCTATATTAATGTCAATCATTTTGGCTGTCTTAAATACATTAATCCGTCCCATTCTTGTTTTTCTAACGCTGCCGATTAACATACTGACATTGGGGCTTTTTATCTTGGTGATCAATGCGTTCCTCTTTTGGTTTGCGGGGATGTTGGTGGATGGACTCCGTATAGAAGGAGTGATTCCAGCTGTCTTGGGTGCCTTGGTAGTTAGTATTGTTTCATGGATTTTAGATCTGATTTTGAATCGAAAGTAAAAAGTGCCTGCCATACGCAGACACTTGAAAGATGATCACCTAGTCTCTAGTCTATTGCTAACTAGAACTAGGTTTTTATTTTTGTTTCAGTTAAACTTGCTGGATTTCGATTAACTCGGCTCGAAGGATATAGCGCTCAGGTGCGTTGCCTACATAGTCAAAGGGATAACAGGTAGTAAGGGAAAGCACCGGACGGGCAATGGGAACAATAACCGTTCGATCCTCTGCGTGGGTAATCCATGTTTTACGAATCTGATAGGTAAACACTTTGTTGCTATAGCGAATGTAAATCTTGTCGCCGATTTGTAGCTTATTGATGTTTCTGAACAAAGTATCACGATGGCCGGACAAGACTACATGCCCTGTCTCACCTGGCAAAACCGTACCTCCGCCAATAAACCGCCCGACCCCTTTCGATAGCGCATATTCATTGGTTCCTTCGACAATCGGGAGTGTAGACTGCAGGCGTGGAACGATTAGCTCGCCAATCTTGTCCCCAATTTTGGGTTTCTTCGGGTATGGTACTCCCTGATCGAGGGTAGGGTGTTTTGTACGGTTGGCCCAATCTTTTAAAAAAGTTTCTGCTGCCGAGATGTCTTGATCAACCAGGCTTGCTTCTTTCCACCAGTGATAGGCATTATAAAAAAGAAGGATGCCCCCGGCAATAATGAAGAGCCAAGCTAGTTTTCGAATCAAAGCAAATCTCTCCTCTTACCTTTAAGCACGTCGAAACTGAAAGAGAATGGCTCCGAGGGCTAATAGAACGATCCCCGTAACGATGCCGTTCGGATAGGAAGTAGCGGTATTTGGCAATTTGGCGCCATTACCTGTATTGTCATTGGTTGATGTCGATGAGCCAGTGATTTGCATGGTTTTGGTGTTACTGAGTTCAGTATCGATGTCATCTAATTTTCCGCTAAAGGAGACATGTGTATCATAGGAACCTGATGGTACATTTTCAAACTCGGCTGTAAATGAGATATCTGTTGCTTCCCCTTCTTTTGGTGCCTGAGTGGTTTGTGAAGGGGATTGATTTTGATCAGTTGTTCCATTGGTCGTATTTTGAGAAGAATTGTCTGTGGTATTTTGGGAAGTACCATCTGTTGTCGTTGTATTGCTATTATTATTTGAGTTAGTATCGTCTTGAAGAGTTGTTGACAGGTCATTGGATGTATCTGTATTGTTGGTTGCAGATCCTTGTTGGGAACTTTTTAGTTCGACTTTCCATTTCCCATCGACTTTACTTACATTTTTGAACGTACCTGTAATGGCATGTTTTCCGGATTCATTTTTGTAATCGATCGTAATGCCTGGTAGTACATGTTCTTTACTTGCTAAAACTTTTTCTCCTGCTTGATTATTTTTATTTTCTTTAAATTGAATCTGGGCAGTATATTTATCTGCTTGAGCTACGTTGCTAACATTCAAAGTGGCAGTAATATTGTTTTCAGGGCTTTTCGACTCGTAGACCAGCTCGCTGCTGTTATTGATTTTGATTTGCCAAAATCCGGTTACTTCCCCTGTTCCGTAAGACAAATTTATCGAGACTTCACTGAGCTTGTCGTTGTCATATTTCACCGTCTGGTTGTTAATTTTTATTTCTCCTCCGCCCTCTGCACTGGCTGTATTTACTGGTAAAATCAATAAAAGCAGGACGAAAGCAGAAAAAAAGCCAATTAAGCGCCTCAAACAATCCTCCTCCTTTTTTCGGGGGCTAAGGTTTCTGGGATTTACTTTATTCCCATTATAAAATATAGGTATATTTTTGATATGAACAGCTATGGGAAATTTTGTTGAACAATTATGCAGCGACTGGTTGTTTCAGCCGCTGTTGCTGGGAGGTTTACTCATGGGAAGAATTACAGTAAAGGATATTGTAAAACAGTTCGAGCTAGAGATTTTATGCGGTAAAACGGGCTTGAATCGTGTTGTGACCGTGAGTGATCTGTATCGGCCTGGACTTGAATTGGCTGGCTTTTTTACACACCATCCTGTAGAAAGGTTACAATTACTGGGAAAAACAGAGCTCGCCTTTTTAGAAAGTTTACCGAAAGATGTAAGAGAAGAGCGCTTTTACAGGCTTTGCCATCCAGATCTGCCCTGTATCTGTATCACAAGAGGTCTCTCTGTTCCAGAAGAACTCATCAGAGCCGCACAGGATAATCAGGTTCCACTTTTACGTACATCCATGCCGACAACCCGCTTTGCCAGTAAATTGACGAACTACCTGGAAAAGCATTTGGCTCCTACCACCACCATTCATGGTGTTTTGGTCGATGTACACGGTGTTGGAGTCTTGATTTTGGGAGATAGTGGAATCGGTAAGAGTGAGACAGCATTGGAGCTTGTAAAGAGAGGGCATTTATTGGTAGCAGATGATGCTGTAGAGATTACGCAGTTGGAAGAGGATGTATTGGAAGGATCAGCTCCTGAACTGATTCGCTATTTATTGGAAATACGGGGTCTGGGCATTATTAACGTTATGACTCTTTTTGGTGCCGGTTCTGTACGGGACAAGAAAAAGATTTCTTTGGTCATTCGCTTGGAAAACTGGCAAGAAAGCAGACAATATGACCGTTTGGGTTTGGATGAGGAACGGATGCGCATTATGGATACCGAATTACCCCTCCTTACCGTTCCTGTACGACCTGGAAGAAACCTAGCCGTTATTATTGAAGTAGCCGCAATGAATTACCGCTTGAAGGCAATGGGTTATGATGCGGCCAAACAATTTGTACAAAAACTGGGTGAAACGATTGAAGAAGCGGATGATGTTGATTAAATTTATATTTATCTATCTAAACTTTTTAAGGGTTGGTCTCAATTATTTCAGGTTAAAAATCTCTCTGCCAGCACGGCTGGTTTTTGGTTTTTTCCAATTTGGGAAGTAGACGTACTGGACAGGGTCATAGTTCAGACAACCAGGAGTTTGGCAGAAACCATAACCGTCTTTTACTAAAACACAATTTTTTTGACCACACTCAATACAATCAAACAGTTCATGTTCTGAGTGCGATTTAATATTTAACATAAACACAACCCTCCTATGTATTTTCTTATTGTATATTAGTTTGATATTGCATGTCCATAATAATGAAAAAATTTTGCTAAATGTTAATAGGTTTGGTGGGGAAAAAACGGTATAATCACATTCGTTTTGATAAACGAGGAGGATGCGTCTGCTTTTGGATGCCGTCCATGTCGAAAGTCATTGGTTTTCCTTCAAAAAAGTTTTGGGGTACAATGAAATGGATAGTAAACAGCTGGTGTTGTGAGTGATGAACAGAAAGGAGTTTGATAATGTTTAATCTTGCCGTAATCGATCCTGTTGCCTTTTCACTTGGTCCGATCCAGGTTCATTGGTATGGGATATTAATCGGGACTGGTGCTTTGCTTGGACTATGGTTAGCAACACGAGAAGCAAAGCGGCTAGGCGTGGACCCGGAAAAAATACTGGATATGATGATTTGGGTGATTCCTGCCGCCATTATTGGGGCAAGGCTTTATTATGTCATTTTTGAATGGGATTACTATAGAAGCCACCCACAAGATATCATTGCCGTTTGGAAGGGTGGTTTGGCGATTCATGGTGGATTGATTGGAGCATTTTTAGCCGGTTATTTCTTTGTAAAAAAGCATCATCTTCGTTTTTTGGTTCTGGCAGATATCGTCGCACCAAGTATCATTTTGGGGCAGGCGATTGGTCGCTGGGGGAATTTTGTGAACCAAGAGGCTCATGGTGGTCCTGTCAGCCGTTCTTTTTTGGAGGGACTTCATCTACCTGATTGGATCATTGAGCAGATGAATATTCAAGGTACATACTATCATCCTACTTTTTTATATGAATCGCTGTGGAATTTAATAGGATTTGGACTTTTGTTGTTAATGCGCAAATGGAATCCGAAGCGTGGCGAGATCTTCTTCACCTATTTTATGTGGTATTCACTTGGACGATTCTTTATTGAAGGGCTCCGTACAGATAGTTTGACTTTTACGGGTCCTGATTGGTTAGCCAGCTTGCTTAATTTCTTATGGTCACCGATGAACCTGCTCTTTTCACCTGGAGCCATGGAGAATGGAAATATTCGGGTTGCTCAATTAGTCAGTTTTACTTTAATTTTATTCGCAATTGGCATGATAGTTTGGAGACGAAAAAAAGGGCTAGCAGAGGAATCCTATACAGAGGTTAACAGTGTATCTACCCAAGCACAATAAGTGGGAGTGAAAAAAATGAAATACTCCGTTGTGTTATTTGATCTGGATGGAACTCTGATCAATACAAATGAACTGATTCTGACTTCGTTTCTGTACACCTTGGAAAAACATTGCCCTGGCAAATACACGAAAGAAGACATTATCGCTCGGATGGGTCAGCCCTTGGTTGAGCAGATGCGATTTTTTGATGAAAGACAAGCTGAAGAAATGGTTAAAACCTATCAAGTACATAATGAATCCCATCATGATGAACTGGTAAAAGAGTTTCCCTATGTACGGGAAGTGTTGGCTGATTTACATCAAGCAGGAATTAAAATGGGAGTTGTCACCAATAAACGTCGCAAAATGGCCGAGATGGGTTTGAAACGCTTTGGTCTTGATCAGTGGATGCAAGTGGTTGTTTGTGTTGAAGATACGAAACAGGCCAAACCAGCTCCTGATATGATACATCTGGCACTGGAAAAGCTGGCAGCTCCAAAAGAATCTGCATTAATGGTAGGAGATAGCCGTTTTGATCTGTTGGCGGCTGAACGGGCAGGGATCGATTCTGCAGCGGTTGGTTGGAGCTTGCATTTAGAAGAATTGGAAGCTTATCATCCAACATATGTATTGCATGATATGCGTGACTTATTAAACATGATGGGAATCTCCAAGGTGAAGCAAGGGGCAAAGTTCGAATGAGAAAGACCAAGCGCTACCTAGTGAAAGGCAGCAATTCACTTTGGCAGTTGTATCAGACAATCTCTTTTTGGAAAGTGTTCAAAAATACATTAATTATCGTCGTCGCTCGTTACATCCCTTTTTTTGGTTTGAAAAACTGGTTATATCGCAAATGTTTGGGAATGAAAATCGGAGAGCAAACGGCGATTGCATTTATGGTTATGATGGATATTCTATATCCCGAAAAAATATCGATTGGCAAGAATACGATTATTGGTTACAATAGCACCATTCTCACGCATGAATACTTGGTTTCTGAATATCGATTGGGAGATGTTCAGATTGGAGATCATGTCATGATTGGGGCCAATACTACGATTCTGCCAGGTGTAACCATAGGGGATCATGCAGTAATTGGGGCCGGTTCTGTCGTGACAAAAGATATTCCCCCCTATGCTTTTGCGGCAGGTAACCCGATCCGAATCATCCGTGAAGGGAAAAAAGAAGATCAAGTGGAATAAAGTGCACAGTAGAGACAATCAAAAGCTGTTCCGGCAGAAGGAAAGATTGGAACAACTGATTCGTTCATGGGACGCTTAGCGTTTTAAGCGTTCTTTTTTCATTTACAATTAAAGCTTCCATTTCCAATGGGATTCGTTTAAAATGATTTGCAATATATCACAGTATGAACTGGGAGTGTTCCATCTATGACACATGTTGTATCTGATTTGGCAGCACGTTCAAAATGGTCTGTGTTAAAAGATATCGAAGTGGCGGAAGTTTCGCCAGCAAGCCATCCCATTCAAGCAGAGTTAGTTGTGCCTGGAAGCAAAAGTTTGACAAATCGTGCTTTGATTATGGCGGCACTTGCTCATGGTGAATCTGAATTATCTGGTATTTTGAAAAGTGATGATTCTTACTGGTGTATCCAGACATTAAAAGAACTGGGTGTAGAAGTTAAAATAACAGGTGATACGGCAAAGGTTTACGGAATGGGTGGAAACTGGCCGGTAAAACAGGCAGAGGTATATATTGGAGCTGCAGGAACAACGGCCCGTTTTCTGCCTGGAGCATTGGCAGCCGCCAAAGGCGGAAATTGGGTGATTCGGGCTAGCAAGCGGATGAGCGAGAGACCCATGCATCCGCTCATTACAGCTTTGCAACAACTGGGAGCCAGTATTCGTTACCTGGAGAAGGAAGGGTATTTACCCATTGAAATTCGTGGAGAGGGATTGAAAGGTGGAGAAGTACACATTTCGGGAAGTACTTCCAGTCAGTTTATCAGTGGATTGCTCATTGCAAGTGCTTTAGCTGAAAATCCGGTAACCATCTGCATTACAGATCATATCGTACAACATGCGTATGTAAAGATGACGATTGATTTATTAGAACAGTTCGGCATTCATGTTGACCACGATGACTCGTTAACGATGATGCGAGTGAAACCGCAAAGCTATCATGCACGCCGTTTGCAACTGGAAGCAGATGCCTCAACAGCCGGATACTTTTTTGCTTTGGCGGCTCTGACCAATGGACGAGTACGAATTACAAATCTTTCTTACCAAACGCGACAGCCGGATATCCAACTTGTGGATGTATTTGAACGGATGGGATGTCGTGTGACTAGAGGAAACGGGTTTATTGAACTGGAAGGAGTCCAACAATTAAAAGGGGGATTTGATATTTCCATGAAGGAGATGTCAGATCAAACCTTAACCTTGGCGGCCGTCGCTCCATTCGCTGATGGTCCCATTGCAATTCATGACGTTGCGCATATACGCCATCATGAATGTGATCGGATTTCGGCGATTGTTCAGCTATTAACTCAAATGGGAATTCGAGTGGAAGAAAGAAAAGATGGATTGACAGTCTATCCGGGACAGCCGAAGGCAGCTGAGCTTTTTGCTTATGATGACCATCGAGTGGCGATGTCACTCGCCCTGATTGGAGCCAAAGTACCAGGAATCCGCATTTTGGACCCTGGTTGTGTGTCGAAAACGTGCCCACAGTATTTCAACGAATTGGAAAAGCTGGGATTGCAAGTGAAGCTGGAGAAAAAGGCGACATCCTAATCTGAAAACGGGAAGGGCCAGGATATTGATAAGGGCTGGCTGAAAGGATTTTCTTCATTTTGGCAACAGAAATGGAAGGAAAAAGAATCCCAATGGTAAAGTGAAATATGAATAATATAGCGGCATCCTGTGAGGATGTCGCTCTTGTTTTATCAAGATGATAGCCAGAAGAGGATCGGAAGAGTGGAGTCCGTCCTTTCCTTTTTTTATCCTATTAAACACATCGGCCAATGGCTTCCTGAATGGACGTCAGTCCATCCTTCTCTAACAGTTGAAGTAACTCTTCGTTAATCAGGCGGGCAATCGATGGGCCACGGTAAATCATGCCTGTATATACTTGAACCAAATTGGCACCGGCACATATTTTTTCATACGCATCTTTGCCGGTGAAGATCCCTCCTACACCAATCAAAGGAATTCGTCCTTCTGTCATGCGATAGATTTGTCTGATTAACTCCGTCGAGCGCTCACGTAAAGGTCGTCCGCTTAGACCGCCTGTTTCATTTTGTTTGGAAGAACGGAGTCCATCGCGAGATAGTGTGGTATTGGTAGCAATGATACCATCGATTCCCAGAGACACCGCTGTCTGAACGATATCCGTTATTTGTTCAGTAGTCAGATCAGGTGCTATTTTCAGGAGTACGGGTTGTTTTTTAGCATGTTCTTTGGCGAGCCGATCACGTTCAGTCAGGATCGAAGATAATAGCTCTTGAAGAGCTTGAACCTGTTGAAGATCTCGTAATCCTTTCGTATTTGGTGAGCTGATATTGATCACAAAATAGTCCCCTTCAAGATAAAGAGTAGCCAGTCCCTGACAATAGTCATCACTTGCCTGTTCGTTGGGAGTATCTTTGTTTTTTCCCAAATTGATCCCTATGGGGATGGATGGACGTGGAAGTTGGGAGAAAGTGCGTTTTGCTTCTTCGATCCCATGATTGTTAAAGCCCATTCGGTTAATAACCGCTTCATCTTCCACCAGGCGGAAGAGCCGCGGTTTAGGATTCCCTCCCTGTGGACGTGGCGTGAGCGTTCCTACTTCGACAAAACCGAAGCCAAGGGCAGCAAGGGCTGGATATACGTTGGCGTGTTTATCAAAACCAGCAGCCAGTCCAACTGGATTCGTGAATGTTTGTCCAAAATATTGACTATGCAGACGGGAATCATGGACTGTCATTTTTTTTGTAAAATATTTCTTTAACAATGGGTTAGCTTGCATCATCTGCAGAGCCAGAATTGTCCAATTGTGCGCAGATTCTGGATCCATTTGAAAAAGAAGTGGACGTATGGTGTTATACATGTGCTGCTTCCTTTCCAGCAAAATATTCGTACAGTAGCATAACACATTCCCTGCAGTTTGCCAAAAAGTTAAATATAAGGTTAACAGGAAAAATATTTTTTTGATGGATAAAAATGGAACAATTCCTTTTTTATTCCTTTATTATACGTATCATTCAAATTTATCAATAGTATGACTTACATGAAAAATATTTTACGCCATGTTACTTATCTAACAAATAAGTTAAGTATCATTTAAAAGTGATTGAATGAATGCATGCACGGGAATCAATAAGGCACACTCTCCACAATTGATATGGAAAGGAGTGAGATGAATGAAAAAACACCCCTTCATATGTTTAATATTTACAATATTTTGTTTGATTATAATGAATAGCTTGTACGCAATTCCAGCAGTTGCTGAGGAGAGAAAGCATACGCTGGATGATTCAAATAAATTCGCTTCTTTTCTGGATCCATTCATTCATGAAAAGATGAAAGAAAAGAAAATACCAGGAGCTGCATTTGTTATGGTAAAGGATGGAAAAGTGTTTTATGCCAAAGGATACGGATATGGAGATCTGGAAAAGAAAAAGCCTGTTCGTGTAGATCAAACATTATTCCGTGTAGCTTCCATTTCTAAACTGGTTACGGCGACAGCAGCCATGCAATTGGTTGAACAAGGAAAAGTGGATCTGCATGCAAATGTCAATCAATATTTAAAACAGATTAAACTCCCGCAGTATGATAATCAACCAATCACTCTCCATCATTTATTAACACATACTTCTGGTTTGGATGATTCACGCGAGATGGTAAACGTCTCCAATTCAAAAGAAGCGTTACCACCCGGAGAGATTACACAATCCTTTATCCATCCGCCTGTTCGTCCACCCGGAAAAATGGTGAGCTATTCCAATACAGGGATTGAAATTGTAGGCAGAATCATTACGGATGTGACCGGAGTTCCTTTTGCCCAATATGTTAAAAAGCAGATTTTTACTCCTCTCCAAATGAAAAATAGTACGTTTATACAAGATTTTCCTGAACATGATAAAGAGAATTTGGCCCTGGGATACCGTTTGATTCAGGGAAAAAATGTTCCCCAGCCTTTCTCCTGCATTCAGGGAGGCGCTTATGGTTCCATGATGGCGACACCACTGGATTTGGCTTCTTTTATGATTGCTCATTTGCAAGGTGGAAAAGTAAACGGAAAGCGTATTTTACAACAGCAAACAGTAAACAGGATGCACCTCCAACATTTTACTCCTGACCCGCGGATGCCGGGAATGGCTTATGGTTTTTTCACTGAGATGAAAAATGGTCGACGTGCTTTATTTCATGAAGGAAAAATTGCTGAAGCAACCAGTATTCTTTATTTAATTCCCGAAGAAAATGTGGGTTTTTTCTTCATTTATAATCGCAATTTCATGGATGAACCGGGGCGTCCTTTAACACAAGAAGTGAAAGATGTATTGATGGATCGGTATTTTTTGGATATTGAGAATGTACTGGCACTGGCCCAGCCGCTTCTGTATCAGCCTAAACTGGATTCAAGCAAGTTTGCGGGTACGTATCGTGCTACTCTTTACTCTGCTCATTCCATGGAGAAAATTGCCGCTTTGTTTTTTCAGGTTCGATTAAAGGAAAATCAACGAGGAGCGTTGGAAAGTAAAGGAGTCTTCAAAAAATTCCCTGTGCTGGTTCCCGTTAAGTCAGGTTTGTTTAAAATGCTGGGCAAAGATCAGCAGATTGTCTTTAAAGAAAATCAGCAAGGGAAAGTTGAATATTTCTATGTTGAAGGGGATACGATTTCTTATGAACGGATTCCCTGGTATGAAACAGATCTGTTTCATTTTAGTCTTCTTGGCTGGTTTATTGTTATTTTTTTAATCAGTACATGGGGGATTGCTGTATATGTTTGGAGGTGGATAGCAAAGAAACCGGGAAAATTCCTTGTTCTTCTTTCAGGGCTCATTGGGCTATTCAATATCCTTTTCCTGGTTGGCATCTTTGTCTGGTTACTGCGCCCGATGATGAGCGAATTCTGGGGAGCCTTAAGCTTTGGGGTTCCGTGGGAGCTAAAGCTGACTAGCATGATTCCGCTTATTACAGGCAGTCTATCCATCGCAGTGATCTCGAAGGCCATTCAATTACCTCATGGAACATGGTCGATGAAGATCTTTCGTTCTTATTATTTAACAGTTGCCTGGAGTGGATTGGGCTTTGTTCTCTTTACTTGGTATTGGAATTTGGTTTGGCTCTCTTATTAATTGGATTTGAAAGATCAGAGCATTGGTTTTAGCTATTAAGAGTCTGAAAAACGATACCGAAATATAAATTTTGCCAACAATCAGACAGGCATCTATTTTAGGTGCTTTTTTTGTTCGCAAATTTCAGCGCATAACTGCATGTAAGCATTTCTTTTCATTCGTACATCAGTGTTTTCCCTGCCATTTTATATAATAGGAGCATAAAGGGTTAGTATAACAAAGAGAGCGTTAAGGACATGAGGAGGGGAAGCAAATGAAGATTTTGTTTGCAACCAGTAATCAGGGGAAATTGTCAGAAGCAAAGGCGGTTTTGGAGCCATTGGGATTGGAAGTGGTTCCTTTTCCTCTTTCATTGATTGAAACGGATGCGGGAACAGTCAAAGAGGTCGCTTTGCAAAAAATAAAACAAGCGATGGAGCAAGGTTATGATCAAGTGATGGTGGATGATGCCGGCATTTACTTTGCGGCTTATCATCAATTTCCGGGTGTGTTAACGAAGCGGATTTTTAATGGAATCGGCTACCGTGGCATTGCCAAACTTCTGGCAGGAGAGAATCGAGAGGCTTGGTTTGAAGGTACAGTAGCTGTTTGTTGGAAGGGACAAGTTCAAACATTTTCAGGCATTACCAAGGGACATATTATTGACCCGCTAACCGAAGATATACAGCCAGTGCCGGGATTCCCATTTGATTCTGTTTTTATTCCAGAAGGAGAACATCATGTTTTAAAAGATCTTCCTATGGAAAAACGTTTATTTTATTCATATCGTCGCAAAGCATTGGAAAAAATGGCTCACTGGTTATTCCTTCATGAAAAGAAAAATGGTCAACAAGATACATACATGTTATAATAATGGCAATATCTCTTTAGTATATTAGCAAACTAAAGTATCTATGGAGCAGTGATGCGATGTCTAAATTAAGAGGCTTTGAAAAACCAACCGGATTTCACGATATGCCGCCCGAGTTGGCGCGCAAAAAGCGAATACTGGAAGAACGTGTTCGGAATCAGTTTGAGCGTTGGGGATATGAAGAAGTTCTAACTCCAACATTAGAGTTTTATGACACTGTTGGTAAAGCCAGTGCGATTTTAAAAGAAAAAATGTTTAAATGCATGGACCAACAAGGCAATACCCTGATTCTGCGTCCGGATCAGACAGCACCGATTGCCCGGATGGTGGCTTCTGTTCTAAAAAAGAAGCCCTTGCCACTTCGGTTATCGTATCATTCGAACGTGTTTCGAGCACAAGAAAATGAAGCGGGAAGACATGCTGAATTTTATCAATCCGGTGTTGAATTGATCGGATTGCCAAACACCGAGGCCGATGCTGAAGTGATTGCGCTAGCCATTGAGGCTCTTCAGGCGTGCTATCTGGAATCATTTCAATTGGCGATTGGTCATGTCACTTTGTTAGATGGATTCATTCGCGAACGTATCAAGGATGATTCAGCAGTTTTGCGCCTGAAAGAATATTTGGGGCAACGAAATATGGTGGGATTTCATCAAGAGCTTGATCTATTGGGAGTAAGTGAACGAACCAAAAAGGAATTGGCTATTTTGCTGCGGATTTCACCAGGAAAAGAGCAACTGTTGCATATTCGCAAGTTGACTCACTCTCCTCAAGTACAACAAGCAATTGAACAGTTAGAGGAGATATGGAATCACTTGGATGGATATGGTGTTACTTCTTCGATCGTATTTGATTTCAGTCTGATCGGTCAAATTCATTACTATACAGGTATGTATTTTGAAGGTTATTCGACAAATCTGGGGTTTCCATTGTTAAGTGGAGGGCGTTATGACCAATTGCTTTCCTGCTTTGACCGTCCTCTTCCAGCGACCGGATTTGCACTGGATATCAATCGTGTGATGGAGGCCAGTCCATTCACAGGTGATTCACCAAAACGATTCATTATTGGTTATAAGCCTTTGTACCATAGACAGGCTATAAAAAAAGCGATCTCCCTACGAAAAGAAGGAAATGTGGTTATCCTTCATCGGCTGGATGATGCGTTTTCATATAAAGAGTGGGTGACAGAGCAGGATCGGGTTATTTTGCTGACTGGAGAGGGGGAAGAGAGGTACGATGTTAACGATTGCGATGCCGAAAGGAAGAATCTTTGAAGAAGCCCTGTGTTTATTACGTCAAGCAGGCTTGGCGATTCCGGAAGAGTTTGCGGAACACTCCCGAAAGCTGACATTAACATTACCAGAAGCAGGACTTTCCTTTTTTTTAGCCAAACCGATGGATGTACCTACTTATGTTGAATATGGTGTAGCGGATATTGGGATTGTAGGAAAAGATGTGTTGTTGGAAGAAGAACGGGATGTATATGAACTGCTGGATCTGCAGATCAGTCCCTGTCGCCTGTCAGTCGCTGGAAAACCAGATTGGAAGCCTCCACTATATCCACGAGTGGCGACCAAATATCCGCAGGTAGCTACTCGTTATTTTAAAGAACAAGGTCAACAAGTGGAAGTGATTCATCTGAACGGTTCAATTGAACTGGCTCCAATAGTGGGATTGGCTGATCGGATTGTGGATATTGTTTCAACAGGAAGAACGCTGAAAGAGAATGGATTGGTTGAACTGGAAGTGATTGCAACCGTTACCTCTCGCTTGATTGCGAATCGGGGAAGTTATCGAATGAAAACACAGATGATCACTTTCCTGTGTGAACAGTTAACGAGTGTAATTCAGGAAGGGGTTTCTGTATGATTGCCAAGGTGACACGCGATGAACTGACGAAACGAAAACGGTTGGAATCTCGTCATCCAAAGGAAGAGCAGGTTGTGCGAGAAATCATACAATCAGTGCGTGAACAAGGGGATTCCGCACTTTATCGCTTGACCGAACAGTTTGATGGTGTCAGGTTATCTGCACTCCAAGTAACTCCAGAAGAGATTGATGATGCCTGGTCGCAGGTTGAAGAAGATTTTGTCCAAGCTTTGAAAGAAGCGGCCGAACGTATTCGCTCCTATCATGAAAAGCAGAAAAGAAATTCCTGGTTTGAACCGGCAGAAGATGGAACGATTTTGGGACAACTGGTTCGGCCTTTAACCAGAGTGGGAGTGTATGTCCCAGGTGGCA
Organism: Thermoflavimicrobium dichotomicum; assembly: GCF_900114055.1. GTDB lineage: Bacteria > Bacillota > Bacilli > Thermoactinomycetales > Thermoactinomycetaceae > Thermoflavimicrobium > Thermoflavimicrobium dichotomicum. The sequence continues at coordinate 205,686 of NZ_FORR01000001.1, read as the reverse complement.
AAGCTGCTTACCCATCAACCGTACTGATGAATGTGATTCCCGCATTTGTGGCAGGCGTGCCTGAGATTGTGATGGTAACACCACCTTTACCAGATGGAACCGTGTATGCTCCTACCTTGGTTGCGGCTTATATTGCCGGGGTACACACGGTGTACAAGGTAGGAGGGGCACAAGCGATTGCCGCATTGGCTTATGGAACAGAGACCATTAAGCAGGTTGACAAGATTGTAGGACCCGGGAATATCTATGTGGCTTTAGCCAAACAAGCGGTGTATGGGCAGGTGGATATTGATAGTATCGCAGGACCTAGTGATGTCACCGTAATTGCTGATGAAAAAGCGAATCCAGCTTATGTGGCGGCAGATCTCCTGGCTCAAGCGGAGCATGATCCACTTGCTTCTGCCATTCTGCTCACACCTTCTTCCCGACTGGCTGAACAAGTGGTGGTTGAACTTAAACGGCAATTGGATTCTTTGGAACGCAAAGAAATTGCTGCCCGTTCTTTACGTGATCGTGGCGCGATCTGTATTACACAAGATCTGAATGAAGCGTTTGCGATCGCCAACCAGATAGCCCCCGAACATTTGGAGCTGTTGATTGAGTCTCCGTGGGATTGGATACATCAAGTAAAAAATGCTGGAGCCGTTTTCTTGGGTCAATATAGTCCAGAAGCAGTTGGCGATTATTTTGCCGGGCCAAATCATGTTTTACCTACAGAAGGAACAGCTCGATTCTTTTCCGGGCTGGGTGTGGATAGCTTTGTAAAACGGGTGAGTGTGGTCGCTTATAGTCGGGAAGCATTGTTCAGGGATGGTCCAAAGGTAATGACATTGGCTCATGCTGAGGGCTTGGGAGCACATGCTGCTTCCATATCGATTCGACTTGAGACTGGGAAGGTTGGTGAATGGGATTGATGGAGTCATTCGAACGAGTTGGGAGAGTAGAGCGTAAGACTTTTGAGACGGATATTTCTTTGACTTTTCGGATTGATGGGACTGGAAATACATCTTTGTCGACAGGGGTTCCATTTTTAGAGCATATGTTGGATTTATTTGCCAAACATGGTCATTTTGATTTGGAAGTCAAAGCGAAAGGGGATATCGAGATCGATGATCATCATACTGTAGAGGATATTGCGATCTGTTTGGGACAAGCGTTAAGGCAAGCACTTGGGGATAAAAGAGGAATCCGCCGTTATGGAAATAGCTTTGTTCCCATGGATGAAACCTTGGGACAAGTGGTCATCGATTTGTCGAATCGCCCTCATCTGGAATTTCGTGCCGAGTTTCCCTGTCAACAGGTAGGAACATTTTCGACGGAGCTCGTTCATGAATTTTTTTGGAAGCTGGCGATCGAAGCACGGATGAATTTGCACGTCATTTTACACTATGGTCGCAATACGCATCATATGATTGAAGCATTGTTCAAAGCATTGGGCCGCGCATTGGATGAGGCAACCCAGATTGATCCACGAGTAACGGACGTACCTTCATCGAAGGGGGTTTTATGATGTTTGCCATTATTGATTATGGCATGGGAAACTTGCATAGTGTCAGCAAAGCATTGGAACGCATGGGAGAGTCATGTATCATTACCAGTGATCCACAAGTATTGAGAGAAGCAGACGGTTTGATTTTGCCGGGAGTCGGTGCGTTTGGAGACGCGATGTATGAATTGGCAGTACGTGGTTTGGATTCGGTTATTAAACAAGAAGCCATTACTGGAAAGCCGATCTTGGGAATCTGTTTGGGTATGCAGCTGCTTTTTACTGGCAGTGATGAAAATGGGTATTATGAAGGGCTCAATCTTTTACCAGGGCATGTCGTTCGTTTTTCTGGCGATCTCCTTGTACCCCACATGGGATGGAACTGGCTTTCTTTTAAACATCCACACCCGTTGTTCCGAGGGATTTCTGAAGGATATGTTTACTTTGTTCATTCATATCATGTTCAAGCGACAAATCCGGAAGATGTAATTGCAACAACTGATTATGAACATCCAGTAACGGCAATCGTGAATCGAAACAATATTTATGGGATGCAATTTCATCCTGAAAAAAGTGGAGAATTAGGCTTGCAATTATTGCATCAGTTTATACGTTTGGCTAAAAAGACGGGAGTGGAAGCACGATGAGTTTTACGATTTATCCGGCCATTGATATCCGTGGCGGAAAGTGCGTTCGCCTAAAGCAGGGAGATTATGGTCAAGAAACCGTCTATGGTGAGGATCCTCTACAAATAGCGGAGCAATTTATCCAGGCAGGTGCAGAATGGATTCATGTCGTAGATTTGGATGCCGCTCGTTCAGGTGAATTGATCAATCTGCCTGTGATTAAGAAATTGGTACAAAATAGCTCGGTTCCCGTACAAGTGGGGGGCGGAGTACGGGATATGGAGCGGCTGGAAAGATGGTTGGACCTGGGAGTCCGTCGTGTGGTGATTGGTTCAGCAGCTATTGATAACCCTTCTTTTGTCCGGCAAGCTTTAGAACGATATGGTTCGCAGATCGCTGTGGGGCTTGATGCGAGAGAAGGGTATGTGGCTACGCATGGATGGTTGGATACTTCTCATGTCAAAGCGGAAGAGCTGGCTTGTGAAATGATACGGTATGGAGCGGAAACGTTTATTTTTACGGATATTTCTCGTGATGGCATGCTGTCCGGGGTCAATATAGAAGCAGTTGTGGCTCTTGCTGAAGCGACAAAGAAACAGGTGATCGCTTCAGGCGGGGTTCGCTCTTTAGAGGATATTGAGCGTTTGCTGGCTGTTCGGCCCAAAGGAGTGGCTGGTGTCATTATTGGAAAAGCCTTATATACAAACAAAATTCGACTAAATGATGCCATTCAAATGGTAAGAGAGGCGAAAGCGAGATGATTACCAAACGCATTATTCCCTGTTTGGATGTGAAAGATGGACGGGTCGTGAAAGGTGTTTCGTTTGTCAATTTACGGGATGCAGGTGATCCCGTAGAGCTGGCTGCTTACTATGATCGGGAAAGAGCGGATGAACTTGTTTTTCTCGATATTTCTGCATCGCATGAAGGGCGAAAAACCATGATTGAAGTGGTAAAACAGGCGGCAGCAGAATTAAGTATTCCCTTCACAGTAGGTGGGGGAATTGGCACAGTGGAGGACATGTTTCAATTGCTTCGGGCTGGGGCGGATAAGGTATCGATCAATACGGCAGCAATTCTGGATCCTGGATTAATCGAAGAAGGAGCGAGACGGTTTGGCAGCCAATGTATGGTTGTCGCCATTGATGCCAAATATGATCCGGCATTGCAAGACTGGGTTGTTTATACACATGGCGGAAGAAATAGAACCGAACGAAAAGCAATCGAATGGGCGAAAGAAGCAGTGGAACGTGGAGCAGGTGAAATTCTTTTGACGAGCATGGACTGTGACGGACATAAAGATGGTTACGATTTGGCATTAACCCAAGCTGTTGCCGACACGGTACAAGTTCCTGTGATTGCTTCAGGTGGTGCAGGCAATGAACAGCACTTTTATGAAGTATTTACCAAAACAAAAGCAGCAGCTGCCCTGGCTGCATCGATTTTTCACTTTCAAGAGGTATCTGTCGGGAGTGTGAAGTCTTATCTGCAAGAGCGGGGGGTGGAGGTTCGGTGAAGGTGAATCTGGATCCAGCACAAATCAAATATGATGATCGGGGTCTTGTGCCTGCTATTGTACAAGATGCAAAAACCAAAGAAGTTTTAACATTGGCTTATATGAATAGAGAATCTTTGGCTCTGACAATCGAAAGTGGAGAGACATGGTTTTATAGTCGCTCGCGTCAGCAACTATGGCATAAAGGAGAAACGTCAGGACATACACAAAAAGTGGTATCATTGCATTACGACTGTGATCAGGATGCCGTGTTGGTTCAGGTGATTCCCCAAGGACCTGCCTGTCATACAGGAGCTTATAGCTGTTTTACTGAAATGAAACATGCAAAAACAGATCGATTCCAGATTCTGACCCAATTGGAGCAGCTGATTAAAGAGCGAGATGAACAGCGACCAGAAGGGGCATATACGACCTACCTGTTTGAAAAAGGATTGGATAAGATTTTAAAAAAAGTGGGTGAGGAAGCAGCGGAAGTGATAATAGCAGCTAAAAATCAGTCCCATGACGAATTACGATATGAAACTGCCGATTTGCTTTATCATTTGCTCGTTTTATTACAAGAAGCAAAATTGCCGTTGGATGAGGTTTTACATGAGTTAGAGAAAAGGCATGTCAAAACCACCACATAAATCGTGGTGGTCAACCCCCGCTTCTTGGCAAAAACGTTGAGGCTTCAAGTGGATTTGCTTCGTCCATGTTCCTGTGTCGCTACAAAGCGACTTTTTCTTTTAGAAAAGAGTATATTTTTATTCCTTCTATTTCTTTTTGGGTTTTGCTAGAGAAATACGATATAATAGGGAAAATTATGAACGAATCGTGGATGATCTTACCTCATTTGGAGGAGTGAGTGATGTCTGAATCAATCGGCTTGAAACAGGATATCTCTAGACCTGTAGTGGTTTCTCAGGATGTTGGTCATGTCAAGCCGGGAAATTGGCTGTTTCGCTGGACCCTCCGTTAGTGTTTTTGATGGGAAGAGTCCGGCTCATCATAAGGCAAAAATAACACCTATGGTTGAAGAAGTTCAGGGGTATACTCTTATTATTATTGAGGACATGATTAATACAGATGGGACCATTGTGAACCTACTACAAATTCCATTTCCTTTCAACCTCAATATTCTATTCGTTTTACCATTTTATCGATGACTCTACTGCTCATTCAGGCCATTTAGCAGGTTCGGTTCTATTACAACATTGTTTCGGTACTTAATCCTTAACTGTATTTTAATAAAAAGTATGATATACTTTTTCAGTCAGATACCATCCCACCAGTAAAACTATGCTGGCTGGTTGGAGGGAAGTTATGAAAAGGTCACAAATTGGATTGGATAGCGAAGAGAAAAAAGTGGTTCGCCTTCGGTTTGATGCGGGTTTCTTTTTTGAACGGGCTGTCCGATCATTAAATCGTCATCAATATGAAAAAGCATTGAAATATTTTCGCCTTGCAGTGGAAAAAGAGCCGGACAATCCGGTCAATCACTGCAATTTAGCGGGGATTTTATCTGAATTAGGCCGATATGAAGAATCCAATAAAGTGTTAGAAACAGTATTAAATGAAGTGGATCCCAACCTGCATGAATGTCTCTTTTATATGGCGAATAATGCAGGGAATATGGATAATTTGGAGCTGGCAGAAAGCTATTTGCTTGAATATCTAAGCAGGGATCCTTATGGAGAATATGCCGAAGAGGCGGAAGACATGTTGTACATGCTCTCATTGGAGCTGGGACGCCCCCCGAAGGAACCCATTCCAGTTGAACTTCCTCTTCATATCCAAAAGCATGAAGAAGCTTATCGATATCTGGAAACGGGTAACTTTTTGCCCGCCATTGATTTGCTAAAAGAAATTATCGAAATGCAGCCAGATTATTTACCGGCTTATAACAATTTGGCTCAAGCTTATTACTATATGGGGAAAATTGAGGAATCATTGGAATTGATTGATCAGGTTTTAAAGAAGGACCCCACCAACCTGCATGCCCTTTGCAACTTTGCTGTGATTAGCGATGCGATGGGAAAAGTGTCTTTGAGCCAACGTATTATTCAAACACTCAAAAATTTGGTTCCAATGCATAAGGAACATGCTTATAAATTGGCATTGACGATGGGAACATTGGGAGAACACGAAGTCGCCTACAAATTGTTCTCTCTGCTTGCTAAAGTAGAGATCCTGCCCGAACCGGATCTTTATCACTATGCAGCTGTCTCCGCATGGAATACAGGCAGGCTGATTCAAGCCCGCCGTTATTGGAAAAAAGCATTGGCTTTAGACCAACAATCAGGTGTACCCCTTTTCTATTTAAAGCAAGTGGAGAAGCATCTCAATCATCCGGATCATACTCGTCCAGTTGTGAGCTATGACTATCGGATTCCTGAGGAGAAGAAGGATATTCCACCATCTGAACAACTGGAAGAGTTGTACTCAGACCCCAGTTTTACGCAATTTCTTTATAATCTGCTCGATGAAGGGCATGATCATGATAAATTCGGGGCCATCCAGACATTGGCTCTCCTTTCACCCGAAGATTTGGAAGAGAAATTGCGGGAGATTCTGTTACGTCCAGGCGAAAATATGCAATTGAAAAAGATGGCTCTTTTTACTTTACAGGATATGAATGCAGAGCCCCCGTTTATGATGAATTATGAAGGGTATAAACTACAAATAGAACGAGTTTATTTGCAAACCGATTTTTCGCTATGGAAGAAAAAGTGGGACCAGGTTTGGGACTGCTGTTTAAAACATATGCAAGATGCTTCTAGCAAAGAAAAACAAAAGGCCAAGGCACTCTGGAAAAAGCAGATGGAAAATGGAATTCCGACCGTTCATAAAGTAGAAGGATGGGCGGCCGCCATTGAATATCTTGCCATCAAACAGGATCAGCAAGCGGTGACCAAAACATCTCTTGCTCAAAAATACAATATTTCTGTTTCGACTGTAACAAGGTATATTAAGCAATTATCATCTCTAGCTGATGAAATTTTTGATAAAAAGTGAGGAGTGTAGCGATGAAAAAGCTTGGAGTGGAAAGCTTTTCTAAATTTGTACAAATGGGTGAAAAGGTGGTCGAATTTACAGCGGATTGGTGCCCTGATTGCAAACGGATTGAACCTGATTTACCTGAGATTGAGCGGAAATTTGCAGATCGTTATGAGTTCGGAATTCTGGATGTTGATGAAGCCACACAGATTGCCGAACAATATAATGTGAAAGGAATTCCTACTTTCCTGATTTTTAAAGATGGGGAAGAAATCGGGCGTTTGCCTAGCCGAGATGCAAAAACAAAAGAACAAATTGAAACCTTTTTGGAAGGAATGTCACAAAAGAAATTATAAAAGCAGGAGTCAGCTTTTTGGCAAAGGATAAAATGGCTGGGGGGGCTTTGTCGTCATCCTGAGTCAGCGAACTGACGCAGGGAATTCCTGCGTTTTTTCTTTGACCTGATCTTCTATTACTGTAATGCGCAACAGGGATTTGCAATCATTGGCAAAAAAGGAATGATCATACATAAAAAACTACGTTATAATAGATGTAACATTAAGAGTGAAAGGTGATGGCTGTGAATACCGATAAAGAATTGAATTTAGTTGTCATCACCGGAATGTCCGGCGCTGGTAAAACGGTTGCAGTACAGAGTTTGGAAGATCTGGGTTTCTTTTGTATCGATAACCTTCCTCCGGTCTTATTGCCGAAGTTTGCGGAGTTGTTGGAGCAATCGGAGGGGAAGCTCCGGAAAGTTGCCTTGGTGATTGACTTAAGAGGTAGAGAGTTTTTCTCATCGTTATTTGATTCATTGGAAATGTTGGAAAAGATTCATGGTATTCATTATCAAATATTATTTTTGGACGCAGATGACCAAACCTTGGTTCGCCGCTATAAGGAAACAAGAAGACGACATCCTCTTTCTCCGGATGGTACACCACTTGATGGGATCGTTCAAGAGCGCAAGCTGTTAGAGGAAATAAAAGGACGAGCCCACTATATTATTGATACCAGCCAGTTAAAACCCAGCCAGTTAAAAGAAAAAATTGTTGCTCATTATTCCCAGGTTGGTCAAGTTGGGATGACAGTTCATTTTATGTCTTTTGGTTTTAAATACGGTATTCCGATTGATGCGGATTTGATCTTTGATGTCCGCTTCTTGCCGAATCCACATTATGTAGATTCACTCCGGCCACATACGGGGAAAGATCCTGAAGTGTATGATTATGTGCATAAATGGACGGAAACGAAACAGTTTTTGGATAAACTGGTGGATTTATTGTCCTTTCTACTTCCTAACTATAACCGGGAAGGAAAATCACATCTAGTGGTTGGAATCGGTTGTACAGGTGGAAAACATCGTTCTGTTGCGATTGCTGAATATTTATATCGCATGTTTAAAGAGAAAGAGCATTGCCGAGTGACACATCGAGACATCAAGAAAGGCGGATAAAAAAAGGTGTCGATCGTAGGTGACTTGAAAATAGCCCGTCCGCATATTGTATGCATCGGTGGAGGGACGGGTTTGTCTGTTATTTTAAGAGGGTTGAAAAAATTACCTGTTGAGATTACAGCGATTGTAACAGTGGCCGATGATGGAGGTAGTTCGGGGCGTCTGCGTAATGATTTGCAAATGCCTCCTCCTGGTGATATACGCAATGTTTTAATTGCTCTGGCAGATACAGAACCGCTTTTGGAAAGTATCTTTCAATATCGTTTTGAAAATGGTGAAGGACTGAAAGGTCATACACTTGGCAATTTAATGATTGCTGCCTTAAAAGAGATTACAGGTGACTTTACACGGGCTGTGAAAGAAATGAGTCGGGTTTTGGCCGTGCGCGGTCGTGTCTTGCCCGCAAGTGAACAAGATGTTACCTTAATTGCGGAAATGATGGATGGAACGATTGTAAAAGGTGAATCACAAATTCCTAAAATGGGTAAAAAGATACGGCGGGTTTTTCTTCATCCTCCAGAGCCAAGACCGCTTGAAGAAGCAGTTCAGGCGATTGCTGATGCCGATGGGATTGTAGTGGGACCTGGAAGCCTCTATACAAGTATTCTCCCCAATCTTTTGGTAAAAGATATGACCGAATCCATTCGTGCTTCACAGGCTTGCAAAATTTATGTGTGTAATGTCATGACCCAACCGGGAGAAACGGATCATTTTACGGCAAGTGATCATGTTCGAGCGATTTATGATCATGTGGGAGAGCAGTTATTTGACTATGTGATTGTAAATGATGAAGTACCTCCATTAGAAATTCAAAAGCGATATGCAAAAAGCAATCAGTGCATGGTCAAGCCAGATATTAAACAAATTCATAAAATGGGTTGTCAAGTGCTGGCGGATAATTTATTGTTATATCAATCGGTGTTAAGACATGATGCGGATCGCATTAGCAGGCATATTGTACGGCTAGTCCAAGAGCGCCTCAGACAACTACAGAGCGGATAGAAGGGATGAGTCATGTCCTTTACTTCAACAACCAAAAAGGAATTAACACAGGTACAGACAGATGACTGTTGTAAAAAGGCAGAGTTGTCTGCTTTGGTGCGGATGAACGGAGCGCTCCAATTAAAGGAAAGACGGATGGTTTTGGATTTTACAACCGAAAATCCAGCGACTGCTCGGCATGTATTTTCTTTGTTTAAGTATTTATATCAAGTGCAACCGGAAGTGCTGGTACGTAAAAAAGTCCGGTTAAAGAAAAATAATGTTTACTTGATTCGACTCTCTTCGCAAGCAGAGATGATCCTTTCGGATTTGCATATATTAAAGGAAAATAGCTGGGAACGTATCAGTGGTATTTCGCCAGAGTTAATCAAAAAGCCATGCTGTAAACGAGCTTATTTACGTGGTGCTTTTTTGGCAGGAGGCTCTGTCAACAATCCGGATAGCGCATCCTATCATTTGGAAGTGGTTTCAACGTATCATGATCATAGTGAAGCACTTTGTCAACTTATGAATTCACTTCGTCTTCATGCTAAAATAATTGAGAGAAAAAAGGGCTATGTTGTATATATTAAAGAGGGAGACAAGATTGGTGAGTTTTTAAACATTATTGGAGCTCATCCATCCCTTCTGCGCTTTGAAAATGTTCGCATCATGAAAGACATGCGTAATTCTGTCAATCGCTTGGTCAATTGTGAAACAGCTAACTTGAATAAAACCATTCAAGCAGCCATGCGACAAATTGAAAATATCGAGTTGATTGACAGAGAGATCGGCTTGGATCAATTGCCCGCACGTTTACGTGAAGTGGCTGAAGCGAGAAGAAAGTATCCAGAGGTAAGTCTATCTGAATTGGGGCAGTTACTGCCAAGCGGAAAAATAAGTAAATCCGCGATTAATCATCGATTGCGGAAACTCGATGAGATGGCAGATCAACTACGAAAAATCCAATAAAGTGAGGTGAATAATCTGTTTCGCATATAATGGATGCGTAACAGAGAAAGGCATGGTAGAGAAAAAAGTGATTGTCAATTTGGAAGCTGGATTGCATGCACGTCCTGCAGCAGCGTTTGTACAAAAAGCCAATCAATTTTCCTCCCAAGTGTTTGTAGCCAAAGGGAATAAAAAAGTAAATGCTAAAAGTATCATGGGAGTCATGAGTTTGGCTGCTTCAAAAGGTACGGAAATTGTGATTAGTGCAGAAGGTCCCGATGCGGAAGAAGCAGTAAATGCATTGGCTGAGATCGTTTCGAAAAAAGAGTAATTGGACAATATCAAGCTTTTTTATGCAATACGTGCCTATCCATATGATGGATAGGCCATTTTTATTCATTTTCCATCCATTTTTTTCAAGTTATACAAAAATCTGTACCAAATAGGACAAAGGGATGTCACATTTAAGCGGATTAGCATAACCAATTATTGTATATGATGGGGATATCAAACAATAGGATATGGAGGAGAATATGGAAGCTCTTTTCTATCCGATATTAACCGTCATTTACTTTATTTTGTTTATACAGATTTTTCGTTATTCCCGTGAATCTGAATATTGGGGAACTTCTTGGCTGCTTTTTCTTATTCTTTGCCTATTTTTCCGGTATTTCAGTTTATCACTTGGAACAGGAATCGGTTTTAATGAAATGCTGGAGGCATTACATATCTTTGCTTATGTTGTGTATGTTGTTCTAATCCCATTACTTGTGTTTGTTGCGCTTGATATTGTACGACGTGTGCATGTCGACTGGGGTGAGCGTCTAAGTACAAAGGCCATTTTTTACAGCTACTTTCTTATAGCTGTAATATTTGGAGTGTATACCGAGTTTTTGCGGTCAGATTCTGCCAAGATCATCCTTGATCCAATTCCTGCTACGTTATTCCTTGCACTGCTTCCATTATTCATTGTCGGTTGGGCATTGTGGATCCAGCAGCGCTGGCCATTCATGCTATTGGGGATGGTGACCGGTTTTTGTGGAATCGGTATCGGGCGGTTATTGAATAACGAATGGGTTTACGCCATATGTGAATGCCTCTGTATATGGATATTGGTTTTAACAGAAAAGAGGCTGATCACTAAAGAGTTCCATCCTGTTCCATGAAATGAATGGATTGCTTTCGCTTGAAATAAAGTGAAAGCTTTTTCTGTTCGAATCATTGACGAAGGTGAATACAGTTTATTATCATTATTAAGAATAAAAATATGAGGTGGGAATCATTCCTGATTATGAAAGCAGAGTTATTATTGCATCCGATCCGTATGCGGATTATTCGCGCCTTTGTTGGAGGAAGAAATCTCACAGCTCAGCAGTTAATCGACTTGTTGCCAGATATTCCTCAAGCCACTTTGTATCGTCATGTGAACAAGTTGCTCCAGGGAGGCATTTTACAAGTTGTACAACAAAGGCAAATTCGTGGGGCGCTTGAGAGAGTATATGCTTTGGCTGAACATGCATTGCAAGTTCCGCCTGCTTCTGATCAGCAGGAAACCCAGGCTGACTATGGACAACATTTTTTAGGGTTTTTAGCTGTGCTACAATCTGATTTTCAGCGCTATATGGATCAAGTGTCGTGTGATACTCAAAAAAATGGGATATTCTATCAGCAGGTACATTTAAATCTTTCGGATGATGAGTTCCAAGAACTGATTGACCAGCTACATGCACTGATTGAACATTTTTTACAGAAAGAACCATCTCCAAAACGTCGAGCCCGCATATTCTCAACGATTGTAATTCCTGATTCTTGAACCGTATGAAATTCCCCTTCCTGCACAAAATAACAGCAGGGAGGTGGGGAGTTGTGAAGTGGAGAACAGTGTTCCTCATTCCGCTCATCTTATGTTTAACGATGGCTTGTCAACGTTTTGAGAAGCCCACGGAAAGAGAAGGGTTGGATAATGACAGTCAATCTTACAGTTATGTGGGTTATTCAGACAGCCGTATGAAGGATGCAGCACGAAATGTGGATGGAGTACAGGATGTTTTGGTTGATTATAATTGGGATCACATTGTGGTTACTGTAATCCCAAAACCTCATGTCAAAGAAAGCGAATATCCACGGATTATTCGTCAGGTGCGAAAAGAGATTTCAGAGTCAAATATTATTAATCCATTTCGAATCCAAATCAAAAAAGCAAATGAAGTCAAACCTTATCAGTCCAATTAGTAATAAACACCTAAGCTCAGGTATTGAGGATGTTGACAAACAACGGGATTCTTTTTCCGTCTTTGGGGTTTCCTTTATTGCAATGATGGTCAGAATCCATCTTTGTCAACAATCTGAACACTTGAGCTTAGGTTTTCATATTTTCAGAAATTCGAATTGTAGTCTTTTTCTACCTTTGCAACTCTAACCTGATATCCTTGATACCACTTTTCTTTTCCTTTTTGTTGAGCGATTTGATGGAATGTATGTTGTTTCCACTGTTTGATCGCATCAAGGGATTCCCAATAAGAAACAGTGATTCCTAACCCATTTGCACTTCTGGCACTTTCTACTCCCAAAAAGCCCGGTTGGTCTTTGACTAATTCAAGCAATTGATTGGACATTTGATCATATTCGGAGTGTGTTTCTGGTTTTTTGGAAGTAAATATGACTGCATAATAAGGCGGTTTTGGAGTGGAAGCAAATGATGACATCGAGGGCAGCTCCTTTAAGAATATGTAAAATTAGGGATATCTATTAGGATATCCCTGATTCATCCTAAAACAGTTGGCAAATTATTTTTTATTATTTATCGGATTTATTTGTGAGTACTTTATCAATTAAACCGTATTCCAAAGCTTCATTAGCGGTCATGAAGTAATCTCGATCTGTATCTTGTTCAATTTTTTTCAGAGGCTGGCCGGTAAACTCAGAAAGTAACTTGTTCAGGTTTTCGCGCATACGCAAAATGCGTTGAGCACGAATGGCAATATCAGAAGCCTGACCTTGTGCCCCTCCTAAAGGTTGGTGGATCATGATTTCACTATTGGGAAGTGCATATCGTTTTCCTTTCGCTCCAGCTGCAAGCAAGAAAGCTCCCATGGATGCAGCCATTCCAATGCAGATGGTGGATACATCTGGCTTGATGTGCTGCATCGTGTCATAGATGGCCATTCCTGCTGTGATCGAACCACCTGGTGAATTGATATATAAATGGATATCTTTTTCTGGATCTTCGGCTGCCAAGAATAGAAGCTGAGCCACAATGAGATTGGCTGAATCATCAGTTACAGGTCCACCTAAAAGGACGATCCGATCTTTTAATAAGCGGGAATAAATATCATATGAACGTTCACCACGACTTGTTTGTTCTACTACAATGGGTACTAAATTCATGTCTCTCTCCCCTTTCTAGGGTTATAAAAAGAGAAGAAATTCTTCCCTCATTTATATCATAATCCATTGGTCAAAAAAGGTCAAATAAAAAATGAAGTCCATTCATTTGTTGTGGAATGTTGATAAAGTTGTGAAGAAATCAGTTCCTTGCGGAGTTCCTTTCGATGGAAATGGATACTCTTCCTATTTCATATACAATTTTCTAAATATTTGATTAATAGTGCGAATTTTTCTTCATCCTGTTTTTATCAAATGAACACTACCGAATGGAAACAACAAGATTCTTGAAACGGGCGCTGCTTGATTAAAATGAAAATAGTTTGACAAATATAGAGTATTATTTCATAATTAAATGGATATCTTAGTGAAAATAGAGGTGTCTTGATGAAACCGCGTCGTGTGCGTATTATGGGAGTGGGAAGATATTTACCCAAGCGAAAAGTGACAGCTGAAGAGTTAGACCAACGGCTTGGACTGGAGAAAGGATGGGTTGCTAAAAAATCGGGAGTGATGGTCCGGCATTTTGTGGATGGAGAAACAAATTCACAAATGGGAGCACTAGCAGCCAAAGAAGCATTGAAAGAAGCTGGTCTGACACTTTCAGATATTGATTGTATCGTTTGTGCCAGTGGGACATCTGAGCAAGCAATCCCATGCAATGCTGCGTTGATTTATAAAGAGTTGGATCCAGAACATACAGGGATCCCTGCCTTTGATGTGAATGCGACTTGTCTTAGTTTTTTGACAGCTTTTGATCATCTTTCTTATCTGATCGATAGTGGCCGTTATCGATATATTCTGCTTATTTCTTCGGAGATTGCTTCCATTGGCTTGAATTGGAATCATAAAGAAAGTTGTGCTTTATTTGGGGACGGAGCAGCAGCAGTTGTGATTGGTCCGGCCAGTGAAGATGAACCTTCTTGCATTCTATCTTCCCGTATGGAAACGTATACGCAAGGAGCCCATTTATCCGAAATACGTGGGGGAGGAACCAGGTATCATCCTCGTACTTATCAAGACTCCCTCCACTTAGAGGATTTTTTATTTTACATGGATGGTGAAGCGATTTTTAGACTTTCTGCCAAAGTGTTACCTTCCTTTATGAAACGTTTGCTTCCTGATTCGATTACTCTCCAGGATATTAAACTCGTCATCCCCCATCAAGCCAGTATAATGGCGATGCGCCTCATGCAGAAACGCTTGCGAATTTCTCCAGAACAAATGTTTATCTTTTCACAGGAGATCGGAAATACCATTGCTGCTTCGATCCCCATGGGTATTTATGAAGCGGTTAAACGTCAGCGAATAAAAAGAGGAGACTTGGTCATGTTGGTAGGGACAGCGGCAGGATTATCAGTTGGAGGGATGATTTTTGTCTACTAAAACGTTCTTGCTGACGGGTGGACGAGCACCAGCTACATTGGAGTTGGCCCGTTTCCTGCATACAGCAGGACATCGCATTTTGCTTGCAGAAAGCGCCCCTTTTACCTTGTGTCAGGGTTCAAGGGCCATATCTAAAACATTTCATGTTCCTGCTCCGCGGTATGATCCAAAAAAGTTTTTATCTGAGCTGAAAAACATCGTGCTTAAAGAGAAAGTGGATATTGTACTGCCAACTTCAGAGGAGATTTTTACGGTAGCTTATGGAAGAGATTTACTAACGCCTTATACCCGGGTATGGACAGACAAGTGGGAGAAGTTAAATACCCTACATAATAAATGGACGTTTGTGAAGTTGGCCCAAAAGCTTGGTTTGCATGTTCCGCAGACTTGGAAAATCGAATCGGATCATGATTGGCGACAAGTCCGGTCAAATTTACCAGAAGGTATGTCATTCATTTTGAAACCTGTCTATTCACGCTTTGCGACGCGCATTTATCCATTATCTGATCGCGACCAGCCGCTACCTCCCATTTCTGTCCATTCGAAGCAACCATGGCTTGTTCAACAATGGATTTCGGGACGGCAAGTTTGTACATATGGTGTTGCTGATCATGGAAGGCTGCTTGCTCATGTGGCATATCAAACGGTATATACTGCAGGTAAAGGTGCTGGTATTACATTTACTCCCTATCAACAGACTCAGCTTCCATTTCTTGTGCAGAAAATAGTAGAAAAATTGCATTTTACTGGACAAATTTCTTTTGATTGGATAGAAACTCCAGAAGGAGATCTGGTATTAATTGAATGTAATCCTCGATTAACCAGTGGAATTCATCTGTTTCATCATAAAGACGGATTGGATCGTGTATTTGTTCAACCCGACTTTGTATCCTTCATTACCCCTCAAACAGAACAAAAAAGAATGCTGCGTCTAGCTATGTGTACGTATGGGATCGCTGCTGTTTCATCTTTTTCACAGTTCCAGGCGTGGTTAAAAACGATGTTTACATACCGTGATGTGATTTTTCGATGGAATGATCCCATCCCGTTTTTCTATCAATGGTTAAGCTTATTTTATTTTTGGTGCCAAAGTCGGAAGCATGGTATTTCAATGACAGAAGCATCAACGCATGATATCGAATGGAATGGTGAAATCGTATGAGAGTATTGGTGACAGGTGCTACTGGCTTTTTGGGGCAATATTTAGCACAGCGTTTGCACCAGTTGGGTTTTCAGGTGACCGCTACGGGCAGGAGTTGGCAAAAAGGGGCATGGTTGGAGGAGAAGGGGATCGCTTTTGTGGCAGCCAGTTTGGAAGATCGTTTGATGATGACCCGTTTATGTCGTGACAAGGATTATGTATTTCACTGTGGGGCGTTATCTTCACCATGGGGGGATTGGAAAGACTTTTACCAATGCAATGTGGTTGGAACAAAAAACGTGATTGAAGGATGTATGAATGGTCATATTAAACGATTGATTTATGTATCTACTCCAAGTATTTATTTTCGTTTTCAGGACCAGCTCGATATTAAAGAAGATGATCCATTGCCTGAGCGTAAAGTAAACGCTTATGCAGAGACCAAATGGCTAGCAGAACAAGCCATTGATCAAGCTTACCAACAGGGCTTGCCTGTTATTACGATTCGCCCGCGTGCTTTATTTGGGCCAGGCGACCAAACGATTATACCTCGGCTTCTCAAAGCAAATGAGCAACGCTTTATTCCACTCATCAATGAGGGAAAGGTGCTCATTGATCTAACCTATGTGGAGAATGTGGTTGATGCTTTACTGTTGTGTATGGATTCTCCACAAGACACTTTAGGCCAAAAATACAACATTACCAATGGAGAACCCATGCTGTTCATCGATTTACTGAAACAATTGTTTTCAGAGCTGAATCAACCCATGCGTTTAAAACCGATTTCTTTTACTACTGGTTATCTGTTAGCTGGTTTTCTGGAGTGGACGGCGAAGAAGGTTCTTGGAGGTAAAGAACCCCTTTTAACACGGTATGCGATCGGACAAATTGGTAAAAGCCAAACACTTGATATTTCCAAAGCACGAAAAGAGCTGGGATATGAACCCAGAATCTCGATCGAAGAAGGAATTCATCGATTTGTAGAATGGTGGAAAGAACAATCATGATTTCACTCAAATGGACTTTGTTTTATGGAGGGGCCTGCGTTCACCCGGAAAAGATCGTGTTATCGAAGGGGAAGTGGAAGAAACGTCTCTTTCCCGCTCTATTTTCACTGCTTATACATCCTGAGCATGGACCCATATTGTTCGATACGGGTTACACCCAACGTTTTCATACCGAGACTCATCGCTTTCCTTATCGATTGTATCGCATGGTTACACCTGTTCATTTCAAAGAGACAGATGCCGCTCATTATCAAATCCAGCAGCTTGGTTACAAGTCAGAAGAAATTCGATATATTATTCTTTCGCATTTTCATGCGGATCATATTGGTGGATGTATGGACTTTCCACACGCTACTTTTATTTGTTCGAAAAAAGCTTATCAGGCAGTCCAGGGAAAAACCGGTTTTTCAGCGGTGAAACGGGGGTTTATCCCTTATTTACTCCCCAATGATTTTAAAGAGCGTGTCCAGTTTGTCGAGGAATCTAAAAGGGTTTCAATTGAAGAGCGTTTTTCGCCATTTTTAGAAGGCTATGATCTTTTTGGAGATGGAAGTGTCATTGCAGTCGATTTACCAGGGCACGCTTTTGGGCAAATCGGTATCTTTTTTCAAAATGAACAGGCGAAACCTGTTTTTTTAGCAGCTGATAGCTGTTGGCTAAAAGAACAATATGAAGAAAAAGCTTTACCACATCCTTTGGCGAATCTTATTACGGATGACCCTCAAGCTTATCAAGAAAGTTTAACGAAAGTTCATTTACTATCCATCCGTCATCCTGAAGTCCAGATTGTTCCATCCCATTGCCTGGAAACCTGGCTACATCTAAGGGGGAATGGATCAACATGAAAGGGATCATGACTGTTTTCAAACAGTATATTCGAACGCGCTACCGCCCTTCTTTTCAGTCACGAACCCAATTGGAGGCCTGGCAACACAAACAGGTGATCAAACTTTTGCAATATGTTTTACCACGATCTCCATTTTACCGGGAGTATTATCAAGGGTTATCGTTAAGTGAGTGGCGTCAGTTTCCGTTGATTCACAAGAAGATGATGATGGAGCATTTTGATGAGTTGAATACGGTTGGGATAACGCAAAAAGAAGCGCTTCAGGTAGCACTTCGGGCGGAGGAAACACGTGATTTTACACCCATGATCCGGAATATCACAATTGGGTTGTCATCAGGAACTTCAGGACATCGTGGAATTTTTTTGGTCAGTGAGGAAGAGCGGCTTCGCTGGGCAGGAGCCATGTTGGCAAAGCTATTGCCTGCTTCGATCTTGTCTGGGCATCGAGTTGCCTTGTTTTTACGTGCGAACAGTAATTTATATACCAGTGTGGAACGGGGACGTATTCAATTTCGCTATTTTGATCTTGTGCGGCCAGTTCGAGAGCATATTGGATCCCTAAATCAATTTCAACCCACGATCCTGGTTGCCCCTCCTTCGATGTTGCGTTTTCTGGCAGAAGAACAACAGGCAGGACGGTTATCCATTCAACCTCAAAAAGTGATTTCTGTAGCGGAAGTACTAGACCCCTTGGATCAACAGAAAATAGAACAAGTATTTCAGCAAACCGTTCATCAGATTTATCAGTGCACAGAAGGATTTTTGGCGACAACCTGTGAGTATGGAACATTGCATGTGAACGAAGATATTGTCGTTATTCAGAAAGATGTCTTAGATCCCGTTTTGGGCAAGTTTTCGCCTATTATTACTGATTTTTCACGTTTAACGCAGCCGATTATTCGCTATCGGCTGGACGATATACTAACGGAAAAGAAAGAGCCTTGTCCATGTGGATCGATATTTATGGCGATCGAACAAATCGAGGGCCGCTGTGATGATCTGTTTTATCTTCCCTCTCTGTCATCTAGAGAGTTGGTCCCTGTTTTCCCTGATTTTGTGCGGCGGGCGATCATTTCTGTTGACCTGCCGATTGAAGAGTATTTGGTTATCCAACATCTCCCGGATCAATTAGAAATATCCTTGAAACTGAAAGAAGGGGATGTAGAGGAAGTAAAGAATGCAGTTCTTCAATCCATGCGAAAACTGTTTCATCATTTGGGTTGCCAGATGCCATCTGTGCAATTTACTCCATATGTTCGTGAGCCCAGTGCAGTCAAGCTTCGACGGGTAGAACGCCGGTTTTCTTTGTAGACGATGTTCTTTATGTAAAAGAAAGGAATATATGTTTGCTGTTTCCTGATCATATAAGGGTGAGGGATATAGAAAATATGGAACTCCAATTAGAAGGCGCCAAACTATATTATGAAGAATATGGTGCTGGTAAACCCATTCTCATTCTGCATGGCTTGGGATTAGATCATTACAGTATCATGATGAGCATGGAGCCCATCTTTAAAGAGAAGAAGCAGTGGAAGCGAATCTATCTTGATTTGCCAGGAATGGGCAAAAGCATAGGAGAAGATTGGATTCAAAGTTCTGATGATATGTTGCAAGTAATATTGCACTTCATCGAGCAGGTTATTCCCAATGAATCATTTGTATTGGTGGGAGAATCTTATGGAGGGTATTTGTGTAGAGGGATTTTATATCAAAAACCAGAGAGAGTAGATGGAATGTTACTGATCTGTTCACCCATTGAAGCAGAACGTTTCAAAAGAGAACTCCCTCCACATCAAGTGTTGGTTTATGATGAGCAACTAATCCATTCACTAGAAGATAAAGAGAAAGAACTATTTACTTCACTCGCTGTTGTACAAGATCAAAAACATTGGGAACGTTTTAAAGACATCCTCCAGTCGACACCAGCTCCAGATAGTGACTTTTTGCAAAAGATCAAAAAACAATATGCTTTTTCTTTTCCGGTGGACCAACTTTCCGAACCCTTTCAAAAACCAGTATTAATGTTGGCAGGGCGGCAAGATTCAGTAGCCGGTTATCGGGATCATTGGAAAATTATCGAAAATTATCCACGTGGTACCTTCGCTGTTTTGGATCGAGCTGGACATAACTTGATCATGGAGCAAAGCCATTTATTTGAATGCTTGGTAAAAGAATGGCTAGACCGAGTGAATGAAGAGCAGGAAAAAATGGCAGGGTAGGTAAAAAGAAAAACACCTTCTAGCATCATATTGATTGCTAGAAGGTGTTTTTTATAAGTTTGGTGCGCCTACCAGGATTCGAACCTGGGCACCTGGTTCCGGAGACCAGCGCTCTATCCCCTGAGCTATAGGCGCATATCAGGTGACAAATCGAATTATAGCATAAATCACTTACATCGGTCAATCACTCTTTTTTATTCTATATACATATAAATTTTATCAAAATAACAAGAATAAAATTTATAAATTTGGATAAATGGTGAAATGTTTCGGGGGGTTATTCCTTATTTTTGTGAAATTATATATTCTATATTATACATAAAAGAATCTATTAAAGATCAAAGGTGTCGATGATCCGAAACAAAGAAGGCAGATTTTTGAAAACGAGTGCTTTAAAGCTTTCTGGACGGCGAGAAGGGTCACGAAGACTCAAAAGTCTGCTTATATCTATATCTGAATTTTGGTAAATCGCACCAATGATGAAATATTGATTAGATTCTAGAAAAGAGGGAGCGCCTTGAAAAAGAAAGCATTGGCCTTGTTATTGACTGGGGCACTTGTGTTAGGTGGTTGTTCTTCTGGTACGGAGAAGGATTCTTCGAGCCAAGCACCAACAAAACAAGCGGCACCCGAAGTTGATAAAAAGCCTGTTAATCCAAGTTCGATTCAAGATGTTTTGGATGGCCCCAGTTATTATGAAGAAAGGGAAGTCAAGAAACCGAAAAACGCCGATGTTTCTTTAAATATTGTAAAGAAGCAAATTTCAAAAGGTAAGTCAATAAAAGAAAATATTGATGATCCAAATTTCCGTGATGCGGTGAAAGGAACTTTTGTCGGTGCAAGTAATCTTTCTAAAGCAGAAAAACAGGCTCTATGGGAATATATCAAGTATTTGAATGCCTATGAGACGAAATTGATCAATAAAAAAATCAAGGAATTGGTCGAAAAACTGAAATCAGGAAAAGGGACGAAAGAAGATCTGGCTCTCTTGCAGAGTTTACTCCCAGTAAAACCGGGAGTCCCCCTAAAAGATAAAGGAAAACCAAAGCCTGATTCAACTGATGAAAATAAGCAGGAGAAAAGTGAACAACCTGAATCAAAAGATCCTCAATCTTCGAATACCCCATCTAACGGAAATCAAAATCAAAATGGCGGTTCCGATGAACCTGGTTCTGCAACATCCGGAACCCCGGATACCAATCATCTAGCAAATCTACCTGCTGGAAGCGGTGGAAATCAGGCTGGGGATCAAAATGGCAGTAGCTCAAATTCATCCACCCATCCAAATCAAGGAAATCAATCAGATAGCGGACAAAATGGCCAAACTCCTCCGTCCAATGGAAACAATAACAATACCGGTGAGGGAAATAACAGTGGAACAACCACTGTAAATAATGGCGGAAATCAACTGCAACAACCTGGAGATCACAATAACCAAACTCCAGGTAACAGAGGGTCAGACCGAGACGAAGAAGGCAAAGGAAGGACGCAAACCAGGGATGAGCCAAATGGTTATAACCGTGCGAAAGCAAAAGCATATGCCTATAAATGGTGGAACAAACGGAACAATAAAGAGTATGGGTACTATAGTAAAGTAATGGGTGGATGCTATGATTGCTGGTATGACTGTACCAACTTTATTTCCCAGGTAATTAAAGCAGGAGGAATCAAGGAAGTAACAAAAGGAAATTCTTACTGGTACTATAGAGATCTGCCAAGCAAACCTTCTTATTCCTGGGGAGTAGCAAACTCCTTTTACAGTCATTTTAGAGGTCGGGCAAAAATGGTCGACAACATTTGGAAATTAAAGATCGGTGATGTAATCAGCTTTGACTTTGAAAATGATGGACGGATTGACCATACAGCTGTAGTAACAAAAGTGGATAATTTTGATGTATATGTAACGCAACATACAGAGGACAAAAAAGATAACCCAATTAGTTGGTTATTGTTATATGGTGTCAAAATGTATGCTTACGATATGGGAACAGCAAAAAACTAAAACGAGATGTAAAAGAGCGGGGTATGTTACCTCGTTCTTTTTATATTGAAATATTTATATTGCATTTACGCCCGTTTTTTGTGTTTTTTATGATAAAATAAAGACAAAAGAAAGTTGGTATTGAAACTTCTTTTTCGTTTAGTGAATTTTGTTGAACTTAAATTCAATCAGAGCGGGAAAAAGAGATCTAGATAGTAATGTGGGGGGCTTTGTTTATACTTCAGTAACGAAAATGGTTTGTTGGATAAAAGCGGAGGTGAACTTATGGCATTACAACTGAGCTTTGATTTGGTACAAGAACAACGCATGAAGTTAATGATGACACCCGAATTGCGTCAAGCCATTCAACTATTACAATACTCCGCGCCAGAACTGGAACAATATATTCAAGAACAAATAAATGAAAATCCACTCCTTGAATGGACAGGTTCTGAAGATGATGAAATGTGGAGAAAAAGAGCTGAAAGTTGGATCAATTATTTAAATAAAGGAAATATTTATGGTAAAACGACGCCCTCTTCTGAAAAGCATGATGATTTCATTGAACGTATCGCATCAGAAAGTGATTCACTATATGAAATCCTGTTAGAACAGTTAGGTGTTATGCGGTTAGACCCTCTTGTACGAAAAGTATGCACTTATCTGATTGGCAACCTGGATGAAAAGGGGTATTTAGATGTTGATTATCAAACCGCATGTAAGCGTTTTCAAATAGATTCTTCGATATGGGATACTTGTCTGGAAGTGTTACATTCTTTGGATCCAGCAGGGGTCGGAGCGAGATCTCTGGCGGAATGTTTGGTTATTCAGTTAAAACGCAAACCGAATCCGAATCAGTTAGCCATCGAAGTTGCACATCGTTACCTTCCTGATGTAGCGAAAGGAAAACTGAAAAAGATTGCACAGGAACTGGAAGTGGAAGTAATAGAGATCCAACAAGCTGTCGATGAAATTAAAAAGTGTAATCCCCGTCCCGGCGGAGGCTATTCAAGCAGGCCGTCCGTCATGATTTACCCTGATGTAGTCGTGGAGAAAAAAGCGGATGATTACTGTATCTATTTAAATGATCCTTATTATTCGGGTCTTAGGATGAATAAGGATTACATTCAACTTATTCGACAAGCACAATTGGGAAAATCCGCCACGGCTTATTTGAAAAACTGGATGCAATCTGCCATATGGCTGATGAAAGGAATTGAGCAAAGAAGAGAGACCATTTATCGGGTTGCCGAGGTGATTGTTAACAAGCAAAAGAGATTTTTTGAAGAAGGTGTTGACCATCTACAACCTCTGACACTGAAGCAAGTGGGAGATGAGCTTGGACTTCACGAATCCACGATTTCTAGAGCGACAAAGCATAAATATATGCAAACACCCCATGGTTTGTTTCCATTTCGTTTCTTTTTTCCATCAGGACTGGCTACTGATTCTGGAAAAGATTTGAGCATGAAAACGGTCAAGAATAAAATACAGATGTTAATCGCTAACGAAGACAAAACCAAACCGCTCTCTGATCAAAAAATTGCCCATCTGTTACAAGAGAAAGGAATTCATATCTCTCGCAGAACAGTAGCAAAATATCGGGAGGAACTGGGAATACCATCATCTACCGCCAGAAAGAGATACAATGATTGAAAAATGAAACAGGATCGTTCCCGTCTCTTGCAAGCCTCTTTTAAGATGAGGTAGAATATATGTGAGACGTTTGACAATGCTATCAAAAAAATCAGGCTGTAAGGAAACAAGGCTGATTCGAACAAACAAAGGGGAAGTTGTCAACCATCCAGATGAAATTTTTCTTATTTTTTTTTGGGATGTATGGGACGTTTTTTGCATAACCGGGACTAATTAAGTCCCTTGGAGGGGATATATGAAAGATCTACTCAATATCCAAAAAAAATTATTACCAGATTTACTGAAAGTCATGAGAAAAAGATATGAAATTCTTCATCAAATTCGCTTAATGCAGCCAGTTGGCCGTCGCAGTCTGACCACTACTATTCATTTGACCGAAAGAGTTCTTCGTTCGGAGGCTGAATTTTTACGTGCACAAGGTTTGATCGATGTTTCAACAGCAGGTATGACTTTAACCGACGAAGGCAGCCGCGTATTACAAGAAATGGAGCAGATTATTCGAGAGCTGTTTGGAATTACCGAACTGGAAAGAAAGCTGTCTGATTTACTGGGAATAAAAGAAGTGATTGTAGTAACAGGTGACACGGATCAATCTGGATGGGTGAAGAAAGAGATGGGGCGTGCCGGCGCACGGGTTTTGCAACAAATGGCTGTTGACAATCAGGTAGTTGCCGTGACTGGTGGTTCCAGTGTATTGGCAGTAGCTGAAATGTTGACACCGACCCCATCATTAAAGTCGACAACATTTGTCCCTACTCGCGGAGGTTTGGATGAAGCGGTTGAGCTGGGAGCCAACTATATTGCTTCTTTAATGGCCAAGAATTCCGGAGGGAAGTACAGATTGTTACATGTTCCGGATCAATTGAGCCCAGAAGCTTATGAGACATTAATGAGAGAACCGCATATTGAAAAAACACTCGCATATTTGCGCCAGGCGCGAATCGTCCTGCATGGTATCGGAGATGCAAAAAAAATGGCGATCCGGCGCAAATCTTCTCCGGAAGTCATGAAGAAGCTCGAACAAGAGGAAGCCGTCGGTGAATTCTTTGGCTATTATGTAAATAAGTCTGGGAGTATCGTACACCAAATACCGATTGTTGGCTTGCAGTTAGAAGACTTGGATCAAATCGAAATCAGAATAGCTGTAGCTGGTGGAGCAAGTAAAGCAGAAGCGATTAAAGCAGTATGTGCCCTTTCGCCTGTTCATGTGCTGATTACCGATGAAGGAGCAGCAGAGGAGATTTTGAAATCCAGCAATTTTATCCATGTAAATGGGAAAGATACGGAAAACAAATATGGTGATTCGAGATGAATTTTCTGATACATGATTTTGTCAGTTTCGATAAAGGGGGAAACAAAGATGGCAAAAATAAAAGTAGGTATCAATGGTTTTGGACGGATTGGTCGAAATGTATTTCGAGCTATGCTCCATCATCCCAACCTGGAAGTAGTCGCAGTTAACGACTTGACAGATGCAAAGACACTTGCCCATCTTTTGAAATACGACTCTGTTCATGGGAAGTTGGATGCGAGAGTTGAAGCAACGGACCAAGGATTTACTGTGGATGGACGGCTGATTCATGTGCTGGCAGAACGTGATCCGGCTGCATTAAACTGGAGCGATTATGGGGTAGAATTGGTGATTGAGTCGACAGGACGTTTTACCAAAAAAGAGGATGCAGCCAAACATTTACAAGGAACTGTCAAAAAAGTGATTATTTCTGCTCCAGCTAAAGGAGAAGATATTACGATCGTCATGGGTGTTAACCATGAGAAGTATGATCCAGCCAATCATCATGTCATTTCCAATGCATCATGTACCACAAACTGCTTGGCACCTGTGGCTAAAGTGTTACACCAGGAATTTGGGATCCGTCGTGGTTTGATGACAACCGTACACTCCTATACGAATGACCAGCAAATCCTTGATTTGCCACATAAAGATCTGCGTCGGGCTCGTGCTGCTGCTGAATCGATGATTCCAACTACGACAGGTGCAGCAAAAGCAGTGTCTTTGGTATTACCTGAGTTAGCAGGTAAATTAAACGGGTTTGCGATTCGTGTTCCTACGCCAAATGTATCGGTTGTAGATTTGGTGGCTGAATTGGATCAACATGTAACAGTAGAAAAAGTCAATGAAGTTCTGCGCAATGCAGCAGAAGGAGAATTAAAAGGCATTCTCGCTTACTCGGAAGAACCATTGGTATCGATTGACTACAATGGCGATCCCCATTCTTCAACCGTAGATGCTCTATCTACAATGGTTCTGGAAGGGAATATGGTGAAAGTGGTAGCGTGGTATGATAATGAATGGGGTTATTCGAATCGTGTAGTAGATCTTGCCAATTATATTGCCATTCAAGGGTTATAATTTTAGAATTGAAGAGGAATAAAATCGAAGAGGAGAATGTTTCTTATTCTCCTCTTTCTTGTAAACCAGGGGGGTACTTTGTGAACAAAAAATCCATTCGTGATGTAGAGCTTCGTGGAAAGCGAGTATTTTGTCGGGTCGACTTTAACGTCCCTATGGAGAATGGGGAAATTACGGATGATACCCGGATTCGTGCAGCTTTGCCTACAATCCAATATTTGGTGGAGAATGGGGCGAAGGTGATCCTGGCGAGTCATTTGGGACGACCCAAGGGAAAAGTGGTCGAAGAAATGCGTTTAACTCCCGTAGCTGCCCGTTTAGCAGAATATTTGGGACAACCGGTAGCCAAAGTGGATGAAGTAATCGGGCCGGAAGTAGAACATCGGGTGGCAGAACTCAAAGAGGGAGAAGTACTGTTATTGGAGAATGTTCGCTTTCATCCAGGTGAAGAAGAAAATGATCCGGAACTGGCTAAAGCATTTGCCAAATTGGCAGATCTCTATGTCAATGACGCTTTTGGAACCGCACATCGTGCACATGCGTCAACCGCTGGAATTGCAGAATACATACCTGCTGTAGCAGGATTCCTCATGCAAAAGGAATTGGATACGCTAGGTCAGGCCATGACCAATCCTGAGCGTCCATTTACCGCTATTATCGGTGGGGCGAAAGTGAAAGACAAGATCGGGGTGATCCAGAATTTACTGGATAAAGTAGATCATCTCATCATTGGTGGCGGTCTTTCTTTTACTTTTATTCGGGCCAAAGGATATGAAATCGGAAAATCTTTATTTGAAGCGGACAAGGAAGAATTGGCCAAATCTTTTATTCGTCAAGCCGAAGAAAAGGGAGTTCGCCTTTATTTGCCTGTTGACGTGGTCGTTGCCAATGAATTTGATCCAAACCCGGCCCAAGTGAAAACAGTGGCAGTCGATCAAATTCCAGAAGATATGATGGGATTGGATATCGGTCCCAAAACACGAGAACTTTTTGCTGACGTTATTCGCCAATCCCGTTTGGTTGTTTGGAATGGGCCGATGGGTGTATTTGAAATGGATCAGTTTGCACATGGTACCAATGCGATTGCACAAGCGATGGCTGAGTCAGATGCGGTCACCATTGTAGGTGGTGGAGATTCTGCAGCAGCGATTGAAAAAGCAGGATTGGCAGACCAAGTAGACCATGTTTCCACTGGTGGGGGAGCATCGCTTGAGCTGATGGAAGGAAAGGAATTGCCAGGAGTGGCGGTACTAAACGATAAAGAATAGGTTGGTGAGGTTGGATG
Organism: Thermoflavimicrobium dichotomicum; assembly: GCF_900114055.1. Lineage (GTDB taxonomy): Bacteria > Bacillota > Bacilli > Thermoactinomycetales > Thermoactinomycetaceae > Thermoflavimicrobium > Thermoflavimicrobium dichotomicum. Next base: position 178,414 of record NZ_FORR01000001.1, on the reverse strand, counting down.
ACCATCACACGAACACCAGTGATTGCTGGTAACTGGAAGATGTATAAAACAGTGGAAGAAGCAAAGGAATTTTTACGCGCTTTACCTCTTTCCACTCTTCCTGATGATGTAGAAGTGGTGATCTGTGCTCCTTATCTTTGTCTTCCATCTTTGGCAGAACAGGCTCAAGGAAGTAAAGTAGGGATTGGAGCACAAAATGTTCATTGGGAAACAGAAGGAGCCTATACAGGCGAGATCAGTATTCCCATGCTCAAAGCAGTGGGTGTACAGTATGTCATTATTGGTCATTCGGAACGTCGGGCTTATTTTGGAGAAACGGATGAAACAGTGAATAAAAAAGTAAAGGCTGCGGTGAAAACAGGGTTAATCCCGATTATCTGTGTAGGCGAAACCTTAGAGGAGCGCGAAAATGAACAAACCAAAGCAGTGGTGGAACGTCAGGTTCGAGCTGCGATCGATGGACTTTCTTCAGATCAAGTGAAAAAGGCGATCATTGCGTATGAACCTGTATGGGCCATTGGAACAGGAAAAGCTTCCACAGCCGAAGATGCTGGTGAAGTGATTTCGTTTATTCGAAAAACAGTAGCGGCAGGATATGACTGGCAAATTGCTAATGAAGTGCGAATCCAGTACGGTGGCAGTGTAAAACCGGAAAATATTGCTTCTTTCTTGGAGCAAACCGATATTGATGGGGCATTGGTTGGTGGAGCCAGCCTTAAGCCAGACTCTTTTATGGCATTAGTCCTAGCAGCTAGCCGAAAAGGTGATGGAGCATGAGTAGACCCAAACCGGTTATTTTAATCATTCTGGATGGATTTGCGTTAAGAGAAGAACGACATGGGAACGCTGTGGCTCAGGCAAATAAGCCAAACTTTGATCGCTATTGGAATCAATATCCACATACGACACTACAAGCGAGTGGAAATGCTGTTGGACTTCCTGAAGGACAGATGGGAAATTCCGAAGTCGGACATTTAAATATTGGCGCCGGGCGAATCGTATACCAGGATTTGACCAGGATCAGTAAAGCCATTCATGAAGGTTCTTTCTTTAACAATGAAACTTTCCTAAAAGCGATTCAGCATGTAAATGAACATCAAAGCAGTCTTCATTTATATGGCTTGCTATCTGATGGTGGTGTACACAGTCATATTGACCATCTCTTTGCTTTACTTGCGCTGGCAGCAAAAGAAAAAGTAGACCGTGTATATGTGCATGCTTTCCTGGATGGAAGAGATGTCGCACCTGATAGTGCCATTCGTTATATTGAGCAGTTGCAAAGCAAAATGAAAGAATTGGGCGTAGGTCAGTTAGCTACTGTACAAGGAAGATATTATGCGATGGATCGTGACCGTCGCTGGGAACGTACAGAAAAAGCGTATCGTGCGATGGTGTATGGTGAGGGACCAAAATATCGTGATCCAATCCAGGCTGTAAAAGAATCCTATGAAAAGAGCGTATTTGATGAGTTCGTTGTTCCTACTGTGATTGTGGACGAAGAAGATCGACCCGTAGGAACTGTGGAAGAAAATGATGCGATTATTTTCTTTAATTTCCGTCCAGACCGTGCCATTCAGATTTCGCAAGCGTTTACGAACAAAGATTTTCGTGGATTTGACCGTGGTGAAAAGCAATTCCACAATCTGTGCTATGTCTGCCTGACTCATTTTAGCGAGACAGTCAATGGCTATGTGGCATATAAACCGGTTGATTTAGACAATACTTACGGTGAAGTCATCTCTCGGCATGGTTTAAAGCAATTACGGATTGCTGAGACGGAAAAATATCCACATGTGACGTTCTTCTTTAGCGGTGGAAGAGAAGAGCCGTTTCCGGGCGAAGACCGGATTTTAATCAATTCCCCCAAAGTGGCTACATATGACCTCAAACCAGAGATGAGTGCTTATGAAGTAACAGAAAGCTTACTGAAAGAGATCGAAGCAGAGAAATACGATACGATTATTTTAAACTTTGCCAATCCGGATATGGTGGGTCACTCCGGTAAACTGGAACCAACGATTCGGGCTGTGGAAGCAGTCGATGAATGTCTGGGCAAAGTAGTGGATCAGGTACTCTCTAAAGGTGGATTAGCCATTATTACGGCCGATCATGGAAATGCCGATATGGTACTGGATGAGCAAAATCGTCCACATACAGCCCATACTACTTTCCCGGTTCCCTGTATTGTAACTGATCCATCCGTCCAATTGCGCAATGATGGAATCTTGGCTGATTTGGCTCCCACATTGCTTGACTTGCTCGGATTGCCTCAGCCAAAAGAAATGACAGGAAAAACACTATTGATTCATTCATAATTGAGGAGGAACAAAAATGACGATCATTCAAGCGATTTATGCTCGTGAAGTACTAGATTCCCGCGGAAATCCAACTGTTGAGGTAGAAGTGTATCTCCAGTCAGGAGCTCGTGGACGTGCGATCGTTCCATCAGGAGCTTCTACAGGTGCCTATGAAGCAGTCGAATTACGTGATGGAGATAAAGGACGTTACCTGGGCAAGGGCGTATTGAAAGCAGTCCAAAATGTTAATGAAATAATTGCCCCGGAAATTGTGGGGATGGATGCGCTTGATCAAGTGGCTATCGACGAAAAGTTGATCGAGTTGGATGGCACACCAAATAAAGGGAATTTGGGAGCCAATGCGATTTTAGGGGTTTCCATGGCTACTGCACATGCAGCCGCTGAAGCATTGGGGCTACCACTTTATAAATATCTGGGTGGTTTCAATGCTAAAGTAATGCCTGTACCAATGATGAATATCTTAAATGGTGGAAAGCATGCCGATAATAACGTGGATATCCAGGAGTTTATGATTATGCCTGTTGGTGCTGGGGACATGCATGAAGCGATTCGCATGGGAGCAGAGATCTTCCATAGCTTGAAAGCAGTCTTGAAAGAAAAAGGTTTAACAACAGCTGTTGGTGATGAAGGTGGCTTTGCTCCTAACCTTTCTTCCAATGAAGAAGCTCTCCAAACGATCATGCAAGCGATTGAACGGGCTGGTTACAAACCGGGTGATGATGTAAAGCTCGCACTTGATGTTGCATCCACGGAACTTTATCGTGATGGCAAGTATCACCTCGAAGGGGAAGGCGTAACCAAAACGGCTGAAGAAATGGTTGCATACTACGAAGAATTGGTCAGCAAGTATCCCATCATCTCTATTGAAGACGGTTTGTCCGAAGATGATTGGGATGGTTGGAAGCTCCTGACAGAACGCTTGGGCAATAAGGTGCAACTGGTCGGAGACGACTTGTTTGTAACCAATACCGAACGCTTGGCCCAAGGAATCCAAAAAGGGATTGGAAACTCCATCTTAATTAAGGTAAACCAAATTGGTACCTTGACCGAAACCTTTGATGCGATTGAAATGGCGAAACGTGCGGGGTATACTGCTGTCATTTCCCATCGCTCGGGAGAATCTGAAGATGTAACCATCGCTGATATCGCTGTTGCTACGGGTGCAGGACAAATCAAGACAGGGGCGCCGTCTCGAACAGATCGTGTAGCTAAATATAACCAGCTGATTCGTATTGCGGATGAACTGGAGGGAACGGCACAATATCCAGGACTCAGTGCATTCTATAATTTGAAAGGGTAATTTAGGATCATGATAGCCATGTTCCATAAGCAAAGAACCTTAGTCCATTTTGATTAAGTGAGACTTTGACAAACGCGGTTTTCCTTTTCCAGTTGAACAACTTTTGCTCGCTTTTATTAAACAATGAAACGGAAAAGGAAAACCGGTATTTTACGGAAAATTTATCAAAAAACTATCAGTTTTTATATTTTTTAGTTATTGACAGCAACTTGGGTTTCCGATCGAAAGTTTCGCTGTCATCCGGCATAAGGGCAATCATGGCTCAACGAAAAGCGGTTTGATCGCAAACAGACACCTTATATACGTTCACGGACATCCTATTCCTCCATTTATTGAAAAGAAAGCCTCTTCGTGTTATATTTACAGAAGTACTAGTGACGGGGAGGTCACAACATGGTCATCGCTGCAAAAATTTTTCTGGCTATCGTCAGTATTTGTTTGATTATAGTGATTTTGCTGCAATCAAGCAAAAGTGCTGGTTTATCTGGAACCGTTGGTGGTGGAGCAGAACAGCTGTTTGGAAAGGCAAAAGCCCGTGGAATTGATGCATTACTGAGCCGTTTAACCACGATCTTTGCGGTACTTTTTATTGTTTCTGCTCTATTAGTTGGATACTTCTTAAAGTAATGCAGAAAGAGAAACAGCCTTTTTCAGCTGTTTTTCTTTTATGTAAAAATAAATTGACAAGAATAGAATATCATGTTAGAATACATAACGTCTGGTGATGATAGCGGAGGGGATCCACCCGTTCCCATCCCGAACACGGAAGTTAAGCCCTCCAGCGCCGATGGTACTTGGGGTGAAGACCCCTGGGAGAGTAGGTCGTTGCCAGGCTGAGTAAACCGACTTGATTTGATCAAATCAAGTCGGTTTTATTTTTACTTTCGTTAAGGGAGTCCCCTTGTTTTTTTGAGAATTGTATATGAATAATGAATGGTGTTTTTTATATATCCTGAGAGGGAATAATCATAGCATCGCTTGGATGAAGAAGTTTGGACAAATGAAATCAACCGCATTACTTTTTTCTGAGGAAGAATACTTAATAGAAACAATAGCGAAGATAGTAAGGGCGATTTCTTACTTACTGGGTAAGGTATCGTCTTTTATCTTACAGAATGATCGTGAGTAAAGGATTAAAGGGGATGCATCATGAAAATCGTGCGACGTTCTCCAGAACCTTTTTTTTATAAGGGTGGAAAAACGGGAATCCTATTAATACATGGATTTTCGGGAAGTCCATCTGAACTTCGACCTATGGGGCAATATTTTATTGACAAAGGCTATACAGTCTATGCACCTCTTTTGGCTGGACATGGAAAAACAGCAGAGGAGATGGTAAAAACAGGCTGGAGAGATTGGTGGCAAAGTGTTCTCGATGCCTATGAGCGATTGCAGAAAGAAGAGCTTGATCATTTATTTGTAGCTGGTTTATCGATGGGAGGTGCCTTGACCTTATTTCTGGCTGCACAAAAACCAGTGGATGGAGTGATTTCCATGTGCACTCCCGTTTGGATCAAAGATCGTCGGCTCATGTTTGTCGATTTGGTTCATTATTTTTATCCATTTTATACTCCGAAGAATCGTCGAAAGCGTGATCCTGAGATTGAGTCGATGATGGTTCCGATCGATCGAACACCTCTTAAGTGTGTAGCGAGTCTGAAGAAATTTATTCGTACCCAAATGCGTCCATCCTTATCAAAAGTAACGGTTCCTGCCTTGATTGTTCAATCTCGACAGGATGAAACAGTGGAGCCGGAAAGTGCGGATTATATTCTAGAACATATTTCTTCTGAAAAGAAAAAACTATCTTGGTATGAAAATTCATGTCATATTATAACATTAGATAAAGAAAGAGGGAAATTATTCCAAGAGGTGGAACATTTTATAATTGAAAACTCTATGAGTATAAAAGGTTTGGCTTGATTGAAAGGAGCTAGCTAGATGACAACAGAACAAGAAATTCGGAGATTTATGCTGGAACAAGCATATAAGCCGCTTACTTTGGAAGAGTTAATGGAGTCTTTTGCGGTGAAAGAGGAGGAAAAAGAGAATTTTATTCAACTGGTAAATGAGTTAGAAGCAGACGGAAAAATTGTACAAACCCGTGCCAAGCGGTATGGCGTCCCTGAACGTTTTAATTTGGTGCGCGGAACATTGCAGGGAAGTACAAAAGGTTACGGTTTTGTGATCCCCGATTCAGCCCAAATGCAAGATGTCTATATTCAACCCAATGATATGAATGGAGCAATGGATGGGGACCTGGTTCTCGCACGGATCCATACAAGAAAGAGACATGATCGGCGCCCGGAGGGTGAGGTTGTTCGGATTTTAAAAAGAGGACGTGAATCGGTTGTGGGTACGTTTATAGCCCTCAATCAATATTTTGGATTTGTTATCCCGGATGATCCACGTCTGACGGCGGATATATTTATTCCAGCTGAACATCGAATGGGCGCTCAAAATAAACAGAAGGTCGTTGTGAAGTTGTTGCATTACCCAACAGGCCGGTATAGTGCAGAAGGGGAAATTATTGAGATTCTGGGAAATAAGGACGATCCGGGCGTTGATATTGTTTCAATTATACGGAAGCATGGATTGCCGGAAGAATTTCCTGAGGATGTACTCAGAGAAGCAGAAGCCATCCCCGAAACTATCAGTGAAGAGGAGATCCAAGGTCGGCGTGATTTACGCGAACGCAAGATGGTAACCATTGACGGAGAAGATGCCAAGGATTTGGATGACGCTGTCTCTGTAGAGAGGCTTCCCAATGGGAATATTCGCTTAGGTGTGCACATTGCTGATGTGAGTTATTATGTCAAAGAAGGAAGTGCTTTGGATCGAGAAGCCTATGAACGGGGTTGTAGTGTGTATTTGGTTGACCGGGTGATTCCGATGCTGCCCAAGCGTTTATCGAATGGGATTTGCAGCTTGAATCCACAAGTGGATCGGTTAACCATGACTTGTGATATGGAAATCGACTCCAATGGACAAGTAGTCGACTATGAAATTTACCCCAGTGTCATTCGGACCAATGAAAGAATGACTTATACAGCTGTAAAGAAAATTTTGGTGGATGAAGATCCTGAGCTCATTGAACGATATGAGCCATTGGTTGAGGATTTTCGTCTGATGGCTGAATTGGCGGAGACATTAAGGAGTAAACGGATGCAACGGGGAGCTATTGATTTTAATTTTGACGAGGCCAAAGTGATTGTGGATGAAAACGGGAAGCCGATTGATGTGGTGAAACGTCCGCGGACGGTTGCAGAGCGTTTGATTGAAGAATTTATGTTAGCAGCCAATGAAACAGTTGCAGAACATTTTTACCGACTGGATGTTCCTTTTGTTTATCGGATTCACGAAAATCCGGATACGGAAAGGTTACAATCCTTTTATGAATTTGTAAGCAGCTTTGGTTATACCATCAAGGGAAAACCAGATAAAGTGAAGCCACGTTCCCTACAGCAACTGCTGGATAAAATCAGTGGCCGTCCAGAAGAAAAGGCAATCAGTACGGTCATGCTTCGTTCGATGAAACAAGCGAAATATGCAGCTGAATGTGTAGGGCATTTTGGATTGGCAGCGCCCTTTTATACTCACTTTACTTCCCCGATTCGTCGCTATCCGGATTTACTGATCCATCGAATTATCCGTGAAGTCATCACGCAGGGCAGTTTAACGGTGGAACGAATCGATCAGCTCAACTCTTACTTGCCAGATGCAGCTCAGCATTCATCGATTCGTGAACGGCTTGCCGTGGATGCAGAACGTGAAACTCAGGCCTTGAAACAGGCAGAATTTATGCAACAACATATCGGTGAAGAATTTGAAGGAACCATCAGCAGTGTGACTTCATTTGGGATCTTTGTTGAATTGCCTAACACCATTGAAGGTCTGATTCATGTCAGCTATTTAACGGATGATTACTATTACTATGACGATCGGGCATATCTCCTTATCGGTGAAAGAACAGGACGGATCTTCCGCATCGGTGATCGTGTGATCGTCCGTGTCAGTTCTGTTAATCTGGAAGAAAGAAAAATCGATTTTGAACTCATTGAGCATTTCGGAGAGTTTGGGGAACGGGACAAAGCCAAGAAGAAAAAGAAGAAAAAAGGCAAAAAAGAAGCAAAGGTGATTGATTTTGCAGAAGTAAAAGAGAAAGCCGAAAAGAAAAAGCAGAAATCAAAACCAAAAGCGAAACGGAAAAAAGCAAAGAAAAAAAAATGATTATATCGATGTTTGATAACAACTGTAAAAGAATCGGTTTCTTACAGTGTCACCCTTAGTCGTATGGAGGTGTGACCGGATAAGAAACCGATTCTGGAGCAGGGTTCCAAGAAGAGGTTTTGTTCTCTCTGGCGGTGTTATGATTATATTGACTATTTTCATTTTGATTTGATATAATGTAACTTGCTGTATTTTAGTGAAAGCGGGTGACATGATGGGCAATAACAAAGGGGTTAAAGTTATCGCACGTAATAAAAAGGCGCTTCATGATTATCATATTGAAGAAACGTATGAAGCTGGAATTGTGTTGACAGGAACAGAGATTAAATCGATTCGCCAAGGGCGAGTCAATTTAAAAGATAGCTATGCCCGTATTGATAAAGGTGAAATCTTTATCATTGGTATGCACATTAGCCCATATGAGCAGGGAAACCGCTTTAATGTTGATCCCACCCGCACTCGCAAATTACTCATGCATCGAAAAGAGATTGATAAACTGCTTGGAATGACAAGACAGAAGGGACTCACCCTGGTGCCATTGGATGTCCATTTGCGAAATGGATTTGCCAAGGTCCAATTGGCGCTGGCACGCGGGAAAAAGCTTTATGACAAGCGGGAAGCCATGGCCAAAAGAGATGCTGAGCGCATGATTCAACGAAAACTGAAAGAATATAACCGATAAAAAAGGTATTGCATTTTAAAATAGACCTGTTATAATATAGAGACGTAGCCAGTCGATCTCATGTTCCTCAAGTACGGGGGCGTTTTGGGATTCGACGGGGACAGATCGAGCGTCAGTAGCGAGCCGAGGGGCTGCGCTTCTCGTTAAACACGCAGGGCCAAATGTAACTGGCAAACAAGAAAACTACGCTCTAGCTGCTTAATTAACCAGCTAGGATCCGCTTCTCCATCGCCTACGTGGAGCTGTCGGGTCTCACCGTTAGTAGGCTAGCTGACCAGCTCGCCACAGGCTGGAAAGTGAAATCTTCGTGGCTGGCCTGTGAAATCGCCTGTCACTGGGCAGTTTTGCAGGTGAGAATATAATACAGTGACTGCGCTCGGAGAATCTGGCGTGGCGATGTCTTCGGACAGCGGTTCGACTCCGCTCGCCTCCACCAAGAATCCAAATGGCATAACACGCTGGTGTAGCTCAGCTGGTAGAGCACTTCACTCGTAATGAAGGGGTCGCAGGTTCGAATCCTGTCACCAGCACCAGAAGGCTTTCAGCGATTTTCACTGAAGAGGTCACACTGGGACAATTTTTTGTACGAGCTAGACCACTTCACTGCATGGATTTGATCATGTGGGGAGTGGTTTTTTTGTTGCTTAAATTTGCATTTGAGGATTTTTTGGAGTAGGCAACACAAAACTAAATTTATGGGAACAATCTTAAAGAACAAAATGAGAAATACAATCCACTCAGTGGGATGGATATATGGCTACCTTCATTCTAATCGTGAGACTAGATTGAGGGTCGCAATCAAAATGAAGTAGTTTGTATGTAGACAAAGAGCAAGACCATTTCAATGCCTGAATTTTAATCAGTTATTGAAGTGGTCTTTTTTGTTGATGCTAATATTCTGGAAGAACACGCTTTGCTACAACGAATCCTTCCTTAAGCCATCCTTGTTCTATGTTGTCGTATCGCACCCCACCCGGCCCCCATGTATGGAGGATTTGGTTATTGCCTGCGTAGATCCCTACATGACCTATGTTGTCACCTGTATCATTTCTCTTAAAGAAGAGTAGATCACCCTTACGAATTTCTGATTTTGGTACAGTGATTCCTACATTCGCTTGTTGACGGGAATTACGTGGAAGATCAATGCCATAAAGCCCGTATAAATACTGAACGAATGAAGAACAGTCAAAAGCATCGGTTTGACCTGATTTTGCTCCAAGGTGATAGGAAGTCCCGATATACCTTTCGCCTGTTTGAATAATTTGGTCTGCTAACCATTGAGAAGATTGATTTCTTCCTTTTTCTGTTGTTCTTGGTGAAGTGATCCTTTCCGGTGTTCCCGGTTTTACTGGATTTGGGTTCTAAAGTCAGGAGCAGTTTCATAAGAAGTCGGTTTCGGTCTGATTGCTTGATCTCGAACAGATCCTTGTTGTTTTGGCTGTGTGGTACAACCTACGGTTACAACCAACAGGCTTGCTATGATGAGCATTTCGAACATGTATAAGAACTTTTTCATGCCACTCCTCCTTATATGGTTGTAAGTTATCTTTTGTAGTTAAAAATGCATTTATGTATAGGTAAAACCCTGATTGTTAACTGAATTAAACGATTTAGAATAGAGCGATGATCTACGACGGATATATTCTGACTATCCTGGAAGAGAGGCATGGATACCATTATCAGGTCTTCTGGGAACCAAATGAATCGAAGTTCTTTCACTCGTAATGAAGAGGAACAAGGTTTGAGTCAAACATCAGCACCAGAAGGCTCCAAACTTGTATAATCGCCTTCATCCTGCAAAGGGATGAAGGCTTTTTCGTATTTAGGAATACAGAGTTATTAATCCGCTTCCCTTCTTGGAAAACAGGGATTCCGCATGAACTTCGGTATTTATTTCATGCTTTTTTCAGGTTATGTACCAAGTATGCAAGCAATACATTGTTATTATATAGCGCACAGGGATGAACTGTTAGAGGGAGCAATTGAGACATTTAATAAAGTATTTAATCAACCGAACCTATGTGGAAAAATGACGGGGCAGAAAAAAGAGATTGAGAGGAAATTTTTATTTAGCACGATCCAAACTTTGCATAGAGAAGAGAATCTAAAAAAGTTTTCTCCAGATGAGTTTGATTATATTGTCATAGATGAGTTTCATCATGCTCAGGCTTCTACATATACCAAAGTGTTAGAGTATTTTCGACCTAAGTTTTTGTTAGGATTAACAGCTACACCTGAGAGAATGGATGGAAAAGATATTTTAGCTTTATGTGATTATAATGTAGTTTATGAGATTCGGTTACGTGATGCGCTGGAAGCTGATCTATTGTGTCCATTCCACTACTTTGGTGTTGTAGATAAAACAGTAAATTATGATGAAATTCCATTGTCTCAAGGCACTTTGGATGAACAAATATTAGTTAAAGCATTAAGTACAAATAAGCGTGTAGATTATATTATTGAGATGATTAATAGATATGGATATGATGGGGATCGATTAATTGGATTAGGATTTTGTGTAAATGTTGAACATGCAAAGTATATGTCTCGGGAGTTTAATAAACGAGGATATTGGACGACCTATCTAACCGGAGAAGATTCACCAGAAAAAAGGAAGAAGATTATAGAACAATTGGAAGATGAAAATGATCCACTAGAGATTATATTTACCGTAAATATTTTTAATGAAGGAGTAGACATTCCAAAGTTAAATCTTATTTTATTTTTACGTCCTACCGAATCTTCTACTGTATTTATTCAACAATTGGGGCGTGGTTTGCGGAAGGCAGAAGGGAAAGAATTTGTTACCATTCTTGATTTTATAGGGAACTATCAAAGGTCTTTTATGATACCGTTAGCTTTGGCAGGTCAGACGAATAATCATATGTTTGACAAAGATTTATTACGAGTAGCGGTTCAAAATGAATTCGCAGATTTACCTAATGGATCTTATGTGGAGTTTGATCGTATTTCCAAAAAGCAAATACTAGAAAAGCTAGAGCGAGTTCGGATGGATTCAGCAGAAACACTTAAAAACTTTTATGTTCAATTAAAGAAAGATCTGGGACGTTCACCTGAAATTAAAGATTTCCTTTATATTGAAAAAGTACCGAGCCTTTACTTTTTCCTTAATCGCTTTGGTAGTTGGATTCGCACAAAAGAAAAGATGAAAGACTTAAACGAATTTGATCAAAAACTTCTTGAAAATACATATGCTGTAGAGGTTGTGGAGCGAATCGAGCAGATGCTCCCCATTAAATGGCCTTATGAACTGGCTATTTTAGAACTTGCCTTAAAAAAGCAACAGGTAATGGTAGAAGACGTAGTAGAACATCTTCAGCAACGTTTTGCACTGGAAATGGATATTGAAAAACACCAGGGATTAATAGTACAAGCTATGGCTAAATTAGCTTCTCCTTATAAAAAACAGAATTGGATATTTGGTTCGATAGATAATCATGTCTTTTATGTAAATGACCGTTTTATCGAGATGGTACGTAATGATGATGAAATAAGAAGTTATGTTGAAGAGCGATTAAATTATGGAATGATCGAGTTTCGTAGAACTTTTAAACCAGAGTACTTTTTAGGAAAAAATAAGCGTTTAATTTTATATCAGAATTATACACGTGATGATATCATCTTTTTATCTGAGTCAGGTGCAAAGCCGGGGTCATGGAGAGAAGGAGTTCGTAGGGTAGGAGAACATTACTTTTTATTTGTAAACTTGAAAAAGAATGAAACAGTAGAGGAACATTTACGTTATCAAGATTATTTTATAGATCAATCTACATTTCATTGGCAGAGTCAAAACCAAACATCACATGACTCCTCTGTTGGTCAGAATTATATTCATCATAAAGATAGAGGGTATCATATTCATCTATTTGTCCGTAAATTTGAAAAGATGCATGGGATGACTCTGCCATTTACCTATCTGGGTGAAGTAGATTATGTTGAGAGCCATGGCGATAAGCCAATGAATATTATTTGGAAGCTACACCATCCAGTACCTGATGATCTATTTATAGATCTTATTAGCTAACAGCTTTTTCACTGTTGGGATATCTGCTGGAGCCCAATTCAATTGTTGGAGCACGTCGAGAGGGATCCATTCGATCTTGGCGTGCTCTTTTGCTTGAGGTCTTCCATCGATAATTTTCGCTTCATATGTAATTAGATTGACGATTATATGTGGATATACATATTCAACTTCCTCGATTTTGTCATAGACTTCGATTGTACAACCCAATTCTTCCTTGATCTCGCGAACTAATGTCTCTTCAGCAGTTTCTCCTTCTTCGATTTTCCCTCCAGGAAACTCCCACAAATTCGGAAGTGACATGGTTGGCGAACGTAAAGCACACAGGATTTCATTCTGATCATTGCGAATGACTGCGCCGCACACCTTTACTTTTTTCATAATGATGATCTCCTTCATTTTAGAATTGCGTTGTATAGTATGATAGCACGAATCCTAAGCTTGGATCTGGTGCTGATTAAAAATAAGATTTACGAAAGTAGGAGTCCTAAGAGAATCACTATTGCTTCGGGAAATATGAGGACCTGGCGACATATGGAATCCCAGACTCTGTTCTTTTAGTCAATCCGCTTATTATTATCAGAATATTTAATTAATAATAATTTGTATAATATGTGTTGCCAAAACGAAATGAAAATGATAATCTTTATTTAACGATATCAATTACTTATTAATAATCATTATTAAATAGAGTTTATTTTATTATGCCAGGAGGTTTATGGAGAGATGAAAAACAAAAAAATCCTTACCACCAATCAAGGAGCCCCTGTTGCGGATAATCAAAATTCAAAAACAGCAGGCCAGCATGGTCCCACTTTGCTCGAAGACTATCATTTGATCGAAAAGCTGGCTCATTTTGATCGTGAGCGTATACCCGAACGAGTGGTTCATGCTCGTGGAGCAGGGGCTTATGGTGTTTTTGTCACTTCACAGAGCATGGCAAAGTATACCCGTGCCGCTTTTTTGCAAGAACCGGGGACTGAGACACCTGTATTTGTTCGTTTTTCGACCGTGATTCATCCAAGTGGCTCGCCGGAGACACTTCGTGATCCACGTGGATTTGCAGTGAAGTTTTATACGACGGAAGGAAATTATGATTTGGTGGGTAACAATTTACCCGTGTTTTTTATCCGCGATGCGATCAAGTTTCCGGATATGGTACATGCACTAAAGCCAGCTCCCCATACCAATATTCAAACGCCGAATCATTATTGGGATTTCATGTCGTTTAGTCCTGAATCGACACACATGTTAACTTGGCTTTTCTCCGATCTGGGAATCCCGGCGAACTATCGCCAAATGGATGGCTTTGGAGTTCATGCTTTTAAATGGGTGAATAAAAAGGGCGAGCATGTATATGTCAAATATCACTGGAAGTCACTTCAAGGGGTAAAAACGTTAACGGCTGAAGAGGCAGAAGTGATCGGAGGTAAAAACCACAGCCATGCCACAGAAGATCTTTATCAAGCGATTGAGGCAGGCCATTATCCAAAATGGGATCTATATGTGCAAATTCTACATCCTGAAGATATGGATTCCTTTTCGTTTGATCCTCTTGATCCAACGAAAGTATGGCCAGAAGATGTCCTTCCACTTGTGAAAGTTGGGACGATGACCTTGAACCGGAATCCCAAAAACTTTTTTGCAGAAGTGGAGCAGTCAGCGTTTGCGCCCAGTGTGATGGTGCCTGGGATCGAGCCATCTGAAGATAAACTGTTACAAGGAAGATTGTTCTCCTATCCAGATACACAGCGTCACCGTTTGGGACCGAATTATTTGCAAATTCCAGTGAACTGTCCTTTTGCGCCTGTCCATAATCATCAGCGGGATGGATGGATGAATGTCAAACAGGATCCATCACCGATCAATTATGAGCCAAACAGTTATTCAGACAGTCCAAAAGAGGCACCAGCGTATAAAGAAAGTCAATATGAAATCAGCGGGCCGGTTGTTCGTAAGAAGATTGCCAAAGCCGATGATTTTACCCAGGCAGGTGAACGCTATCGCCAGTTTACCCCAGCTGAACGCAATAACTTAATTAAAAACTTGGTCAATGATCTTAAAGCTGTCAATCGTGAGATCCAACTACGTGCTATTTGCAACTTCTATCGTGCAGATGTAGAATACGGCTCCAGAGTCGCAGAAGGACTGGGAATCGATATCAGTGACTTTGTTTTGAAACAGCCAGCGGAGTAACCTATTTATAGAATGCGAGCGAGAAAACACCCATAGCTTAACCTATGGGGATGAGAGCGAGCTTCGGACGAGGGATGGTGTTAATCTTCTTGCAAGCATGACAATTTTTGGTATCATCAAGGCAAGCTGATCTTTCGCTAGGCTGAAAAGCGAAAACCAAGCAATAGGTCTAGTTTGAAAAAAAAATTTTCACCGCTGGACTAGCGGGTTGAGCTTGGTCAATATCCTGTCAGTAGATAGGAGTTCCCAAGAATCCCCTGCGCTTACGCATGGGGAGTGGTCAAACCCGTCGCCTGGTGCAAGTGGGCGACCTTTTCTTTTTTTCTATTCTAAGAAGAAATGAATAGATGGTGCATTTCTTAACCACTTGATATATAATAAATTCAAAACATAAATTATTCGAAAAGTTAGGCGAATTGAGGCAGGTTTCTTCATGAGCATAAATTCCACATTTAGATCCTGAATTTTCGTCGCATTCATTATTGCTCTAACGCATCAAGGCTAAAAGTGAGGGAATTGTTAATGAGTGATGCAGAAGTTCGGGAACATTCTTTTAAATTAAAGGAACAGGAATGGGAAGAAATCTTTCATTCTTGCTTTGACGGGATTTGGGTGGCCGATCACGAAGGAAAAACGATCTGGGTCAATAAAGCTTATGAACGCCTCGCAGGCATTGAAGCAAAAAGTGTACTCGGGAGAAGCGCACAGGAGCTGATGGAATCAGGTGTATTATCGTATTCGGCGATTCCAGGTGTAATGAAAACCCATAAACCCGTGACGATCATCAATAAAATGGGCGACAAGCAATTGCTGGTAACCGGTGTTCCGGTTTTTGACGAGAACCATAAACTGTCACGCATTGTCTGCAACGTACGAGATATTACCCAGCTTACCGAGCTTCAAAAAGAGATCGAGAAAAAGAGAAAGTTAATCCATCACTATGAGATGGAAATCCAGAAACTTCAGGAGCAGCTTCAGACACTGGGCAATGCACCCATTATGAAAAACAAAACTATGGTCCAACTTTTTGAAACAGCCAAACGTGTGGCTTCCACCCAATCCACTGTACTGATTCTGGGCGAATCTGGAGTAGGAAAAGAAGTCTTGGCTAATTGGATTCACCGAATGAGCCCACGCAGTGCACAACCCTATATAAAAGTGAACTGTTCTGTTTTACCGGAAAGCTTAATTGAGTCTGAACTGTTCGGCTATGAAAAAGGTGCTTTTACTGGTGCACAAAGCGGGAAGGCGGGACTGTTTGAAGCGGCAGACAAAGGAACAATATTTTTGGATGAAATCGGGGAACTTCCTTTAAGGATGCAGGCCAAGCTGCTCCGTGTGTTGCAAGAAAAAGAAATCCAAAGAATCGGGGCTAGACAAGCCATACCTGTCGATGTCCGGGTAATTGCTGCGACTAATCGTTCTTTGGAGAAGATGGTTGCCGATGGATTATTCCGTGAGGATCTATATTATCGGTTAAATGTGGTTCCCTTTACCATTCCTCCTCTCCGTGAACGAAAAGAGGATATCCCGCTGTTGATCGCTCAATTTCTGAACGAATTCAGAAGAATCTACAACCGGGAGGTCGAAATCAGCCCGGTGGTTCTCGATAAGTTAGTGCATTATCATTGGCCAGGAAATGTCCGGGAATTAAAAAATATCATTGAACGGTTAGTTGTCATCACCACCAAAAAAGAGATCACCCTCGAAGATCTCCCTGAATACCTGCGAATGAGTCCCACTCCCCCTGATTCACTGTGGGAAACGCCTCCATTGACAATAGCGCTAAAGCACTATGAAAAACAGTTAATTATCAAGACGCTCGAGAAATGCCGGTCGATTCGTCAAGCCGCACGGCTTCTAAAAGTGGACCATTCTACTTTGGTTAGAAAGATTCAACAACTCGAAATCGATTATAAGTCGATACTGGGAAAAAATATTCCACATAATGGTAACACCTCTTTTAAAGCTTGAATTTTTAAAAGAGGTGTTTTTTTGCACCAAAAAAAGTTGGGATTGGTGATATATTTCACCAATTGTAAAGAAAAAATGACTCTCCATTAAATAAACCCCGGTTTTTAGACTTGGCACGAAAATTGCTAATAATCTATAGCAAACCACTTCATATAGGCGGATACCCGCTTTTATCTGTGTGCCATAAAGATTTCAATACAGGAGGTTTTTGCATGGCATTAAAACTCCAAAGAAGTTCCCAGGAAATCATCAGTATTGTCAAACGTTTGGCAATTGACAACTTTGCACCCCGTGCTGGCAAGTATGATCAGGAAAACAGTTTTCCCTATCAGAATTACAAAGACCTGCAGGAATACGGGATTCTCGGACTGGTCATCCCCAAGCAATACGGCGGACTTGGAGCGGATTCTCTTTTGTTGGCGCAAGTTTTAAAGGAAATCGCCAAAGGTGATGGATCCACCGCGAATACTTTTAACATGCACTGCTCAGTCATACACATTTTAAACGAAATGGCAAATGAAGAGCAAAAGAAACGGTTTTTCTCGGAAGTTCTCACACATGGAAAACTTTTTGCTTCTGTCACGAGTGAACCTTCAAGCAGCCTCCGGGGAGCGTTCAAACCCAGTACCATCGCTCGGAAGGTGCCAGGCGGCTATGTGGTTACCGGTACGAAACACTTTGCATCGTTAAGTTCTGCGGCCGATTATTTCAATACGTTATGTTTTCTCGAAGGAGCGGAATCGATGGAAGATGGCGCCATTATGCTCGTGATCCCCCGCGAGAGCGCCGGCGTCACCGTGAAAGAGACATGGGATGCCATGGGGATGCGGGGAACTGCGAGCAACACCGTTCATTTTAACGAGTGCTTTGTGGAAGAACGAAATGCTATTGGAGCTCCTGGGGATGCGCTTCGTAAAAATGTTACAGATATTTATTCTTTTGGTTTTGCGTCTGTCTATACCGGTTTGGCGGAAGCCGCCCTGGACTTTACAACGCATTATGTAAAAAACACAACCTTTAAGCCGGATCCACATCCCATCAGCCATTATCCAAATATTCAACAAAGGGTTGCTGAGATGGCTGTGAAAATTGAAGCTGCCAATCAATTGTTGGCACACGCCTCCTATGTTCGAGACCATGGCAGTGAAGAGGAACGGGTGGTTCCTATCACACTCGCAAAATACTTTGCTACGGAAATGGTCCTGGAAGTCACCGATATGGCGATTCGCATCTGCGGTGGGCGGGCTTATATGAAGAAGTATTCGCTGGAACGAATTCACCGTGATGCACGTGCAGGGATGGTGATGCCTCCCAACAATGACAAATGTCTGGAGATCATAGGGAAAGCAAGTCTCGGTTTTGAAGTTTCAGGCGGTTGGTTGCCAAAATCAAAGCAAAAAGGCGGTGATCCAGCATGAAAAAGATTGCCATGGTTTTACCCGAAGACGTTGTCCAACAACTACAGGGCGAAAAACTGGTATTTGTTGTAAGTGTGAACACTGCCGGAGAAATCCATGCAACAGCAATTTCCTGGCTGGTGGCAGTGGATGAAAGCCTGATCCGGTTTGCCATATCGCCCAAATCCCCTCTTCTCGAAAATATAAAGCAGCAACCAAGAATCAAAATTTTGGTAACACTTCCTGGTTATGTGTTGGCGATTGAAGGAAGAGCACGAGTGCAACCGCAACCCATTCCGGATGTCGCATTTCCGATGTCGTGTGTGGAAGTGGAGGTAGATCAGGTGGATGACATTATGTTTTACGGAGGACTTGTCATCTCGGAAGCAAAGTATGAAAAAACCTATTCTGCCGAGTTGTCAAAAAAATTGGATTCCGCAATCTACAAAACGTTGCGTGAAGCGAGATAAAGAAATATCTTTTTACAAATATTGTGCAATCAAAATTTAAATCAATCTTGAAAGGAGACTGCATGATGAGACTGTCGAAAATTGACCATGTGAGTGTAGCGGTGACTAATATTGAAAAAGCAAGGGATTTTTACGGCCGGATTTTAGGGTTGCAGCAAATTCCCCGACCGGACTTTAACTTTCCAGGTATTTGGTACAAGCTGGGCGACGTAATGATTCACATAATCAAGACAGCAAGGGAGCCTAAGAATGTGGATCGTGCTGATATCTCAGCGCAAGACGCCCATCTTGCCTTTCGTGTAGAAAGTGTCGAAGAACTTGAGAATATCATAAAAAAACTGGAGGATGAGGAAATACCCTGGTATGAGTTGGAAAATGCGCCAAGTGGTTTGCGGCAGCTCTTCTTTAAAGACCCGGATGGTCACATGATTGAAATCGTCACACCGGATCCAAGTAATCCCCATTACGAATCAGTGTATTTAAAATACTATGTTTAAATGATCCTTTCCTTGAGCGGATCTGGTCTTTTGACTGGAGCCTCTACTGAAAAAGCCTTCTTTTTGGTGTTGGGGTTCCTTTTCTGTTTCGCTTCCGCTACTGGAAAAGGAACCCTTTGTTTGTCCACAACCTTGCGGTTTTAACATCTTACTGTAACTTTTTGATTTTTTGCAAGCGCAAGGCATTGAGTACAACAGAGACAGAACTGAGGGCCATGGCTGCTCCGGCAACCCAAGGGGCCAAAAATCCGAGTGCAGCAACTGGAATGCCAATACTGTTATATGCCAACGCCCAAAATAAATTTTGTTTAATGTTGGCCATTGTTTTTTTACTCATCCAAACGGCATCTGCGACGCTGTTTAAATCCCCGCGCATTAAGGTGATATCTGCTGCTTCAATAGCCACATCAGTTCCGGTGCCAATGGCCATTCCGATATCAGCAGTAGCGAGGGCAGGGGCATCATTGATTCCGTCACCGACCATGGCAACTTTTTTGCCCTGGTTTTGCAGCTTTTTCACTTCATTCGCTTTTTCTTCAGGAAGTACCTCAGCTAAAACATGCTGAATGCCCACTTGCCTGGCAATTCCTTGAGCAGTACGCTCATTGTCTCCTGTAACCATAAACACTTCGATGCCTAATGCTTTTAGACGTTCGATGGCTTGTTTTGATGTTTCCCTGATGGTGTCTGCTACAGCGATGAGACCTGCATACTTCTGGTCAATGGCAACGAGCATGGAGGTTTTGCCTTCTTGTTCCAGTTTTTGCATGTGTCTTTCTACTGCTTCGATTGAAATGTGGTGTTGTTTCATCAGTTTGCGTGTACCGATCAGAACCTCTTGACCTTGAACCATGGCCCGAATGCCATATCCGGGTATGGCTTCGAAATGGTCTGGATCTGGGAGTGAAACTTTTTTAGCTTGAATCCCTTCCAAAATGGCTTGCGCCAGAGGATGCTCCGAACTTTTTTCAGCTGCTCCGACCAGTTTCAGGAATGTTTCTTCTGGGAAGCCAGTGGCAGCGATCAGGTCCGTGAGTTTCGGTTTCCCATGGGTGATGGTTCCGGTTTTATCCAGGATGACAGTATTGATTTGCTGAGTGGTCTCCAGATGTTCTCCACCTTTAAACAGGATGCCGAGTTCTGCAGCACGGCCTGATCCAGCCATAATGGAAGTAGGAGTAGCCAAACCCAGGGCACAGGGACAAGCGATCACGAGTACAGCGATGGCTTTTTCCAATGCAGAAGCAAATTGGCCTGGTTCCCCGATGAAGTACCAGATCAAAAAGGTAACAAGAGCAATGCCTGCGACAATGGGAACAAATATACCTGAAATTTGATCGGCAATCCGTTGAATGGGAGCTTTTGATCCTTGCGCTTCTTCCACGACACGAATAATTTGGGCCAAGGCTGTTTCTTTTCCCACTTTAGTAGCCCGAATAATGAGACGACCCTGTTTGTTGATGGTTGCACCGATGACGGAATCTCCAGGTTGTTTTTCTACGGGAATGCTCTCACCTGTCAGCATGGACTCGTCAACGGCAGACAATCCTTCCACAACTTCTCCATCCACCGGAATTTTTTCACCTGGTTTAACCAACAATAAATCTCCTTGAACAACTGCTTCAACGGGAATCTGAGTTTCTTGCCCATCTCGAAGGACAATGGCTGTTTTCGCCTGTAAACCCATCAGTTTTTTAATGGCCTCAGAGGTACGGCCTTTGGCTTTAGCTTCCAGCCATTTGCCAAGCAGGATCAGAGTGATCAGAATCGCACTGGTTTCATAGTAAAGGTTCACCATATGATGGGAACCATGTAGAGGTGTTGTTAGGGTTAAATAGAAACTGTAGAAATAAGCTGCTGATGTCCCAAGTGCAACAAGGACATCCATGTTCGCGCTTTTATTGCGCAGAGCTTTATATGCTCCGATATAAAATCGACCACCGACGAGAAACTGGATGGGAGTGGCCAAAGCGAGCTGAAACCATGGGTTCATAAAAATATCTGGCACCCAGATAAAAGAAGTAAAGGAAAAATGACTGACCATTGTCCACAAAAGCGGGAGAGATAAAATGGCAGAAAGGATAAATAACCTTTTTTGTTTTTGTGTTTCTGATTGACGATGATCCTGTTCTTCACCTTTTTCTTCTTTTATTTTTGCATCATAGCCGAGCTGTTTTACTTTTTGTATCAGATCTTCTGGACTGACTTCTGCTGGAGAGTATTCCACATGTGCTGTTTCCAATGCGAAATTTACAGTTGCTTGAGATACACCCGGCAGCCTGTTTAGACCTTTTTCAATCCGGTTGGCACAGGCAGCGCAAGTCATTCCCATGAGATGCAATTCAACAGTTTCGTTTATGGTTTGGAATCCTAAAGCCTCTACTTTCTTTTCGATTTCTGTTAGATCCACTCTCTCAGGGTCATAGGAAACATTTGCTCTTTCTAGAGCAAAATTGACGTTGGCTTCCATGACTCCATCCATTCGCGATAGAGCTTTTTCAATCCGATTCGCGCATGCAGCACAAGTCATTCCAGCTATTTGAATGGAGATTTGTTTTGTTGGCATGAGGGTGGAGCCTCCTTCTAATGATTGGGAGTCTTATACCCTCATAGGGTATAATTTATATAATAAATAACTCTTCCGATATATAGGAAGAGAAGTGTTCTGGATTCGAACCGATTTCTCAATAGATTCGACCGTATTTTTTTCAGGATGAGAAATCGGTTTTTTATTTTTACGGTTAGGTTGAGAATCAGATGACATCGTATCCTTGGTCTTCAATGGCTTCTTTAATGGAAGCAAGGCTGATTTCTCTTTCATCATATTCAACTGTGACGGTTTGGTTAGATAAATTTACTGTAGCCGAAGCTCCCATATTTTTCAATGTGCTTTCTATGGTGTTCACACAGTGTTGGCAAGACATACCTTTTACGTTTAATATTTCTTTTTTCATGTAGGATCCCTCCATCTCTCTAATGACCAGTATTCCCGAAGTTTGTCTATTTAGTAATCACAGGAGTTCGACTTATATCTATATAATACAATACCCCTGTAGGGTATGTAAAGGATGATTTTATTCATATTGAAAAAGGGTGTTCAGTTGTTCATTGGAGCAATCATGTCTGATTTATCGAGGTGAAACTTGTGATATAGGAACTGAATGCTTTGAAGATGTGAAGGATTATATGGTTTATTCGGCAGGATCCATCATTTAATGAATAAGTATTTTAGTATAATAAAGGATATTTAAGTATTGACACATTTTTATCATTTATAGTACAATCCTCGTAACAATATATAAGTAAACTAATAGGAATTATAATAATTGGTCCATCTTTGATAAATCGGGCATTACCAAAATAAGTATTTATTTTTTATCTGATAAAACAGACTAAATTAATATGAATTATAGAGATTGATAAAGGTGGGATCCAAAATGCAGCGGCTCATTGTATTGGCTTTAATCGGTTTTGTCGCTCAACTGGTAGATGGGGCATTAGGGATGGCTTATGGAGTCACTTCTTCTTCTCTTCTATTAATAGCAGGTGTAGCTCCTGCAGTGGCTTCCGCTTCCGTACATATGGCAGAAGTCGTAACGACAGCCGCATCGGGCATTTCACATCTTCGTTTTGGAAATGTAGATAAGCAAGCCGTGGTTCGCTTGGTTATTCCCGGCTCCATTGGAGCGTTTTTAGGCGCTTGCTTTGTTAGTTATTTGCCCGGTGACGTGGTGAAACCTTATGTTTCTACTTTCTTGCTTCTACTCGGTTTTTATGTGCTGTTTCGTTTTTTGATGATGAAGAGAATCACACAGGAAAAAAACGAGAGCAAGCCATTGCCAAAAAAAGAGCGTCGTTTTCTTGCTACACTGGGACTGGTTGCAGGGTTTGTTGATTCCACAGGTGGGGGAGGTTGGGGGCCTTTAACCACTCCTGTACTGCTTTCACGAAAGAATACGGAAGCACGCAAAGTGATCGGAACCGTTGATACCAGTGAATTTGCTGTAGCTGTTTCTGCTACGCTGGGTTTCTTCATTTCATTGGGATGGGAGCAAATCCGATGGGAATGGGTGATCGCCCTGATGATCGGAGGGATTATTGCTGCACCGATTGCTGCTTGGCTTGTTAAGTTAATGCCGGCACGTATTTTGGGTGTGCTTGTAGGCGGGCTCATTGTGATTACCAATTTGCGAAATATTATCAACTCCTTTTCCTTTATTCCAGCAGGTTGGCAGAGCCATATTTACATTATTTTTGGGATTCTGTGGGCTGTAGCTGTCAGCTATGTAATTATGGCACATTTGAAACAGTCGAAATTGAAAAAGGAATTACCTTTATAGGAAACAAGGTGGGAAGGAGGGGGAGTATGGAGGCGGTGCTTTTTGTCGGGCACGGCAGTCGGGTTCCAGAGGCCAATGAAGAGTTACTTCGTTTTACACGGAAAGTATCGGAACAGCTGAAGACACCTATACGGGAAACCTGTTTTTTAGAATGGGAATCACCAGATATTTCGCAAGGAATTGAAGTTTGTATAAAAAAAGGTGCGAAAAAAATTACCTTGCTGCCCATTATGCTCTTTTCGGCTGGACATATGAAGGTAGACATACCGATGGCTATTTCTGAAGCTCAGAGAAAACATGCTCATATTCAATTTGAGTATGAACAGCCCATTGGTGTGGATAAAGGCATGTTGCGGATTTTAAAGAGACGCCTGCATGCGGTACAGCCAAAACCAGGAAATGATACAGCGGTTTTGATTGTTGGACGTGGTTCCAGTGACATGGATGCCAACAGTGATTTGTACAAAATCGCACGGATGTTTTGGGAACAAACGCAAGTCCGATGGGTAGAAGTGGCCTATTATGGAGTAACGTATCCGCGGTTTGAAGAAGGATTGGAGCGTTGCCTGGCCTTGGGTGCCAAGGAGATTGTTGTGCTTCCTTATTTGTTGTTTACCGGAGTCCTCATTAAACGCATGGAAGAAAATTTAAAGCAGTTTCAAGCAAAAAATCCAACCATCTGTTGCAAGATGAGTCGTTATCTGGGAGCGGATGAAAGTTTGGTTCATTTTTTCCTGGAGCGAATGCAAAAAAAGGGAAGAGTCCCTGAAGATTTGGAAATCCGGCCAGAACCCTATCTTTCCCACTCTTCTTTGGAGATCCAAGCAAAAACAGGATAAGGAGTGAATAGTATGGCGAAAAAGTGGCCATGGGCAGATCGAGCAGATCAACTGAATCAAGTGGAACAATTAAAACTAAAACAAGATGGATTAGACATTATCGATGAAATTATCCATATTTATGCAAAAGAAGGATTTGAGTCCATTCCAGAGGAAAAGTTTGCGCTATTTAAGTGGGCAGGTGTTTACCAACAAAGACCCAAATCTGATGGGTACTTCATGCTGCGTGTACGGATTCCAAGCGGAATCCTGACCAGCAAGCAGGTCCGCGTCATTGCACAGCTTGCACAGGAATATGGACGGGGACTCATTGATGTCACTACTCGACAGGCGATTCAGTACCACTGGTTACGGATTGAACATTTCCCGGATATTTTCCGGAGATTGAATGAAGTCGGACTTCATTCGTGGGAAGCTTGCGGAGACTGTCCGCGAAACATTGTGGGTAACCCATTAGCGGGAATTGACCCCTATGAGTTAATCGATACACGCCCGATCGTCGAAGAGCTGGAAAAAACGTTCCTGCTAAACCGGGAATTTTCCAACCTGCCACGGAAATATAAAATTTCTGTTTCTGCAAGCATCTATAACCCGGCCAATGCCCAAATCAATGACTTGGCTTTCACCCCGGCAGTCAAAGAAATCGATGGAGAAGAAGTGGTAGGTTTCCATGTATGGGTAGGAGGAGGATTGTCCAACCGGCCGCATTTGGCTAAGCAGTTAGATATTTTTGTTCGCCCGGAACAAGTGGTGGAAGTGGCAAAAGGGATTACCACTGTTTTCCGTGATTATGGATATCGGGAAAAACGCCATAAAGCAAGATTGAAGTTTTTGGTGGCAGATTGGGGCGTTGACAAATTTCTGGAAGTGCTGACAGGAGTCATTGGACCTTATCCTTCACGCGGGATCGACAAAACCGTTTCCTGGAATGCAGGTTACTTCAATGGCGTTCACCCGCAAAAGCAAAAAGGATTGTATTATGTTGGGCTTAATATCCCGATTGGGCGAACCTCTGCCGATGAGTTTTTCCAACTGGCTGATCTTGCTGACAAATATGGATCGGGTGGACTGCGGACCGTTAATACACAAAATATCATCATTCCTGATGTCCCGGAAGATAAGGTAGAGCAATTACTCGAAGAACCCCTCTTGAAACGCTTGTCGCCCAAGCCAAAAACCTTTACTGGATATGCTGTCTCCTGTACTGGAAATGAGTTTTGTAATCTGGCATTGACAGAGACTAAAGACTTGATGAGACGAGTGGCGGAGTACCTGGATGAAGAAGTCGAGTTGGATACACCGATTCGATTGCATATCAATGGGTGCCCGAACTCATGCGGACAACAACAAATTGCCGATATTGGTCTCATGGGTGGAAAGATGAGGACTGCCAAAGGCATGGTTGAAGCCTATACGATTTCGATCGGAGGGCATTTGTTTGGAGCAGGGAAGTTTAATACACAATTAAAAGGGCGCATACAAGCAGATGAGGTCGCCCCTGTACTCAAAGGGCTTATTCTCTTTTACAAAGAGCAAAGAAAGCCGAATGAAACGTTTGGCCAGTTTGTGGAGCGAGTAGGAATTGAACCGTTCCAGCAACGTTTGGATTTGCTGTTAAGTCAGGAGGTTTCTGGGTGAGCAAGCAAGAAGAACTGTTTCTTTATCGTGTACAAGTAAAGGAGGAAACCAAAGGCACGATGTATATCGTCGTGCTCGCTCCTTCTGATGAAAAGGCGTTTGCTTTTGCCGAACAGGAACTGGAACGACACATGATTGTCACTCCAAAGGTGAAAGAATGGCTGTTACTTGAGAAAAGACGTGTCCATTCGGGTTCAGGGTATGTCATTGATCCAACAGAAACAGAATGAGGGAGGAAGAAATATGAGTCAGGTTGTAAAAGAGTTTCCATCCAAAGAAGAATTAAAGCAGGTAGCACAGGAATTGAGAGATGCCCATCCGATTGAGATCATTCGATGGGGACTGGAACGTTTGGGCACATCAGCTTTTACCTTTGCATGCAGTTTTGGATATGAAGATGTGGCACTCGTCGATATGGTTTTGGAGGTAGACCCAAGTATAGACATCTTCTATCTGGACACAGACCTGCACTTTCCTGAAACATATCAAACACGAGATCGTTTGGCTGAACGTTATCAGAAAGAGTTTATCCGCGTTGCTACAACGTTAACGTTAGAAGAACAAGCAAAACAGTATGGTGAAAAACTTTGGACACGAAATCCGGATATATGTTGTCGGTTGCGGAAAGTGGAGCCATTAAAAGAGTTTTTAAAAAGATATCAAGGCTGGATTACAGGGATTCGCCGTGAACAGGCTCCCACTCGTGCACATACGGAAGTGGTTGAGTATGATCAAACATTTGGCTTGGTAAAATTGAATCCATTGGCATTTTGGAATTCAAAACAGGTATGGAACTATATCCATGAAAAAAATATTCCATACAATCCATTGCATGATCAAAACTACCCAAGTATTGGCTGTTTACCATGTACACGCCCTGTTCAACCAGGAGAAGATCCAAGAGCAGGACGTTGGGCAGGCACACAGAAAATCGAATGTGGACTCCATAATACACCGTTGAAATAGCTGGAAAGGAAGTTGGCAGATGATCACACCACATGGCGGAACATTGGTACAGCGAGTACTGCATGGAGAACGAAGAGAAGAGTGGTTGGAAAAGGCAAAACAGTTTCCTTCTCTAACCGTTTCAGAAGTGACCCGATCCGATTTGGTATGTTTGGCTACAGGCATTTTTTCACCGTTAACCGGTTTTATGAAGGAAGAGGATTATATTTCCGTTCGCGACCAGATGAGGTTGGCTGATGGTACGGTCTGGAGTATTCCTGTCACTTTGCCGGTGCCTGAAGAGCTGGAAGAAACCGTTCGTCGAGCCGCTTATCTTGCTTTGCGAGACCCAAATGGGATGATTCTTGCGGTTGTCCAAATCGAAAGTGTATACCGTGTGGATGTGGAGGAAGAAGCAAAAAAAGTATTTGGGACCAATGACGTCAATCATCCAGGCGTTGCCCGTTTAGTCAACCAGAGTTCCCTTTATGTGGGTGGGGATATCTGGCTTTTGAATCGTCCTGATTTTGGTGTGTTTGCTTCTCACTACTATGAACCGGCAGAAACACGGAAAATTTTTGCCGATCGTGGTTGGCGGAGAATTGTAGGATTTCAAACGAGGAATCCTGTTCACCGAGCCCACGAGTATATTCAAAAATCCGCTTTGGAAACAGTGGATGGGCTTTTCCTGCATCCTTTGGTGGGAGCGACCAAAGCGGATGATATACCAGCAGATGTGCGTTTGAAAAGCTATGAAGTCATTTTAAAAGAATACTATCCAACAGAGCGGGTCTTTTTAGGCGTTTTTCCAGCGGCAATGCGATATGCTGGTCCGCGTGAAGCGATTTTTCATGCCATTGCCCGAAAAAATTATGGTTGTACTCACTTTATTGTCGGTCGGGATCATGCGGGTGTAGGCAATTATTATGGTACCTATGATGCGCAAAAGATTTTTGAACAGTTCACGGCAGAAGAATTGGGCATTACCCCTCTCTTCTTTGAACACAGTTTTTACTGCAGGCGATGTGCAGGAATGGCTTCTTACAAAACATGTCCGCATCCATCAGAGTACCATGTGATTTTGTCCGGTACCAAAGTACGTCAAATGCTTTATGCAGGTGAAATGCCACCACCTGAATTTTCACGTCCAGAAGTGGTGCAAGTATTAATTGAAGGATTAAGGAAAAAACAAACCGTTTCAAAGTAGAACCACATTTAGAGATGAAATAAATAAGATCAGTTTTGTGAACCAAATAGAATACAAATAAAAAACAGCCTTTGTTTCCAAAAAAGAAGCAAAGGCTGTTTTATTTACTTAAGCATTAGCATTTTGGCTTTTTCTTAATGCTTGATCCAAATCCTCAATAATATCTTCTACTGATTCGATCCCAATCGATAAGCGTACCAATTCAGGCGTAACTCCTGTGGCCAGTTGTTCTTCTTCTGTTAATTGCTGATGAGTCGTGCTGGCTGGATGAATGACCAGTGACTTCGCATCTCCGATGTTTGCCAGATGCGAGAAGAGTTTTAATTCCCGGATCAATGCTTTTCCAGCTTCCAGTCCGCCTTTGATTCCAAACGTAAGGATTGCGCTTTGGCCATGTGGGAGATACTTTTGAGCTAGATCGTAAGACGGATGGCTTTTGAGCCCCGGATAGCTTACCCACTCTACATTCGGATGGCTCTCTAAAAATTCAGCGACTTTCAATGCGTTTTGACTATGACGTTCCATGCGGAGATGAAGTGTTTCGAGGCCTTGCAGAAGCAAGAAAGAATTAAATGGTGAAATCGCTGCACCGACATCTCTCAAGAGTTGAAGTCTTGCTTTTAAGATGAAAGCAGCCTCTCCAATATCGTTTACATAGGAAAGTCCATGATAGCTTGGATCCGGCTCATGGAAGTCCGGGAATTTGTTCTTCGGCCAAGGGAATTTGCCTGAATCAATAATTACTCCGCCAATCGTTGTTCCATGGCCGCCAATAAATTTGGTTGCCGAATGGACCACAATATCTGCACCAAATTCGATGGGACGCAGGAGATACGGAGTTGCCACTGTATTATCGACAATGAGTGGGATTTCGGCTTCATGGGCAATATGGGCTACCTGTTCAATATCAAAAATATCTAATTTCGGATTTCCGATGACTTCAGCAAAGATCGCTTTTGTCTTTGGGGTAATGGCTTGTTTAAAGTTGTTGGGATCACGAGGATCTACAAACTTTACATGGATACCCAGCTTGGGCAGTGTATGATGAAATAAGTTATAGGTTCCTCCGTACAAGCTGGAAGAGGATATAATTTCATCACCACTCTTGGCGATGTTAAGAATGGCATAGGTGGTAGCAGCCTGTCCGGAACTGACGGCCAAAGCGCCTATTCCGCCTTCCAGGGCAGCGATCCGTTTTTCGAAGACATCTTGGGTAGGATTCATGATACGTGTATAAATATTTCCAGGCTCAGCCAAGGAGAAGAGATTGGCAGCATGTTCGGGAGAGTCAAAAGTGTATGAGGATGTCTGGTAAATGGGTACAGCTCGTGAACGAGTGGCAGGATCAGGTTCTTGCCCGGCATGAACCGCTTTTGTTTCAAGCCGCCATTGTTGTTGGTCACTCATAAAATCATTCCTTTCTTTTTTATATTAATCTATAATTCCTATCTGTTTAGTTGATTTTAAACGAAAATGTTTTGTATGACAAGGAGGAAAATTTGTTCTTTTAATAAATGGCGAATGAGGGGAACTTTTTTGTTTACCCGAATGGAGTTGATTACCATTACTCTATCTTTTCTAAAAATTTTATTGACTAAAGATATCATTTCGATTATTATAGTAGAGGAATTTTAATAGAATCATTTCTTTTTGAGTTAAAGGGGAGTAGCTATTACAACAAAGTCGTCATTACAGGCATTGGCCTCGGCTTTGTTGGCAACATTCGATGTTGTTAGCAAGACCTTTACTTTTTCGGCATGAAAAAGTAAAGGTCTTTTTATTTCATATGGATACCAAATAAATTTGGGGGGTATGAGTTTCATGGGTGTAACAGAATTTTTAACTGCTTTATTGTCCATTGTCATCATTGATCTGGTGTTGGCAGGAGACAACGCCATTGTATTAGGCTTGGCGGCGCGCAATCTTCCCAAGGACAAGCAAAAGAAAGTGATTGTTTGGGGAACGATTGGAGCGGTAATTGTTAGAGCACTGGCGACACTGGCAGTGGTATGGTTACTGAAAATTCCAGGTTTGTTGCTGATGGGTGGTATCGTTCTAATCTGGATCGCAGTTAAGCTATTGATTGAAGAAAAAGATCATAATGTCGAAGCGACCAGTAGTATGTGGGCGGCGATTCGCACCATTATTATTGCAGATGCTGTCATGGGATTGGACAATGTATTGGCGGTAGCAGGGGCGGCTCATGGCAGCTTTTGGCTGGTTTTGCTGGGGCTTATGATCAGTGTACCCATTATGGTATGGGGTAGTACCATGATTCTAAAACTGATGGAGAAGCTCCCATGGATTATTTATGTCGGTTCAGGTGTATTGGCATTTACAGCTGCGAAAATGATTGTGGATGAAAAGTTGATCACCATGTATTTCCAGGATCCTTTGATCAAATATGGATTTATTTTGATTGTGGTGGCCATTGTGCCATGGGCTGGACATTTGTTTAAAAAACTGAAGCACAAAAAGCAAGTTCAGATCAGAGATGTGGATTACGCGGAATAAGAAGGCAGGACTTTTGAAACAAAAGAGTTTGGATGCCTGCCAAGCAGATGGTTACTTAGTGATGGGTCAACGTGTTTAGAGGAGCCGTTTTTATCTACCTTTAAAGCTTTTTTTGCGTGATTATTCTGCGATTGGGCATGCTACCTTGATTTTCTTTTGGTTGTAAAGGCACTTTCCAGCATGCTCAATCGTGGGGGATCATGCGCATAACAATGTTTTTGTTGATCTTGAGTATCATTTAGAAGTACTTCATACAGTTCATTGGTTTAAGGATCATCTTTTTCTATTTAAAGCCAATTAGCCTCTTGACATTTGAAAAAGGTTTTTTTAAAATAAAGTTGTTAGTTATACATGGGGCATTAGCTCAGCTGGGAGAGCGCTACACTGGCAGTGTAGAGGTCGGCGGTTCGAGCCCGCTATGCTCCACCAAAGGAAAGCCGCGAAATCTCGCGGCTTTTTGCTGTTCTCAGGATTTGTAAATAGAGACACCCTGAAAGGTAGTTTGGTCTAGTGTGACTTTGTTTTGTTTTTATCATTGCCGCCAAGTGAAACATTATACTGCGTATTTAAAATATTTATTATCTTGTATTCCTGTGGAACTACATATATATGAGTAAGCTGATTTTTTTTTCCGGATAATTTTCCTTTTATTTTTTGTATTAAATAGTATGGTCCAGCTGTAATAATTGACCAAGCAAAGTAAAAAGCTACAGCATTAGCAAGGGCATTAAAAGAATGTAAAAAGCCTAAACTGGTAACTTTCGAAAAATAATATATCATTGTCCAATAAACACCTTGTGCGACAAACACTAGATAATATTCTCGATTGTAAATAAAATCTACTATCTTACAATACATAAGCGAAATTGTTCCGATGATTGCAATAATACCGCCAATGTAATGATAAGTATGATGTAACATAATTAATATACCTATTGGCAAACCAAACTTATATAGTTTTTCAGCTACGAAATATATTTTAGCGAGAGTGATTATCCAGGATGGATACGTTCCTTTTTCTGATACTGGCTGCCCGTGCTCTAATTTTACCTTATTAATTTCATCATAGTCATCTGGTTGTATGATGACATTCATATCTCCTTTTGCTACATTTCCTACATTCACTTGTCCGTAGTTGTCACCTTCAAATCGAACATTAGGGCGATTATTTTTTTTCAATAAGGCCACTCCTTTACATAGAATTTTCAAAGTATTTATTGTATTATTATAATATAGTTTTTTTCATTTAAGCAAGGAGTGATATGGATGAATAATGAAAAAAGACAAAATTCAGGCGGAGTTAATTTTGGTGGTGACAATTATGGTCAGGTTATATCTGGAGACAATGCAACAGGATATATGAATTCCACTCACTCTGAAGTTACAATAAATTTAAATAAAGGGTTAACCAAGCTTCAAAATGAAGTTAATGATTCTGATCTGCCTGCTGAAGAAAAGGATGGTTTATTAAATGATATTAGGTCATTGAAAAGAGATCTAAATTCAGGTCAAGCAAAAGAAAATGAGGGGAAGTTTCGTCAGTTTAGTGATCGACTTGATCAGTACAGAGGGATGCTTGCTTCTTCCCAGTTGGTGATCAGTTTAATTGACCTGTTTTTCAAGTGAGAAGTGAAATCAATTGGTGCTGACCCAAAAGATCACTTTAAGTGACCTTTTGGGTCAGCACTCTTCCTTATATTTAGACAAATAAAAAATCGCTCCTAATTACAAGTCAGAACGTTTTTCCAGTCATTTAATCAACATTTGAAGTTATTGTTAACCAGATACGAATCCGCAGATACTTTACGTGGGGATTTTACATAATCAGAAACATGAACTTCAATTACAGGTCAACCAGGAAAGAAGAATGCTCGAAGATTATTTAAAGGAAAACAACGGAATGATCCCTCCAGAGAGTCAGAAACAAGAGGCCATTACGGCTGGAGAGAATCAATTTTTTTATTATGTGGTCGATTCTAAAGGACAGCTTATTTTGGGAAACGAAATCAGCCCGCGACTGCGTCCGGACTTGCTTAATCTCATACAGGGATGGGTTCCGGCACATAAAGAAATTCGTCATGAGAGATTGCGGGCAGCCCGTCCTGCATGGGAGAGACACGATAAGAATAAGAAAATGGGTGGAAAGGAATCATTTCAACCATCAGAGGATATTGAAATTGATCTTATCATGACTGGCTGTCCCATTTTTTATAGAGACCAACTGATCGGGACCCTGTATATAGGAAAAGACATTTCATTTCTTTATCAATTGTTGAGGTGGCTTTTGGTAATACTGGTGGGATTGGCTGTTTTATTTTTTGGAGTTGCTCTGTTCATTGGTTATTTGATGTCGAAACGTGCTATGGTTCCCATTATTCAAGCTTTTACAAGGCAACGTGAATTTGTAGCGGATGCATCTCATGAGTTGCGCACTCCTTTAAGTGTCATGTTATCTTCTATTAATGCAATGGAAATGACGGAAAGTATAGAAGCGGATGATTTTTCCCGCAAGCTGCTGTCCAATATGAAAGATGAAGTAAAGCGCATGACCAAACTTGTTAGTGATTTATTGACATTGGCTCGCTCGGATTCCGGGACAATCGAAATATTGCACGAAACATTTGATTTTCGACCTCATGCGGAAAAGGTAATTCAAGCGGTTCAACCGCTTGCGGCGTCAAAACAGATCAATCTCCATTTACACGTTCCTGAAACGCTTGTTATACATGGAGATTCAGAAAAATTAACACAGCTATTGTATATTTTGCTGGATAATGCGATTAAATACACTCCGAACGGTGGAGAAGTCCATCTGTCCCTTTCTGTTGAAGCGAGCGAACATCGTTCAATGTTATGTGTAGTGGTGCAAGACACGGGAATTGGCATAAAGCCTGAAGATTATGATCGTATATTTGACCGTTTTTATCGGGCGGATAAATCACGGTCCCGGCAAATGGGCGGACATGGGTTGGGATTGGCGATTGCCAAGTGGATTGTGGAAGCTCATCAGGGAACCATTCATGTTTCCAGTGAATTGGGAAAAGGAAGCACTTTTACGATCAGAATTCCCTTCTCTGTTACACAAAAAAGAAGGTGTAAGGTTAGTGATGAAAACCTTGCGTCAGGGTGAGATGACAAAGCTGGAGGAATCGGTATCTTTCGTAGTAGCGAGGGAAATCGAGGTCGTTACGGAGAAAGAAGCGGATTCCGGAGCAAGAACGGATACTTTTGTCAACAAGTTCGCATAAGGTTATTAGAATATCTTGCGTTTATTTTTCATCATATTTTCACCATTCTCCTTTAAACTCAAATCTTGTTCAAGAGTGTACAAGGAGGATCAAGTATGAAAAAGATGAGACAAGCGCATTTATGGATCGGATTGGTTACATCTGCTTTTTTGCTTATGGAAGCCGTTACAGGGTTGTTATTGACTGAACCGTGGCTAATGGGGCAGCAGCCGAAGAGTCGGCCCATGAGTATGCAAGAGCAAGGGCAACCTTCAGAAGGGAAGGCTGAACAGACGCAACCTCCAACAGGCAATCTTAAACAAGGAGAAAAGTCAATAGATACGGACTCTAAACAGAAAGAGTTCGGGTCAATGAAAGGTTTCCCAAAAGGAGAGGGTGAAAACTCATTAATGGGAATCGTTAAAGGCCTCCATGAAGGGCGATTAGGGGATATGGACATTAAGTGGATCATTGATATTGCCGCTATTAGCATGATTTTCTTGACATTATCAGGTGTATATTTATC
Organism: Thermoflavimicrobium dichotomicum; assembly: GCF_900114055.1. Taxonomy (GTDB): domain Bacteria; phylum Bacillota; class Bacilli; order Thermoactinomycetales; family Thermoactinomycetaceae; genus Thermoflavimicrobium; species Thermoflavimicrobium dichotomicum. Next base: position 144,072 of record NZ_FORR01000001.1, on the reverse strand, counting down.
TGTGAAATTATTGCGAGCGCAAAGGAAAAGCCGAAAGCTGAAGGAATCAGAAGCACATTAAAAACGGAATCTTGAGATCTTCTATGCACAGAAAATAAGCTACTTGATTTTTCTCAGTAGCTTCAGACTGTTGACAAACCCGGTTTTCCTTTTCCAGTTGAACGACTTCTTGCTCGTATTTAAGCAACGGGAGTGAAACGGAAAAGGAAAACCGGCATATAACGGAAACTTTGTCGACAAGCTGAAGCTACTAATTTTTCTCAGTAGCTTTTAGCGGATGAGGAGAGGTTTCACATCTTCAATCACTTTTTGCAGTTGTCTGGAGCATTGTTCGTACATCGCTTTGGCGTCTGAATGGTTGGTTGACAAGCCAAACATTTCCATATCTGCTTCACATTTTTTCAGCGTGGCAAGTAATGAGGCTTTTTCTTGTGGTTGTGGAACCTGTATCTGATCATCATACAGATCTACATATAACTGACCATAGGAATCAACTTGTCCGAGAAAAACATTCTCTGAGGTTACACCGATTTTCTCCAATTCCGTCTTTAACCAGTCACGATTCAAACCCAGTTTTGTGAGTGGTTCATCCAGAATTTTACCATCCATGATGACAGCTTGAGGTTCTTCCTCTGGACCTACTTTGATTCCCAGATGTTTGGGTGTAAGTGGTTGATTTTCTTTCTTTAAAAGGACATTAATATCGCCACTCGGCTCTATCATGGCAAACTCTACATCAGATACGAGAAAAACATTCTTTTTCCGTAGCTGTTCGAGTAGTTCATCGGTCGTCAGGCGTTCTTTTTTCAGATTTTCTTCCAAAATCTTCCCGTGTTTGATCAATACGGTTTCTTTGCCATCAATAAGGGTTCTCAATCTTTTGCTTTTTAACTGAATCATCTCCATTCCAAAAGCGATGGCTACCCATACTGCCAAAGAAACAACTCCTAAATACCACTTTTGCTGCAATTCCAGGGAAGTATAGGCAACGATACTGCCGATGGAAATCCCGGTAATGTATTCAAAAAAGGAAAGTTGAGAAACCTGTCTTTTCCCTAAGAACTTTGTTGCGATGAATAGACTAGTAACCGCTATGAATGTTCTTAGAATAATTTGTAACCAATCCGGCATGAAGACTCCCTCCACAGAGGTTTTATGATATAGATTTGAAAAGGAAACAGGTAAATATACATGGATGAAATCTGTATTTATTTCCTATGTCGAGGAAAAATTAAGCTTTATACAACTGTCAAAAGAAAGGAGATCGTTACATGACTGTCGGATCTGACGTGAAAACCTGTCTTGCCAATTTAAAAAGTGCTCAAGCCAGTCTTGAACAATTTGCATTAAGCACACAAAACCAACAGGCGAAACAACTATTCACGAGCGCTGCCCAAACCACACAGCAAGTGATTCAACAAGTGGAAAGTCGTATCAAGCAGTTAGAAAGTGAAGAACCGCAGTATAAAGGGTTTTGAAAGAAAAATCTCCCTCTACAAAATGAGGGAGAATAAGATCATTCTGTATATAAATGGTAATCATTATGACTCTTCAGGGAATCAATCCAATATGTTTGTACAGATCCTCAAGGGAAAAAATGGAGTGCCTGTAGGAGAATGAAAATCATGGAAAAAGAGATACAAGACATCCAATCCCTTTGTACAAGAAATTTGGATAGAAGTCGGCAATTATTTTTAAACTTATGGAAGAAATACGAAAAAACATGGTAGAGTTTAATAGAGAAAGTAGTGTACAATTATCAAATAGAACCATGATGATAACCTAAAATCCAGTACGAATACAAGCATGTTGCGCAAAGTATTGTCTCTCTATCAAATCTGCTTACTTTTCTTCAGCAATCACTGTAGCATTGTAGATAATGATCCGTTTTCCATTCACTTCAAACTTCACTTTTCCTCCATCCGTTGGCTCTATATCAATTCTTCCTTCATAGGTTTTGATTGGCTTTCCATTTTGGTCGTATACGGTTACAATCCGATTGAGACCACCATACCAATTGGATTGAGAGTCCTTCAGATCCCGTTCTTGTTCAGCTGTAGGGGGTGGAGGCGGAGTGCAAGCACCAAGTAATAAGATGATCGCTATTATACATAAAAGAATCCCTTTTCTCACACGGTCCAACCCTTTCATTGTATTTTCCCAATCAATCATGATTTGTAAATGATTGATATTTTATTTAATTAATATAATTCGATAAATAATAAATAATTTCCTTTTTGTTTATGTGCGATTTTCATTTGTTTTGGTAACCGAATCACAATATAATACTCCTCTCCCTCAATTGGAGAGGGGTATTTTTGCGAAAAGGAAAGGGATTTTTCTTCATGTATAAGAAAAGATATTCGATTTTATAGCGAAGGAATATTTTTTAAAGTCTTTGCTCAATCAATGGGTTCAGAAGAAATGTCTATGACAAGGAAACATTTCAGAAAAAAGAGGGGTTGTTATGCGAATTGTGATAGCGCCTGATTCATATAAGGGAAGTTTGTCGGCCAAGGAAGTAGGGATTACGGTGATGAAAGCTTTTTCCAGTGTGATGAGTGATGCCACGATTTCCGTTGTTCCGATGGCAGACGGTGGAGAAGGAACTGTCGATGCACTTGTTTATGCAACGAACGGAAAAATAAAGCCAATGAAGGTTTTGGGGCCTCTATTGGATCCAGTGGACAGTTATTTTGGAGTCCTTGGGGATGAACAGACAGCTGTTGTTGAAGTAGCAAATATAGCGGGACTGACGATGGTTCCCAAGGAGAAAAGAAATCCGCTTCAAACGTCGACCTATGGACTCGGACAAATGATGCAGATGATATTGGAGCAAGGGTATCGTCGCATCATTATCGGTTTGGGAGGGAGTGCGACGAATGATGGGGGTCTGGGAATGCTACAAGCGCTAGGCGCAAGGTTTTACAATCAGGAGGGAGAGCCAGTTCGACCGATTGGAGCTGAACTTGCTGAGATTAAGACGGTTGATTTTGGATCATTGGATCCAAGATTGAAAGAGTGTGAATTGTTGGTTGCATGTGATGTAACGAATCCGCTATGTGGAGAAAAGGGTGCATCTTATGTGTTTGGCATGCAAAAGGGTGCCACGCCAAAACAGGTGGAATTACTGGATCAATGGTTGCAACAGTATGCACATCTGGTTGAAACCAATGTCGGAAAATCGTTCCAACATCATCCGGGAGCGGGGGCAGCTGGAGGACTTGGTTTTGCTTTATTGCTCCTGGGAGCCAGGATTCAATCGGGTGCCCAAATGGTGGCACAAGCGACGGGTTTGGAAGAAAAAATACGACAAGCCGATTGGGTGATTACAGGGGAAGGAAAGACCGATTTTCAAACGTACTATGGGAAATTACCCATGTATGTGGCAAGTCTGGCTAAAAAGCATGGGGTGAAAGCTCTTTTATTGTCTGGTAGCGTTGACTCTGGATGTGATCAATTATATGAGTATTTTGTCAGCCTGCATTCGATTATGCGCCGGCCGATGCCGCTGGAACAGGCAATGGATGAAGTGAAGGAATTGTTGTTTGATTCGGCCAGAAATTTGGCCAGATTGATCGCACTCACTGTTTGAAATGAAACATGGTTCTTTTGATAAAGTCTAAGGAATTGAGCCATATGAAAATGTGATATCTCTTGTTACGATATAGGTATAAGGAAACTCGATCAAATCTGAAAACAAGAGGGTATCAGATGACAAAACCGATTGCTTTTATTACCGGGACATCAAGTGGTATCGGCCTTGCAGCCTCGATTGAACTGGCAAAAGCAGGATATCATGTGATCGCCACAATGAGGGATTTACAAAAAAAAGGCCATCTTCTCCAGCAGGCAAAAGAGGCCAATGTGCTTGAGAACATTGAAATCCATTCATTAGATGTTACGAAACCGGAAGAGGTAAATGCGGTTGCCAAATGGGTTTGGGAGAAGCATGGACGGCTTGATCTATTGGTTAACAATGCAGGTATAGCGATTACAGGGGCCGCAGAAGAAATTCCCCTGATTGATTGGAAGAAACAGCTGGAGACCAATTTTTTTGGTGTGGTTTCGGTGACTCAGGCTTTTTTGCCAATGTTGCGTCAGCAAAAGCGGGGATTGATTGTGAATATTAGTAGTGGAGCTGCATTTTTAGGTTCATCCTATACGGCTCCGTATACAGCTTCCAAATATGCTGTAGAAGGGTTTAGCGAATCACTCCGATTTGAGTTGTCTCCTTTTGGCATTCATGTGGTTTTGGTAGAACCGGGTTTTTATCAAACCAATATCTTGCAAAAAAAGTCCCGTGTTTCACCGTCTTCACCTTACGCTATCGATGCACAGAGAGTTCAGTCCTTTGTGGACCGTTTTGCCAATCACGCAAAAGACCCTCAAATTGTGGCCAGGAAAATTGTAGCGATTGCGAAGAAAAAGTCTCCGCGGATGCGTTACATATGTGGTGGAGATGCCAGATGGCTTTATTTTATCAAGCGTTTTGTGCCTTTTCGTTTGATTGAGTGGTTTTTTCATAAAATATAGGTCCATATATCGAATATGATTTTGGCGCGAATACTTTTTTGATGTTCAGTGTCATATTATTCTCAGCAAGTTGTCGCCTACACCTGTAAAACAAGAGAATGACCATTAGGGTCTAAGACCGCTCTACAAACCCGGTTTTCCTTTTCCAGTTGAATGCCTTCTTGCTCGTTTTTTTTGAGAAGGAGTGAAACGGAAAAGAAAAACCGGCATATAACGGATTTTTTGTCAACAAACTGAGAATGGCCCTTAACCAGGGCCATTCTCTTGTTTTTATTGCCTTTTTACAAATAACGGTAATTCTTTTACCCCAACCAAGCGCAAGTATACATAAAGTTGCCCTTTATGATGGATTTCGTGTTCGTTCATGATTCGCAAGATGGATTTTCCAGGCAGATGTGTACCAAATAATTGTGTCATATCAACAGGGGTTTCCAGTTTTTCGTCGGAAAATTCAGTGATGGTTTTCTTGGTTTCCTCCGTTATTTCTTCAGCTAATTTTTTCAAATCTGATACAGTCTGTACTTCGGGAGGATTGGAAGAAGCAGGAGGCACGATCTTGCCTGCTTTGACTGCTTTAGCAAACATGTTAGCAGAAAAAAGTATATGGGTGACCAATTGTTGTAGGGTCATGGCATTTTCCCAAGGTTTGTAGTTCAGATGCTGATCCTCTAACAAATCCAATACTTCAAGCAACACAAGGCGATGGCGTAACCAGGCTTTTAACACGTTTTCCGCTTTGCTCATTGTTTCCCTCCTGATCATTAGGGTGTTTCCATATGTTAAATTCTTGTCTCTTCACATCTATTATAAGCGATCTTGTCATGGCGAAGTATAGAAATGATAAGTGGAATCATTAAAAATGGATTAGGATGAATTCACAAAAAGTTCTATATTTCCATTTTAAATAGATTGCTTTATAATTAATTTATAATCAAAGAATGAAGATCGTTGATGTTTGGCTAATGCCTGTTGGTCATTCATCACGGCTTCTTATAAATATGGCGGGATTGGTTACGGGTATGGACCATGCCTGGTAATTAACCCACCATAAAACAAACTTGGGTCAACCATTGATGAGCCACAAGTTGTTTTATGGTGGGTTTTATTCTATAAAGGAGGGGCTTCTGGTGAAAAGAAAGATTCAATTTCAAATCAATGGGGTAACTCATGAGGCAGAAGAAGGCACTCGTATTCTCGATTATCTTCTCGATCAAGGGATCGAGCATCCTCATATCTGCTATTCACCGAATTTGGGACCCATTCAGACCTGTGATACCTGTATGTGCGAGATTGATGGAAAGATCATGCGGGCCTGTTCTACTTATTTGCAAGATGGGATGAATATTTTGACTTCCTCAGAACGGGCCAAAAGTGCGCAGATGGAAGCGATGGATCGGATTCTTGAAAATCATCTGCTGTATTGTACGGTTTGTGATAACAACAACGGAAACTGTCGGGTTCACAATATGGTCAAACTGTTAGAAGTGGAGCACCAGACACGGCCTTTCCGTGAAAAAGGTTATGAAGTGGATATGTCTCATCCGTTTTATCGATATGATCCCAATCAGTGCATTTTGTGTGGGCGTTGTGTGGAGGTTTGCCAGGATGTACAGGTCAACGAAACATTGACCATTGATTGGGAAAGAGAGATTCCGAGAGTCATCTGGGATAATGATAAACTGATTAATGAATCTTCCTGTGTTTCTTGTGGACAGTGTGTGACGGTATGTCCATGTAATGCGCTCATGGAAAAATCCATGCTGGGCGAAGCAGGTTTTATGACAGGAATGGATGAGGGCTTGCTTAAGCCCATGATTCAATTAGTCAAAGAAGTAGAGCCTGGATATAGTAGCATTTTGGCCATTTCAGAAGTGGAAGCTGCGATGCGGGAACAGGTGATTAAGAAAACGAAAACGGTTTGTACTTTCTGTGGAGTTGGATGTACGTTTGAAGTGTGGACAAAAGATCGCAAAATATTGAAAATTGAACCCACAGAACAAGCGCCAGTGAATAGTATTTCTACCTGTGTCAAGGGGAAATTTGGTTGGGACTTTGTGAATAGTGATCAGCGCCTGACGACACCTTTGATTCGCAAAGGCGACGAGTTTGTCCCAGCCACCTGGGATGAAGCGCTTTCGCTTATAGCTGAAAAAATGGGCGAGATTAAACGGAAATATGGTGGAGATGCTTTGGGATTTATCAGTTCATCGAAAACCTCCAACGAAGAGGCTTATTTAATGCAAAAGCTGGCACGTCAAGTATTTGAAACCAACAATGTGGACAACTGTTCCCGCTATTGCCAGTCTCCTGCAACAGATGGGCTGATTTCCACGGTGGGATATGGTGGCGATTCGGGAACGATTCTAGATATCGCAAAAGCAGGTCTGGTCATCATCATAGGGGCGAATCCGGCAGAATCACACCCAGTGCTTGCTACCAGAGTGAAACGGGCCAAAAAGCTGTTTGGTCAAAAACTCATTGTATCTGATCTGCGTAAGAATGAAATGGCCGAGCGTGCAGACCTGTATCTGCATCCGAAACAAGGTACGGATTTCGTCTGGATCACTGCAGTCGCCAAATATATCATTGATCAGGGATGGCATGATGAAGCGTTTATCAGGGAGCGTGTCAATCAGTTTGATGAATACTTGAAGCTCCTGCAGAAATATACATTGGAATATGCCGAAGAAGTAACAGGTATTCCGAAGGAACAATTGATAGAAACAGCAAAGATGATTCATGAAGCGGATGGCACTTGTGTGCTGTGGGGGATGGGGGTTACCCAGAATATTGGAGGTTCTCATACCTCAGCAGCAATCGCCAACCTGTTACTGATCACAGGTAACTTTGGCCGCCCAGGAGCTGGTGCTTTCCCATTGCGTGGACATAACAATGTGCAAGGCACTTGTGACATGGGAGCGCTTCCACAATGGCTGCCAGGTTACCAGCATGTGAGTGATGATATGGCACGCCAGCGGTTTGAAAAAGCGTATGGAGTAAAAATTTCGAATCAACCCGGACTTACTAGCACTCAAATGTTAAAGGCGATTGAAAAAGGAGAACTGAAGGCAATTTACCTGGTAGGGGAAGATATGGCCTGGGTAGATTCGAACTCCAATCATGTGCAGGAATTACTCAGCAAATTGGATTTCTTTGTAGTTCAGGACGTGTTCTTTACCACAACAGCCCAGTTTGCAGATGTGATTTTACCTGCTGCTCCATCTTTGGAAAAAGAAGGAACATTCACCAATACAGAACGACGGATTCAACGTTTTTACCAGGCACTGGAGCCGATGGGCGAGTCCAAGCCCGATTGGTGGATTATCCAACAGGTTGCAAAATATCTGGGAGCAGATTGGAACTATCAGCATCCAGGAGAGATCATGGATGAGATTGCAAGTTTATGCCCTGTTTTTGCAGGAGTGTCATATGAACGGCTAGAGGGTTGGAATAGTCTGGTATGGCCTGTACAACCGGATGGTACTGATGAGCCGCTTCTATATACCAAGCGCTTTAATTTGCCGGATGGAAAAGCACGTCTTTCACTTGTTGAATTTGTTCCACCTGTTGAATATCCACAGGAATTTGATCTGGTTGTGAATAACGGCCGTATTCTGGAACACTTCCATGAAGGAAACCTGACGTATAAGTCCAAAGGCATCAAGTATAAAGTTCCTGAAGTCTTTGTCGAGATTTCGCCTGAATTGGCTTGTGAGCGCAATGTAAAAGATGGTTCATTGGTACGCCTCATTTCACCTTATGGTGCGATTAAGCTGCGTGCGGTGGTAACCAACCGTGTTCAAGGAAAGGAATTGTTTGTACCGATGAATTCCGCAAGCCATGAGAATGCCATTAATGTGTTGACTGGGAATGCAGTCGATGTCCGGACACAAACGCCTGCCTATAAACAAACCAGAGTTCGGATGGAAGTATTGGAAGTGGAAGGGAAAAATCCGCTTCCCAAATACAATCCGCGATATGCCAAGCGTAACCCGCAGATGGGAGTGCAAGTGGAACGGAAATGGGCGCGGAACGATTATGAGCCGATTGCTGATGTCAATGTAACTGGGGGTGCAAAATAATGGCTCAGCCGATTTCTAAAATGGCGAAACCGGTTTTGAATGAAGAAGAACAACAGAAGCAGTCTTTGGAAAAAGTACTGCAAGATGTAGCCAAACATGCAGATGGGATAAGAGATACACTAAAATTGCTCCAGGAGCTTCATGAAAGTGGCATTTTAGAGGCACTCCATGCTCTGGTGGAAGCCAGAGAAAAGGTGGCCAAGATCGCGGTAGGGCAAATGCTTCGTCCACCGGTTACCCATGCGATTAATAATTTGATGGCAGTAGCTGGTGTACTGGCGGAACTGGATCCGAAATCGACAGAAACAATCGCGGGAAGTGTCGCCAAGGGGCTTAAAAAGGCAGAAGAAAGTGTAAAAACGGATACGAAGGTAGGTCTTTTTGATTTGATAAAAGCGCTGAAAGATCCAGATATCAATCGAGCCATTGTCTTTGGGCTTCACCTTTTAAAAGGAATGGGTGAAGGGTTGAAACAAGAGGAGAAATAGGAATCATAATATGAATGAAAGCCACCCGTCCTGGGTGGCTTTGTTATATAGAAGGTAGAACAAAATTGGAAGAGCAGGTATGGTTATTCCATTTCGATCAGCAAGTCACCTGCTTCAATCATGTCACCTGTTTTGACGAGAATGGATTTGATGACCCCATCAGCTGGAGCTTGTACAGTCGTTTCCATTTTCATGGCCTCACTGATTAATAGATGCTCACCTTTGCTTACTTTTTCGCCTTCTTTGACGAGTACCTTTAATACTTTGCCTGGCATGAACGCACTGATATGATTTGGATTTTGTGGATCCGCTTTGATGCGTTTCATTTCACTGACTTGGGCTGAATGATCGCGAATACGAATTTCCCGTGGTTGGCCGTTCAATTCAAAGTAAACGATCCGGGTTCCATCTGGGAGCAGATCTCCTACACCAGCTAGCTTGATAATAAGCGTTTTTCCTTTTTCAATGCTAACGGCAGTTTCTTCACCTGGGCGAAGTCCATAGAAGAAAGTCGGCGTATCGAGTACAGACAGGTCACCGTATTCTTTTTTGCTTTTTTCAAAATCCAGGAATACCTGTGGATACATAATGTAAGAAAGTACATCCAGATCGCTTGGTGTTCTGCCGATTTTTGCTTCCAGTTCTTTTTTAACTTCTGCAAAATCGATCGGTTCAAGACGTTCACCGGGACGGTCGGTGAAACACTCCCGGCCTTTTACGATAATCTCCTGCAGACGTTTCGGGAAGCCCCCTGGTGGTTGACCCAGATATCCCTGAAAGAACTGTACAACCGAATCTGGGAAATCGAGACGTTCTCCTTTTTCATAAATGCTGTGTTCATCCAGGTTGTTTTGTACCATGAATAGAGCCATATCCCCAACGACTTTGGATGATGGTGTGACCTTGACAATATCACCAAACAGTTTGTTTACCGTTGCGTACATCGCTTTTACTTCGTCCCAACGGCCGCCCAGACCTACGGCTTTTGCCTGTTGTTCCAGATTGGTATATTGACCACCAGGCATTTCGTGGATATATACCTCTGTGTTGCTTGATTTCATTTCGCTTTCAAAACCTTGGTAATAGGTACGCACATCATGCCAGTAGTCGGCCAATTTGTTGTAGTTTTCCAAATTTAGACCCGTATCACGTTCTGTACGTTCGAGTGCAGCAATCAGCGCATTCAAGCTGGGTTGAGAAGTAAGACCGGACATCGAGCTCACACATGCATCCACAATGTCGACACCAGCTTCAATTGCTTTCAGGAGCATAGCTCCACCGTTACCTGAGGTATCATGAGTATGCAAATGGATTGGAATCCCAATTTCCTGCTTCAAGGCGCGTACCAATTCATATGCTGCATACGGTTTGAGAAGTCCGGCCATGTCCTTGATACCCAGGATTTGCGCACCGGCTTTTTCCAGTTCTTTTGCCAGATCGATATAGTATTTGAGTGTGTATTTGGTTCGGGATGGATCGAGAATATCTCCTGTATAGCAGATCGCCGCTTCAGCTATTTTTCCTGTTTCTCTGACCGCTTCAATGGCAAGTTGCATGCCTGGCAACCAGTTGAGGCTGTCAAAAATACGGAAGACATCGATGCCATTCTCCGCAGATGCTTTTACAAACTCACGGATGACATTGTCTGGGTAATTGGTATATCCGACGGCATTTGCGCCACGGAGTAGCATTTGGAACAAGATGTTTGGAATTTTTTCTCTGAGTAATTGCAGACGCTCCCAAGGTGATTCCTTGAGGAATCGCATGCTCGTATCAAACGTTGCCCCGCCCCACATTTCGATGGAGAATAATTCAGGCGCCAATTTGCTTGTCGCTTCCGCAATCGCTACCAAATCATAGGTGCGCACACGGGTAGCCAATAGAGACTGATGAGCATCCCGGAAAGTTGTATCCGTGATCAATACTTTCTTTTGTTCTTGAATCCAACGAACCAATCCGCCTGCACCTTCACGGTCAAGGATCTGTTTGGTTCCGCTTGGATACGGTTGGGATACAGATGTTTTTGGAATGCGTGGCGGTTCAAAGTGCGGTTTTTTCTCTACCTTTGGCAAGTTTTCATACCCGTTTACAATGATATGACCGATATAATTTAACAGTTTCGTGCCACGATCCCGGCGTGGTTTAAATTTAAAGAGTTCTGGCTTGGTATCAATAAATGAAGTGTCATAATTTCCTGATAAAAAGTCGGGGTGAGTAACGACATTTTCCAAGAACAATAAGTTAGTCTTTACGCCACGAATCCGAAACTCCCTAAGGGTGCGAAGCATTTTTTGGGCTGCCTGTTCAAAGGTAACGCCGTATGTGGAAATTTTAACAAGCAGAGAGTCGTAATAAGGTGTAATGGTTGCACCCGTATAAGCATTTCCAGCATCTAAACGAACACCAAAACCTCCACCTGAACGATAGGCAAGCAAGCGGCCTGTATCTGGCATGAATCCATTTTCCGGGTCTTCTGTCGTTACACGGCACTGAATGGCATAACCGGTTGTTTGAATATTTTCTTGGGCAGGAATTGCAATTTCTGGATCATTCAACGCATAACCTTCAGCAATGCGAATTTGGGTTTGGACAATATCGATTCCTGTGATTAGCTCGGTAATGGTATGTTCAACTTGAATTCGGGGATTTACTTCAATGAAATAGAATTTTTGGTCAGGAGTTACCAGGAATTCTACGGTTCCTGCGTTCGTATAGCCGACCGATTTCATTAATTTGAGAGCTGCTGCACATATTTCCTCACGCAAATCTTTGCTTAAGGAAAGGCTGGGGGCTACCTCGACTACTTTTTGATGACGACGCTGAATGGAGCAGTCACGTTCATACAGGTGGACGATATTTCCATGTTGGTCCCCGATAATTTGCACTTCAATGTGCTTCGGTTTCTCTAAATATCTCTCCAAATAAACTTTGGCATTGCCAAAAGCAGAACGTGCTTCTGATTGTGCGCGTTCAATCGCTTCCTGCAATTCGTCTTCACTGCGCACAATCCTCATACCCCGGCCGCCACCGCCAGAAACTCCTTTGATGATAATCGGATATCCAAATTCTTTGGCAAATTGAATGGCATCTTCAACAGATTCGATGGGTTCTTCTGTTCCAGGGATCACAGGGATTCCTGCATTTACAGCCATGTTACGCGCTTCGACTTTGTCACCAAACTTATGAATCAGGTCGGGAGAAGGGCCGATGAAAATAATGCCTTCTTCCTCACAACGTTTAGCGAATTCTGCATTTTCAGCTAAAAATCCATACCCGGGATGAATGGCATCGACCTGATTCCTTTTGGCTACTTCGATAATACTTTCAATATCTAAATAGGCTTCAATCGGTCCTTTTCCAGCTCCAACCAGATAGGATTCATCTGCCTTGAATCGATGGAGAGAAAAGTTATCCTGTTCAGAATAAATGGCAATGGTACGAATTCCCAATTCTGTTGCAGCACGAAAGATACGGATCGCGATCTCGCCACGATTGGCTACTAGCAGTCGTCTGATTTTTCTACGTTCCAAATAACATTCCTCCTAGTACTTATTTTTCAGGGATATGCGGTAGACCACGTCTGAGTGGTTAAGAAAAATGATTCTGAACATACTTGTTTTACTTAAAGAAATACTCTAGACGAATAATATAATATTTCATTTTATTATACACTAAAAAGAGTATTCGTAGTATCTATGAAGTCGATATTGCCGATAAGTGGAAAGAGAGAAGGAATGAAGTCAAGGTTTTTATTTTTATTTCTACCTCTATTATAAATTATGATAACACATTTAATCCATTCGAAAAAAATAGGAAATCATTTTTATAAGAAAATGATTTCCTAAAACAAGAAGAAGGGACTTGTGATTATTTTTTTGGAGAGGATGGTTCTTTCTTGACTAACATTTTCATTCCTTTTTCTTTCATCAATTGAATGGTTTTGGGATTTCCCCATTGTTTCTCACCTTGGAGAATCGCATCTGTAAATACGAGCGAAGAGAGATCGTCCAAAATATCATGAGAAGGACGTGAACCATAATCTTTTTTCGCTTCAGCCAGATCTTCTTTCAGAGCCTTGAAGAAATCAGCATATTCTGGTTTGTTATATTCGGGTTTATTGATAATGCTTTCGATCGTTGCAAACTCTTGATCAACGTTATCAATTTTATATCCCCATTGTGGCCCCCAAATGAGGTAGTTGGCATATTGGTGCAATCGGTCCATTGACTTGCTAATTGTTTTAAAGTCCTCTTCAGTGAATATTCCTTTGTTATTGTTTAACGCTCCTTTAATGACCTGTTGTTGATAGGTTTCAATTGCTTTTAACTCTTGGGGATCCAATGTTTGCACCTGGCGGAATTGTGTCATGAACAACATTAAGGCCAACACGATTACAAATGGGCTGACAAAACCCATAATCCTTTTAGCTTTCCGAGACTTTAAAATCTCCATGGCGACGTAAGTCAGCTCCTCCATCGATCGTATTTTTATCCCAATCAATTTTGATCCCTTGAACACTACCATAGAAGGATGGATTATTCTTTCTCACTTCCACTTGATATCCCATTCGGATGAGTTTGGCTTTTTCTGTGTCAGGGATGTTTTCTTCTAAAATAACATTATTCTTTTCAACAATAAACCGGGTACCATCGATGGCTTTTTGCAATGGCTGATTGAAATCAATGATGCGAATAAGTATTTCGGTCAACACAGGGGTAATATTGCGTCCTCCGGCACTTCCGATCGCAATAATGGGTTTATTATCTTTGGCCAGGATGGTTGGAGCAGTATAACTGATGGGTTTTTTGCCTGGCGCTGGTTTATTTGGGCTGTTTTTTGATTCACTGAAATTGGCTAGCTGGTTATTCAGGAAAAAGCCATCCACATAAATGCCTGAACCGAAAAAGTTGCTCAAAGTGTTAGTTGTGGATACCACATTTCCTTCTTTATCGATGACGACAAAATGGGTAGTATTGTCATGATTTTCTTTGTCGGCGATGGTATCAACCACTTCTTTATATCCTGTAGAGATTTTGTCTCGCTGAATATCTGTGGCCAATTTTTTGATGTAACTGGCTGAAGTGATATCTTCTGTAGGAACTTTGGTAAATTTGGGATCCCCTATATTTTCTCTTTTGGAAGCTGTAACACGTTTATTGACTTCGGCTAGAAGATGGATAAATTCAGCAGACAGGTCTTTTTCCGATTGGGCTTTAATCTGATCTGCCATCACCAGTGACTGATATAACATGACGCCTCCACTCGGGGGCGCAGTAGAAATCATCTCATAGTCCCTATATTTTTTGATGAGAGGCTTTTTTTCTTCGGGTTGATATTTTTGCAAGTCACTCACTTGTAATCCTTTGGATTGTAGAGCGATTTTTTCTGCCAAAGGACCGCTATAGAATGCTTGGGAACCTTTGTCCCGAATCTGTTTAAGCGTATTGGCCAGATCTTTTTGTACCACCAGTTTTCGTGGTTCAATCGGCTTTCCACCTGGATAGAGATGGGGAATCGATCTCCAATCGATCCGATATTGGGCAAATTTCAAGCGATTATGTAGCTCATCACTTGCCGCTACCCCTTTTTCCGCTAAATCAATCGATGGTTGAATCAGTTTGTCCATCGGTAATTTGCCGAATTTTTTATGAGCCATTTCCATTCCTTTGACAAAGCCAGGTACGCCTACATTGGTAGTTGGTATTGTACCCGTGAATGGGGCTGTTTCCCGATAGTCAAATACGACAGGGTCTTTGCCTTTGGGATAAACGAGCATGGTTCCGCCACCGCCAATTCCCGATCCAAAGGGTTCAACCACTCCCAAGGCATAGGAAATGGCAATGGCAGCATCGACTGCCGTTCCTCCTTGCTCCAGTATTTGCATGCCGACTCGGGAAGCTTCCGGGTGGGCAGTAGATACAGCATATTTCTGTTCTTTGGCGAGTAGTTTGTTGAAATAGCCACCCGGTTCAGACTGTTGTTTGTAAATGTAAACGCCAATCATTCCGATTACAATGATGATCGAGAGAATGATATTTAAGCGTTTATGAGGCATTTTTCTGTCCTCCAACTTTAAGCTTGATGTGTTTCAGATCACGAACGAGTTTGTCTCCTTCTCGTTTCCAAACTTGGTCCCACTTAGAAGTATACATGGTTTCTTCTGTTAGTTGGTTAAAAATCTTTTCTCTGCGATAGGCACTTGTCCATCCTGTCACCGGACGTGGCTGACCTTCTCGGATATACATCGGGTGAAGTTCCAAACGAACTGTTCCATCTTTTCGGATTTTGTATTGAGCCAAAACAGATTCTCGTGTACGAGACCATCCTTGGTCAAAGATAAAGTTACCTAAACTATAGAAGATAACACCGTTTTTGTAAACTTCTATAGGTTCCAATACATGAGGATGATGCCCTACCACAATATCTGCTCCTGCATCAATCAATGCCCGTCCAATTGCCTGCTGTCTGGGATGGTAACCACTATCATATTCAACACCCCAATGGCAATGCACAATGACTAAATCAGCGCTACTTTTTGCTTTGGCGACCAATGGGATAAATACTTTTGGATCAGCTGAACCAACACCAGGCCGATTTTTTAGTGCAGCTCCTCCTTTGGGAATGGTATCCGAGATGCCGATGGTTGCAATACGAACACCGTTGACTTCCTTGATGGAAATTTTTCTGGCATCTTTCGCATCACGCCCTGCACCGACTGCATCAATCCCGGCTCGCGAAAATGAAAGCAGTGTTTCTTGCAATCCTTCATTTCCATAATCAGTCATATGGTTATTTGCCAAATTGACTGTTGAAAAGTTTGCTTTTTTAAGTGCTTCCGTCACTTTTTCCCGGGTGAATAAGTGGATTGATTTATCCTTTTTTTGGTATTTCTCTGGATCCTTCAATAAAATGGGATGCTCAAAGTTTCCTGTTACATAATCAGAAGCTTTGAAATATGGAGCGACATAATGAAAGAAATAGTCATACCCTTTGTTTGGGACAATGATGTCATCGATATATCGCCCAAACATCATGTCACCCACCATGGTCAACGTTAATTGATCCTGTGGATCTTTGTTTACAGATGGTGGAGAATCCGGGCTGGTTAAAAGTGAGTAAGCAGGAATAAAAATGAGCAAACATACAGTTGCAATACTCGTATGCAAAAAGGTTTTCTTTTTTTGTCTCTTAATATATCGCTGCATTCGCTGTTTCCAGGTTAACATCTGTCATTTCCCTTCCCTAAAACAGATGATAGACAAACATAATCAAAAAGGTAGAACCGCTAAGTAATAACGTGCTTCCTACAGTTGGAACCAATCCTTGTCTTTGCATCGTATTGGCGATCAGCCCAGGTACGATAATCCCGATCCCTCTGAATTCCGCTGTTTCAAATGGCAGAAAAGGTAAAGGAAAAGTATAGGCAATAATTAAATCAAATACCAATTTTAAAGCTATTCCCGTTGTTAACATGGCAGCAAATTTTCTTCGGCCGTAGAGAATCGTAAATTTGGCAACAACTTTGGTAACAATGAAATATGTAAGAAACGAGATTAAAAAGACAAGCGCAATAAAAATTGGCTGGTCAAAAACCAGGCCCATATAACCAGGAACAACTAATCCTGCAGGCATAACACCCGTTTTTTCAGCATAAAGAAGACTTAATACGACACCAATAATCAATGAGATATATAAGTCGGATCCAAACAATGCTCCTTCCTCCTAAACAATATGTTTTGAACGTTGTTGTCGTTTCTTGATTTCTTTTACTCTTTTGTTGGTTTCTTCAAAAATGTGACAGAGTGGTTCAGCGGCACCGTGAATATTACCAACACCATAGATCATTTTTCCAGCCATACGCTTTTTGATTTCCTGGAAAATAACACGAGTGGGTTGATCTTCTAAATCCAGCAACTCGTTGCATTCAATTTTTCCAGCTTTGTAAGCTTCCACGATCGGAGCAGTCGTCGTACCGATTAGTACCAAAGTATCAATCTGCATATGTGGCAGTACATCGTGGGCAAATTGTTCTGTCCGATCCACACGGTCAGGACGACAGTTCATGATAACAATGGGATCCTCTGTTGGATAGCCTAACATCTTTACACGTTCCCAGATATTTAGTGTAGATGCGGCATCATTTGCTGCAAATCCATTCACAAAATAAGGAGGATGATCGGAAGTATCCAGTGCTAAGATCCGCATGGCACCAGGATCTGGATGAGCGTTTAACATACCGCGAAAGGCTGTTTCCTCATCGATTCCGAGTGCTTCTGCTACAGCAAGTGCGAGGGAAGCATTTTCTGGGAAGATCATGTAGTCAAATTGTCGGAGAAATTCTTCTGAAATTCGAGAGTTGTCTGCGACGATGACTTGAGTGTTCCGCTTTCTGGCTAAACGCTTGTAATAATAGACAAAGGGGCTATTATTGACGATCAGATAACCATTTCGAGGAATTGTTGCTGACAGAGCTTCAGCGACTTCTTTCAGTGTTGGTCCCATCACGTCCATATGGTCTTCTAACACGTTTACGATTACGCCGACATTGGCCTGTAACATTTCTTCTTGGAAAACGATCTGATAGTCAGGATTCACTGCCATGCATTCACTAACCAAACACTCTGCTTTTAAGCGGGCAGCTTCAGCAACGACCATTTTTTGCTCACGGATATTTGGCCCTTCCAATCGACGTTTGATCGGCTTTTCTTCATCTGTGTTCCAATAGATCATGCGGGCAGCGGTACCTGTGGTTTTTCCTACTGTACGGTATCCAGCTTCGACCATGATTCCTGTGATTAAGCGGGTAACCGTGGATTTCCCACGGATACCATTGACATTGATCCGAATGGGAATTGAATCAATATTTTTTTGATGCTTTATTTTTTCTATAATTCCAACTATTAGAAGACCAATTAAAAACAAGGGGATAAGCCACATGATACTTAACTCCTTTAATGTGTACTTGTTCGTAACTTTTCTAACAAACTATAATTTTCTACAAGTTTAAACACAGAATAAGGCCACCAAACCATTCGATAATGATTATAAATCATTCATTTTCAAGAAAAAACATATATGGGTTTGAAATTTTTGTTAATAATGTTCCAAGAGTAAGATCATAAATTATCATATAATTATGAATATAACACAATAAAGCAAAGTGTATATAATGCTAATAAATTTGAATCGGCCGGAGGGAACAAAATGGCAAAATATCATTTGATTGGAATCAAGGGAGCTGGGATGAGTGCATTGGCACAAGTATTACATGAGATGGGTTATGAAGTAAGAGGATCAGATCAATCGACCCATTTTTTTACACAGAAACCACTTGAAGCTTTAGGGATCGAAATACTGCCATTTGATCGGAATAATATACAGAAAGAATATATTGTGATCGCATCGAATGCTTATCAAGATGACCATGAGGAAGTAAGAGAAGCACTACATAAACAAGTTGAATTTTACAGGTATCATGAATTTTTGGGACGTCTAATCGAACCGTTTACCAGTATTTCCGTTACAGGGACGCATGGAAAAACTTCGACATCTGGATTGTTGGCACATGTACTTGGTTCGATTACTCCAACTGCTTATATTGTTGGGGATGGTACAGGTCGGGGTGGTAAAAATTACAAATATTTCGTGTTGGAGAGTTGCGAATATCGGCGACATTTCTTATCTTACTTTCCGGACTATGCAGTGATTACGAATATCAATTTTGATCATCCTGATTATTTCTCTGGAATCGATCATGTAAAGGATGCCTTTCAACAAATGGTCCTTCAAGTGAAAAAGGCTGTAGTTGCTTGTGGAGATGATCCGCATACTCCCTTTTTAACGGCAAGCTGTCCCATTCTTTACTATGGCTTTCAGGAACATAACCAATTGATCATAAAGAATTTGAAGAGAGATCAAATGGGGACGGTTTTTGAGCTGTATTACCAAGGAAATACGCTTGGATTTTTTCGGATTCCTATGTATGGAACGCATCATGTCTTAAATTCTGTAGCTGTTATTGGGATTTGCGTGTTAGAGGATATGGATTTGTCACATGTACGACGACTTTTGCCCACTTTTCAAGGTGTTAGAAGAAGGTTTGCGGAAAATAGGTGGGGAACCAATATTATCATCGATGACTATGCACATCATCCGAGAGAAGTTCAAGCAACGATGGAAGCTGCTCGCAATAAATATCCCGATAAGAAATTGGTAGCTATTTTCCAACCGCATACCTATTCAAGGTTAAAGCACTTTTTGGATGGTTTTGCCGAAGTGCTACAAGAAGCCGATGATATTTATTTATGTGATATATTTGGATCGGCAAGAGAAAGTGAAGGAGATATTTCGATTCGAGATTTACTTCATAAACTGCCGATTGCCAAATATTTAACACGTGATAATATTACTTGTTTGAAAGAGTATGATTCGTCCATTTTACTTTTTATGGGAGCGGGGGATATCCAGAAATATCAGGAGTGGCTAATAGCGGAGAAGATGCAAGAAATAAAAAATGTTGATTATCAGCAGAAAAAGTGATGACTCCCCATTAAGAAACTTTGTTCGTTTTTCATAAAAATGAAAGCTGTTGACTTGGAGATCAACAGCTTTGGCTTTGTTAGTATCCAGGATTGGCAGGCCTGTTTTTCGTGTCCAAGATGGATTTGGCATCATAAAGGTCCGTAAATAGATGGGCTTGTTTTCGTAATCCGATTCCATCTGCATGACGACGATCAATAAATAGCATTTTTCCATGATATTCTTCATATGTTTGCGATCCAACAGGTTGGAAGATCCGAAAGCCCATTTTGTAAAGATGTTCAATACGAGGATCACCTGCTGGAATAGATGCTCCAAATGGATATACGTAAATTTTGGTTGGACCAACGAGCGATTCAACTTCCTTTTTCCATTTAGTACTATCATCAATCAGTTTTTCGAGAGTGATTTTGCTATGATCCCGATGATGGTAACTGTGGGAAGCAAAATTCCATCCCGTTTCTTTCAAACGCTTGATAATCGGTTTGACTGCTTCTCGCTCTTTTTGATATTGTGGATTATCTAAATCGAATTGTCTGGTTGCAGGATTATATTTTTTAACATTTGTACGATAGCCTAAAATCCCTTCATAACCGGTTAAATTAATGGTTCCTTTGGCTCCATTGAGTGAGAAATCGGGGTGTTTTTTCACAAAGTCATCTAAAATGGGTACGATTTCATTGTTTTTAGAAATTACTTTCCGGCCTTGTTCATCGACGGATAAAGTTGCGATCTCGCCATTTTTATCTAAAACCAGTTTACTGACCGTTCCATAATCGATGTGATTTTCCTGGTAGTAATTCAGATCATCAATTGAAATAATAATCGGTTTTTTTCCTTTGGGAACCATTAGTTTTTTTCGTTCGATTACTTTTTCGCCATTTTTTTCAATTTCACCGTATACATCGTTAATATTGACCAAGATAAAGTTTCTTTTGTAAAGCGAGTCAAGAATACGGTGAAATTCAGGGATCGTCACAAACCATTTGTCCATCTCTTTGGATTGAAAATCGCCACGAAATGCCTTTTTCGGATAAGCGATCAATGGGTGAAAGAAGAGATGTTCCACAGGACCATTGTAGGGTGCCAGGTTTTTATGTTTGTAAGGCTGATAACCTGTTTTTTTGGCGGGAGGTTTAGCAATTGTAGAAGCAGATGGATTCGGTGTGAATTGCAAATAGATCGCCAGACTTGCCACAACGCCTATGATTAGCAAAGCTATAAAGAGATAGAATTTTTTGGACATGCAATCACCTTTAATCTGTTATTAAATCTACGATAAAGCTTTGTCTACTTATAGGATATCATCTAATGCAATTATTTCATATTAATTTTTAATAAAATAAATTTTTTTACTATAAAACTCATGATCAATTTCATGATGAATCCAACAAATTGACGATAAAACATGTAAATAAGCGAAGATTGCTAGCATGGTTCTATGTGTTTAAAATGCCACATATACAGTGTCTCGTTTATTTGCATGAGTTGATGGTAAATCAGTGGATTATTGTATAATTACATAAAACATTCTACTTACTAAATAAATCTTTGTATACAATCCTATATAAAATGTTTAAATAATGTAACATTTATATTGAAATGGCGTTTCATTTCCTGACTTGGCTATATAAGGGAATAATACAGGTAGAGTAAGGCTGTTGACAAACCGGCATATAAAGGAAAAAGTTGGTAGAAACAGTTATTGAAAAAAATTGGCACTGAACATTTATTTGGTCAGTGCCATTTCGGTCTTTTAAGAACTCGCTTTTGCTAACTGTTTTGTTCGGCGTTGTATCCATGCATATACAGGAATGCCAAGTAAAATGATTCCCAATGCGATCCAGGTACCAGTAGGATCATGAATAATTGTGCTAATCACCACGAAGAGTGAGCCCAAGATGGCTACGATCGGAGTAATGGGATAAAGCGGAACACGATAGGATGGAGTTTGTGCTTGATTTCGTTTTCGTAAAAGAATCACAGCAATAAATGCTTGAATGTAAAAGAGGAAAACGGCAAAAATCGAGATTTCAGATAACCAATCTGGATTACTGATACACATATATAAAATGGCGAGTGCAATTTGAAAAGCGATCGCAATGATAGGTGTGCCAAATCTTGGATGTACACGAGCTAGCCAACGAGAGCCAGGCAATTGATTTCGGACTGCCATTGCATAAGGAATACGTGGAAAGCTTAATATTTTTCCATTTAAACCACCAAAAATGGAAACAATGATGCCAATACTTAACAGTTTTCCACCTATTTCTCCAAATAGAATACCAGATGCAGTGCTTGCTGCATTTTCCCCCAATGTTTGGATTTTAATAGCAGGTAATACTTTCAATAAAGCCAGATTGACAGATAAATAGGCTATCATAACAATGATCAATCCAGTGAAAATGGCTCGCGGTAATACTTTGGAAGGATTTTTCATTTCGCCCGCCACAGATGCAGCGGCAATCCATCCATCATAGGCAAACAGAGTAGCTAACATCGCTGCACCTAAATTCCATTCTGTTTCCATTCCTGATGGGCTAAAGAAAATCTGGCTATTTCCTTTCCACAGCCCAAACACAGCGATCAACAGGATGGGTAGCAGTTTTGTGGCAGTTGTGATGACCTGGATGACACCACCATACTTTACCCCTAAACTGTTAATTATCGCTAGGAATAGTACTGCACTTAAACCAATCCACAACCCCCAAGACGGATCGAGGAAAAAGAAGTGGGCAACCAATGATCCGAAATATAAACCCATGGCCCCAATGAGTGCAGGTTGATAGACGATACTTTGCATCCAACCACTTAAATATCCCCAAAGCTTACCATATGTTTCTTCCAAATAAACATAGAGCCCGCCCGTTTTAGGAATTT
The DNA here is from genome assembly GCF_900114055.1 of Thermoflavimicrobium dichotomicum. Classification (GTDB taxonomy): domain Bacteria; phylum Bacillota; class Bacilli; order Thermoactinomycetales; family Thermoactinomycetaceae; genus Thermoflavimicrobium; species Thermoflavimicrobium dichotomicum. The sequence goes on along the minus strand of NZ_FORR01000001.1, from coordinate 121,547 downwards.
GTGCACTTAATTCAGCGATCGTAAGCCCTGCAGCTAGAGTAAGGATACCACCTAATAGCCAAGCCAGTAGGGCCAAGTTGGTATTTCCACCCACATATCCTAAAACAGTTCCTGGTTTGACAAATACCCCGGATCCGATCACTACACCAATAACTAGCGAGAGTGTCGGCCAAAAGCCCAGATCCCTTTTTAATTGGTTTTCTGATATTTTTTTCATAAAAAATCACCTGTATTTATAAAATAAATTCTTCACGATTATAACATTATTACTTTAATAAGGTAAATAACTAAACTATTACCATATTAAAAATGGATGAATTAAAACAAACCATTGTTCACAGGTAGGATGTTGAAATACCTTGCTTTTTCCTTTTTTTCCATCATTGAACGGAAACGTTGCCAACAATCTGTCGGCTCGTTAACATTTTCCGTTATAATAGTACAAGACTGCTTGTCCGTTCCTTTTCCTGAAAAAAGAGGTGATGAATTTGTCTTTTCAAAAGATTGGTTATCAGCCACAGGTCATACGTTTTCTGCAAAGAGCCCTTGTTACTGGACAGATAGCACATGCTTATTGCTTTTATGGTCCTGCAGGTACAGGGAAGAAGAAAATGGCCTTGGAATTGGCCAAAGCTATCAATTGTGAACATCAAACTGCAGATGCCTGCGACGATTGTCCTACATGCAGGCAGATTGAGCATGGTAATCATCCAGATATAGTCATTCTCCAACCAGATGGCTCCTTTATAAAAATCGATCAACTTCGTGCTCTGCAAGAACAGTTTCAATATCGAGCTGCTACAGGTATCATGAGAGTGGTCATTATAGAGCAAGCAGAAAAGATGCGACCCGAAGCTGCCAACAGTCTGCTTAAGTTTTTAGAGGAACCTGTTTCACCCATGGTAGCGATTTTACTTACAGAACAAATTCAAGCGATTTTGCCGACTGTATTATCTCGTTGTCAAAAAGTTCGTTTTTTGGAACTTCATCCCAATATTCGATTGGAAAAATTAAAAGAACAAGGTGTTCCACCGCATTTAGCCCGGATATTGGCTCACATTCCAAGTGAGTTACCTGAAGAAGGCGAAGACCGATTGTCCCCAAAGGTGGTAGAGGATTGGTGTCAACGTTTGATCACGTGGAATGGTGATATCTTAACCAAGGGTTCCATGGCTTTATTGGAGATTCAGTATGAGTGGCTTCAAACGGCGATGGAAGAGAATCAATTGTCATTGATATTGGACCTGTTATTGCTTTGGCTAAGAGAATTACTCTACTATCAGTTGGGACAGAAAGCTTTTCTGTTTCCAGATTGGGAACAGGAATGTCGCAAACAGGCTTTTATTTGGGAGCAACCACGTTTGCTGCATGCCATGGAAACGGTCATGTATGCACGTTCACAACTCACAAAATTTGTCCAGCCGCAAGCGATTTTGGAACAGATGGTGTTGAAAATCCAGGAAGGTCCTTAAACAGGAGGGTATGATCATGTTTCCTGATTGTGCTTAGTTGCTCGCCAGTCTTAGGCGGGTTTTTCTACGAATAAGATCGCTGTGTCAGAAAAAATGGTGATTTCCATGAGCGACTTGCAATTGTTTAGAAAAGAAAATCCAAAACATGTAACAGAACCGTTAAACTAGGTCGAATCACTCCAGAAATTGTTGGCTGAATTTTCTGTATTAACTGGATTGGTTACGACCTTAAAAGTGCAAGGAGATTATGGCTATATGTCAACGACCCATCGGTTTATTATTTATCGAGTCGTACAAGAAGCATTGACAAATGCCAAACGACATGGAGAAGCGACACAAGCGGATGTTTTTGTAAGCGTCACAGATCAGGAGCTTGTAATTATAAGAAAAAATAGCTGCCTAAATTGGTTATTAATGGTAATAGATCGTTGTACTAAAGATGAAAAGGGCCTAATGTACAGCGAAATTCTCTATTTTTTTTAAATGAGATGATGATATTCCTTTTTTATCTTATTAGTAGAATATTTCTTTTTTCTAATTGCAGTATTTAAAAACAAATGATAACATTAATAGAAAAAATAAATAAATTAGGCCCTTTCACAAGTTATGCCAAATAAACCAAAAAGAATTGGTTTATCTGGCAAGTAATACGTTTACTGCGAGAGTGGCAGTTTTTATATATGAAATATTCAAATAATGGAGGGGTCATTTTGAACGTCTTTCAAATAGCGGAAATTGGAAAATTTATTCGCAAGATGCGAAAAGAAAAAGGCTTACGATTGGAAGATTTGTCAGATGATCAAATTTCTACAGCAACGATTAGCAATATTGAACGTGGTGTGCCGCATGTCAATCAAGAGAAAGTCCTGTATCTGATGAAAAAGCTGAATTTGGACATGGACAAGCTTCCTGAAATTCTAGTGAAAGAAAACGAAGATATGGAAAGCATGTTCTTGAAATTTCATGCAATTGAGAACATGTTGCATTTAGAACAACTGGATCAAGCCTGGGAAAGCCTTAAAGAACTTTCAGAAGAGTCTACGTTCCAATATCAAGCTACGCTTCGTTCACTTAAAGGAAGATATTATTTGCAATGTAAGAAGTGGCGGCGTGCAGAAAGGGAATTGACAGAGTCCAACTTATTAATCCAGCAAGATCCTTATGCCAAGAAAGTGAATTTGGAAGCGATCAACTATTACTCACTTGCCTGCTGTTCGTATAAACAAAATCATTTGCAGCAAGCTCTCAAATATATTGAACGAGGTTTGGAAGTTGTTGGAAAAAATGGTGGAGAAGATGATCAAATCAAATACAAGTTAATGATGAATCGGGTTGTTTATCTTGAAAAGTTAGGAAGAATTGAAGAAGCCCTTAATCATGCTGAAACATTATGGGAAGAAATTTCAGAAGTTCGTGATATTACGGTCTTGATTCAAATTCATGCCTTAAAAGCCGAATTATTAAGGAAAATAAAATTATATCATGATGCCATTCGCTATGCAAAAGAAGGAATCAATCTGGCAGTAAGTGCTAGAGATTACAATAATCTGACTTATTTATGGACAACTTTAGGAACACTTTATTTGGAACTGGGGAATAAAGAAGATGCTGAAACATGTTTTAAACTTGTCCTCAGTTTTCAAGATCAAATTCAGGATAAAAACAAACTGCTCTTGGCCAACAATATATTGGGAAGTATCTTCTTGTTGCAAGATCGTTTGGACGAGGCAGAAAAAGCGTTTGTCCAGGCTATTGAGTGGGGAGAAAAAATCAAGGGAGTTAAAGAATTGGTTCACTCCATCTTTTTATTAGGCAAAGTAAAAAGACAAAAAGGTGAATATAAGCAGGCGATATCTCACTATCATCGTGCTTCAGAATTAGCTAAAAGAATGGAAGCGTATCCGGCCATTTTCCGCTGTTATTTCGAGATTGCCCTATGTTATAGACAATTGGGTGATCAGGAAAATATGAAAAAATATTTTGATCTTATGAATGAAGTACAAAAAGAAATAGATGCAAAGGATGGATTATTCCAATTGTTATAAAAAAACGGCAAAAAGTGTGCCTTTCACCTTGTTTAGATGAAAGGCAGTTTTTTATTGGGTCAGTGAACATCCATACGTATAAAGGAAATCAGCCCCACCAAAATCAAAATAAAAGCCAAACCCAGACTGATTGGTAAAAAGATCGCAGGTTGACTCGTAACAAATAGTGGATAGTGCCACATTGCGAAACTTGGGAGCTGATTGGACAAGGCTGTGCTAAAAATCCATCCACCCAATCCTGCGGTTAATGGTACAGTAATTCCTTTATACCGCATTCCTAACCAGACTTGTAGTGCGATCATCGGGAGACTGGCGAGATAAGAGAGAAAAAAACTGGATATAACCCTAAAAAAAGAAAAAGACCCTTTTAGTCCAAGTATTTTTCCGATTATGATTTGTCCAATCATCAGAACGATAAAACCAAGCAGGACGATACTGCATAGAAATAATAAGTGAGCAAAATAGATCGTCGATCGGGAGATTGGCTGTATGAGGGTACTTTTCCACATATGATTGCTTGAATAGAGTTGTGCCGACAAGAGTCCGAGAATCACGATGCCAATGGGCAAGATAAAGAATGTCCAACCTGGGGATGGGTTGGAAAGGAAATCCCAATTTACATGTTTGGGTGATGGAGTTGAAAAAATGGATATGATCAAGGGAACGCCTAAGGCCAAAAATAAGAGTGGAGTTCTTTTGGCTCTTAACCATTCTGCAGAATAGGCACGTAGCAATTGCATACTTTCACCCCTTTATTTAAGAGGACTATTGTTTTTTTGGAATAACATCAAGAAAAAGGGATTCCAAATTCGACTGCTGCAAATAAATGCCATGGATAGAAATTTGGTTATACACTAACAAGCGGGCAATTTCATCAATTTGTTCCTCGGATCCTGGCATTTGGAACAGGCCATTTTCAAGATAGACCTGTGGATAATTTTCTTCCAGTAATTGCATTGCCTTGGTAATGGGAGAACATTTGATATGGATCATCGTTTGTCCACGTTTGGTAAAGTTTTCGATTTCACCTTGATATAAGAGTTGGCCTGCATGAATGATGCCTACATGGGAGGCGATTTGTTCAACTTCTGAAAGTAAGTGGCTAGAAACCAGGATGGTATAGCCTTTAGCGGGGAGGCTTTTAATCAAATCCCGTATTTCGCGGATTCCGCTCGGATCTAAACCATTGGTTGGTTCGTCAAGAATGAGGAGTTGAGGTTGTCCAAGTAAAGCCATGGCAATACTCAATCGTTGGCGCATACCGAGTGAATATTTTCGTACCAATTTGTCTTTGGCATAAGCAAGATCAACAATATCAAGCACTTCATCTATTTGGTTATAAGGAATATTTCGTAATTTACAGATATACTTTAAATTGTCTTTTCCACTTAAATGACCAAAGGCACTGGGAGTTTCGACCAATGCCCCCACATGCCTCAGTAAAGCATGACGGTTTTTCTTAAGTGATTGACCGAATAGATATACTTCGCCATTTGTGGCATGAATTAACCCCAATATCATACGAATGGCCGTTGTTTTTCCTGCACCATTTTCCCCCAAAAATCCATAAATGCTACCACGAAGTACCTGCATATTCATAGATTGCACTGCTACGAACTCACCATAGCAACGGGTGAGGTTTTTTGTTTCGATCACGAGATCTGACATGGTCATTCACCTCAACTATCTGGATATGGGTATTATAATCGGTGAAGCTAAACGATAGCTTACATATACCTTAATGGAATCTTCACTTTGCTATTAAATAAGAGAAAGATATTATCCTATTCTTTTTAAAATATCTGTTTCTTTAAGATGAAAAATAGTTATAGGTATTTGAATATTAAAATATTTATGCTATATTGTATTTGATATTTGAGAAAGGAGGAGCCAGTGAAGTGAATTTGGCGCCAGAAGAGTTCAAAAGTGGTCAGGAGAGAAAAGAAGATTTGCAAAGAAGAATCTTTGAGACATATAAAGAGATAGAGAAAACAATTAAAGAAGTAGAACAAGAGAAAAAAGGTTGGTAATAAATGAAAGAGCGGACAGCATATTTTGATGATGATCATATCAATAAGAGGACGGATTTGGAAAGACGAATACGAAGATATAAAAAAGAATTGGAATATCTCATTCATCAAGAGGAAGAAGAGTTGGCTCGATTGGATAAGAAAATGGAGATGTTGCGTTTTCCGCTTTTATTTGAAGAGGAAGAATAAAATCGCTTGGGAAATATTTCTGGTGGCCATACAGAATTTTGTTGGGGATCGATATGTTTAAAAAAAAGCGACTTCACTTATTGAAAAAGGAGTGAAGTCGCTTTTTTTTAAATGGATGAGCTGGATGAACCATAATAGCCCATCGATGATGATTCGTAATAGCGATGATGGTGGAGATGAGATGATTCTGATGATTCTCGGTGGCGACAAGAAGATTCGTGACAATGGTGTGGCATATGTTTCCGGCAGTGTTTCATCATCCATTTGATCATGTCTTTTTCATATTTATGGCACATTTTCATATGATGATACATTTGTTTCAACATACGGTAATCACAAGGAATGCATGGCATATGTGTTGGAGGAGCGATTGGCATCATCGGCATTTCGATGGGTAGTTTAGGCATGGGAGGTTTGGGACGAGGAGGCATAATGGGTGGTTTTGGTTCAACCCTTTTTTCTTTCTCCATAAAATCACGATCCTTTCTTGTTTAGTGATACATTGTATCTTATGACGGTCTCTGTGTAGATGTAACTGATGAATTCGCCTATCTTTGGCTCTTGCGGATCGGATCATTTGAAGGGATAATAAACTGAGAACCTTTTCGGAAGGACGATGATCATGGAAGTGTTGAAAATTACTCCGCGTGGCTATTGCTATGGCGTGGTGGATGCAATGGTATTGGCTCGCCAGGCAGCCCGTAACTTGGACTTACCTCGTCCCATTTATATTTTGGGGATGATTGTTCATAATCGTCATGTGGTTGAAGCTTTTACGGAAGAAGGAATCATTACGATAGATGGAAAGAATCGTTTAGAGTTATTGGAGAAAATCGATAAAGGTACCGTGATTTTCACTGCACATGGAGTTTCACCAGAAGTGCGTCGTCGAGCACGTGAAAAGGGATTGACCATCGTGGATGCTACATGTCCAGATGTAACCAAAACCCATGAATTGATTCGTGAAAAAGTTGCAGAAGGTTATGAGGTGATCTATATTGGGAAAGCTGGCCATCCCGAGCCAGAAGGAGCGTTGGGAGTAGCTCCGGGGCATGTGCACCTGGTGGAAAAAGAGGCAGATATAGATCGACTGCAGTTTAGCACAGATAAATTGATTGTAACCAATCAGACAACGATGAGCCAGTGGGATATTGCTCATTTAATGAATAAGGTTAGAGAAAAGTTTCCTACTGTTGAAATTCATAATGAGATTTGTCTTGCTACCCAAGAACGTCAAGAAGCGGTAGCCGAGCAAGCAAAAGAAACAGATTTGGTTATTGTAGTAGGAGATCCAAGAAGCAATAATTCCAACCGTTTGGCACAGGTAGCAGAAGAAATTGCTGGAGTAAAAGCATACCGTGTTGCGGATGTAACTGAAATCAATATCGAATGGTTAAAAGGGAAGAAAAAAGTAGGTGTGACTTCTGGAGCCTCTACGCCAACCCCCATTACACGCGAAGTGATTCAATTCCTTGAGCAGTTTGATGAAAATGATCCTTCCACTTGGATTCCAAAACGAACCGTCGATAAAAAGAAAATCCTTCCACCTGTGAGAGAGAAAAAAAACATCATAAAAAAACGGTAAAAGGATAATCTGGAGATCACTTGGTTTTCCTTTTCCAGCAACGACTTCTTGCTCGCTTTTATAGAGAGGGAGTGAAACAGAAAAGGAAAACCGGCATAAAACGGAAGCTTTGTCAACAAGTGAGGGACAACCTACGAAGGTTGTCCCTTGTTTTATCGTAGAATCTAAAATGATAAAGAATCACATATAATAATAATTATAAACTGATATTGACTATAAACTAATAATGTGATATTCTTGGGATATGATAATTGCGGAAATATATATCAATTCTATATGATTGAAATAAATATATATAATTCAATATTCTTAATAAACAGAATGGGAGGAGTGTACTATGAAAACAAAAGATATCACAACGAAAGTAGTGGGTAAATTCCAAAATGGAAAGTTGTTTCTGTTCTATCAAAATCGATTGATTGGCAAGGTACAATTGGATCAGGAACAATTTTTGTTAAATGAAGGATTTAAAGTGGACGGAGATCGTATCTATGCGATGATAAAGGAGAATGAAGGGCACCAACCATATATCTCACATTATGTAGATAATTGTGATTTGGGCTGGTGCTGATAAAAATCTAGCGGCCTTTTGAGTGGCCGCTTTTCGTTTGAAAAATGTCCATTATTTTTAGAATTTTTCATTTAAGGGAGAAACGTTTTGTTTGTGGGTAATGATTAGACATAAAATCGTAGCACTGATTCATTGTACCGCGAAATTCGACACGATGATCTTTTTTAAGAGGATTGTACCAAGCAAAATAGTGATCTTCATGAATGATCGATGGTGGTAATTTTTCCGAGTCTCTGATGACATAATACACCGAAAATGCACCTCCTAGCATGTATTATAGGCAAAATATATTCAATTTATCCTTCAAAACAAAATAAATGTTTATCTATGGATTTTTGTTTCTAAATTGAAAAGACCAACTGATTTGGGTAAATCAGTTGGCCTTGTTCCATTTATTGATCCAGATTTTGTGTAGAAGAGGGAGATGAAGCAGATTTGGTCGAAATGGATTCTTTAGCAAATCCAGCATAAAGTGTCACAGCTGCGACGATAAAATGAATGACCTCGATCAGAGGAGTTACCATAATGACATTGAAGATGTTATTGGTAAATAGTCCAAGGATGGCACCTGCCAGGTAGATCACTCCAAAAACCCTTGCTGTCCACTGACTGTATTTGTCAAAGTTGCTAACGCCTAAAAAGAGTGCGCCGGTTATGAAGTGAATCAGGTTATGTGTTAAAGTTAAATGAAATAGGTTGTTTAGTGCTCCTTGGCTTGGAACGAAGAATCCAAGTAAACCGATAAGTACAAACACGGTTCCAAGAACTTGCATAATGTTTTTTCTCATGACTAGTTACCCCCTATTTTGGAATTTTCGACCTAGTATTATATAATTAGACACACTCCCTTAAAATTCCTATATCTGTAAAAAAATCCGATTTTTAGTGAGATGCCTGTAAAAGATCATGAAAGAATAAGGACGAAAGAAAGTGGGAGTTGGAGAAAATGGCAGTTATTTTGCTTTTTATTGATGGGGTAGGTCTTGGAGATGAGGCGGAGTACAATCCTTGGTTTACACATGCAACGCCACATCTACGTCAATTGTTAAGCGGGCATTCCTTAACCAGACGAGCAGTTGGTCAACATGGAGAAGAGATTTTGTTGTTAGAAACGGATGCGAAATTGGGGGTACCTGGCATTCCGCAAAGCGCAACCGGACAAGCAACGATTTTTACTGGTCGAAATGCACCGTTAGCAATGGGAGCACATATGAGCGGTTTCCCTTTTAAAAGGCTGCGGGAGTGGGTAGAGAGAGATAATATCTATTTACAATTTGAGAAAAAAGGGTGGAAAGCGACTTTTGCCAATAGTTATACGAAGGAATATTTTGAAAGGCCAGCTACAAAAAGGGGGTGGGTCTCTGTATCAACAGCGGCGATTCGTTCAAGTAAAGAGCCCATTCGTATGCTGCCTGATTTGCTGGCAGGAAGAGCTGTATATCATGATTTAACCCGTCGAACATTAAAACGATTTTTGCCTGACATAGCGGAGATTTCACCTGAGCAAGCGGCTACTGATTTATGGAGAATTGCGCAAGAGGCACATTTGGTCATACATGAGTTTTTCTTGAGTGATTATGCAGGACATAAACAGGATCTGAAACTCATATCCTGGGTTGTGGAAACCTATGATCGGTTTTTGGGGGAATTGGTACGTCTAAAAAAGAAAGAAGATGTCATTGTTCTAACGAGCGATCACGGAAACAGCGAGGATTTACGGGCTAAGACACATACGGAAAATTCAGTTCCAACTTTGATTATTGGAAAAAGGGATGGCATGGCAAACTGTGAACTGGAAAATTGGGATCTAACGAACATTGCCCCGTTATTGCATCAGTTGGTACAGCATCAAATGAACCAGAAAGATTAAGGTGAACGATTTCAAAATGTACTAGTCCCATTACCGAAAGGGTTTATTACCAACGAATGGAAACCATTGTCCCGATTTTTACATAGCGAGCCAGTTCTTCGACGTTCCGATTATGCATGCGTATGCAGCCCTTGGATACCATTTTGCCAATAGAAGATGGACGGTTCGTACCATGAATACCATAATGCGGGCGTGATAAACCTAACCAATATGTTCCAAATACTGTTAGCGGACCACCAGGGTAAGTGTAGGGATAGGGAACTTTGCTGATAATGCGATAATTTCCGACAGGGGTTTGAGTGGCGATTTTTCCGACTCCAATCGGGTAGCTCTTTACGATTTTGGAATTATTGTATAAGTAAAGGCGTCTTTTTGACAAACTAATAAGAATGGAGTACAAAGGAAATCCCCCTTTTTGCCATATTGTATGAAGCGAAAGGGGGACTTGTGTTTATCTCTTGGTTCCATAAGCGGTGAGAGGTTGGATCAAATATGACCTGATTTGTTGGTTTATGATATGATTGGATCGATTGTCACCCTTTTTTCTCAGATTGACATGCGTTCTATTTTTCGTTACGCTATTTAGTAGCTGGTACTAATTTGAACTGGCAAATGACAGAAAGAGGTGTTCCCACAATGTCGAAGTTGATGGATGGGAAAAAGGTATTAATCATGGGCGTTGCCAACAAACGCAGTATTGCTTGGGCTGCAGCCAAAGCTTTACATCGCGAGGGAGCAGAGCTCGCATTTACGTATCAAGGTGAACGGTTAGCCAAAAATATAAAACAATTGGTAGAGGAAGAAATGCCTGGCTCCCTTTATTTTGAATGTGATGTAACTTCAGATGAACAAATTACCCGTGCATTTAAACAGATAGAAGAAAAATGGGGAAGTTTGGATGGCTTGGTACATAGTATTGCTTTTGCTAAAGCTGAAGACCTGGAAGGGGATTTTGTTGAAACATCACGTGATGGTTATGCTTTAGCGCAAGATATCAGCTCGTATTCGCTCATTGCTGTTGCACGGGCCGCAAAAGATTTGATGAAAAATGGTGGTAGCATTGTTACCCTTACTTATATGGGGGCAGAGCGAGTAATTCCGAATTACAATGTGATGGGAGTTGCCAAAGCAGCTTTAGAAGCAAACGTGAAATATTTAGCTTATGACTTAGGGCCATCCAATATTCGGGTAAATGCAATTTCTGCTGGACCTATTCGTACCTTGGCAGCTCGTGGAGTCAAAGATTTTAATTCCATGTTGCATGTAGTCGCTGAGCGATCTCCATTGCGTCGAACTGTAGAAGTGGAAGAAGTGGCAGATACGGCTTTATTCTTGCAAAGCCATTTATCTCGAGGAATTACTGGTGAAGTCGTCCACGTAGATGGCGGTTATAATATTATGGGAATGTGATGGAAGTAAGAGGTAAATCTGTAAGATGAAGAGACTCTTTCGATTCGAAAGGGTCTTTTGTTTTAATAACGACTAAAATTTGTCATGAAAATGGCGTAATTAATAAATAAAATAAGGTATTGAAGTCAAGATCATTATGTGATAAGTTATATTCCGTGCAAAACAACTGAGCTAGTAGGATCGGAGATTCACTTAAAGGGTTGGGACCTCATTGGACTAACCTTCCCCCGTGGTGAACGAGCAGATCCTAGCGGAATTTGGCTCACAACAAATTTTTGCTAGGAAGGGGGCCGAAAGAGATGGAATTTTCTACTTTCGGAAGGCATGTTGCCATGGATGCATGGGGTATTAATTTTGATCTGCTCAACGATGTTGACGCCTTGAAAAATCATTTGGAGAATGCTGCAAGGGCGTGTGGAGCCACCATTCTTTCCACACAGGCAAAAAAGTTTGACCCGCAGGGTGTGACGGTCTTGGTGATGTTGTCAGAAAGTCACCTGTCAATTCACACTTATCCGGAAAAAGGTTTTGCTGCTCTTGATTGTTACACTTGTGGTCACACGGTTGACCCCATGATTGCAATCCAGTACATGCTCGATGTGTTAAAGCCAACCCAATCTTATTCAAAGGCATTGATAAGAGGCGATGGACCTATTGAGGTCATCCAACCAACAGAAAGCAAAAAACCTGTTACCGTTTGATTAAAATGGAGTCCCTCTACAAAAAGGTAGAGGGATTTTTAAATGGATCAAAGTTGAACAGGAAATCATTCTAAATCTTCTTGTTTATTCTTTTAAGAAGCTGTGATATAAAGAGGGAAAGGAGTGATTGAATTGGAAAAAAAATTTGAAGAGCTGAAAAAACGCTTACATGAAATCTATTATCTTCAATCCGTCATGAGCGTTTTAACATGGGATCAAAATACATATCTTCCTCCAGCGGGCGCCAATGCCAGAGGTAGCCATTTCGCAGTATTGGGAAAAATTGCCCATGAAAAGCAAACAGATCCGAAACTGGGGAAATTAATCGAGGAACTCATTCCTTGGACTAAAAATTTGCCTTATGATTCAGATGAAGCAGCGTTGGTTCGTCTTGCCAAAAGAGAGTATGAAAAGGCAGTTCGTCTTCCCACTCCATTCGTAGCCGAACTGAATGAGCATCTGGCTAAAACATATCAGGTTTGGGTAGAAGCGCGTGCAGAAAACCAATTTGCAAAAGTGGAGCCCTATTTGGAAAAAACATTGGAACTGAGTCGGGCTTATGCTGAATTCTTTCCAGGTTATGAACATATTGCTGACCCGTTGATTGCTGAGTCGGATTATGGAATGAAAGCTTCTGCCATTCGAAAAATTTTTCGCGAATTAAGAGAGGAATTGGTTCCACTGGTAGAGCAGGTCACATCACAACCGGAAGCAGATCTCTCTTTTTTACACCAACACTATCCGAAAGAAAGACAACTTGAATTCAGTCGCTACATCGCTGGAAGATTAGGACTGGATCAAAAGCGTGCCCGGATTGACTTATCTCCTCATCCATTTATGATCCGTTTTTCACACGGAGATATTCGGATCACCACAAGGGTAGATGAGCAAAATCTGGCCGATTGTTTGTTTAGTGTGATCCATGAAACAGGACACGCTTTGTATGAGCTGGGGATTGACCCGAGTTATGAAGGGACTCCGTTGTATGATGGAATTTCCAGTGGTGTACATGAAAGCCAGTCGCGCTTATGGGAGAATATCGTGGGGAGAAGCCGGGACTTTTGGGAGTATTTTTATCCACAACTACAAGCTGTTTTCCCAGCACAGTTGAGTCAGGTTTCCTTGGATGAATTTTATCGTGGGATCAACCATGTAAAACGTTCTCTCATCCGGACAGAAGCCGATGAACTGACTTATAATTTGCATGTGATTATCCGGTTTGAGCTGGAGTTGGCTTTGCTGGAAGGTGAACTACGCATTAAAGACTTGCCAGAAGCTTGGCGGAGCCGTTATCAATCTGATTTGGGCGTGACTCCTCCCGATGAGAAAAGGGGTGTCCTCCAGGATGTTCATTGGTATGCTGGACTGATCGGTGGTGCATTCCAAGGTTATACACTAGGAAATATTTTAAGTGCGCAATTTTTTGAGGCAGCATTGAAAGCGCATCCGGACATTCCAAATCAGATCAAACAAGGAAACTTTACAACCTTGCATGATTGGTTGAAAGAAAATATTTATCGTTATGGAAGTAAATATACAGCAGAAGAAATTGTACAACGTGCTACTGGGTCTTCGCTAACGATCCAACCATATATGAACTATTTACGTAAAAAATATAAAGAATTATATCGAATAACATAGGAAGTAAATGTGATTAACAAGAATCATTTTTCTGGAGAACGTAATAAAGCCAAGGAAATATCGAGGAACCAGAAAAATGGTTCTTTTTGTCTATTAAATCGAAGGTTGTAAATTCTTTCTTTTGTCATAAATTAATTGAGTCGAAACAACCGGATTTAGGTATCATTATATAAGAGTATTCAATGGAGAAAGGGTGTCTGGCGATTGAGCATAAAAAAGGGATTTGATACAGCGGAAGAAATCGAATATATGCGTTTTCCTGAACTGGAGAGCGAATTGGCGAAAGACAAAAATATGTTGCAGGAGATTTTAGAGGAAGAAAAAACACATTTAAGTGTGGAACCGATCAGTTCCAAAAGCTTGCAACAGAGTCCATATGAAGTATATGATGAGGGGAATGCGCTGGACGATGAAAGTTGGGAAGAAGATGCATGGGTTGAACGTTGGCGTAGCAATCCCGAAAAGTATCTGATTAGCGAAATTCCTCCAGAATTGGCAGAACGGATGGAAGAAGCGATCCGTGAGAAAAAGATGAAAAAAAGTGATTTTGTGTTAAAAGCACTTGAAGATGCTTGCAAAAAAGCAGAACTGGAGAAAATTCGCCGTAGAGGATTGGCAGAGGGTGATCCGGCGAAACTGATCAAAGATCCTGAAACTGGGAAATTTCGTTGCTTCCCAGCAGATTTCTTCTCTGAAGAGGAATTGTATGGCTTCGAAGTTATTGAAGGTAAATATTACCAAAAACGTTGGGAGAAGACAGCGTCTGGCTGGGTGAAAGTGAATAAAGGATATTTTGAGGCAACCGGTAATCAGGAAGCGCCCTATATCAAGATGGTAAATAATAAACCAACAGGTTCATGGCAAGTATATCCTTTTGATTTCTTTGAAGATGGATGGAAATGGGGACGCTATGATCGGGATGTAATCATTGAGGTAAAAGGTCGTCAGGTGGAAGATGGTCCGCTTCTTTTAGATGTATATATTGATAATGAACTGGTTGATTCAGTACAAACTTCTCAGGAAGTACATCGAATTATCAAGAAGTATCTATAAGGAATCATGTGGGACTGTTTATATATTTATTCAAGTTTTAGACAACAAGAGTAAAGGCTCTTTTTCCATGGCCAGGGAAAAGAGTCTTTTTTGCTTTGAATGGGATCATTGATCTGAAAAAAGGTAGATCAAAGAGGGGGAGCATGATATACTTGAGTTATATAATGTAAACTATTATTGATATATAGTTTACAATAAAATGGGAGAGTGGGTAAAAAGTGAGCCAGTCAACTGTACATATTTATTCTCGGTGGGAGAGATACGCTGATAAAGCTTTGGCCGGGGAGTGTCTGACCAAGGAAGAAGCATTGTCTGTATTACAGGCAGATGATGATGAAGTGCTTGCCATTTTGCAAGCGGCGTTTCGAGTTCGGCGCCATTTTTATGGGAAAAAAGTTAAGCTGAACATGATTATTAATGCCAAAAGTGGTTTGTGTCCAGAGGATTGTGGCTATTGTTCCCAGTCGATCATTTCCACGGCCCCTATAGAAAAATATACGATGTTAAAAAAAGACGTATTGGTTGAAGGGGCAAAAGAAGCTTTGGCCAGAAAGGCGGGGACATATTGTATTGTAGCGAGTGGACGAGGTCCCACTCCAAAAGAATTGGATGAAGTCATTGAAGCAGTACGAGAGATTAAGAAAGAATATAGACTTAAAATTTGTGCTTGTCTGGGAATTTTAAATGAAGAACAGGCTCGGCGTTTAAAAGAGGCGGGTGTGGATCGCTATAATCATAATTTGAACACGAGTGCAAGTCACTATGGAAATATTACGACTACACATACTTATGATCATCGTGTGCAAACAGTGGAAAAAGTAAAAGAAGCGGGTATTTCTCCCTGCTCAGGATGCATAATTGGAATGGGAGAAACCCATGAGCAGGTAGTGGAGATTGCTTATGAATTGCGCAATTTGGATGCAGATTCGATTCCGGTAAACTTCTTAAATCCAATTCCAGGAACTCCGCTTGAGCATATGAAAGAGTTAAATCCCAGATATTGTTTAAAGGTTCTCGCTTTGTTCCGTTTCATTTGTCCAAGTAAGGAAATTCGGGTTTCAGGTGGACGGGAAGTGAATTTGCGCTCCTTGCAACCGCTTGCTCTTTATGCAGCCAATTCCATTTTTGTTGGAGATTATTTGACGACAGAAGGTCAGGCTGCCAGTCTTGACCATCAAATGATTGAAGACTTGGGCTTTGAAATTGAAGAATGTGCATTGTGATTCGGAGCGGTTGAACGACTTTTGCTCGTTTTTATAGAGCGGGAGTGAAACAGAAAAGGAAAACTGGCACATAACAGATACTTTGTCAACAAGCTGGATTGACCTGTATCACTTGATTGTGATACGGGTTATTTTTTTAGGGGGTTTCATGATAAATCGACATCCATTGGATCAGCCCTTTTTGGTTTCTATCATTTACATATTATGTTACGATATCCCCAAAGGAGTTGATTACTTTATGTTTAAGAAGTTATTGGCTTCTGCGGGGATTGGTTCAGCCAAAATTGATTTAATATTAAATCAGGAATCGTTGACGATGGGAGAACCTGTTATCGGTCAAATTGTGTTGAAAGGGGGAAAAGTTGAACAAGAAATCGAAAGCTTATATGTTGATTTTCGACTCGCTTCCAGTTTCAAAAAAGATGGGGAGTTTATTGATATAGATGAAACGGTCGCTGTGATTCAAGTGAATCAGAGGACTTTAATCAAAGAAGGAGAAACAAGGGAATTTCCATTTCAATTTATCTGTCCTAAGTGCTTGCCCGTTTCCCGCATCCATACGCGTTTCTATTTCCAGAGCAATTTGGAAATTAAATACGGTTTGGACTCATTTGATCGAGATTATGTGGCTGTTCATCCGATTGGTTTACAAAAAAATTTTTTGGGAGCTTTTGAAGCACTCGGTTTTCGATTGCACAATGAAGGTTATACAGGTGCCAAATTCGGAACGATTCAGATTCTAAAGTTTTATCCTGAAATGTGGTTGCATGATCAACTGGATGAAATCATCTTTATGTATCAGATAACCAACATCAATGAGGAAGTAAGTGGTTTGTTCAAATTTCATAAAAAAGCTCGCAACTTGGATGGATCCGTAGAAGGATATGCGAACACGGGAGAGAAAAAGGGAAACTTTTGTTTTCGCTTCAATGAATTAGCCACAATCGAACAAGCGACTCAAACAGTTCAGCAATTTATTTTAGATCATATCGGTTGTTTGTGACGTGCTCTTATAAGAGGAAGTGCTTGGCGAGAGGCTCTTCTTCTTATTGATATGCATGAAAGGAAATAAAAGTAAAAAAAGAGGAAGAATAGCAAATTTGTATACAAATGAATTTATATGAAAGGAGGAAGAAAACAAGTCATCTTTGACTATGTTTTCGATCATGATTGGAAGTATATATCGATAAACAATGGGTAGCGAAACGCTTTAATCGGGCGGCATTCACCTATGACGAACACGCAGTGATCCAAAGACGAATGGCCTATCAGCTCTTATGGCAATTGAGAAACAGTGCATGGTGTGGACAGCATATCCTTGAAATTGGATGTGGGACTGGCTATCTGACCCAGCTTTTATTGGACTACTATCCGGAAGTGAAGATAACAGCAGTGGATCTTGCAGATAATATGGTTCAGCTTGCCCGTGAAAAAGTAAGTCCACTTTCTCGGGTTCAATTTATTGTAGAAGATGCGGAAGAGATGGAATGGAAGGAAAACAGTTTTGATTTAATTATTTCGAATGCAACGATTCACTGGTTCCAATCACCACTAAAAGCGATTCGTAAATGGAGAAAAGCCTTGACAACGCAGGGTGCTCTTTTATTGTCCACTTATGGGCCTGATACTTTACAAGAACTTGCTGATCTGTTTCGAAAAGTGGAAAATGACATGGGGGTAGTACCAGGAGTTCATATCTTGCCATTTTATCCCTCAGATATTTGGGAAGGTTTTTTCCGACAAGGTGGATATGCAGATGTTGATTCCAAGGAAAAGTGGCTAAGACAATTATATCCAAGTTGTCGTGACTTTTTATATACCATTAAAGCGACTGGTGAAAGTTTTAGTGATATGAGACGGAATATTATTACAAGTTCGCATATATTACAGGAAGTAATGGATAAATATTCGCTTGCATTTCGTTGGAAGAAGAAAGTGTATGCTACCTATCACATGATCTTTATTTCAGGTAGGAAAACTGGAAATCCTATGCCTAAAAATCAAGAAATGTATTAAGGAATTGGTATTATTTTTTATCTTAACGAATCCTAAATTTTCATAAAAGATCCCTGTAAGAGGGATCTTTTTTGCTAAAATAATGAGAGATTGACTCAAAATAAAGGAGAAGTCAGGTATGTCAGAAGCACGCATTTTATTGGTGGATGATGAACAATCGATTATAGATCTTTTAAAAATTGTCTTAACGAAAGAAGGTTTTCGGCATATCTATACCGCATTGGATGGACAAACTGCGATCAACATAGGAAAACGATTCCATCCCCATCTCATTATTCTGGATGTGATGTTACCGGATATGGAAGGATTTGATGTATGCCGGGAGTTTCGAAAGTTTACAGATGTTCCGATTTTGTTTTTGACAGCCAAGAATACCGATTTGGATAAATTGGTTGGATTCAGTATGGGAGCGGACGATTATATTACCAAACCATTTAACCCACTGGAAGTGGCTGCACGTGTAAAAGCGCAACTCAGGCGAATCCATCGAATTCATCTTCCAGAGCAAAAGGAGAGAAAAGTGTATGATTATGGACATTTTCGTCTTGATCTGGATTCCGGACAACTGATGGTAGATGGACAGGAAGTGCCATGTCCTGCAATGGAATTTAAGCTGTTAGCTTATTTATGTGCACATCCTAATCAAATTTTTAGTAAACAGCAATTATATGAACAGGTGTGGGGTGAAGAGAGTCTGGGGGACGATAACACGGTCATGGTACATATTCGACGCATTCGTGAAAAGATCGAGCCAAATCCAAGTCGCCCACAGTATTTGGTAACGGTGAGGGGTTTGGGATATAAGATGGTAGTTGATCGAGGGAAGATAAAATGAGAACTTGGGGAAGGTTTATTTTCATCCTGCTGGCTATCGTGTTTTTGTATCTCTTTCTGTTTATTTTTTTTAACAGCATTGGTTACTACATGGTGTATGGATGGCCATGGGAACATGCAGAGGAAAAAGGGAAACAAGAACTGTATCAAGAGATTATGAACCAAACCCGTTTCCATAATCATCAAGTTTCGATCTCGACTCAGACCCTCCGAAAATTGGATGCCAGGAAAGATTGGCTCCAAATTTTAGATGAACAGGGAAACGAGATTTATCAATATCAAAAACCAAAAACGATGCCAGAGAAGTATACCTATTTACAATTGACGGATCTGAAAAAAGGAAACTTTTCAACAGGATATCAAGTGTATACATTTTATTCAACGGTCAATGACAGAAAATTGACTTGGGTTTTTGGTTATGCACCCTTTGATACAGAGTTAGTCAAAAAATCCACCGTTGTAAGTGCAGATAAAATAGCTGTTTCAGAGGAGGCTTTACGGGAAATTCGGTTAGCAAATGCCTGGCTCCAGATTTTGGATGAAAATGGAAACGAAGTATACCAATATCATCGCCCCGATTCATATCCTCGTCATTATGCACCCGGTGAATTTGTTTATTATGATGAAACCATTAATTTACAGCAACACATTTTTCACATGACGGATACAGTAAATGGAAAAAGGTTGACATGGTTATTTGGCTTTTCCGAGCCAATTCTAGAAAAATATTATCGTGATTTTGGTATGTCCCAAGATATAGCAGAAAAAGCGACATATACGACTTTGAGAGGGATTGTCAGCTTTGTACTGTCGCTTGTCATCGTGTCGATTATTTTTGCTTTGCGTTTTACCTCTCCCATGTTGCATATTATGCAATGGTTGAAACAGTTGGCTGTAGGCATCTATGAAGAGCCTAGCAAAAACGGTGTTCCTCGCAGTATTAGCCGTTTTACTGGAGACCTGAAAAGGTCGTACCGTGATTTTATTGAAGTCATTCAAGCGTTGAAATACCTTACTTTTGTATTAAAGAAAAATGATCAGGATCGGCGAAAGCTGGAGAAAACACGTGAGGAATGGCTTGCTGGGGTGTCCCATGATTTAAAGACTCCTCTCTCAGCCGTAAAGGGATATGCAGATTTGTTGGCAGAACCTCAATACGAATGGAGTAAAGAAGAGGTACGCCAGTATGCAAAAGTCATTCAGGATAAAGCCAATTACATGGAAAATTTAATTAACGATCTGAATCTTACCTTCCGCCTGAAAAATGATGCACTCCATCTACAAAAGAAACCGTTTAATTTGGTTGAATTGGTACGAAGAGCTGTCATTGATATCGTCAATGATCCACGGGCAGAGGCAATGGAAATTGAGTTTCATCCAGCGAAAGAAGAATTGATTTATCCAGTGGATGTGAAGTGGTTTAAGCGAGCTTTAAATAATTTATTGATAAATGCAGTCGTTCATAATCCTCCAGGTACCAAAATAAATGTAAGCGTTGAACAAGATGTCACCAAAGATCAGATTTTTATTGTAATCGAAGATAATGGGGTTGGAATGGATCAGGAAACGTTGGCACACTTGTTTGATCGGTATTTTCGTGGTACCCGTGCCAAAAAGAATGAGACAGGTACAGGTCTTGGAATGGCGATTGCTGAGCAGTTGATTAAGGCGCATGATGGAAGGATTGATATTGAAAGTGAAATAGGTAGAGGAACCAAAATTCGCTTGAGCTTTTTATTGGAAGCATCTGTCGCTCAACTGGAGGAGAAAAAATTTCCATAGTCCAAAAAGTACAGTAGCTAAGTGAAGGAATCGGTTTCTGGCTAAATTCAAGAAACCGATTCTGCAACGATTCAATCACTGAAATCAGTAGTTGGTTTCCTTGGTATATTTGCGATATTGAAGTAGCTTGAATTGTCTTGGAACACTAAGGTATCCACAAGCATACCAACCATTTTCCGGGTCCCAGTCTTTATACACCTGAATTGCACGATCAAGGATCAAAGCATCCGAGTATGTCCGTAAATGAATAATTCTGCCAGAAATGCGATGACTCGGAATGCGATTTTTGTTTAAACGATCCGTATAGATTGAAGCATAGGTGACATAATGCTGAATCTTTCCTTGAAGCTTTAAGGTAAGAAGTGCTCGTCCTACATCAGCATGGTCTTTGTGATAGTCGTATATGCTCATCCCCTTGTGTATGGCATGGGGATATTTTTTTTCGAAGAAAAGGATTATATGTTGCAGTTCTTTGTGATCGAAGTCCATGTTTTTGAGTTTATAATCGTACTGATTTTCCGCTTTGACTCCCAGTATGGATGCGGCCCGGTGAAACTCCCTGACCCGTGCTTTGGCGAATTCTTCACGGGTAATCTTTTTTTTCAGTCGTCGATTGATATTATGCAAAGCTTTGGAAACTTCTCCTTGTGATAAAAGAACCAAAACTACATTTTTCCCATCACGAATATCATTAATAATGGGGATTCCATAAGTCAATACTTCATCATCAGCATGAGGAGCGTAGTAAATGACTGTCTTGGTACCATCATCTCCTCGAGATTGAGGTGGTTCAGCTGCTGCAATATCTTGGCCAGAAGTGACATAAAAGCCAATGGTTAAAAATAATATTGCTGTTACGATCAATTGAATAATGATCGATTTCTGTTTCAATTTGTTCTACTCCTCTAATTTCTAGCATTCCTTGTTTATCATAACATAATTTTTCACAGTTTCATCTGTCTTATGATGAATTGCATCAAAACCGTTTTAGCTGCTGTTAGATTAGTGATGATATCAGGTCGTTGACAATTCAAAGGTACCTTGGAAAAGATACGTTTTTATATAAATGGTTCCTGTGAAAAGGGGGAATTTTTTGTCAAGGGATATTATATTATTTTTTATAACAAAACTATGTCTATCCCCCTTGACTCAGATTGAAAACCGATAAATAATATTATTGTAATGAGTTAAAAAAGAAGTTCAATTTTTGATATGAATCGTCGTTGTTAGTGATGTTTTTTTTATCACGAAAAATGAATGATTGTTCATTCATATTGGATGTAGGAGGAGGAATCACCTTGGCGAAAATCAAAAAAGCTGCCGTAATCGGCGCTGGAGTCATGGGTGCAGCCATCGCTGGGCATTTGGCTAATGTTGGGATTTCTACGTACTTGTTAGATATTGTTCCACGGGATTTAACCGATGAGGAAAAGCAAGATAAAAAAGCAAGAAATCGTTTGGCTCAAGCAGGTAAGGATCGTCTTTTTAAGGAAAAGCCTTCTCCGCTATATAGCAAGGAAGTAGCTGGTTTGATCAAGGTTGGCAACTTGGAAGATGACTTTGATCAATTAAGTGAAGTGGACTGGATTGTGGAAGCGGTTATTGAAAATTTGCAGATCAAAAGAGATTTGTTTGAACGGATTGAAAAAGTTTGGAAACCCGGTATCATTGTGAGCTCAAACACCTCCGGTATTTCCATCAATCAAATGGTGGAAGGTCGTTCTGAAGAATTTAAAAAGCATTTTTTAGGTACACACTTCTTTAACCCCCCACGCTATATGAAATTGCTGGAGATTATACCTGGTCATTCCACAGACAAGGCGATTGTACAATCAATGAAAGCGTTTGCAGAAGAAGTGTTGGGTAAAGGAGTGGTTTTGTGTAAAGATACTCCGAACTTTATCGCTAACCGAATCGGTACGTATGGTTTGCAAGTGACCTTGCAAGCAATGGAAGATCTGGGACTTGGACCGGATGAAGTCGATTCAGTAACAGGTCGGGCGATGGGGCGGCCCAAGAGCGCTACGTTCCGTACTTTGGATTTGGTTGGATTGGATACCTATGTACATGTATGCAATAACGTTTATGAGAACGTGAATGATCCAGAAGAGAAAGCTGTTTTTAAAGTTTCGCCTTTGTTGCAAAAAATGGTGGATAATAAATGGCTGGGTAGCAAGACTGGACAAGGTTTCTATAAAAAAGTAAAAACCGATAAAGGTAATGAAATTCTGGCTCTTGATCCGAAAACACTGGAGTATCGTCCGCGCAAAAAATTAAAAGCGCCTTCATTGGATCAGGCAAAACGGGGAAAAACCTTGGCAGACCAGCTAAAAGCATTGGTTTATTCCAATGATACCGCTGGTAAATTGGCTTGGACGATCACGAAGAAAGTCCTCTTGTATTCAGCACAACATCTGGAAGAAATTGCGAATGATATTGTCGGAATTGACCAAGCGATGAAATGGGGCTTCAATTGGGATTTAGGTCCATTTGAAATGTGGGATGCAATTGGAGTCGAAAAATCCGTTGCCCGTATGCGGGAAGAAGGAGAAACGATTCCAAAGTTGGTTGAAGACCTGCTTGCTTCTGGAAGAACCTCTTTCTATCAAAAAGAAGAAGGAAAAGTTCATGCTTTCCATATTGGTGGTAAATGGAAAGAAGTTGAAGAACATGAGAAAGTGATTAATCTGGCTCTTTTGAAAGAGCAAGGCAAAGTGATTAAGAAAAATAGTGGTGCCAGCTTGATTGATATCGGAGATGATATTGCTTGTTTGGAGTTCCATTCGCCAAAACAAGCGATTGGTGCAGAGATTATTACGATGATCAACTATGCAGTCAAGGAAGTTTCTGCGAACTATCGTGGGTTAGTGATCGGTAATCAGGCGCCAAACTTCTGTGTAGGTGCGAACCTGATGTTAATGCTGATGGAGGCGCAAGATTATAACTGGCCCGAGATTGATCTGATGGTTCGTCAATTCCAAAAAGCGATGGGCTCTCTCCGCTATTTAGATAAACCTGTAGTCGCTGCACCATTTGGCATGACATTAGGTGGCGGTGTGGAGGTATGTTTACCAGCCGATCGGATTCAGGCAGCTGCTGAAACGTATATGGGACTGGTTGAAGTTGGTGTCGGTCTTATTCCAGGTGGTGGCGGTAACAAAGAAATGTTGATCCGTTGGATGGAAGGCGTTGATCCAAAAGACAAAGTTGCACTTCAACCAATGGTAAACCATGTATTTATGGCCATTGGGCAAGCCAAAGTATCGACGAGTGCCTTGGATGCACGTAAGTACAAATTCTTGCGTCCGTGTGATGGCATCACTGTGAACCGTGATCACCTCCTCTATGATGCGAAGCAGGTTGCTCTCGGCTTGGCAAAATCCGGTTACAAACCACCACAACCGGTCCAAATTCCTGTTGTAGGTGAAACAGGTTATAGCTTGATGAAATTGGCGGCTCGTGAATTGCTCTTGGGCGGATATATTACAGAGCATGACTATAAAATCGCTTGCAAATTGGCCTTTGTACTTGCAGGTGGAAATGTACCTGAAGGAACATTGGTCAGTGAACAATACTTGTTGGATCTGGAGCGTGAAGCGTTCCTCAGTCTGATCGGGGAGCCGAAAACACAACAGCGGATGCAATATATGCTCGCAAAAGGAAAACCATTACGCAATTAAGGGAAGAGAAATAAAGGAGGAGAGATCCCATGCGTGAAGCAGTTATCGTCGCGGGGGCTAGAACCGCGGTCGGAAAAGCTCACAAAGGTACGCTAAGAAATACCCGTCCGGATGAATTCGGTGCAGCTGTAGTGAAAGATCTCTTACGGCGTGTTCCTCAAGTAGATCCCAAAGAGATTGACGATGTGATTATGGGATGTTCCTTCCCTGAAGGAGAGCAAGGCATGAATCTGGCACGGATTGTTGCCTTGCGTGCCGGGTTACCGACCAGTGTTCCTGGCATGACGGTTAATCGCTTTTGTTCGTCAGGTTTACAAACGATCGGGATTGCAGCAGAGAAAATTATGACAGGCTTTGCGGATATCATGATTGCTGGCGGAATTGAAAGCATGAGTATGGTACCCATGGTTGGATTTAAACCTTCACCAAACCCTTATCTGATTGAACATATGCCAGAAGCTTATATGTCGATGGGGCATACAGCGGAGGAAGTAGCGAAACGGTATAACATTTCCCGTGAAGATCAGGATCGCTTTGCTTTGGCCAGTCACCAAAAAGCATATGCAGCGATCCAGGCTGGAAAGTTTAAAGATGAAATTGTGCCGATTAAGGTAGTAGATCGCTACATCGATGAAAAGGGTAAATTACAGGAAACGGAAAAAATTTTCGAAACGGATGAAGGCGTACGTCCAGATACATCATTAGAAGCGTTGGCAAAACTTCGCCCGGCTTTCCGAGTAAATGGAACGGTTACGGCTGGGAACTCATCACAAACCAGTGATGGAGCTGCGGCTGTACTCATTATGTCCAGAGAAAAAGCGGAAGAGTTGGGTGTCAAACCATTAGCTGTTTTCCGTGGCTTTACAGTCGGTGGGGTTGATCCGGATGTAATGGGAATCGGACCCGTTGTCGCTGTGCCAAAACTTCTCAAAAGAACGGGTGTCCGCTTACAGGATATCGATCTGATTGAATTAAATGAAGCATTTGCTTCCCAATCTTTGGCTGTTATTCGTGAACTTGATATGAATCCTGAAATTGTTAACGTCAATGGCGGTGCGATTGCGATAGGTCATCCACTGGGTTGTTCAGGTGCACGTTTAACTGTAACGATTATCAATGAGCTAGAGCGTCGGCAAAAGCGATATGGTTTAGTGACTATGTGTATTGGTGGCGGTATGGGAGCTGCTGGATTGATTGAGCGTGTTTAGAGTCAGTATATGAAAGGATTCCATGATTTTTATCAAGAAAAAAGGGGAGAGGTTACCAATGGCAGATGTAAAAAAAGTAAAAGGTGGCGCTTTCTTGCTCGAAGAAACAGAACCATCTGGCGTTTTTACTCCAGAAGATTTTACTGAAGAGCAAAAAATGATTGCCAAAACCACAGAAGAATTCATAAAAAATCAAGTTTGGCCTGTACTTGAAAAAATTGAACAACATGAATTTGAGCATACAGTTAAATTGCTAAAAGAAGCAGGAGAGCTTGGTCTTCTCGGTGCAGATGTTCCAGAGAAGTACGAAGGTCTTGGGCTGGATAAAATCAGCTCTAGCTTGATTACCGAAAAAATGTCCTTGGGACGTTCCTTTGGTTTGTCACATGGTGCACATGTTGGAATTGGTACATTGCCGATCGTATTCTTCGGTAATGAAGAACAAAAGAAAAAATATCTTCCTGATCTGGCGACAGGCCGTAAAATCGCTGCTTATGCATTAACAGAGCCTTCTTCAGGTTCGGATGCTTTAGGTGCAAAAACAACAGCAAAACTGAGTGATTGTGGCAAATATTATATCCTGAATGGAGAAAAGCAATGGATCACGAACTCTGGCTTTGCGGATGTCTTTGTGGTTTATGCAAAAGTGGATGGAGATAAATTTTCTGCATTCATCGTCGAACGTGACTTCCCAGGTGTTTCTGTAGGTCCAGAAGAGAAGAAAATGGGGATTAAAGGTTCTTCTACTCGAACCCTCATTCTGGAAGATGCAAAAGTACCAGTGGAAAACCTCTTGGGTGAAATTGGTAAAGGGCATAAAATTGCCTTTAACATCTTGAATATTGGGCGTTATAAACTGGCTGTCGGTACATTGGGGTCCGCAAAACGTGCGATTGAAATTTCAGCTCAGTACGCAAATCAACGGAAACAGTTCAATATCCCCATTGCAAAATTTGGTCTGATCCGCGAAAAAATCGCGAATATGGCTATCAAAACTTATGCACTTGAAAGCTTGGCCTACCGCATTGCTGGACAGTTTGATGCAGGTCTGGAAGGAGTAGAGGATGCTGAGGGCTCTGTAGTGGCCAATGCGATCGGGGAATATGCACTGGAGTGCTCTGTGGCAAAAGTATTCGGTTCAGAAGTACTCGACTATGTGGTAGATGAAGGGGTACAAATTCACGGTGGTTATGGATTTATGTCCGAGTATGAAATCGAAAATATGTACCGTGACTCCCGGATCAACCGCATTTTTGAAGGAACTAACGAAATCAACCGGTTGCTCATCCCTGTTACACTGATGAGAAAAGCGATGAAAGGCGAATTGCCGCTGTTCCAGGCTGCACAACAGCTTCAGGAAGAAATTCTAACGTATATGCCATACATGCCGGAAGAAGATGCACCTGTACTGGATGCTGAAAAACGCTATGTAGAAAATGCGAAAAAGATTTTCCTGATGATTGCTGGGTTGGCTGCACTCAAATATGGTGACGATATTAAGCGTGAGCAGGAAGTTGTTCGGGATATTTCAGATATCGTGATTGAAACTTTTGCGATGGAAAGTGCTCTCTTGCGTACACTCAAAGCGATTGCAAAAAATGGAGAAGCCAAAGAACAAGCTAAAATTGATCTCTGCCGCGCCTTTATCTATGAATCCATGCAACGTGTTGATGCCTTCGCACGTCATGCTTTGGCAGCAATGGAAGAAGGAGATACCTTGCGTACCCAGCTTTCCATGCTGAAAAAATTCACCCGCATTGAGCCATTAAATGAAGTTGCAATCAAACGTGCGATTGCGAAACGGGTTCTTGATGCTGAAAAATATGTGGTTTAAGGGAAAGGAAAATGTTGAGGAGTTGGAGAAGATCCAACTCCTTTCTTTTTCACGAATGAGAAATAAACCAACGATATCATGTTAGCTTTTTTGTAGATACAACTCTCTAGTGATCAACAAGTATTGCCAGGCTTTCGCGTTAGTAATGTTAAGTGCAGCAATTTGTCTGATCTGATTATTTTTTCTAATATAAAAGGGAAGTGGTTTCGCTACGATCTACTAAATTTCAGGTATGAGTTAAAAAAACTTGGGCTTGATAAAGGGTATTCTATAATTATTCTTTAATGAATTAAATTTTAAATATACTTCAATGAAGATAAATTGCTTTATTTTTGATTGTATAAAAGATATGTTAATGATAAAATAATACATTAAATAATAAGAATAATGATAAATATAAAATTACCTAGACTAATATTTTAAAAGGAAGAGGTTTGATGAAAAACTACTATCAAATATTAGGAATATCCCAAACAGCTACAACAGAGGAAATTCGTCAAGCCATTGATACGAAAAAATTGGCGAATCAGTCAGATGAGATGATTCAATTACTTGAAGAAATTCAAAATGTCCTATTAGATGTGGAGAAACGTCAAATATATAACCAACAACTGTTACGTATTCAATCGAATTTGGATGAAAAGGCAAAAACAATACAATCGAAAAGGAAAAAACATTTGTGGATAGGAATAGCCAGTTTCGTCATTTTGCTATCTGTGATCGTTGTTATTTTCGTGGTTAAGCTTCATGCAAAAAAACTTGCCTTAAACCAGCCTGTAACCGTAGCAGACCTTCTTGTCCTTGAGTTGAAGGAAGTGAGAAAAAGTGAACAAGGCACTGTATTTACGATCAATATGAAACTGACGGATGAAGGAAAAAAGGGGGCATTAAAGCTCCAGGAAAAAATTCCGGTGATGCCTCTCATCGAGTTTCGCCTGTTGGATGATCAGGATCGTGAATGGGTTTCTGCTTCTTCCATTCATGCACAGTTTATCAAACGGGATGAGCAGGGAGTGACCTATGAATATGCCATTCCCAAGCGGTTCAATGAAAAAGCCAACAGTTTTTATATGGAAATTACCAAAATCCCCTTTATGGATCTCAATTTTGTCGGAAAGGGATATATGGCTGTTGAGCCTGAAGCGATTGAACTGGATTTGCCATCGCTCGCAAAGATTATGGCCAAAGAACCGGTGAATGAGAAAACAAGATTAGTACAGGAAATCCAGTCGTTGGCCAAACAGGGACATGTTTTTGGAATTCCTTTTAAAGTTGGGACTCCCATTCAAGAGGTGGAACAAGCGTGGGGGGCATCTAATCAGTCAGGAAAAGAAGCGTATTATTTTTTAGATCAAAAGGATGTGATAATACATACAGATGACAGACAAAGAGTCTGTTCGATTCACCTTTCCCATGAAAATGGACCAGATCATTTTCCGGCAAGGGAATTACCGAAGCGATATAAAGGTCTTTTCATTTCTGATATAAAAAATAATTTTGGTCAACCCGTTTATGAGGATTATTGGCGGGGGCACAATTTACATCTATATAAAGCTTTACCGTATCTGCTAGAAATAAGTGAAGGGGCTAGTCCTTTATATATAGAAGAATCCCTTGTCGGTTTTACGGTAGGAACGGAGAAATGCAATGCCTTTATGAGTCTTCAATTAAAGCAGATGATGGAACGAACGGAACAGAACATGAATGAAGTGAAATAGACGATTCTGTTTAATCAGATGTAAAGAGATTTAAAAATTTTTTTTGGCATATGATGGAAAAGTGTATGGGATTCCTTTTGGAATCGGTACACCCATCAAAAAGGTTGTACAAGCTTGGGGTAATCCTGCAAAAACGGAATCGATAGATTCAGAAACGACCAAGTATGGTTATTGGGATAGGGATGTGGAATTATTCGTAAATAAAAACCAAAAAGTTTGTGGCATTAAATATGTTCATGTTAAACCGGATTCATCAGGCGAGATAAAGGCTCAAATTCCTGCAAGGTATCAGATGGTCTCTTTTAAAAAGATACAGGAAATGTTTAAAGAGCTGTATTTTTATAATGGCGGAGTGAACATTCTTTATCATTACTATTTGGGATGAATCATTGCCATTTAAGTTACTCTTTGCAGTAGATCTGGAACTGAATGATCAATATCGTCTGGTCCATTTTACGGTGATGGCCAAAGAGGGATGCTCCATGGAAATAGAAATATTATAAGAGGATAAAGAAAAGCGGTGATGGAAATTGTCTCAAATCCAGAATGGAAAAATTGGTATAGATCAGAAGGAGCAGGATGATCAACAGAAGAAAAGGATTTCATTTTTACCACCGTTGAAGCCTATTTGGTTAGTGGGAATGGTAATCATGGTTGTGATGCTTTCTGTTTTTGCCACTTACTTCTTCGTTCAGGGGATGAAGTTACCCTGGACTCAAAAAGATTTGAAAGTAAATGAGCCATATATTATCGATGATCGTGTTATTCTGGTACTGAAAGGGATCAAGAAAACGGAACAGGGAAATTTCCTGCGATTCATTGCGCAGTTCACGGATCAGGGAAAAACGGAAGCCAGTCAGGCTTTAAACCTAAAAGAAGTGATTCCCTCTTTTCATCTTCAATTAGTCGATTCCTCCGGAAAAATGTATGCTGACTCCGAATCTGGCAATTTGCACATGGCAGGGACAGATGTAATAAACGGAACAGTGACATGGGAATGGCAGTTGCCGATCATTTCTGACGAAAAACAATTCATATTGATAGTGAAGACCATAAAAGCAGCGGATCTGGATCAAAAGAAAAAGAAGGCCATATCCACTCCTTCGGAAGAATTTGTTCTGCGTAATCTTAAAAACTAGAAAGAATAATCAATAGGTGCATGAGATCACTCACTTGGAAAAAGTTGATCAGGAAAAGTAAGGAAACAAACCGTACATTCGGCAGCGGATGGAAAAATGTGGCGTTCAAAAAAGTGGGCATCCTAGAGCTGTCCAACAAAGCATAAGCAATGAAAAACACTGTCTTTCCAGCTGTTTTATCAATGGAAAAAGTTGGCAAATTGGCTATAAATACTGAAATCATACACGAACAGATAAAAATGAACAATGGGGATGGAAGTAATAGGATTCTTCGTCCCCATTGTCTTTAGGAAGCTTGTTCACGTAATTTCATGATTTTTTGATGTGTTTCGGGATCATCTTTGAAAACGAGCAATCCAGGCTTGATATTGATTTCATAAATCCATAGATGACGTTTGGAATCGATCCCAATATCCAGCCCATATTCATACCATTTGGGGTGGACTTGGCTGATGACATTGACTGATTCATTGGATAACTGAATCAATTGATTGATTGTATGATGGGCTTCATCAGTATCCATGCCCAGCTCTTCCATAAGTAAAGGAATGATTTTTTTTGATTTCCCTCCACTATACGCATTCGTGACTATATGATCTTTTGCTGCGATTCGGCCGATGATTCCGCCAACTACCCATTCGCCATCGATTCGGAGCAGATGTGTGCGAATATCAAAGACATTTCCGGCTGATGTAAAGCTATCGATTCCTTGTTGAATAATGTAGGGACGTTTCATTTTTAATTGAAGTACTTTTTTCCATAGTGGAAAAGGATGTTTGTAAATCCATTTCCATGGTTGGGATTGGATCCGCAAAAGATAGGTACCATTTGGTTGACGGTCTATGCGCATAATCCCTTTTCCTTGACAGGAATTATCGGGCTTCAGGTATACAGTCGAAAATTTTTTAAGCATATTTCTCAGATTTTGTTCAGATAATCTCTTGGTCTCAGGGATATGTGGAGCGATATGTTGGTTTGTTAACAGGTGACGGGTGTTTTCGATTTTATTAATAATACTCATTCTATCTCCCTTCCTGCTTTTATCATTTGTTTTATATAAAATATGATGCATGGTCTGGACCCGGAAGGGTTTACGTCCTGCAAGAAAAAATTCTTTTTTGGGTTGTAGAATGAAAAATCCTTTGTTTGGGTTTATAAAAAATATTTTGCAGCATCAACAAGAGTGAACATGAAAAAGCCAGTTACCCTGAATGGGTAACTGGCTTTGGCTATTAACAGATGGATGAGAGAGGGAGTTGTTCCCGTTTTCTTTTGACAAATCGTTCAATGCGTCGAAGAGCTTCATCCAAGCGATCTAGGGAAGTCGCATAAGAACAGCGGATGTGTCCCACTCCACTGGGGCCAAACACATCTCCGGGCACTACTGCTACGCCTTCTTCTTGAATGAGTTGTTCTGCGAAAGTATGTGCATCGATTCCCAACGATTGAATGGATGGGAAAACATAAAAAGCACCTTGAGGCTCATGGCAAGTAAGTCCAATTTCTTGAAAGGCTTTCACTACAAAACGTCTCCGACGATCATACTGCGAAACCATGGCTTCGCACTCCGGCAAGCCATTTTTTAAGGCTTCCAGAGCTGCAATTTGACTGGTGATCGGAGCGCATAGAGCCGTATATTGATGAATTTTTAACATGGCCTGCAGTAAGACAGGTGGAGCTGCGACGTAGCCGAGCCGCCAGCCAGTCATGGCAAATGCTTTGGAAAATCCACTTATCAAGATCACGTGATTTTTCATTTCAGGCAAAGAAGCCAACGAGAAATGTTTACCACGGTAAGTCAATTCCGCGTAAATTTCATCAGAAATGACCAATAATTCATGTTTTTTAATGATCTCTGCAATCGGTTCCCAATCTTCCTTACGCATGACAGCTCCGGTTGGATTGTTGGGATAGCAGAGAATCAGCACTTTGCTGCGAGGAGTAATCGCTTTTTCCAGATCTTCTGCCCGCAACTTAAAGCCATGCTGTGCGTAAGTGGGAATGGAGACAGGAGTTCCACCAGCCAGTTGTACACATGAAGTGTAGGAAACATAGCATGGTTCAGGAACAAGTACCTCATCTCCGGGGGTGATCAACGTACGCAAAGCAATATCGATCGCTTCACTCGCACCAAAAGTGACTAAAATTTCTGATCCCGCATGATAAGACAGAGAAAAACGTTCATATAAATACTGGCTAATCGCTTCAAGTAATTCAGGCATGCCTTGATTGGAAGTGTAAGAAGTCAGGCCACGTTCCAATGCGTCGACACAAGCTTCACGAATATGCCATGGAGTGGTAAAGTCTGGTTCGCCTACCCCTAGAGAAATCGCATCAGGCCGTGAATGGATGAGGTCAAAAAAACGGCGAATACCAGAAGGAGCCAAGTTACGCACTACTGGAGAAATTTTTTCTTCGAGATTCATGGACTTATCACCAACCGTTGATCTTTGTCTGGTTCATCCAGGATGATTCCGTCTTCTTTGTATTTTTTGAGTACAAAGTGTGTTGTCGTGCTGACAACAAAGTCAAAGGAAGCTAGTTTTTCTACGAAGCGACCCACTTCCTCCATGGTATCCACTTCCAAAGCAACAGACAAATCATATGCTCCCGACATTAAATAAACACTTTGCACTTCCGGAAACAGATAAATGCGTCTGGCGACTGCATCAAAACCATACCCATGCTGGGGTGTTACTTTCACATCGATTAAAGCATTCACCCTGCGTTTACCCGCTTTACGCCAATGGATTACAGCTCCATACTTTAAAATAATGCCTTCATCATGCAATTCTTGAATGATCTTTTCAACTTTATCTTTCGATAAGTCTAACATATGAGCGATCTGTTCTGGAGTCAAACGGGCATTCTCTTCCAATAAGGAGAGGATTTCCAGCCGAAGTGGGTCAGGCATGTCTTACACCCTCCCTAAACAAAATCACATTTTATTATATAACAAATAGTACTACTGGGGAACGGAAATGGTACAGAAAGAAACAGAAAAAGACGTTTAATCATATCACTTTTCCATTGATAATAAAAATAATGAAACATTATTAGCTTTTTATGCCGGTTTCCCTTTTCCGTTTCATTCCCGCTCCATCAAATCAAGCAAAAGTCGTTTAGTCGGAAAAGGAAAACCGGGATTGTCAACAGACATCTCTTAGGATTTGTATAACAGGTCTTGATGTTCATTGGTGTCAGAGTAGAGTTTGTCCTGATCGGTTGGTGACTAAAGTATAGCCATAAAAAAACGGGATTCCTTAAAAACAAGCCATTAGACTGGGGTGGTAATACGGCTGAAGGACACTAGCTTTTAAACAGATTTTTTAGCACAAACATGGTATTGGCTGGACTTTCGGCAATACGACGGCTAAAGTATGGATACCAATCTTTTCCGAATGGAGTGTACACACGCACTTTGTATCCTTCCTTGACTAATTGTCGCTGCAGTCCGTTTCGTACGCCATATAGCATTTGAAATTCAAACAGATGATGTGGGATTTGGTTGGCTTTTAACCAGGCTTTTAATGTATGGATGATCTGTTCATCATGTGTAGCAATCGCAGTATAACAGCCATTTTGCAAGTGTTGTTGGACGAGCCGGATGTAGTTCATATCTACATCTTTTTTGTTTGGAAAGGCGACCGTGGCCGGTTCCTTATAAGCTCCTTTTACAATTCGGAGGTTGACTTTTTTCTTTCCGAGTTCCGTTACATCTTGTTCGGAACGGTATAAATAAGATTGGATGACCAGGCCGATGTGTTCTTTTCCATAGCGATCCAGGAGTTTGTGAAAAATATCCATCGTTGCTTCAAGCCGAGGGGTGTCTTCCATATCGATTCGAACAAAATTGTTTTTTTCTTTGGCTTTTGCAGCGATTCGATCCATATTTTCAAGGCAAAAAGAGGGGTCAATATCTAAACCGAGCTGGGTAAGCTTAACAGATACATTTGACTGAACCCCGGATTGATCAATGGCCTCAAAGATTTGAATGGCCGTATTGGTAGCTTCGATGGCTTCGTTTTTGTGAGCAACGCTTTCGCCCAAGTGATCCAATGTGACAACGAGACCTTCCGCATTTAATTGTTGGACGACTTGGATCGCTTTATCCAAAGTTTCTCCTGCTACAAAACGGGATGCACCCAGTTTCATCCCATATTTCGTAGCAAAGGAGGTAACAAGGCGATTTTGGGCTAGCGTTAAAACAAGGCTACGATAAAAAGACATAAGTTTTTCCCTCTTTCTGGAATGGATTTGTAATGACTTCGTAATATCAGCAGTATTGATGATCCAAAATTTGCATGGAAAAAGGATTTTTTTCTTAAATAAATCGTTTCAACCCATGATAGATCGAGAAAGGGAATCGACACTACGAAAGATAAAGATTTTGGCATGCAGATATTGATCTCTATTCTTAACTTCGTAAAAAAAGAGTTTATTATACAAACGAAAAAGGAATAAACTATATTTAGGTAAATTGATTTGAAGTAAAAAAGGTTGTACGTTAAAATGGTTTAGGAAACCATTATTGGGAGGTTATAGATTAATGATTGAATTTAAAAATGAGCCTTTCACAGATTTTTCTAAAGAAGAGAATCGTCAGGCGTTTCAAGCAGCTTTGAACAAAGTTCGTTCCGAATTAGGAAAAGAATACGATATCATTATTGGTGGCGAACATATCAAGACGGATCGTAAAGTCAAATCCATTAATCCTTCCAATCTGGATGAAGTGATTGGAATTGTTAATGAAGCAGATAAAGAGTTAACCGAGAAAGCAATGCAAGTAGCTGTAAAAACGTTTGAAACTTGGAAAAAATATTCACCAGAGGCACGTGCGCGCATTCTCTTTAAAGCAGCTGCGATTTTGCGCCGTAAAAAACATGAGTTTTCTGCCTGGATGGTGCTCGAAGCAGGAAAAAGCTGGCCAGAGGCTGATGCTGACACTGCAGAGGCTATCGATTTTATGGAGTTTTATGGCCGTGAAATGATTCGTTTGGGCAAACCGCAACCGCTTACATCGATCCCCGGTGAAGATAACGAATTAACGTACATACCTCTTGGTGTTGGAGCCATTATCCCACCGTGGAACTTTCCGCTTGCGATTACTGTAGGAATGACCACCTCGGCAATTGTGGCTGGTAATACGGTTGTATTGAAACCAGCAACCCCAACCAATGTGATTGCTTATAAGTTTATGGAAATCCTCAAAGAAGCAGGTTTGCCAGATGGTGTCGTTAACTACGTGCCAGGTCCTGGAACAGAAGTAGGGGAATATTTGGTTACTCATCCTTTAACCCGTTTTGTTTCCTTCACCGGTTCACGTGCAGTAGGGCTGCGGATCAACGAACTTGCTGCGAAAACGGTTCCAGGTCAAAAATGGATTAAACGTGTAGTGGCAGAAATGGGAGGAAAAGATTCCATCGTAGTTGACAGCGATGCAGACCTGGATCTGGCTGTGGATGCCATTGTCAAATCCGCATTTGGATTCTCTGGTCAAAAATGTTCGGCTTGCTCTCGCGTCATCGCTCATAAAGATATTTATGATGAGCTCCTAAGCCGTGTCGTCGAAAGAACAAAACAGCTAAAAGTAGGAGAAGCAAAGGAACTGGGTATTGATTTAGGTCCAGTTATTGATGACAAGGCTTATAACAAGATCTTGGAATATATTGAGATTGGTAAAAAAGAAGGCCGTCTCATGATCGGTGGAGGGAAAGCAGAAGGAAATGGTTATTTCATTCAACCAACCATTTTCGCGGATGTGGATCCACAAGCTCGGATTGCTCAGGAAGAAATCTTTGGACCTGTTGTTGCTTTCATTAAAGCCAATGACTTTGATCATGCCCTGGAAATTGCCAATAATACCGAATACGGATTAACTGGATCAGTAATTGCCCGCGATCGTGCAAAATTGGAAAAAGCACGCGAAGTATTCCATGTTGGTAATTTGTATTTCAACCGGAAATGTACAGGAGCTCTGGTTGGTGTTCATCCATTTGGTGGATACAACATGTCTGGTACTTGCTCCAAAGCGGGTGGAAGAGACTATCTCTTGCTCTTCATGCAACAAAAACTCGTTTCTGAGCAGCTGTAAAGATTTAGGAGGCAAACCTAACACTCGATGAGGGTGTTAGGTTTTTTATGATCATGTGACAATAGGCACCAGCGATCATATATAAAACGGAGCCAATAACTTTTTGTTAGAGCGGACCAAACCGTAAGATTCAACAAGAAATTTCATAAGATCATACGATGCTGGAGTACAAGGTATTCGTTTTTCTGTAAATAGGAAGGACAAAATAAAAATTGAAAACGAAATTATATAATAAAGAAACACAATAAATAACAATTAATTTAGTATAATTGTTGACATTTTTATGTATAAATTTTATATTATAATAGAGTCTATATTCGTACTAATCTATAACTAAAAGCTTATATTTTTACAAGATTCAAAAAAATAACAAAAAGGAGGGGATGACCATTATCCAGTTTACCAATGTCAATAAGTATTATGGTGATTTTCATGTATTAAAAGATATCAATTTAACCATCCAATCTGGAGAAGTTGTGGTTATCCTGGGCCCCAGTGGTTCAGGAAAAAGTACCTTACTCCGTTGTATCAACCGTTTGGAGGATATCTCCTCAGGTGAACTGATTGTAGATGGTTTCAAGGTTCATGACAAAAATACAAATATTAATCTTTTGCGGCAAGAAATCGGAATGGTTTTTCAACACTTTTATCTATACCCTCATAAAACTGTTTTGGAGAATATTACTTTGGCGCCGATCAAAGTAAGAAAAATGAATCCTGAAGAGGCTAGAAAAGGGGCGATGGAATTACTGACCAAGGTAGGGATTCCTGAGAAAGCCAACGCTTATCCTTCTCAATTATCTGGGGGACAACAGCAGCGGGTTGCTATTGCCAGAGGACTCGCCATGAAGCCCAAAATCATGTTGTTTGATGAACCTACTTCTGCTTTGGACCCGGAAATGATTGGAGAAGTGTTGGATGTTATGCGGACCTTGGCCAAAGAAGGAATGACCATGGTCTGTGTGACACATGAGATGGGATTTGCGCGCGAAGTGGCTGATCGCATTATTTTTATGGATGAAGGAAGGATTTTGGAAGTAGGAACCCCAGAAGAGTTCTTTAATAATCCAAAAGAGGAACGAACAAAGCTCTTTTTGAGCCGAATTCTACATCATTGATTGATAGTATAAAGGGGGATGTTTATGAAAGTAATGAAGAAATGGTTTGCGCTCGCCTGTTCGCTATTGCTTGTGCTGGTTATGGCAGCTTGTTCTTCTGGTAAAGATCAAGCAGCGGGTGGAGATTTGGATGCGATCAAAAAACGCGGAAAGTTAATAGTAGGTGTGAAATATGATACACGGTTGTTTGGTTACAAAGATCCAGCGGATAACCAGGTAAAAGGTTTTGAAGTGGATTTGATGCGCGAATTGGCAAAAAAATTGTTTGGTGATCCCAACAAAGTAGAGTTTAAAGAAGTAACTTCAAAAACACGAATCAAAATGTTAACAAGTGGCGATATCGATTTAATTGCTGCGACAATGACCATTACGGAAGAGCGGAAAAAACAAGTGGATTTCTCTCATGTTTATTATATGGCTGGACAATCTCTGTTAGTACCGAAAAACAGTTCAATTAAAACAGTAAAAGATGCAAAAGGGAAAAAGGTTTCTACAGCAAAGGGAGCAACAAGTGGAAAGAACTTGGAAAAGTATGTCCCTGGTGTCATTATTGAAGAATATGACAATTATGCAGATGCGTTTACTGCTTTAAAAAGTAAAAAAGTCGATGCAGTAACCACGGATGATAGTATTCTTCTGGGTATGGCTGAAAGCGATAACAATTATGTCGTATTACCTGAAAAGTTTACAGAAGAGCCATATGGTTTAGGAATCAAGAAAGGAAATGAACAGCTGAAAAAATTCGTGAACGAATTCCTGGATGAAGTTCAAAAGAATGGAAAATATAGAGAGCTTTATAAAAAATGGTTCAAGAAAGAACCACCAGCAAACTTGCCGAAAGATGCTGTTCAAAAACATCCGAAGTAAAGATGGGCTTTTTAATATAGCCTATTGAGGCTGTTGACAAACCCGGTTTTCTTTTTCCAGTTGAACGACTTTTGCTTGAAGAGTGAAACGGAGAAGGAAAACCGGCATATCACAGAAACTTTGTCAACAAGCTATGGGCTTTTTAATAAAGCCCATTTTTTCCATTCAGCCTAGGGAAGGAGTGATTTGATGGATTTTAGTTTTCTTGAGGTTCATAAAGAAGACTTTATTGATGGATTCTTGACTACTTTGAGTGTAAGTCTGGTAGCTTTGGTATTAAGTTTGATCATCGGTACCATTATCGCTATATTTCGCATTTCTCCTTTAGCTATTTTGAGAGCGATTGGTACAGCTTATGTTGAGTTTTTCCGTAATACTCCACTCGTGATTCAAGTATTCTTTTTCTATTTTGGTTTAGCCTCCATTCATATTAATCTATCCAAATTCTTTGTAGGTTCTCTCGGTTTAGCCATTTATACCGGCTCGTTTATGGCGGAAGCGATTCGTGCAGGTATTCAGGCGGTTCCCAAAGGTCAGATGGAAGCCGCTCGTTCTTCGGGGCTCTCATATGTTCAGGCCATGTGGCATGTGATTTTACCGCAAGCTTTCAAATTGATTATTCCACCGCTTGGTAACCAGTTTATCAATTTGGTAAAAAACTCATCGGTATTGGCGATTATTGCAGGTACGGACTTGCTGTATGCCGCAGATGTTGCCATTGCGAACTATGATGTGACCTCTGTCTATGTTTTGGTAGCCCTCTTGTATTTGGTGATTACGATCCCGCTCAGTATCGGTGTTAATTATTTGGAAAAACGATGGGCCAAAAAGGGATAAAGGGGGGGGAATCTGTGGATTTTTCCAGTGTATTTGACCCGACGCATTGGTCTGCTTTACTCAGTGGCTTGCAAGTCACACTATCTGTTGCTTTTTCAGCCATTGCACTTAGTTTTGTATTTGGCATTATTTTGGGTGTTCTTCGTTATACGCGAATTCCCGTTGTGTCACATATTGCTACCCTTTATATTGAAATCATTCGTAATTTGCCGCTACTCCTCATTATTTTCTTTGGTTATTTTGCTTTTAAAGATTGGGGAATTCAGATTCCGATTACTCTATCTGTTATTATTAGCATGACTGTCTTTACTTCAGCATTGGTAGCAGAAATTGTACGCAGTGGTCTGAATTCGGTGGACAAAGGACAGATTGAAGCGGCTCGTTCCCAAGGGTTTACTTATATACAAACACTTTGGTATATCATTATGCCCCAGGCTTTGAAGAAAATGATACCACCAATGGTTAGCCAGTTCGTTTCTCTTTTAAAAGATACATCGCTGGCTGTAGCGATTTCGTTGCCGGAGTTAACCCATGCTGCCCAGATTATTTATAACTCTAAATATAATGCAACGATTCCTCTGTTAATCTTGGTCGCCATGATTTACTTTGTCATTAACTATACACTATCATTGATTAGCCGTTA
Organism: Thermoflavimicrobium dichotomicum; assembly: GCF_900114055.1. Taxonomy (GTDB): domain Bacteria; phylum Bacillota; class Bacilli; order Thermoactinomycetales; family Thermoactinomycetaceae; genus Thermoflavimicrobium; species Thermoflavimicrobium dichotomicum. The sequence continues at coordinate 81,987 of NZ_FORR01000001.1, read as the reverse complement.
TTTGGAAAGAAGATTGGCAGGTTAATAAATGTTTCTATACGGGTTGGGTTTTTGACTAGTTGTCAGAGGTTTCATTCCCGCTCAATCCATACAGGCAAAAAAAAACTGAACCAAAAAGGGATTTCACGTCCATGTGTTCATGGGCGTGTTTTTTTATCTCAGATTCGCATATTTATGTGACAGGTTTTCAAAAAGGTAGACGCATCAAGGGGGATTCGTTATCATCAAGTTGACAGAAAAATAGTCGAAAAGGTTGGGGACGTATGAAAGAGTTTATCATGTCGTTTCTTGAATGGCTTGCTGATTTGGGATATCTCGGAATTATGCTTGGATTGATGGTGGAAGTCATTCCAAGTGAAATTGTGTTAGCGTATGGAGGATTTCTTGTAAGCAGTGGAAAGATCAGTTTTATCGGTGCAGTCATTGCTGGAACGATCGGTGGAGTATTGGCCCAGCTCTTCCTCTATTGGTTGGGATACTATGGAGGGCGTCCGGTGTTGGAAAAGTATGGAAAATATATTCTCATAAACAAAAAACATCTGGATGTGGCTGAAAGTTGGTTTAATCGCTACGGAATGGGTGTCATTTTCGGAGCCCGTTTTATTCCGGTGGTACGTCATGCGATTTCAATTCCAGCAGGTATTGCAAAGATGAGCTGGGTTCGTTTTACCACTTTAACCACACTTGCCGTTATTCCTTGGTCAATCGGATTTATATATCTTGGCTATAAATTAGGAAATCACTGGGATCAAATCGAAGAAGTCGCTGGTCCTTATACTACCAAGATTGCAATCGGTGCAGGTATATTGCTGGTTTTATATTTTCTTTACAGCTGGTATAAGAAAAAAAAATCAAAACCGGTGTATAATCGTTATTGATTTTCTAAATACCTCCGTGTAAAAAGTAGTATAATAGAGGTGCAGAGTCCCAGACGAGTAGCTCGCCTTTTAAGCAAAGGAGGTGGAGCCCTGTTAGTGGTTGGCATAGACATAGGTGGAGCTTCGGCGAGGGAGAATGGGACGAAGCAAGAAGATCTTCCATCTGTCTATGTTCGAATAAACGGGCAAACGTATGAGTATCGGAGGACTTGAGTGGGTTTTAATTTTTGTTGTTGCGTTGATCTTGTTCGGTCCAAAAAAGTTACCTGAGTTGGGCAGAGCAGTGGGAAAAAGTATTCGTGAGTTCAAACAAGCTACTAGTGGTATGCTAGATGATGAAGATAAAAAACAAGCGAAAAAAGAAGAAACGCCTAAAGCTTGAATGTAGCTGTGTAAACTGCTGACTCACGGTGGTTGGCAGTTTTTTTGTTTTTGAGCGAAATGGGAAGTAAAAAACATCCCTGGTGAATCATGTTTTCTATTCACCAGGGATGTTTTGCTTAACAGCAACGACGGATCGTTCCACCACCATATTTTTCGTCTGTAGCCTTACGGTGAAATTCTGCTTCGCTCATAGGGGTTTCTCCAGGATGGTGCTTGCGAAAATGTTCCAAATATCTTTCATAGCTGGGAACTCCTGCCATGGTATTCAGATACTCAGCGATGAGCCGGAAAGGTTTTTTCCAACGTGGACAAGCTTGATTGGCTTGATCCATTTGATCAACCTCCCACTGTACTTGGCTCGTTTGGAATATACTTGGACTCTTTCAGTGGTAATTTTTCATGTTTAATGACCACTTTATACCAAACACGAGCGGCATCAATAATAATGATCAAGACCAGAATCATAAAGATGGCGGTTAGTACCGCATCAATTTGGTTGTTTAAGACAATACGATACATGTCATCGAGACTTTTTGCTGGAGCGAGTACCTTTCCAGCTTGCGCTACGGCTTTATATTTATCCGCTGCGGCAAGGAACCCAATTTTAGGGCTCGCATGGAACAGCTTTTGCCATCCTGCTGTCATTGTAACAGTGGTGAGCCAGGCAAGAGGAACCAATGTTACCCATGCATAGGCTTTTTTACCCATTTTGATGAGAATGGTGGTTCCAACGACCAGAGCTACAACAGCCAGCATTTGGTTTGCGATCCCAAACAACGGCCACAAGGTATTGATTCCACCCAGTGGATCAATGACACCTTGATAGAGGAAATAACCCCATCCAGCGACGATGATTGCACTTGCCAGTACGTTGGCTGGATACCAATCTGTTTTTCCGAGTTTCGGTGAAATATGTCCCAATAGTTCTTGAAGAACAAAACGGCCGACACGAGTTCCCGCGTCAATGGTAGTTAAGATAAAGACCGCTTCAAATAGAATGGCAAAGTGATACCAGAAAGCCATAAACGCCTTACCACCGATGATGTTCGAGAAGATGGTTGCCATTCCCACAGCTAAAGTGGGTGCACCGCCTGTACGCGAGAGAATGCTGTTTTCTTCAATATCTTTTGCCAATTGTTGCAAGTCTTGTGGTGTAACCGTAAAGCCCATTTGAGTGATTTTTTGCGCTGCAGTGGCTACATCGGTTCCGATTACAGCGGCCGGGCTATTCATGGCAAAATAGACGCCTGGTGTGAGTACACAGGCAGCAATCATGGCCATAATGGCTACAAATGATTCGGTAATCATACCACCATAACCGATCAAACGAGCATGTGACTCACGGGCGATCATCTTTGGAGTGGTTCCTGATGAAACCAGTGCGTGAAAGCCTGAAATCGAACCACAGGCAATGGTGATAAAGACAAACGGGAATAAGTTTCCGGCAAAGACTGGGCCTGTTCCATCAATAAATTTAGTGAGAGCTGGCATTTGCAGTTCTGGTAATACCAGCAATATACCAAGAGCAAGGGCAAAAATTGTTCCAATTTTGAGAAATGTACTCAAATAATCGCGCGGTGCGAGTAAAAGCCAGACAGGGATCACCGAAGCAACAAAACCGTAGATGATCATAAGCCATGCGATCGTTTCACCATCTAATGTGAAAATCTTGGAGAGACCGGGATGATCAGCTACGTATTTTCCGGCCCATAAAGAGAAGAAAAGAAGAACAAATCCAATAATGGAAGTTTCCAAAACTTTACCTGGCCGGATATAACGCATGTATACACCCATAAACAAAGCAATTGGGATCGTCATCGCCAAGGTAAACATACCCCAAGGACTTGCTGCCAGAGCGTTGACAACAACAAGGGCTAACACAGCAAGAAGAATGATCATAATGGCTAAAATAGCAATCAGAGCAATAAATCCACCAACAGGACCTATTTCTTCTTTCGCGATTTCTCCAAGGGATTTACCATTCCGACGCATGGAGCCGAACAAGATGATAAAATCTTGAACTGCTCCACCCAGAACAACCCCTATCACGATCCAGAGAGTACCAGGTAGATAGCCCATTTGTGCAGCCAGAATGGGGCCAACGAGAGGGCCAGCTCCGGCGATAGCTGCAAAGTGGTGACCAAACAGAAACCACTTATTGGTTGGAACATAATCCTTGCCATCATTATGAACTTCGGCTGGTGTTTTTCTATTGTCATCCAATTCAAAAACTTTACGAGCCATAAAACGGCTATAGAAGCGATAGCCAATCGCGTAAATACAGACAGCGGCGGTTAATAACCAAAAGGAATTGACTGTTTCACCACGTTGCAATGCGATAAGAGCTAAAGCAACAGCACCAAGAGCAGAAATGAGTCCCCAAATTACATAAGACAACCATCGCTTCTTCATTTGATCAGCCCCTTCTTTGCTAATTGAATAATTAATCTTTATATTTTACCATTTATTATACACAAAAAAATAGAAAAATAAATGACTTTTTTAATAGAAAACAGATAATGAAGAATAAGGAAAATATAGGTGAAAAATCTCAGTAAATGTTTTCCCGTACTCCCTGAGTTGCATCTTAAAGTGGGGAAAAATGATTTTTTTTATTGGATTGAAGAAGGAACAAGGAAAGAAGTGAAATTTATGCTATACTGTCTTAAGAGCACGCTGGATACACTAGCTATTAAAGCGATGGTTGATATATAGTTTTGGCATGAAGAAAGCGGAGGTGAACGAGAGTGGCTATATCAAAAGAACAAGTGTACCATGTAGCTGCTTTATCTCGACTGAAACTGACAGAAACAGAAGCTGAGCAATTTACCCAACAACTTAATGACATCCTTCAGTTTGCTGAAAAGCTGAATGAGTTGGATACCGAACAAATTGAGCCAACCAGTCATGTATTGCCGATCGCCAATGTGCTGCGTGATGATGAAGCTCGTCCATCTATTCCACGTGAAAAGGCCTTGCTAAATGCACCTGATCAAAAAGATGGCATGTTTCGCGTACCAGCTGTATTTGAAGAATAAGGAGGAGAACTATGTCGCTTTTGCGTTTACCCTTAACTGAAATACATAATCGTTTGGCCAAACGTGAACTCTCAGCAAAAGATTTGGTGGAAGAGTCGCTGAAACGCATTGAAGAAGTCGATGGTCAAGTAAAGGCCTTCTTGACGGTAGATGAAGAGGGAGCCAGAAAGAGAGCAGATCAACTGGATGCCGAGCTGGCTAAAGAAGAAAAACGTGGTTTGTTAGCGGCTTTGCCTGTTGGATTAAAGGATAATCTGTGTACAGAAGGTTTGAGAACCACTTGTGCAAGTAAGCTATTGGCGAATTATCAGCCAATCTATAATGCAACAGTTGTAGAGAAGTTGGCTGCTGCGCAAACCATTACCGTGGGAAAAACCAATATGGATGAATTTGCCATGGGTTCATCCAATGAGAACTCTGGCTTCTATCCGACCCATAATCCATGGGATTTGGAACGGGTACCTGGTGGTTCAAGTGGTGGTTCTGCAGCGGCTGTTGCAGCAGGTGAAGTATATTTTGCCTTGGGATCGGATACGGGTGGATCGATTCGTCAACCTGCAGCTTTTTGTGGTGTGGTTGGTTTAAAACCTACATATGGCCGTGTATCCCGCTATGGATTGGTGGCCTATGCTTCTTCTTTAGACCAGATCGGACCACTGACCAAAAACGTGGAAGATGCTGCTTATGTTTTGCAAGTAATTGCCGGGCATGATGCCAAGGACTCCACGTCAGCGAAAGTGGATGTACCGGACTATCTTTCTCACTTGACCGGGGATATTCGTGGGTTAAAGGTAGCAGTACCGAAAGAAATGATGGGAGAAGGCATTGAGCCAGGTGTTCGTGAACAGGTGAAAAATGCGCTTGCCAAACTGGAAGAACTGGGTGCAGTGATTGAAGAAGTGTCTTTGCCACACGCTGATTATGCAGTAGCTACCTATTATTTGATTGCACCAGCTGAGGCTTCTTCCAACCTGGCCCGGTATGATGGCGTTCGGTATGGTGTGCGTAAAGAAGGAAAAAACCTGTTGGATCTGTATCTTGAAACGCGTAGCCAGGGATTTGGACCAGAGGTAAAACGGCGCATTATGTTAGGAACCTATGCGCTAAGTTCTGGTTACTATGATGCTTATTACTTGAAAGCGCAAAAAGTGCGGACATTGATTCGGCAAGATTTTGAGCAAATCTTTGCGAAGTATGATGTTGTGGTAGGACCGACCGCGCCAACGATTGCTTTCAAAATCGGAGAAAAAATAGATAATCCTTTAACGATGTATCTGAATGATATTTTGACTATCCCTGTAAACTTAGCAGGCTTACCTGCGATCAGTGTTCCTTGTGGTTTGTCGGAAGGTATGCCTGTTGGCTTGCAAATCATTGGTAAAGCATTTGATGAAGCAACCATTCTACGTGTGGCACATGCCTTTGAACAGGCAAGTGAGCGTTTGCCAGTACCGCAAGTGGGAGGGATCCGTGTATGAGCAAATATGAAACAGTGATTGGATTGGAAGTACACGTCGAGCTGTCGACCAAAACAAAAATCTTTTGCAGCTGTTCGACTGAATTTGGTGCCCCTCCCAATACACACACTTGCCCTGTTTGTTTAGGACACCCAGGAGTGTTGCCTGTACTGAATCGTGAAGCGGTGAACTATGCGATCAAAGCGGCAATGGCTCTCAACTGCGAAATCGCTGAATACAGTAAATTTGATCGGAAAAACTACTTTTATCCAGACCTGCCGAAAGCGTATCAAATTTCACAATATGATCAGCCCATTGGACAAAATGGGTGGATTGAAATCGAAGTGGATGGCGAAAAGAAACGAATTGGGATTACCCGTGTGCATTTGGAAGAAGATGCTGGGAAGTTAAACCATGAGGAAGATGGAGAAGCTTCACTGGTGGACTATAACCGGGTCGGTGTACCACTCATCGAAATCGTTTCAGAGCCTGACTTGCGCTCTCCGCAAGAAGCAAAAGCCTATTTGGAAAAACTCAAAGCGATTATGCAATACATTGAGGTTTCCGACGTAAAGATGGAAGAAGGATCTTTGCGTTGTGATGCCAATATCAGTTTACGTCCTGCAGGCAGTAAGGAATTTGGTGTAAAAACCGAATTGAAAAACTTAAACTCCTTCCGCAATGTGGAACGGGCACTTGAGTATGAACAAAAACGTCACGCTGAAATGCTGGATCGCGGTGAGGAGATTGTCCAACAAACGTTGCGCTGGCTGGAAAATGAAAACCGAACCAAATTGATGCGTACCAAAGAAGAAGCTCATGATTATCGGTACTTCCCAGAGCCTGATTTGGTTCGTCTCTATATCGATGAAGCCTGGAAGGAAGAGATCCGTTCGTCTATTCCGGAGTTGCCGGATGCCCGAAAAGAGAGATATATGCGTGATTTTGGGCTATCCAGCTATGATGCGGGGATTTTGACAGCTTCCAAAGCGACCGCAGAATTTTTCGAGCAGACGGTCGTTGAAAAAGCAGATCCTAAACTTGCGGCAAACTGGATTATAAGTGACTTGCTCGGTTATTTAAATAGTGAAGGATTAGAGCTGCATCAAGTGAGAATGACGCCTGGACATTTGGCTCAGATGATTGGCCTGATCCAAGATGGAACCATCAGCTCGAAGTTAGCAAAGAAAGTGTTTAAAGAAATACTGGATACGGGGAAAGAACCAAAACAAATTGTGGAAGAAAAAGGTTGGGTTCAAATTAGCGACGAAAGTCAACTGAAAGAAGAAGTTGCAAAAGTGTTGGCCAATAATCCCCAATCCGTTGAAGACTTCAAAAATGGGAAGGACCGGGCGATTGGATTCCTTGTTGGGCAAGTGATGAAAGCGACAAAAGGAAAAGCCAATCCACAGTTGGTCAATAAGCTGATTCGCGAACAGATTGGTGTATGAGTGTAGCGACCAGCTCGTCCCATTCGGGACGAGCTCCTTTTTGTGGAGAGGGAGGTAAATAACTTTGGTAGCTATTTATGTTTTATTTATGTTGATCAGTTTTTTTTATGGCATTCATTCCTTATTTGTGGTTCAAGAACCTGTTTATGCCGTGCATATGTTGATTTTTAGTTTATATTTCTTTATAACCATTTATGAAATATATGGTAAACCATTTCAATTGCCAGTATACTACTTAGTTACATTGTTATTGGTTGCAGACGGAGTATTCCAATTATTTTTTATCCAATCCATATTTCACGGGGTCATTAGCCTGTTGTTTGCCTTTTCTGCCTGGCAATCACTGAAACGTTTGAAAGCATGGAAGTAAAAAGCGGACCGTTTTTTATAGATAGAATCTGGGGATTGTCTGTGATAAACTGGATATGAATGATGAAGAGAGGGAGGAGAAGAATGGAACTCGATCTTTGGTCTACCTGTAATTGGATGATTTTATTCATGGCCATGTTTATCAGTGCGATCGTGTGGCGAGTCCAATATCAGGTAAAACCGTTGGGAATGGAACCATCTTCTTCTCCCAAACGGCTTTGTTTTTCACGTGTTTCACCTGCTGTTTTCTTGCGGATCCAAATATTTTTTACGAAACGTTTACGAATAGGAGAGGATGATCAAGAGAGCGATACCATGCCCCTTGTTTTGTAAAAAACAAAACAAGGGAGGTATACCACTTGATCAATCAATTGATGGAATGGGTCAAACCTTTTTTTATCCTACTGGAGCACGGAGTAGGTGATTGGGGGCTTGCCGTTATTTTGTTTACTGTATTGGTACGGCTTTGCTTGATTCCTTTTTCACGTCGGCAATCCGATTTTGCTGTAAAACAATATTTGTTTTCACAGCAAATGGCCGAGTTAAAGGAACGTATGCAAGGAAATCAGGAAAAGATGGCGGAAGAAATGGCCAAGATGATGCAAGAAAAAGGGTTTAATCCATTGGGGATGTTGACAACGGTTGTGATTCAGGCCCCCATCTTTATGACCGTGTATGCATTGTTTCGCCATCTGGGTCCAACAGCCCATTCGGTTTTGGTCCCATGGGTAAGCAGTATTGGTCTTCCTGATCCTCTTATGATCCTGCCGATTGTGGTTGCTATTTTAAGTGGATTATTGTCTAAAATCACTCTCATTCCTGGTGATTTAACGACCTCTTCATCACCATCCCATTTTTCGTTTTACTTGATTACAGGTGTGTCATTGCTTATCTTATGGTCAGCACCTGTAGCTATCTCGCTCTATTACTGTACTTCCAGTCTTTGGGGAGCGTTTGAACGTATCCTTTGGCGAAAACGTGTACGAAAGCAGATTGAACAAGAGGGATTGCAGACATCTGTTTCAGTGTGAATGATGGCCAATAAACCCCAACAAAAAGAACACAGGGAAAATCAATTCACCCTGTGTTCTTTATTGTAAACTACAATACTGATCAGAAAGAAGATGACTTTGGCTGGTTCTATTCATCTACCTTTATTTCTGGTGGGATCGTATGGATAGGAATTGCATGGATAGGACGTTTATGCACCCTTTGTGTATTTTTCCTGAAGCTTGACGAAAAACTGAAGAGAATCAGGGTTGCTTAAAGCCCCTTTATTCACTACGGTTTCAAGCGGTTCTCCCTGCAATATTTTTTTCACGGGCACCTCCAATTTCTTACCATTTAATGTCCGCGGTATGTCGGGAACCTCGTAAATATCATTTGGGATATGTCTGGGTGAACAATTACTTCGAATTCGTTGTTTGATCTCTTTCTTTCGTTCTTCGTCAAGTGTTTTTCCATTTTTCAGGACAACGAACAGCAACATCTCTGATTCACTCTTTTTCCGTTGCACATCAATCACCAGACTATCCACGATATCCGGAATGCTTTCAACTGCCCGATAAATTTCACTGGTACCGATTCTGACTCCACCACGGTTGATCGTGGAATCGGAACGGCCGTAGATGACACAGCCTCCATCCCGGGTGATTTTTATCCAATCACCATGTCTCCATACCCCTGGATACATGTCAAAATAACTCTCTTGATATCGCGAACCATGAATATCGTTCCATAAAAAGAGGGGCATGGATGGCATGGGTTTCCTTACCACCAATTCACCAACGGTATCTGTCACAGACTTTCCCTTGTCGTCAAAAGCCTCTACAGCTGCCCCTAATGCCCGGCATTGAATTTCGCCGGCACGGACCGGAAGGAGTGGGCATCCTCCGACGAAAGCGGAACACAGGTCTGTTCCGCCGCTTGTCGACACCAACCATAAATCTTCTTTGACGTGATCATACACCCATTGAAATCCTTCGGGCGATAACGGTGACCCAGTGGATCCGATACTCTTTAAGTGGCTAAGATCAAAATTGCGTCCGGGATGAATCTCGGCATCCATACAAGCTTTGATAAAACTGGCACTGGTTCCGAAAACGGTCATCTGGGTCTCCTCAGCCAGCTTCCACAACGTATTTAGATCCGGATAGCCAGGATTCCCGTCAAACAATATAGCAGTTGCTCCTGTCAGTAACCCGCTGACGACAACATTCCACATCATCCAACCTGTGGTCGTGAACCAGAAAAAACGATCATTCGGTTTCAGATCCATATGAAATGTTTCCATCTTTAAATGTTCCAGCAAGATTCCCCCGTGTCCTTGGACGATCGCTTTAGGGATTCCCGTTGTCCCTGAGGAGTACAAAATCCAAAGCGGGTGAGAGAAAGGCACTTGTTCAAAGGTTAATGCTTGCCCGCGGTTTGCCGCTATAAGCTCATCCCACCGGTCCACATTGGCCAGCTGTGATGTGTTGGGGTGATTAGATAAATAAGGGACGATTACTGTTTTTCGCAAGGTGGGAATCGCTTGCTGAATTTCTTTGATTACATCCGTTCGTACAAAGTCTTTTCCGCCATATCGGTAACCATCTGTTGCGATGAGCACCTTTGGCTCAATTTGTTTAAAACGGTCAATAACAGATAAACTGCCAAAATCAGGTGAACAACTCGACCATATGGCGCCAATGCTGGCACAAGCCAAAAAAGAGACTATTGTTTCAGGGATATTGGGCAAATATCCAACAACACGGTCTCCGCGTGTTACCCCGAGAGTCTTAAGTGCCAACCTCATTGCCGCTACCTGATCGTACAACTCACGCCAAGTCATGTGAGCCAGTGGCCTTAGCTCTGAAGCATGGATCAGTGCTGTTTTTTTCAGATCTCGATTGTGAAAGATATGTTCAGCGTAATTTAGCTCGGCTCCGGGAAACCACTTGGCTCCTGGCATAACCGGATTTTCTAGAACAGCCTTATACGGTTTGGAAGCAATGATATCGAAATATTCCCAAATTGTTTCCCAAAATCCAGTAATGTCATTCACTGACCATTTCCATAGCTGATGATAATCCCGGAAAGAAAGCCCTTTTTTGTACTTAAGCCAGGATATATAGCGGAAAATATTGGAATTATGCTGAAAATCGTATGGCGGCTCCCAGATCACCGCTCCCTCTTTGATTTTTCGCTCCATCCGTGCACTCACCCATCCATATGTTTAATGAGAGGAAGAAGGACTCTGCAAAGTATTTTCTTAAAGGAACAAATACTTTGCAGAGTTCAGTTTGTAACTTTATTACTTAGAGAGAGGTTGGTTCAGCCATTTTTCATAGAAAGTGTCAATATCAGGCTGGAAATCAAAGACAATGGGATAACCCGGCGGTACTGCTTCAGTTTCCAGAAGGACTCCGCACCCTGGACAAATGTACTCACGAATGTGCATCCAATCAGGATCGCATCCCATTTTGTCCGGGTAAATTTCATTGATTTTTTCCTTGGTGTCACGGACATACACAAGGGCTGACAATTTCCAATTTTGTTTGACATCACCGAACTCATAACCGCAATCGCATTTCACAACTCGGCTTTTATCTGGCTTTTCCACCACATACAGATGTTCAGCATAAGGCAGAAGGATCCGATCGTTCCACGGCACCGACTCTTGAGCAATGGCCAGCATCTTGAGAAATCGGTCCCGGTCCTTGTGGGAGGACTGCATTTCGTGAACTTTTTCAAAGGGTAATTCGCCGCGTTTCAGTTGCCTTAATGTCTCCAGATCATACTCTCGCATACTTCATCACGCTTCCTTTCCCTTTACATCTCAAAATCTTCCGGCAAATTCCAGAACGTGATAAACTTTTCGCGCCACTCCGATGACAATTCCATCGAGCTCTGATACATATCCCGAACAGGTTCGATAAAGTCACGCTTCAGAATACGTTCGCGCTCTTTCTTCATGAATTCCTTGACCGGTACAGCCTTTTTCAAGCGATTTAACCGCATTTCCTTTCGTTTTTCTGCGGTACGCTTATGGTCTACCTGCCATTTTCCCTCGTCGTTCTGCTTTGCGACTACGCCATAAATCGACTCGGCATACCGTGGAAGAAGTTTTCCGCTGTTCAAGTCAGCCTCGACCAGTGCCGGATCGCGTTCGAGGACATCTCCAAGACCAGGACCGCCACGATGCACGGAGACATATATATCGTATTCTTCAAAAAGCTGCGGCCCCGCCGTTGCAATCTTGTCAAACACATTTTCCCGCGCTTGAACCAAGCGGTCCACTTCTGAATTTTCAGGGTCCCCGTCATGGGTTGGGTAAGGAAGTTGCTTAGCAATAATCTCCTTCATATTCGTGCCGTGCAAGCTGTGGCGATATCCAGCATTTCCTGGGTACCCGCCGAAAATGCCTGCACTACCAAAAACATGTCCATCAGCCAATCCGTTAAAGAGTGTTTGCTGCTTCGTACGGTAAAGCATACGCACAGTCTCGATTCCAGCTCCGCCACAGTACTTTCCAGGACCAGATGTCATCGGCTTGATACTACGTCCAAGGTAGAGGAGCGGTTCGAGTACCTCCCAAGTTTCTGCTTCTCCCATATCTCCTTCGGGATTCCACATTGCAGCCGTACAGTCTTCCCCGTCCTTGAAGTACATGGCCCCAGTTCCTTCTGAAGACATTTCAAAGTTGGTGAAAGCGGATTCAACGCCAAAATGGTTCACGCCACCGCCCTGCAGAATGTTCCCCGTCATTGGGAAGCTGGCACTTATTTCCTCCAGGTAACCACGGGCATAGTAACCACGGGCTAGACTGCGGATCATACCGCTGAATGCCGGGATCAGAAAATGCCAGGATAGTGTGGTGGACACTTTTTCATAATCAGGGTTACACCATGAACCGTAAGGCAATTTCAGTGAGGTTGCGTAGTAAGCGCCGTCGTTGATCTTGTCATTGGGAATGAGCGTTTGGGTCAACTGCACCCAAAGTGCTCCTTGCATCGGGGATGGTGCACAATTGAATGAGTGGTACCCCCATTTGTTGGCTCCTTCAAATGACATGTGTAACTCGCCATCAGCACTGACTTTCAGCGTCAACGGGGCATGCATGATTAGATCTCGCCGTGCTTTGGCCGACACAGTCGGATCATTTTTCCATGGCACGTCAGTAAAACGGGGGGATTCATAGGTGCCGGGAAACAAAATTTCTTTTACACGTTCCTTAAAACTGCGCCGTCCTTCTTCGATGACTTCCCGGATAAACTGTTTATAGGTTTCAATACCTTCTTCTTGAATGACCCGATATACCTGGTCCCGGATCATATGGCAGCCAGCCAGACGTGTTCGTTCATCCAATAGCCAGTATCGCTCTGCCCGAACTGAATCGGCGCATTTCTTTAAATAACTTTGGTAAAATTCATCATTTTCTCCAGCTTTTTCACAAGAGAGCAACAACCCGTCACCATAACGGTCTTCGTGCCCGAAAGCCATCGAACCTGGTGTTACCGCACCAACATCAATCTCATGGGTTACACCGCCGGCCCAACCGATGAGTTCACCCTCCCAGAAAATAGGAACAATGGTGTGTACATCGGCGGTATGAACATCACCGATAATGGAATTGTTATTGGAGAAAATGTCTCCAGGACGAATGCCGGGGTTTTCTTCATAGTTGTTGCGAATCATGTACTTAATGGCGTCACTCATGGTGTGTACGTGGACAATAATCCCTGTAGACAGGACAATGGAATCCCCTTCCGGGGTATATAGGGCAAAACACAGTTCACCGATCTCTTTCACAATCGGGGAAGCGGAAATGTTCAAAGCTGTTTCCCGGGCATTGACTAGGCCGCCGCGCAGGGAGGAAAAAATGCGTTCATAGCGAATCGGATCTTTTTCTCGCAATTCCAGCTTTTCGATTCCCCAGTACCTTTTGGTCTCACGAAACAATTGTTCTGACTGCTCCAGCATGTCCTTCAGCCGCATCCCGTTCCAACCAATTCCTTTTTTCTTCACCAAAGTTTCCTTTTTCAAGTTCATCGCAGAAAACCTCCTTCGGATCATTCTGGACTCAAATGGAAAATACGGTGGGCATCAAGATACGCTTTGTATCCTTTCGGAACGACAAAGGTGGTATTTGGCGATTCGATAATGGTAAATCCATAAACCGTGTTTCCAGGGCGCAAGTGATCCATTTGATAAACATTTGCCTGTTCCCAGTTTCCCTTGTAATATACAAGGCGTGTTTCCTGATATTTTGTATCAGGTGTAGCCGGTCCAAGAGGTTCTGTCGGCAACTTTGGCTTTTCGCTCTCGGTGACACCCGTAATGATCGCCGTAGTGACAAGATAACCAAGCTCCGGTGACCGAGCAGACCGCGAATACATTTTTGCATACGCTTCTTCAAAACGATCGATAATAATCTGGACATCCCCTGCCGTTTTTATTTCGTCACCTGGGAAGAGGATTTCAACATCATTTAATTGGCCAACATACTGAACCCGGAGCAAATGGCGAAATTCTACTTGATCAGGTTTAACGCCACTTTTCGCAAACTCCTCGATGACCCGATCTTTTAATTCCCGCCAGGCAGAATTGATCGTTTCGGCAAACGGAGTGATATTGTCTTCCAGATTAGCGATTTGCGCCTGAACGGTTTTATCCGAGCGGTATTCGTAATCAGCACATGCACAGCCGTAGGCCGAAAAACCTGCTGCCCAAGACGGAACTAAAATATCTTCAAAGTTCAAACCAGCGGTGTATCCAGCGACGTGTACTGGGCCACCTCCGCCGTAGGAAATGAGGCGATAGTTTTCTGGGGCATACCCTTTTCCCAATACGCGAGAAATTACTTCGTTTCGCAGATGATCTTCAAACAGAGAAATGATACCTTCTGCCGCCTCATACACGTCGAGCCCGAGGGGGTCTGCAATTTGCTCTTTAATCGCGTTATACGCCCGTTCCTTGTCCAGTTTTACATCTCCGCCCAGGAAGTTGTCTGGATTGAGGTAGCCAAGTACGACATTGCAATCATTGATGGTCACCGTAGACAAACCGCTAACCGGGTTGGAGACACCGATTCGATAGCCGGCGGAATCGGGACCGATTTCAATACGCTTTGAGCTGGGCGTCAACCGGACAAAGGAACCAGTACCTGCTCCGACAGAGTCAATCTCGATCAAAGGCAACTTGAGCATAAATCTGGCGATGTCCGGCTGAGTCTTGATGGTGAATTGTCCTCCAGTGATCAGGGCGAGATCGAAACTGGTACCGCCGATGTCAGTACAGACAACATTTTCGAATCCCAGCTCCTTAGCTAGGTATTGGGCTCCCACCACACCACCGATCGGACCGGAAACGAGGGTACGAGCCAATTCTTTCGCTTCTGTAGAAATGGTTCCTCCATGGGATGCCATCACGCGTAACTCGTGATTGGCCCCTAACTCTCGCATCTTACGGTTAATGCGTTTAAACTGATCTCGTGACGGATCGGCAGCGTAGGCTTCCACCAGTACTGTGTTTAGACGGGCAAAATCTTGCGATACGGGGTACAACTCGGAAGAGATAAACAACAGCGTATCAGCTCCACGTTGACGGATGATTTCCTGGGCAATGTTTTTTACACGTTTTTCATGTTCCGGATTGACATAGGAATGCAAAAGGTTGACGCAAATCCCTTCAACATTCATATCGATCAACTTGTGGACTGCTTCACGTACTTCATTCTCATAAAGCGGAATTTGCTCGCTGCCAAATAAGTCGATTCTTCCTCGAACCCCGAAAATACGCTCACGCGGAACAAGTGGTTCGTTGTGTCGATGGGTTACCAGATGCAGACGATCCGAATAGGAATAGCCTAGATATGTCTGAATACCCCGCTCCATACGCAAGTAATCTTCAAACCCTGCCGTTACAATGAGACCGAGCTTCCGCCCTTTTCTTTCCAATAGCCGATTCAACATGGCTGTTCCTGAGTAAATGCTTGAAGCCAATGCCGGAACCGCATCTTCGAGCGTCAAATTCCAGTAATTTAGCCCGTCGCGGAGGGAATTGATAAAAGCAATCGATTCGTCTTCAGGATTGGACTGTGCTTTTCCAACGACAAATTGCCCTTCTTCGTTGACGAGAATCGTATCTGTCATGGTACCACCGGCATCGATTGCCAAAATTCTTGGTTGGATCGTGTTTTTGTTCGTCATTGGCATCTCCTCCCTTGCTTTTTTACTCCCTGAAAAGCTGAACTTTTTTGCATCCATGTCAAACGGATGGAAGGCCCCTTTTATGGGTGAGTCACCTCCTCGCATCAAGTATTAAGCAAGATAGATGCCAAAGGAGAAACGGCAAAAAAAAAAGACCGGATTGCCGGTAAATAAAGTATTCTTTTTATTTTTAAGAAATAACGTGTTTTCCAAGCCTGTCACAGAAAGTGTCACATAATGGAGGTGAACATGTACATGTTTACATCAAAAGACCGAATTTACTCATTTTTCGATAGATGGTCGTCCGGGAGACCTGTAGCAAGCGAGCTGTTTTTGATATATTCCCACCGGTTAACTTAAGTGTTTGAGTCAACATTTCCTTCGTTATAACTGGATTGGACAATTTGTGTTTCTTGTCTCTAAAATCACCATCACTGGCCTTATTCTCGCATCGCTTAGCGGAACCAATG
The DNA here is from genome assembly GCF_900114055.1 of Thermoflavimicrobium dichotomicum. Classification (GTDB taxonomy): domain Bacteria; phylum Bacillota; class Bacilli; order Thermoactinomycetales; family Thermoactinomycetaceae; genus Thermoflavimicrobium; species Thermoflavimicrobium dichotomicum. The sequence continues at coordinate 65,748 of NZ_FORR01000001.1, read as the reverse complement.
ATCTCTGCTGGCAGATCTTCCTCGGAAATGCAACCGTCCTGGTCGTGAAACATCGCTTTATCCAAGACATTTTTTAATTGGCGAACGTTCCCAGGCCAGTGGTACTGCATCAATTTTTCCAATGCTGAAGTATCAATCAATTGTATTTGATCCTTTTCTTTCTGACTGTATAAAAAATGGTTGACCAACAGAGGGATATCTTCTTTTCGTTCGCGTAATGGTGGAATTTCAAGGTGAAGAACATTTAAACGATAAAACAAATCTTCTCTGAAATTACCATTTTTTACTTCTTGGGCAAGATCTCTGTTCGTTGCGGCAATGACTCGAACATCAACCTGAATTGGGTCACTACCTCCCACAGGTACTACAACTTGTTCTTCCAGAACGCGTAAAAGATAGGCTTGAGCTTCCAAGGGCAGCTCGCCGATTTCATCCAAGAATAGAGTTCCTTTGTGAGCCAGTTCAAATTTGCCTTTTTTCCCTTTTGGATCAGCACCGGTAAATGTACCGGGGGCATATCCAAACAGTTCACTGGCCAACAAATCCCGCTGGATCGCACCACAGTTGATGGAAACAAACGGAAAGCGGTTTCGTGGACCTAAAGAGTGAACCGATTGAGCAAATACTTCCTTGCCCACTCCTGATTCGCCGGTAATCAACAACGTTTTATCCGAAAACGCTGCTTTTTTGGCTAATTGAATCACATGCTTCATTTTCGGATTGCGGGTGATGATCTGGTCAAAGCGGTATCTTGTTGAAGAAGCAGGGAGGGACAAAGAAGTGGTAGAGAGCTGCTTGAATTTGGTATTGGAAGGGGTTATTTTTCTAAATAAAGCCATACCGCCCATAAAACGTGTGTCTATTTTGTAAGGTTGAAACTGCACAGCCCATTCCTGACCGTGTTTCGATAATTTCATAGTACATGATTTATCTTTTATATCATTCATGGAACAGCCAAAAAGGGTTTGGATGAATTCACCGGACTGAATACGCAGAAGATGTAATGCAGGGCTATTATAACGGGTGATCCTGCCTTGTGCATCAAAAATGACCAAAGGGTCATGGATGATATCCATTATATTTTCAATTAACGTTAAATTCTGTTTAGAAATAATATTTCTTATTTCATGTTCGATTTTACGCACTTGGCTTGTGATAAGATGGAGATCGTGGGCTTGAACCAGCCTTTTTTCTGCTGTTAAATCCAATACACCCAGCAATTGATTGGTAAAGGGATCGCGAATGGGTGCTGCCGAGCATACCCATGGATGCCATCCTTGGCAGAAATGTTCAGCTGCAAAAACCTGAGTCGGTTTTCCTTCAATAATCGCAGTACCGATTGCATTTGTTCCGCTTGCCTCTTCGCTCCAATCCGCTCCCGGAACGAAACGGATAGGATCTACTTTAGCCCATGCTTCAGAAGTCGCAATCCCCTTAAGGATAATCCCTTTTGGATCAGTAAGCATGACAAGTGTAGGTTGACCTGAATAGTATTCAAACAACTCATCAATATATGGCGAAGCGATTTCCAGCAAAAATTGATTTTTTTCCTGCTGCTCTTTCAGATCATCCCCAGAATAAATTACATCCGCCTCTTTGCGCAACGGATCAATTTTTTTAGCCAGGCATCGTTTCCATGATGAGGTGATGATACTGCGATTGTATTCTGGTACTTCACTATCAGATAACAGCTTTTCCCACTTATCCATTAGAAGACGGTCAATATCATTGAATTCATCAAACTTGGTTATAACGACACTTTTCACTTCTCCTCCTCCTTTATCTCAAATCTGGTAGTACAAACCTAAATCATGCTTACTTCCTGGTGAAAAGAGAATGGAAAGGAGTACCTGGTTCTTTTTCCGGGGAGGCATGGGACATGTGTTGCCGGACCGTTTATGTCATTACTGGGAATCAACCTGCAAGAAAAACAGCATTTGAATACTGGGAGTTGTAGATCGTTTGTAATCACTGCTTTTAGTTGGGGGAGCGGACAAGGAGATATTCATCAGAATATTCTGTTTTGAAAACAAGAACCAAGGTTCAAAGATTGAATGACTTCTCAAAGTTTGCTTTTTTTGTATAGATTATTTCTACAAAAAAGAGTTGAATTCCTTTGTCTTCTTCTAAACAACAATCCAGCACTCAGCGAATTTCGGATACTTGGGTAAAGGTTTCATATTAAAAACCCCCTCACCACTTCATGTGGCAGAGGAGGTTGGATTAGGGGCGAGTTGTGCGACGTCGGCGATACAAATCAAAGATTAAAGCAGCGGTCACAATCATACCAATCGCTAACAGAATAACGAAACCATAATCACTAATTGCTTCATAAAACATGCGATTCATATGCTATTGTCCCTCGTCTCTTTTGATTCCGTTTCTTGGGAGGACTTTTTAATCAAAGCAGTAACTGGACAATAACGTGTAACGCCGGAAGCTACTTTCATAGCCGACATGGTTGCAATCAACCATGGAAGACCACGGCATGGATAACGAACCATGCGGGCGGTGCTCCATGCTAATCCAACCAAACCACAAGTGATACGGATCATCGAATTGCATGTGCCGATATTTTTTTGCATATCCTCACTCCCTTGTCAGTTTGTAGTTATTATTTACAGACAGCTATATCTTATACGGAGGATAAATAATTCAAGTATCGAAAGTATATAGGAAAGATCCAAGTGATAGGGGGGAATGTTGTGTTGATACGATTCACACAGGAGGAACAACAATATCTATTGGAAGTGGCCATGGGAAGAAAAAAGCCGTCTTTACTCATTACAGGTGGAACTGTTTTAAATGTTTATACAGGCTGTCTGGAAAGAAAAGATATCGCTTTAGCTGGACGTCGAATCGCTTATATAGGGGATTTGGGACAAAGCGGTTTGGACATCGATCATACAGTGGAAAAGCTTGATCTTACCGGATATGTGCTAGTACCAGGGTACATTGAACCGCATGCGCATCCAACCCAAGTGTATAATCCGTTCACTTTTGTTGAAAAAATTTCGACATTGGGAACCACTACGGTTATCAACGATAATCTCTTCTTTTTTTCGATGTGGGATTTAGATGAAATATTCCATTTATTGGAACAACTGGATCAGTATCCTGTGAAACAGTTTTGGTGGACTCGCCTGGATTCACAAAACTATTTGGTGGAAGAGAAAAAGGAGCTGTTTTCACTCGAACGAGTCAAGGAACATTTGGCTCATCCACTGGTTGTTCAAGCTGGTGAGCTAACAGACTGGCCGCCATTACTTGCAGGCGACTCAAACATGCTTAAATGGATTTATACAACCAAACGATTGGGAAAAAGAGTTGAAGGGCATTCACCAGGAGCGTCCTATCGTACTTTATCACGCTTGGCAGCTGCAGGGGTTACGGCTGATCATGAAAGCATTTCCGTTGATGAAGTTTGGAATCGCTTGCAATTGGGTTATATGACAACCCTTCGCCATAGTTCGATTCGACCTGATTTGCCTACATTGATAAAAGGATTATTACAAAAAGAAAGAGTGCCTTGGCATCGCTTGATGTTAACGACGGATGGGGCAACACCTCTTTACTTTAAGGAAGGTTTCCAGGATTATGTCATTCGTTTGACCATTGAACATGGCTGTGACCCCATTCATGCTTATCAGATGGTCACCATTAATCCTGCGAATTATTATCGGCTGGATGAGCATATTGGAGGATTGGCTCCTGGCCGACTGGCGGATATCAATGTGTTAGCTTCTTTACAGGAACCTACTCCTGTGATGGTGATCGCTGAAGGAGAAATGGTGGCTAAAGGAGGTGTTTTAACTCGATCATGGAACAGAATGGACTGGTCGAAGTATCGAAGAACCAAATGGGGAAGTGACTGGCGGCTGCAAGAATGTGATTTGCCTTTGCCACCGGTTCGCAACCATTTGGCACCAACGATTGAAATGATCAATGTTGTGATTACCAAACTGTCGGAAGAACCGCTGGATGTGGAAGAGGGGTGGATCAAGTGGCGAACAGAAGATGATCGTTTACTGGTTTATCTAATTGACCCAGCAGGAAAATGGATTTCTTCTGCTGTATTGAAAGGGTTTGGTCGAGGAATTGATGGATTAGCCTCGAGTTATAATGGATCTCATGACTTGCTCGTAATCGGACGGAATCGCAATGCGATGGTACGGGCAGCCAATCATATATTGGAACAAGGCGGGGGCATTACCTGGGTTCAAGATGGAGAGATTGTTTTTCATCTCCCTCTTCCAATTAATGGTTATTTGAGCATGGATTCAGTGGATCAGTTGATAGAGCAATTGGAGCCATTTATGAACAGACTGCGTGCTTTTGGATATGCCTTTTCGGATCCCATTTACACATTCCTCTTTTTGTCTTCGACTCATTTGCCCCAGGTTCGTCTAACAGCAGATGGTTTGTTACGAGTGAAAGAGAAAAAGATTGTATATCCATCAATCAAAAGGACATAAGTCGCTATCAAATGAATCATGGCAAAATGGAAAAAGGGGACAATGAATCGTTGTAATCGTCCCCACATTTTATTAACTTGCAGACAAAAGCAAGTTTCTTCCTTTTCCATGTGCTATACATAAAGGAGTTCCAAAAATCGGATCTTCAGTTATTTGACAATGAAGATCAAAGACCTCCCGTACCATCTGTTCGGTTACGATATCTTCCGGTTTTCCTTCAGCATATACCGTCTGGTTGCGTATGGCAATGATATGGTGAGCATAGCGGCAAGCCAGATTTAAATCATGAAGAACCATAACAATGGTGCGTCCTTCTTTTTCATTCAAATCAAAGAGCAGATCCAAAATTTCAATTTGGTGTGTCAGATCCAGATAAGTCGTAGGCTCGTCCAATAGTAAGATGTCTGTGTCCTGGGCCAGGGTCATGGCGATCCAAGCACGTTGACGTTGTCCTCCAGAGAGGGAGTCAACGGAACGATGGGCTAGATCGGACATTTGTGTCACTTCCAACGCCCATTGAACCTTTTCTTCATCTTCTTTGGACCATTGTTTTAGCCACGTCTGGTAAGGATAACGTCCTTGTTTTACCAATTGGATAACAGTAAGTCCTTCTGGTGCTTCTGGACTTTGGGGTAAAATCGCTAACTGTTTGGCCAATTCTTTCGTTGGCTGTTTCGAGATCTCTTTTCCATCCAATAATATGGCTCCCGTTTGCGGTTTTAACAGACGGGCCAGTGAACGTAACAACGTCGATTTTCCACAGCCATTACTTCCGACCAAAACAGATATTTTCCCTTGAGGAATGGTGAGATTGAGCTCTCGAATAATGGTCGATGCTCCATAAGATAAAGTTAAATTTTTTGTTTCCAGTCCTTGTGACAAGATGATCCCCTCCAGATGTGGGTCAAAAAAGTACCTGTCAACGATTTGCTTCTGATCTCATTTTATGAAAATCATTCTCAATCGTCAATGAGTATCATTCTCTTTAATGGAGAAAAAACGGGCAATGTTGCAATAAAATGGATGGAAACGGGTAAAAAGAAAATGCCGTTTTTCAAAAGGGGCAGGATTTTAATAGAGGTGGTGGAGAAATTGACATATATCGGAGTGTTAGTCAGGATCAGGGATAATAGGAAATCTCATATTACATAGCCTGCCTTGCCCTTTTTTATGGTAATCGCTATAATACTATAGACATTTTTATATTAAGTAAAGGGAGTTTATACTCTTGAAACCGAACATCACAAGAAAGTGGGTTGTAGGATTAACTAAATTGCTATTTTTTTCGATTTTGTTTACTCCTTACTTACCACCTGTTTTTTTGTTTTTTATTGGAATTATTACGTTTTTTATTTATAAAGAGCGTTGGTTTGTGAATCGCTGGCCTGAAAAGATTTTTTTAAGCTTTCTGCTTCTTAGTGCGGTCAGTTGGTTATTCAATCCAAGTTGGTATACGATTACCACGGAGCCTGTACCCATACAAGCTTTTCCCGTAGGAATTATTCCTGTTTTTTTATTTGGGTTTTATTATCTTTTAACGATTTGGTTGAAGCGGATCGTTTGTTGGTCTTTTGAAGATGTAAAAAAGATGTATTTACAGTTTTGGTTAAGTGGATTATATGTTGTGGCGATTGTTTTTCTTCAGCAGCTGGACTGGACTCATTGGCCTGATTCATGGTTAAAAGATGTGTTACAGTTTTACAAGGAATTTCAGTGGCAGTCTGAAAACACGAGTCGCAGTGTTGGGACCACGGGAAACTCCAATATTACGGCAGCATTATTAATTTGTTTTGCTCTGATGAGTGTTTATTCTTTATTTATTTTGCGAAAAAGATGGCAGAAGATCACAACTCTCGCTATTTTCTTTTTGTTTTGCTATGCCATTTATGTCACAGGTTCACGTGGTGCATGGATTGGTTTGGTCGCTGGATTATTTGCACAAGTATGGATGATGGGTTATCGAAAGATTACGCTAGGCATTTCTTTTTCTTTGGCTGGCTTGGTGGTTCTATTTCCAAACCTGATTCCACGATCAGAAACCATGATGTCTACTTTCCAGGCTCGTTTAAAAATATGGCTGGTGGCTTTGGAGATCTTTAAAGAGAATTGGTTACTTGGAACGCTTCCACTGCACTTTGGAGAACTCTTTCGTGAAAAAACGGGAATGGCTGTATATCATGCGCACAATGTATTTGTTGGGATTGCTGTGGAATTTGGGATCATTGGTTTGAGCCTGTTTATGACATTAATTATTGTGACCATCATCAAGGCACGATCTTGGCGCAAACAGACAAAGAGCAAAGAGGAAAAATGTTTAGCAGGTATGCTTGTTTCGTTAATCATTGCTTTGCTGGGACATGGGTTGTATGATTATCCATTACTTACACCACAAGTAGGCCTCATTTTTATGCTTAGTATCATTATGATTCATTTATTGGCGGAACGTGTGGAGAAAAATCAGACAAAGGGGAATACAGGACAAAACCTATATCCACTAAAACTCATGGTACCGAAGTCCTTGTCAGCTGTTATTATGGGAGTAAAGAATGTTTTTAAACTAAAAAAAGAGGGCTAGATCAAACAGACTAGCTCTCTTTTGCCATATATGGATCATAGGGGCTTTTAAGATTCGACCTCATTCCACGGATTGATTAAACCAAAGAAAATAAATTGTCCTGGTGGCGTATTTTTATTTAACATGGTAGCTTGATATATTTTTCCGTTATAGAAAACTTTGTCTCCGGCTTGGTACCATTTCCCTTTTTGCCAAGCAGGTATTTGCGGCAAATTGGGCTTTGGATTTTCTGAAGGATTGGGCAGGTTTGGTTTCTCCGGTTTTTTCGGTTCCTCCAGTTTGTCAGGTTTTTCTGGTTTTGTTGGTGGTTCTGTCGAAGGTTCCTCTTTTGTTTGATCAGGCTGTTTGGAAGGTTTCTCCAAATCAGATGGGGTGGATGGATTGCTACTGCTACTTTCAGACCCATCATTTTTAACGGAAGAGCCTGTTTGACTCAAATCCGTTTTAGATTCATCTGAATTAGAGGAAGATGAAGTCTGTGTGGTTTTATTGCCTGTGTCGCTCGCCTTCATATCATTATCTTCAGCAAGATTTTCTTCTGGTTCTGGAGTTGTTGGTGGTGTATGGTTTGGATTGGATTGATTGGATTTAGCAGCATAATTGCTTTTTGTCTCATCCTGACTTGGTTGCATTGCATAAATAACGCCGGAAACCATGAATAGTAAAGCTATTACACCAAATCCAATAAACCACTTCGGTGAATGCTTTTTATGTCGCTGCTTCCTGCTAGGAAGTGGAGGAGTAGGGATCACTGGTTTTGAGTTTTTGGGTCTCACCGATTTACCCTGTTTTTGTTTCATAGAAGTCAGAACCTCCAGTTGTCTCTTCTTGGAATTTAATCATAGCATAGATAAGAAAAAAATCAATAAATATAAATATTCTAATCATATATTTGTTAAAATGAATCAAATTATGTCCAGAAAATCTTTTTGTATTTTAATTATATACATGTTCTATTCAATAAGAGTCTAAAAATATTTTTACGAAGGGATTATTGCCCGTTTTATTAAAATTGACGAAAAAGTAAAAATAAAAATGTGAAGTTGATGTGATTCATTGAACTTACAGTAGGATAGAATCATAAGTTTATATGATATAATGTGAAAAGGTGTGAAGATCATTGCTAAAGGTTCCATTAAAGTATCCCTATTCTTTTGCGCATACAACCAAACGCTTGCATCTCTTTGCAAAGACAAGCTATGTCTGTAAGGAACAGGTGTTTTATCGTGCAATACGATTGTGCTCAAGTGTGGTAGTGATAGGGGTTTCTTACCTGCCAAAAGACCATGCTTTACACATAGAAGTAAATCAGCATTTAACTAAGGAAGAGCAACAAGAGCTTCTAACATGCATCAAGCATATGTGGTCAACGGAAGTCGACTTGACTCCGTTTTATAACCAGTTTACCGATGGCCCTTTGCAGCCGATTATACAGAAAAGAAAAGGACTCCATTTGGTATTGGATTCAAGTATCTATGAGTGTTTGATTAAAACGATTATTGGTCAACAGTTAAATATCTCCTTTGCAGCAACATTGGAACAGAGGTTGGTTCAGCTCGCTGGAGAAGAAATAAACTATAAAGGGATGTGTTTGCCTGTTTTTCCTGACCCGGAAAAAGTCGCGTCTCTTTGTTATGAGGATTTGCAAAAACTACAGTTTAATCGTCGCAAAGCTGAGTACATCATTGATATTTCGCGATTGATTGTGGAAGGAAAATTGGATTTGGAAGGTTTGATGGGATGTTCAGAAGAAGAGGTTATGGAGAAATTACTACCTCTAAGAGGAATTGGGCGATGGACGGTTGAGTGTGTATTATTGTTTGGGATGGGAAAACCAGACTTGCTTCCAGCAGCCGATATTGGTTTACGGAATGCAATCGCCCATGTTTTTGAATTGGATCAAAAGCCGAGTGAAGAAGAAGTGCGTAAGCTGGGCGAACAGTGGAAACCGTACCGTAGCTATGTCACATTTTATTTGTGGGATGCTATAACGGAACAGAAAATAAAAAAGAAGCAGATTTAGTTCATGGTGGTTGTAACCAATGATAGGAGGAATTGTAATGGCGAAAAAAAGAAAAAAAGAACCACGGGTAGCATCCGTTGACGCTCATGGAATCCTCGTTCGGGAGTTGAAAGGAACCTTTCTATGGTTTGCCATTGCTTCAATAGTCGCTAGTGCTCTGGCTGTCATACGATACATGTTATTTTAATCCAAAAGCCAGCCAGGAATTTTAATCAGCCACATAAGTTGCTAAAGATGTTGGCAAAATAGGGGGTTCTTTTCCGATGGAGCCATTTTTGATACAGGGGCGAAATGGAAAAGGAACCCCGACAACGAAAATAGAACTTTTTTCAATAATCAGAGCAGGTCCCATGTTTGGACCTGCTGTTTTTTTATACCTTTACTGGTTCCTTTTTTTGTGTTTGTAATTGATAAGCTTGTTCTGGATTGTAAATCACACTGCGCGTATAAGCAATCTCGATCCCATGCCGATGTAGATTCATTAATGCTTCTTTTCGCATTGCGCGTTCTAATGGATAATATGCGTCTGGGTGGCATACAGCGTGAATGGTAAATTGAACACCGTTTATATCCATATTGGTAAATTCCAATATTTGTGGTTCTTCGATTAAATCTTTTTCAAACTCTTTCCGGATTTTCTCGCATGTTTCTTCCAGAGATTGAGTGACCAGTTGAAAGTCTGCTTCAAGTGGAACGATAATTTGGGCGATGGCTCGCATCTTTTCGCGATTATAGTTGGTGACCTGGGTGATCATGCGATTGGATAGATAATGCAATCGCTGATTAAATTCACGAATCTTGGTTACACGCAAACCCACTTCTTCTACTGTTCCAGAGATTTGGTTATTAATCTGTACAAAATCGCCTACTTCAAGCTGGCGTTCAAAGATCAAAAAGAAACCGCTAATTACGTCTTTGACCAGGTTTTGAGCCCCAAAACCAATAGCCAAACCTAAAATTCCCGCTCCAGCAAGAACGGGTGCCAGATTGATTCCAAAGATCGAAAGGATGGTCAAAATGGCGATAAAATAAAGCGAATAGGTAACAATGGAGTTAATTAAGGTTCGTAAAGTCTGACCCTGATTGGTTTGGATTTTGCTGAAAGAAAAGGTTTTATCCACAACTCGCCGAATCATCCGAACCGCAATAATGGTGAGTACGATGATCAGAACGATCTCGCCAATCGGAATCAGAAGATTTCGGACGGGATCTTCTATGATATTGACTAGTAGTTTTTTTGTTTTGGCTATCAGGTTTTCTGCCAAATTGCTGTCTTGAGCCGTCAGGAAGATAGAAGAAGTAAAGAGCAAAACAGATTTCACCTCTTTTTGGTTAACATTTTGGAAAGCAGGTTCTACAGAATTAGGATAACATGTGTTGAACTTTCTTGTCTAATTGCTCTTCACTGATCCAACCGACAAATGAATCGATGATATGATAGTCATGATCAAGTAAAGCAACGGCCACGAAGGGAAAATGTTTTTTATGATGATATCGAACGTCAAACCAGCGAACTTCATATCCGTAAGAGCGAGTATATACTCTGGGATATCCATAGGAAGTGAAAGATAAAAAAGCATCAATCGGTTCCGCTTCTCTAGACTTGATGGCAGCAGGATGTTTCAGATCTTTTGTAGACAATTCTCCAGTCCAGTTGATGGTATGATCACGAATCTCTCCCATGCGAACCTTGTTTTCTTGGACAAAGACGATTTTCCAGTCGTTCCAGCGTGCGGTTGGAATCACTGTATACTTTCCAGGTTCTCCAACTTGTTTGGTGAGCCATTTCACTTTTTGGGCGTGAACCCATGTTCGCCATCCTACATAGAAGATCAAGATGAGGTAAATCCCTGCAAAAATCCAACCCGGAGATACTGGGAGAGTAGACCATAAAGCGAATCCAAAGAGATGAATGATAAATAGAAAAGGATCGAAAATATTAATGACATCCCAAGAAATCCATTTATTACAAAACGGTTTGAGTGCTTGCGTACCATAGGTGTTGAATAAATCAATAAACACGTGGATAAAAACGGCTAAAAGTCCCCATAGCCATACATGCTGCCAATTTGCTTGTGGAAAGAAAAAATTAAGAATCGCTGTTAAAATGGTCGGCCAGATAAGTAACATCGGAAGGGAATGAGTCCAACCGCGATGATTGCGAATATAGGCACTGTTTCCTTTTAAACGGTAAAGACCGTCAAAGTCAGGCATTTGTGATCCAATAGCAGTAGCAAACAGTACTGCATGGGATGTAACCGGATCAGTAGCAACAATCGGATCAAGATGAGCCAAGCCATAAAGACCGATTCCCATTACAAAATGAGTTCCTGTATCCATAAAAATCCTCCTAAATTAAAATGATTGGATGATTGATTAGATGGAGGCTGTTGACAAACCCGTTTTTTCTTTGGTTGCCTCTATGATGTATCATTGATGATTTTGAAACAGAGAAATGGTAAGCTTAACGATGAAATGGATATCTGTTAAGATACAAAAAGGTGATCCAGAATGAACTATACGGTATTTGTTGAGTATCAGATTAAGGAATCAAGCTGGGAAGAATTTCTTGCTCACATTCCTTTGATAAAACAATCCTTAAGACAGCAGGGGCCGATTCTTGACCATACTTTTTTGGAAAGCGTTGAACAACCCTATCTGGTTGTTGAAATAATTGTTGTTAATGATAAAAGATATGTGCAGCAACTAAAACAGTTGCGTACAGCCTCAGATCAAGGTATTTTATGTGAACTTGATCGGTATATTCAAGGGGGTAGAGAAAAGATTCGTATTTGGACTTTTAGCCATTTAGCTCAAGATGAAGGAGGACAACGTGGAAAATGGCTACCAGAAAATCAAAAGCCTTAAATATCGAGTATCCATCTGCAGAGACTGTACAGATCATTCAGCAATCATTACTTTCTTGGTATCAAAATGATCATCGGGATCTGCCGTGGCGTAAGAATACGGATCCATACTCCATTTGGGTATCTGAAATCATGTTACAACAAACTCGTGTAGATACGGTGATTCCTTATTATGAACGATTTATGAAACAGTTTCCCACGATTTTCGATCTCGCTCAAGCAACGGATGAGCAAGTAGTGAAAGCGTGGGAAGGTCTGGGATATTATTCACGTGCCAGAAATTTGCATGCTGCCGCAAAAGAAGTTGTCGGAAAGTATGGTGGAAGAGTACCAGATGACCTGATTACCATTTCTTCATTGAAAGGCGTAGGTCCTTATACAGCTGGAGCGATTTTAAGTATAGCTTACAATAAAAAGGTACCAGCTGTTGATGGAAATGTGATGCGTGTTTTTTCACGCTTATTTGCTCTTACAGATGATATTGCTTCCATTTCGACACGAAAGAAAATGGAAAAAATAGCAGAACATCTGATTCCCGACGATGCACCTGGTGATTTCAATCAGGCACTTATGGAATTAGGGGCTATGATTTGTACACCTACATCACCACAATGTCTATTTTGTCCTGTTCAATCTGTATGTAATGCATACCACCAAGGGATCCAAGAAGAATTACCCCGTAAGAAAAAGGCCAAACCTCCTCAGGAAGTACCAGTAGTGGTAGCCTGGATTACTTGTGATGAATATTGCGTAGTGGAAAAAAGAGAAAATCATGGACTGTTGCGAGGCATGTGGTCACTTCCTACTTGGGAAGAGATCACGGAAGAAGATGCAGTTGAATCGTTACAAAATATTTGTGCCGAAAAACAGTTGTCAATAAAAGATATAAGGATCGTTGGCAAACTGGAACATATTTTCAGTCATCGTCACTGGAAAATAACCATTGTAGCCATTCATTTGGAAAAGAAGCAGGATCAGCTTCTTTCTCGCTGGAAATGGATAAATATAGATGAATTGGAACAAATTGCTTTACCCAATGTCTATCGTAAAGCATTAGATCTGTTATTTTAACATTTTGTAATACTTTTGGAGCTCGACCTCGTTTAAAATAGAATGTGATTCTTGTTGTTTTTTCCATTTTTGCGTGAATCTATGTTGTTGAAAAATTTTTTAGACTTATTGCCATAGAATTTAAATCGAAGGAGGGAGATAGGTGGAAGGGAAAAATTCCAATAAGTCCATTCATTCCCTTTTTGAACCACGGGTAAATCATGAAGAGGTTAAGCGTACTTTATTGGAAAGAAGTATCGGTTTTGAAGATTTGAACAAAAATGAACGAAAGAGTGACGAAAATATGGATCCTTCTTTGGTAAAAGCAAAGTTTCCGATGATGCCTGAAGATACAGATGAGAACATATTTTCCGACAAGAAAAACCAATCTGTCAATAATCAAGCCGTCAAAAATCAATCATTTGAAGCACTTTCCCTGGAGAGTTTGGATAAGTGGAGCACAGATGATCTCAGTTTATTTTCTGATCCGGATGAAGAAATGGAAAAACCAGTTGGTCAAAGCAAAGTGACCCCTTTAAAAACAGTTTCGAAAACCAAACCTATATGGCCACCAAAAACTGAGGCGACTTCTCCTTCACCTGTTGTCACACCATTTCCATCTAGCCAGCAAACAGTGAAAAGTGAACCGCAGGCAGATGCTACTGTTCAAACGGGCAAATCGCTGGAACCAACTCGACCTGAGCCACTGCAGCCACCAAAGTCACCTGCATCACCTTCGGCTAACGCTGCAACGGTTCAACCTGCAAAGAAAGTATCCATTTTTTCCAGACAATCCAAGTATTTTATGATGGTTTGTATGATTGTAGGTCTGTTAATAGCAGGAACAGGGATTGCCTATGCCATAAAAACGTTTGGATTATCGGATACCGGAAAGATATTTGGAGATATGATTCGTTTCCAGGTAGGAAACGAAATTGTAAAGTTGGATTTGAAACAAGTTGGCTATGATGGTAAAAATCTTGCCAGTGTCAAAAAAGATCAGGTGATACGTTGGATTGAAACAGAAGTCAAACCTAAAGTGGAAAAACCGGCAAAGAATGCACAACTGAAAGGGAAGAAATTTGGCTCTAACGTAGAGAAAGAACAAATCGGATACAAAGTAGATATGAAACAGATTGAAAAATGGCTCAACGACTTACCTTCGCTGGTTAACAATACGAAGCAGGTGCCGCTGGTTCCCGTTAAGCCAAAATGGACTGTTCAAGACTATAAAAATGCGGATAAAGAAGAAGTGGGCACTTCAAAAAAGAAATTGGCTGCAAATGCCAATGAGCTGGAGAATACGGCAAAAAAATTGGATGGTTGGGTAGTTGACCCAGGGAAAACTTTCTCTTTGCAGGCGGTGATTGAGGAAGGGGAAAAGAAAGCCGAGGGATTCCGTACATTGTATACTGCGTTATCCTCTGCATTGATGCAGGCAGGCTTAAAGAAAGAATCTGAAGGTAATCCGTTCGATGAGTCGAAAAAGCAAGGTACTGATGATCAGTTTATCAACTATTATAACAAGCCGATTGTGATTAAAACGAGCTTAACAGATGGATCACTTGTTGTTAAAATTCTTACTGCTCCTGGTGCCCAACTGGCTCTGGTTCAGCCAGATACTCAAGAAGATACTGCACAGTTGAAAACAGAAAGTGGTTCATTTTAAAAATACAAACAGAAAAGAATTGTTGACAAACACGTCAACAAGCTGAGAAAAGTATCCATCATTGTCTGACAGAAAATCGTCCATATTTCGGACGATTTTTTTATTATGGCCTAGCTGTCTCCATTGATCAGCGTTTAATAACCGAAAAAGAAAATAATTTCCACAAACGAATAACAAAAAATTGTCCAAAATATGGAGATTTTTTATTCGTTGCATTTTGCTAGTGGTGTTTTTTTAATGTATCGATTATCATATATTGTAAAGAGCTAATTATACATATGGTAAATAACATAGTATATACAAAAGTATGGATTGAATAAAAGATCACATTGTTTTTTGTGAATGCCAGCTTGTTGCTGATTTAGATCGTGCACTCAATTTCTGTAAAATATATCAAACTTAGATATAAATTTACGGGATAATTTTGGTGTCAAATAAGGCAACAAGTTTTTTTAGATTATTTCTTTGCTGAGGGGGAGAAATCAGTTGGAAGAGAAAGAAAAAGATCAAAAAGATAAATCCGATGAAAAAGAAGAACAAAACGAAAAGAAAAGTGAAGGCGAATCTTCAATTGAAGATTCCGTAGATTTGGATGGTTTTGCTTTCGATACCGATTCATCGGATTCTTCCAGTTCAAAAGAAGCAAAGACAGAAGATACATCATCCGATATATCCTTATTTGACCAATGGAGTACAGATGAAGAAAAGAAAGTAGAAGCAAAATCAGAACAGGAGGAACAAAAGGATACAGAGAAAGAAGTAAAGAAAGAATTAAAAGAAGAAGATACCTCGCAACAAGAAGCGGATCTTTCCATCTTTGATCAATGGGGTACGGATGAAAAGGATCAAAAGGGAGAAGAGAAGTCCAAAGAGAAACAACCGAATGAAAAAGTAGTCGATTTGAAAGAGTCAGAATCAGAGAAGAAAGAGCAAGAAAAAGAAGAACAACCAGAAGAAGCAGAGAAAAAAGAAGAAGTCAAAGCTGAAGGCGATGATTTGTTATTCGCTTCGGCAGATGAAACAAAACAGGAATTGGAAGAGAAAAAGGAAGACAAAGAGTCAAAAGCTGAAGTAGTGGCTGAGGATAAACCCAAAGCGGAAGATAAGCCAGAAGCAGAAGATAAGCCAAAAACGGAAGAAAAGAAAGCATTCGATGACGTTGCCTTTTTCGAAACGGCTTTTGTACCCAAAGATGAAGCGAAACCTGCTTCAGAAGTTGCGAAGCCGGATCTACCACCCACATTTGAACCACCGAAGGTTGAAACAAGAATTGCTCCTGTTCCTACAGAAGAGAAATCTTCAGTATTTAAGCGTTCGAAGAAACTGATTGCAGGAATGGTTGCAGCTGGACTGTTGCTTTTTGGTGGAGTGGCGGCTTATCAATTTACACAGACAGAGTATTATAAAACAGATGTTCGACCCATGTTTACAGGATATAAAATCAAGCTTCAATCAGATAAAAAAACATATGAACTGGATCTAAAGTCTATCGGTTATGATGGATCCAACCCGTCGACCATCGACAAAAAGAAATTAGTGTCTTGGTTAGAAGGAATTAGAAAAGAACTGGATCAGCCAGCCAAGAATGCGAAGTTTAAAAACAAAAAAGCGGAAACCGGAATAGAGCCCGAAAAAGTGGGACATCTGGTAGACACCAAACAAATGGCTGAATGGTTCAAGGAAGAGAATATCAAAAAATTGCTCATCGGACCAAGAAAAATTCCAATGATCGAAGATAAGCCGACACTTACAGCGCAAGACTTAAAAAGCATCGATAGCCATAAAGTTGGTAAATTTACCACAGATATGGGAGCGACAGAAGGAAATCGTGTAACCAATATTCGTTTGGCTTCCAGAACCATTGACGGTCTTGTGCTACAGCCAGGAGAAGTGTTCTCTTGGAATGGTTATGTAGGAGATACTACAGCTGATAAAGGATATAAACCAGCTGGAGTTATCGTTAATAAAAAATTGGTCCAAGGATATGGCGGAGGAATTTGCCAAGTATCTACGACCTTGTTCAATGCGGTGGAAAAAGCAGGGTTAAAAATTGTAGAACGTACCGCACATAGTAAGCCAGTTGGATATGTTCCAATTGGGCGAGATGCAACCATTGCTTATCCATATACAGATTTTAAATTTATGAATAACATGGATAAACCTGTCGTGATTAAAGCAGATGCATCTACTTCTCTGGTAACCGTAGAAGTATTTACCGTACCTGGTGCCAAAACCCTGAGCAAAGAGGAATTAAAGGAATTGAAAAAAGTTCGCCAGAAAACCGAATCTTTTAGCAAGTTGATTTTGGGAATTGAGTCCAAAGAAGAAAAAGAAATTGATCTTGACTCAAAACCAGATGTGAAAGTTACCGATGACATGCAAGACGCTCCAATCGAACCAAAGGATAAAGACAATGCTAATAGTCTATAAACCGTCCGCCTGATGGACGGTTTTTTCATGCCAGCAGCGGGATTAAGATAAGTTGATATGGACATCTTTTCTGTTTCTCTCGCTCGATTAAAACGAGTAGCAGGGATGTAAACAGCCTCGAAAAAATATTCTTATCTTACTATATCTTTCTTTCAAACGAATTATGCATGATTTAGTAAATTTCCCATGTATAAATAGCATGGAAAGTAAAAGGAACAGAGATGATATACATTGTATGGCATAATTTTTGTGTTTTATACTGGGCTATGAATTTGAAATAGGAGTCGGATTGAATCATGAAGATCATGATCGAAGAAATTTCCTATCCAATACATCCGGAGAAAGTTTTTGCTTATCATTTTCAACCATCTCCATATGCCTTTTGGTTGGATGGGAACTGTATCGTCAAAGGATTGAGCCGATATTCTTTTATGGGAGCCAATCCTCGTTTCATCCTTAAAACGAATCAAGGAATCACACAACTGATCCATTCAAAAAATATGGATACATGTTCGTGTGCTCCCTTTTTAGTAATCAAACAAGTGCTGGATGATTATCAAGGAATTTCAGTAGATTCATCGCTTCCTTTTCTGGCTGGTTTAATCGGTTATTTTGGTTATGAGATGAATCAGTACAGTGAACAGGTACCCGTTCATCCTACTCTTGTACCCGAGTCGATGTGGATGTTTGTTGATCAAGTGCTCATATATGACCAAGTAGAAAAAAAAGCATGGTTGAGTCGACTGGTGATGGAAGAATCAGAAGAACTGGCAAGAAAGAAACTGGAGGAAGAGATCAAGCAAATCATTTGGGCTTCTATGCAGGATTTGGCTGATCCCTCTCTAGATGAACTGGATGATTCAGATGCTTCTTCCATGTTTGTGGCCAATGAAACAAAAGAAAGCTATCTTTCAAAAATGGAAAAACTCAAAAATTATATTGGGAAAGGGGACATTTATCAAGTTTGTTTTACTTATCAAATCACCACATCCTACGAAGAAGATCCATTTGAACTATACCGGATATTAAGACGAATTAATCCTGCCCCTTTTGCTAGTTATTTAAAATTTGAAGACTTATCTATTTTATCCTCATCCCCTGAGCGATTTTTGAAATTAGATGCACATGGCGTATTGGAAAGTCGCCCCATTAAAGGAACACGTCCACGATCGTCAGATTATAATCAAGATCAAGCATATATCCATGAATTAAAGACGAGTGAAAAAGAATGTGCAGAAAATGTGATGATTGTTGATTTGGTACGCAATGACTTGGGGAGAGTATGTTTGACTGGCCATGTCCAAGTTCCGACGTTATTAAATGTAGAATCATATGCGACAGTGCATCAACTGGTTTCTACGGTTACAGGAAAATTAAGACCGGATGTCCACCCCATTGATGCCATCCAAGCGGCTTTTCCTGGTGGATCAATGACAGGAGCTCCCAAAATCCGGGCAATGGAAATCTTGCATGAATTGGAAAATAGCGGGAGAGGGATTTATGCTGGCGGTTTGGGATATTTGGATGTGCGTGGGATGTTTGACTTGAGTATGGTTATTCGAACGATTGTCTGTCAATCAGGTCAGGCTTCTTTCCATGTGGGTGGAGGGATTGTAGCGGATTCGGTTCCAGAAATGGAGTATAAAGAAACAGAAGTCAAAGCTTATGCTCTTAAAAAAGCAATCATGTATGCCAAAACCTCCTATGTGAAATAGGAGGTTTTTTGTTGGTTATACTACTCGTGGTGATCATGAAGATTGTACGCTTCGGTTTTATAGCTATGAGTATGTATGTTCCGAATGCTTCACCTTCGAAGACCATGACGGTTCAAACATTTGATTGAAAAAATAAATCATTCAACGATTCATGTTTTATGAAAAAAGGAAGATGGGAAGAATGATGTTAGGAAGGTGGGATAAGAAATGAGGAAAGAAAAGAGATGAAAATTTGTGATAAATGTGATGAATAAAGGTTGGATTGGATGGCTATTGAAAAGTTCGGCGTTCTTTCATTTTATATCTTTTCTTTGTATTTTTTTTGCTTTAACACAAGCCACAAGCGGGTCGATCGTTAACAGATTGCTTTATATCTATGCAAACAAATCATGGGTTGTGCTTTTCTGGAGCAGTACGACGATCAGCTTATTGTTTTTGATGTTTACGTTTACCTTGCTCTTTTTTCTGATGGACTCTGCTTATCGTTTGATTTTGCAGTGTGCTTGGTTAATCTCCTTAATTGGTACTGTATCCGCTTTGATTTTTCACTTTTTTCAGATGTTGATTATGCCGACACTGTCTGAGCTATTTATCTTTCAGCCAACCATTGGATTGCTTCATCATATTCAAGACTGGGACTTTATACTGAACAAGATGAGTGGAAATTTTATCCCTCTTTGTTTTGCAATTGCCGGTTTGATTTTTAGTGGCGTTATGTTTTGTGATCGGTCTTTTTCCTTCCATCTATGTTGGTGGTCATTGATCATTTGGGTTCTGGTGTTGTTTGGCG
The DNA here is from genome assembly GCF_900114055.1 of Thermoflavimicrobium dichotomicum. Taxonomy (GTDB): domain Bacteria; phylum Bacillota; class Bacilli; order Thermoactinomycetales; family Thermoactinomycetaceae; genus Thermoflavimicrobium; species Thermoflavimicrobium dichotomicum. The sequence continues at coordinate 46,154 of NZ_FORR01000001.1, read as the reverse complement.
GGCTTTCTTACCATTGGATGGAGTATAAAACCTTTTTTTGGGCGTTGATTCTTATGATTTATATCCCATGGGTATGGCAAATAAGTCAAGTTACACAAATGAGAGAAAAAAGCACGAAACAAGCTTGTGAACTTGATAATTCGCTTTAGCTCAAGAGATTGATTCAAAAATATTTATCTTTACAAATTGATAATAATCATTTAGTATATTAAAATATGCTTAAGCAATCATGTGGGGTAATTTTATTATATAACAGAAAATCGGGGAGGTAAGTTTGATGCGCCTGCGCTCTTTTCAGTTGTCTGATATTTTTGCTGTTCAGCAAATTTGGTCGATGGCAGCATCACATGAAAAAGAAAAAGAAACTCTCCGTGTATTATCAGATCAGCTTGCGCGGGATCGAGATTTGGTAATTGTAGCTGAAGCAGATCATGGAGAAGTTGTTGGTGCTATTGTGGGCACGATGGATGGGAAAAGCGGATTTTTCTATTGCTTGGCGGTTCATCCAGATTATCGGAATCAGAAGATCGGAACAGCATTGGTCAATGCTTTGTATGCTCGGTTTGAGCGGAAAGGAGTTAAACGAGTTTACATAACCGTGGATGAAGGTACAGAAAATCTGGTTCCATTTTATCGACGTTTAGGTTTTACCAATTGGTGTCATACACGTAATGAAGAGGACTTATTGGCTTTAGGTTGAAATTTCATAATTTTTCTCGCAAATCATCTGCCGAACTCGGCAGATTTTTTGTTTTTGAATGTTTTGTGATTTATGAGTGGATTTATTGCATTTATTTATATAGTTAGATATATTATAAAAGTTGTGGCCGCCGAGCATGATAAATGATTGGAGGTAAAATAGTGAATAAAAAGTTAGCCTCGATCGTAGCCATTATCTTTGTTATTGTTCTCGGAGGTATTGTTGCTTGCTTTTTATTATGGGGCGATGAAAGTGTCAAGGAAACAGTAAAAGAAACTGTCGGAATAGGGCCGGATCATAAAATTGAATTAAAGTCGGGAGATAAAACTTACACGTTAGATTTGAAGAAGGTTGGCTATGATGGAAAAGATGCTGCTACCATTGATAAAAATGCGGTCGAAAAATGGATATGGAAAGAAGTAAAAAAAGAGGTTGAAGAACCTCCCAAAAATGCAAAAATGAAGAGGATTGGGGATCCGATTCAGCCAGAGAAGGCTGGTCGCGTAATGGATGAAAATAAAGTTCGGGATTGGTTGAAGGATTTAACGCCGCTCATTGATAAAACAACGGAAATCCCAATGAAAACCAAGGAACCTCAAGTAACGACCAAGGATCTGAAAAATGTAAATAAAAAGAAGATTTCCGGTTATACAACATACTTTGACAGCAACAATACCAATCGAAATACCAATATTCGTCTAGCTGCAAAAGCAATGGACAGAATTGTAGTCAATCCAGGAGAAACCTTTTCCTTTAACAAAGAAACGGGCCCTCATAATGCCGCAAGAGGTTACAAACCAGCGACAGTCATTGTAAAAGGAGAATTTACACAGGGAGTTGGTGGGGGGATCTGTCAGGTTTCTTCCACTTTATACAATAGTGTGGATCGAGCAGGATTAAAAATCACCAGACTGCAACATCACAGTAAATCTGTAACTTATGTTCCCGTAAATCGGGATGCTACAGTATCCGATGGTGGGCCGGATTTTGCGTTTAAAAACAATTATGACAAACCCATTGCTATTCGAGTTTCGATGGATGATAATTCCTTAACGGTAAAGATTTATAGTGTACCTGAATTAAAACCGAATAAACGGTCTGTACCCGATGCACCGAAGAAATCACAGATCAAGCAAGAAAAGGTCAAAGATCCAACCAAACCAAATGCTGAATTGCCCAAAGACGATAAAGTACCAGATGATGGATCCAAACCGAATGCAACCAATCCAGATGATAAAGGGGAGACACCATCCACTGAAAATCCGGAAGAACCGAATCAGCCGGATCAGCCAGATCCACCGAATGGGGGAGATGAAAAGAAAGAATCGGATGTAAACAGTGTATAGGAAATGGGAGGCGACCTTCATGATGTCGTCCAGTTGATGGATGCTGGACGGCATTTTTTATTGGCTGAAACAGAGTAATTTTTTACCATTATCAGTATTATATAACAGATTTTTTCTTTGGAATAAAGATGGTTGAAAGAAAGAGAAATGATTTAAAAATTTCATTGTATTTTATTGATAAGCAATTTGAAGTTCTGTTTTTTATGAAGGGGATTAGACGGATGAAAGGGAATATATAGTAAGGGGGGATGTCTATGGCGATCAGGAAAAAGGCATGGTTTTTGGAGAGAAAGAGGATGATTGATCCAAGCTTGCGTTATCATTTGCAAATGGTTCGGACACAAGTGGATGATGAGGAGAAAGCCTCTATTCCAGTGATTATCCAATTAAAAGATGAAGCAAATGATCAAGACAAACAGAAGTTGAATGAAATATGTAAAGAAAAATCATATAATTCAATCGATGGCGAATTATCTATTTTATCTGCTGTCCATGGGCGGCTTCATCCAGATACGATTCGCGATTTAACAGAGCAAGAATCGATTGCTCATATCTTTTATGATCGAAAGGTTCATCTTTTTCTTGATGTCGCCAAAAAGACCACAGGAGTACTGGATGTTCAACTTCAAAAAGGACTGACGGGAAAAGGAATCACGATCGCTATCATCGATACAGGAATTCATCCACATCAGGATCTGACGAAACCACATAATCGGATTATTGGCTTTGTGGATTTGATACATGGGAAGAAAGGTCCGTATGATGACCAGGGGCATGGAACTCATTGTGCCGGGGATGCAGCAGGGAACGGGTATACATCACAAGGTTTGTATACAGGACCAGCACCAGAAGCCAATTTGGTTGGGGTAAAAGCGTTGGATGCTCAGGGTGGAGGCAGTTTATCTACGGTCATTCGCGGGATTGAATGGTGTGTAAAGAAAAGAAAGAAATATGGGATTCGTGTTATTTCTCTCTCTTTGGGCACACCAGCGACCATGCCTTATCGCCAGGATCCTTTGGCACAAGCTGCTGAAAAAGCATGGCATCATGGTATTGTTGTGGTTGCTGCAGCAGGTAATGAAGGACCCTATGCAGGCACCATTAGTACACCTGGGAATGATCCTGTAATTATAACGGTTGGAGCGGTAGATGATAAAAACACAGATTCCCTTCTCGATGACGAAATTGCCTCGTTTTCCAGTCGGGGTCCGACTCCCGATGGCTTGGTGAAACCGGATATTTATGCTCCTGGAGCTGATATTTGTTCATTAAATGTCGTCGGTTCTATCCTGGACCAGCAACTTCCCGAAAATAAAGTGGGAGATGACTATATTCGCTTGTCAGGTACATCGATGGCCACTCCTTTTCTCGCAGGAGTTGTGGCCCAATTATTGGAAGCAAATCCCCATTTAAGCCCAAACGACATCAAATGTATACTGACAAGTACTGCTGATGAAATTAAAGGTGAACAAGCCGGATTTGTCAACGTGAAAAAAGCTGCGCGATTGGCAAAACAGTATTTAAAATTCCAAAAAACTGTATCTCCTTTATAAACAACTTCACATACAATATGGGTTCAACCTCGTTACTTCCTGTGAGCATGAAGGCATTAGCAGAAAATGCGTTAAAATAGACGCATAATTTCTTGAAACATTCAGTGTTTACTTGCTGATTTGTTTTTTATCACGCTCTATTTTTCGTTCTGTCTTGAAACAGAAGAAAATGGGTATTGACATCATTTCTGCTTTTTACACATAATTAGAAAAAAGTTTACTTGAAGATGAAACGCTATGATGAGGGCCAGTAAAACAGTACCATCTGTACAGAGAGTGAAACCCATAGGTTGAGAGGTTTTGCCATGATGGCTGTTTGAACCCACCCTCGGATGCGGCTGATGATAAATCAGAGCGGTTCACCTACGTTATCAGGTGAGCGATCCTGTAGATCGCGCTTGAGTTGAGCACAAAAATTGTGCTAACAAAGGTGGTACCGCGGAAGAAAAGCTTCTTTCGTCCTTTGAGACGAAGGAAGCTTTTTTATTTATCAACAAGAAATGGAGGGTTCAATGATGAAAGAGAAAAAGTTTACTTTTATTGGTGCAGGTTCCATGACGGAGGCTATTTTAGCCGGATTACTTGAAAAAAATAAAATTTTGAGACAGAATATAACTATACTTAATAAGAGTAATAAAATTCGTTTGCAAAAGCTATTACAAACGTATGGACTAACGAAACCGCAACAGATCGGGGAAGCCATCCGTCATTCAGATGTTGTTGTGATTGCAGTGAAACCGAAAGATGTGGAGGATGCGTTATTAAAGTGGAGAGAATATATCCATGAAAAACAACTGGTTATTTCTGTGGCGGCAGGCATTTCTACTTCTTACATTGAAAGTTTATTGCAGGCGAATATTGCAGTGATTCGAGCGATGCCGAATACTTCCTGTACCGTCGGTTTGTCTGCTACGGCCATTTGCTCAGGGAAATGGTCAACAGAACAAGATATGCAGTTGGCTAAAGAGATTTTCTCTGCAATTGGCATGGTTGTATCCGTCAAAGAGGAAATGATGGATGCAGTTACAGGTTTGTCTGGAAGTGGCCCTGCTTACTTTTACTATATGGTTGAAGCATTGGAACAAGCCGGGATCCGTGCAGGCTTACAGCCGGATACAGCGAGACAGCTTACATTGCAAACCATCCTTGGTGCGGCACATATGTTGGCGGAAACGGGAAAAAAACCGACGGAATTACGGCAAGAAGTCACTTCCCCAGGTGGCACCACAATGGCGGGATTGGAGGTATTATCCAAATATCAATTGGACCAGGCCGTCATTGAAGCGGTTCTTCGTGCAAAAGAACGTTCGCAGGAGTTGGGACAGTATTTCTAATCCGGACAATTGTCCGGCTTTTCTTCACTCAAATGAATTCTGATTTTTTGTGTTATATTCGATTCGTTTTTTGGAAATAAAAGAAATGGATGGAATTTTAGGAGGGGACAATGAAATTAATCAACAGGGGAGATGTATTGCAAATTCGAAGTTTGAAGTATCCGGATCGCTTCCATCGCCTCTGGAAAGAGTCTGTTGTATTACAGAATGACGATCCATTGATCGCCGCTAATTACAATGTGGAGGTTTTGGAAAACGGTGGTGAGAAATGGTTCTTTCAAGGGTTAGCAATTTGCGTCTTTTCACGGCATGAATGGTTTAACACGATCATGCTATATGATGAACAGGGAAACCTGAACCGATATTATTGCAATATTGCTTCGCCTTATCAGTTGGATCCGGTCAAAAAACAACTTACTTATATTGATTACGATATCGACTTTGTCGTAGATCCAACGCTGCAATATCGCTTGGCAGATGTCGAAGAGTATGTACAAAATCGGGTGCGTTTTTCTTATCCTGAAATGGTTTTGATTGAAGTGGGCCAGGCCGTTGAAGCGTTGAAGATGAAGATCGAATTGAAAGAGCCTCCTTTCCATCCAGATTTCGCAAAGTATTGGTACAAAAGCTACCTATCACTGAAAAGAGGAGATGAATTAATGGAGTGATTTGAGGTGCAACTACTGGGGAAATGGACCTTCATATTTGCCATTGTGATTTCTTGCGGACTTTTGGTTCAAGAGTATGGTGTTGCCTTATCGGTTGTAAATGGTACCTCCATGCAGCCAACGCTTCAAGATGGGGATCAATTGGTAATCAATAAATTGCGATTTTTAATAGATTCGCCAAAAATTGGAGATGTAATTACTTTTAAAGATCCTTCACAAACGCATCGTTTTTTGGTAAAAAGAGTAATTGGGGTTTCCGGAGATACCATTGAGATCCGAAAAGGCATATTGTATCGTAATGGGCGAAAGGTAACAGAGCCTTATATCAACTCACGAATTGAGGATGGTGATTTTGGGCCGGTCATTGTCCGGGAAAATACCGTATTTGTAATGGGAGACAATCGACACCGATGGGCCAGTAGAGACAGTCGTTATCCGAGTGTCGGACTTGTTCCCTATGAATTGATTGATGGCAAAGTGGAATTAATTCTATGGCGGCCGTCATTAAGTGCTTTTCTTTAAAGAATGAATGGGGAAACAATTCGAAAAGTGTTCACAAAAACTATTTTGCTTATTTGTATAAATATCGCATAATAGGAAAAGCGCATCCCCTATTACCGAATGACAAAAAAGACTGATTTAACATACCTATCAACTGCTTGGTGATTAGTTCATCATAAACTAATATTTGATTTGGGAGGATTAGAGTAATGGACTTGCTAACAAAAACTCGTCGCATTTCGAAAATCTTGCAAAAAAATGTCGGACATCATTTAGTGGACTTTGATGAAGTTGCTCAAGTACTTTGTGATGTTTTGCACGCAAACATCTATGTACTCAGCCCGGAAGGAAAAATCTTGGGTATGGCTATCGATCATGAAATTGAAAGCGAACGGATGCAACAATACCTGAATGATCGCTCGTTCCCGGCAGAATATGCCAAACTGCTGATGGAAGTAGACAAAACGATGCCAAACGTAGACGTTGACAGCCCATATACAGCTTATCCAACCGAAATGAAAGACATTTTCCGTTATGGTTACACCACATTGGTACCGATTATCGGTGGAGGCGATCATCTCGGAATCCTCGTTCTTTCTCGTATGAATGAGAAATTCGTGGATGATGATTTAATCTTGGCTGAATACGGTGCTACGGTTGTTGGAATGGAAATCTTGCGTGAACGTGCCGGACAAGTTGAAGAAGAAGCGCGCAGTCGTGCAGTTGTTCAATTAGCGATCAATTCGCTGTCATTCAGTGAGCTGGAGGCTGCTGAACATATCTTCAATGAGCTGGATGGACTGGAAGGACTTCTGGTCGCAAGTAAAATTGCTGACCGTGTTGGAATTACACGTTCAGTGATTGTCAATGCTTTACGTAAGTTGGAAAGTGCAGGAGTAGTGGAATCACGGTCTCTCGGTATGAAAGGAACCTACATTAAAATCCTCAATCCAAAACTACTTCCTGCATTGGAAAAAGCTCGCCACTAATATATACCCGAAATGATGCTCGAGAACTCCTGATTCAAGTTCTCGAGCATATTTTTTACTCAAATTGTGTTTAATAAAGAGCATAATCGTTTCATTATATCATTTGAATATTGAGATTAATATGAAGATGTTATATAATTATATATATTATTTATTAAGATTTAATTAATAAATACTTTGTTTGATTCAAGAATTGGTCGAGAAACAAAAAGTGAGTTTGAAGTATAGATGACATTGAATCTTTTTACGTTCATGACTCGTTAAATGATATAAAAAGTAATAATTTGACCTAGATATGACAAACAAACTTTATTCAATCTTTGCTATAATGAGGAAGATCATTGTAGTTTTGTACCAGGGGCTGAAGAAGAGATGGGAAGCGTACGCAGATATATGCAGTTTATCAAACCTTATTGGAAGAAAATCTCTATCACCTTTTTTGTGGGTGTGATCAAGTTTGCGATTCCTCTTCTCCTTCCACTCCTGTTAAAATATGTGGTCGATGATTTGTTACTGGCTCCTGTTCCGAGTGAAGAGAAATTGCAAAAACTAGCCTGGGTAATCGCCGGGGCTTTCTTTATATTCACAGTCATTCGTATTCCAGTCGAGTACTATCGCCAATATTTGGCACAACAAGTGGCAAGCCAGGTTTTATTTGATATTCGAAATCAGCTATTTGATCATCTTCAGAGACTGTCTTTACGTTTTTACCATAATCAAAAAGTTGGGCAAATAATATCTCGGGTAATTAACGACGTAGAACAAACCAAAGAGTTTATTGTTACCGGGATGATGAATATATGGCTTGATGCGATGACTTTACTCATAGCGATCGCAATGATGCTTTGGCTAGATCCATGGATGACCATTGTATCCTTGGCGGTTTTTCCCTTATACGGCGTTTCGGTTAAATATTTCTTCAAGAATTTACGAAAGTTATCCAGGGAAAGATCCCAAGCTCTTGCGGAGCTTCAGGGACATTTACATGAGCGTGTTCAAGGTATTTCTGTTATTCGTGCCTTTCATTTAGAGGAAGTTGAGAAAAAAAAATTTATCGAGCAAAACCGTTATTTTCTGCATAAAGCGATTCATTACTCCAAATGGCTGGGAAAAACATTTTCGGCCATAAATACGATTACGGATTTGGCACCCATTCTGGTCATTTGTGTATCAGCATATGAGGTGATTCAAGGAAGACTCAGCATTGGAGAAATGACTGCATTTTATGGCTATTTAAGTCTTATTTACTCTCCCGTACGGCGATTGGTCAATTCATCAACCACTTTAACCCAAGCACATGCTTCAATGGATCGTGTCTTTGAATTTATGGATGAACCTTATGAGATTACGGATCGGGCAAATGCTGTGGATGTAGAACAGGTAGAGGGAAAAGTTGAATTCAGGCAAGTATACTTTCGCTATAATGAAAATCAAGATTGGGTTTTAAAAGGAGTCGATTTGCAGATACAGCCTGGACAAACTGTAGCGTTAGTGGGACCTAGTGGAGGTGGAAAATCCTCACTGATCTCCTTGCTTCCTCGCTTTTATGATGTTCATAGTGGAAAAGTGTTGATTGATGGCCGGGATATTCGTGATTTTACGATTAAGAGCTTACGAAAGCAGATGGGAATCGTTTTGCAAGATAACATATTATTCAGTGGATCGGTAGAAGAGAATATTCGGATGGGTAAAATCAATGCTTCCATAGAAAAAGTGGTTGAAGCAGCCAAAGCCGCCAATGCTCATGAGTTTATTATGAGCTTGCCAAATGGTTACCAGACAGAAATAGGTGAAAGAGGTGTCAAGCTGTCAGGTGGCCAAAAACAAAGAATAGCCTTGGCCAGGTTATTCTTAAAGAATCCAGCTATTCTTATTTTAGATGAGGCTACTTCCGCTTTGGATCTTCAATCAGAGCATTTGGTTCAAGAGTCTCTGGAAAGATTGGCTAAGCACCGGACGACTATTATCATCGCACATCGTTTGTCTACCATTACACATGCAGATCAAATCTTTTTCATTGAGCATGGAGAAGTCAAAGAGGCTGGAACTCATGAAGAACTCATGGCTCAAAATGGGAAATATGCGCAGTTGTTTAAGGTGCAGCATCTTCATTTACCATCAGCTTATATTTAAAGAGACGCAAGAGAATGCTCGCAAGATGATGGAGGCGAAAATAAGTGGATAAAACGACTTTTCACATAAAAGATGAAGAGAATATTGTCCATGCTAGAAGTGAAGTGCGAGAGATAGCACGAAGCCTGGGCTTTGATGAATTGGATCAAGCGAGGATTGTCCAGTCTGTATCTGAATTGGCTCGAAATGTGATTCAGTATGCGAAAGAAGGAACCATTACCGTTGAGGTATTGACCGTGGAGGATCGAAAAGGACTCAAAATCAAAGTGGAGGACTTTGGACCAGGTATACCGAATGTAAAAGAGTTGATGATGGAAGCGAAGCGTAAACATAATGGTGAAACTTCTGGTTTACAGCAAGTTCGTATGCTCATGGATGATATGAATATTAAAACATCAGAAACTGGAGAAGCTGGAACTTGCGTAGAAGTGATTAAATGGCTAAAGACCAGTACCATGCTAAATGGAAAAAGCTAAACTTTTGGGTTAGTAAAATACCGAGGCCGCCCTACAATTCCGGTTTTCCTTTTCCAGTTAAATGACTTCTTGCTTCTTTTTGTGGAGCGGGAGTGAAACAGAAAAGGAAAACCGACATATAACGGAAACTTTGTCAACAAGCTGTACCGTCTTTTTTATAAAAGACGGTATTTTATTTTTGTAAGAGTAGATATTATTGTTAAAGGAAGTATGAATTCCTTCATCGTCACAAAAAGTTCACACAAATGACACGTAAATGTCAAGTTGATTAATGATTAAAATTAGATGGAGATTTCGTTACTTAATTTCCTTTTCTCGTGATATTTCCGTATTATGAATCTTTTTCGTGCACTCTTGCACTAACTTTTTATATCATCTAAAATGGTGATGATATTAAGGCTCGTTATATATATTTTTTTTGGTATCTACGGGTTTATAGGGAGATCCCATTAGGGAGAGAAACATATCATGAGTTAATGGTTCTCATGCGGACTACCCATTTTTTGCCTCCTTAAATTTTTAAATCGCTTAAAAAATAAGGATGGATGCAGGTTGGTGCCGCATAACTCTGGACTGGAAAGGAGGTCAAAGTGTGGAACGATCCATGCCGCAGCAAACGACAACGAACCAGATTATCCCGCCAGAGTCTTACTTGGAAACAGGTAGGGCAACCTGGCGAGATTATATAGAAATTACAAAGCCTGGAATTAATAAAACGAATCTTTTAGCCACATTTGCTGGTTATTGGATCGCAGCGGGATTCACTTCTTTCGATTTTCTTACGTTCTTTTTTACCATGTTAGGGACGGGTCTGATTATTGCGGGAGGTTGTACCATTAACAATTTCTATGATCGCGATATTGATCCGCGCATGGAGCGAACGCGAAAGAGGGCGATTCCTGAAGGCAGAATTAAACCAGCGATTGCCTTATGGTATGGGATTACTCTAACCATCCTAGGTATACTTATATTGGCAATCGGAGTGAATGCACTTGCCGCTTTTCTTGGTCTCATGGGTTTTTATGTTTATGTGATTGTTTATACCATGTGGCTAAAGAGAACCAGTACATTAAACACAGTCATTGGTGGAATTTGTGGCGCAATTCCTCCATTAATCGGTTGGGCTGCTGTTAATAATTCGCTGGATCTGTCTGCATGGGCTCTTTTCCTGATCTTGTTTATGTGGCAGCCGCCTCATTTCTTTGCGCTGGCAATGCGCAAAGTGGACGACTACCGCAGAGCGGGAATTCCAATGCTGCCTGTAGTAAAAGGCTTTGCCGCAACAAAAAAACAGACTTTGTTTTTTACCCTGTTGCTATTACCATCTTCTTTAATCCTTTTCTTTACAGGGGTTGCGGGTTGGATTTATTTTGTCGTAGCTTTGATTTTGGGATTGATTTATATAGCGCTCTCAATCAAAGGCTTTTTTGCCAAAGATGATGATCTATGGGCAAAGCAGATGTTCTTTTACTCACTGATTTACATTACGTTGATTTTATTTGTTATGATAGTGGATGTAGCTGTGATGGAAATCGTCAAAATGTATTAATCAGCTAACAGTGCTTCAAGCTGAATATAGATTAAAGCTATGAAAACTGTTAAATTTAATCAACAGGTGAGTGCTTTTCCCAACATCTTGACTTCTGTATTGCAAAACAGAGTATGTGGCTGGGTAGTTGTTTCTTTTTTTGTGTGAGACGAAATGTCGGTCGCAGGCAAAGATTGGTCGATCGGCTGATCTTTGCCTGCGACCTGTGAAGCATCACACCCAGAGTGATGAGCCCAGAGTGATGAGGTATAACAAAATGAAATGAGGGAAAAGGCTCAGTTTAATCTTGTTTATTCACTATGTTAGCTCAGCCAATGTAACAGAAAGTGAGGTTTGATTGTGGTGAGTCGTCAACATTTGTCGCGGGTACTGTCTGTATTCGCACTGGTGGCGTTCCTTTTGGCTGGTTGTGGAGATCCACGACTAAATGCATTACAGCCCAAAGGAACTGCAGGAGAACAACAGTTAGACTTGATCATGCTTAGTATCTATATCATGTTGTTTGTATTCGCAGTTGTTATGGCTATTTTTATCTATGTCATCGTGCGATTTAGAAAGAGAAAAGGTGTGTCTCGTACGCCGAAACAAGTGCATGGAAGCACATTGGCGGAAATTGTGTGGACTGCGATTCCAATTATCCTGTTAGCAATTCTCGCTGTCCCAACAGTGAAAACCACCTTTAACTTGGGATCGGCCCAGCCAAAAAGTGCAGATGCACTAAAAATCAAGGTAACTGGGTATCAATATTGGTGGGAATTTGAATACTTAAATGCAAATGGAAAACGTTTTAAAACAGCACAAGAGCTTCACATCCCGGTAGGCAAAAAAGTTTACCTGGAAATCTATGGCAAAGATGTATTGCATTCTTTCTGGGTTCCGGCCTTGGGTGGTAAAATGGACGTAATTCCAGGAAAAGTAAATACCATGTGGCTTGATGCGAAAAAACCAGGTGAATACCAGGGGAAATGTGCTGAGCTTTGTGGTGCAGGCCATGCATTGATGGACTTTAAAGTCTATGCTCATGAACAGGCTGACTTTGATAAATGGGTTGCACAAATGACTACACCTCACAAGCCAACCACGGTGGCTGAAAAAGAGGGTGAAAAAATCTTTAAGCAAAACTGTCTGAGCTGCCATGCTACAGCTGATCCAAAGATTAAAGGCCCAGACTTGTCGAAGTTCGGCACACGGCATACGATTGCCGGTTTCTTGCCTAAAAACGAAAAGAACCTAGAAAAATGGCTGAAGGATCCGGAATCGGTTAAACCGGGTGCGAGAATGCCCAAGATCAATTACTTAAATGATCAAGAAATGAAAAGTCTCATGGAATATCTCATGAATAGCAAATAGAAGTGAAGAATTTGATTTTACTTTGAGGGAGGGACGATTGTGGGCACACTTCTGGTCGTTCTTGTCCTTGCCTTGTTTTTGGCCGCAATCTTAACGGGGGGTTATAATAAGGACTTCCTTGAACGTGTGCGGCATTCCAAGGTGTGGGATTGGCTCACAACAGTGGATCACAAGAAAATCGGGATTATGTATTTTATGTCTGGATTTTTCTTTCTGCTCATCGGTGGTCTGGAAGCTGTATTCATGCGTTTACAGTTGATTGTTCCAAATAATGATCTTTTTACTGGAGATACATTTAACAAATTACTGACCATGCATGGTACCACGATGATTTTCTTGGCAGCCATGCCAATGATCTTTGGAATCATTAACGTGGTTATGCCACTCCAGATCGGGGCTCGAGACGTAGCATTTCCGTTTTTGAACTCACTTGGATTTTGGGCGTTTTTCTTTGGTGGATTGCTACTGAATTTATCCTGGATTTTTGGTGGAGCTCCAAATGCCGGATGGACTTCTTATCCATCTTTGGCCTTAATGGGCTTTAACCCAGGTCCAGGAATTGACTATTATGTTCTTGGATTGCAGATTAGTGGTATCGGTTCGTTGATGAGCGGTATTAACTTTCTTGCAACGATCATTAATATGCGCACACCAGGAATGACGTTCCTGCGTATGCCGATGTTTACTTGGACTTCTTTTGTTACATCTGCTCTCTTGTTATTTGCGATGCCACCACTTACGGTAGGATTGCTGCTTCTCATGTTTGACCGGGTATTTGGTTCTGCCTTCTTTGACCCTGCGTTGGGTGGAAGCCCAGTCATTTGGCAACATTTGTTCTGGATCTTCGGTCATCCGGAAGTATATATCGTGATCCTGCCGGCTTTCGGTATCATGTCCGAAGTGATTAGCACTTTCTCGAAAAAACGTCTGTTTGGTTACACCTCTATGGTGTTTGCAACCGTCGTGATTGGTTTCCTGGGCTTCATGGTTTGGGTACACCATATGTTTACAGTCGGTCTTGGGCCGATGTCTAACTCGATCTTTGCGGTCGCGACGATGGCGATTGGTGTTCCGACGGGTATCAAGGTATTTAACTGGCTCTTTACGATGTGGGGCGGTGAGTTGCATTTTAAAACCCCAATGCTATGGGCTGTTGGATTTATTCCAACGTTCGTGATGGGTGGAGTTACTGGGGTTATGCTGGCTGTTCCACCAGCTGACTTCCAATATCATGATAGCTATTTCGTTGTAGCCCACTTCCACTATGTGCTTGTAGGTGGTACGGTATTTGCCCTGTTTGCCGGAGCTTATTATTGGTGGCCAAAAATGTTTGGCAAGCTTCTTGACGACAGATTGGGCAAGTGGCATTTCTGGCTGTTCTTTATCGGTTACCATCTGACCTTCTTCCCACAGCACTTCCTGGGACTGTTTGGAATGCCACGCCGGGTATTCACATACCAAGCCGGTTACGGATTGGAATCACTTAACATGCTCAGTTCGATCGGTGCAGTTGGAATGGTACTTGGTACGATCATCTTTACCATTAACGTAATTAAAACGGCAAGAAGCAAAGAATTGGCTCCTGCAGATCCTTGGGATGGTCGTACTCTTGAGTGGTCGGTCCCATCTCCAGTACCAGAATACAACTTTGCCCAGTTGCCGCTTGTACGTGGTTATGACGCATTCTGGATAGAAAAGCAAGCAGGAAACAAAGGTATGGCTCCTGCTGAACCGTTAGGACCTATTCATATGCCATCGCCATCTTACATTCCAGTGATCATGTCGCTTGGACTGTTTATCGCGGGTTACGGTTTTGTTGCCCATGCGATTCCAGTCGCAGTCATTGGAATTGCCGTGGTGTTTATCTCGATGTTTGTCCGTTCTTTCCAACAAGATTTTGGATACCATATCGAACCAGAAGAAATTGTTGGTTCGGCTAAGGCTAAGGAGGTTAAAGCTTAATTATGGCTTCGCATATTCATCCCAATGACCGTCCGAAACAGCCTGGCCACTTGGAAACTGCGACCTTTGAAGGAAAAAACAAAGTATTGGGTTTCTGGCTCTTCCTCGGAGCCGAAACCGTCCTTTTTGCCTGTTTGTTCGGTACTTATCTGGCCTTGCGCAATGCCAACATGGGTGGGCCTACAACCCAACAACTGTATGATTTAAAATTGGTTGGTCTGGCTACCTTTTTCCTGTTGACCAGTAGCTTAACCAGTGTTCTGGCTATGAATGCCATGAATCGTCTGAAACAAGGTGCGATGCAGTTTTGGCTGGGTGTAACTGTATTACTAGGGTTGGCGTTCTTGATTCTGGAGATTTACGAGTTTGTGCATTATGTACATGAAGGTCACACATTTACAAGTAGTGCGTTTGGATCTTCCTTCTATGCTTTGGTTGGTACCCACGGTGCCCACGTGACATTTGGGCTTGCTTGGATTATGACCTTAATGATCCAAACTGCTAGAAGGGGCCTTACTTATGAAATGGCACCAAAGCTGTTTGTAAGCAGTTTGTATTGGCACTTTATTGACGTTGTGTGGGTATTCATCTTCACACTTGTGTATTTGCTTGGAAAGGTGGGTTAAACGGTGTCAGAGAATACAAACCAAAAAACCACCAATGAAATGTCACATAAACCAGATGGCACAGCCAAACACATTTTTGCTTTCATCGTCATGATTGCTTTGACAGCAGCAGCCTTTTATTTGGTAGCTACAGATGTAGTTCCGGAAAATATGATTTTGCCACTCATTTTGGTGTTTGCTGTGATCCAGGTCTTTTTGCAACTGTTTACCTTTATGCATTTAAACCAAAAAGGTTCTGCTTTTTATACGATTTTCATGATTGCCGGTATTGTGATTGCGGTTGTATCGGCTCTAGGAATTTTACTTATGTAAAATCTGAGTCCTACTTCAATAAAAAAACGCTGTCGACGATATGTCGGCAGCTTTTTATTTTTTTCATTATGATTTTTGACTTGTATTTGGTAAAAGGATCATAAAATATATTAAAATAATATATTTTAATAAAAATTAAAATCAAAGAAATAAATTTTTATTAGATGCATGCTTTTATTTATTATATAATTACAGCTATAAAGGAGGGTTAAAATGAAGGAACAATCAGAAAATAATGTCTTATCTATTGGACTTATGCTATTTGCATTATTCTTTGGTGCAGGAAATTTGATTTTTCCACCTTTTTTAGGTCAAGCAGCAGGAGATCATTTTTGGACCGCCATTCTTGGTTTTTTAATCACGGGTGTGGGGCTACCGCTTTTGGGTGTGGTAGCTGTCGCTTATTCTGGGGGGAGTTTACAAACCATAGCGGGCAAGATCCATCCGAAATTTGGAATCTTTTTTACTTTTTTGGTTTATCTGGTCATCGGCCCCTTATTTGCTCTTCCGCGTACCGGTACGGTTTCGTTTGAGCTGATGAGTGGTTTTTTACCTGATAGTTTAAAAGGGGAGAACTGGCCGTTAATTGTTTATACATTTTTGTACTTTGCGGTAACCCTTTGGTTAAGTATAAATCCTTCCAAGCTTGTAGATATCATTGGTAAAATATTAACACCTATTTTATTTATCGCTATTACGCTTCTTTTCATTAAAGGCTTGATTACTCCGATTGGAGATTTCGGTCAACCAACTGAATTATATGCTAAACACTCTTTCTTTAAAGGATTTGTCGAAGGATATTTAACGATGGATACATTGGGAGCATTGGTGTTTGGGATTGTCGTCGTTCAAGCTGTCAAAGAAAGAGGAGTGACGGATCCGAAGCAGATTTCTTTCAATACGGTAAAAGCTGGGATCATTGCTGCTCTGGGTTTAGCGTTTGTATATCTGGTATTGGGTTATTTAGGAGCCACGAGCCAAAGCTTGGGCTCAGCCGAAAATGGTGGGCAAATATTAAGTAAGGTGTCTTATCATTTGTTTGGTGGTGCTGGTGCGATCTTGTTAAGCGTTGTTGTAACCTTGGCTTGTCTTACGACATCGATTGGACTTTCTACAGCATGTGCACAGTATTTTTCTGAACGAATTCCAAAGGCATCCTATAATATGATGTTGATCATTACGATTGGATTTAGCCTGGTTGTTGCCAATTTCGGTTTGACCCAGTTAATTTCATTCTCTGTTCCTGTGTTGGTTGCTGTTTATCCCGTAGCGATTGCACTCATTTTCCTTTCTTTCCTGGATCGTGTTTTTCGAGGTTATTCGCAAGTTTATATTTGTACCATTATGGCGACTGCGCTTGTCAGTGTAGTGGATGGACTAAAAGCTGCACACTTGGAACCCGGATCAAGCATCATGAATCTCTATGGTCAGCTTCCATTGTTTAATGAAGGAATGGGTTGGCTTATTCCTGCCGTTGCTGGTATGTTGTTCGGCTATTTATGGGGATTATTAAAACACAGTTCAAGTATGGATAAAGTGATGGAATCATAGAGAATTTGAAGAATTTAACAAACCCGTATCACAATAGTGTGGTACGGGTTCATCATTTTTTTATAGTCAAAGTGGAGCTCAGGTGGGGATTGGAAATTTTGTTGAGAGTTTTGAGTCACTATCAGTGTTTGTTCAAATAGCCTCTAATAAGGTCACACTCTCGACATGTGCTGTTTGCGGAAACATATCGAGAGGAACAATACGTTTCAGTTCGTAACCTCCTTGCAGCAACTGATGGCAATCTTTAGCCAATGTGGAAGGATTGCAAGAGACATAGATAAGGCGAGGAATTTTCACTTTTAATAAAGTGTCAATCAGCGGCTGCCCCAAGCCGGTTCGTGGTGGGTCCACTACGACCAGATCGGGTTGCAATCCATTCTGGATCCAGTCAGGCAAAAGAGATTCAGCTTCACCTGCAAAGTATTCTGCATGCTCAATACCATTGATTTTCGCATTTTCTCTGGCATCCTCTATCGCTTCAGGAATGGTATCCATGCCCAATACCTTTTTTGCATCTTTGGCGAGCCATAAGCCAATCGTACCTACTCCGCAGTAAGCGTCAATGATTGTTTCACTTCCAGTAAGCTTTGCGAGTTTCCTTACTTCTTCGTAAAGCTTGGCTGTTTGAACTGGATTCAGTTGAAAAAAGGCTCGTGGTGATAGAAGAAAAGTAAGCTCTCCCAGCTTTTCCGTAATTTTTTCTTTTCCCCATAACAAGCGATTTCTATCCCCAAAGATTAGTGAAGTTTTATGAGGGTTGTGGTTAAGGACAATACTTTTTACCTGTGGAAGTTGTTCAGTGACCATGGATATCAGTGTTTTTTCTTCAGGAAAAGAACTTGTACGAGTGACCAGGACCAATTGCACTTCTTCTGTAGCAAAAGCGATCCTTGCCACCAAATGGCGAATCACACCTTGATGTTTACGTTCCTCATAAACGGAGATTTTGAGTTGCTCAATGATTTCACGAGTCACACTTAATACTTGGTTTACTAAGGGATGCTGAACCAGACAGTCATCCACTTGCACCAGGCGATGGGATTTGGCCGAAAACATTCCCATGGCAACTCGGTTACCGATCTGCTGAAGCGGAAGCTGTGCTTTATTCCGGTAAGTCCAAGGCTCTGACATGGAAATCATGGGTTCAATAGGAATTTCATCCAGATGTGTGTATTTGCGAAACGCTTCCTGTACTAACTCCCGTTTCAAACGACGTTGAAAACGGTAGTCCATATGCTGTAGTTGACAACCGCCACATGTGTCATAGACTGGACATTGGGGATCAGTCCGATAGGCTGATTTTTTCTTGATACGAATCAGTTTGGCTTTGGCAAAGTTTTTCTCTATGTCCGTGATCCGGGCAACTACAATTTCTCCAGGGATCGCTCCATCAACAAATACCACTTGTTTCTGATAGTAACCAACTCCTTCCCCATTAATCCCTAACCGACGTATGGAAAGTTCCACTTCCTGGCCTTTATGTAAATGAATCTTTTTATTTTTCTTCCATGCTTTTTGTTTCACCATGTTTCATGTCTCCGTTTCATTTTTTGTCAACCTCTATTGTATCGAAGCGAGCCGAAAATGCCAAAGAGTTATCAAACAGGGTATTGAAAAATTTCTCCTCCATCTTGACAATTTCTTGAAAACTTTCTGATATGTTCTGGATGAAAGCAAAGTAATATAGAGAAGAATCAAACAAACAGAAGGGAGCCAGATTGATGAAAGTGAATCCTTTGATTTCAGCGATAGATGTATGGAAGATATTTGGGGAAGGTGAAAGTAGAGTTGAAGCATTAAGAGGAATATCCTTAGAAATTCAGCAAGGTGAGATGGTAGCTGTGATGGGGCCATCTGGCTGTGGAAAAACCAGTTTACTCAACTGTTTGTCTGGGATTGATCAGATTACGCAAGGTAAAGTGCTCATTGAAGGAAAAAGATTACATGACATGAAGGAAAAAAACCGAGATCTTTATCGTTTGAAGAAAATGGGATTTGTTTTTCAAAGTTATAATTTAATACCGGTATTAACCGCAGTGGAAAATGTAGAGTTACCGCTGTTATCGCAAGGAGTGAAAGGGAGTATCGCACGTAAACAAGCAGAAGAAGCGTTGATTCGTGTAGGATTGAAAGATCGGTCTCAGCACTATCCCTTTGAACTATCGGGTGGACAAGCACAGCGAGTTGCGTTGGCACGGGCAATTGTCAATAAGCCTCGAATCATTTGGGCCGATGAACCAACAGGGGCTTTGGACCGAGATACCAGTAATATGGTAATGGATCTATTTGATCACTTTCACCGTGTGGACGGAACCACGATTGTCATCGTGACCCATGATCCTCAAATTGCAGAACGCGCTGATCGTATCATTTATATGGATAGTGGCCGGGTTATTCAAGAGCGTGATCCACGTCGAAAACAGAATTATGATGTGAGTGCGAAAGGACGAGTAAAATGATTGGAATAGGAATAGGGAGCGTTGTTTTATTTCTGGTAATAATCAGTTATTATTGGTTGCGGGCACCGCACTTATGTCGGATGGCGTGGAACAATGCGAAGATGCATAGGCGTACGACCCTTTTTACTCTAATTAGTTCGATGGTGGGAACAGCACTTATTACTTCAGCGTTTATGCTATATGCTTCTCTACAGGCTAGTTTGCAGGAGTACGAAACAACTCATATTGGAAAGATTGAAAGTGATGTAACTACCCAAACGGGAAAAGTTTCAGAGCAAGATTGGAAAGAAGTTCAAAGCAAGCTAGAGAAAGGATCTGCTTTACCAGTTGTTACTTTTTACGGCAATTTGACAAGGGGAAAAGAAAATATTGTTCCACATATCGTTTTTCATGCTTTTTCATATCAAGAAGCCTTAAAATGGGATGTTAAAGCAGTACAGTCCATTCCCTCACCGATAGAACCGGGTGAAATCGTTCTTTCCAAACGAGCAGCAGCCCAATTAGGGGTACAAGAGGGCGCACAAGTTCAATTGGTTATTCCACCAAATACAGTACAAGTATTTACAGTCAAAAAAATCGTACCCGAACATGGTTTAACAGGCTATCGAGGTACCAAACAGGGGAAAGCAACGGCTTTTCTTTCATTGGAGACAGCTCGAAAGATCATGGGGCTTAAAGAAGGATATACCAATCTTTTACTCGCGAGCTTTGTTGCTTCAGATCTTTTTCCAGCAGAAAAATGGGAAATCCATCAAGTGAAGAATGATGTTCTTCATGCTGTGAATAATATTCAAAAATTTGTCCATCTCTTTTTTATCACGAGCTTAGTTGCGATTGTTATTGGCATTGTCCTTGTGTTCAATATCTTTAAAATGATTGGAGAAGAACGACGAAAAGAGCTTGGGGTAATCCGAGCCATCGGGATGAATACGGGAGATTTATCGCGTGTATTACGAATAGAGGGGATTGTCTATGCAAGCGTTTCTAGCTTACTAGGAATGGTGCTTGGCATTGGGCTGTCCATATTAGCACTGCAGCAATTGCAAAGTTTGATTCAGTTGATGTCGCAATATCGAGATGAGATCGAGATTTCTTACCAGTTTACAGTTGATCCTTATTTCTTGTTCACTGCAGGCGGGATTGGATTTTGCCTTGTATATTTCAGTATGATGTGGATTTCTTGGCGAGCCTCAAAGCAAAATATTGTAAGTATGCTTCAAATTACCAAAAGTCCGATGAACTATTCGGCACTAGCAAAAAGGCGTATGAAATGGAAAAAAGTTTTTTATACGGTGTTGGCACTGTTTACACTTGCTTTGATCATGATCACTTTGACGCCTACTTGCCAAAATTGGCTTACGAAACGATTCCCAGATCAAGAAAACTATTTTTACGCAGGAGCGGTACTCTTTGTTTTTGTCAGTTCGTTATGGTGTCTTCAGTTTATCTTCCCGACTTTATTGTCTTCTATATTAAAAGGTTTACAAGGTCACTCTAAATGGGTAGCTACTTTGCAGATCGCTTTTCGTTATCCTATTGCTTATCAAAAACGGACCATATTGATCTTGTTTATGTTTATGATCGTTCTTTTCTTAACCGCATTTGCGAGTATGATTGGTTCCGCATTTGCCAGTTGGACAGATCGGATGGAGGCACGTCAAGCATTGGGAGGGTATGATCTGGCTGCCCAGAGCGAACGTCAGCTTTCGACCAAGGCATTACAAGATATAGTAAATAAGTCCAAATATATAGAAAAAAATCAGATTTCTGGTGTGACATCAGTGATTCAGGCCAATGTATCCCTTACTTACCCCGACTTTAAAGTGAATGGGATCGATCAATCATTTGCTGAACATAACCAAGTTGTATTGGAACAGAAAGAAACGAGATTTAAATCAGATCAAGCGGTATGGCAAGAGGTGGCTCAAGATCCAGAAGTTGTGGTGATTTCGAGCCGTGATCTTGGTTTGATAGAACGAGATCAGCGTAAAAAATATCAAATTGGGGAACAAGTACCTATTCAAGTAGAGGGAAAAGTTGTATCCAAAAAATTAATTGCAATTGCTAAATATTATTCGGAAAGTTACGGTTATTTTATCTCTTATGGAATTTGGATGAACCAAAATGAAGTAGAGCGGCTAGCTGAAAAAACAGAAAATGTATGGCTGTTTCGTGTACATGACAAAGAGCAATTAAGGACAATAGCGAAAAAAGTGCAAAAAGAAGTGACAGAACAAGGAGCTTTTCAATTGTTAAATCCTGAGCAACAACTTGTAGTAAGTCAATCATTTATTCGAGTGATTTTTTCTCTGCTGGAATCGTTTAGTTTCTTGGCAACCGTCATCGGTTTGGCAGGATTGATGGTGATTATGTTCCGACAAGTTCAGGAGCGTCAGCAGCAGCTGGGCATGATTCGCGCTTTGGGAATCGAAAAGAAACAAGTATACTGGAGTATATTTAGTGAAGGGTTTATCATCGCTTTCCTTGGGATTGTATTGGGAATTGGAATGGGTGTTTATGCTGGGTCTCTGATTTTAAAGCCATTTGGTCAGACTGAACAGATCGAACAATATAGACAAGCGTTTCCTTTGTTCAAAATTCTTCTTTACTTTGTTCTAGGTTTAGTCATTTCTATTTTTGGTGCATTTTTGCCGGCAAGAAAGGCTTTGAAAGTTTCCCCAATAGAAGCTACGCGTTATATAAGCTAAGATGATTGAAAAGTGGGTCGTTTTCCTCTCAAGATGTGTTTATCTTAAAGGGGTTCCTTTTCTGGTTGACAGATACAAGATGGAAGACGACCTTATGTTTAAATCCTTTCCCAACAATCTAAGAGGAGAAGGATTTTATTTTTGCTTTAGAGAGAGGGAGATTCCATGCGAAGAAATATTTTGATTGTTGACGATGAGCAAAAAATTTTGGATACAGTAAGTAAGTACTTAATGCAAGAAGGTTTTTATCCAAAGACTGTTTCATCAGGAGAAAAAGCGATCAAATATATTTCACAGGGAAATGAAGCAGATCTTATTTTGTTGGATTGGATGATGCCAGGATTAAATGGCATTGAGACATGTCGGGAGATACGCCGATTTTCCGATGTGCCCATTATTTTTTTAACAGCTAAAACGGATGAAGTAGATAAGTTACTGGGACTTGAACTAGGAGCGGATGATTATATTACCAAACCCTTTTCCATGCGTGAATTGGTAGCTCGAATTCGGGTGATTTTGCGTAGGGTGGGACGTAACCATTCCAAAGAAGAAGAAGAGGAGTTCATTCGTTTTAAAGAGTTAGCTCTTTCACCATGTCAATACAAAGCTTGGCTGGGCGAAGAAGAATTAATCCTTACCCAAACAGAATTTAAAATTTTATCCATATTAGCAGCGCATCCTGGACGTGTCTACAGTCGTTCACAATTGGTGGAGATGGTGTTAGGCACTGAATATTTAGGATATGAACGCTCCATTGATACACATATTTATAACTTGCGAAAAAAGATGAAAGAGATTGCGCCTGATTTTGTGGGAATCCGAACCATTTTCGGCATTGGCTATACATTGGAGGATGATTGATGAAGAGGATGAATCTGTTCTTTATTTTTTTAATTCTTCTATTTACTCTTGGAGTCACAAGTTCGTTTTTGACGGGGTCTTTGGATCTTAGTTGGAAGATCATCCTTTTTTTATTGATATGGTTAGGCGGGATTGGTTTTATTGGGTTTACATGGTATTACTATTGGCAACAGTATGTCAAGCTGTCTCAGATTGCCAACGAAATAGTAAACTATCCTCACCTTAATCAGCATCCTTGGAGGGATAAAGATGAATTTGCCGAGGTAGTCCAATCTCTCAATCAACTTGGGAAACGGATTATCAAAGAAGAAAAACTAAGGGGGCACATGATTGCCGATATTGCCCATGAGTTACGTACTCCACTTACGATCTTGCGCAGTCAATTGGAAACATTGGTGTTAGAAGGAAAAGCTGTATCCATTCAGCAGCTCATTCCATTAGTTGATGAGACGATTCATATGCAACGATTAATCCATGACTTACAAGAGCTGAGTCTGGCTGAAGCAAACCAGATTTCTTTAAAGCGAAGCTGGTTTGGATTTCAAGCATGGTTAGAGGAAATCGTTGATATTTTAAAAACTCAGGCGATTGAAAAGGAGATCAAAGTAGAAATAGAGGGCAGGATTTTGAATGAAGTATACTGGGATTCTTCGCGGATGAAACAAGTACTGATCAATTTGTTGGGGAATGCGATCAAATATACAGAGCATGGTGGAAAGGTGAAAGTCGCAGTGTGTCAAGCTCAGGGGATAGTGAAGATTCAGGTGATCGATAATGGACCAGGGATCCCTCCTGAAAAGTTACCATACATATTTCAGCGTTTTTATCGTGTGGAAGGTTCACGTAATCGATCATTAGGAGGAGCAGGGCTTGGACTGGCTATTGCCAAGGAATTTGTGGAAGCACACAAAGGTTCGATAGGTGTAGAGAGTGAATGTGGAGAGGGAACCACCTTTACCATAGAGCTGCCTGTTTTTCCAGATGAATGAAAAGAATGGGACAAAAACATGTTATAATAAAAAATATGATTTCATTATGATAAAAAAAGCAGTGTAAAAACACGAACCGGTTGGTAGTCCGGTTGCATGGAAGTTGGTTTCCATGTCAGTAACCTTCCCCTTTCTCCCCGGGGATGTCCATCACTGCTGAATATTTTGGGGGGATTGTTCATGAAGCTGACCGTTTATTTTGATGAACAAAGTCAATTTTGGGTTGGTGTGGTCGAAGAACAGATTGGAGAAAAATTGAAAGCGGCCAAGACGATTTTTGGAACAGAGCCAAAAGACCAGGAAGTTTGGGACTTTGTTCAATATCAAATGTTGGAGCTGATTGAACAAACAAATACATTGATTGCTGTAAAAACCAAAAAGAAGAAAAAGACAAATCCAAAACGCTTGGCTCGGCAAGCAGCGAAAGAGCTGAAACAACGTGGTGTAACGACATTTGCCCAAGAGGCGCTCAAGCTGGCGCTGGAAGAGAGAAAGCAGGAACGCAAAGAAAAAAGTAAAGAACTGAAACGAGCACTTACCGAACGAAAATGGCAACGAAAAGTCGAAAAAAGAAAAGCAAAGCATCGTGGACATTAAGGACATCATTTCTATTTTGGCTTTGTTCTTATTCTGGAGAACATGTGGAGATATTCAAACAGAATATCTCCATTCTTTATTTTTTTGGTAAGAAAAAAGCTCCTGATCCCACCTGGGGAATCAGGAGCAAAATGAATACTACTCGGTAGAAATCGATGGATCCGCTTGCTGTTTGACCGGAATTACCTGAATAAAATGCTTTTCCAGGTTTTGAAGCAAAGACTCTATTTTCTCTGCCTGTTTGGTTTGGCCAGCTTGGATCAATTCTTCGTGATAAGCCCCCAATAACTCAGTTAGATCGGAAATACCTTTGCTGCTTAAAGGCTCCAATGTTACTTTTGCCGCCTTGGCGATCCGGCGACGAATTGCGGATTCATCCAACCCCATTTCGGGCTGTAAACGAAGATAGACGACACCGCCTGTCATACCTGAACAAATCCAGGGACCTGGGTCACCAAGCACAACTGCCCGTCCATCGGTCATATATTCAAAAGCAAAACCTTTAATATTGGCACGGTTGCCGATTAATCCGAGATCATCACGTAACGGTTCGGTGATTTCGCCAGCGATGATGATATCAGCTCCAGAAAGACGAATACCAGCGCGGGAGTCGGCATTTCCCTGGACGATAAAGAGCCCTTTTTGTGCTCCGTAACAAAATCCTTTTCCAACGGATCCATTAATCCATTGTCTATGTTTGCCTGGAGCTTTCATAATGGCCACACGTCCGCCAAATGCCATTTTTGCTACGCCATCCTGTGCGCCGCCATATACGGTTGCCTGAATACCGTCCGCGTGGAAAGAAGCGAAGCCATTACCAGGTACGGAGCCTGCCGTGAAGGTATAGGAGATTTTGGGCAAGGAACGGTAACTTCCATCCAAACGGTGACGAACACGATCCCCTGCCATATCACTGATTAATACACGATCAGCACTGTTGACGCCGGTAAATGTCTGGACAATCGGTTGATGGTCGTGGAAAGACATAACTTCAGCATTTTCTTCAGCTGCCTTGGTCCCTGCCAGCACTTTTACTTTTTTGTCTTCGATCGCTTCTTGTTTCCATTCATGAGAAAGAACATCCAATAGATCACTCAGATCGATCCGTTCCTGTTCTCTTGTTTGCTTGAGGAGATCTGAGCGACCGACCAAATCCTGGGCCCGTTTGAATCCAAGTTGTGCGACCAATTTCTTCATTTCTTCACCGATGGCTGTAAAGAGACGGATCAGTCCGGAGACTGCCTGGTCAAAGTCACGAGGGACAAAACGGCGCAATCCATGTGCCTGTGCTTCCTCAATTGACTCAATTTGTGTAGCGATACCAACATGGCACGTATCAAGATGACATCCACGACAAGTCGTACACCCTATTGCCAGCATTGCTAAAGTTCCGAAACCGATTCGATTGGCTCCAAGAAGCATTAATTTGATCACGTCCATTGCGCTTCGGAGACCACCGTCTGCCCACAGTTCAACCTGATTTCGCAAGCCTGCTTCGATTAAGGCATTATGTGCAGCTTTCACTCCGATTTCTGCAGGCAATCCAACATGCTGGAGAGCGTGAACACGTGCAGCACCTGTTCCGCCATCAAAACCGCTCAGTGTGATAATATCGGCTCCGGCCTTGGCAATACCGACGGCAATCGTTCCGATATTTGGTACCACGGGTACTTTTACGATGACTTTGGCATGACGGTTGACGGTTTTTAGCTCGGTGATGATTTGTGCCAGATCTTCGATCGAGTAGATATCATGGTTGTTGGATGGTGAAATCAAGTCACTTCCGGGTGTGGCGTTACGTGCTGCGGCTACTTTGGCTGAAACTTTTTTCCCTGGCAAGTGCCCACCTTCACCCGGTTTTGCGCCCTGACCGATTTTGATTTCCAGGATATTTGCAGAGTTGGCCAGTTCAACATTCACCCCGAATCGTCCTGAAGCAATCTGATGACCACGTGTTTTGGGGTATTTACCCAACATGTCTTTAATCTCTCCGCCCTCACCGTTCAGGCTGATCATATTCAGGCGATCTGCTGCTTCGGCATAGGCACGGAAGGCGACTTCGTTTTGTGAACCAAATGACATGGAGCTAATAACCAATGGGAGATCATGGTCACCAATGCTGAGATCCACTTCTTCAGGGCGGACTGAGGAGTGTTCTTGTGTAACCAAATCGGCCACATGACGCAAGGAAACAGGATTGGTTTTCTCCAGATCCTCAAGCTTTTGTGCAAATTCTTCATAAGGAATCGCACCAGAAGCAACCTGACTGATGGATTTCCAAATGCGTGGCCAGAGGTGGAAGGTACGAATGGGTTTCGCTTTGGCGCTATGGTACTCGTTGTAACGTTCTTCTGCATCTTTTTCCAGGTCTGTCCAGGATAATCCCGCTTTTTCGGAACCGCAATAATTGACGATGTCCAGCACATCGGAGATTTCGGGATGTAGGCCGATGGAGGAGAAAAGTCGGGCATATCCACGCAATTCATGAATACCAATCGTGGAAATGATTTTCTCCAGACCTTTATTGATCGCTTGATATAAGTTGCTTGCGTTTTTGTTTTCTTTACCAATTAAAGTTTCAAACATGAGATAAGGAGAAATTGCATCTGCTCCCAATCCAATAGCAATAGCAATATCATGCAGATTCCGCATTGCACCGGAGCGAACCACAATGCTTGCTTGTCGGCGAAGATTTTCACCTGTAGAATTGGAAGCTTTTTTTAATGCTTGATCCACTTTGGAAATGGCCAAGTGAGGATCGAGAAAGAGTTGATCCTGCTCATGGACACCTTCATCATCAAGCAAAATAAAGGATTTTCCATTTTGTGCAGCCTGAATAGCTTGTTGTTCTAGTTCGGCCAAGGCCTCCGTGATTCGTTTGCTTCGAGAGTAAAAAAGTGGCAGACGAACTTGTTTTTCCTGTTTTTCAAAAAAGGCAACCACTTCTTCAAAAGAAAGGGTAGAGAATTGCTTACAAACCGCTTGTGCTTGTTTGCCTTCGATCAAGATGGGGGAGGGAAGTTCAAGTCTGGCGTTTTTTTCATGGTCCACTTTTGTGTTGAGGGATGGCCGGCTTCCCAAAACGATACGGGTAGAGAAATGTTCCATCTCTCTTTCGCGGTCGATCGCAGGGTTTGTGACAACTGCTACACTTTCTTTGATATAATCAGCAAGGTTTTGTCTCACTCTTGAAAGAGCGGCAAGCGGCCCGTCGTAACCGAGTGAACGAATGGGATCAACACCCACTTGAGCCATTTGTTCCACCATTTGTACATACTCACGGTCCCAGCCAAAAGCAGCATATTGCGCATCAGTTACAGGTACGTCTACTTTCTGAGAAGAGCCTTCCCCTTTTATTTCTGTCAAAAATTCTTTATAATCCGTGAAATCAAATCGTAGTTTGGCTCTTTCCAGCACCATCTGTTGGACTTCATGATGTTCGAGTAATCGTGCCTGTGGCAACAGTTGGACACCAATGGTTTCACCTGGGGCAAGCGGTTTTGGCTCGCTAACCATTTCTGCTACTGAAATAATTCCTTGTTCTGAAGAGAAGAAATAGCAACGTTCGCTTTCAACCAGCCATAATGGACGCAAACCAAGCGCATCAACGTGGAAAGCACATTCATTTTCGTAGCGTGAAACAAGAGCGACAGGCCCTTGAACAAAGGGACCCCAAACCTGACGATAGTAACTATATAAATCTTTCAGTTCATCTGGAAGAAGTTTTAATTCATGAATGACAGGGGGAAATACCATTTCAATGGCTTCCAGTAAAGTAAAGTCGTAGTGATGAATCAATGTTTCAAGTAAACGATTCAAATCTTGGGAGTCACTGCTGTTCTCTGCAAGCGGTGTCCCAATCATCATTGCTTCATCACGCAGTTTACGTACGGTGTTGATTTCTCCATTATGCCCTAAAAGGGAAAATGGTTGTACCCGAAAGAAACTGGATGCTGTATTGGTTGAATAACGATTATGGCCAATCGTGGCAATTGTTTTAAAGTCTGCATCGGACAAATCATCAAAATATTTCGTTAATAAATGGGCAGCACCCATCACTTTATAAATAACAGTTTGATTGCTGAAAGAAGCAACTTGAACTGGAAATTTCTCTTCAAGTTCAACGACCAGATTGAATAGACGTCGAGATAAATTTTCTTCAGATTCAGCCAAACAAGCGATTTGCCAAAAATGGGGTTCATCTTTTTTGCCATTTTTGCCGAGAACAGAGGAATTCACTTGATCCAGTCTTTCAAGTAGAATGGTAAGACCATACTTTTGGATAGTGTTTCGAATTTGTGCTTGAATTTCCTCTTTATTGGCAATCTGCTTTCTTAAAAAAATATGTGCAACAGCAAACAAAGATTGATAAGCATAATCACGAGCAAGCTGGTTTTGGGATAAATATTTAGCCCATAGATCGCGTGGGAGGTCTGTCAAGATTCCACAGCCGTCCCCTTCATCATGAATAAAGCCTGAACGGTGCTCCATTTTAATTAAAGCGTGAATGGTGTCAAGGATATTGGCCCGTTTGGGTATACCATCTTTTTCAATGGTAGCAATAATACCACAACTATCGTGTTCAGCTGCTGTTAAATGACGAAAACGCCCTAAATCCGCTTTTTTGAACGGAACAGACATGGAATCTTCACCTCCGAGGAATATAAAAATAGACAGGGAGACTTTGTATTGAATGTTTGGAAAAAAGGATGGATTTCAGAGAATATTTTTCTAGAATAAATAATATGAATATAAATATTTGTATTTTTATGCGTTAAAAGTAGTATATACTATTTTACTTACTTAGTCAAATATCTTGTTGATAGTTGGTTTTTTGTGTATCCGGGTAAACGGGTATAAACACTATCATGCATATATATGCATTTTTGTTTTTTGTACAGCTATATAAAGGAGGTTAAGCAAACAGCCTAGCCTCCTTTATGGGTTTCAGTCCTCGGGTTGATTGATCATGTGATGGGCGGCCATCACCACCCGGGCCCAGATTTGATCGCGAGCTTCACCTGTGATCCCTGCTTCATCTAGGGCTTGATGCATGCATTCCAACCAGGCATTGGCACGGGAAGGTGTAATCGGAAAAGGTAAATGGCGTGCCCTCAACATGGGATGTCCATGCTTTTCTGTATAAAGAGGAGGGCCACCTAAAAATTGAGTAAGGAATAAATACTGTTTTTCCATCACAGGTTGAATATCTTCGGGAAAAATCGGTTTTAAGAGAGGATGAGCTTGAACGCGAGCATAAAAGGCTTCTACCAATTCTCGAACCTTTTTGGCACCGCCGATTTGTTCATATAAGCTGTCAAAGGAATTCAAATGTGCTCACCTCTTATTGCTCATTTGGCTAAAGGCATGGTCTACGGCTCTTATGGTTTCATCAACGTCTTGTTCACTATGTGCAGTTGTAATAAACCATGCTTCATATTTGGAAGGAGCAAGATAGATCCCTTGCTCAAGCATCAATCTGAAGAACTGGGCAAACCTTTCCCCATCAGTAGCTTGAGCGCTGGCGTAGTCCACAACAGGTTGATCTGTGAAATAAACAGTAAGGGCTCCTCCGTACTGATTGACCGTAACCGATAAACGGTATTCATCAGCCAACTTTACAATCGCATCAGCAAGCCGTTTCCCTTTACGGGATAATTCTTCATATAAGCCCGGTTTTGACAATGCTTGGAGACAAGCCATACCCGCAGAAATGGATAGAGGGTTACCTGCCATTGTTCCAGCCTGATACATAGGGCCCATTGGGGCAACTTTATCCATTATTTCTTTGCGGCCGCCATAGGCACCAATCGGCAAACCACCACCAATAATCTTGCCAAGGGCTGTGAGATCAGGTTCAACGCCAAAAATAGTTTGGATTCCGCCATAATGGAAACGAAAACCAGTAATAACTTCGTCATAAATCACCAGTCCACCAGCTTGATGAACGAGTTCATTCACTTTTTCCAGGAAGCCAGGTACTGGTGGGACGATCCCAAAGTTACCGACAAGAGGTTCTACCAAGACAGCAGCAATTTGATTTCCCCAGTGATTTAATGCCTCTTCCAATGCGTTTATATCATTATAAGGAATGGTAATAACTTCTTGGGCGATGCTTTGTGGGATACCAGCACTGTCAGGTATACCCAGGGTGGAAGGCCCAGAGCCTGCTGCAACCAGGACAAGATCGGAATGTCCATGATAGCATCCGGCAAATTTCAATATTTTGTCTCGGCCTGTATAAGCCCGAGCCAGTCGGATGGTTGTCATAACGGCTTCTGTACCACTGTTCACAAAACGGATTTGTTCCATCGAAGGGATGGCTTCACGAAGCATTTGGGCAAAACGAACTTCTTTTTCGGTTGGTGTGCCGTAAAGTACGCCATTCATCGATGCCTCAACGATGGCTTCATGAACAGCCGGATGAGCATGACCTAGGATAATCGGACCAAATGCGGCAAGATAGTCAATGTATCGATTGCCATCCTCATCCCAAAAGTATGCCCCTTTTGCTTTTTTCATAAAAATAGGTGCGCCACCACCCACCGCACGAAACGAGCGAGACGGGCTGTTTACTCCACCTACGATTACATCCAATGCTTCTTGATATAAACTTTCCGATTTTTGGATGTTCAATGAAACAACCTCCTTTTTTCCAGTTCAAATATCATTGTACATAATACGGCGATCAGAATGTCAGGCTATTTTTGTTGTTTCGCTCTTTATTCTTGTGATATTCTTAATTTGGATACGTTTGCTTTTTTAAGGATTTATGATAAACTTTATTTTTATTTTGAATAGATGGAGGCGAGCAAAGGTGTCTTGTTTTCGTAATGGTGAGAAATATAGAGGTCGTTATGCAGTAGAAAAAGTAGTTCCTTTTTTTGAAGGAGAATTAGCGATTGCCCAATATGAGGGAAAAAGATTTTATCTGCAATCAGCCAAACTCGCAAGACAAGCGCCACCACGTGCTATTCAGCAGTATCTGTCGCTGGATCATCCATTGGTGATGGCTTATCAGGAAGTATATACAGAAGGCCAATATATTGTATCCGTGCGCCCTTATTACGCCATTCAGCCCTTGCCACATTATGTAGCAAAAAAGGGCATCGATGAAGAACAGTTTTTATCCTGGGCCAAACAGTTGGTAGATTTGGAACAGCATCTCAAAAATTACAATTTACCCATGTATTTATTGAAAGATCCGCGTAATATCGGGATTACGAGTGAAGGAAAATTAAAAGTCATTTTCTGCGGGGTAGAGCAGGTTACTGCATATGAACCTTCAATCGACTGGGGGACTTTTTTTATTAGCTTGTTGAAAGGCAAGTTCCCACAAGACAATGTAAAGCAAGCGATCAATGATTTGAATCTGTCTCAGACACTTGTGCGTTTCCTGGAAAAAGCGATGAACAATTATCAGGTTGAACTTGTTCGCACCTTAATTGACAGTGTGGAACAAAAGAGTGCGAAGCCTGCAAAGATCGCTCCTGCTCCATCTTTAATTGATAGCCATCGGCAGTCAGCCATGAAATTGGATTTGGGAACAGTAGCCAGACCAGCGTTTACCATGCCAAAAACGGAAAGAAAATTGGTTCAGAAAATCGATATGGACAAAACCATTATTCGCAATGCGGATGAATGGCTGAAAGAAGAAAAGAGCGCTGTTCAGGAAAAACAGACGATTGAAGAAAAGCCTGTATTAGAGAAAAAGCCAGGCTTATCGCTTGATCCACAAAAGATTAATATTGAAGAATTAAGTCAGAAGACAGAATTTCGTCTTCCACTACAAGCGATTCGTGAGGAGTTGGAGCGTAAAGAACGGGAACGTTTGGAAGAGTTAAGAAAACAGCTCGAACAGCAAGAAAAAGACCTGATGGAAACGTATCGAAGAGAGTTTGAACAGCGAAAACAAGAGCTCCTTGAAAGGCAACGTCAAGACCTTGAACGGCAGGAACAAGAATTGTTACGTAAGCAAAAAGAAGAGTTTGAGCGGATGCAAAAAGAAAGGCTCAAGCAGGAGCTGATTAAACGAGAGCAGCTGGAATGGGAAAGAAAAATGAAAGAACGGCTTGAAGAGGAAAGAAGAGCCTTTGAACAGCGTAAAAAAGAGCTGTTAGAACGATTGGTAAGAGAATTTGAAGAGCAGCAAAAAGAGTTATTGGAACAACAGCGTTTGGAGTTTGAACGTCGCAAACAAGAGCGTCTGGCTATGCAGCAACGCGAATTGGAGAAAATGTTTGGCTCATTTTCATTTGGCTCTGGATCCAGTCTGGAAGATACACAACCCGTGACACAAGTGAAGGAAGAGGAAGCTGTCTCTGTTGAAGAGTCAGAATCATCCGTTGCTGGTTCGTATCATCCACATCTGGAAGAAAATGTAACTGTTCAGGAAAAAGACTTGGATGTGACTGAGCCTCAAGTAGAAGTACAGGATGAACCGGCTCAAGAGAAAGCAGTAGAACCGCAAGAAAAGGTAGAGGTAGCAAAGTCTGCACTCGACTATGAAACGGTTCAACGGATTAATGAACAACATGCGCGTCTGGCCAGACAGTTTGAAGAATATGATAAATATATGAATGCAAATAAATCCCCGCAAAACCAGTGAAGTGCCTTGCTTATAGAGAGGGGATGAATCCGTTGTGATGAAAAAGTGGCTAGCCAGTTTGGGATTCGGTTCAGCGAAGGTGGATACAAGGCTGGAGGATCGACCTTTTTTTCCTGGAGAGCAGGTAAAAGGGGAAATTGTGATCCGTGGTGGGGATGCTGATCAACAAATAGAAGATATCTATCTAGAGTTAATTGCCGAATATCTAAAAGATGGAAAGAATGTCCGGCATATTTGTGCAAAGTATTACATAGCCAGGAAAATATTGATTTCTCCGCATGAAGAAAAGACATTGCCGCTGTCGATCAAATTGCCGATGGAACTGCCTATGTCCACAGGCAGATTTCCCATCTATTTAAGAACAGGTTTAGATATCAAGATGGCTCTGGATCCACAAGACCAGGATCGAATTGATGTGATACCAAAACCGTTGGTACAAAAAATATTAAAAGATATCGAAGACGCCGGGTTTGTTTTGTACAGTATCGTTAATCGATATGTATCGGGCAGACAGCCTTACCCCTTTGTACAAGTTTTTGAGTTTCGACCAACAGGTCGCTATCATGGTGTTTTGGATCAACTGCATGTGTTCTTTGATTATACGGAGGAAGAAATGGCAGTTCATTTTGAGATCTATCGGTCAGGTGACATAATCAGTTATTCTTTTTGTTGGAAGCATCAAAAGCCGAGCGAAACGTTACGGATCAATGATCAACCTTGCCAAGGGGATCCTCTTCTAAAAATACAAGAACTTCTTCATCGGAAAAATGGATAAAAATTGTTTTGGGAGGATACTTTATGTTTGAAAAAGCACTGGCTAGTCTTGGAATCGGTGCTGCAAAAGTAGATACACGTTTGGAGAAATCAACCTATCGCCAGGGAGAACAGGTTTTGGGAGAAATTCATATTCAAGGCGGTAATACGGATCAAGAAATTGATGAAATTTATCTTTACCTCGTGGTACAATACCACCATGAAGGAACACAGGCAGAATATGTTATTGATGAATTTCGGTTATCAGACCGGTTTGTCATCGGGGCGCATGAAACGCAGATTATTCCTTTCCAATTTCAGTTGCCTTATGATACACCGGTTTCTACAGGAGGTTCCCCCATCTATCTGAAAACGGGCTTGGATATTAAAAAAGCCATTGATCCAACTGACCTGGACGGAGTTGAGATACTTCCTCACCCACTGATTGATCAGATTTTACTTGCAACCGAAGCGATTGGTTTTCGACTTTATCAAGTGGATTTCGACTTTGAGCAATTCCATTCACGAAACCCATTTGTACAAGTGTTTAAGCTTAAGCCACTGGGACAATATGAACGATTAATGGATCAGTTGGCCTTCGTTTTCCAGCCGCATGAAAAAGAAGTGAGTGTTTTGATGCAGGTGGATCGTAAACCTGTGGATTTGATGAGCTCCATGGAAGAGGCACTGGACTTGGATGAGCGCCTTGTTCAATTTGATATTGCAGAAGAAGAAGTGAAGAATTTCCATCGCTTGCAAGCAAAATTAGAGAGTTTCCTCAAACGGCAATTGGATTAAAATGTAAACTGGATTAAAATATAGATGGATGGCATTCCTTTGCTAGGAATGCTTTTTTTACTGTAAAGGTGAAGGATTAGAGGTGAAGATAAATGTTAGCGATTGATGCAAAAGAATTGACAAAAGAATTTAAAGTCTATCAAAGTCGGCCTGGTCTGCTGGGGGCGTTTCGTGATTTGCTCAATCGACAATATCGTACGATTCGAGCAGTGGACGGTATCAATATAGAAATCGAAGCAGGGGAAATGGTTGGGTATATCGGTGAAAATGGTGCAGGGAAATCGACAACCATTAAGATGTTGACAGGAATTTTGCAACCAACCAGTGGGGAACTGAAGGTCAATGGCTTTGATCCCCATAAACAAAGAGAACAATTTGTAAAAACCATTGGGGTTGTCTTTGGTCAGAGAAGTCAACTATGGTGGGATATTGCCGTACAGGAGTCATTCCGGTTGTTGCAGAAAGTCTATCAAATTCCTGATCAGGAGTATAAACAGCATTTGGGACGAATGATCGAAATCCTGGAAATTGAAAAGCTATTGGATCAGCCTG
This sequence comes from Thermoflavimicrobium dichotomicum, assembly GCF_900114055.1. Lineage (GTDB taxonomy): Bacteria > Bacillota > Bacilli > Thermoactinomycetales > Thermoactinomycetaceae > Thermoflavimicrobium > Thermoflavimicrobium dichotomicum. Next base: position 10,779 of record NZ_FORR01000001.1, on the reverse strand, counting down.
TACGGAAATTGAGCTTGGGGCAGCGAATGCGCTGTGAGCTGGCAGCTTCTCTTTTGCACAAGCCAAAATTACTCTTTTTAGATGAACCGACCATCGGATTGGATGTATTGGTAAAGGAAAATATTCGCCAGTTTTTGCGGGAGATCAATAAAGAGCTAGGGACGACCATTTTGTTAACGACCCATGATATATCCGATATCGAAGCATTATGCTCCCGTGTGATTATGTTGGATAAGGGGAAAATCATCTATGATGGAAGTTTAACCCAATTGAAAAAAGTATGGGGTGGAGGACGAAAGGTTCTTCTGGAGATGGAGAAGGAAATTTCACTGGATGAATTGCAAAAACGAACTGCTGACCTTTCGGTTCATTGGGAAAGTCGATCGCCTCGTCAGTATATTGCTTATTTGGAGCAGGGAGACGGGGTATCCGATTTATTGTCCCGTTTGGTGCAAGATATGCCGATTATGGAGATGCAAATAGAAGAAGCAACGACAGAAGAAATAGTTCGCAAGATTTATCAGGAGGGGATCCCCGTTGCTTAGTGCTTATTTGGAAGTGATTCGAATCCGCTTTTTAATGATGTTGGCGTATCGGGTCAATTATTATAGTGGGATCGTCATTTATAGTTTGAATATAGGGGTTTATTATTTTTTGTGGATGGCCATTTATGGAAGCAATCAGAGTTTACAAGGGCTATCTGCTGTACAAATGGCCACATATATTTCCATTTCCTGGATGGCACGTGCTTTTTATTTTAACAATTTGGATCGTGAGATTGCACAGGAAATTCGAGATGGGACAGTAGCCATTCAGCTGATCCGTCCTTATCACTATTTATTGGTAAAAGTATTTCAAGGGTTTGGTGAAGGAATTTTTCGTTTGCTTTTATTTAGCATTCCAGGTATGGTTGTGGTTTCACTTATCTTTCCAATTCATCTGCCTGATCCGGGAGTAGTATGGTTAAAGTTTGCTCTTAGTTTGTTGTTGGGGTTTATTGTCAATGTCGAGATTAACCTCATCACGGGACTCCTTGCATTTTTTGTTCTCAATAACCAGGGTCTGATTCGAGCAAAGCGAGTGATGGTCGATTTATTATCTGGATTGTTTATTCCCATTTCTTTTTACCCCGAGTGGGCTCAAATCGTTTTGAACTATCTTCCTTTCCAGGCGATTAGCTACTTACCCAGTATGGTACTGGTAAAAGGATTGGGTGGAACCGAATTTATGCATGCGCTCATGATCCAAGCGGCATGGTGTGTACTATTATGCATTCCGATCCAGGCCATTTGGCGAAAAGCAAGAAAAATATTGGTAGTGCAAGGGGGTTGATTATGTTTCATCTGCGGCTATATATGGAGTATCTCAAGCAGTATATGAAGGTTCGTCTTGCTTACCGTTGGGATTTTGTTGCCCAGTTTGTGACAGACTTTCTGTTTCAGGCGATAAATTTGGTCTTTATTCTCGTTGTCTTTGGTCATACCAATAACCTGAACGGTTGGAGTCAGGCTGAAGTTATTTTTATCTATGGGTATTTTTTGATCCCTTGGTCGATTTTCGTTGCTTTTTTTAACTTGTGGGATTTCAATGAACGCTATATCATTCGTGGAGAATTGGATCGTGTGCTCACCCGCCCTGTGCATAGTCTGGTTCAAGTGATCATGGAAACGATGACTCCTGAATCATTGATAGGGGTCATTACAGGTTTAATTGTGATGGGTTGGGCGATGACTGATTTGAATCTGACATGGACTTGGTATGATCCCATTTGGTTCATCTTATTTACGTTGGGCGGCGTGGCTATTTATGCTGGGATTTTTATTTCACTGACGAGCATCAGTTTATTTACCGATTCCAAATCAGATATCCAACCGATTATGTATAACATTGGTAATTATGGACGCTATCCAGTGAATATCTATCATCGGGTGATTCAGTTTGTGCTGACATGGATCCTGCCATTTGCGTTTGTTGGCTTTTATCCGGCCAGTTACTTATTGGATAAAGCCAATTGGCAGTGGTATGCCTTCCTGACACCGATCGTAGGGATGGTTTTTTTAGGGATCGGTGTGATGATCTGGAATGTGGGCATCCGCCATTATCGTGGAGCAGGCAATTAGGATGGATCGTGAGCATATATTCCGTTTTGGAGCGGGGGTTGCTTTTCCTGGTCAAAAATCGCCTAACTGGAAAAGGGCCCCTCTTTTCTCATGTGGGATCATTTCTTCTGAAACGGGTTGAAATCAGAAAAATGATCCAACTCTTTCTTTTTTTGGAACAAGGCACACACATGAATTTCACGAATATGATATTAACATCAAGTAAAGGTGGAATGGTGTATGACAAATAAAAATTTTTTATTTAACCTAAGTATTTCTCGTATGCATACATCCTCAACAGTAAACACAGGAAACTCCATTAATATTCATCCTGATAGTCGAAGGGTCTTTGTTGGTGTTTCGTTCCCAGAAGGAGATGGACATCTTTTTATTAATGGGAAGGAAAACATCTACTTGGATAATGACGTAACAGATCAGTCTTCGGGTATGTAGGTGTAGCATTTTTTCATAATTAAATTTTTCTATATAATAACAATAAAAATATAGAAATGTGCTTGTTCTGATCTTGCTGTTTTAACCATTTTTCATTTTGGATTTCACATCTCGACTAGTATAGGGAGTCTTGGTCATCGGGGGATGTCTTTTGATCATCGTTCATTTGACCATGACTTATTTCATTTTCACTCTGATCTTGTTGTTTTTCTATCATTTGATCCATTAATTTTTTCATGCTTTTTTTATCTGCTACTGCTGTTAAACCGACATTTAATGTTCCGCTTAAGGTCTCCACTTTCAGCTCATTGATTTTATATTCAATCTTTTCTATTTTTAATGGTTGAATCTGTTCAATTTTTTCCTTTAGTTCTTGATTCTCTTTTTTAAGCAGGGATATTTTTTTTTCTAGCCTGTTTAATCGATGCCACAATTGTTCCAGCAATATGGCTCCTCCTTTTTGATTCATGTATATGATAGATTTGGTCAAACATGCCAGCTGTAACCATAGAAGCCCAAGTTGCATATACTTTGGGAAACTGGACATAGGGAGTGGTTTCTATGTCAAAACTTTGGGATGGCATGGAACGTTGGAATCAGTTAGCACGGATGTTTTTAGGTGACGATTTTTTTGAGGAAATGATCAGTGTGAAGAATAACACGACTCTGCCTAATGCGGATGTTTATCATACAAAAACCGAAGTGATTGCAGTCATTGATCTACCAGGTATTGAAGATATTAAATCCATCGATGTACAGATTGAGGGGGATAAGCTGGTCATTAAGGGAGCAGTGACTTCCCCCTATCAAGCCTATCAAGTGTTATTGAATGAGCGGATGAAAGGTTCCTTTCAAAAGGTGATTCCTTTGGGAACAATGGTTTCAAACAAGCAGCCTTTTGCCCGTTATCGTAAAGGGGTGCTGGAGATTCGTATTCCGAAGCTGAAGTCAGATACGAAGCAAAAAATTAAAATTCACGAGTAAAAGCTGAAGCAATACGAGTCCAAATAGGGAGTAGATAAAAATGGGAACGATTAATAACATTTTTAGCGTAAAAATCAACAGTGTCGCCAGTTCAGCTTCAGTGAATTTCGGAAATACGCTTAATATTGGAGCAGAGAGCGTGACGAAATCATTAGGCGGATCCTCTCCAATTGGAGATTTTGCCCGCAACATTGATCTGGAGAGAAACGTTTATATTGATCCAGATGTAATCGATCAATCTAAGAAGAAGACTGTTTAGAGGGTAAAATGATGATTAACATCCAAATCCGTATCATTCATATCAATTCCGTATCCAGTGCCGGTTCTGTCAATGTTGGAACGACATTAAACCTTGTCCAAGTACCTGAAGCACCACCGACAAGACAGCCCGTTCCACCACCGCAGCCACCAACACCACCACAGCCACCAACACCACCGCAACCACCAACACCACCTAGAGTTCCGGAACCACAAGTACCCATTCCCGAAATACCGCGTATACCTCGACCAGAGAGATAATCTTTAGGAGATCTTTGAAATGAGTAGACTCCATGTCCATGGCTCCAACTCCTCACGGAATCGTAAAGTGAATGGGTGCTTTACTTGAAAAACGGATTCTACCTTTCTTGCTTTCAGCATGATACACTTTACTCAATGCTGTGATTTTTGTACATATTAAATGATGAACGATCGATGATTTGGATTAGGAGGATGGGCACATGATTCAAGAAGGGCAACCTGCCATTGATTTTACTTTGCCTGCATCGAACGGAGAAAATGTATCTCTTTCCGATTTTCGTGGCAAGCATGTGGTATTGTATTTTTACCCGAAAGATATGACACCTGGTTGTACAACAGAGGCTTGTGATTTTCGGGATTATTATGGGGAATTCACCGGTTTGAATGCAGTCATCTTAGGTGTAAGCCGGGATCCGATTGCTTCCCATGAAAAATTTATCAATAAATACGAGTTGCCTTTTTTGCTTTTAAGTGATGAGAATGGTCATGTATGTGAGCAGTATGGAGTATGGAAGGAAAAGAAGATGTACGGAAAAAAATTCATGGGGATTGAACGGTCCACTTTTATCATTGATCAAGAGGGGATTGTACGAAAAATCTATCGTAAAGTGAAAGTAAAAGACCATGTAAAAGAAGCGTTGGAGTTTATTCGTGAACAGCTAACCTAAAGAGTTAGGGGGAGAGAGATGGAGCACAATTCAATGTATGATTGGCCAGACTACTATGATTGGACATCAACGGGTTTGGATCATGATGTCGTTTATTATGTTGAACTGGCAAAACGCTCAGGGGGCCCCGTATTGGAATTGGGATGTGGAACAGGACGCTGTACTTTGGCGATTGCCCGAGAAGGAATTCCAGTGGTAGGACTTGATATTTCAGCCAAAATGCTGGAGAGGGCCCAACAAAAAGCACAAGATTTTGGGCTGGCACATCAAGTGGAGTGGGTTGAAGCCAATATGGCTCAATTTGATCTCGATGGACGCACTTTTCCATTGATTATCATTCCTTATCGCTCCTTTACTCATTTACTTACGGTCCAAGATCAACTGGCTACTTTAAAACGGATTCATCGGCATCTTACGGATGATGGCTTACTGGCCTTCAATATTTTTGTTCCACATCTGGATCAACTCATCGAGATTGATGGGAAGTATGCATTTCGTGGATCATTTCCTGTTCCTGGTGGGTTGGAAGAAGTGGAAGTATACGATTATACCGAATTGGACTCCTTTCATCAGACTGCCTATATTATTCGGTATATCGAACATTTTGACGGACAGGGAAGATCATTGGCCCGGATCAAAACGGATATGCGAATTCGATACACCTTTCCAACTGAATTGAGCCATCTCCTTGCTGTATGCGGTTTTAAAATTGAACAGCGTTATGGTACATTTTATCGGGCGCCTTTTGATCATCGCAGTGAAGAATTAATCATTGAGGCAAGAAAAATGGTCAGGAGGTCAGGATGAAACAGGAGGGAAACCAGGGTGGAGGAGAAACCGAAGCGTGTACCCACACGCAAAATACTGGACACACTTGCGCAAATGTATCCGGATGCTCATTGTGAGTTAAACTTTCGCAACCCATTTGAACTGTTGATTGCAACCATTCTGTCAGCCCAGTCAACGGATCGACAAGTGAACAAAGTGACTGAAGGCTTGTTTCAAAAATATCCAACACCGGAATCATTCCTTCAACTGACAGAGGAAGAACTTGCTGAACATATTCGGGGATTGGGTCTGTTTCGGAACAAGAGTAAAAACATCTTGAAAACGTGTCGCATTCTAGTCGAACAATATGGTGGACAAGTTCCTCAACAACGTGAGCAATTGGAAAAATTGCCAGGAGTGGGCAGAAAAACGGCCAATGTTGTATTAAGTAATGCATTTGGGATTCCAGCATTGGCGGTGGATACACATGTACACCGCGTTGCCAATCGCCTTGCACTGGCAAATAGCAAAACCCCGCTTGAAACCGAACAACAGTTGATGAAAAAGGTTCCACGTGCAGAGTGGAGTGATACGCATCATCGGATTATTTGGCATGGGCGTAGGGTGTGCAGTGCGCGCAATCCGAAATGCACCATCTGTCATTTATTGCCTTACTGTTGGTATGGAAAACAAGTGAAAAAAGCGAAATAAAAAAGACTCGGACATTCCTATGTGTCCGGGTTTTGTTTCATCAAAGGATCGAAATCGAGGGGGGATTCATGTATAATCTTTAAATGTTTTTTTCGTTAGAGATCAATCCATCTGCAGTGAATTTTCATCTTCTATTTGTCGATATCGTCATTTTATTTTATTATTTTTTTATGTGATCAAAAAAAAGCAGACGGGTAAAATAATTTTAGTGTTCTTGTGTACCGATTCCTGTTCCTCTATGCTTTTCATTGACAAACTTTGGGGATCATCGTAGACTAATTATATATATTATTAAAAGATAATCGTTATCATTTGAGTGATGACTTAGTGAGGTGGAGTCTATGGTAAATTCCCGCTTATCTGCGGCCATAGAAACGCTCAAACACAATGGGGTTCGTATGACTCCGCAACGCCACGCCATTTTAAATTTTTTATTTTCTACCATGAGTCATCCAACAGCGGATGAAATTTACAAGGCATTGGAAAGTAATTTTCCAAATATGAGTGTGGCTACTGTGTATAACAATCTGCGCCTGTTTAAGGAAGCTGGATTAGTTCGAGAGTTAACATATGGAGATGCATCGAGCCGTTTTGATGCGAATATGACTGAACATTATCATGTGATCTGTAAGCAATGTGGAAAGATTACGGATTTTGACTATCCTCCGTTATTGGCAGTCGAGGAAGAAGCTTCAAATCGGACGGGTTATATGGTTGATTCCCACCGTATGGAGTTGTACGGTATTTGCCCGGAATGCCAACGAAAAATGGAGTATAAGAATTAAGTTTGGCGCTTTTTGCTTATCACTACCGTGATGGGTGAAGGCGTCTTTTTTATTTGCAATGAATAGATTTTTAATAAATACAAATACTTAAAGTTGAAATAAGAGTTTAGATTGAATTTAAGTTCCATTTAATAAAGATTAAGCTTGGTTTGATATAACCAGTATAGATTCAAAAGCTTCTATCTTGGATGGAGGAATCTGTTTTGATTATTACTACCACTCATTATGTTCAAGGAAAAGAGATTGAAGACTATTTGGGGATTGTAAGTGGCGAAGCGATTATGGGAGCCAATATTTTTCGTGATATATTGGCGACCATTACCGATGTGATCGGCGGACGAAGTGGACAGTTTGAAGGAAAGTTTGCGGAAGCAAAAGATGTAGCCATTCAGGTGTTGACAGAGCGAGCGCAGAAATTGGGAGCCGATGCGGTTATAGGAGTGAGCTTGGATTTTGAAGCGGTTCGAGGGGAAATGTTAACCTGTATCGCTACAGGAACGGCAGTCAAACTGAAGTCATAAGATCAAACAGGGGATGACTCAAAAGCAGAATTTTCAATCCTCACCTAAGCTCAAAATAACATAAAAATGACCGAAATTATCCTATCCTGAAAATATGGATACGTTTCTCCAGTGCTTCGGGATGGGTTCCTTACGGAGTAACTGTGCTTACGGAGTAACTGTGATGGTACAGAGGAAGAAACCCATCCCTCCGCTTTTTAGAAAACAGAACACCTTTTACACCCCCTGATGGTTCTGATTGGCAATATGAGGGTTTGTTTACAAATCCGGCATATAACGGAATTTTTGTCAACAAGCTGACCCGTATCACAATCAAGTGATACGGGCTATTTTTGGGGAAAGATACCATTTCCGGTCAGTCCCTGTAATTTAATTCCGATTGTTTTAGAAGAACTTACCTCCAAGCATAGAGCGGAGGGAAGAATTCATTTCTGGCCAAGAATTCGGAGATATCCATTTGCATCAATTTCAGCTAACTGGCCAGTATAAACCCAACCATTCACTATTTTTTTGGCCGTTTCTTCTGGTTGATTGTAATAACCCATCATCGTACTTGGACTTTTCACCAACAGCTCTCCATCAGAAGCTAACCGAAGATCCACTCCGGGGATGGCTGTTCCTGCGGTACCCGGTCGTATTTGAGATAGATGATTACAGGCAACCATAGCGGTACACTCTGAAAGGCTATATGATTCAATGAGAGGGATTCCTATGTATGTGAAAAATTGACATATTTCTTCCGGTAGAGGAATACCTGTTGAGAGCATGATTCGGAGATTGCGACTGACTTTTTCTTTCCATTTGGATAAAATAAGCCATTTCGCAATCCCATATTTTTTGGCAAGCCGAGAATGTATTGGCCAGTTATAAATTCCATGACTCATTTTGTAGTATTCTTTGACAGTACGAATGGCCCACTCCAGACGTTTCTTTCTAATCCAGGATGCTTGTTCGATTTCTGATTGAAATTCTCTATTAATGCTTTCATATAAAGATGATGTTCCGACGAGAATTGTAGGCTGAACTTGTTGGAAAGCAGGAAGGATCTTGTCGCTTTGATTTGCAAAAATGATGGTAGCACCATGATAAAGAACACGAAAATATCCCATGATTCTTGAAAAAGGATGGGCAAAAGTGAGTAATGAAAGGGAGAGATCTTCGTTCGAAATCGGAATCACATGGTTAGATGATTGGATATTGGTCAGGATATGCCCATGTGAAAGTAAAGCTCCTCGAATGGGTTCATTTGCATCGGTTGGATACAACAGGGTAGCAGGGTCAGATGATTGAATGGTATGGTATACCCATTCTTCTTCTTCAAAGGAAATGGTTTGTCCGATCTGTAAGACCGTTTCAAAAGACAAAGCCGCTTGTTGGCTATGCTTAGCCATTAATATTTGATGTTTGGTTAATTGGGAAAGATTTGTAAGTGAGTTGAATAGCTCTGGATTTTCTATAATGATCGTGGTGACTTCTGCATCTTTTAGAATCGATAAAACATGTTCAGGTGGTAAAGTTGGAGCAATTGGAACGGAAATAGCTCCCAAGCTCAGGATGGCTAAATCTGAGATGAGCCAACGTGGACCATTGTTGGCGAAAATCGCAACCTTCGTTCCAGACCGAACTCCGATTTTTTCCAAGCCCATCGCAAAATCTCGAATGATATTCCATAATTTTTGGTAAGTCATTTGTTGCTCTGAACCATCTTGTATCCACTTTAGAGCAATTTTGCAAGGATTATGCTTAACCGATTGGGCCAGCATTTCAAGTAAATTGTGCGGTTTCACAATCTGGGCCTCCTTTCATGCAGGAAGATACTTTATCATGCCAAGTGATTTGAAGTCATTTCAAAAATCCCTAGAGTTATAAATCAATTTGGGCACCCGTTCCGTTTTTTCGACTCGTTCCGCAGCACCCTGCAAGGAAGTATCTCAGGGACGCTTCAGGCCGGAAGCTTAAGAAGCGGGAAAAATACGCTGCCGCTTAAGTGGACATTGCCCGCGTTTTTAATCTTTCGCTTTCCGTCTCTCCGCTGGGCTCGTAATTCACTCGTTTGGAAAAACTCCGCTTATTTTTATACGTAGTTGCATACGAATATAAGTTTTGAAATAGCTTATAGTTTCATTCTTCCTTCTTCATAACTGATTTCTTGCTCGATTGTCAAAAGGATATATTTATTTTCATTATATTAGCCATGTTAAAAAAAAGAACGGATAGAAAAAGCCTCCCCTACGAGGAGGCGGAGTGAAATCATTTATGAGTGTTTGACGAGAAAGCTATCAAGATGGAGAGGCTTTCGTTTGTCTATTCTTGAAGCGAAGAGATTGGAGTAATTGATTTATTTCACTGACTTCTCTTCTTGATCAGGTTCCGTTTGATCAGGATGAATGGATTCTTTGGATGACTGGTTTGCTTCATTTGTTTCTGGCACATTTCCCTTTGTCTTTTCTTTTGAAGCATTTGGGGCATCAGATGGGTCGACGGAAAGGATACTGCGACAGTGCATACATTCATCTCTTCTTCCAAGAACTTTCGTATGCTTTCCACAAACAGGGCAATTTACTTTCAATGACTGTAAGGACAACATGCCTGTCCAGAAATAAATGCCAACACTAGCCAATACCCAAAGCATTCCTAGAATAAAAAATAATTGCATCAGACTGGGAAAGAGAAACCCAATGTACATAACTAACATACCCAAAAAGATCAAGAGAAGGGCAAATGTGCGAATCTTGTTTAATTTTCCGGCAAAGAGAAAAGCCAGTTTAGGTTTACGTTCTGAAGACATGGTTGGATCCCCTTATTCTCATTTGGTCATCGATAATCATAAAGCAATCCTGAAATAAAAACAAATAAATTTTATCATGAAAAGAGCTTCATAGGCAATGTGAATGGCCTTTTATTAAAAATAGCGAGGTTGTTGACTAACCCAATTTCCTTTTCCAGTTGAACGACTTTGGCTTGAATGGAAGAAACAAGATAAGGAACACCAGCATTTAACGGAAACTTTGGCAACAAGCAGTCTATTTTTATTAAAAATAGTGTTGACATCTATATTTAATTATGATAGAGTAATCATTGTCGCCGCGAGATGCGGTGAAATGAATAAAAGAAAGTGTTCCTTGAAAACTAAAGAGCGAAACATGACCTCGTTGATTCGATAGAGCAAATCAAACTTTTTTGGAGAGTTTGATCCTGGCTCAGGATGAACGCTGGCGGCGTGCCTAATACATGCAAGTCGAGCGGGGTTATTTCCTTCGGGAAATAACCT
>NZ_FORR01000034.1 GCF_900114055.1 Thermoflavimicrobium dichotomicum | reverse complement strand
CAGCTGTCCATTTTCTCCTTCCCATTGAAAACGACCCCTTTCTTCTTCCTTCATTATAACTTAAACTTTGTCTGGAAGATTATGGGGTCATTATAACCTTATTACCAAATATCTAAAGAAAGAAGGATATTTTGTCGTTCAATCTTTCGACGGGAAGGAAGCTTTGCATCAGTTTTCACAGAACAATTTTCATTTAATTATTTTAGATATTATGCTACCACAAATAGATGGATTGGAAGTGATGAGAAGAATCAGAGAAACAAGTACTATGCCTATCCTTCTTTTAACAGCCAAAAGAGAGGATACGGATAAGGTAATTGGATTGGGATTGGGGGCAGATGATTATATTGTGAAACCTTTTTCTGTTTTTGAGTTTGTTGCGAGAGTAAAGGCACATCTTCGTCGCTATCTCTATTTTCATACTGGCGAGGATCCTATGCACAGTGGTAAAAAAATCATGGTTCACAAAGATCTAAAGCTGGACGTAGAAAATTGCACCCTTACGAAACGGGGAGAAAAAATAGATTTGACCGCAAAGGAATATCAGATACTAAAGCTTTTTTTGAGCTATCCCAATAAGGTATTTACAAAAGAGCAAATATTTAACCAGATTTGGGGAGAAGAATTTATCGGTGATGAAAATACGGTTATGGTTCACATCAGCCGCTTACGATCAAAGATTGAAGATCAGCCAGACAAACCCAAATATATCCGAACCGTATGGGGATTGGGTTATAAATTGGGGGATGAAGCATGAATTTGGGGACTGCAATCATCTGTATCATTGTTTTTACGGTTATTTTTCTTCAAATAAAGGTTTATCGTGATCTCAATGAAATCACATCCATGATAAAAAAGATCATTGAGGGGAATATCAATCTGCGGATTCGTTTACAGACAGAGAATAAAAGTGTGCAAAACTTATCATGTCAACTTAATCTATTATTGGATCAATATCAGGAGGTATTGGAAAAAAGCAAAAAGAGTGAAGAGATGCGTAAACAACTCATTTCCAATATCTCTCATGACTTAATAACACCATTAACTTCTCTTCTTGGCTATATTGAAGTTTTAAAAAATGACCCTCATCTCAGCGAAGAAGAAAAGATCAAATATATAAATATAATTGAGCAAAAAGCGCACTCTTTAAATGAACTGATGGAACATTTTTTCCAACTTTCAAAACTGGAAGCTAAAGATGTAACTTTTCATTTAGAAAAAATCAATCTGTCACAGATTGTTAAACAGACACTTATTCTCTATTATGATGAGTTTACCAAGCTCCAAATTGAACATGTAATTTCCATGCCGAAACAGGATGTGTTTGCATTAGGCGATGTACAAGCTACCAAAAGAATCTTACATAATTTAATTTCGAATCACTTAAAATATGGGTCAGAAGGAAATCAGTTTGGTATTGAAATACGTGAAGAAAATGAAAAAGTATGGATTGATCTGTGGGATAATGGCCGCGGTATTCCAGCACATGAAATGGAAAATATTTTTGAACGGTTATATACACTAGAGCCTTCAAGAAACAAAAAGCTACAAGGAAATGGCTTGGGTTTATCGATTGTAAAACAACTGGTTGAATACCAAAAAGGAAACATTGTTGTTAAGAGTGTCCCATATGAAAAAACAGTGTTCTCTTTCTGCTTACCCAAGCCTTCTTAAGCTTTTTGTAAGACTTGTTTAAACGATGTGTAAGGAATATGTCTTATGATTCGGACATAGTCCTTTTTTATTTCAAAAACTCTACTTGAGTGAAATTCATTTTTTTGTATCTGATTCGCTCCCGTAGCGCTAAGGAGCAAAAGTTGCTCATCAAATACACAAGATATCCAATACAGCTTGATACACGAGGAGGAAATGAGAGTGGAAAAAATTCTACAGAAGATTATTTCTTGAAACTGACAGGAGGTAGCAAAAATGTGGAATCTATTGCGTAGTGAGATGTTAAAACTAAAAAATTCTTATATGCTTTTTGTTGTATTCATTGGAGGAGTTTTCATGCCAGGGCTATTGGTAATAGGCCGTCTGGTAACAAACGATGGACCGCGTGTATGGATCGAATATTTTTCCACTATTGAAACAGCTATGTTTATATTTTTAGGAATGATTTTATTCTCTTTAATTTCCAGTTATGTTTTTACAAGAGAATATACAGAAAAAACCATTAATTTTTTATTTACCTATCCAATTCATCGGACTAAAATCTTTTTTGGTAAGTTAATAGTTGTATACGCAGTCATTGTCCTGACATACTGTATTCAATTCTTAGCCATTTTAGCTACTGGGGTATTTCTTATGGAAGATTCTCTTACCTCACAAATGTTCACATCGCAGCTCAAAGCCAATGGATATTCTCTCTTGTTTCAATTTGCCTTGGTACCCATCTATACTTTATTGGGATCAGTTTACAAAAATTTAATGGTTCCCATCATTATCTCCAGTATTTGCACAGTCAGTAACTTATTGATCTTCACTTCAGATTACAAGGAATATTCTCCTTTTATGGCACCAGGACTTCCTGTATTTGCTTTAAAAAATACCACAATAAATTTTACACCTATCGTGATTATTTCTTTAAGCACTTTCTTTATTTTTCTAATTGCCAACCTTATTTATCATACAAAAGCTGATATTCATCAATAAAAAATCTAGGTTTCTCTCTTTTAAGACGACCATTGAGATACTCATTCATTTTTTATTTCCATTAGATCCAAGTTTACTAGTTTATGAAATAAAACAGTTTCATTAAATATGTATCATTCAGACATCTTTTTTATTCGAGAGCGGATATTGGAAGTTAACAAGAAGATAATGGGAAATATGATGAGATTCATTTTTGTTCGATGTTCTTTCCAATACAATGTGTAGAGGTGAGACATGCCCAAAATCATACGAATATTGGCGTGGGAAAAAGCTTATGAATACATCGCCAACGTATTTATAGAGATAGAGAAAGATTTATATGAACAAGCCAAGGCGCAGGAAGGCGGTTGGGAAGGGTTCCGGGAATTTGTGGTAGATAAAAAGGTGAAAGAAAGTGACGTGATCACTTCGTTCTATTTAAAGCCTGCCGACGGAAAAACAATCGCTACATTTCAACCTGGGCAATACTTAACCTTAAAGGCAAAAATTCCAGGCGAAACATATACACATATTCGCCACTACAGTTTATCAGATGCTCCTGGAAAGGATTATTACCGGATCAGTGTCAAACGCGAAGATGCCCGCGATAGGAACCAGCCGGAATCGTATCCAATTACCTCCATCAGCATATCCAGGAGGGGGACCATTTGGAATTTAGCTCCCCGGCTGGCGACTTCATTCTGGATACCCAAGCAAAGGATCCGGTTGTGTTAATCAGTGGAGGAGTAGGCCTGACACCGATGGTAAGCATGTTAAACACGATCGCCGAGAAACAGCCTGATCGCAAGGTGACTTACATTCATGCAGCGATCAATGGAAGGCATCATGCCATGAAAGAACACGTGGCCCGATTGGCATCCCAAAATGGCAATATCCAATCCTTTGTCTGTTATGAATCACCGACCGAAGAAGATCGGAGGGACCAGTCCTTTGATAAAGAAGGATTTATAGATAGGTATGGCTGAAGTCCATTTTGGATCCTGCACAAGGAGAGTTTTACCTATGCGGCCCCATTCCGTTTATGCAGGTCATTTACCGGGCGCTCAGGCAAATGAATGTTCCCAAAGAGCGTATCCACTTTGAGGCCTTTAGTCCCATGAGTACATTGGGTGAGAATTAAGGATATCTTCCCCATCATTTTTGGCAGAAAGTTATCTCAAAAATTCATTGACTTCCCGAATAAGATTCGATAGATTATATACAAACAATTGCATAGGAAACCTCTTTTCGTGAAGTAGAGGCGCGGCTTTTATGAGTATTCAAATCGGAGATGCAGAGAAATTGATGATGATTTGAAGAAAGGAAAAGTCGCCGAAGTTTGTTTCGCTTTCTCTGGGCGAACAAGCTGGGGCTGTTTCCGAACAGGGACAGCACTGTCACGATCAGATTGGCATCGTGGAGTGCTATCTTCAACGAAAATATGGGGTACGGTACGAATTAGTAGCAGATACTGTCCATATTTTCGGGCGGTATTTTTCTTTTTATAGGGATTAAAAATAGTGATGGAATGTCTGCTGCTTAAAAACGGGCAAAAGTCATTCAACTGAAAAAGGGAAACCGGGTTTGTCAACGATCTCGAATGTTTTTATTATTCTTGGTTCATGATGATTTGTGAAAACATGAAATGGGGAGAGAAGAAGATGTATCTACACGGAACGAGTCGAATCAATGCAAGAGGACATTTGGAAATCGGAGGCTGCGACACGGTTGAGTTGGCTCAAAGATATGGTACACCCCTTTATATCATGGATGAAGCATTGATTCGTGAAAAAATGCGTGCTTTTGTGGATGCGTTTCAAGATACAGGCCTGGCTTTTCGGGTCGCTTATGCAAGTAAAGCATTCAGTACCTTGGCGATGTGCCGGATTGTCGATGAAGAGGGGCTTATGCTGGATGTAGTGTCTGAAGGTGAATTATATACAGCTCTTTCAGCCGGTTTTCCAGCAGAACGCATTTATTTTCATGGAAATAACAAAACACCGCAGGAATTGGAATTTGCTTTGGATGAAGGGATCTACCTGTTTGTTGTCGACAATTTTGATGAGTTGATGCTGCTTGAGCACATTGCCAAAGAAAAAGAGAAAAGAGCACGGATTATTTTACGCATTACTCCTGGGGTGGAAGCATATACGCACAAATATATCCAGACTGGAAAAGAAGATTCCAAATTTGGGTTTGGTTTGGATAGCGGGCAAGCGCTGGAAGGCGTACGGCAGGCTTTGGAGTGCACTCACCTGGATTTGATGGGTTTTCATTGCCATATTGGCTCGCAGATTTTTGAGACGGAGGCCTTTCAACTGACCATTGCCAAGATGGGACAATTCATCAAGACATGCTATGAACGTTACGGATTGGTGACCCGGATCTTTAATACAGGGGGCGGCTTTGGGATTCGTTATCATAAGGACGATGCCCCCAAAGAAGCAAGAGATTATGTGCAGGCGATTGCGGAGGCAGTTCGGAAGTATCTGCATGATTTGCCAGTGCTGCCTGAAATCTGGATTGAACCAGGTCGGTATATCGTTGGAGAAGCAGGAACTACCTTATATACCATTGGGGCTATCAAGGAAGTGCCAGGAATTCGCAAGTATGTTTCTATCGATGGAGGAATGTCAGATAATTTGCGGCCCGCTTTATATCAGGCGAAATATGAAGCAATGCTCGCCAATCGTGCTCAGGAAAGTGCAACGGAAACGGTCACCATTGCTGGAAAGGCATGTGAGGAAGGCGATATTTTAATTTGGGATTTAAAGTTGCCACAAGTAAAACAGGGAGATATTTTGGCTGTAAACTGTACGGGAGCGTATAATTTTTCCATGGCCAACAACTATAATCGTGTGCGTCGACCGGCTGTTCTGTTTGTTAAAGACGGGCAAGCTGAAGTGGTCGTCGAACGTGAAACACTCCAGGATGTCATCGCACGTGATCGAATTCCTGCCCGTTTGGCTCCTAAAAAGGCCAGTGTTACGGTGGGCTAACGATGGTCATGAGGAAAATCAGAATGATATGAAAGCAAAAAATGAAGCATCAGGATGACTGCAAAGAAGGAGCATGAATCACTTGTTATAAGCTATGTCACTCCTTGTTCTGTCACATTTTTGTGCCAATTGGGAGGAACATAGCTTTTTCATTTGGGTATGTGATATGATGAAAATGAAATAAGCCCCTGTAAGGAAGGGAGGATATACATGAGCAAGCATCGTTGGCTCCGAGTGCTGGCTGTATTAACGGTGATCGGCTCTTATCTGATGCTCATTATGGGAGCCATTGTAACCAAAACGGGTTCTGGAGAAGGATGCGGAAACTCCTGGCCTTTTTGCCACGGTGAACTCATTCCTGCATCGTTTCCCATGGAGACCATTATCGAATACAGTCATCGGATCGTTTCAGGAGGAGTTGGGCTTCTGATTGTTGCTCTGGTGATTTGGGCATGGAAAGCCTATCCCGACAGCAGACGAGTCAAGATTTTTTCTTTTTTGAGTGTGTTTTTTGTGGTTTTTCAAGGGGCTTTAGGGGCATTGACTGTTGTGTTTAGAGGTCCTTTTGCCAAAAAAGCGGCTTTGTCTCTCCACTTTGGATTTTCGTTGATGTGTTTTGCCAGTGTTGTGATGTTAACCATTCATCTATTCCAGTTGAAACATGGTCGAACACCAGAACAGGAAACAGCCAAAATCAAAGACGAAAAGCCTGTGTCCAAGCGATTGCAATATGGTGTGTGGGGACTGGCTGTATACACTTATTTGGTGGTGTATACAGGAGCATTGGTTCGTCATACGCAGGCGACCATGGCATGCGGTTTTGAATTTCCATTGTGTGGGAAGCAGTTTTTGCCTGGCCTGGCCAATTTGGAAGGCATTCATATGTTACACCGGTATGCGGGAATCTCATTGTGGTTCATTACCCTTGTTTTTCTGTGGGTAATCATTCGTCATTACCGCATTCGTGAAGATTTGCACAAAGGAATATGGCTCGCTTTTCTGTTTATTACCTTACAAGCCGTAAGTGGAATACTGACCGTACTTTCTGGCGGTCAGGTACTCGTTGCGCTGGTCCATACAACCGTCATCTCGATTTATTTCTCTGTCCTTTGCTATTTGTGCATGCAGGCAGGATGGCCAGGGGGAGCACGTTTTGATAAAGAAACACCGGTATTGCAATCTTAAATATAGACAATACTTTTAGATTCAGATATACTCAAACTAAAAAATGTATAAATGTTCATCCTTCGGGGCAGGGTGGAATTCCCGACCGGCGGTGATGGCAACGGATGTTGTCTTAGCCCGTGACCCGCAATCTGCGGTGGATTCGGTGAAACTCCGAAGCCGACAGTAACAGTCTGGATGGGAGAAGGATGTTATAGGCACTTGGAACCTTACTACTCGTTTTGGGTTGAACCATTAGCCAAGTTTGTTGACAAGCGTAAGAACTTCTTTTCCATTTCCTGTTTTTTAATGAGTCAGCAACCTCCAATGTAAACTTCTGTTAGAAAATAGTTGACAGAGTTTCTATTGGAATAGTGGCCTTGATATTGGACAGACTGTCAACAGGCTTTGTGATCTAATATTCCTTTGTGAATGTTTGATCATTTTGTGATGGTTCAGCCAATGTCAAAAAAACGAGTAGTCAAAGGTTTATTTGCGCATACTCATTTTTCCCATCGACAACTCTGCCCTGATTCTGTGAAGGATCAGGGCTTTTTTGTTCCTGAAAGCCAAAGGAGGGACGCGATGAAAACGCATGAAGATTGGATGCGTTTAGCTTGGCAACTGGCACAGTCAACAGCAGGACAAACCGCACCCAATCCAATGGTGGGAGCTGTGGTGGTCAAAGATGGATATATGGTGGGTTCTGGAGCGCATCTGAGAGCCGGAACCCCACACGCTGAAGTTCATGCCTTAAACATGGCTGGTGAGCAGGCAAAAGAGGCAACATTGTACGTCACACTTGAACCTTGCAATCACTATGGCCGGACACCCCCCTGTACCGAAAAAATATTGGACAGTGGGATCAAACGAGTGGTGATTGGTTCCCTTGATCCAGATCCGTTAGTGGCAGGCAAAGGAGTGGAGCGTCTGAGAGAAGCCGGACTGGAGGTTATTCTCGGGGTTTGTGAAAAAGAGTGTCAGCGTTTAAATGAAGCATATTTTCATCACCGGCGTACAGGACATCCTTTTGTGACCTTGAAAATGGCCATGACACTCGATGGAAAGATTGCAACAATACAGGGAGATAGCAAATGGATTACCAACGAAGAGTCGCGGCAGATGGTGCATCAATTGCGTCGGCAGTATGATGCCATTTTGGTCGGAGTAGGAACCGTGCTAAAAGATGATCCACGCTTGACGAGTCGCCTGGAAGCGGGCGGAATCCACCCACTTCGGGTCATTTTGGACAGTCGGTTGCGGACGCCTGTCGATGCGGCGATTACAGATACTTCTGTAGCCCCTACCTGGATTTTTACGACAGAGGGTAGGGATCCAGAGAAAGAACGCCAATTAACGGCCAAAGGAGTCAGGATTATTTCCACAGGCATGGGGCCGTTGGTGGATCTGGATGTCGTGTTAAGTGAATTGGGACGCCATGGAATCCTTTCTCTGCTGGTTGAAGGTGGGGGAGAAGTGAATGCAGCGTTTCTACATGGGAATTATGTGCAAAAAGTAATCGCTTTTGTTGCCCCGAAACTGTTGGGCGGAAGACAGAGCCGTACGGCTGTGGAAGGAGAAAATCCGCTCTATATGTCGGAAGCAAAGTGCTTGAAAGAGATACATGTTGAGCGCTACGGCGATGATCTGTGTGTGATTGGTTATTTATAAAAGAAGGAGCGTGAACCATGTTTACAGGACTCGTCGAAGAAGTGGGAAAGGTGCGCCAGGTACGAAAATCAGGCATGGCAATGGAAATCATGATTGCTTGCCAAAAGGTACTGGAAGGAACAGGGATTGGAGATAGCATCGCAGTCAATGGTGTTTGTTTGACGGTTACCCGATTGGGGAGCGATTTTTTTACCGCTGATGTGATGCCGGAAACAGTGAAGCGCACTCAATTTCATTCATTGAAGCCGGATTCGCCGGTTAATTTGGAACGGGCGGTAGCAGCTGGCCAGCGAATGGGTGGCCATTTTGTTCAAGGGCATGTAGATGGAGTCGGTGTGTTGGAAGAGCGCAGACCCTATGAAAATGCTACATTGTTTCGTTTCCGTGTTCCTGAAGAGTTGACGCATTTCATGGTGGAGAAAGGATCTGTTGCCGTCAATGGGATTAGTTTAACTTTGGTGGATGTTGGATCCGACTTTTTTACTGTTTCTGTGATCCCGCATACCCTTCAGCAAACGCAGTTACAATATGCAAAAATAGGTGATCCCGTCAATATTGAATGTGACATGATTGCCAAATATTTGGCTAAATGGGTAGGAAAAGAAAAGAAAACAGCCTCTCAGCTTACGGTCGAGAAACTGAAAGAAGTTGGATTTATGTGATGGAAGGGGGCACAAACAAATGAGTATCTTCCATACCATTGAGGAAGCATTGGAAGACCTGAAACAAGGTAAAATGATTATCGTTGTGGATGATGAAGACCGGGAAAATGAAGGAGATTTGGTTGCCTTAGCGGAAAAAGCAACACCAGAAGTCATTAATTTCATGATTACACATGGTCGGGGTTTGGTTTGTGTACCTCTAACGGAAGAGCGTGCGGAAGAATTGGACCTGCCACTCATGGTACATCATAACACGGATCGGCATGGTACGGCATTTACCGTTTCAGTGGATGCTGTGAATACCACTACTGGCATTTCCGCTTATGAACGCGCAGAAACCATTCGGCAACTGATTGATCCGAGCAAGCAGCCTCATGATTTTCGGCGCCCAGGACATATTTTCCCTCTGGTCGCTCGCAAAGGAGGCGTTTTGCGCCGGGCAGGCCATACGGAAGCAGCGGTGGATTTGGCGCGACTGTGCGGGGCTTATCCGGCAGGTGTAATTTGTGAAGTCATCAAAGAAGACGGAACGATGGCACGAGTGCCAGACCTAAAAAAGATGGCTGACCAATTTCAATTGAAGATGATTACCATTCAGGACCTTATCCAATTCCGGAGTCGGACAGAAAAGCTGGTAGAACGGGTTGTCTCTGTTCATATGCCCACAGAGTTTGGGATCTTCCAAATGGTAGGTTATTCAAATCAAGTGGACCATAAAGAGCATGTCGCCCTGGTAAAAGGAGAAATTGATCCGGATGAGCCAGTATTGGTGCGAGTCCATTCCGAATGTTTGACTGGCGATGTATTTGGTTCCAGGCGTTGTGATTGTGGCCCGCAGCTTCATGCCGCTTTACAGCAGATTGAACAAGCAGGAAAAGGTGTTTTATTATATATGCGTCAAGAGGGTAGAGGCATTGGTTTGCTCAATAAATTGAAGGCATATAAACTGCAGGAAGAGGGCTTCGACACTGTCGAGGCAAACTTGAAGCTCGGTTTCCGTGCCGATTTGCGGGAATATGGGATTGGTGCCCAGATTTTGCATGACCTCGGTGTACGCAAAATACGCTTGCTCACCAATAATCCACGGAAGATTACCGGATTGAAAGGACATGGACTGGAAGTGGTTGAAGTGGTTCCGCTTCAATTACCTGTCAATGAAAATAACCGCAAATATATGATGACCAAAAAGGAAAAACTGGGACATTTACTGCATTTATAAGGAGGAACCAATCATGATTGGAAAAGTATACGAAGGAAATTTGGTGGCTTCTGGATTGAAATTTGCTATTGTTGTCAGTCGTTTTAATGATTTTATTACAACGAAATTGCTAGAAGGAGCCAAAGATGCATTAAAGCGCCATGGAGCTGATGAAGGATCCGTGGATATTGCCTGGGTACCTGGTGCATTTGAGATTCCAATGATCGCCGATCAGTTGGCGGCTTCTGGAAAATATGATGCAGTGATCACATTGGGAGCTGTCATCCGTGGAGCTACCAGCCATTATGACTATGTATGCAATGAAGCAGCGAAAGGAATTGCTGCTGCCAGTGTTCGACATGGTGTTCCTGTCATTTTTGGTGTGATTACGGTGGAAAACATTGAACAAGCCATTGAACGGGCAGGTACCAAAGCAGGCAACAAAGGCTGGGAAGCAGCTGTCAGTGCGATTGAAATGGCCAATCTGCAAAAAGTGTTGATGAAATAAGTGTAGAAAGCCGTGATCGACCATCGTGGATATCAAGATTAAACTGGATATGTTTGAAGGGCCGCTTGATCTGTTGCTTCATTTGATCGAAAAGGCAGAAGTTGATATTTATGAGATTTCGATTGCCAAGATTACCAGCCAATATATGCAAGTACTGGCGGAGGCAAAAGAGTTGCAATTGGAGATTGCCAGTGAGTTTTTGGTAATGGCGGCAACTCTGTTGGCGATTAAAAGTCGCATGTTGTTGCCCAAGCAGGAAATCCTGGAAGATGAACAACTGATCGAGGAAGATGAGTGGATTGTAGATCCGCGTGAAGAGTTAATCGAGCGGCTGTTGGAGTATAAAAGGTACAAGCGCTTGGGTGAGTTGTTAAGAGAAAGGGAAGAAGCACGAAGCAAAGTGTATACTCGGCCACCCATGGACCTCACTCCCTATGCACCTGATCCCAATCCAGTGGAAGGTTTGACTGTTGATGACCTGCTCCAGGCATTTGTCGATGTCTTGAAAACACATAAACAATCAGAGCCGATGACCAAGGTAGCTCGTGAAGAAATCTCGGTCAGTGCACGGATGGACGAGATTTATCAGCAGCTTTTACGAGAGGGTAAACTGATTTTCTCCAAACTGCTTCGTTGGAGTGAAATTACAAAAGAACGAGTGATTACAACCTTTTTGGCCCTCCTGGAGCTTATGAAGCTAAAGAAAATCATCTGCTACCAGGATCAACTGTTTGGAGAAATTTTTATCGAGCAGCTGGAAGGGAAGGGGAGTGAAGCATGAAAGCAGAAGAAATGAAGTCGGTGATCGAAGGACTCCTTTTTGCTTCAGGCGAAGAAGGGTTGAGTTTGAAAGAATTGGCCGATGTGATTGGGATATCCAAGCAAGAAGTACAGTATTTAATCAACGAAATGCAGATAGAGTGGAATCAGCAGCAACGTGGTATTCAGATTGTGAAAGTGGCACAGGTTTACCAGTTAACCACTCTTCCTGAGCATGCTCCATATTTTGAGCGTCTGGCGCAAGCTCCTTCCCGTTCCCAGCTATCACGTGCGGCACTGGAAACGTTGGCGATCATTGCTTATCGCCAACCTGTCACCCGACTGGAAATAGAGGAGATCCGTGGAGTAAAAAGCGACCGGACTGTGCAGGTTTTGCAGCGCAAAGGCCTGATTCGGGAAGTAGGACGGGCAGAAGGAGCAGGCCGCCCCATCTTATATGGTACGACCAAAGAATTCTTAGAGTATTTTGGACTTAATCACATTGATGAACTTCCGCCACCTGACTCGATTTTTAACTGGCAAGAGTGGGAGCAGGACCGGCAAGATCTATTTAAGCGCTTGGGCGTTGAAAAGTCCCCAACAACAGAAGAAGAGTCAGCTGTAGCGGAAACACAAGCAGAGCAGGAAGAAAAAGTGGAGGTTTAGGAAATAGTATAGTTGGAAATGAACCTGGCATGATCCAAGAAGTGCTAGGTTTATTTCCATATGTTAAATTATTTCATAGGGATACGATTGACAATCATGCAAATGGAAAGTCTTCAGATTGACAACTTGGTTTCATGTCTTGTTAACCTTTCTAGAAGCAGAAAGAAAGAGGTAGCTGAACCGTGAACATGATTTCATTTACTTATCCATCCTTAGATGGTACAAAGATTGCAGCAAATAAATGGTTGACGGGTCAGAAAGCGAAAGGAGTTGTGCAAATTGCCCATGGAATGGCGGAACATTCCAGGCGTTACCATGCTTTTGCCACATTTTTAACCCGGGAAGGCTACATGGTTTATGCCAATGATCACCGAGGACATGGGGAAACAGCTGGATCTAAAGAAAACCTGGGGTATTTTGCTGATGAGAATGGTTGGGAACAGGTTGTTGATGATCTGCATGAGCTTACGAAAATCATCAAAAAGGAACAACCTGGTTTACCTGTTTTTTTATTGGGGCATAGTATGGGTTCATTCCTTTCGCGCAGATATATCCAAAAATATGGAAATGAAGTGGCTGGCGTGATTTTATCAGGGACAGGTTCATATCCGGGATTATTGGGAGATATAGGGCGGCTACTGGCAAAATGGATAATGAGATGGAGAGGCAAAAAGGCAAGAAGTAAGCTATTCCATCAGCTTTCATTTGGAAAATTTAATAAACCATTCAAGCCAAACCGTACTCCATTTGACTGGCTTACCCGTGATGAAAAGGAAGTGGATCGGTACATGGAAGATCCATATTGTGGGGAGTTGGCAACAATCAGCTTTTATCATGATTTGTTGATGGGGATGAAAGAAATGGATCAGCCCGATCGATTGCGCTTGGTTCCCAAGGATCTACCCATCTTTTTCATCTCTGGTGAGAAAGATCCAGTCGGTCATAATACAAAAGGAGTACTGGAAACCATTCATCGTTATCAGCAAGCTGGTATTACAAACCTGTGCTATAAATTTTATAAAGAAGCCAGACATGAAATACTCAATGAATTAAATCGCGAAGAGGTATATCAAGATATCGTTCGTTGGCTAAATAAGCAATTAAACCCTGCTCGTGAACTGGAAATGTAAGAATTTTTGAGGGAAATGAGATGATCCTGAAAATATGGATGCATTTCTCCCGGCTTCGGGATGGGTTCCTTCCTCCGTGACGACTTTTGTATCATCACACTCACTCCGTAAGGAACCCATCCCTCCGCATTATAGTAAACAGAACACCTTTTTCATCCCTCTAATATGTTGCTCGGTAACATGAGGGTCTGTCGACAAACCCTGTTCTCCTGTTCCAAGTGAAGTTGTCACATGATTAAAACACTCCCACTACCACCTACCTGTATCTTTGCAAAAAACCCCATTTATTCATATATAATTCAGAATAATATTAATATTATTTTATTTTATTTAGGTATTGCATTTTGTTTAAGAGGCTGATATATTATTTAATCGTCAGCGGTAAAAATAAATGAAAAAACAAGTGATCCATTTGGGGCTATAGCTCAGCTGGGAGAGCACCTGCCTTGCAAGCAGGGGGTCAGCGGTTCGAATCCGCTTAGCTCCACCAGGAATATGGAGGGATACC
>NZ_FORR01000046.1 GCF_900114055.1 Thermoflavimicrobium dichotomicum | reverse complement strand
AGCCAGCCGCCGAAGGTGGGGCAGATGATTGGGGTGAAGTCGTAACAAGGTATCCCTACCGGAAGGTGGGGATGGATCACCTCCTTTCTACGGAGCTTATTTCCGAATAACATTTACTTCTTGGGTCATGCCTTCTCACTCTTTGGTTTTCAGGGAACACAAAAACCTCTTTACTCCTAAGCCAAAGGAGTAAAGAGGTTTTTTGTTTGCTGCAAGGTGTTTTTGCAATCTTTTTGAATCCATTCATCTTTCTTTTGTACGCTGAAAGATTGATCAAACTTATTTAAAGTTGTATCTAAGTGAACGGTTCTCATTTTTCTTACTGGCATCAGTGAATATTTTTAAATAACGGGAATCTCTTTCTTGTTCAAATAGAGAAGTGATAAGGTTTTTGTATCCGTTTAAAAGCATGCGTGAATAAGAGCGTGAATGTATAGGCTTTTGCCTTTTAATGGTTGGGTCATCGGACTTTTCATTCCTGAGGTTTATGCTATTATTATATTCTACAGTCACGTTGCTTGATCATCATTGTAGGGAAATGATGTTACTATCCGTTTCTTTTAGA
This sequence comes from Thermoflavimicrobium dichotomicum, assembly GCF_900114055.1. Taxonomy (GTDB): domain Bacteria; phylum Bacillota; class Bacilli; order Thermoactinomycetales; family Thermoactinomycetaceae; genus Thermoflavimicrobium; species Thermoflavimicrobium dichotomicum. The sequence continues at coordinate 4,704 of NZ_FORR01000046.1, read as the reverse complement.
GGTTAAAATATAACGGTTTTACCATGTTATTGCTATTGCATATTGTCCTTCATTGCTATTGAATAGATGAGTGAGTATTAGTACCGGGCGGAGGAGGAAGATTGAATGATTCGCTTATCTGAAGAATTCTTAAATCGGTATACCGATTTTCCAGAGGATATGGAACCTATTGCGCAATTTACCTATTTGCGAACCTATTCTCGTTACTTACCTGAGTATGGACGCCGCGAAGTATGGAAAGAGACGGTAAAAAGAGCCACAGAATATAATATCAACCTGGCTTATCGTCACTATTCCAAAACCTTGACACCCGCCCAACTGCTCGAAAAGAAAAAGGAACTGGAAAAGGAAGCGGAGCTTCTTTTCGACAACATGTTTTACAGACGGCAATTTTGCTCTGGTAGAACATTGTGGGTTGGAAATGCATCCACTGGAGTAGCAGATAAATATCCACTAGCCAATTTCAATTGTAGCTTTACTAATATTGAGGATTGGGAAGATCTTTGTGATTTATTTTATCTATTGCTAGTGGGGACAGGCGTTGGTTTTAAAACGACAAAAAAATTAAGCCAAAAAATGAAACCGATTCGTAATCGATTTCGTACGACTCATGAGATGTATCGTCCGGTGGCAAAATCAGAGCGACTTGAGCATTCCAAGTTGGAAGTTCACGAACAAGATGGTTGTGCCAAGATTACGATTGGAGACTCCAAGGAAGGCTGGGTAGAGTCTCTTCGTTATTTTTTCCAGCTCCTCACACAACCTGAATATGAAAAAATTGAGCATATATTGTTTAACTATGATTCTGTACGGCCGAAAGGAGAACGTTTGAAAACGTTTGGTGGAACAGCCAGTGGGCATGAACCGCTCATGGAAATGTTTCAAGGGATTGAAAAAGTGTTGAAGAATCAGGTAGAGCAAGATACGGAGCCGCTTGAGGAAGTACAAGAAGGATATGTACGTGTCCGGCCTGTACATGTACTCGATATTGCCAATCGCATTGGTTATAACGTAGTGGTTGGTGGCGTTCGGCGAACAGCAGAAATTTGCTTATTTGACTATGATGACTATGAAACACTTTTTGCCAAGTATGGGATTAACGGACTTTGGGGTGAGGAAGCATTTACCCGTCATGAATTGATCAAGCAAAAGATGATTCAACTAGGCATTCCTGTACCCAAGTGGTGGGATAAATTAAGTGTAAAGTATTATGATGTTCATTATGCAGGAGGAACCAAAACATTCACTGATGCGGATGAAGCCAGACGATTTGCTGAAACACAAGGGATTTCTGATTATGTTCCTTTTCCTTATAACAATAGTCGTCCATTGCATCATCGTCGTATGTCAAACAATTCGATTGCTTTCCGTAGCCAACCATCCAAGGATTACTTGGATTTTGTGTTCCTGGTGATGCGTTCAGAGGGAGAGCCTGGCTTTGTCAATTTGGAAGAGATGGCCAGAAGACGATTAGCGCAGAAAGGAATCACGGAGCCTACTTCTTCTCAATTGGAAGAAACGATGGATGAAGTGGGAATGAATCCTTGTGCAGAGATTATTTTGAAATCGAAAAATGTCTGTAATCTCACTACAGTCAATGTAAAAGCTTTTGTAAAAGATGGCCGGCTTCAACTTGACCAGCTCATTGAGGCACAAAAGCTATCGGCGCGAATTGGTTATCGCATGACTCTGGTTGATCTTGAATTGCCACACTGGGATGTAGTACAAAAAGAAGAACGTTTACTTGGAACCTCCTTAACCGGTTGGAAGGATGCGATGGGAGAAATCGGTGCGGACGAAGAGACAGAAAAACAGTTATTAGAAACACTCGGACGGGTTGCCAGAGAAGAAGCAGATCGCTATGCCAAAGAATTGGGCTTGAATCGTTCTTTATTGGTTACGAGTGTAAAACCGGAAGGAACTCTCAGTTTGGTGGCGGGGGCAGTATCCAGTGGTTTGCATTGGTCCCATAGTCCTTATTATATTCGTCGGATTCGTATTACTGCTGATGATCCACTGGCAAAAGCCTGCCTGGAACATAAAGGATGGGTCATTCATCCAGAAGTGGGAACTCCTGGTCAAACTTACGAAGAGCAGATGAAAAATGCTCGTACTTTGGTCATAGATTTTCCAGTTAAATCAGGAGCGAAACGTACCAAGGATTCTGTAGATGTACATGAGCAATTCCGTACTTATTTTATGTTCCAAAAGTACTATACTGAGCATAATAGCTCCAATACGATTACTGTGAAACCACATGAATGGGAAGAAGCCTGTGAAATTGTTTATAAGAATTGGAAACAATTTATTGGCGTTTCCTTCTTATCTTATGATGGAGGATCTTATCCACTTGCTCCATATGAAGCATGTACAGAAGAAAAATATCATCAACTGGTTTCACAAATGGAGCCGTTTGACTTTGTGAAATTACTCAAATACGAAATAGCTGAAGACACCCAACTAGATGAAACGATGGAAGACTGTGCTTCGGGGGTTTGTCCGATTCGCTAATGCCAAATAGACCGTTGATTTGATGAATTTATCAACGGTCTATTTTATGTTTTTAGAGCTTGTTCACTCACACATCAAAAAGGAGTTTTTTAATGAAGTAAAATTTGTTCAATGGGATGGGAAAAAGGATTTAGAAGAAAAAACAGAGCGATGGTCAGCAACCGGTTTGTATGGAAAGACTTTTTCTGTTGCTATAATAATCATAAAGAGGTGAGAGAGATGATAAACAAGGATGAATTAAAAAAACGGTTGACCCGAATGCAATATGAAGTGACACAAAACAATGCCACTGAGCCTCCATTTCGTAATGAATATTGGAACCATTTTGAAGAAGGGATTTATGTGGACATTGTTTCTGGAGAACCGTTGTTTTGTTCACGTGATAAATTTGACTCTGGTTGTGGCTGGCCAAGCTTTACCAAACCGATTAAAGGGGAGCAGATTGTTGAAAAGCCGGACTATAGTTATGGAATGATTCGAACAGAAGTAAGAAGTAAGGAAGCGGATTCGCACCTCGGGCATGTATTTAACGATGGACCTGAACCTACTGGTTTACGTTATTGCATTAACTCAGCAGCATTACGCTTTATCCCAAAAGAGAAAATGGCAGAAGAGGGATATGCTGAGTATCTCTATTTATTTGAGAAGAAGCAAGATATGGATGTAGAAAAATCATAGGTGATTTTAGCTTGAATATTCAGTAAGCAGTCAAGGGAGTACTTTTGTTTAAAGAGAGCCAGAAAATTCAACCGCTCATACAACCTAATCACAGATCACGTTATGAACTGTCAGGAATCGGTTTTTCGAATTTCGAACATAGGTTCAAGCGTTCTCGAGAAACCGATTCCAAGGTATCAAGTTTATAGAGAAATATGTTATGTAGATAAACATTTTTCACAAATACAAAATGTTTCGAGTTCTTGAGCCACCGAATGTGAACAGTTGCTCCAATCTGCCAAGAGTTGGATATGCTCAACGGGTGTACCTTCTTTCGCTAATTGAATAAGGATGGGTTTCAGTTTTTGAAAGAGGGGCATTTCGATGCGGTCTGGCAAGATTTCTGCATAGGTCATGGCGTACATGGTTTTTATTTTTTTTAAGATTTCTTGAGCGATGCTTTGCTCAAGTTCAAATTCATGAATGGATTCTTGTGCACTTTCTTCCCCGATCTCAAAAAGGAAACTTGTTTCCATTTCTGCAACTGCCGATTCTAATGATTTGGAAAAAATAAAAAAAGGAATTTGGATGAATTGATCGTCCATCATTTCAGTCACTATCTTAGCAATTTTAACTTCAGACAAAAAAGGAAATAATTCAGCAATCACCGTTTCTAGTTGATCTAATATCCATGGGATGGTCAGATCAGATAATTCATCTTCATATGTTTCGTGCATCATTTCGTGTTCATCTTGATGGCTACATTGAATGATTCCGTTGTATTCCTTTAAAAAATCTTTTAGGAGAGGATACTGGTTTAGTTGGAAGGAGGCACCTGTATCCACTAATTTTCCTGAACAAACCCATGGCGAACTTGAATCGTGAATGAGAATATGTTTATTGGCTGTCAGTATGGTGTAGGCAAACCAATGGGCAACACAGAAAATGTACTCCGAAATGTTTTCATCAATTTTTTTCGCCAATTTTTTTTCTAGATCATGGATGCTTATTTTTTGGCCTTGATATGTTTTTATAGAAGGTGATTTGACCATATAAATCCAACCTTTCTAGAAAATGTATTTGATATTAAGTTCAACATATAAAAGAAAATACCTACAATTAAATAAAAAAATTGCAATAAAATCTGATAAAAGGGAGAATAGGGATATAAGATCTATGGATGAGTAGTGATTGTTTATCAATCGAGTGATGAGAATAAGACATAGCTGCATAAGTCAAGACGCCTGATATGATCAGGCCTTTAGAGCGAATCTGTTTGGAACGAACGACTTTTTCACAGGAACTGAGTGGGAGTGAGTTCACAAACACAAAGGGGTTAAATGATGCAACAGCCTGTTTAAGAAAAAAATAAAAAAAGGGGTTGCATTTTTTTTGACAGGGTGATATATTAATAAACGTCGCCGCGATGAGCGGTGAAAAAAGAAACGCACCTTGAAAATTAGATAAGGAAATGAAGTCAAGTCAAGGGTATCACCGAGACGAGTACCTTTAGCAACAGGTTAAGCTACTAAGGGC
>NZ_FORR01000013.1 GCF_900114055.1 Thermoflavimicrobium dichotomicum | reverse complement strand
GCCAGGGGATCGCATTCATGGCCAAGACAATGCCCTTATAAGTTTCAGGTGCTTGCTCCTGGTGCTGTACGAGCAAGTGCTTCGCTTCACTATCTCCCAAGATGCGGGCAATCCGTTCAGCCGGGTAAGTCGGATCAATCGGCACATACGCGCCTCCAGCCTTCAGTACCCCCAGAATGCTGACAATCATGTCCAAGGAGCGATCCATCAGAATCGCGACAAACGATTCCCGTTCCACTCCCTGTTTACGCAAGTATCTTGCCAATTGGTTGGCCCGAGAATTAAGTTCACGATAAGTGAGGGACTCCTCTTTAAATACCACTGCGATCTGATCAGGCGTTTTCGCCACTTGTTCCTCAAACAGAGCCTGAATTGTTTGATTGATCGCATGATTTGCTTGATTTTGCTGGAACCCCTCGAGCAACTTCTCCCGTTCATCCTCTGGCATGATCCGGCTTTTTTCGATCGGTTGATCTAGATGATAGATCAAATGATGCAACACCTGTTGGTAATAGCCCAACAGTTTGTGAACAAAGGCCTCAGAGAATTCGGAAACGATGCGAATCTCAAACTGATCGAATGTCGTCGATACAGTAAAATCAAATAAGGTATTCGTCCGACCATATCCATCCATATAGAATTGCAAGCGAGGATCCAAATCCTTATATACATGAAAATCTACATAGTTAAACAAAGTATCAAAGATGGGATTTTCCTGAGAACGGGTTTCCCCGATCGCCTCCACAATCTTCATGAAGGAGTAACGACCATAGGTTTTGAGTAGCACCTGCTTTTGATGGACTTCTTGAATCAGCTTCCTCCAAGTCATTCCCTTGATCAACTTCATACGGAATGGAACAGAATTTAAGAAACAGCCCACCATCTTGTCTGCATCTTCACTTGTTGGACGAACACTTTCGACCAATCCTACTGTCAAGTCATTCTCGTACGAAATCATGTACATTGTTGAGAGATAAGCCGCCAAACAAAGGGTTTTTAGAGAAGTTTGATTCACTTGTGCCACTCGCTTTAATTCCTGAAGCAAATGGGAATCCAATTGCTTCACCACTGTAACCCCTTCACCTGTCACCCGTTGTTCCTTCGGCAGTTGCAAGCGCTTATAATCCCGCAACTCTTGCTTCCAGAAATCGGCCATCTTGCTTTGTTCAGATAGCGTCAATTGCTCGATCACGAACGCTTTGTAATTAGTCTTTAATGGCTCAACAACAACCAGACGATCTTCTTTTAATTGAAAATAGACCTCGACTAACTCCGTTATAAAGGAGGCGGCACTCCACCCATCCATAATGGCATGGTGAACTGTCCAAGCTAACGCTACTTGTTGTGCATTGAGACGGAAAACCGTCATTCTCCATAAAGGAGCTATTTTCACATCAAAAGGATTTCTACGATCTTCCGCTAAACAAGTCTGAATCTGTTTCTTCTGTTCTGCTTCCGGCTGATTGGATAAATCTACTTCTTTAATAGAAACGGAAACATCTTTCCAAACGATTTGCACAGGTTCGCTAAAGTCATCTATATGCAAGCTCGTTCTTAACATTTCATGTTTTGAGACAAGCAAGGCCAGTGCTTTTTGAAGTAAGGTAAAATCAAACGAATCATCATTTAGCCTATAAATCATTTGATCCAGATACAGAGCATCTTCGGTGCTTTTCGCTGAATAATACACCATGCCTTGCTGAATATCGCTCATTGGATAAAGATCTTCTACTTGAGAACTTCGTTCAACAGGGAAGGATGATCCTTCCAAAATTCCTTTTTTCAGTGTTTCTATTTCCATCCGCTTCTCGCTCTCGGTCTTCCATTCCCTCTCATCCTGCTCCTGGGGTTGAACAGGAATCTTCTCACCCAGTTTCCGGATTGTGGGGGATGTATACAAATCACCGATCTGAAGACGGCAATGGAAACGTTGATTGATCATACTGATCAATTGGATTGCTTTAATTGAGTCCCCGCCCAATTGGAAAAAGTTATCATCCACATTGATTTCTTCCTGATTTAATATGGCGCCCCAAATCTTTTGCAAAGCGGGATAAATCGGATGATCAACATCCGAATTCTCTTCTTTATTTACATAGTGAAATGGAAGATGACGATGAATAGCAAATTGCATGCCTAATTGGCCTTGGATGAAGTCTCTTAGTTGAAGGTAAAGTTCGGCACTTGAAATGGAAGAGCGAGAAGTAAGGGTAACATGAATGATTTCCTTTTGTTCTTCATCGAACGTGGAGGCAGGTGATTGATCAAGTTGCTGCAAGATCGAGTCAAATTTTCCAGCTTCAAAATCACGGACTAAGCGGAGACGCTGAACCTTCCCTGTCACCGTTTTGGGGAACTGCTCTTTTGGCACGGGTACCACATACTTCGGACGATTCCCAATGAATCGTGTAATTTGATTTTGAATGTCTTGGATGACATAACGGATAAAATTAAGATCTTGATCCATCGGTGCGAAGAAAATCACGAGAGCATCATTACCATCCTCCGTGCTCGATACGGCCCCGGCAGCAACGTAAGTCGGTTCAATACCAAAGACGCCCTCCACAATTGACTCGATTTCATAGTTATAATAGTTTTCCGCATGAATGATAATCAGATCTTTCTCACGACCCGTAATCGTTAACGTTTCATTATGTAAGAAACCAAGATCGCCTGTATTAAACCAGCCATCTTCGGTAAATGCATGTTGGTTGGCTTCAGGATTTTGATAGTAACCTTCAATGACCATAGGCCCTTTAATTTGAATACGACCCACCTCATTTTCCCGCAGAAGCTGATCCTGCTCATCGACGATCCGAATATGTAAACCAGGAAGGGTTTGCCCTAAGTTCGTAAAAGCGATTGCGCCAGGATGATCAGCCTCCACATGAAGAATCTCACCCGAGAGCGAATGCTTATCAAGATAATTCCAAAGCATTTGACCGTTCCCGTAAGTAATTGATCCACATGCTTCTGTCATCCCATATTGGGGGCAAAAACAATCCTCGGATAACCCATAATGACGAGTCCACTCAAAAAACTGCTGCACCACTGCAGGTGGAATCAGTTGTCCTCCCCCAAAAATCCGCTTCACACAAGATAAGTCCCACTTTTGATCCTTTAATTCCTTCGCTCGTTCATTTAATAAGACAAAAGTAAAATTCGGAGCCCAAGTCAAACTCACACGATACCGGTCGATCCAAACCAACCATTTTGTCGGGTCCGAAATAAATGTTTCCACATGAGTCAGTACCTGTGTACAACCCAAATACACACCTAAAACATGATGACTATACAACCCTGCCCCATGGTATAGCGGCATCCAGTTCAAAATGACTTCCTCTGATGTAAACTGATTCATTTGAACGGAAGCAATAATATTGGCACAAATATTTTTATGTGAGAATTTCGCGACTTTTGGCTTTCCTGTCGTTCCCGAAGTGAGTAGATATACAGCAACATCCTTTTCGCTTCCCTTATAGATCGCATTCGTTGGCGGATACTGGCGTAAATCATCCACAGTCGCCAGAGTAAAAGAGGTTTCATCCACATTCCAAAACTTCTTTAATTGTTCCACTTCTTCTTTCATCTCTACTTGGGTCAGAATGAGAGGTCGATTAAATAATTCCCAAGTATTCCATAGTTTTAAAACGTCTGCATTTTGTTTATGAAACTCGCTTGGCTCTTTTAAAGGAATCGGAGTGATTCCTCCTAATATACAAGCCCAAAAAGCAGAGACATACTTTCTTACATCATGAATTAACAAAATGACAGCATGAGAGGGTCCTAAGCCTAACTGCTGAAGTCCACTTAATATGGATCTTGCTTCTTTATATAAATCCGAATAACTTTGGAAAATTTCGGTTCCATCCGAAAGAAAATAAGTTATTCCTTTTTGAGCATGATTCTGAGCTGCTCTCACTAATATATCAACTAACGTTTTAGGATCTTGCTCATTCCATACTAATTTCGGTTGATAGATGGCAGGAGGATACAACGTTGAATTTTTACTCATATATACAACCTCCTTTTTCACAGATTGATTATAGATGAAGCAAAATTAACTTTCAATAATTATACAATGATTATACCTAATAATTACATTTCATTAATAGTTATTATTAGGTATTTTTATATAATTAACAATAATTTCGTGCTATCATATGAACAAACAATAAAGGAAAAGCCTATTATTCTATTTAAAAGGAGCCGAAAAGCGATAGGCATTTCCTCTTCCATTATAGAGATTTATGGATAAAAGTTAATTGCCTTTTAATATAAAATTATTTTTTACTCGATACTATAGATGAAGCAAAATTAAGTTTCAATAATTATACAATGATTATACCTAATAATTACATTTCATTAATAGTTATTATTAGTTATTTTTATATAATTAACATTAAGTTCGTGCTATCATATGAACAAACAATAAAGGAGAAGTATCATCCTATTCAAAAGGAGCCAATAGCGATAGGCATTTCCCCTTCTTTAACATTACATTATATAAATTTATAGACAAAAAGTAATCCCCTTTTAAAAAAAAATTAATTTTTATTATTTAATAAAATTAGTATTGAAATCTAAACTATCTTTATGCTAAAACTATTACTAGAGGGCTGACATATCGAATATTATGAATTACAAAATATCACAGTATATTCATTTAGTCACCCTCGTTCTCTTTTATCAAATTAAGGAGGTGAAAAGGCATGACCAAAATGGTTAAATCCTGGGTGGATCCAGTTTACCGCGCTTCTCTTTCTGCTGAAGAGAAAGCTGCTATGCCGGTGAACCCAGCTGGTGACGTTTTCGCTGAGCTTTCCGACGCTGAATTAACCAACATCGCTGGTGCTGGCTGCGGAGAAGTTTGCTCCTGGACCAAAGACTGCGCTGCTTGCCCATCTTGGTCCTGCTGGAATTGGAGCTGCTGGTAATGAATCGGACACTTAATAATCTTGAATCATATTTAAATATTGGAGGTTATCAATATGAGCAAAGTTGTTAAATCCTGGGTAGATCCTGTATATCGTGCTTCTTTATCCGCTGAAGAAAAAGCTGCTATGCCGGTGAACCCAGCTGGTGATGTTTTCGCCGAGCTTTCCGACGCTGAATTAACCAATATCGCTGGTGCTGGCTGCGGAGAAGTTTGCTCCTGGACCAAAGACTGCGCTGCTTGCCCATCTTGGTCCTGTTGGAACTGGAGCTGCTGGTAATCTCCAACATAAAACAGAAGAAGATAGCTGGAAGGCTATCTTCTTCTAATTTAAAATAATAGTTAGATATGAGATAATGTTAAAAAAGCTGATGCAACACCCAGAACAAAGGCATGACTATTTTTATTACTTAAAACAAGCAGCGGGTCTTGATCTACTTTTGGTTTTGAAATGGCTTACAGTTTACGAATCGGGTGATAACATGATCAACATCGAACAACGAAAAAAGTCCTTTTTTATTAAAGAGCGAATCGCTAAGGAGATACGTCCTGATCAACTACAACAACTAAAAAATGATGAATATTTACAAAAACGTATCCATTATTGGAAAAACGGGTTTGCAGACAGTGAAAAATTATTCAACGAACATCTCCAACTACATAACTTGAATGAAGAGAAATTGTATCAGTTCATGTCAGATGAGCACTTTGATACAACTGCGCCAGAGAAATGGTTTTCTGTGGCGAATGAGCTGGAAGGCTTCTATAAAAAACCAAATTTACCGACTTTGATTAAGAAAATCGTTGAATTATCTCCGTCTGAACCCATTATGTTTTTTAATTTCATTGTTCCTTTTTTATCAATCGGGGTCAATCAGCTGGAAGAAAAGATCGGTCGAATGGACCATCAAGGTCAACCTCCTCTTTTTACAGAGAAGGTTTATTTTGAACTGATCAAGAACCTTGGCGAGAGCTTAATCAAAATTTGTCATCGTACCTTAATCCTACAATTAAATATCGCCAGAGTAACGGGTATGTTGGAAGGAGACACTCCACAAGAAAGATATACATATTTCTGCAATCGACTCCTGACACAACCCTCCTATGTTCAGGATCTTTATAACCAATATCCGGTGATGTTGCGATTACTGTGCCAGCAAGTAATCCAATGGGTAGAAAATTGCGCAGACTTATATTCTCGTCTCTTAACTGATCGAGAAGCTATTGCCAACCACTTCTGTAACGGCGAAGATTTAGGGACACTAACGCATCTCAACACAGGAATCTCCGATGCCCATAAAGGTGGAAAGCACGTTGCCATTTTAACCTTTAGTAATGGCTTGAAAATCGTTTACAAGCCGAGACCATTAAAAGTAGATGTCCAATTTCAACAACTGTTGAAATGGTACAATGATTTAAAACAGGATGGACTTCCTTTATATATCATGAAAGTAATGGACTGCGGAGAGTACGGTTGGACCGAATTCATTGAATATAGAGGATGCTCTTCTGAAGAAGAAATCGAACGCTTTTATCAGCGAATTGGCCAGCAGTTAGCTTTGCTCTACGCCATCAATGCAATCGATTTCCACAATGAAAATCTCATCGCTCATGGCGAACATCCTGTATTGGTCGATTTGGAAACCTTATTTAACCAATATTCTTTCCCAACCAATATCGAAGCCACCGCTTATGATGTTTGCTTAAAAATGTTGAATCAGTCCGTTTTAGCAACGAATCTATTGCCTGCCATTTCGTTTTACAATGATGCCGAAGGATTTGGAATAAACATCGCTGGGATCGGAAATGAAGAAAACCAAATCTATCCGAAAAAAATAGCTTTAGTCCAAGGAAACCAAACCGATCAAATGCAAGTTGTTCGAGATTATAAAACGATTGAAGCCAGCCACAACTCTCCTACACTCAATGGAGAGAGGATTGAACTTATTAAGTATTATGACCAAATTATCATTGGCTTCGAACAAGGCTATCAATTACTTTCCCAAAACAAAGAGGAACTAAAAAAACAGGTTCTCCTCTTCTCTGACATCAAAGTAAGGCAATTGATCCGCCCTACGCATCGATATAGTAGCTTACTTCACATCAGCTATCATCCGGATTATCTCCAAGACGGATTAGATCGTGAAATGCTACTTGGGAAATTATGGTTAGATGTAGAAGCTTTCCCGGAACTAAAAGCCGTCATTCCCTCGGAGAAAGAGGATATGTTAGAAGGTGATATTCCTTATTTCACAATGAAGCCTTCCGAACCTCATCTTTGGGATAGCCGTGATCAATGCATTCCTCATTACTATAGAGAAAGCTGTATAGAGAAAGTGATCCGGAAAATCGAGAACCTGTGCCAAGAAGATTATGAGAAACAATTACAAATTATTAAGCTATCAATGTTGGCATTGGGTCCGGAACGAACCAAAAAAGGACAAGGTGCTTTTGTACTACAGCTCGATCAAGCCCCTGCAGAGTTGGATCGAGAGGAACTCTTAGCACAAGCGAAAAAAATGGCCGATTACATTATCACCAAAGCCATCTATGGTAAAAATGACGGCAAAACAGACATTTCCTGGATTGGAATCCAATTAGCCGGATTGGATGAAACGAAGTGGAGAACGGGTCCAATCGGCTTAGATTTGTATGATGGTTTAAGTGGGATTGCACTCTTCTATAGCTATTTATATCGAATAACAAAAGAAGAAAAATATAAAAAAATAGTAGAAATGACCCTTATTCCGATCAAAAAATCGATCCAAGAAATCCATGAAGCAGAAAGCCGATCCATCGGAGCTTTTAGTGGGATTTCATCTTACCTCTATCTTTATGAACATCTATCCAATCTTCTTGATCAACCTTCATTATTACAAGAGATCGAGTCCATTATGCCTAAATATCTTTCCTTTATCTCCTCCGACCGTAACTTCGATATCATTGATGGTTCGGCTGGAGCAGCAATGATCTGTATCAATCTATTTAAACGGACCAAACAAGAGATTTATTTCGATGCTGCCAAGCGTTTATGCGAACATCTCTTACAGAAGGCGGAACCACAACAACAAGGGATTGGTTGGAAAATCTATTCCAATCAGCCTCTCCCTGGGTTTGCTCATGGAGTCGCTGGAATCATCTGGCCACTCGCTGAATTATATACATTGACTCAAGATGAGCGCTTCATCCAAGCTGTTCAACAAGGATTGCTCTACGAGAGAAGTTTATATAGAAAAGAAAGAAAAAATTGGGTTATTCAAAACCCAGATGACTTGGAGCAACTTCCTTGTGCCTGGTGTCATGGAGCGCCTGGTGTCGTCTTGTCTCGCTTATTATTAAAACAAGCCGGTTATCACGATGATTTCATTGATCAAGAAATTGAAGCTGGTTTAGAAACTCTCATCCATGAAGGATTTGGCAGAGATCATTCGCTTTGTCATGGTGATCTGGGAAATATCGATATTCTCTTATTTGCAAGCGAAATCCTTCAAGATGAAAAATGGCTTCAACTGGCTAAAGCTGCTGGTCAAGTGGTGCTGAACGAAATCAAACAAGAGATTGTCAGATGTGGTGTATATAAAAATGTTGAAACCTATGGTGCGATGACTGGTCTGTCTGGAATCGGCCTCGGTCTATTAAAACTATATGGCCCAGACACTGTTCCATCATTAATCCGTTTACAACCCGCAACCCATATGAAAGAATAAAAAGCTACTGAAGGTTGACAAGACAACAAGGTTCAGATCAAGTAGAACCCTTTTTCACTCATTCCAATAGATTCTTTGTAAACCTACTCAGATACCAAAAGATGGTCATTGCCATGGTTCATAAAGCAATGACCATTTGTTGATTTAGTGGAGGTAGCCATGAGTTTGTTACGTAAAATCATCCCCAAACGCGTGCCCGTCATTAGGCAAATGAGTCAAGCAGAATGTGGTCCAGCTTGTCTGGCCATGATTTTCGCTTATTATCAACATCATGTACCTCTTTATATTTTAAGCGAAGAATGCCAAACCCATCGTAATGGAGTGAATGCGAAAATATTAAAAAATGTAGCAGAAAACTATGGTTATATCTGTAAAGCATATCGGGTGAATTCTTCCTCAGCTTTATTCCAGGTCACTCTCCCCGTCATCCTGTACTGGGATCAAAATCATTATGTGGTGTTAGAGAAGATCAATCAGCAATACGCATGGATTGTTGATCCTGCTATGGGAAGAAAAAAAATAACACTAGAGGAATTAGACGCACACTTTAGCCAGGTGGTTTTTACTTTTTCTCCCACGGATCAGTTAAAACAAGTCGAACACATCCAGAGTAGTGCAAAAAAGTTGTTGCGTTATGCTTTTTTAAAGTCGGGTTTAACCTTTTTTATGTTTTTCTTATCGTTTTTGGTTCAGCTGATTGCGATCTCCGTTCCTTTTTTAATGGGGTATATCATTGATCAGTATGTCAATAAAACCAACTCTTCCATCTATCAAAATCTTTTTTTGATCATTGCTGGATTGCTCATCACATTCTTTCTTTTTTCCTATATACGAAGCATTCTTTTCGTTCAGCTGCAACGGTACATTAGTTCAGCAATATCCAAAGACTACCTCGAGCACTTATTACAACTTCCGCTTCGATTCTTTGAGCAAAGAAATACAGGGGATTTGGCCACTCGAATGAATAACGTCTCCATGATTAGAGAGATTCTTTCTACAACAGGGGTTGCCGTCGTCTTGGATATGACCTTAATCCTCATTTACTTTTTTGCCATGCTCGTACAATCTCCATTTTTAAGCGGAGTGACCTTTATCGTTGGAGCCATTCAAGTGATGCTGATGGTTCTGTTTCTACGCATCATCCGCCATTATTCGCAACAAGAATTAGCTATGCAAGCCACTTCGCAAAGTTATCTAACGGAAGCCTTGCGTAGCATCCTATTAGTGAAATCCACGCACAAAGAAGATAAAATTCTTGTTAACTGGTTAAATATGTACTCTGATCAAATGAAATACTTCTCACTTCGATTCCTGCGAAGCGGATTATTAAATAGTATTGTAAGCAGTCTCACTTTGGCGACACCGCTCATTCTCTTGTTATTCGGAATGCATGAGATTTCAAAAGGAAACATGACTTTAGGGGGACTCATTACCTTCAATTCGCTTGCCATGGCGTTTTTAGCCCCCATCAACTCGATTATTACTTATGCTCAATCGTTCCAAATCTTATTTAGCGTATTTGAACGACTACAAGATGCACTCATTACCCGACCCGAAATCGATAAAGAGGAATCAAAAGCCAAAGATAAAGTTACCTTAGGAAAAGTCCCCATTACATTTGAAGATGTCAGCTTTGCCTATCAAAAGGACCAACCCATCCTGGAGAAAGTCTCCTTTACCATCTATCCTGGTGAGAAAGTCGCTTTGGTGGGCCCCACAGGAAGTGGTAAAAGCTCGATTGTCAAATTATTACTGGGATTGTATAAACCGGTTGCAGGGCATATCCGTTTTGGAGAACACGAGATCAATGAAATTGACCTCCATCATTTACGATCCCAAGTAGGAGTGGTTCTTCAGGAAACATTTCTCTTTAACGAGTCCATCGAAAAAAACATCGCCTTTTTTGAAGAATTGCCGATCCAACAAGTGCAAGCCGGCGCGCAACTCGCCGCTTTGGATGAAGAGATTAAGAAAATGCCGCTCGGATATCATACCATTATTGGGGAAAACGGACAAAATCTCTCGGGTGGACAAAGACAACGATTATCCATCGCCCGTGCGCTTGCGACTCAACCTTCTTTACTCATTTTAGATGAAGCTACAAGCCATTTAGACTCAATCACGGAGCGTAAACTCAATGAAACGTTTAAGAAAAATGGTATCACACAGCTCATCATCGCCCATCGATTATCTACCATTATGGATGCAGACCAAATCATTGTATTAGATCAAGGTAAAATCCAAGGAATCGGTACACATGAGATCCTGCTAAAAGAATGTGAATTATACCGTAACCTTTGGAAAGAACAAGGAGAAAAAGCTCCCGAATTTCAAGCGACTTCTGCATCCGTTTAGCGGGAATAATCCGGAAATCTAATGAAAAATAACATCCCTCTCCATTTGTAAAATGGTTTGGGATGTTTTTTCTTGAATGATTAAAAATAATCATTTCAGCTTGTTGACAAAGTTTCCGTTATATGCCGGTTTTCCTTTTCCGTTTCACTCCCGTTGCTTAAAAACGAGCAATAAGTCGTTCAACTGGAAAAGGAAAACCGGGTTTGTCAACGGTCTCGAATGATTAAAAATAATCATTTTAACTGCTATTTATCCTAAATGATGAAATGATCGATTATGAAAACAGACTGCCTAATGGACCAAAAAAGACTAAGAATGCTAAAATCAGTAAGACCACAATCACACCAATCCATACTTTATTCATTTCTCTTCACCTCCTTTACATGCTTTCATGGTTCGATGATCTTTCATTTACCCCACAAGCAGAACAATGGCTGCTTCAGCAAAATAAGCTTCCACCGCAATAATAAACGCTTTTTTTCTTGGAATCCGAAAAATATGGTGAATCCCGATGGCGATAAGAATAAAGTGCCAGATACTAAATAACTCAATAGCACTGAGTAACTTTTCCTTCGCCGGTTCAAACTGGGTATAAGCCGCCAGGCTTGTGACTGGCGCGGCAAAATCCCCCTGGAAGAAAACAATCGTAACCAGGATAAATAAATACTTAAAGAGAATCACGATCCAAAGATACACGTTTAAAATAAATAATTTCTTAAATTCTAACCTTTCTTTCACAAAGTAAGCAATCATTTTTTGACACAAAGAAGATAGCAACAAAGTCATTGGAACATTCAACAAACCATATACACCAAAAATGATACCCGATGTGAGTGGTGCAAACGTACCGAACTTCATTTTTTGAAGAATCCCTGGTTCCAAATAACCGATTGCGAAATAGATCGCTGCCTGAATCAGGGTGAAAAGGATGAGCGGTAACACTATTTTTTGCGTATGCGCAATCTTGTCCATTTCGGTATTTGGAGTGAAAACGATTTTGATCCAAGAGGGACGCTGTAATGTTTGTGTATGGCTCATGATATTCCTCCAACCTTTTTTATCGAATTTCTGATCGATGAAAATGCCATAACCCACCGATGATAAAAATCAAAAATCCAAGGCATACAGCTAAATAGAAGTAAGGAAGAGGTTGTACATATTCCAAGCGATCTGCGGGTGTCATCGCATAAACGGGTTGAGACCAAGGAAAAAACATTCCCATTTTGGTATTCGAAATAAAGATATTAGGAAAGACAAAGATAAAGTTTAAAATAATGGGGACGGAGAAATTATCCCACTGTGTGGATACCCACAACTGAATGGCAATTAAGGTAAACGTAGCGATCCAACCGTTGATCATCATGGTCAAGAAAGTTGACCAAGGAATCTCTCCTTGTACTCCCCATATCGAACCCAAAGCCAAAAATACCACTAACATCACTACATTAGTCAACCCAACCAAAATCATCGACCAAACCATTTTGGATAGATAAACACTTGTCCGCGTGATCGGATAACTGAGCATTTGCTTCCAGCCACCCCCCAGGTGTTCATAACGACAAAGAAGAGATACATACACACTAATCACAATAGGGAGTAACACCATACCATAAAGAAATTCGACCTGAGTCCATGCTCCCATCCATCCCAGCAAATTTTCTTTTTGAAACACATCCAGATGCTCCATATAGTTATTGACTCCAATAATGGAAATAAAAATCGGGACAGCGAGCATAATCCACCAGACCACTGAACGTCGAATCTTAATCCAATCCGTAATAATCACATCAAAGAACACGGGAGATCCTCCTTTTATTCCACATCTTTGTTTGCAAAATGGAACGACCCCAGCAGGAAAAGGATGAGACCCATCACTAAACTAATACCAACCCACTTCCATTCCAAAACGGGATCCATCGTTATATAAGAGAAATCATTCACCAGATTTAAACCATTAAAAAGAATCTGGAAAGGAAGAGACCAAGGGTTGTGATCAAGGATACCAGGTAAATTAAGTGCATAAATCCCAACAATGGCTCCAACTCCTCCCACCACGATCGGAACTGACTGATTCTTCATTACCATCGACAGCCAGAGTTGAACCCCCATTAAGGCAAAAGAGGCTAACGCCGGAAAGAGTGTAAAGGAGAAAAGCCGGGTCCAATTTAACGAATCCTGCGCACCAAGGAGGAAACCCACTACACAAAATCCCAGCATTAACACGATTCTAGAAGTGAGAACACCGACAACCAGCCATAAACATTTGGTCCAGAAAAGTTGCATACGAGATACCGGCATAGAGAAAATGAGTTTCCAAGCATGAGACTGGTGTTCCATATTCGCCAAAACGGTAGCCAATAAGGTAACAAGCAAGTGAATGCCGAAGAAATCACTATAATATGTAATCATCCACATGGTGCCCCAGATTAAGTAATGGTTTCCTTTGGCTAAATCTGCTTGAACTTCACCCCAGTTGAATAAAATGAGACCAAGATCTAACGTGATTATTGTCAGGGGGAACAAAAAGACTAACCGCCAAAACCAAGCTCGCCGCATTTTGACAAGATCAGACGATAAAATTGCATCCATTATAAACTTTCCCCCTCTTTCGTCAGGTCCAGGAAAATGTCCTCCAACGACCGTTTTCTCTCTTCCAAACGATAGACAAGGAATCCTTTTTCTACCAATAAACGATTGATTTTTCCTGCTGCTTCTGGAGCCGAATCAGTTAAATACAAGCGTTCATCTTGTTCCTCCCGAATCACTTCAATCCCTTGTTCCTTCAAAAATTCCGCAGCTTCCTCCGGCTTATCTGTGGAAATGCATAGACGTGCCTGGCTTTGCCTGCGTAAGGCATCAATGTGATCTTGGAAAATCAGATTCCCTTGATGAATAATCCCTACTTCCGTTGCAATCTGCTCTACTTCATTGAGTAAGTGGCTGGATATCATGACTGTCATTTCATACTCTTTTGGTAATTGTTTAATCAACTCTCTTATTTCCCGAATCCCCTCTGGATCTAGCCCATTGGTTGGTTCGTCAAGAATGAGCAATTCTGGCTTGTTCAGTAAAGCGGTCGCAATGCCGAGACGTTGTTTCATGCCCAAAGAATATTCTTTTACTTTTTTATCTTTGGCCTTGGTTAACCGAACAATGCTTAACACTTCATCGATGCACTTCTCATCATCAATTCGCAGCAGACGACGGGCCACTTCCAAGTTTTCATAACCGGTCAGATGCCCGTAGTAAGTAGGCGTTTCTACCAAAGAGCCCACTTTTGCTAAAATAGACATCCGATGCTGTGTCAAATCCTTACCAAAAATCTTCACTTCTCCTTCTGTCGGTCGAATCAAGCCTAAAAGCATCCGAATCGTTGTTGTTTTTCCAGCACCATTAGGTCCCAAAAATCCATAAATTTCGCCTTTTCTTACTCTCATATTCAACTGATTGACCACGACATGATTCTTATACTTCTTGGTTAAATTCGATGTCTCAATAACGAATTCACTCATCGTTTCCACCTCTGATCAGTGTTATTTGCCGATAGTTTCCTGCAAGAAATAGGGAGCAGAGTCCCCAACATCCTTTTTTGATCAGGGAGTGGCTAATCGATCCACTGCTGAGTTTCCTGCCAATCCAAGGGTTGGGGTAGGTACATGAAAGGGCTTCATCTTGGGATAAAATCTTTAATTCTCTTCCTCTGCCCCATCTTCTTCCAACATTTTTTCCTTAATCTCTTTAATCGTTAATCCTTGTTCTTGTTTCAGCTCTTGGATCTCAGCCAATCTTTGTAACGCGCTGACCCGATGATACCTTCTTACCATCTTCTTATCGATTTGGTGAAAAGGGAGTAAACCCTCTTCTGTATAAAATTTAATGGTGCTGTACCGAACTCCGGATAGCTGAACAAGCTCACCTATGGTGACGTATTCAGCATTCTGGATAACTTCTAAGCTTCTTCTTCGCGCCATAGCTTTCACCTTATTACGAAGTGGCAGCTGCTGCACCTGCCGCCGCAATCGCTAAGTTAATTTCATCAATCGCTTTTTCAATCCATTTTACCCATTGAAGACTTTCGTGTTTCACTTTTAATTCCTCTAACCTCTTTATCAGCTGTTCGTGTTCGTAGTTCGAAAAATACTCCTTCAACATTTTTGTTTCTTTTAACAAGAAACTAAGTGCAACAGTTTGCTCATCCACGGGACCCTCTTCCAATAATTCAGCTCGAATTCTCTGGATGATCCGATCTTGCTCTTGCTTGGCAGCTACATATTTGTGCTTGGGGATAATAAACAAAAATGTGTCTTTTTCCTGAGTCACTACGTCTTGTTCACACAGGCTCTCTAAGATGGACTGATGTACTTTTTTACGAACATTTCTCTTGGAATAGTAAAAGGATAAAATCCACTTTTTCAAACTTCTATCTTTCGAGGAGTCAGAAAGGACTTCGATCACTTGATCCAAATAGCTAATGCCAGTCGGATCTGCTTGAACAAGATGAACCTTTCCATCCTGACCGATATTGATCACTTCTCTCAGAAGTAACTCAATGAAAACGGCGCCAACACTGTACAATTCTTTATGACTCTGATAATCCAGCTTAAAACGATGAATCTTTTTATCTAAACCTAAAAAAACCAACTCTTCAGGAAGAGTAAACTGTTTACTCATATTCATCACTCCATGAAAATTTGTGTTAGGCAAATACAAGAAACTTACTACTTACTACTTACTACTTACTACTTACTACTTACTACTTACACTATAGCCCAAAATAAAAAAAAAAGCAATCACTTTCTGTACATTTTTACAATTAATTTATTTGTGATTAACATTTTGTATCCTGGCTATTTCTTTTCACATCTCCACCCTCGTCGAATCATTCTGCTCACCGTACCCGACTTCTCTCTCCTCATAACATAAAGGCTGATCCATATCCCCTCTTTCCTAATAAGTATGGAATCAGCCTACACAGCTTACTATTTAGTTTAAGCAGGTGATTAATGGAGTATAATCAATCAAGATGGCACTTCTTTCTCCTGGCACAGCATCAGGTCCTTTTTTCACTGCGCTTACATAGTGACTCACCATTTTATCGCAAACACCGTAGGATTCCAAAGGCTCCTTTAATTCGAACTCTTCAATAATCAACTGTTCATCCACTTCTTCCCGGCGCTTACCTGCACATTCGGTCGTAGCAATTGTGTTGATTCCACCTGCCACATTGCGGCGCGCAATCAAATGAACAAATGTAAAGGGTTCACCATCTTGATGAATATGATCAGGAGAAGCGACGGATTGATCTTGATCTGTTTCGGCCAGCATTTTTACAAAATGAACTCCCACATGGATAGGTAAAATAAGTTCGCGATCATCCCAGAATGTCATCTCAAAATCATATTGAATGATTCTATGTAATAATGGATTTGCTTTTACAGCATCACTTAATGGGGCAAATGCACGATAATCTTCTAAATACTCCCGATTAAATCTACCTTGGAAGTACTCACAAACAGGCGTTCCATTTAAGTGATAATTTGGTAACCACTCGATCTTTTTGCTCCAAGGCATGATAATGGCACGAGAATAACGCCGATACCGATTTTTATTTACTGCATAAGGATCAATGGGTAAATTCTCGAACTCTTTCTCCAGCGCTTTCAGATAAAGATCCACATCCAAATCCGTGATCTCTTCTGCAAGATGAAAACGGCTATATCCTTTCTCTTCTAATAAGTGCCGCTTATGCAAAACTTTCATCAATGTGACCTCCTTACTCTTCTTATTCCTGCAAATGACATCATGACCACCTGGATAAACAGAAAAAAACTCTTATTCCTTAAAATCCTCCCCTTTTTATCAGTCCATCTGAGCTTCTTATAAAATATTTCATAAAAAACTGTTTTAATGGAATGTTTTTATATAATAAACATCTAAAATAATTATATCAATATTACATAATTAAACAATAAACGCAACATTAATATTTTGTGAACCTGACAATATTTCATGGAACCTTTTCGAGCTCATAAAAATATACCCCTCCATTTATTTCCGCTTGGATCATAAAACGGCTAGGGTATGGCCTGTCTATGACAATCCCTTTTGCAATTACTTTATTTCATTGACAAACCCTCTTGTCACCATTCAGATTGTTTACTCACAGATCAAGCTGATTGCAAGAAATTTTTATACTGTTTTTCTCATTATTTACATTTATTACATATAGAGAAAACCGGCTCTTTATTAAACTGATTTTCTTATATGGTGTTTGGAAGACTTGCAAGTGAAAAACATGGTGAATAATCACAAGCTGGCAAAATCCATCACAGATGTAACAAATACCGGCTTGCTGGACACGCAAACACAAACAAACTCCTCAGTGGAATCCTGCTCACTGAGGAGTTTGTTTTTATCAGATTAAACCACGGTTCCGTGTACTTCACCCGTAATTAACTGCTTGACCCGGTTTCTCTCATCCATGATGGCGATTTTGGGATGATAGCTGCGAGCGGTCTGTTCATCCACCATCATGTAAGAAATGATGATCACCTGATCTCCAGGCTGAACCAGACGGGCTGCCGCCCCATTCAAGCAAATAACCCCACTGCCTCTTTCACCTGGAATGACATACGTTTCAAACCGGGCTCCGTTATGATTGTTCACAATCTGCACTTTCTCATTCGGCAGAATATCCACCTGGTCCATAATATCCTGATCGATGGTTACACTTCCCACATAGTGGAGGTTTGCTTCTGTTACTGTCGCCTGATGTATTTTCGATTTCATCATCTCTCGAAACATTTTTTCTTACTCCTCTCCCGCATGCAAAATGTTATCGATGAGGCGAGTTTTGCCAAAACGTACCGCTACCGCAACAATGACTTTTTGCCCCTTTAGCTCATCAACGGGCTGTAAAGAAGGATAGGCCAGTGTTTCTACATAATCAATTTCGGCCAACGGTTGGGTTAAAATCATTTCCCGCACAAATCGATTCACTTCATCAGCTGTCGACCATTCGCCTTCTTCCAGGCCTTTTTTAGCCGCAAATAGAGCTTGTGACAAAATGACTGCCTGCTTCCGTTCTTCCGGAGATAAATATACATTGCGTGAACTCATGGCCAAACCGTCAGGTTCACGGACAATGTCACACGGCACAATGGTGACAGGAAAGTTCAGATCTTCGACCATTTGTTGAATAACTGCCACCTGTTGGGCGTCCTTTAAACCGAAATAAGCCCGATCCGGCATCACGATATGAAACAGCTTCCCTACAACTGTTGCCACACCGGTAAAATGCCCCGGTCGTGATGCACCACAGAGCGGTTCGGTCACCTTGGACACCACGATCTGGGTCAGAGTGGGGTTTGGATACATTTCTTCAACAGATGGATGGAAGAGAAAGTCAACCCCGGCCTGTTCAGCCAAGGCTGCATCACGTGGAAGATCACGTGGATATCTATCTAAATCCTCATTGGGACCAAATTGCAATGGATTCACAAAAATCGACATAACCACGATATCGCATTCCTGGCTGGCACGCCGAACCAGACTCAGATGCCCTTCATGCAAATAGCCCATGGTTGGAACAAAACCGATGGTTTGATTCCGATAGGGTTTCAGCTCCTGACGCAATGCTTCAATGGTTTCGATGATCTTCATTTACTTCCCCTCACTTACTCCATATACCACAGACATGGTTTCTGACCAATGGGTGACATGTTTTTCTTCTGGAAAACGGCGTTGCTTCACATCCTGTACATATGCCTGAATCGCGTCCACCATCGTTTTGCCTACCTGGGCATACGTTTTGACAAAAGACGGAATGCGTTCACCGCCCATTTGCAAGATATCGTGGAATACCAGTACCTGACCATCACAAAAGCGCCCTGCACCAATCCCGATCACCGGAATGTCCAGAGACTCGGTAATTACCCGAGCTAACTCTTCAGGGACACACTCCAGGACCAAAGCAAACGCACCTGCTTCTTCCAGACGTTTGGCTTCAGTCAGGATGCGCTCTGCACTTTTGGCATCTTTTCCCTGAATCAGGTACCCGCCTAGCTGGTTCACTGACTGGGGTGTCAATCCCAGATGAGCCATGACCGGAATTCCTGCAGTGGTTAACGCTTTTACATTTTCCAAAACTTCCGAACCACCTTCCAGCTTCACTCCATAAGCACGAGCTTCCTGCATAATACGTGCTCCTGCGCGCAGCACCTCATCTTTGGACAGATGCGCTACCATAAAAGGCAAGTCGGTAATGACCATGGCTCTACTTACCCCTCGCGTGACTGCTTTGGTATGATGAATCATATCATCCAGCGTCACTGGAATGGTTGAATCATAACCAAGGACAACCATCCCCAGCGAGTCACCAACCAAAATGATATCCGCCCCTGCCTGCTCCGCCATTTTGGCAGAAGGAAAGTCATAGGCAGTGATCATGGCAATGGGCTCTTTTGCCAGTTTCCACTTTTGCAAAGTACGTGTCGTTACTTTTTTTCTTTGCATACTCATTTGGGTTCCCCTTTCTTTTGGAGCACCCTGGGAAAGAGAAATAAAAACGCCTATTAGCCAGTCCGGGACTAAAAGGCGCAGGTTTGACATACAAACCATTCCTCTGTCTCCGTCCCAAAGGCTCGAAGCAGAATCCGATATAACACAATAAAACAAAGAAAAGTCGTAAG
Organism: Thermoflavimicrobium dichotomicum; assembly: GCF_900114055.1. Classification (GTDB taxonomy): domain Bacteria; phylum Bacillota; class Bacilli; order Thermoactinomycetales; family Thermoactinomycetaceae; genus Thermoflavimicrobium; species Thermoflavimicrobium dichotomicum. Next base: position 87,857 of record NZ_FORR01000013.1, on the reverse strand, counting down.
TGTGGCTCCAAAAAATGGGATGCCACCTTACCACTTTTAGATTAACGAAATCATATATACAATGCAATCATTTTTATTTCAACGAAACATCTGCAGAATGTACAGAAACCAACCCACGATCCGTCCGAATAATGAGAGCCCCTTGATCATTCAAATGTTCAGCAATCCCTGTTATCACACCTTGTGGAGTACGAGCCACAATCTGTTTCCCGATGATCCCGGAGGATTGCTCCCACTTCGCTTTGATTTTGGAAAAACCGGACTGTAAATAGTGATCGTACACTTCCTCCAGTTCCTCCAGAATCGCGGCAATCAGACTGGCACGATGTACAGGCCCTCCCAACTCAATCGCCAGTGACGTGGCAATGGCTCTCAGCTCTTCAGGCCAGTTTTTTTCGGGAGTATTGACATTGATCCCCATGCCCAGAATGACATAGTGAATCTGGTCCTGTTCTCCACGCAGTTCGGTTAAGATCCCACAGATCTTTTTGCCATGAACCAACAGGTCATTCGGCCATTTGATCTGTATGGGAAGTCCGGTAACCCTTTCGATTCCCTGCTTGACTCCCAGTGAAGCCAACAAAGTTAGATGAGAGGCTTCTGTCAATAAAATGGGCGGACGAAGAATCAAACTCATCCATACACCCGATCGGGGAGGAGAGTACCAGCTGCGTCCCAAACGTCCACGGCCTTCTGTTTGTTCTTCAGCTACCACCAGGGAACCTTCAACTGCTCCTTCCCGTGCCCATTGATGAGCCAAAATCTGTGTGGAAGCAACCACTTCCTGGTACCGGATTTCCCGCCCAAACTTCTTCGTATGAAGATGATAGGCAATCTCTTCAGGTGCGACACGATCCGGGCGATACAGGAGACGATACCCACTACGCGGTCTTGCTTCGATCTCATAGCCTTCTTGCCGCAGTTCTTCGATATGTTTCCAGACAGCCGCCCGGCTGCAACCCAATTCACGGCTAATCTCTTCCCCAGAGACAAATTGCGGTTGATATTGAATCAATAATGAAAGCAGTCGGTCACGAATATTCTGCCCCAACTTTACATCCTTCCTTCAGTAAACATTCTTTTTGATTGGGAATATTCCCTAACGCCACTTTTTCCAATAAGTACTCCAATGTTTTCTTGATCCATGGACCTGCGGGTTGCTGTTGATACTGTATCAGATCCTGGCCGGAAATGGCCAGGTCCTTTAACGATTTGGCTGGCATCTCATTCCACCATGAGGTTAAATCTTGCTCCAGTGAAGCAGATAATGGTTTATCCAGAATTCTGGCCAACTGTACGGCTCTTAACCCTGTCTCCAGTCCATGCCTGAGCAGCAGTTTTTTTCCCTCATCTTCCGTTAACGAATAGGGCCAATCAAGTGCCAACTGATAACAGGCTTTTATCGCCTTGACATCATGATTCGCCAGGCGCAATTGCCGTAAATGATGCTGAATATCTTTTTTTCCACCCGTGCATAAATATACCAGATAAGCCCAGCATCCGATGCGATCCGGTATCTGGTCAAACTTGCCGATCTGTGCCTGGGTGGGCGTTTGCACTTGCCAGGCAGCAAAGGGAGGCAAGTAGTTTATCAAACCACATTCATAGAGTAAAGCAATTCCCCGTGATGTAGCCGGGCTTGCCCACACTTTTTCCAGTTCGGCTACTACTCTTTCGACAGAGAGATGAATGCATTTGTCATTGAGTTTAGCCATTGCTTCCTTAACCTTTGGATCCAATGCAAATTGCAGTTGGGCAGCAAAACGTGCTGCCCGTACCATCCGCAAAGGATCTTCTTCAAAGCGATCAAAGGGACTTCCAACGGTACGAATTCGTTTCGCCTGAATATCCTGGAGCCCTCCATAATAATCGTACAGTTTCCCCTGACGATCCTGTGCCATCGCATTCATGGTAAAATCTCGCCGTGACAAATCCTGCTCCAGTGAAGAAACAAACTCGACATGACTTGGATGACGATAATCTTCATAGTCAGACTCTGTTCGAAAAGTCGTTACCTCGATCGGGATCCCCTGATGAATGACCGTCACCGTACCATGCTTGATCCCTGTCGGAACCGTACGCGGAAACAAAGACTGCACCTTGTGGGGCAAGGCATTTGTCGCCACATCATAGTCTTGGGGAGGACGTTTCAGAACAAAATCCCGAACACATCCTCCCACCAAATAAGACTCAAACCCAGCCTCTTCCAATCTTTTCATGATCTGAAGTGCTGCTTCCCGTTTAGGATTCATGCTCCATTCCACGCTTTCCTAGCTATCCATCACCTGCTGATATAATTCCTCATACTCAGCAGCGATTTTTTGACCGCAAAACTTTTCTTCTACCCGCTCTAATCCCTTTTGCGAGAAGTCATGATATAACGATTCATTCTGAAGTAATTCAATGGCATAATTCGCCATCGCCTCTACATCTCCTACATCAGCCAAAAATCCCGTTTTCCCGTGTTCGACGACTTCTGGAATGCCGCCAGCATTTGAACCCACAGTAGGTACACCGCATGCCATCGCTTCCAGAGCAACCAAACCAAAACTTTCTTTTTCCGATGGGAGTAGCAAGAGATCTGCAAGCGAAATCAACTGTGCCACTTCGTCTTGTTTACCCAGGAAAATGATTTTGGACGTCAGGTTCAATTTCTCTGCCAGCGAAACAACCTTGGTCATTTCCGGCCCTTCGCCTACGAGCATTAATCGGGCTGGAACTTCTTTTTGCACACGATCAAATATCGCGACAACATCTTCCAGGCGTTTCACTGGCCGAAAGTTGGATATATGGAGTAAAATCTTTTCATCCGCTTGCAGATATTTTTCACGCAATCGGGACACATTCCGAGGGTAGAAAACACGCCGATCCACAAAGTTATAAATGCGTTTGATTTCTTTATTCACAGCAAGTTTCTCTTCGGTAAGCTGAACCAAACTGTCAGAAACAGCGGTTACCATATCACTTTGATTAATACCGAAACAAATAATATCCCGGAGCGATTCATCTTCTCCCAACACGCTGATATCCGTTCCATGTAAAGTGGTTACCACTTTTAAATGATCGCCAACCATCTGCTTGGCCAAAACAGCAGCAACGGCATGAGGTACTGCATAATGGACATGCAATAAGTCAAGTTGATATGTTTTGGCTACTTGAGCCATTCGACTTGCCAAGGATAAATCATAGGGCGGATATTTGAAAACGGCATAACGATTGGCTTCAACCCCATGATACCAGATATTTTGGTGAAAATTCCCTAACCGAAAAGGCATGTCATAAGTAATAAAATGAATATGGTGTCCACGTTCCGCCAACAACTTTCCAAGCTCTGTCGCTACTACTCCCGATCCTCCGTGTGAAGGGTAACAGGTTATTCCGATCCGCATTTGATATCACCCCTTTCACTGGTCCCGTGAAATTAACAGTTGGGTTTTAAGGGGCTTCGGACTGATCAGGCCTTCACCGTAAAGCGCTCCAATCTGATATCCCCAGATGGAATCGCGTCCCTGTATCATGGCCAGGTAGGAAGGTTGATTGAGTGGTGTATCCATTTCTCCTTCCTGTCGATTGAACTGGCTGGCATACGCCTTGATTGCTGCCATTTTCAGTTCATATACATCACTCACATCTACAATCAGATCCGGTTGGGTGATATCATTGATAAAATAGTAATAAAACTGGTTTACGCGATGAGCTGGTTCGTTTCCTGGCGTTTGTTTTTTCCGAATCGCCGCATCAAAGATGGCCTCTTTCACCATGCGGCTGCATGCGACATGATCCGGATGCCGATCTTCATAATAAGGGGCTAAAACAACATGGGGGCGATATTGCCGAATCACTTGGGTAATTCGCAGGATCTGTTCAGGAGAACCGGTTAGACCCCGATCTGGAAACCCAAGATTGATCAGCTTTGATACACCTAAAATTTCAGCCGCTTTTTTCGCCTCTTCCCGTCTTCGTTCCACGGTTCCATTGGAAGACAGTTCTGCTTCTGTCAGATGACAGATCGCTGTTTTGAAACCGGCAGCATGATGTTTGGCCAATAATCCGCCGATGCCGATCTCAGCGTCATCGGGATGAGCGGCAAAAACGAGAAGATCTACTTGACTCATACGCAATCCCCCCTATCTTTATGGATCAATGATCGCCAAGCCAGATCACCTTGCTCGATCGAGCGAATCAGTATCTCTGCTGTCGCCATATTGGTTGCCACTGGAATATTATGAACATCCGCTAAACGGAGCAAGGCCAGAATATCGGGTTCATGCGGTTGAGCAGTCAAGGGATCACGAAAAAATATGATCAAATCCATCATGTTCTGGGCGATCAGTGCTCCAATCTGCTGATCGCCACCTAAGGGTCCGGATAAAAAACGATGGATTTTCAGTCCAGTCGCATTCATGATTTTGGTTCCGGTCGTCCCGGTGGCATAAAGTTGGTGTGGTGCCAAAAGCGGCTGATACGCAATACAGAATTGAACCATCCGTTCTTTTAACTGATCATGGGCGATAAGAGCAATATGCACGATTCTCACCAACTCACCGTTTTATTTTTAAGTGGCTACAGGGAAAAAGGAAGAAACATGAGCAAACAGAGCCGGAGTACCTCCTGTATGCCAGAACAGGACATGTTTATTTGCCATGTCTCTTTTACTCAGATGGTCAATCATTCCTGCCAGAGCTTTTCCTGTATAAATGGGATCCACAAATATACCTTCGAGTTTGGCTAACAAACGAATGGCTTCATTTCCAGCTGGAGATGGTACCCCATACTTCCGACCGATATATTGGTCCAACACCTCTATATCAGAATGCGAAATCTCTTTCATCGCCTGGATTTCACCCAGAAGCTCGTGGGCCAGTCGGTGCACTTCTTCTTTAGCGCTTTTTTGGTCTAACCAAACACTGACACCGATCATTCTTGTATGATCCTGACCATGAACTGCTTGTCCTGCAAGGAGTCCAGCCAGCGTTCCGCCAGTCCCCACCGCTACATAAATTTCATCAAAAGGAGGAAGGCCCAGTCTCTCTCTTTGTGACTCCAGTTCCTGCCAAGCCTGATAATAACCATAATCCCCTATACTGACCGAGCCGCCCACTGGAATCACAAAAGGCCTGTAACCCAGTTGTCTCGCTTCCTCCGCCTTTTCTTCCATCGCCTGCAATAAACCTTTTGAGCCATACTGGCCTGTCAGGAAAATCTTTGCCTCCAGAAGCTCATCCAAAAACAGATTGCCTTGCCTCTCTCCCAAACGATGCCCGCTAAAGCAAAGCCAGGTTTGCATCCCTGCCTGATTCGCCACAGCGGCAGTCAAACGGCAATGATTCGAGCCTGGACTTCCACCTGTAATGATCAAGTTGCATCCTTCCTGACGTGCTTGTCCAATCAGATATTCCAACTTTCGTACTTTATTTCCTCCGAATGCGATCCCCGTCAAGTCATCCCGTTTGATCCAACAGCTAGCTACTCCCAGCTTGTCGGCCAGACGAGGTAATGGATGCAGCGGTGTCTCGTCCAACAGTAAAGGATAACGCGAAAATACCCGCATCGAGCACGCCCCTTTATAATTCAAGAATGTTTTCCAATCCATAAACGAGACGATCTAATTCCATTACTTTTTCAATTGCCAACTTTACTCCTGGCATAAACGATTCACGGTTTAAAGAGTCATGTCGTATGGTCAACAACTGTCCAGATCCGCCAAACATGACTTCTTGATGGGCAACAAGCCCCGGCAGCCGCACACTGTGCACCCGGAAACCATGATAGTTGGCGCCTCGGGCCCCCGCTATGATTTCTTTTTCATCGGGATGCCCTTGCTTCATCTCTTTGCGGTTCTCAGCAATCAATTCGGCTGTTTTGATGGAAGTTCCCGATGGAGCATCCAACTTCTGATCATGGTGCAACTCAATAATCTCTACATGTGGCAAATATTTGGCCGCCTGTGCTGCAAATACCATCATCAATACAGCACCAATGGCAAAGTTTGGCGCAACAATGGCTCCAATTCCTTTTTCCCTGCACTGTTGGTCCAGTTCCTTCATTTCTTGTTCAGACAATCCTGTCGTCCCCACAACCGGACGAACACCTGCCTGGATGGCAAGCTCCATATGCCTTTTGACAGTATGAGGTGTTGTAAAATCGACAAGCACATCTGCTGGAAATTGCTTCAATGCTTCTTCAACAGATCCGACAAAAGGAGTTCCCAATGTACCGATTCCTGCGACTTCTCCTACATCTTTGCCTGCTTGAGAACGGGACACTCCACATACAAGGCTTAGATTTTCTGCCTGGTGCAGCATTTTGACAACTTCTTGTCCCATTTTTCCATTAGCGCCTGCTACAATCACTCGAATACTCATGATGCTGATTCTCCTCTTATTGTCGAATTTTCTACTTCACAAAAGAAAATCATAAGGGAGATCGGCTGTTCCCAACCTGCTCCCTCTCTCCTAGTCTTGCGTTTTGGACACGAGTTCGCCTTCCTGCTCTTTCCGTGTCCAACGATTCTTGTCGCGGGTATTATATTTGTGCATTACTTCATTAAACGCTTCTTCCAAATCGATGTTTAATGAATTGGCAAAACAGGTGACAATAAAGATGATATCACCTAATTCGTTTTGAATCGAGTTTTCCTTTTCCTCCGGTTTTTTTGGCTTTTGACCATAACGGTGATTCACTTCACGTGCTAGTTCACCCACTTCTTCCGTCATGCGCGCCAACATGGACAGAGGATGGAAATAGCCTTCTTTAAATTGACTGATATATTGATCCACTTCTTCCTGGATCTGTTTGAGTGTTTTTCCAGCCATCAAAGGAAACCTCCTTACTATTTTTCATGTTAACTGATCCTTATTTCAATCTCAATCATTAACGCATTGAAAGGGACAGATCCAGAAATGTATAATATATCAGGATTGAAAAGATAAGGAAAAGAGGAGAAGTTCTATGAAAAACAAATTTTATCTACACACTAAAAATATTATCATCATTCTCATCGGCAGTCTCATCTTTTCAATTGGGATCAACTATTTTGCCATACCTAGCAAACTCGCAGAGGGTGGATTTACAGGTATTTCCATGCTCTTGCACTATAAATTTGGCTGGGATGCCGGAACCATCGTATTTCTTCTCAATCTTCCTCTTTTCTTCATCGGTTATAAAGTATTTGGCAAACAGACTTTTGTTTATACCATTATCGCCACCACAGCCGTGTCTGTGTTCCTGAATCTGACCAAAAATATTGGCACGCCTCTGAATGATCTGCTGCTCAATGCTCTTTATACGGGTGTTCTTGTTGGCGTTGGATTAGGGCTAATTTTCAGAACAGGCGGAACGACCGGGGGAGTCGATATCATCGCCCGGCTCGTGAATCGTTATGTTGGATGGAGCATCGGACGGACCATGTTTCTGTTTGATTTCGCCGTAATCGCTTCTTCCGTGTTTGTCATCAGCCTGGACATGGCGATGTATACCCTGGTTTCTGTCTTTGTAGGAGCACGTGTAGTTGATTTCGTAGTCGAAGGGTTGAATGCGTCCAAGGCTGCCACCATTATTTCCAATCATGCCAAAGAACTGGCCCAGGAAATTACACAAAAGATGGAACGCGGAGTCACGATTTTAAAAGGTCAGGGTGCTTATACCGGTTCTGAAAAAGAAGTACTTTACGTTGTCGTCCAGCCAAACGAGTTGCCCAAACTCAAACAAATTGTCCATCAGCTCGATCCAGATGCTTTTGTCGTCGTTCATGATGCACGGGATGTATTGGGTGAAGGATTCACTTTTGAAAAAATCGGCTCCGAAAAAATCGCCAAAAGCTAAGGATCTTTTTCAAACTCCTGCGCCTGTTCTATTTTAAAACTATATTCATACGCAACTACATAACAAGCGGAGTTTTTCCAAGCGAGTGACTTACGAGCCCTACCCGGCGGAGAGGCGGAAGCGAAAAATTAAAAAAGCGGGCAATATCCACTGAAGCGGCAGCGTATTTTGCCCGCTTCTTTCGCTTCCGCTTCGGAGCGGCCCTGAGATACTTCCTTGTAGGGCGCAGTCGGAACGAGTCGGAAAAACGGAGCGGGTGCCCAAATCAATTTGTAACTTGATTGACTTTTAAAAAAACTTCTAACCTTGGAGACCGGGTTTCTTGCCGGTGTCTGATCTCACGCCCATAAAAAAACCAACTCTCCTCCACGTTCAGAGAGTCGGTCCAATCAGCTAGGCTTTTTGCATTACCTCTTCACTCTGATATTTTCGCCATCCTACATAAGAAAGAACCAAAATGATAAATCCACTTATCCAACAAAGAATCCAATAGAATGGCAAACTTCCAAAGGGTGCAATGACCGCCATCACATCTTTTTCTGTTCCAAAAAAGAGCGGATAAAGAATCCGGTCCAATTCCTCGATACTCGCCTTCATCAATTCCTGATCTTCTGTTTTCCTCAAGGCTGTAAACAATGAATCGAGCTTCTGTACCGTCTGTTCGCTTTTGGCGATAATCAGTGCAGGGCGAATGATGTCATAGTCTTGTGCGAACTGTTCGATTTGCTGTCTGATTTTTCCCTGATTCCTGTCAGCCAATGTCTTTTTCAATCTTTGCAATTGATTTTTAAAAGAGTCATAGTATTGCTTCCATAACGGCTGATGGGAATGTGACATCGCATCAAAAGCAATCGACAAACGAATCGCTGCTTTCTTCAATTTCGCCTCATTCAACATGACTCGATTCAATTCGTGCTCTACATCCAGGATCGCCTCAGATAATGCACGAATTGCCGCAACATTCAACTTTTTATTTGAAAAATCAGCAGTAGCAAACTGGGTAGCCAACTGGGTTAACTCTTCTTTGGCAAGACGAAATTCTCTCTGTTCAATCCATTTCGATATTTGCAAGGCTTTTTTGGACCATTCTTCACTTTGTTCATGAAACCCTTCATTCGCCTGAGCCATTGGTAAAAAAGTAAAAAAACACATCCCTATGAAAACCAGCCATTGCATAATTCGTGGCGGTGACAATTCGATCCCCTCTTTCACTTGTCCTTTATGGACAGTGTATTCATGTGATCTAGTTAAATATGTCATCGGGATGTGTTTGTAGTGCAAACTGGTCTTTTTTATACCGAACGTGCCTATTCATCGATTTCGAATATCTAAATCCCTTCCATTTTTTTTAACTTGCCTGTCCGTATATCATAATAATGAGGATACAGGCTTTCATGCGTAAAATAAATGGGATATGGAAAGGAGCGATATCCTTTTACCGTTTTCAAAAATTTACCTAACCATTTGACAAACAATCTCTCCATAATCACACTATAAACGGCATCCAAATCCTGATGGATAATCGCATTCACATCCAAAAATTTCTCAAAATGAATCTCTGTTCCCATATGTAAATAGCCAAATACCGGTTTTCCCGAGCGGTCATAATAAAGAGGCACTTCTTTTAACTGGTTGGTAATCGGTTTGAAATCAAATGAAAATCCATAAATTTGGTCAAACTTGGCTTCCAGCAAAATCGCTTCCGTTTCTCTGGTGTAAGAGTAAGTAAAAAGCTCCTGAAATGACCGTGTTATTTCATCTTCAACATACTGGAAAGCTTCAATGATTTTTCTTTGGTCTTCTTGTGAAACTTTATACTTCACAAACTTTTTCGTTCTCAAATTGTAATAGTGGGGATAATCCGCACTGAACGACAGATAAATCGGATAAGGAAAGCGATGATATCCAGAAACACTCCGCAATAAGTCACTTAACCAGTTGGCAAAAAGAGGCCGAACTTTTTCAGCATAACGAACATCATATCTTCTACTCTCATCCAAATATGTATCACAGCGAAATTTTTTTAGCTTCAATTCTTCAATTTCATAAACCGGTTCACCATTTTCTTCATAACGATAAGGCACCAGATCAAACAGGGGCAAGCTCGTACATGGACGTACACTCATCTCAAAATCAAACAAACGGTTTCCAACATATACCAAAATCACTTCTGTATCTGGCGTATAGGGAAAAGAAAAAGCCCGTTGAAATAATTGAATGACAGGCTCTCTTTCTTCTTCCAGAGCCCGATAGATTTTCTCTCTCTCTTCAAGCGAAATCATCCATTCATCCTCCTATGACTAGCTACTGTTCCAGGTACCTGTACAAAAACTCTTCCATCTTCTCTTACTAAAACTAACAATATGATATTTTTATATAAAATAACTATAAAATCTAGTATAAAGGAGAATAAAAATCGTTCAATCACTCTGATCGATTTCCATCTAAAAGAAGAGGGGCCTTTTCCCAATGAAGCGATTAGCTATGGGAGAGAGAAGAGCCCCGAAGCCAGCCAAAAAGATATGGGTAATCAGCCGTTTTTTTTCCATTTCATTACCGCTCAATAAAAAAACGGGCAGGAAGTCGTTCAACCGGAAAAGGAACCGGGCTTGTCAACAGTCCGCAATGCACAGATCTGGAGTCAGGGATATTCTCGCCTGCTTTTGCAAATTGGCGAGTTCATCCGTAAATGCTGACCTCTGTCTACTCCCAAATGATTATAACCTTAAACTTTTCTGAAATAAAAGGTGGTCACCTTTTCTCTTTCATTCTTCGACTCCACATACCTTTGCCAACAGTTCCACCAGATGAAGGGTTTGAATGGAGTCGCCTGCTCCCATTCTCTCTACGCCCAGGCGCATTTGTAAATAGCAGCCAGGATTCGTTGTTACAATGGTCGTCGCTTGTGTTTCCTCAATATCTTTCATCTTCACATCCAGTATTTTCATCGATTCCTGAAAGTGGAGCAAATTATAAATGCCTCCAGAACCACAACATTGATCCGCACTCTTCAGTTCCACGTAAGTAGCTCCCGGAACCGATTGCAATAACTGTCTGGGTTCATTGATAACTTTCTGGACATTGCGCAAATGACAGGAATCCTGATAGGTGATGATGCCTTTCCATTCTTTTTGAAAAGGCAGCGGACCAAATTGAACCAACAGCTCACTAATATCCCGTACCGCCTGGACAAAGCGCTTCGCCCTTTCCTGCCACTCCGGTTCATCTTTAAACAGTTGATCGTATTCCCGTAACATCGCACCACAGCCACCCGCATTGTTGACATAATAATCGGCTCCACTCTTTTCAAAAGCTTCGATATTGGCCCGAGCCAATTTTTTGGCCTCTTCTGTCATACCCTGATGTGAAAAGAGGGCACCACAACAGTTCTGTTGTGCTGGAATCACCACTTCACAACCGACCAATGTGAGGAGATGGATGGTCAACCGATTGGTCCGATAGAGCAAGGCATCGGTTATACAGCCAGTAAAAAAAGCCACTTTTGCTTTTGTTTCTCCTTTTGCAGGAAACACTTCTCCCCATTGAACTCTTTTTTTAGGAGGTGATAATGGAGGAAGGGTTTTTTCCCATTGGTCCAGTACTGGGGAAATTCGTTCCAGGAAGCGGGTGCGTTTTAGAAAGCGGGAAAAACCTGACTTCTGATAAACCCAGGCCAAATTGCCAATGAACCGCATCCGCGAAGGATACGGAAACAGATGGCGTAACAGAAAAGATTTGATCTTGGTCATGGCTGGAGCATCTTCTTGGCTTTCTGCTGCTGTGATCGCTTCCTTTGCCTGCTCCAAAATATGACCATAGGGAACATTGACAGGACAAACCACTTCACAGGCCCGACAACCCAAACAAAGATCAATCGGTTCTGCCAAATGCTCCCTGATATCGATTTTTCCTTCAGCAGCCAATTTTACCAGGTTAATCCGTCCCCGTGGGGAAGCAGATTCTTTTCCCATCGAGACATAGGTGGGACAAGCCGGCAGACAATAACCACATTGAATGCATTGGTTTGTTTCCTGATACGTATTTTTTCTAAGACGCTCAACCTGTGAATCATTCATCCGTCAGCACCACCTTGGTCTGTCCTGGTTGGGGGAAAATTTTCCCTGGATTCAGGATATGATTTGGATCCCATGCGTCTTTGATCAATTTCATCAGCCGAAGCCCTTCTTCACCCAATTCCATCTCCATATAAGGCGATTTCATAATTCCGATCCCATGCTCTCCAGACAAGGTTCCTCCCAATGAAATGGCCGCTTCGAAAATTTCACTGACAGCATCTTCCACTCGTTTCATTTCTTCTTTATTTTGCTTGTCGGTGATAATCGTTGGATGCAGATTTCCATCCCCGGCATGTCCAAAAACAAATAAATTGAGCTGATACTTTTCACGAATCTCCCTTAAACGGTTCATCATCGCTGGAATTTGATTGCGTGGTACAGTCGCATCTTCCGAAATCTTGGTCGGTCCTACTTGCGCCAACGCAGGCGAGACATTTTTTCGAGCTTGCCAAATTTTGTCTCTTTCCTGCTCATCGCGGGCAATGTGTACTGAAGTAGCGCCCGCTTCCTTGCACACTTGAGCACAACGTTCAATTTCTTCATCGACCGCCAACGGATGGCCATCTACCTCAATGATCACCATCGCCTCCGCATCCGTCGGCAATCCGATTGGCTTGAAATTTTCCACAGCCCGAATGCACTGCTGATCCAGCATCTCCATCGCTGCAGGCAAAATCCCTTGCGATAATATATTGGTAATCGCCACACCTGAAGTGACAAACTCTGCAAACGTAGCATACATCGTTTTACGTGCAGGCGGTTTTGGAATCAGACGCAGAATCGCCTCCGTCACAATGGCCAGTGTTCCTTCTGAGCCGACAATGAGGCGAGTCAGATCATAACCCGTTACATTTTTTACGGTTTTTCCACCTGTTCGGACAATCTCACCTGTTGGAGTTACGACCTCAAGACCAATCACATACTCCTTGGTTGTTCCATACTTCAAACCTTTTGGACCGCTCGAATTTTCCAGCAAGTTGCCACCAATTGTTGAAATGTGTGAGCTGCTTGGATCTGGAGGATAAAACAGTCCGGCTTCTTCTGCTTTTCGATGAATTTCCGCCGTGGTTACACCAGGAGAAACGATCGCCAGCAGATTTTCACGATCGATGATGCATTTCTGTTTCAATTGCGACATATCCAGTACCATCCCACCATGGACGGGAAGAGAACCACCACTCAATGAGGTAGCTGAACCACGTGGGTAAACCGGAATCCGGTGTTGGTTAGCCAACTTTACCAATTTGCTTATCTCTAACGCACTTTGTGGTTGAATCACAATATCTGGCAAATATTCACCAAAGGATGCATCATAACTATAAGAATAACGTTCCTGGAGATCGAGGAAAACACGATTTTCAGGAACAATTTGATGAATTTCGCGAACAATTGATGGATCCATTCTCCATCCACCTCCCTGTCTATTCTAAAAACCGGAAAAGGAAAACCGGCATATCACGGTTCCATCAAGAAACTGGAAATATATTATATTATATTTATTATTAATTATATAATAATAGGGATGTACTGAATATGTTAATAATTAATATTTGTTTTTTTAAAAAAATGGTATACATCCAGCAATCAGAGCCCGTATCCATCCATGAAGGAATAGAACTCCTGCATGTCATCAGTAAGCGGATTATTTAACATAAAATTCAAAAAATAAAAAGATATATCGGCCAATTTGTATTCTACCAAACGACGCTCATATCAAATCGTGTGTATTTATATTCCATCTTAAAAAATTCCCTGCTTATGTTGATGAGCAGGGAATTACTTATATTCTGTGGGTGATCCAGAGATTATTTCGATATCTTTGAAAACAGTATGTACTTTCCTTGCATTTTCTGTAAGGATGCCACTAGAAAAATGCTGACCAGGCTCAAACATACGGTAAAAATCGCCACATATGGCTGATACAGTTCCAGTTCCGGATGCAACCAGGGGTGAATATCGAAGCTATAATCCATTGCATCATTCAGTAAAGTCCAACCGGCTACGATCCCAATCTCTTTCAATTGATAGGAGTAAACAGGTGCATATAAAAGTGCTTGTGCAGCCATCCCCAAATGAGAAAAAACAAGCATCCAATGCTGCCAGGTGAGTGCTTGCAAAAAAGGTTGCTGGTCCAGGATTCCTCCCCAGACAATCATCACTACTGCCCAAATGCCATATTTAAACAGGGTAATTGCTGCAAAAGCTTCCATCAAGGGGCTTTTTCTATTTAGCAGATACAGCAACAGAACAATGGTAAATGCACTTGACGCTGTTGGACTGTCAGGAACAAAAATGAGGAAGTGGGTAGGGGTAACAGCCAACTGGTTTTTATACCAATAAAATCCATAAATCGAGCCTAACAAATTGACGATGAATAAAGCCCACAAACACCAGCGCTGATTTAAAATCGTCAGCAGCATCATAAACATTTGCCGCCAACTTGTCATCTTCACCGTGCATCCCACGCTTTCCATGATGTAAAAGCCTGGCTGCGAACATACAACCAGGCTTCGTAAGTATGGTATTATTTTTGCTTTTGTTTCATAAGCCACTCGGCCAAGACTTTTTGATCTTCTTTCGAACCTTGGAACATACCTGCAGGCATCATACCACGACCATTATTCATGATCTCAATGATTTTCTCTGCAGACATGCCCGGTTTGTTACCAACCCCAATCAAGTGAGGACCGTTTACACCTTGCAGCTGGTCACCATGACACTTGATACATGCACTTTGTTTATAGAGTTGGTATCCTCTCTCATCTGCAGCAATCACTTTTGCCTCTTTCGGCTTTCTACCCGGTGCAGATTCGAGTTGTTTTTCGTGCTCTGCTTCTGCAGCCCATGTCAATGCGCAAATTGCGATAATCGTAACAATCATTAATCCTGTAGCAACAGGACGTTTATGTGGACGGCGCTCTTTACTACGGTCTAACCAAGGTGCAAGCAAGAGTGCTGCTCCTGCAATCCCCGGCAGGATCACAGTACCGATTACAACGTATGGACCAGATGCCCATTTATATTTTAACAATTGATAAAGGAATAAGAAGTACCAGTCAGGCACTGGCAAAAAGCTTGTATTGGTGGGGTCAGCCTTTTCTCCTAGTGGTGGTAATTCCGACATGACCAGAGTCATGAAACCGACCAGGAATACAGCCGCCACCATCCATTCTTTTAACAGAAAGTCTGGAATAAAGGCTTCAGTTTTACCAGGAA
The DNA here is from genome assembly GCF_900114055.1 of Thermoflavimicrobium dichotomicum. Classification (GTDB taxonomy): domain Bacteria; phylum Bacillota; class Bacilli; order Thermoactinomycetales; family Thermoactinomycetaceae; genus Thermoflavimicrobium; species Thermoflavimicrobium dichotomicum. The sequence continues at coordinate 72,741 of NZ_FORR01000013.1, read as the reverse complement.
ACTCCGAGTAGTCCGGGGGATACAACTTCGGACGGTCTGCACGAACGCGCGAGTCTCCCACGTAGTGGACTTGTTTACGGTTTCCTTCTGGATTATGAGCCATGTGGATCCCTCCTCACGCGTAGACCTTATAGTGGGCCAGAGATGCCCTGACGACGAATTAAAATAAAGTGAACAGCCAGTAACATAAAGAGCAATGCTGGGAGGAAGAACACATGTAGAGCAAAGAAACGCTCAAGTGTTACCGCTCCAACGATATCTCCACCTTGCAGGAACGTTGCGATGTATTTTCCTACAAAAGGTACAGATGCAGCAATTTCTACACCTACTTTGGTCGCAAAGTATGCCTTGTTGTCCCATGGCAAGAGATAACCCGTAAATCCAAGCCCAATCATTACCAAGAAAATAAGCATTCCAACAATCCAGTTAAACTCGCGGGGGTGTTTATAGGATCCTGTAAAGAATACACGCAAAGTATGCAAGAATAGCATGACGATCGCTACACTTGCACCCCAGTGATGCATTCCGCGAACAATAGCCCCCATTGCCAATTCATTTTGCAAATAGCTGACACTCGGATGAGCGTTTACAATATCCGGTACATAATAAAGTGCCAAAAACATCCCAGAAAGAATCTGGATCACAACCACGAAGAATGTCAGTCCACCAAAGCAATAAATAAACGCCGAGAAATGGTGGGCTGGGTTCACGTGCTCAGGTACTTCGTGGTCTGCCACGTCACGCCAAATCGGCGTGATATCCAAACGCTCATCCACCCAATCATAAATGGCGCGCAGCATCGTGCTACACCTCCAATCAATAGCTACATTAAGCCTTATTTACTGGACCAATCAGTAATCGGTCATTTTCGATTTTGATTTGATACTTGTCTAATGGTTTGGATGGGGGAGTACCTGGGACGTTTGTACCGTCTTTGTAATAACGACCAAAGTGACAAGGACAGAAGAATTGGTTTTTAAACTGCGGGTTGCTATCCCAGTTGACTGTACAACCCAAGTGTTTGCATACCGGAGATAGCGCAACAACCTGACCCTTTTCATCTTTCATAACCCATGCAGTTAACAGTTCTCCCTCTTCGGGCTGATACCAACCATCTTTCCGATGGACTTTGAATTGCACTGCTTTGGGGCGATCCGTAATCTCACTGACACGCATGCCCACATCGACAAAGCCGACACCGCCGCCTTTTTTCATAACCGGATCAACGGCGAAGCGTACCATTGGAAAGAGTAGGCCCGCACCGAGGAAACCAGCTGTCCCACCTAGCATATAGGTCAAAAATTTACGGCGGGAAACTTTTTTACTCACGACACTTCCGACCTCCCTCTATACAGCAACCGTCCACTTTCAATAACCGGAACCTTTTGCTTGCTAGAACAACAAAAAAAATACAAACCTCTTACTAGGACATCTTTCATATTAACGAAAGCATGAAGCGAAAGTCAAGAAAATACATGTGACCATATACCGACAATATTTTGACACCAGTTACCATTTACGTGTTAGTTTGCCATAAATTGATTGTTTTATTATACAAATCCATTATTTCCTGATCCATTTGTTCTTCATTCCACTCTTCCGCTTCTGTGATCTCATGAACAAGCACTTGCATAGGAGAACAATCAGGCAATTGCTCTTTCCTTATATAATTACTCTTTCCATCTGCAACCATAACCAAATAGTGAAAAGAAAAACCCGCCAGCTCCTGAATCACTTCATTGAGGTAAGAAGAGAAAATTTCCGCATCCTTGCCCATATAGGAAATTGCTGGTAAAAGCAATACCCGTCCCATCAATCGCTTTTCGAAGCGCTGGGCAATCTGCTCAATGATTTCCGCTTGTCTGCGGTTCCATTTCTTTTCTGTCAGATCAAAAGAGTAAATCGGTAAACATAATGTATCGACATAGGGTGCCAACTGTTCCCATTCATTTTGCTTGATCTCTGTCCATCGCATGATACTCATCCCTTTTCTCATCATAAAAAAACTCGGCATGTGCCGAGCCAATTATACCTGATCTATTCTTTTAATTCTAGCATTTTCCGCCATTGTTCGCTGAGTTGTAAAAACGCTTCTCTGTCTCCAGTTGCCAGTGCATCATCAATTTTTTTATATAGCTGTTTCTCTTGAAAATCGAGTACCGCTTGATCGAGAAGTATCTCCGCGAACAGACTCAGTAACTTGTCTTGCACTAAGTCCTGTTTTTCCATGGGATTCCCCTCCAATACCGCGGCATATTCCGGACAGGTATTTCTGTCCTTGAAATAAAGCCCAATATAAATATCCTCATCAGGAGAGAACTTAATGTCAAAGAAAGCGGTTTCTACATCTGAATCAACACGTTTGTTCTTAATAAAACGAAAGGGAGGCATATTTGAACATTTCGTCGAAATAATTAACGATTTCCATAAATAACGCACATTTTCCACAAAATGGACCTTTTTGAGCAGTTTTTCATCAGAGGATAGGTATCTGAGCAGAAACGCTGCACCCTTTTTCTGGAGTTCATAGTGATCCAAAAACCACTCGATAAACTCCTTTTTCTCAGAAACGGTTATGCTGTTGCCCATTAGCCCTGTCCCTCCTACCCATCACACTGGGGGAATATTTCATCTATTTATCAATAGGATACGCAGATAGATCACAATATTTACCATTTTTATATATCTGCGTATATATGAATTCGACAAGGAGCTAACCGTTCCTGCTTTCAAGCCCTATCTTCATTCACGATTCTTATAAAGCCGTCTTCGATCACCTTCTCACGAAACGCGGAAATACCATGCATCCATTTGCAACCTGCCTGTGTCAAGGAGACAAAATTTCGGCCGTCTTCATTTCCCAGGCGTACCACACCCAAATGACACAACATCCGCATCATCTTTTGAAATAAAGATTCCGGTGTTTCATAGTAAAAAGGTGTCAGCCATGGCTTTAAAATCGAATACAATCGATCAAGCGGAAACCAGCCTGGATGAGCAAGGAGCCCGATCCAACGAATCAATATGGGAAGATGGTGGATGGGCTTACGATACAGACGAATCCAAAAACGATATAAATTCTTGGCTTCATTCTCATCTATTGTTCTAGTTATTTTCCCGAAACCAGTTTCTGATAAACTTAAATATCCATCTTCTTCAGCAAAATATCCTTGATAATAAGCATAATCATAAATCAGCGAAAAACGATCTGGATATAAATGATAACGTCGTCCAAAGCCAAAACGTGGCCCCTTTTCAGAAATAGGTTCTTCAGTAATGAAGAAAGATTGAAACAATTGCCGTTGCTGTTGTTTATAAATAGCCCCATCATGCGTCAATCGGACGACTTCTTTCTTTATAAATTCAAGAAAATGGTATAAATCATATACGATTTGCATTTCTTCATCACGATAAAAAGACGGTTGCTCCCTTCGTTCCTGCTGATATGGCTCCAGAAGAAGCTCAATCATCTTTTCACGGGTATCAAATGGGACATGATAGAGATACTGTGTTTGTAACGAATATCCTGGAAATAGCCATCCCTTTTTTAATGCACCAACGACAAACGAGCGTGGTTCCCCTGGTTCACCATTTAAAGCGGCCCGTCCTTTTGCAAGAAGCTCTTCCATTGTAAATGAGGGATGGTTATCCAAAACAAGCAATTGTAAAAAACGGTATTCAGCAGGAGTCAATTCATTGATGATCTTTTGCAATAAACTTTTTTGGTGGATATGCCGTAACAAAGAGCAGATTAAATCATGTTTGGAATGTTCATCTGCCTGACAACCGTAATACTGATTGAGTCTTTTCAGTTGTTCAATATCTGTATATGTAAGCCAATCAGCCATTCTCATCGGCCCATCTTCCCTTCTCTTCAAGTTGTTACTATTTTGGACGATTGTCGGAGAAGATAGACCTCTTCAGGCTGAAAAACTCCCCGTCAAACAGGTTCTTGCCAAAAGGGCCTGTTTGGGTGTCGGGGTTCCGATTCCGTTTCCTGTCAGAAAAGGAACCCCTCAGTCGATCCATATTTCACCCATTCATATGATTTACTTGACCAGCTCCAGCTTGCTCTCCTGCACACCCACCCCGATATCATACTGCATCATGAGTTCCACCAACTGTTTGCCATCGATCAGCACAATATTTTGTGGTACATGTTTAACATACCGCTTCGCCGGAGCGGTAAAGTGAGATGTGGTTATGAATACACCTCTTTCTGCATTTTTTCCCATCAATGCTCCCACAAACATTTGGATCTCAGGACGCCCGACCGGATTCTTCCATCTTTTCGCCTGTACATAAATTTTATGCAAACCTAAAGGATCTTCCAAAATGATCCCATCAATCCCTTCGTCTCCTGCTCCTCCCACGTGAAGTCCAGCCTGGGTTCCAGAACCTCCATAACCCATCTTTATGAGTAAATCAATCACCAATTGTTCAAAAAAAGCGGGGGAACAATTCATGACTTGATCCAGCAACTTTTCCTTCGAGACTGATGAAACCACTTTCTGCCGTTCTTCTCCCTTTGCTGTTTCGCTGTCATTCTTTTCTTCCATTTTTTTCGCTTCTGCTTGTTTATGATCTTTTACCAACAGTTTGGATGGTGATCCAAACGAAGTAATAAATACCCGATCCCGTGCCCGTGTGATGGCGACATAGATGAGCGAACGTTCCAGTTTGATTAACTCTTTTTTGTCATCTTCATCCTCCAATGAATCCAGTTCCCATTCGGGCGGAATCACTTCTTCATTGGCTTCCACCAGAAAAACGACCCGAAACTCCAGTCCTTTGCAACTGTGCATTGTTCCACAAATCACCGCTGACGGGTTTCCCAATGCGACTGTATCACTCGCAATTTTTTGTGACTCAATCCGTTGCTCGCCAAAGGCTTTCATATAACTATCCACCGTGTGATCAAAACGGGCAAGAACAGCGATTTCGTTTGGTTTCAAATCTTCCTCCAACAGTTCTTTCACCTTGTCCACCACAAATTCTTTTTCTTCATTGGCATGGGCAAAGTTTTTGATTTCGGGCTTCACTCCTGATAACAGGGAAATATCAATCCCATCATCTGTATCGCCATCCAGGCCATCTACCGTAAAGTTAATCACCTCAATCGCCTTTTCCCTGATCTCCTCTGTCGTCCGGTAATTCACCGTGAGGCGCTTGGAACGCTTGCCACGAACATGGATTCCGCATTTACTCAAGACCACTTGCCGCGAATAGATTCTTTGGTGAGCATCCCCGACAATAAACAGATCATTCTCATTTTCCGGCACTAACGCACGAATCAATTTAAATGCTTCTGGATGAAAATCCTGCGCTTCATCAATGATGGCTGATCGATAGCGATATGTGTAACGGTCTGGATTTTCTTCCAACCAAATGCGCGCTTTTCGGAGCACATCCACCGATTCATACAGTCCTTTTTCCTCCATCTTTTGCCGGAACCACATGGCTGTATCCCAAACTTTTTTCTTTTGTGCCCGAGAGATGCGTTTTTTCCTCCCTGTTCTGGAAGTACTCAAGTATTCTTGCCAGGTTTCTGCTCCACCTTGCTGGATGACCCAGTGATATTCGCTTTTTAGAAAGGCCAGATCTTCTTCGGCCCATCCAAAGTTTTGAGCCGCTTCCTTCCAGAGTGATTTGACCCGTGCATCCTCTTTGTCGACCATTTTTACTGTGATGTCATACACTTTTTCCACGATTTGCTTGGCAAGTTGATCAATGGGGAGCACATCGACCCGCTCCATCTCTTCTTCCGTACACATCGTCGATAATACACTTCGAATATGGTTGGCCAAAATCGGGGTATAGGTCGTCACCAAAACACGGTCATCCGGCTTCAGCTTTTTACTGACCAATTGTTGAGCCCGATGCATGACAACCACCGTTTTTCCCGTACCGGCCCCACCCAATACCCGAACGGGACCTTTATAATCTTTTTCAACCAATTCTCTTTGATCTGGATGCAAAAAAGTTCGCCATCGCTCAAAAGGCTTGTCTAACATCACTTTCAGTATTTCATCATCTGTAATGACAGCAATGTGTCGGCTGGAATGTCCACTTGTCACAGCCTTTTCAAACGAGAAAGCCCGTTCAAGCTCTTTATATTCCAAAACGGATTCCAACACTTTTTCATAGGGAGTTCCATTTAACAGACGAGCCAGATTTTCAAAAGCATCGATCGGCAGGTCACGCTTATATTTACGGAACTCTTGTTCGGTCGTCACGGATCGCAAAAGAGAGAGCTGATCTTCCGGGACACCCAGTCGTAATAATTGATGATCGGTATAATTGGCAAATAAACCCGGTTTTTCGTTAATCTCAGGAACCGTATCAATGCTGGTCCACATTTGCAAAGAACCTGTATATTTATTAATCACAAACCGTTTTCTCTGTGCCCAGCGATAAGCTTCTTCATCCCGGTCGATCCAAACCAGCAATGTAACATCCTCATGCTCGGGCCGAACCACGATCATCCTATAAAAAGGGCTAACACGAATCATATGTACTTTTGGATCCAATGAGCCTTTCATGCGCTCGATTTTCAATTGATTCCGTTCGCTCCCCCGTAACGCATCAATCACTTTTTTGGCTCGAATCTGCTCCGTTTTCGGCAACTGCGAAAATGAATCCAAAAATGTATCCTGAATAGCAACAATCCCCATGCTTTCCCCTCTCTCCTCTTTTTTTCTACTGCTGTCAGATTGTTAGCTATCTAAATAGGGTAACTGCTTTTCTTTAAATACCCCGTTCTTTCAGTTTTCGGATTATTTCTCTTCCCAATGTCTCGGTATCTTTGGGTCTTCCTTTCCAATCATATAAGGATATATCCCATTTTCGCTGATGAATCATTCGTAAATAGAAGAGTTTGGGAACGACCGGACTTTCCTGATCGATTCGATCTACATGAATACTGCCATCATGATGCTCTTCAAGCCGATACTTTCCTCCATCCAACGAGACTACCCACGAATTTTTTACTTTAGCTTCCCTTTCTTTCATTTCAACGATTTCTTTCCATGCTTTATGCCAATCGATCGAGTCAATGGGCTTTGGCTGATCCACTTCTGATGAATATACCTGCAAATCCCATACCAGCCAGCCGAGCTTCTCAATAGCCTCTTGATGTTCTCTCTGTTCTTGGGTAAGGACACAGATTTTCTGTTTGGGCCACGCCAATTCCGCCTGACCCAGAACTCTGCCATCCTGCTCAAACTCATAACCGATTTGTGGAAGTGGAACCCCTGACTTCACCAATTGAATGCAAATATCTTGATAAGCTGGATGTACCAATTCAATGAAATAAGAAGGAATGTCCATGGGTCGTTCTTCTTTCCTTTCATAGTCCCTTTGGGTTTCATTTTGCATATCATCCGTTTGTTCTTGCCAATTCATTTCTTTTTTCCTAACCCTCCCTTCCTGGATCGCCGGTTGTTCGCAATTCCTTTTCTATTCCCTATTTTCAATGGTAATATTCTTAACCTAGCATACACAAATATGATGAACAAGAAAATGATTGACAACAACCTTTTTTCTAAAACCAGAAACCGTAGGTCTGCTCAAGGGATTTAGGGTATTCCTGCCTATTTTTAAAATAATAAAAAAAGCACATGCGAACACCATGGATCGCTGCGCTTCAAGATGTCATTTTAAAAGTCCCTGGAGTGACAGATTCAACGCCTGCTCCGGGCATTGGCCTTATTTATTTTCTCTTTTTTTGTTAAGAGAAGATTCAATAATCAAGTCCAACAATTGGCTAAATGAGATTCCGGCTGCCTGGGCACTTTTCGGAAGAAGACTGTTTTTGGTCAATCCCGGTAGCGAATTGACTTCCATCACATAAGGAATACCATCCTTCACCATCATATCGATCCGGGCATATACACTGCACTTCATGGCCTTATAACAAGTTAATGCAGCATCTCGAACTCGTTCATAGATATCATGTGGCAACTCAATAACCTGTTCATCGGCTCCACCATCATCATATTTTGACGTATAGTCGAAAAAATCCGCACGGGGTCGAATGGACACAATGGGCAACAGTTCTCCATTCAAAACCGCACAGGTAATCTCATCGCCCTGGATATACTGTTCAATGATGACTTCATCATCCCAACGAAAAGCTTCCTGAACAGCCAATATCAATTCGTCTTTGGTATTTGCGATTTGGATTCCGATACTTGACCCCCCCGAATTCGGCTTCACGACAACAGGATAACCCAACCGTTCAATCTCTTCCAAAGGTCGGTCATCCATATTCTCCAGATAAATCCAATCCGGAGTAGGAATTCCTTCAAAACGGAAAATCTTTTTCGACATATCCTTGTTCATGCACAAACTGCTTGCCAATACTCCTGAACCCGTATAAGGAATTCCAAGTGTTTCGAGCGTACCTTGCACCGTTCCATCTTCACCATACTTTCCATGTAGAGCAAGCAGTGCCACGTCCATCCCTTTTACCTTTTCAATCAGTTCATTTTTGCTTTGGATTTCAATGGGATAGACGTCATACTTCTTCTTGTCCAAATGAGCGATGATTTCCCTGCCTGTCATCAGGGATACTTCTCTTTCCGAAGAAACGCCTCCCATAATCACGCCAACTTTCATCGTCAAACCTCCCTCATGCATTTTTTCACGGACTCGCCAATCAGCTTGATCCCTTTCACCATCTCCTCATCAGACACTCTGGAGAAGCCAAGCCGCAGGGTATGATGTCCTCCTTGATCCGTGAAAAAAATATCCCCTGGTGTAAACACGACACCTTTGGAATAACAGTCCTTGAGTACCTCTCTTGCATGGATGTTTTCCTCCAGTTCGATGAAGAGATGAAGACCGCCATCCCCTGTCATCCGTTTTAACGGAATAAATTCTTTACAACACCGAACGGCCAATTCGTATTTTCGCTTATACACGGATCTGGCTTTTTTCAGGTATTTCTCGAAGTTGCCATTGTGCAGGTATTGATAAAGTACAGCTTGATCCAGAGTGGATGTATGGATGGTGCGGGCTCTCTTGATGCTTTCCAGATAATCAATCAAATCTTTGTCAGCGAGAATCCATCCTACCCGAATGCCAGGAAAAAGAATTTTGGAAAAACTGCCGAGATAGATCACGCTGTTTCCTTTTCCGGCACATGCAATTAAAGGGGCTACATGGGATCCGGAATACCGTAATTCCTCGTTAAATCCATCTTCGATAATAGGAACTTGATACTTGGCGAAGAGATTCAAGACCGCCATTCTTTTTTCGGGGGACATGACTATGCCAGTCGGATTATGATAAGAAGGAATCAGATAGGCAAAACAAAACAGTTGCTCTGACAATGCTCGCCTTAATTTTTCAAGATGGATGCCATCTTGTTCCATCTCAATACCCACAGGTTCAAATCCATTTAGCCTAAGGATCTTCATTGCAGTATGATGGGTCGGATTCTCACAGATGACGCTGGCGTTTTCCCTGCTTAAGGCAGATACGATCATATCAAATCCTTCAGTAAATCCATTGGTAATCAAGATGTCTTTACCTGTCAGGTCAACCCCTTTGTTTTCCATATAACGCAGCAAATACTCCATCAATGGCTTGTAGCCTTTTGCATACCCATAGTTCAGGAGGATCTCACCCTCGATGGAAATCCGATCTAGAAAGGCCCGTTTGAAGTTGGACAGATCAAAAAGTTTTTCGTCTGGTGCGATGCTGGTGAAAGAGATCATGCCTTTTTCCCAGCGGATCCCGTGTTTCATCAAATCCATTTCTTCAGCCATTCGCGCTTTATCATTGATTTTTTGCCGCCAATCCAATCGATAAGATGAGGTGGTTACAATCTTGGACCGTGAAACAAAACTTCCTTTTCCTTTCACGGTATAGATAAGCCCTTCTTCCTCCAAATCCGCATATGCCGTAATGACCGTATTTCGGCTGACATGCAATAAAGTGCTCAGTTCACGTGTCGATGGGAGTTTTTGGTCCGCCTGCAGTATGCCTTTTGTAATCATCCGTTTGAGGTATTCCTTCACTTGGATATATACCGGTCGATCATCCACTGGTCTGAAATCCGTGAACATCTCATCGCCCCCAAGGGATATCTTTCCATAAAACGGGTCACAAAAAAAGAACCACAACAGGTGTTTTTGGCTCTACCTGTGGTTCTAAAAGGGTTTATATACACGCGATTGGTTTCCATCCATTCACTACTGTTTTAATATAACACCAAACTTTGCACAGTATTTCAGCCTGTTAACATCGTTACCGTTTTACATGCCGGTTTTTATATAATAAAAAAGCCGATCCTGGCTGATCTGCCTCCATTGACTCAAGTATCACTTTTCTGAAAGGATGATGCAGGGAAGTTTTCTTTCATGGTTGACAAAGTCTCCATTTTTAACCCCTAACTTCTCATCCTCTCTATTTCACTTCGTAACCAGTTCCCCCTTCGCCCTTTTTGATTTTCTAAAACCTGAATCGATCTCCCTATCTGAAAAAAGAGCAGGTAGAAGAATACGACCCACTGAAGCGAAAATGGGACCGGTTGCAGAGAGAAAAGGAAGATGAGATCCCCGCCCAGACGAAGCCAATGGATTTGAACACTTTCCAGATAAGGGTTCGGCAGATAAAAGAGCAAGTGAAACAGAAGGAAAAAGAAGATTGCTTCTGAATGGGATAAACGATACAGATATTTGGCCTGTGAGCCAAGTCCCAAATAAATGAAACAAGTCATAACGGCCATGATCAGCATCGTCCAAGTGAACATTTGACTGGACAGATCACCCGTTGGAAACCATATGGAAATAAAGAACGGAAAAATCCAGATCTTCAATAGGATCATGGCCATCAAGACAAAAAAAGCTTCTATTCCTAACCATATATACTCTCGTTTAAACATAGACAACCCCCTTAACAGAGGGTATGAATCGAGCGATAAAAAAAGAACCGTTCTGGCTCGAACGGTTCTCGATGGAAACGAACAGGAGTGGAGAGAAAGCATACTGTACCAATAATTATAATCGGGAAAGAGAAACATAGTCAATGGAATTTTCTAATTTCTCCCAAAAAAGAATCTGTGTCATGGACACTTCTGACGGCTGAAGCCAAGGGATTCCTGGAATTCAGAGATGTATCTTCACCCCGTCCCATGCCGGGATATTCTTTATTTAACAGATACCAGGTCTTTTTCTTCCTTTTCATCATTCGTAAACACAATATACCCTTTGCTACGCAAACACTGCACAGCACGCCGATAATCTTCTTCCTGACGGAAGGTCAGCTGCAATATTCCCGGAGCATCTTCTCTATTTTCCAAGACACCAATATTACTCAAGTTAATTTCTTCATTAGCCAGATGAGTAGCGATGTCGGCAATGACTCCCGGACGATCGGGTACATCCAGATAACAGGCATACGTACGGACAATGATTCCTTTCTTTCGGTCTGGCAGTTGATCCCGCAAACGCCGGGCCCGATCAAACAGATGCTCGATTTTCTCCGCATCTCTCCGAATAATCGCCAACTGAAACTCCTTCATCTGCTCAATCCAATCATCCATCAAGGGAACCAATTCCCGTACATTGCTGAGCAAAATATCTCGCCACATGATCGGATGACTGGAAGCGATCCTTGTCAGATCGCGAAATCCTCCAGCGGCAAGCCGATGAAACCATTCATTTTCTTCACTGTATTTCCCGACTTGATACACGAGACCAGAGGCAATGATATGGGGTAAATGGCTAATCGCTCCAACGACGCGATCATGTTCTTCTGCATCCATCAGCACCACTTGTGCCTTGGTGGCTTTTTCAATCAGCTGACGCAGTTGTTCGACCGATTCGTTGGGAGTATCGGGATCAGGAGTCAAGACATAGTACGCATTTTCAAAAAGAAGGGAATGTGCTGCCTTAAAACCGGATCGGTGTGATCCAGCCATCGGATGTCCACCAATAAAGGTGATCCCTTGTTGATTTAAAGCTCTGCCTTTTTGAACGATTTCCGCTTTTGTACTTCCCACATCACTGATCATGACATTCGGCTTCAGTGGCAGCTCTGTCAAACTGTGAATCGCTTGCTTGATTTTGTCCACAGGAAGGGCAATGAAAATATAATCGGCATCCTGTACAGCAGGAAGCAGTTTGGTATATCCTTCGTCAATCGCCCCAGCCGCTTTGGCAAAGGCCAGATCTTCCTCATAAAGGTCAAAGCCAATCACTCTTAGGCAGGTACGTTCCTTAAAACTGAGTGCCAAAGAACCTCCAATCAAACCAACGCCTAAAATTGCTACGGTTTCACACATTGCTTGCCAACCCTCGTTTGCTGATGATTAATTCTTCCAAAGCTTGGAGCAACTGGTCATTTTCTTCTTCTTTCCCTACAGTGATCCGAACATTCGTCGGGCCAAACCCCGTTCGCACGATCAAACCTTTTCTCAGCAAAAATTGAAATACTTCTTCTCCCGGGATTTTGGCATCAAAGAAAACGAAATTGCCATGCGCCGGGAAATATTCCAATCCTAACTCTTCCAATTTCCTGGTAATCTGATCAATACCCCGACGATTTTGCATTCGACAATATGTAATAAAGCTTTGATCTTCCAATGCCGCGATTGCCGCTTGCTGTGCCAGGCCATTGACATTGAAAGGTTCACGGACACGCTCCATTTCCCGTATGAGATCGGGATGGGTAATACCATAACCGATCCGAAAACTGGCAAGCCCGTAAATCTTGGAAAAGGTACGCAGGATCACAATCTGTGGATTATAATCCAGCAGGGAAATCGAATCAGGGTAAGAGGGATCCGTTACGTATTCATGGTAAGCTTCATCGAGAACAACCAACACATGTTCGGGTATCCGATCCAGAAAATCGCTTAATGCTTCATGACTGACGATCGTCCCGGTCGGATTATTGGGATTGCAAATCCAGACAATCCGGGTTTGGTCTGTGATCGCTGCAAGCATGGCTTCAAGGTCATGGGTTCCTTCTTTTAAAGGAACTTTTACCGGAGTTGCCCCTTCAATACGCACACCTGCCTCATAGCGGGAGAAAGTCAGATCAGCCATGACCGACTCCGAACCTGGTTCCAGAAAAGTACGACAGAGGATTTGAATCACCTCATCGGACCCATTTCCCAGAATCAGTCGCCGCTCGTCCACTTCCAAATGATCCGCCAGTTTTTCTTTCAGTTCTCTGGCGGATCCATCAGGATAAAAATGAAGCCGATTCTTCATCGTTTCCAAAGCTTCAAAAACACGAGAAGAACAACCATATGGATTTTCATTGGAAGCCAACTTGATGACTTGTGTCAATCCAAGTTCACGTTTAACTTCTTCTAGTGATTTTCCTGGTTGGTAAGGTTCCAATCCTTGTATGGATGCTTTTGCTTTCATGCTCCATTTTCCTCTCAGTTTTTTATCTTTTATCATACTATTTTCTTAGTTCTTTGACAAACGTTATGATTTCTTGCAGGGCAGATGGACGTGACGCTGGATGGACCAGCTTCTCGCTTCGTTCCTCGATCTTTTTGACCAGTGCACTTCCCACAATCACCGCATCTGCAAATTGTGAAAAGTAGTCGACATGTTCCCGTTTCGAAATGCCAAATCCAATCGCAATCGGAATCTTGCTTAATTCTTTCACTTCTTGCAAAAAAGTTTCCACCCGACGGTCAAAGGCCTGCCGGACACCCGTTGTGCCCAAAGAAGAAATGCAATACAAAAAACCTTGGGCATCATGGGCGATTTTCTTCATTCGCTGTTTGGAGGTAGGAGCGACAAAGCGAATCAAGGGAAGATGGTATTGTTTGCATTGTTGATTTAAAGTTTCACTTTCTTCATAGGGCAAATCCGGTACAATCAGTCCATCAAATCCAATCTCACTTGCTTCCTGTACGATTTTCTCCAATCCATACTGGAGTAACGGATTGAGATATGAAAATAAAATGAGCGGTGTTTTACATCCTTTTTGTCGTGCCATTTTTCCTACTTGCAACACATCATGACAGGTGACTCCCTGTCCGAGGGCTCGTTCACTCGCTGCCTGAATGACGGGGCCATCTGCCGTGGGATCTGAAAAAGGAACTCCGAGTTCAATCGCTGTTACCCCCACCTTTTCCAGCTCCAAAAGTAAATCGACGGTTGCTTCCAGGCAAGGATCGCCTGTCATGATAAAGGGAATCAGACGAGGGGGTTGATTGTGTTCAAAGGCCATTTGCAGTCGATTCATGATTGTTTCTCCTCCATATAAGATCGAATGGTTTCCACATCTTTATCGCCACGTCCGGACAGACAAACCAAAATCACTTCCTCTTTCGTTCGCTGGCTTGCCAATTTCAGTGCTTCCGCTATGGCATGAGCCGATTCCAATGCAGGCAGGATGCCTTCGTAACGACACAAGAGCGACACCGCTTCCAATGCCTCCTGGTCGGTGATGGCTGTATAGCGAACACGCTGACTGTCTTTTAGAAAAGCATGTTCAGGTCCTACCCCTGGATAATCCAAACCGGCGGAAATGGAATGAGCCGGCTTGATTTGTCCAAATGCATCCTGCAACAAATAAGTATAGGCACCGTGCAAAACACCCGGGCGACCTTTACTTAAGGTAGCAGCATGGTAAGGAGTATCCAACCCTTTCCCCCCTGCTTCCACTCCATGTAACCGGACTTGTTCATCTTCCAGAAAAGCGGCAAACATCCCCATCGCATTGCTGCCACCGCCCACACAAGCCACCACATCATCAGGGAGCCGCCCTTCTTTTTGCAAACATTGCTCCCTGGCTTCATCTCCGATTACCCGCTGAAAATACTTCACCATCTGTGGATAAGGATGCGGTCCGACCACAGAACCAATCAGATAAAAGGCTTCTTCCACTTGGGCCACCCATTGGCGCAAAGCTTCATTCGTGGCATCCTTGAGTGTCCGTGATCCTGAATGGACGGGAATCACCTCTGCTCCCAACAGTTCCATCCGAAACACGTTCAACTGTTGCCGTTTCACATCTTCTGCCCCCATATATACCTGGCACTCCATCCCCAATAAAGCGGCTACCGTCGCTGTCGCAACTCCATGTTGACCAGCTCCAGTTTCGGCGATCAGCTTCTTTTTACCCATTCGTTTCGCCAACAGGGCTTGTCCCAGTGTGTTATTGATCTTATGTGCCCCCGTATGATTCAGATCCTCCCGCTTCAGGTAAATCCTGGCCCCACCTGCATATTCTGTGAGCCGCTCAGCAAAAGTGAGGGGAGTCGGACGACCGGAATAATGAACATAAAGCTGCTTTAATTCTTTATGGAATTGCTCATCTTCCACTGCCTTATAAAAGGCCTGTTCCACTTCAAAGAGGGCATTCATCAATGTTTCCGCTACAAATCGTCCACCGTATTCGCCAAAGCGATCACGTGTGTATGGATTCATATTGTCTCACTCTTTCTACTAATGTTCTGATTTTGGCTTCATCCTTATATCCATTGGTTTCGATTCCGCTCGATACATCTATGCCATCCGGTTGCACCTGTTCCACCAGATCTCTTACATTCTCTGGCGTAATCCCACCCGCTACCCACAGAGGAATGTTTCGTTTTTGACATGCCTCTTGAAAAGCAGGAATCAAGTTCCAGTCATAGGTCGTTCCTGTCCCCCCGCGTGCATGATCCAATAAGGCGATATCGATGACCGATTGATAGGCTTCAATCTGTTCCTGGAAATTCTCCTCCGTAGGATGGAACGTTTTGATCACCTGTACCGAAAACCTCTTTTTGATCCAATGGCAAAAGAGTGGGGATTCGGTTCCATGCAACTGTATGGCATCAAAAGATGCAATTTGCAGCCATTTGGCTACTTCATGGAGGGTCGGATTCAGAAAAACTCCCACCGTCTTCGCCTCTTTCGGTGCCTCAGCGAGCAAACGGGGCAACTCCCTTTCATCGACCGTTCGCTTACGACCCGGCACCAAAATAAATCCCACTGCATCAACCGGTATTCCCTGGATTTTTCGGATATCCTCTGCCTTTCGAAAACCACACAACTTGATTTGAGTTGGTCTCATGTCAGCTCACCTATCATTTGCCGAACTGCTTCTTCTGGACGATTGTGGCGCATGAAATATTCTCCAATCAAAACTCCATCGACTCCGATTTGGGCAACTCGCTTGGCATCTTCAATCGACAAAATCCCACTTTCACTAATCACAGGAATAAATGCCTCGATCTGGGAGAAAATCTTCTCCGTATTTTCAATATCGACAGTAAAATCGGTCAAATTCCGATTATTGATCCCCAGCACATCCGGTTGGCAATCCAGTGCTCTTTCCAATTCCGATTCATCATAAACTTCTACAAGGACCTCCATGTTTAATTCATGTGCCAGCCGTGTAAGCGAGAGCAATTCTTCTCGCGTGAGAATGGTAGCAATCAGCAAGATCGCATCAGCACCCAAGAGCTTGCTTTCCAGCACTTGCCGCGGATCAATGATAAAATCTTTACGCAATACGGGAATATGGATCGCCTGTTTTGCTCTGACTAAATTTTCCCGATTGGCCCGAAAGAAGGAAGAGTCAGTCAAAACAGAAATCGCTGCCGCCCCTGCCTGTTCGTATCCTTTGGCAATGGTCACGGGATCCACTTCAGAACGAATGACTCCTTTGACTGGAGAGGCCGGTTTGATTTCCGCTATAATCGATAGCGTGGGTGATGCGGTAAGCGCTTCAGCCAACGATAGACCGGCAGGAAGTCGACGAGCTTGTTCCCAATCTTTTTCCGTATAGGATAACTGCCCTAACTCTTGCTTTTTCACTTCAACAATCCGATCAAGAATATGCATGTTTAACCTCCCACGATTGATGAATCACTTCATTCAGTTTCTGTTTGGCTTTCCCGCTATCAATCATATCGGCAGCCAGTTTCACTCCATCCTTTATATTTGAAGCAAGCCCTGCGACATACAGCACCGCTCCTGCATTGAAGAGAACAATATCGCGTGCTGCTCCTGGCACCCCATCCAATACAGCGTGAATCTGCTGGGCACTTTCTTTCGCATCTCGTGTATATATGGCAGGATGGGTCCGTGTGGTTAATTGAACGTCTTCAGGTGTCAACTCATAGGTTTGGATTTTTCCATCTTTGAGTTCACTGATCCGTGTAGGGCCAGCAATCGAAATCTCGTCCAAACCGTCAAGTCCTGCCACAACCAATACCCGTTCGCTTCCAAGTTCTGCTAACACGTTCGCCACAGTTTCTGTTAAAGATGCATCATAAACCCCAACCAACTGCACCTTTACCTGAAACGGATTCACCAGCGGCCCCAGCAAATTAAAGCAAGTCCGAAATCCCAGTTCTTTCCGTGTCGGCATCACATGTCGCATCGATTCATGGAACAAAGGGGCAAACAAAAAGCAAAAGCCGGTTTCAGACAATAAATCATAGGCCTCTTCCGTTGACAAATAAATATTGACGCCCAACTGTTCCAACACATCAGCGCTGCCACTTTTACTGGAAACCGAGCGATTTCCATGTTTGGCTACAGAAGCCCCTGCGGCAGAAGCGACTAAAGCTGCAGCAGTGGAAATATTAAAGGTATACTTGCCATCACCGCCTGTTCCACATGTATCCACCGTGTTTGAATGCATAGGTGGAAGTGTGCGGGCATGGGCACGCATCCCCTCTGCAAATCCGACTAACTCCTCCACCGTCTCTCCCTTCATCTTGAGTGCAGTCAATAAAGCTGCCACTTGTGCCGGTGTCATGTCCCCTTTCATCATCAGATTCATGAAAGTGAATGCCTCATTTCGCGATAAGTCTTTACCTTCCAATACTTTCAACAATTTGTCCTGAATCATGCTGTTCACTCCCCATTTGTTCCATTTGCCTTGCCATTTCCAAAGCTTTCATCATCGCTTTCGCCTTATTGACAGACTCCATATATTCATTTTCAGGTAACGAGTCGGCGACAATTCCTCCACCTGCTTGCACATAGGCACGCCCGTTCCGAAAATAAATGGTCCGAATCGCAATACAGGTATCCACATTCCCATCGAAACTGAAATAGCCGATCGCTCCTGCATAAACCCCCCGTGGTTCTGGTTCCAGCTCTGCAATGATTTCCATCGCCCGAATTTTGGGTGCACCTGACACCGTTCCAGCCGGAAAACAGGCTCGTACCGCATCCAGTGGGCTACATTCCGGTTTCAGCTCCCCGATCACATGGGAAACCAAATGCATGATATGGGAATATTTCTCGATGATCATTTGCTCCGTGACACGTACCGTTCCATAGCGAGCTACCCGCCCAACATCATTTCGTCCCAAATCAACCAGCATCACATGCTCGGCGATCTCTTTTTCATCCTGGAGCAGGTCCTTGATCAGCGCTTCATCTTCCTGCGGATTTTTCCCCCGCGGGCGTGAGCCGGCAATTGGACGGGTATGTACCATCCGATCATTCACTTGAACCAAAAGCTCAGGTGACGTACCCACAATCGTTTCATCCTGCAATTTTAAATAGTACATATAAGGGGACGGATTAAGCTGCCGCAAGATCCGATACACCGTCATCGGGGATGGAGCCTGCTCCCATGTCCAGCGCTGCGAAAGTACAACCTGAAAAATATCCCCGCAAGCAATGTGATTTTGTGCCTGTTTGACCATCTCGATATATCTTTCCTTGGTCACATTGGAACGTGTACCGTTCGCCTTAAGATCTGGATTCACAGAAGGTTGCAGGATTGAAAGTTGATAGGTCGCTTTCTTTAACTCTTGATACCAGCTTTCCAATTCATGAATGGTTTGCTGATATTGTGCTTTCAACGCTTGTTCACTCTGATCATGAATGGAGATATTTTTGACCAGAATAATATGCCGTTTCAGATGGTCATAAATCAGTAGACGATCATAAAACATCAAGTGAATATCATAGGCTCCCGTCCCTTCTCCTTTTAATGGCGAAGTAGCCAACACCGGTTCAAAATAACGAATCGCCTCGTAGCTGATATAACCAACGGCTCCGCCCAAAAAAGGAGGGTAATCGGCATAGCGGGGTGTACGAACAGAACTTAAACACCACTGTAAAGCATCAAGTGGGTCTTTTGCCTGTAGTGACAAACGGGTCTTGCCATCCATCACGGTATACCTTCCATCTTTTCCAATTAAAATGCGGAAGGGATCTGTCCCCATAAAAGAATAACGGGCAAACTTCTGTTCACCTTCAACGCTTTCAAACAAAAAGGAATAGGGGGCTTGCGGAAAACGGTGGAATAGGGAAATGGGTGTTTCCGTATCGTCGACAATCGTTTTGCAAATGGGAATCATGGAAAAATCTTGCTTTAGCCTGATCACTTCTTCATATGTGGGATAAATCAATCCATTTTCCTCCTTCGAATCGGGGAGGAGAACGGAAAAGAGGAACAAAGAGGAAAAGACAAGAGGAAAAATCTAATCAAAAAAGCCGAAGCATGTGGTCAGCTTCGGCTTGGGTGTTCAACAATCAGCCTCCACTCTGCTCCTCTCTGCTCGATCCATTCTCAACTCCGCTCAGCTCAAACAGCGTCCATATTTCCTTATCTTGACAAACAGCCAAACATTTTCCTAGAATCCACGATCTCTATGAAATGGCTAACCTGATCTTCCCTTGACTCACACTCAACTCGTCTCCTATTTATTAATGAATTTACCGAATTTACTTCTATTTGTCAATGACATTTTTCTCAGCCAAATCAGGACGAAGCGAAATGGCCTCATTGAGATACACGTGTCGAATTTCCTGTGGCGATTTATCCGTATTCACCAAAATCATCAAGCGAATACAACGTGGCAGACTGCCAGGAACATCCAATTCACACGCCCCAATAATGGGGACCAACTCCCAGTTTGGAAGGGTCCGAATCGCAGAAGCTGGATATGCTGCATTCAGGTCGGGTGTGGAAGTAATCGTAATACTCGCAATCTCATCAGGCTTCAGATCATTTTCCTGGACAATGGCAAAAATGAGCTCTCTGACCGCTGAACGAATTTCCTCTGGCTCATTTCGTGGAACAGTTGTCGCTCCACGAATTCCTCTCACTCCCATAGTGTTCCTCCTCACCTCTGGCTGCTAGCCATTGATGTGCTTTTCTCTATCGATCTTTTTGCGTGAACACTTCTATTTTTACACCCCTATGACTTTGCAAGAAAAACCATCTTCAGTCTGTTGACAAAGTTTCCGTTATATGGCGTTTTTGTCAACAGTCTCGATTTCTCGGCCTATTCTGTCAACAATCCTTCCGCAATTCCTGTAACGCAGCACGAATCTCTTCTTCTGCAATACCACGAACCACTTCCACCTGACCGATTTTCCTGGTCAAGACAAAAGCATACTCATCGTTTCGTACTTTTTTATCCCGTTTCATCGCCAAAAGCAATCGATCTTCCGGAAAACGTTCTCCATCATATTGAGTGGGAAGCTGGAAGGCTTCGAGCAGCTCTTTTGTCTTCCTGACCACAGATTCATCGGTTCCCAAAACCTTTGCACTAAGCCTGGCCGCCCCTACCATCCCAATCGCAATCGCTTCCCCATGGGTATAGTGAATATAGCCGGAAACCGCCTCAAGGGCGTGCCCGATCGTATGACCATAATTTAAAATGGCACGTAAACCGGATTCTCTCTCGTCTTGCGAGACAATCGCCACTTTCACCTCACATCCACGATAGATCGCTTCAATCATTTTTTCCGGGCGAAGAGCTAGCAACTCCGCACTATTTTTCTCTAACCACTGAACAAAATCAGCATCCCAAATCAAACCATGCTTGATCACTTCAGCAAAGCCTGAAATCAGTTCGCGTGTTGGGAGTGTCTTTAATGTATCGACATCATACAGAACCATGGCGGGTTGATGAAATGCCCCGATCACATTTTTACCCAAAGCGTGGTTGACGCCGACCTTACCACCTACACTGCTATCGTGTGCCAAAAGCGTTGTCGGAATCTGAACAAAGGGAATCCCTCGCATATAAGCCGCTGCCACGAAGCCAGCCAGGTCTCCAACCACACCACCACCAAGGGCCAAGATGACACTTTGCCGATCGAGTCCAAAGCGAAGGCACTCCCCTATTAAATATTCAAATTGCTGCAGATTCTTGCTTGACTCTCCTGCTGGAACAACAGCCATATCTACCTGATACCCCTGTTGTTTCAAGGAAGCAAGTATCCTTTCACCATATAGCGGAGCTACTTGCGTATCTGAAATCACCATCAGTTTCCGGTCAGGGACAATTCCCACTTCATCCAAATAAACGGGTAGCTGTGAAAGCAGTCCGGCCCCAATATAAATGGGATAAGTACAATGATCCAATGAAACGGTTAATTTTCGCATACTCAAAACCTCAACGTCCGTTCCCGATATTTGGCTACCTGTTCAACCAGTTCATCCACTGTATCGGCCGGAAACTTTTCCATGAGCGCTCGGGCGATTTCCCAGGCCACCACATTTTCAGCTACCACACTTGCTGCAGGCACTGCACAACTGTCAGAACGTTCAATACTTGCTTCAAACGGTTCCTTTGTATCAATATCCACACTTTTGAGCGGTTTATATAATGTAGGAATCGGCTTCATCACTCCACGTACCACAATGGGTTCACCCGTGGTCATGCCGCCTTCAAAGCCTCCCAACCGGTTGGTCGCCCGATAAAATCCCCGTTCCTCTGACCACATAATCTCGTCGTGCACTTCTGAACCTTTTCGCTCCGCTGCTTCAAAGCCAATCCCAAACTCAACCCCCTTGAAGGCATTAATGCTCACAATGGCTTGAGCGATGCGGGCATCCAGTTTCCGATCCCAATGTACATGGCTGCCCAGGCCAATCGGTACACCTTCCACAATCACTTCCACGATTCCACCTAAAGAATCGCCCTCTTTTTTGGCTTGATCAATCAGCTCCATCATACGGACTTCCGCCTCGGGATCGAGACAGCGAACAGGAGATGCTTCAGAGCGTTCGATGATTTCTGCAAAAGGCAATTCCACCCGTTTCGCTTCAACCTGGCCAATCCGTACCACATGCCCAGCCACTTGAATCCCGCATTGTTCCAAAATGAGCCGTGCAACCGCTCCAGCCGCTACACGTGCAGCTGTCTCACGCGCACTCGAACGTTCCAGAACATCGCGCATATCCCGATGTCCATATTTGATCGCCCCATTGAGATCAGCGTGTCCGGGTCTCGGACGGGAAATCCGCCGTTTCTCCGCTTCTTCCCAGGCTGAATATGGATCCATGATCTTCCGCCAATGGGTCCAGTCTTTGTTTTCTATTACAAGGGTTACAGGCGCCCCCGTCGTCTTGCCAAAACGCACTCCGGATAAAATCTGGACCTGATCCGATTCGATCTGCATCCGGCGACCGCGTCCATACCCTTTTTGCCGACGCTGCAGTTGCCAATCGATTTTTTCTTTCGCAAAAGGAAGTTGACTTGGCAGTCCTTCAATAATGACGGTTAATTGCGGTCCATGTGATTCTCCTGCAGTTAAGTATCTCATCTACGTCTCGACTCTCCTCTAAATCAATTTATGATTCTGTGAATGATAGAAAATTTGTTAGTTATCATACCATATAATTTAGGATTGTGAAGTGGTGAATTGCAATTTTATGGCTTCACCACGATTCACTCCCGACAGAGCCACCGGTGTCTATTTCTCCGTGCAAGTTTTCAGGGGTGATTCGAGATAATAGCGATTCTAAACCATTTTTCTTTTTTCGAATGATGATCGCATCCCCTTTGATCTGAAAATCCACTTCTTCCCCTTCTTTTAGCCTGATTTTTTCCGCCAAATGTTTGGGAATGCGTATTTCTAGGCCATTTTCCCATTTCTGAACGATAGGAGCCATGAAAAAACCTCCCTAGCAATGTATCCACTATGTTTATACATATTACATCCATAAGTAATATTTTCTGTCCACCATACTCAAAACTCCGGTTCCCTAGCATAAGGAACCGGAGTTCTTGCAACCTTCATCATCCCGCCAGATAATCCATTAATTCCTCCCGTTTTTTGAAAGAAGGCAAACCATATTCTTTTAACGACAACGTAGTACCTGCATATTTCCAAATCGGTTCACATTCAGCAATGGCCTGCAAAACCAACCTTTGTTCCTTCGTTAAATCATTTACGGCAAGTTTCGCCTCCTGCTTCGTAAAAACAATATGTAATAATACTTCGAAATAGAGCAATTCCCCTGAATCGCTATTTCTAAAAGCTTCAACCAAATCGGGGATATATGGAAGGACCTCGGTTCTAGGCAAGTATTTAAGAGAATCTAAAATGGCTCCCCAGCTAGAATAATAATAATTCCAAGGAAGTTGACTAAACAAATCAATGATAGGATCATCCGGTTTTTTTAATGTATGAACCAACAGTTGGATTGCCTCGTTATATCTGGGATCAATTTGTAAAATCGCCAATGCGGATACGAGGGCGAGAAGAGAATATTTTTCCTGGATATATGCTTTCGTCATTGCGAGTGTTTGAGAATGCTGATCTCCCAAATCACCCAGACTTAACAGTACACTTGCTTTCACCATGTGATCCTGTTCGTTTTGTAACAGAGAACGTAATCGTTGTAAAACTTCTTCAGTTTGCTCCCCAATCTCCCCCAACAAAAATGCTGCTGAACTTCGTATCTTTGGATCCGCATGATTTAACAGCTTCACATAAACAGGAATACCCTTGCGAACGGCCTGGCGTGATTCCTTAACCCAATCTACCTTATCGTTAATCTGAAAGGCTTCATCATACTTTTCATCAATATCAAACTGTTCAAAATAGGTAAGACCGTTGGCCAAGTAAAAGAGATAGTTAAGGATTAGATGCCGATCGGGAACAGATTCATACTCCAATAGCTCAATGAAAAATGGAACGGCACGCGCCGCAGCTTCACAAACCGTCCCTTGGTGCCAAATGTTGCTGTACAGTGCTCCCCAGGCGTTTTGACGAACCTTTTCATCTAAGGAAGTTAAATCCCGAATTAATCCGGGAACATCTTCGGCCGATCCATATGCATGGACCAAACTTTTCCAATTGATCTGATCCAATGTTTCCAGCATGCTCATCCCTCATTTCGTATCATGCAGAATTTTTTATCGAATAATGCAACATCCTCAGTGTTCAGTTTCATTATAAAAAAGTGGTAGAATCAAATACAGAGATTTGGCCGAAACGGAAGAGAAACCAATCAATGAAAACTTGGATCTGGAACTCCTGATTTGTAATGGATGGAAAAGATGGCACTTGCTATTTGGTGATATTACCTTCATTTGGAGATTGTACCATCCCGGTTTTCCGCTCCAAACTTCAACTTAAATGGTGATGCTGATGAAAGAGATTGTCGATTTGATCCTCCAATCCAAATATTTTGTTGCACTCACAGGCGCAGGGATGTCCACAGAAAGTGGATTGCCTGATTTCAGATCCCACGGCGGTTTGTGGTATGGAAAAAATCCCTATGAGATCGCAAGTCCAAAAGCGATCGGGACGAGTGAATTTATTGCATTCTATCGAAACAGGATCGAAGACCTCCAGCAATACCGGCCAAACATCGGGCATCAAATTCTGGCCAAATGGGAAAAGGCAGGGTATCTCAAGGCGATTCTGACACAAAATATCGACGGATTTCACCAACAGGCTGGAAGCCAGCATGTGATCGAAGTGCATGGTCACTTGAGACACCTGATCTGTACGGAATGCCAGAGAGCTTACCCAGCCGACTCCTATCGGAAAGGAATCGAAAAATGTATGGAAGAGAGATGCAATGGTAACCTCCGCCCTCCCATCGTGTTATTTGGTGAAGAGTTAAATCCTGATTCCTGGTCTTCTGCCGTACAGGAGGTGGAGAAAGCAGATGCCATACTTGTTCTGGGCACATCGCTGACGGTTTATCCCTTTGCCGGATTGGTCGAACTTGCAAAAGAAACAGGAGCCAGGATCGCCATTATCAATAAAACGGAAACGGAATTGGATCACCTGGCTGATATCATTGTCCATGACAGCATTGGAAAAGTCTTGGGAGAGGTGGATCAAGCCTTGTCGGGATGACAGGGGATGACCTTTTGGCTGAAAAAACAAATAAAGGGGCTATTCGTTTGGTTAGGTGGCCAGTTTGGCCGCCTTTACCCCCTGAATGATCCGCCGCCAGATGGACTTGGAATGTTGAGCTTATGCCCTCCAGAAATGAATTTTTATCAAAACTAGCTGAAAAAATCCATTGATCATCATTCATTAAAAGGATTTAACCGTGTAAACGGAGGTATTCTGTGACTGCTTCGTAAGCTTCTCTGTACCTTATTACCTTCCACTGTTTATTTTTGGCCGATGGAAAGAAACTCTTTTACAACCTCTGCATCATCAAAGCGGATCTTGGTTCCCTTAATCTCCTGATAGTTTTCATGGCCTTTTCCAGCTATGATAATGACATCTTGCGGTTGAGCTGATTGCATAGCAAAATAAATAGCTTCTTTTCGATCTACAAACTTCTTATATGGACAGTTTGTTTCTTTTATGCCTACTTCAATATCCTGTAAGATTTTTATTGGATCTTCTGATCTGGGATTGTCTGAGGTAAGAACACAACAGTCAGAGAGTTGACCAGCTACTTTCCCCATGTTAGGACGCTTGCTTGGGTCCCGATCCCCGCCACATCCAAAAACAGTAATAATTCTACCTTTGGCAAATTCTCTAACCGTAGTTAAAACATTTTCCAAGGAATCAGGGCTATGAGCATAGTCCACGATCACAGAATAACCTCCAGGTGTATGGAAACTTTCAAATCGCCCACGGACACCTTTTACTGCCGCTAATCCATCCGCAATTTCCTTTAGTGTGATTCCCAGATTTAAGCAAGCACCTGCAGCTGCTAAAGCGTTATATACGCTGAACTTACCTGGAATCCTTAAGAATATGCACTGTTCATCCCCATTGTAATTCATGGTAAATCGAACACCTTCAGCACTGATTATAATGTCACTCGCTGTAAGATCTGCTTCCTGATGATTAATTCCATATGTTATGATTGATCCAGTTGCTATTTCCAAAATTTCTGCTGATAATGGATCGTCTAAATTGATAACATTGGCTTCACATCGATTGAACAACTTAAGCTTCGCATTTTTGTAGTTTTCCATGGTTCCATGATCATCTAAGTGATCCTGTGTAAAGTTCGTAAAAACCCCCACCTTAAAGCGACAGGCATCCACACGCCCTAATTCCAATGCCATTGAGGAGACTTCCATCACAATATCTTGTGCGCCTTCATCCAACATTAATTTAAATAAACGTTGTAAATCAGAAGCTTCTGGAGTTGTTGGAGTTGTTGTATCAAACGGAATTACCTTGTCACCAACCTGCTTGCAAACGGTTCCAGTGACTCCCACTTTACGACCAGCCGTTCTTAGGATTTTAGAAATTAGAAATGAGACAGACGTTTTTCCATTTGTACCTGTGATTCCTATTAGATTGACATCTTTGGTTGGTTCGCCAAAGAAGATGCTGCTCAGTTGGGGCAAGGCCTTTCGAGAGCTTTCAACCTTGATAACCGTCACATTCTCTGGAATATGAGATACTTCTTTTTCTACCACGAGTACGGTTGCTCCCTTTTCTAAGGATTGTGGGATAAACTGATGTCCATCTCTTTTGAATCCTGGAATGCAGACAAACATTGTATTTGGAGTTACTTTCCGAGAATCAAAAGCAATATCGTCCACTTCAATATCAAGGCTTCCTTGTAATAACTTGTAAGGGGTTAAATGCAAAATCTCTCTCAGTTCCATTATTTAACAATCTCCTCTGCCTGAAAATTATGTTACGCACGCTACAGGGGGCTTGTCAAAGTCAGAGAACAATCCACGTGATTGCCGTGGCCCAAACATCAAAAAAATGGCCCTATTTCTCGCGAAGAGAGGATAAGGTTTTGTAATCTCCCCTATTTCTATCCCCAATTTCCTTTATCTATTTATTTTCCTGAAACATGCAACCCCTGGCCCTCTTCTTGCGACAAAAGCCAAGGGTTTGTCAACAATCTCAGCACTCCAAATCACGGAGTGCTTGTTTTCCCATCTACGCCTCCAACGCCAAACACTTTCGATCTTTTTCCCGGATGTACTGTGTCAGTTCTTCTGTCATCTGCCAGTAAGAAAACGGCGTGATCAGATAAATGCCATTGAACTTTTCCATCGCCACATCGAGCAGCTCCTTGGCAATCTGGACGCCTTCTTTCCGGCCCGCTTCTTTATCTTTCTGCGCTTCCATTCGTTCCAATACGGACTTTGGAATTTTAATGCCAGGCACTTCATTATGTAAAAAGACCGCATTCCGATAACCCGTCAGGGGCATGATTCCCACAAAGACGGGAATCCCGATATCCTTGGTCGCTTCGTACAACTCCAGGATCCCTTGCTCGTCATAGATGGGCTGGGTCATGACAAAGTCGGCACCGGCCTCCACTTTTTTCTTCAAACGCGCAACAGCTGCCTCGATTTTTTGTACATGTGGGTTAAAAGCAGTTCCAACCACAAAATGGGCTTTTTGCTTGAGGGGTTTACCCGAAAAAGAAATCCCATCATTTAACCGTTTCACCATGCGAATGAGTTCAAACGAGGTCACATCATAGATGGAGCTTGCTCCTGGCAAATCCCCCATCCGTGTGGGGTCACCGGTAATGACCAAAATTTGGTCAATGCCCAGTGCATGCAAGCCCATCAGATGGGATTGTTGCCCGAGCAGATTTCGGTCACGACAGGCGACGTGCACCAACGGCTCGATGCCCAGCTGGGATTTCAGAATCGCTCCCAAAGCGAGGTTGCTCATCCGTGCGGTTGCCAGGGAGTTATCAGCCATGGTAATCATGTCGACCCCTGCCTGGGACAAACGATGAGCACCCAGTAAGAAACGGTGAATATCCAAGTCCTTCGGAGGATCCAGTTCACAGATAATGGTACGCTCTTTTTTCACGCGATCGACAATGGTGTTTTTCTTCAGTTTTACTTCGGCAACTTCAGGGATGACCACCTCAATTAATTTCGGTTCCGGATTTTTTCTCGGGACTGGCTTCTTCCCATCCAACGCTTGGGCGATCTGGCGGATATGTTCTGGAGTGGTACCACAACAGCCTCCGATTAATCGCACCCCTTGCTCTACCAATAGCGGTGCTGTTTCCCCAAAATACTCAGGATCTGATTTATATGTCATCTCACCATCATCAATCCCAAGCCGTCCTGCGTTTGGAAAGGCTGAGATAATCAAATGCTCAGGAATCACGGTCTTTTCCAAACTCCGCAAAATCTCCATCGGCCCCAAACGACAGTTGATTCCAACTCCATCCACACCGTGATCAGCCAATTGCTGCAAAGCGTCCGAGAGCGTAAAGGCATCCCGTGTTCTCCCTACCTCAATCATGGATAACTGAGCGATCAAAGGTAAATCGGTCAACGGGCGTATCGCTTTGACAGCAATCAGGAGTTCCTTCAAGTCCAAAAAAGTTTCCAAAATAATGCCATCAACTCCGGCATGAAGTAGGGCAGTGGCCTGCTCTTCATACATATCCCGATATTCTTCTTCATCAAAAGCTGCGACCCGGCCCGCACAGATCGAGCCGATCGAGCCGACCACATAAGCATCTTCTCCTACGGAATTACGGGCGATTTTCACAGCTTCCCGATTGATCCGTATGACTTTGCTTTCCAAACCATAACGTGCCAAGCGCTCCCGGTTAGCCCCATAGGTATTGGTTTCGATCAGGCGCGCTCCTGCCTCATAATATGCTTGATGCACATGAGCAATAAACGCTGGATTACTGAGTACCAGTTCTTCATTACATTGGCCGATCGAGATCCCCTGTTGGAACAGATAAGTGGCCATCGCTCCATCGCCGACTAACAGAGAATCGGCCAAATACTCTTTCAATCCTTTTTTGCGCACCATTCTCCCCTCCTTTTATACTGCATTGAAATAGCGGGCTTGTGGATGAGCAAACACCATTGCCGATACAGAAGCTTCAGGTTCCATCATGCAGCCTTCCGTGAGTTGAATGCCAATATCCTCAGGCTTGATCAGCCGGAACAGTTTCTTCTGATCCTCCAAATCCGGACAGGCAGGATACCCAAACGAAACACGAATGCCTTGATATCTGGCACCAAACCGTTCCTTCATCGTCATCTCCACCGGATCGGGGAAGCCCCATCGATCCCGCATGACCTGGTGCAATCGCTCTGCAAATGCTTCCGCCAATTCCAGGGCCAGCGCTTGCAGCATATGAGAGAGCAAGTAATCTCCGCTATTTTTCCATTGCTCCGATAACTCGCGCACACCGTCTCCGGCTGTCACGGCCAAAAATCCGACAAAATCCACGACACCCGATTCCACTGGTTTAAGGAAATCTGCCAAACACAAATAAGGTGGTTTGCTTTGACGCGGGAAGGAAAAGCGTTCGATCACACGGCTTTGATCTTCTGGGTCATAAATCAGGATATCATTGCCATCTGCCTGAGCCGGGAAAAACTGATACATTCCTTGCGGACGAAGCACTTGATCTCTTTCCAGATAAGCGAGAAGTTCATCCACCCTGTTCTTCAGTTCCACGGTCTTCTCGTCGCCTGCTTGGATAAGTTCTTCCACCTTGCCACGAATCCCCAAATGTTTCCCCAACAGCATCTGTTCATTGAGATAGGGACGCAAATGACCCAGCGGAACATCCCGAAAGATGTGCCGTTTCAGATCTGGAGGGACAAAGACCGGTGCACTCTGATCAATCGGGCTTCGCGTGATCGTGGAAGTGGTGGTTTGACCTGTTGACTCTTGTGGTGCAGACTCTTTATTTTTCGCAAGTTTTTCCTGATGCGCTTCTTCCAGGCGTTCCCGATCGGCTGGATTGACCAGTCGATTCGCCAGTTCCAGTCCATTCATGGCATCTTTGGCATACAGCACCAAACCATCATACTCGGGAGCAATCCGTGTTTCTGTAAACTTACGGGTCAGTGCTGCTCCACCGACCAAAATCGGGAGATCGATTTTGGCTGCCTTCAAATCTTGAGCGGTAATGACCATCTGTTGTGCGGATTTGACCAACAATCCAGATAAGCCGATAATATCCGGCTTTTCTTTTCGAACGGCTTCAATCAGCGTTTCTGGCTGCACTTTGATTCCCAAATTCACTACTTCATATCCGTTATTGGAAAGAATGATTTCAACCAAATTCTTTCCGATATCATGGACATCCCCCTTGACGGTTGCCAAGAGGACTTTTCCTTTGGTATGGGTCTCTGCTTTATCCATATGGGGCTCCAGATAAGCAACCGATGCCTTCATGACTTCCGCACTTTGCAGTACTTCAGCCACAATCAGCTGGTTGTCATTGAACAACCGGCCCACTTCATCCATGCCGGCCATCAATGGACCATTGATAATATCCAACGGTGTATACTTTTTAAGGGCTTCGTCCAGATCCTCGAATAAACCATCCTTGGTTCCTTCCACCACATATCGTGCCAGCCTTTCCTCTAATGAAAGATGGGAGATCGGCTCTTTTTTCTCCACTTTTTTCTCGCGATAAAAAGCAGTAAATTCATTGAGAACCTGTTCATAGTTTTCGTGCGTCGTTTCAAACAGCAACTTTTCAGCCAAACGGCGTTCTTCTTCGGGAATGGAAGCGTAGCGCTCCAACTTTTCTGTGTTGACAATGGCGTAGTCGAGTCCGGCCTTGGTGCATTCATACAGGAAAACGGCATTCAATACTTCACGCCCTGCTCCAGGCAAACCAAAAGAAACATTGGAAATCCCCAGAATGGTTGCGCACTCTGGCATGGCTTCCTTGATCAAGCGAATCCCTTCTACCGTATCCAATGCTGAACCGATATATTGTTCATCACCGGTTCCCACCGGGAAAACAAGCGGGTCAAAAATGATATCTTGCGGCGAAAGTCCATATTTGTTCACCAGCAAATCATAAGAGCGCTTTGCTACTTCCAATTTCCGCTCTTTCGTCACCGCCATACCAACCTCATCAATCGTTCCAACCACCACTGCCGCACCAAAACGATGGATAAGCGGAACCACCTCTTCAAAACGCTTTTCCCCATCTTCCAAATTGATCGAATTGATGACCGCTTTTCCTTGCGAATAGGTCAAAGCCCGCTCCATCACTTTGGGATCGGTGGAGTCGATCATCAAAGGCACTTTCACTTTTTTGGTCACATATTGCAAAAAGGCTTCCATATCCGCCAACTCATCCCGGTCTGGATCTGCCAAACACACATCAATGATCTGCGCTCCGCCTTTCACTTGTTTGCGTGCGATTTCGGCCGCTTCTTCATACTTCCCTTCTGCAATGAGGCGCTTAAACTTGCGAGAGCCGATGACATTGGTCCGTTCCCCTACCAAAAGCGGACGATTGTCCGGCTCCAAATAAACCGGCTCAATCCCGGAAACCGCTGGCAAATGTTCGGTAACAGGTTGACGCGGCTTTTTTCCTTTCATCACTTCTGCGATCGCGCGAATATGGTCAGGCGTTGTTCCACAACATCCCCCAGCCATATTTAACCAACCGGCATCGGCAAAATCGGCCAATTTCTGCGCCAAAGCCTGTGGAGTTTCCAGGTAGTTTCCATCTTCATCAGGCAGACCGGCATTGGGATAACAACTGACGGCACAGGTAGCCAGACTGGATAGCGTACGAATATGGTCTTTCATAAACTCTGGACCTGTCGCACAGTTAAGCCCGACCGCAATCGGCTTCAGATGTTCAATGGACAAGTAGAACGCTTCAATGCCTTGTCCCGCCAACATCGTTCCCATCGGCTCGATGGTTCCCGAAATCATGATCGGGATCTCAACGCCCAACTCCGCAAAAGCCCGCCGAATTCCAATGCTCCCAGCCTTTACATTCAAGGTATCCTGTGAAGTTTCCAACAGGAGCAAATCCACTCCACCCTGAATGAGCGCTTTGGCCTGGCGATAATACGATTCGATCATTTCGTCAAAGGTAGCTCCACCTGTGACGGATAAGGTTTTGGTGGTCGGTCCCATCGCTCCGGCCACATAACGAGGCCACTCGGGAGTCGACCATGCATCTCGCGCCTCAATCGCGCAACGCGCCGCCGCCAAATTGATTTCTTCCGTTTGATCCTGCAGTCCGTATTCTGCCAAAACAATCGGAGTTGCACCAAATGTGTTTGTTTCAACAATATCCGCTCCAGCGCGATAGTAAGAAGCATGAATCTCACGAATCAAATCGGGGCGGGTTAAATTCAGATGCTCGTTGCACCCCTCATACTCCTCACCGCCAAAATCCGCTACTGTCAGGTTGGCCTGTTGGAGCATGGTTCCCATTGCACCATCGATAATCAGAATCTTTTCTTTCAAACGTTCCGTAATTGCTTTTTTCTGCATAGGGTTCATCCTTTTATTCACAAATTTTTCATCCGATGATTGACTGTGATTGATCAAAATCGGGTTAAACACTTCTGAAAGAACCCGATTCTATCTATCAAATCGCCGAAGCGAGTTTTCTTGATTGCGTTGCAACTTGATCCAAGCAGGGTAAAACCAACGGCTGTTGACTCAGCAAACCGTTTGCAGATGCCTGATCCAGGAGCTCGATCAACCTTTTCCGCGGCAGATTTTGTACAATCCAGCCAAAGTTCTCTTTACCTAGCGCTTCTTTCTTCACTTGATGGATCACACGGCCTCCCCATTCCGCAATCACTCTCTTCAGTTGCTGCTCCAGTTGTTGCGATTCCTGCTCCGCACTCGTAAACCGGATGAAAAAGCGGGAACTTTCTGTTTCCAAACATCGATGTGAAGATGTTTGCCAACAGGTTGTACGGAGAACCTGCCCTGATTGTCTCAGCAAGGCCGTTAAATCTTCAATCACGGCACTCGCCGTTGGGTATTCGCCAGCTCCTTTTCCTACCAGTGTCACGTCTCCCACCACATCACTATAGACCGTTACAGCATTAAACACATCATGAACGCGGGCAAGCGGATGGGAAAGCGGTAAAAGACAAGGTCCAACGGACAATTCGATCCCTCGCTCCGTCTTTCGGGAACGAGCCAATAACTTGATCACATAACCAAATTCTCTCGCCCAGCCCAAATCAATCGGCCGGATCTCTTTAATTCCTTCACGAAAGATATCACTTACAGGTACTTCTACATCAAAAGCCAAATTGGTTAAAATCGCCAGCTTGTAGGCAGCATCATATCCTTCTACATCATCGGTGGGATCTGCTTCTGCATAGCCCAATTCCTGGGCCTCTGCCAATGCCTCTGCAAATGTTTGACCCGTTTGCTCCATCTTCGTCAAGATGTAATTGGTCGTTCCATTTAATATTCCTGATATCTCATAAACACGGTTCGCAGTTAAATAACCCTGTAAAAAACGAATGACCGGGATGCCACCCGCCACACTTGCCTCAAACAGTAACTGTACACCTGATTCCTGAGCAGCCTTCATCAATTCAGAGCCATGTTTGGCCAACAATTCCTTATTGGCAGTAATGACATGTTTTCCAGATCGAAGCGCCTTTAAGAGAATGGTTCGAGCCGGTTCCACTCCTCCCATCACTTCAATCACAATGGATATATCCTGATCGTCAACAATCCGATCGGCATCAGTGGTCAGCTGTTCAGGGAATACCTTTACTTTTCGCTTCTTTTTGGGATCACGCACCAGAATATGTGGAACTTCAATGCGATACCCTGTGCGCTCTTTAATCAATGCCTGCTGATGCAGTAATACTTTCATCACTCCTGAACCAACGGTTCCCAATCCCAGTAAACCGACTCGGACTGTCTTGTTCGCCTTGACTGCTGTTTCGTTACTCATACAGTTCCCCTCCGCTCCGACAGAAAATGACCAATCCATTCATTCATCATGTCCCATTCAATTAAAAACGCATCATGCCCATAAATGCTTTTCATTTCTCGATATTGAACAGGCTTTCCAATCGACTTTAGCTGCTCTGCTGTCTGTTTCAGTTCTTGAGCTGGAAACAGAAAATCGGTATCAATGCCAATAAAGAGTCCATGAGCCGAAATCTGTTCCAGCACATGGATATACTCACCACGTCCACGGCAGATATCATGCAAATCCATCGCTTTTAGCAAATATAAATACGAATTCGCATCAAATCGCTCAACCAGTTTGTTTCCTTGATAGCAAAGATACCGTTCGACTTCATATTCTGATTCCATTGAAAAAGGATTGCAAAGTGGATTCATCTCTCGGCCAAACCGCTCTTCGTATAAATCAAAACTGCGATAAGTAATCATGCCCAAACGCCGAGCCAGATTGAGCCCCTTTTTGGGAAAGGTTCGTCCATAATAGTTGCCCTGACACCAATCCGGATCATTCACGATCGCCTGCCGCATGATATTGTTCCAGGCAATGCCCATGGCTGAAAATCTGGCACTCGTCGCTATAGGAATATAGGTTTCGACAAATTCCGGATACATCACGGCCCATTCAAACACTTGCATACCGCCCATGGAGCCACCGATCACGGAAAGTAAACGCTCAATGCCCAAACTTTTCACCAAATGATATTGGGCTTGAACCATATCCCGAATCGTTACCACAGGGAAACGCAATCCGTATGGCTTCCCATCTTCTGGATGCCGGGAAGCAGGTCCCGTCGATCCGTAACATCCTCCAATGACATTGGCACAGATGATGAAATAATGTTCTGTATCCAATGCTTTACCGGGTCCAATGATCCCATCCCACCAACCAGGCACTCCATCACTGCTGCCGGCATGAGAATCACCCGTTAAAGCATGGCAAATTAAAATGGCATTGTCTTTCGCCTGGTTTAAAGTTCCAAAAGTTTCATAAGCGAGAACGGCCTCATTCAATACCTTGCCACTTTGCAACTCCAGCGGGGGAAGCTGATAAAACTTGCGCACGACTTCTTTCTTTGTTGAAACAGACATACCATCGCCCCTCTCATCCTCTCCAGATCAACATCCATCTCACCTACTCTTGACAAGAGTTGGCTAACTGACAAAATCGAATCTTCCATTAATCACAAATGGAACTATCCTTCATGTAAACATGATCATTGGCAATTATTTGCCAGAAATGAGTACAGATACTTTCTCCTCCATCGCTTGCGCCAAATCCTCAATCAAATCGTCCACATTTTCCAGACCGACCGACAAACGGAGTAAACCATCCGTAATTCCATATTTCAAACGTACTTCTCGTGGCATCGACGCATGGGACATTCTGGCTGGATAAGATAAAATGCTCTCAACCGCTCCCAAGCTCACTGCCACAATCGGTAAACGCACTTTGTTTAAAATCCGTTTGGCTTTCTCTTCACTGCCTACATCAAAAGACAGAACCGCTCCATGACCTTTGGCTTGTTTCTCTTGGATGGCATGTCCCTCGTGCGATGGCAAACCTGTATAGTACACCTGACGAACAGCTGGATGTTGTACCAGCCAACAGGCCAAAATTTCAGCGTTTTTGGTCGCTGTCTCCATGCGAACCGGCAATGTTTTTAAACCTCTGAGAACCAACCAGGCATCCTGTACGCCCAAAATGGCACCAAAAGAGTTTTGCAAAAAAGCAAGTTTCTCCGCAATCTCTTCATCCCTGGCCACAACCAAACCAGCCACTACATCACTATGGCCGCCAATAAACTTGGTCGCACTATGTACCACGATATCGACTCCCAAAGCGAGTGGCTGCTGGTAATAAGGCGTAAGAAATGTGTTATCCACAATTGTCAGAAGCTGATGAGAACGGGCAATTTTCACGATCCCTCTTAAATCACTCACCTTTAACAATGGATTGGATGGAGTTTCCACGTAAATTCCTTTCGTGTGCGGACGAATCGCTTCCTGTACGGCTTTCAAATCGGTTGTATCCACAAAAGTGGCTTCGATTCCCAAACGTGACAGCACTTGGGTAAGCAAACGATAGGTTCCACCATATACATCTTGGGAAACGATCAGATGATCACCACGAGAAAAGAGCAGAAATACCGTTGAAATCGCCGCCATCCCTGAAGCAAAGGCAAAGCCACGACAGCCTCCTTCCAGTTTGGCAATCGCATTTTCGAGTGCTTGACGTGTTGGATTTCCGGAGCGTGCATAATCAAAAACTCCCGGGTGATCAATGGAAAACTGGTGATAAGTCGATGCTTGGTATATCGGGATACTCGCCGCACCTGTGTAAGGATCGATTTCATTGCCATTGTGCAAAGTGATGGTTTCAAATTTCACGCTGATCAACCTCCAGTTCCTATTTTTCTACGCTTCGAAAAGCATTTTCTATGTCTTGCTTCAAATCTTCCACATGCTCGATTCCGACCGACACACGTAACAATCGATCACATACTCCCACCTTTAGGCGAATTTCTTCAGGTACATCGGCGTGGGTCTGCGTTGCTGGATACGTAATCAAGCTTTCCACGCCTCCTAAACTTTCCGCAAAAGTAATAATCTTCAAATTTTGCAGAAGGGACTGAATATACCGTTTATCTTTGACTCGGAAGGATAACATGCCTCCAAATCCATTGGCCTGTTCACTTAGAATGGCTATTCCTCTCGAGTCCAATGCCGGATAAAACACCTCATCGACCAATGGATGCTGACTTAGATATTCAGCCAAACATCGTGCGTTTTCCTGATGTTTTTCCATCCGTAACGCAAGTGTCTTCATTCCGCGCATCAACAACCACGAGTCCATAGGAGAAAGTGTGGAGCCGATAGAATTGTGGAGGAATAGCAAACGCTCAGATAATTCGTTCCCTTTTGTTACAATCAGGCCTGCCAACACATCGTTATGCCCGCCAAGATACTTGGTTGCACTATGGATCACGATATCGGCACCGAGTTTTAAAGGCTGTTGCAAATATGGCGTCATGAAAGTATTATCCACAATGGATAAAAGCTGGTATTGTTTCGCGATTTGACACACCTGAACCAGATCAACCACATGCATTAAAGGGTTGGTTGGTGTTTCGATGAAAAGCGCTTTTGTATTGGGGCGGATTGCCTGTTCCACTGCTTCTAGATCACGAAGGTCGACATAAGAAAACTGCAGTCCATAACGTGTCAAAAGTTGTTCAAATAAACGATATGTACCCCCGTACAAATCCAGTGAAACAATGAGATGATCGCCCTGTGAAAACAAACCCATCACCGTCTGGATTGCTGCCATTCCTGAACTGCAGGCAAATCCGGCATCTCCACCTTCCAGGCGAGCGATGCTTTCTTCCAAAACCTGACGAGTAGGATTCGCTGTCCGTGTATAATCAAAGCCTGTACTTACTCCCCCAACATGTTCATAGGCAGTAGCAAAATATACAGGAAAATTGATTGCTCCCGTTTTTCTTTCTTTTTTGGTTCCGATCTGTGCCAGTTTTGTTTCCATTCGCATGGCTGGGGCCTCCTCTCGTTAGTTCCGCACACATATAAAAAACCTCTTCTCTTGATAAGAGAAGAGGCGGCTTTCGCTGTCATCTTCTTCTCTTATCTTTCAGGAATGTGACAAGCATTCCTGCTGGAATTAGCACCATCCAATGTCCGAAGACATCGAGGTTGCCGGGCTTCATAGGGCCAGTCCCTCCGCCACTCTGGATAAGAGAACATCCATAACCTATTCAATTGTCTAACCGTTCACTACATCAATATTAATTATAATAGACATCTTCTTAATCGTCAAGCAACATCCATTTTTAAATTAAATCCATCGATTGATTGTTTTTTCATAGTTATTCAGGTCTTCCTCATTAAACCAAAGCGCGATTTCCCGTTCTGCACTTTCAGGCGAATCGGAACCATGAATAATATTCATACCTACACTAATCCCATAGTCACCACGAATCGTACCTGGTAATGCATCTGCCGGGTTGGTTTTACCCATCATCTGACGAGCGGTAGCGATGACATTGTTACCAGCCCATACCATGGCAAATACAGGACCTGAAGTAATAAAATCAACCAACTCACCAAAGAAAGGTTTATCTTTGTGTTCAGCATAGTGTTTTTCAGCCAATTCTTTGGAGACGGTCATCAATTTTGCTGCAACCAGCTGATATCCTTTTTTCTCAAAACGGGAAACAATTTCACCAATTAAGCCACGTTGTACACCATCGGGTTTTACCATGATAAATGTTTTTTCCATAGCGTGCTTCCTCCAAACTTCAGATCATATGTACATGAAACCATCCAAAATTTTAACAAGAAGTTACAAGGAAAGCAACTTATTTCATCGTTAATAAGAACGTCGAACGATAAATTCGGTGATAAATTGGAGAGATTGGCTTGCATGGGATGCAGGAAGTTTCTCCAACACTTGTAACGCTTTTTTCAGATAGCGTTGAGACAATCCGATCGTAAAATCAATCCCGCCTGATTTCCGGATCAGTTCAAGTACTTCTTCAAAATTGTTGCTTTCCCCTTTGCTTTGCAGGTAACATTCAATCACTTTCCTGTTGGCTGGCTCTTCATGACATAATGCATAAATGACTGGCAACGTGACATTCCCCTGGCGCAAGTCACTGCCTGCAGGTTTTCCCAACGATTTTTCCTCACCAACCAAATCCAGCACATCATCTGTCATCTGAAAGGCCATCCCCACATAATAACCGTACAGATAACATTTTTGCACGATATCCAGGCTGGCTCCACTTACCAATGCTCCCAGTTGACAGCTGATCGCAATTAAAAAGGCCGTTTTTCTTTTAATACGCTGCAAATAGCGTTTTAAAGACTGGTTTTGATTGTACAGATCACGAATCTGCTCAATTTCGCCGATACACATTTCCTTCATGGCTTTGGCCAAAATTTGATGCACCATCGGCTCTTTCAGTTGCGTAATCACTTGCAAGGCCTGGGCCAAAATATAATCGCCCGTATACATCGCTACCCGATTATCCCACTGCGCACGTACAGTTTGCCGTCCACGTCGAAGATCCGCATTATCAATGACATCATCATGAACCAGTGTAGCCATATGGATCAGTTCCAAAGCCACGGCAACTTTTCTCAACTTCTCCACATCATACTTCCCAAAGTGCCCAGATAAGAGAACAAATACCGGACGGATTCTTTTTCCACCTGCTTTTAGCAGATGAAGGGAAGAAGCTTGCAGTTGATCCACTTCCGAATCAACCGTTTGTTCCAGTTCTTCTTCAATAAGTTGAAGGTCGTTTTGTAACCCCTTATAAATCTCCTGCAAATTCATATGCTTCACCTTAAACTGATGTGCTGATACTTGCCAGTAAATCGAGTGTACAAATTTCAATCTCCTGTTTTAGCAAGCCTAATTCGGTCGCATATTGATAATATGTTTTTAACCCTTTGATCTGATCTTTACCCAAATCATGATTTAGACCATTGAAGTAATGCTCCCAGAACTCCCTGGTTCCTCCTACCTGGCTGATGGCTTTGTTGACCACCGGTTCCAGGTCTTTCTTTCCTTTTTCTTTGGCTTCGATAAATCGCTGATAAATCCTTTCCAGCTCAGGCAAACGCTGTTCAGCAATCTCTCTGCGCACGGCCCAAACTGCAAAAGTCATCGAAAGCCCTGTTCGCTTATGCCATTCTTCTCCCAAGTCAAATATACGATATCCATGATGATGCCAAGAACCCCGAATCGCATCATCGCCGATCAGTAATGCCGCCTCTGCCTGTTCCATCATTTTTTCCAAATGGGGCGCCATTGTCAAATATGTTGGTTTCACTTGTTCAAAACGCTCCAACAAAATCCGCAACAAATTCACTGAAGTGGCCGATGTATTTGTTAGCGCTATCCGGGCACCATCCAGTTCACTTAAATCTTTTCCTTTGGTAAAAAGAAAAATCGAACCGACAGGTCCCGTTGCACTCACAGATAAATTTGGCAAGATTACATAGTTTGGATACGCTTCACCATAAGCAAACGAAGAAATGGGACCCAAATCAATTTCACCTTGCGCCATTCCCCGATTCAATTGACTGGGAACTTGAGGTATCAGTTCCACTTCCAGCCCTTCTGTCTCAAAATAATAATAAACAGGCCACACATTGGTATAGGATATTTCACTGATTCTGACCGGTCTCATGCTTTGCCCTCCCATGGTTGATATAGCTGATGATCGATCCCCAGTATATCCAACACTTTACCAGCAACAAACCGAACCATATCGTCAATGTGGGTAGGCGAAATATAAAACGCAGGCATCGCAGGTACAATTGAGACACCAGCCTGCGCAAGCTTCAGCATATTTTCCAAGTGAATGGAGCTGAGTGGCGTTTCACGCGGGACCAGGATCAAAGGTCGACGCTCTTTGATCATGACATCAGCTGTTCGTTCCAATAAATTGGAAGAAATACCATGTGCGATCTTGGCAAGTGTCCCCATTGTGCATGGGATCACAATCATGGCATCAATGCGAAATGAACCTGAGGCAATCGACGCTCCGATGTCTTTGATCGGATGATAGATCAGTGTCCCAGGTAAATGGCCAAAACGCTGATAAAAAATCTGCTCTCGCTCCTGAATCGGCCACTGATGTTCCTCTTTCAATACACGCCAGCCTGCCTCTGTCACCAATAAATGCACTTCATGTCCTTGACGGAGCAACTCTTCCAACAAACATAAAGCATACGGTGCCCCACTGGCACCGCTCATTGCTACAACCAATCGTTTCCGGCTCATAATAACACATCCACCATCGTAAATACGAATACAATCACGCTTAAAATTCCATTCATCGTAAAGAATGCCGTATTCAGCCGAGAAAGATCATCAGCAGAAACAATCATATGCTCATAAACCAAAATCGCTAAAGCAATGAGTACACCCATGCCATACCAAAACTGCAGCTTCGTTAAAAACAGCAAAGCAATCAGGCCTATTGCTGTCCCTGCATGCATCCATGAAGAAATGGCCAGTGCCCGTTTTATCCCAAAACGAGCCGGGATCGAAAACAGACCTTCTTTACGGTCAAACTCTACGTCCTGACAGGCATAAATGACATCAAACCCACCAATCCATAAGGCAACGGTGGCAAACAAAATGAGTGCCATGCCATCAATCTGTCCTGTTGTTGCCACCCATCCACCCAATGGCCCAAGTGCCGTGGTAATACCAAGCACAAAATGGCAGGTCCAGGTAAAGCGTTTGGTATAAGAATAAAAAACCAGGAAAAAGACAGCAATCGGCAATAACTGAACCGCCAACATATTCAGCTGTGCTGCAGCATAGAAAAGAACAATGAAAGAGATAAGAACAAATCCCCAGGCAAAGGTCACCGAAATCAAACCAGCTGGGATGTGACGGTTCGCCGTACGCGGATTCTTGGCATCGATCTGGCGATCAATAATCCGGTTTAAAGCCATTGCTGCACTACGTGCTCCTACCATCGCCAGGGTAATCCAACCAATCTGGGCCCAGGTAGGCAGATGGCCTTTGACTTCCAGGCTACCAAGCACTGCTCCCAAATAAGCAAAGGGAAGAGCGAAGATGGTATGCTCAAATTTAATCATATCCAAAACCATCTGTATTCTTCTCAGAAAGCTCATACATCATCTTCCTTCATCACTCGATTGGTTTTCGTCCAATATGAAGAGCTGTAATTCCTCCCGTAAGCGGATATACTTCGACTTCTTCCAGGCCAACTTCTTCTTTCATGATCCGTGCCAGCTCTTTGTAATCGGGAAACTTCACCAATGACTCCGGGAGCCATCGATACTGCTCGTATCGATTCGCAAACAGCTTCCCCAACCATGGCAGCAATTTTTCAAAATAG
The DNA here is from genome assembly GCF_900114055.1 of Thermoflavimicrobium dichotomicum. Classification (GTDB taxonomy): domain Bacteria; phylum Bacillota; class Bacilli; order Thermoactinomycetales; family Thermoactinomycetaceae; genus Thermoflavimicrobium; species Thermoflavimicrobium dichotomicum. The sequence goes on along the minus strand of NZ_FORR01000013.1, from coordinate 30,992 downwards.
AAAAAGTATAACTGCCTAAACACGGGCCAGGTTGGCTTAGACAGTTCCAAAGAAACAACTTGTCCACCCGGTTTCACGACCCGCTTCATTTCCTTCAATACCTGAACCAGATCCGGAACATTTCGTAGAGCAAATCCAATCGTAGCATGATCAAACGTGTTATCTGGAAAAGGCAGTTGCATCGCATCTCCCTGAACGAGTTCGATTTGCGGATCAAGTCCCATTTTTTTTATTTTTTCACGACCTACAGCCAACATATTGGCGCTAAAGTCGAGTCCAACCACTTTTCCTGTTTGTGAAGCTTCTGCCAAAGAAATAGCCCAGTCACACGTTCCACAGCAAACATCGATCGCTGTATCCCCAGGCTTAACGGCCATTTTCTTCATCGCAAACTTACGCCAGGCTTTGTGACGTCGAAAACTCAAGAGCGTATTCATCCGATCATAGTCTTTGGCAATGCTTTCAAAAACCTGATGGACAAATCGGGCTTTTTCCTGTTTCTCCATTCCCGGCTACCCCCCCTTAACCAGAGAAAAGCTCCCCAGTTTTTTAGACCAATGATCCAGTTTCTCCGTTAAAATACCTTTGACTTCCCCAGTTGGCAGCTGGGAAACCGCTTTTTTTGCTTCATGCCAGGCAGATTGACATTTTTGGAATAAAGTCTCATTCCAATCTGTCTGATCTTCTTCCAACAGATGCAAGACAGTAAGCGATGACAACAGCCGATGCCAGAGATTGCGCAAATCTTCGACAACATGAAAAAAATCGGCTAACGCCGTCAACAGTCCGCTTTCAATCACCTGTCTTTTCTCCCACTTGGCCTCGTGATCAGCTGTATGATACCTGACCATCTTGGCTTCATTTATCGTGCTCGTTGCACGAGCCAGGCACTTAATTCCTTCTATTTCCTGATAACGGGATAACAGATGATAATAAAGGCTACTGAAATAATCACCAGCTAATACATATAATTGCCTCGCTCGTGTTTTCTGCAAATCTTCTTCGTGATCAAGCGAAACTTTTTCATGCAAGTCCAGCCCCATTTTTAACAGCGTTGTCGCTACACAATATACATGAGCCCGTTCTTTTGGCACGCCATAGGATTCCATAAATAAATGTAATAATTGCACAAAAAAAACAGGAATTTTTGGCTTACCAATCACTTTTTCCAAATACGGTTCATGAGCCAGTTCTCTGATTCGCTGAAAACTTTTATCAATTTCTGTATGTATGGACGTCATTCAAGCGCCCCCCAAATATGACCCTCTAGTCTGTTTGCTTAAATAGTATACCATACTTTTATGATAGATTGTCAGTCCCGTCACCGCTTCTTCCTTCGGAATTATCTGGGATCCAAATCCAATGAAACATCTCTTGCAAATAAGCTTGATAAGAGCGTTTTCCCAATTTTTCCATTTGCGGATCTTTCTCCAGATGTTGTTGATTTGCTTCAATCTTCACACGTTTTCCATTGGCTAACGAAATCAGCAAATCGACACGCTTAATATTGGAAAGACCCACGAAGGAACTTTTCAATAAAAGAAAACACTCTTTATACAGCATAGCATCCTGGAGATGTTTGGGCTGTGACAAGTCGACAATTAACTGATCTCCTTGCAAATCCACCCTCTTCATCTCTACCTTTAATGCAAGAGATAGCATGTAATCTACCAAATTTTTCTCTGTCAGTTTCGAATGGATAGATGACTGAAAAACGGCTACTTCACTTTTTGCTTCATTCCTTTGTTGCAAGATCGGGATGAAGGAAAGCAAAGCAGCAATCAAAATGGACAAAACCACTGTTGCCAATAAACGTTGAGCCAATGCCTTCATCGGAGCCCTCCTTTTCTTTCTGTCATCATTTTATTTATCCAGACAGAAAAGATGACAGAAATGAAGGAGCAAAGCGACATTACTCATCGGAATCAATTCGGCCATAAGGAGTCAGAATCGTTGCCTTGCCACGCACTTTGATCGCAGAAGTATGTTCGGTAAACTGGGCGATCATCACTTCTCCCTGATCCAGCTTTTCCGAATGATGGAAACGGGTGTCTTTTCCTCTCGTCAGGCCAATGACATTGACACCATTTTCTTTTGCTTTAATCACAATAAAGTCACCGTTTTCTCTGGACATTCTTCTCCCTCCAATCGATAAATTCCCATTACTCCATAACTTTCAGTTTACCACGAAATCCTTCCATCATGTAAACAAAAATAAAAGACTCTTCCTTTCACGGAAGAGTCTTTGGTCGGGCTAGCCAGATTTGAACTGACGACCTCTTGCGCCCCATGCAAGCGCGCTAACCAAGCTGCGCCATAGCCCGTTACTCTAAATATGGAGAAATCTCGATGGAGAGATTACGTAAATAAATATATAACAGGCTATGTAGAGTGTCAAGAGGCTTTTTAAAAAATTTATTTGAGTCCCATCAAGCTTAATGCTTCAGCACGCGATGCCGGATCTTCGGCAAAAACCCCTCGAACCGCAGAAGTAATCGTTTTGGAGCCAGGTTTTTTCACACCTCGCATGGTCATACACATATGTTCGGCTTCTACAACTACAATGACACCATGTGGATCCAGTTTTGTCATAATGGCATCGGCAACAGTTGCTGTGATCCGCTCTTGCAGCTGTGGACGTCTGGCTACTGCCTCAACCGCACGTGCCAGTTTGGATAATCCTACTACTCTTCCGCCACGTGGTATGTATCCAACATGGGCCTTGCCAAAGAACGGAACCAAATGATGTTCACATGTAGAGAAAAACGGAATATCTTTGACAAGTACCAATTCTTCATGATCTTCACTGAAAATGACCGAAAAATAATCCTCCGGATTTTGCTTTAGCCCTGCAAAAATTTCTTCATACATTCTGGCTACACGTTTCGGAGTATCTATTAAACCTTCACGGTTTGGATCCTCACCGATTGCTTCCAAGATCATGCGCACCGCTTGCTCAATTTTTTGATGGTCGACTTGCATGAATGATTCCTCCATCCATTCCTACAATCATTTATGAAAAGAAAAGATTCTTATCGTTGATTATAACACATTTCCATTCAATCCAATCAAACCAAAAAAATAAAAGGCCCCGAAGGGCCATCGCAGGGGTATGTATGATCCTGCTTATTCAGTAACTTGGACCTGCTTTTGATTCACTTCTTCTTTCAGCTGTTTGCCTGGTTTGAAAGCAGGTACTTTCATTGCCGGAATGGTAATAGGTTCTCCGGTCTGTGGATTACGACCTTGGCGTTCAGCACGCTCACGAACTTCAAAGTTACCAAAACCGATCAACTGTACTTTATCTCCTGCACGTAATGCTTCGGTAATGGCATTGAGTACAGCTTCTACTGCCAATGTTGCATCTTTCTTGGATTTCCCCGTAGCTTCTGCTACTTTATTGATCAGATCGGTTTTATTCATAAAGGCACCTCCTGTACAAATCCACGCGTATTCTAACCAGTTTCGTCTGACAATGCCTGTCCCAAACGATAACATCGAGATTTGCGTGGGAACAAAGATATAGTAATACAGACGTGATAAGAGTTCAAGAGAATTCTTGAGTTTAGATAAAAAAATCGCAAAAAAGGGGAGTTCGAAGAGTCAGTTTTAACCATTTTTCAGAACCATACATCCATAATGGTCCGCTTGCAAAAAAATAATACCCCAGTCACTTTCGTTAACTGGGGTATCAAACAATTATAAGATGATGGCAATAAGTCCACCTGAACCTTCATTAATAATTCGCTCAAGTGTTTCCTGTAATTTATAACGGGCATTTTCTGGCATCATGGACAGCTTTGCCTGAATTCCTTCACGAACAATGGAGTTTAAAGATCGGCCAAAAATGTCAGATTCCCAAATACGCAGTGGATCACTTTCGAAGTCCTTCATGAGATAATTGACCAATTCCTCACTTTGCCTTTCCGAACCAATGATCGGGGCAAATTCGGATTGCACATTGACACGGATCATATGAATGGATGGAGCGGTAGCCTTCAGACGAACCCCAAAACGAGGACCTTGCTTGATCAGTTCCGGTTCATCCAATGTCATCTCCTCAATGGACGGTGCAGCCACACCATAACCGGTCGTACGAACCATTTTTAGCGCATCAGCTACCTTATCGTATTCTCGTTTGGCTACAGTGAACTCTTGCATGAGCTCCAGCAAGTGATCTTTGCCTTTAATCTCAACGCCAACGATTTCAGTGAGCACTTGATCATACAGTTCATCAGGCGCATACAAATCAATTTCTGCCACTCCTTGCCCCATATCCATGCCTGATAACGCCGCTTTTTCGATAAAATCGAATTCGTGGAATTGCCCCACAACACGATCCACATCTCGAAGCCGTTTAATATCTTTGACTGTTTCCCGTACTGCATGTTCAAAATCCCGGCGAAGCCAATGATCCTCGCTTAGAACCATTACCCAACTTGGTAAATTGACATTGACTTCATTCACAGGAAATTCAAAGAGGGCTTCTCTCATGACTCCCAGGATATCCTGTTCTCCCATTGATGCCACGCTCATGGCAATGACTGGGATATCATACTTTTCTGCCAGTTCTGCTCGTAAATTTTGGGCTTGTTCACTATATGGGTTTGTCGTATTCAATAGCAAAATAAATGGCTTTCCAAGTTCCTTTAACTCATTGATGACCCGTTCTTCTATTTCCTCATAGGATGTGCGTGGAATATCCGTAATCGATCCATCTGTTGTCACAACAATTCCGATCGTTGAATGATCCTGAATCACCTTCCGCGTTCCTACCTCTGCTGCCTCCTGGAACGGTATGGGTTCGTCAAACCAAGGTGTATTGATCATTCGTGGTCCTGCTTCATCCTCATAGCCTTTGGCACCTTCAATAGCATAACCGACACAGTCAACTAACCGAATATTGACACTCAATCCTTCATCGACATGAATGTTTACCGCCTGGTTTGGAACAAATTTCGGCTCAATCGTCGTAATCGTTTTTCCTGCACCACTGTGTGGCAGTTCATCGGTCGCCCGGATCCGTTCGGATTCGTCACTGATGTTTGGAATCACTACTTGCTCCATAAAGCGCTTGATAAATGTTGACTTTCCGGTGCGCACCGCACCGACCACACCCAGGTAGATGTCTCCCCCTGTTCGTTCTGCAATATCTTTCAAGATATCTACTTTTTCCACAATTTACCCTCCTTTAATCTCTTTCCACTTGCTTGTGTCGCCGGTGCGAAGGCTATCTCCTCCCTCCGGTTTCCTTTCTCAGGACACTACTAATATATGAGCCCACATACTTAATATGATTCCTATTAAAGAAAAAACAGTGTGATGACTGGCAAATTTCTAATCGGTTCGAGGGAAATGTCTTGGCTTGACAGGCTTGGCACGAAATCCGGCAATTTTCACAGAACCCGACAATCTTCCCAAAAGAAAAATGCCCGGAATAACAACAAGATGAAATATAAGACTGCTCATGCTGTTCATCCTTTCACCCGATCTGTTCATTTATTGTATGTTTGGAAAATAAGAATAATTACAGACATGTTCAGCTTGTTGACGAAGTATTCGTTAAATGCCGGTTTGTCAACCAGACCCTCATGTTGCCGAGCAACACTATCAGAGGTTTGATTTTCTATAAAGCGGAAAGGTAGGTTCCTTTCGGAGTGACTGTGATGGTACAGAAGTCTTCACGGAGGAAGTAACCCATCCCGAAGCGCGGGAGAGAGGTCCCTCACCGATTTAAAAAGAAACTAATAAAAACAAAATGAAAGGATTACAATTCGTTAAAAATTATCATCTATGATGAGAATTGAAGACAGGCGAACCAGTCTTCACGCTGCAAAACCCTTTGTACTTGCCTCCCGCTATCCACGAAAGCACATGACTCCTCTCTTCTAATTGTCCGATCGCTGGGGACATAAATAAAAATGACTCCTCTTTTTGCGAGGAGTCTCTTTTTTTATGGTGCAACTACTTCGAGAACAGGTTCATTATTTTTATATTTCATGGGCGGTGAATACGCAGGAACAAAAAAGGACTGCAGAGAAACCCATGTTCGTAAATCCTGATTCTCACTGGGTTTGTTTTTGGCCTCTTGGATCATCTGCATTACTTCTGGCCGATAATCCACAAATACTCTTCCTTTCTGATCCACCAAAAGTTCTAGTGAAGTTTGGGCATGATAAGGGCTTGGAATCGTCACAGGATTGATTCGCAATTTGTTAAAATCAATGGTAGCATATTGGACATCCACTTTCTCTTTAACAGGGAGCTGCTTCTTTTCCTTTAAATATTCCTGGACCAAAGGTTGCACTATTCGAATCTGTTCATGAATCCGCAAGTCCATGACGCGCACCGTTGGCTTTTTCTCTACATCTGTATAAAGGTACAGATAGTTCCCTCCCTTTTCAAAAGCGGTTGGGGGAATGCCTGTACCATAACCTTTTAACGCTTCAAAATCAACCAGGTATTTGGTTGTTAACATGATTTCATCTTCTTTATAACGGTAGGGAACCATATGGTTTCGTTTTTTATACTCATCGACTGCTGACTGTACTTGGGCAATATGCGTTGGTAGCTGATCAAGTTGTTGCCGCTTTTCCTGGGGATAGAGGCAACCGGATAAGATGGTCGTACAAATGACAAAAATGAGTCCGATAAACCATCGTTTCATGCAAGCGGATCTCCTTTCTCACGAAATAACCTTAAGGCCCATAATCAAAGCAGGAAAAACGAGAATAACCGCAATGGTGATCAATAGATAGCGAAGCCATTTCCGTTTCTGTAGCCGGGCCCAAGTAACCAATAAATTAATGATGATCAATAAAACAATGACAACCATCCAATTACCCACTTTTTGACACCGTCCTTCTCCAATTCCTCTATACAGTATAGCAAATCCGCAAGAGCCTACCAATCATTTGGACATCTGTCTCTATTCTGTCACTCTTTTCCTGCATAAGATAATTAGACATCAGCCTGATTGGAGGAAGAAAAAATGAAAAACGTTCGTCGACGAAATAAAGGCAAAAAAAAGCCGATCCGCCCTCCGGCGCGATCTGTGGTTCCGTCCTATGAACCCGAAGTTCTTCATCTTTCTTCACAAAATATAGCCAAAATTTTAAACGGGTTTACGACTTTCCACTCGACAATCCAAACCCTCAGTCAGTCGCTCGCCAAGCTTGAATCATTACTTAAATCCACGTATCAGATGTTTGATTTGGCCCAGCGCATGCTCTCCATACGAAAGCCCGGTTTTCGAGGATCACTTTTTCCACTGCTTCCACAAAAAACTACCGCTCAACATGATAACACACCTCAACATGATAACACACCTCAACATGATAACACACCGACCTTCAATTTGCCCAACAATCCGTCCCAAGTAAAAACTCCTCCTTTATTCTCACTCTTTGAACATCTTGATTTCCAACAATTATTCTCCATCTTGCAATCGCCACCGATACAAAAAATTATAAGCAGCATCTTCCAACAACCAAAAGCCAATACCTCTTCAAAAAGAAGAAAACGAGGGTAATGCGAAACAGCATTACCCTCGTCTTTTGTTCCATTATCCTCTGAGCAACTTATCATGAGCAAACTGAGTCCCTGGCCCAAGATTTAAGTGCTCAAGTTTATGGATAATGGTAAAAACTAATACAGAGTATGTCAAGCATGGAATCCACGCAACAGGAAATAAGCCCAATTGGCTACCAAGAACGAATAATTTCTTCCCATTCGCTTGTACGTCCTCGACGCATGAGATCCTCTACTGCCTGTTCAGGGTCTTTGTTCTCAAACAGCACCGCATACAATTGCTCGGTAATCGGCATCTCCACATGGTGACGCATTGCCAGTGAATAGGCTGTGCGAGTTGTTTGCACTCCTTCAACAACCATTCCCATCTCATGCAAGACCTGATCCAGTTTTTTCCCCTGACTGATCATATATCCAGCCCGCCAGTTCCGGCTATGCTGACTGGTACAGGTTACCACCAAATCTCCTACTCCAGCCAATCCTACAAAAGTCAGCGGCTTCGCTCCCATCGCTGTTCCCAAACGGGCAATCTCCGCCAATCCACGTGTCATTAAAGCTGCTTTGGCATTATCTCCAATCCCTAAGCCATCACCCAAACCCGCAGCCAGTGCAATGATATTTTTCAGCGAACCGCCTACTTCGACTCCAATCAAATCAGAGTTGGTATACACCCGAAAATAATGATTCATAAAAATTCCCTGTACCTCTTCTGCCACTTCTGAGTGACTGGAGGCAACCACCACCGTTGTTGGACACTTTTGAGCCACTTCTTCGGCATGGCTTGGCCCCGAAAGGGCTGCGATTCTTGTTTCAAACGGCTCAGAAAGCTCTTCTTTTAATACCTGAGACATCCGCATGCCCGTTCCCACTTCAAAACCCTTTGTAGCATGTACCACCAAGGCATGATCACCAATCCACTTTTTCACTTGCTTGGCAATGGTTCTCATCGAATGCGATGGTACAACAAATACAACCACATCTTTTCCGGCAACTGCTTCGGAGAGTGATGAAGTTGCCTTCAACTGTTCAGGTAAACGAACGTTTGGCAAATATCTTTGGTTCGTATGTTGCTCATTGATCTCCTGTACCAGATCTTCACGACGTCCCCATATAATGACCTGATGACCGTTTTCAACCAAAACCATCGACAAAGCTGTTCCCCAACTGCCAGCGCCAAGTACTGCGATCTCTTTATTCATCTTTTGTCTGCTACTAGAAACATAGATCGGTACCCATTCCAGTAAATGATCCGGATCAAGATCCTTCCTAAAAATCCTTTACTACGCTATCCACATTTACTTAACCCTAGTAGCAGCTTTCCTCCTTCCTCTGTAGCCATATTTCTGTATCTGTCGATCCGATCACTGATTGAAGAAATGTCTGCTATCTTAGATACGACGTTCCTTTCCTTTTAACAAATTCTTAATATTATCTTTATGGCGAATAATAGCCATTACCATCATAATTAAACTAAGCCAAAAATAAGTACTCGGACCGTGATCAACCAACATGATAAATATAGGCAAGCTCGCCGTATAGATAAGCGATCCCAACGATACATAGCGAGTAAAGACAATAAACAAAATCGCCAACAATCCAGAAATCAGGGCTGCATAGAATACCAATACAGCTGTTACCCCGATGGTTGTGGCGATTCCTTTTCCACCACGAAATTTCAGGAAGATCGGCCAATTGTGCCCAACAATCGCAGCAATACCGCAGACCATCCATACCGCTGCATTTCCATCGGCCATCAAGTAACCGATCCCGACTGCTGCCATACCTTTTAGAGCATCTAATATAAATACAATGAGACCAGGTACTTTTCCTAATACACGAACCGTATTGGTTGCCCCTGCATTTCCACTTCCATAGTTACGAATATCGATACCCTTCGTTAATTTACCTACGATATAACTGAAACTGATCGATCCGATCAAATAGGAAAGGAGGATCGGCAAAATCCATGTATAAAACATCCTATTTTCTCTCTCCCTACAAGCAATTTATTTATAAAATCTCCTCATTGGATTTGCTCAGAAATGATTCTGGCAACATGCAATCAATGAGCTACCCAATCCCTTTGTCACGTATTCTTTTTGCGCAGGCGAATGCGAATCGGAGTTCCAAAAAACTGAAAAGCCGCTCGCAACTGATTTTCCAGATATCGTAAATAACTGAAATGCGCCAATTCCGGATCATTGACAAACAGGACAAAAGTAGGCGGCTTTACTGCTACTTGGGTTGCATAATAAATTCTAAATCGTTTTCCTTTTTCAGATGGCGGAGGTGTTGTGGCGATCGCATCACTGATTACTTGGTTTAAAACCGATGTCGTAATGCGCAATGCATGATGTTCAGCCACTTCGGTTACCATCGGCAGAATTTGATGAACACGCTGCTTAGTCTTGGCCGAAACGAAAAGAATCGGAGCGTAAGGCATAAATTGGAACGCATGACGTATTTTCTCCTGAAAACGGTTCATGGTCTTATCGTCTTTTTCCACTGCGTCCCATTTGTTGACAACAAAAATACAAGCGCAACCAGCTTCATGTGCATATCCGGCAATCCGCTTGTCCTGTTCAGCAATTCCTCTTTCCCCATCAATCACAATCAAACAGACATCAGAGCGTTCAATCGCCTTTAACGCCCGGATGACACTATATTTTTCTACCGTTTCATATACTTTTCCTCGTTTTCTGAGTCCAGCTGTATCCACTAATACAAAGGACTGGCCTTCATGCTCAAATGGGGTGTCAATGGCATCACGGGTAGTACCTGCCACTGGGCTGACGATCACCCGCTCTTCCCCCAATATCGCATTGACGAGAGAAGATTTGCCTACATTGGGTCGTCCAATCAAGGAAACACGAATGGTATCTTCATCATAGTCTTCTTCGATTTCTTCCGGGAAGTAACTCACAAGGCAATCGAGCATATCCCCTGTGCCCGTTCCGTGTAGTGCCGAAATCGCAATCACATGTTCAAATCCCAAGCGATAGAAGTCATACATCGCATCTTCATACTTGCGATCATCTACCTTATTTACTGCTACAACCACTGGTTTTTGTGTCCGATGAAGCATTTGGGCCACTTCTTCATCTGCTGAAGTAACTCCATCTCTTCCATTTGTCACAAACAGAATGACATCCGCTTCTTCAATCGCCAGCTCCACTTGATTTTTAATATGCTGAAGAATTTCATCTTTTTCTCCGAATTCCAGGCCACCTGTATCGATTAAATGAAACTCCTGACCATTCCATTCACTTCGACTGTAAATCCGGTCACGTGTGATACCAGGCTGGTCTTCTACAATCGCAATGCGTTCACCAGCTAAACGATTAAAAATCGTAGACTTACCCACATTCGGTCTTCCGACAATGGCAACTACAGGTAAACTCATCCTTCTTTCCCTTTCTTCATACACAATCTACCAATAAATTGTGTGTTAATCGATTAACATCTTTAATCTTATCCGTATTTACTCCTTAAGGCAACCTCGATTCCAGATCAAAGATTGGCGCAAAAATCGTTTTTATATCGAAAAACGGAAGGGAATGATCTTGTTTTTATTCACTCCCGTCCGCTCAATCCTGGTCATTTCCGCTGAAAAGAGAAGATTTCCTGCACCTTGCGCAGATTTTTCACCACAACTTTGCTTCCATAATGAAAGACCATAATATGAATCAGACAAATCCAAAAGGTATCTAAAAAATCATCACTTCCGATCGGCAAAGGCTGAAACACCTCTTTATATACCAATAAAACCAGACCATAAGCATAAACAAGTGCTCCCACTTGTACCAATAACCGCTCGAGCAGACCCTTCCGTAGACAAAGCGGAAAAATCGTCATCAGACAAACCGTTCCCAGCCGAAAAGTAAAATCATCCCATTCTGTTTGTGCATCGGTTACTTCATGATACATAAATAGAATGGTTCCTAAAAAAATGATATGTAGACAAATAAACAGGATCGAAGAAGATGGCACACGAAAAAACAGCATCAAAAAAATGATGAACACAACAAAGATGCCGGGTTCAATTTCATAAGCTGGATGAATTTGAACAGGAGAGACAACCGTGATAAAAAAAGCAAACAGAAGACCCCCAGCTATTTGCAAAGACGACCAACCCAAATCAGCGGACAATCCGCCAAACCATCCCGTATATATTAAAATGAACAAAATCAGAATAGATAAAACAGCTAACACACCTGTGCTCAATCTTGTGCTCCTTTCCCCTGGTTTTTGTCCTAGTATGAAACGAAATCCCTTTTTCCACTCAATAAAAAACCAGCCAATTTATGGCTGGTTGACCAAGCGATATTATTTTAAATTGCGCAGTTCTGGATACATATCCCCCAAGGTTACATTAAGCCCGGAATTGTTCGTTGCCACATTTTTCTCTTCTTCCACTTTTTCTTTTTTGGGCTCTTCCTCTAATTCTTTCATGCTCAGGCTAATCCGTTTTTGATCCAATTGCATATCCAACACTTTTACCTGTACTTCCTGGCCTTCTTCCAGTACTTCTTGTGGTGTGCCAATATGGCGGCGGGAAATCTGTGAAATATGAACGAGTCCCTCCACACCAGGATATACTTCGACAAAGGCACCGAAACTGGCCAAACGTTTGACTGTTCCGGTCACTACATCTCCCACTTTGATGTGATCAGCTACTTGTTCCCACGGACCTTTTCGTGTCTCTTTGAGGCTTAAGCTGATTCGCTCATTGTCGCGATCCACTTTGAGTATTTTCACCTGAATTGTTTGCCCTTCAGCCAATACATCCGATGGATGTTCAACCCGATTCCATGCCAGCTCGGAAACATGAACCAAACCATCAATACCGCCAAGATCAACAAATGCACCAAAGTCTGTCAGACGTTGCACGGTTCCTTCTACAATTTGACCAGGCTCCAGCTGATTGAGCCGCTCTGCCTTTTTCTTTTTCTCTTCTTCTTCCAATACGAGCTTTCTGGAGAGAATCAGCTTGTTCTTCTCTGGATCCAGCTCAACCACTTTCAAGGTTAGTTCGCGGCCTTTGTAATCACTGAAGTCTTCTACAAAATGGCGCTCTACATGAGAGGCAGGAATAAAGCCACGAACACCCACATTGACAACCAGACCACCTTTGACAACATCAGCCACAGTTGCTGTGATGGTTTCGCCGGTTTCCAATTTCTCCTGCAGTTCTTTCCATGCTTTTTCAGCAACAACTGCTCTTTTGGACACAATGACTTTGTCGCCTTCTTCTTCCAGTCGGATGACTTTTACTTCAAACTCATCATCCACCTTCAGTTCATCAGATACCTGTTCAACATGCAAAGCCGAAATTTCAGAAATCGGCAAGATGGCATCTGATTTATATCCTACATCAACGAGTGCTTGATTTCTTTCCACTTTTACAACTTTTCCTTTTACTACATCGCCTACTTGTAAAGATACAGCCTCAGTCATTTCAGATTTGACTTGTTCTGACATAGCAATTGCCCTCCTCACATACCCACAAAAAACTGTCGATATGGTTTATATTATAAAGACCAAACTGAATAGATTCAGTTGATCCGATTCCCTGAATTCTTGTTGTATTCGTTTTCAATCACTCCATACATGTTGGAAAGGGCTTCCTCGATCTCGCCCGCTGATCAATGTATAACATATCTTACTCATTACCGCCCACTTTGGTGCGACAAAGTTCCAAAATCTTTTCAACCACTTCGGAGACCGTTAAATCACTGGTATCAATGAATACCGCATCCTCCGCCTGACGGAGTGGAGAGTGCTTGCGTGTTTGGTCATTTTCATCCCGTTTGCGAATCTCTTCCTGCAAGGTTCTTTCATCGACTTGATATCCTTTCGCAAGCAATTCCAGATAACGGCGCTTAGCCCTTTTTTCAATCGAAGCAGTCAGAAACACTTTGACATCAGCATGTGGCAAGACATGTGTCCCGATATCTCGCCCGTCCATAACCACACCGTGTTGTCGAGCGATTTCTTGTTGCTTGCGTACAAGGGCTTGCCGAACTTCTCCCATTTTGGCAATGGCTGAAGCTAGCTGAGATACTTCAGGAGTACGAAGTTCTTCTTTCAGCCATTTTCCATTGATTCGAATCCCTTCTTTTTCCAATTTGAACTGAGTTGCTTCAGCCAGTTGAGCAAGAACTTCCTCATTGGTTACATCAACTTTTTCTTGCAATGCTCTCCAGGCAACCCCGCGATACATCGCACCTGTATCCACATAGGTAAGCCCAAGCTGTTCTGCCACAAGTCGGGCTACCGTACTTTTTCCAGCTCCTGCTGGACCATCAATCGCTACCAAGAATCTTCTCATCAACCTGACAAATCCTCCCTACTCGGGATACAAAAATAATGAGCAGGTCGCACCTGCTCGATGATGGCTGGACTGTATTCGATTCATTCCCTATCAAAGTACAATCCTTATCGAAAACCTCGACCTATCCCTTACATACTGTAACTATGTATTTCTTTTTTAAAATTAAGAGAAAATCTAGGAATAAAGACCCGTATATTAAATTTTAACTTGTTTTAAGAATAACATAAAAACTTCATATTTGCAATGAAAACTATCCTTTATCCTAGCATTTTTCCCGATCAACCTCACACTCACATCATCAAGAAATGGGTTCGCCCCCGGTTTATACACACCCAAGTTACGCGAAAACGAACCCGAATAAAATGTAAACAGAAACTGGCACTTCTTTTAACCGATATCTGTAAATTTCCACCACGATTTGGTGTTTACGGATGGGGTCATCCCATCGATAGGTGTTCTTTATTTACTCCCTCTACTTTTATAGAAACGCTATTTAAACTTAAACGTGGTCAGCATCTGCTTTTCTAATTTTTTCCACCTTTTCTTCGCTGCCAGTCATGGCATTCACAAACACACGATACTGTTCTTTTCCGATCATTCCCAAAAACTCATAACACAAAACCGGTTTACTGGTTTGATCATAAATATATGCCAAATTTGTTTTCTGCACTTTCAATTTTGGGCTGATTCGCTTTTTCGCCTCTGCTTCGGTCAGCTTGGGTTTATCGATGATGGGCGTGATTTTATTGAATACATACTCATCAGCCTGCAAGCCCACAATTTCTCCATTGTCCCGTGCCACTTTGACCGCTACCATCTCAGGGTAAATGTAGATCCCTTTTTCCTGATGAACAAAATTCAGGGCAAACATATTGCCTGTTTCATCATAGGATGTGGCGACCATGTTTTTAAGCCCAAGTCGCTCCAGAAAGCGTAAAGCAACCTGTTCTGCCTGATCCAGATTCAGCTTAGCCTGTTTGACCGGCCGATCTAGCATCATAAAGATGATATGTCCACCTTTTTTGGTTAAATCGGTATAAGCGGTATTCCCATTTTTATCAAACGTAACACTGATTGTTTGATAATCTCCACCTTTACCATTGACCGTCGCTTTCATCCCAGACGTCGAACGAACATCAAACGCTTGCGCTACCTTTTGCTTCGCTTCTTGTAGAGAAATTTCCCTGCCTTGAAGCTTCTTATATTTCTCCCGTTTATGCACTTCCATGTTGGTGATGGCCGGACCCCAGTCTACCTCCGGATATTGCTCCACCATCTTGTTCACTTGTTGGAATCCGTCGATAATGGCGTTATCCATTTTCTTATCTTCTGACGCCATCGCCAATTCCACATCCATCCAGCGCAAGTTTTTGTTCAACACCTGATCTTGAACCTGGTGCAGGTCATTACGAATATCGTGAGCCCGGTTATACAAAGTTTGCAGTGTATTCCATTCTTTGTCAGAAAGTGGCTCTTTATTGAGATCACGTACCCCTACCTGATGGGAAAACGAACCGATCTTGCCGAGGAAGGTTTCCGCTTTATCAAAGGGCATCAATGTTAAAGGCAGCTGACCCAAATCCTCTTGCGCCGCATAGGCCAAACGCCACACATTGGTCATACAATTGGATAATTGACGCTGGGAGTTCAAAGCCAATGCTTTTCCCATTTCATCTTGAAGTTTGTCCATATGATCATTCAGATCATGGAAGGCTCGTTGATACTGGTTCTCAGCCTTGATCAAAATTGAATTCTTCTCCTGATTTTCACGATAACCCCATATCGCTGTTCCAATAAAGGCAATCAGCGTAATGGGAAACAAAAATGCCGCCACTGTTCGGTACATGGCTCAACATCGCTCCTTTATTTGCAAAAAATATGTTTTCCGATACGCTTTACTTGGGGTCGACTCCAAATCCATTTGGATGTTGCCGTAGCTGGATTAAAATAATACAGACAGTTTCCCGTAGGGTCCCAACCATTAATCGCATCCATCACGGCTTTTTTGGCCGTTTCATTGGGTTTTAACCAAATCTGTCCATCCGCTACCGCCGTAAAAGCACCCGGCTGAAAAATAACCCCTGATACGGTATTGGGGAACTGCTCGCTTTCCAATCGATTTAAAATCACCGCTGCTATCGCTACTTGCCCCACATATGGCTCTCCACGTGCTTCACCATAAACAGCCTGCGCCATCATTCTAATATCATTGGCTGTAAATCCATGACTGCTCTTGCCTGCATTGGCCGCATGCGAGACATATTCTCCACCTAACAAACCAAAACAACCAATACATAGAAAAACGCTCAACCACGGCTTAATTCGCTTGGGCATGGCGATCCTCCCAACCTTCATCATCTTTTTTGGTAGTTTGAGCGCAGACTTCTCTATTTATACAAAAGAAAAACGTCCTTAAGGGATAAACCTCCAACTGCAACTGGAATCAAACGCATCACAGTCCTGGAAAGAGGGAGCAATTAAATCGGAGGGATGGGTTCCTTACGGAGTGACTGTGATGGTACAGAAGTCGTCACGGAGGAAGGAACCCATCCCGAAGCGCGGGAGAAATGTATTCATATGTTCAGGATAGACTCGGTCATTGACTTTATAAATGATTCTGCCCATCTTCTCTCTGGGATGAAGATGGGCATATGGTATCGGAACTATTTTAAATGATTGATAAATAACAAGATTCTTCATTGGCTCCCCATTCTACACTGGAGGCTTGGCACTACCATTCTTATATAGGTTCATTACGAATTTCAAAATCCGATTCGTTATCACATAAACAACGTTTAAAACCCGTTTCGATTCTGCCTCTTTTGACTCGGCCTTTGAGGATAAAACGCTCGCCACAACGCAAACAGCGAATCGTTACCATCATCCGTTCATTCTCTCTCATTTTATATTCACCGCCAACTCTTCTCGTTGAAATATATTATTTACAGATCACTAGATAATTCATACCGTTTCCGCTATCATAGAACAAATGGAAATAAAATCATGTTTTTTTATAGGAATTACTACTAATTTATCTTCTGCATACATTTGAATTCATTTCGACTTATTTTTATCATTCTCCAATCATGTCATCCATTTTATCAGTGAAAGGGGAGCATATCATGAAACAGATCGTCATCATCACCACTGGTGGCACAATTGCCATGGCAGAAAGTAAAGAAAATGGAGTCAAGCCTCAAGATCCAAGTGCTCTCCAGTCGGTATTGCCTCTTTTAGCTCCTTATGCTCATACACACATGGAGCATTTACTCAATTTGCCCAGTCCGCATATGACCCCGAATGAAATGTACCTTTTAGCCAAGAGGGTGGCCGAACTGCTTGATCAATCTGAGATTGACGGTGTAGTCATTACACACGGCACGGATACACTTGAAGAAACTGCTTATTTCCTGGATCTGGTGATCCAAAGCAACAAACCAGTGGTCGTCACAGGTGCAATGCGCAGCCAAAATGAACTCGGAGCAGACGGTCCCTATAACCTGGTCAATGCTGTTCGAGTAGCAGCTCATGACCAGGCAAGTGGCTTGGGAACACTCGTGGTCTTCAATGACGAAATTCACACAGCCAGAGAAGTAACCAAAACGCATACCAGCAACGTGGCGACCTTTCAGTCCCCTTCACTGGGACCCATTGGACATTTATCGAAAAAAGATATCCGTTTTTATCGCAAAGTGATCCGCAAACAACCTCTGCCACTGGTAAAACCTACGGCGAAAGTCGCCCTCATCAAAGCCGCCGCTGGCATGGACGATTCCATGATTAAGTGGGCCATTCAACAACAATACCACGGCATTGTCATCGAAGCACTCGGTCTTGGCAATCTCCCTCCGGCCATGCTTCCGGGGATTTCCCAGGCCTTAAAGCAAGATATTCCTGTTGTCCTTGTTTCTCGCTGTTACAATGGGGTTGTTCAGGATATTTATGCATACGAAGGTGGGGGAAAACAGCTGAAAGAGATGGGAGTCATTTTTGGCGGGGAACTGAATGGACAAAAAGCCCGCATCAAGTTAATGTTAGCATTGCAATTAAAGCTCTCGATCGATGAACTGCAGAAAGTGTTTTGAAGTCACACTGTCTTAACGAAACCCGTTTTCCTTTTCCAGTTGAACAACTTCTTGCTCGTATTTACTGAGCAGAGTAAACGGAAAAGGAAAACCGGCATATAACCGATAGTTTGTCAACAAGCTAAAAGCCAAAGGAATGGGATCGGTTTCCTTTGGCTTTGTTTTTCATCGAGCTACCTTTAACGCTTGGTCATAAACAGCCAAACTTCAGTATCTATATAGCCCCATATTTTGTGAAATTATAAAGCATCTTCTCTATTTATCCAGTATACTGTTTCTGATTCAATTTTTGCTTGATATCCTCTGCAATCATTTGCCCGTGAAAGCGGCCGTTCTCAATAAAGATCTTCGTAGCATCATGCCCCGTAGCAATCACTCCCGCCAGGTAGAGACCTGGAACGGTCGTTTCCATCGCCTCTGAACAGATGGGTACATGGGTTTTGGGATCGATCTCAGCCCCCAGCTCTTTTGCCATGGTTAGATCAGGGCGATAACCTGTCATGGCAAACACAAAATCAGCCGGAATTTCCGATCGTACACCTTTGGTATCAATAACAACACTGCGCGGCTTGATTTCCATTACTTCTGTTTCCCAGATCATGCGGATCCGTTCTTTTTCGATGGCCGCTTCGATGACAGGCTTGACCCATGCCTTTACACTTGGGTGAAAGGAAGCTTTGCGATAAACCATCGTCACATTTGCTCCCGCCTGATAAAGCTCCAAAGCAGCATCAATGGCTGAGTTACGTCCACCAATGACGACAACTTCATGGCCTGCATACGGATGTCCATCTTTAAAGTAATGGAACACATGCGGAAGATCTTCGCCTGGAATATTTAATAAATTGGGTTGATCATAATAACCTGTAGACAGGATTACATAAGGCGTTTCATAGATTTTTTTTCCTTCACGTGTTTCCGTATACACCAAAAAACCAGGATCTGCTTTTTGAATTTGGGTAACCCGTTCGTATGTGTGTACCTTTACATCATATAGTTGAACCACTTTGCGATAATATTTCAATGCTTCATGCCGAGTCGGTTTTTCATTGATGGTCACAAATGGAACATCGCCTATTTCAATATTCTCTGGTGAGCTGAAAAACGTCATCCCCACCGGATAGTGATAGATTGAATTGGCGATACAACCTTTCTCAATGACAAGTGGTTCGATCCCTCTTTTTTTCAACTCAACGGCTGCTGAGATTCCACAGGGTCCTGCTCCAATAATAATGGCTTCCTCCATCATAAATATCCTCCTCACCAAGAAGAAAAACACCCTAAATAGGGGTGTTTTTCTCGACTCAGCTATTATTATATTATACCCAACCACGGAAGCGGGATGCCTCAGCCATTTTTCTTACTCCGACCATGTATGCAGCAAGCCGCATGTCGACTTGACGTGCTTTGGCTGTGTTATAAACATTTTCAAACGCCCGTACCATAATATCTTCCAATTTCTTCTCAACTTCTTCTTCGCTCCAATAATATCCCTGATTGTTTTGCACCCATTCAAAGTAAGAAACCGTCACACCACCAGCACTTGCCAATACGTCAGGAACGAGAAGAATACCACGTTCATGCAGAATACGTGTAGCTTCCAGAGTGGTTGGACCATTCGCTGCTTCAACAACAATTTCAGCTTTAATGTTATGGGCATTGGAAGCGGTAATCTGGTTTTCCACAGCGGCCGGAACCAGAATATCGCACTCCAGCTCCAAGAGTTCGTTGTTTGTAATGGTATCTTTAAACAGTTTGGTAACGGTACCAAATGAATCACGACGATCCAGCAAATAATCGATGTCCAAACCATTCGGGTCATAGAGCGCACCGTAAGCATCGGAAATTCCGATTACTTTTGCTCCCGCATCATGCATGAACTTTGCCAAAAAGCTTCCAGCATTACCAAATCCTTGGATGACTACACGTGCTCCTTTAATATCGATGCCTCTTTTCTTCGCTGCTTCACGAATCATAATGGTAACGCCTTTGGCTGTAGCGGTTTCACGACCACGAGATCCGCCAAGAACGAGTGGTTTTCCTGTAATGAAACCTGGAGAGTCAAATTCACGAATCCGGCTGTATTCATCCATCATCCAAGCCATGATTTGTGAGTTGGTAAATACATCGGGTGCAGGTATATCTTTAGCAGGACCAACGATCTGGCTAATCGCACGTACATATCCACGGGAAAGTGCTTCGAGTTCACGGAATGACATGGTACGTGGATCACAAACGATTCCGCCTTTACCACCACCATATGGAAGATCGACGATACCCGCTTTCAAGCTCATCCAAATAGACAGGGCTTTCACTTCTGATTCGGTCACATCCGGGTGAAAACGAACACCACCTTTGGTTGGTCCCACCGCATCGTTATGCTGGGCACGATAACCCGTAAACACCTTGACCGAACCATCATCCATTCGAACCGGAATGCGAACCGTTAATACGCGCAAAGGCTCTTTTAACAATTCATACATCGAATCTGGATAACCCAATTTTTCCAAAGCTTTTTTAATTACCACCTGGGTTGAAGCAAGCACATCTAGGTTTTCTTGTTCTTGCAACTGCTGACCAGCTGCAACAGGTTGTTGTTTCATTCCATTTCACCTCAGAGACAAATTACATACCGATGGGTTCAATCAATACAAGTATTAACTAATATGAATGATTCCTAACTTGACCACTCCCCATGCGTAAACGCAGGGGATTCTTGGTAATCCCTTCTACTGAAGAGAAATGAACCAAGCTCAACCCGCCAGCCCAGCGGTGAAAAAAGATATTTTTCAAACTAGCCCTACTGCTGGTTCTTCGTTTTTCAGCCTAGTTTGCCCTTCGATCCAATCCCCTAGCTGAAGCCAAGGGTTTTCTCACTCGCTAGGATAGAAATCCATCAAACAGTATACAACAACTGCAAAAGGAAAGAGAACCCATCTATACCAATCTTTTTTAAAAAAAAGAGAGCTCTTGTATATCATAGAACAAGAACACGGAGATGGCTACCCCTTTATTCCATAACGGAGAAAATAGTTCTAATCAATACCAAACTGTACTATATTGTCAGAAATCAATCAACCGTCCAAACCCTTGAATTATGTAGAATCAACCATCTCTTTTTCATATTTCATGACGATCGTCATTTTTTGGGATAAACTGAAAGCACAGCCAAGGGGGATCACGATGATTTGGCGACTTGCGACTGAGCGTTCTCTTTTCAGAACTTTCCCAAATCTTTCGATGCCAAGAAAACGCCGATATGAAAAAATCGCGCATTCGGCGCGATTTTTTATTTATCTGAACCAAAATATCTGGTTATTTCCCGAATTGCATTTTCAGCCCAAATCACTTTTCCATATTCTTGCAAAACAGCATCTGTTACCGTTGAGATTTCTCCAAACTCAGAAAGTAGGGCCATCACTGCTTCAAAGCGATCTGTTTTCAAGTTCCTATCCAATACAAGGTAATAAAGGTCATTGTATTTATATACTCGGCCACCTTGTTCAACCAGAGAATTCATGCGTATCGCCGCTTGAATCAGGTGCTCCAGGTCCAAAAAGCGGAATACGATACATTCGCTATCCACCATTGGGAAGACTTCCAGCTCATAAGCGTCTTCGCTTTCAAAGTCTTCCTCATCCGTTTTGAAAGTGCGTCCACTGGTTACGACCACAACCATTCCTTGTGTTGGCAGATCATGTACCTCAACCGCAACAGGTCCAGCAATCTCGAAGCCGAGTTCTTCGTATGCGTGTTCCATCATTTCATTGAACAGTTCTTGAACTTTTGGGATATCTCTCCACATATCTTCTTTTTCAATTCCGCGATCAGAAAGATCGTCCAAGGTTAAAAAGAAACGAATTTTATCTCCACCTAGACGCTCGACACGCATGGCTTTCCCTCCCTCGCTGGAGACCTCCACATCCCAGTGTATGTGGCAAAAAACAAAACGGTTACTTCAGCGGTCTCGGTCTCCTTTTCTCTTCTAATTTTATAATACACAAAAGCGAGTGAAATTGCATCTATATATAATAAATATATATTCTATCACACTACTTAGAAAAGATCACTATGATCCTTCCATCATCGTTTAAAATGAGATATCACTTTTCGCTTTTTTCTTCTCCATATCCTTCTTGCACGTATTTTATGAAAAAAAATGTCAACCTGACATAGATGGATAGCATAACCAGTGTCTCAGATCAGTCCTCATCCAGACGATGAATGAGCCGGCATCATTCCAGATCCTTGATCTCGTTTGGTGAATTATCAACATACTGTATAAATATACCCATACAAAAATTAACAGTCCAATGCGCAGCAATGGCCGGAGCGAGGAAGCCAGACTTTTCCACCAGCAACCCCAATGCAAGACTGACAAGTCCAACCACCGTCACCATTACCCATTTTCTTAAATAACGTATATGTAATAAAACAAATATAACACTGGTTCCCCAAATCCCTAACCAATATTGCAATGCACCTCGAAACAGCAGCTCTTCCACCCAGCTGGATACGAATGCAATGATAAAGATATGAATGAGTGTTCGATCTTTAAAGAGCAAACGGTTAATTCCTCCATCATCCATCCATTTTTCTGGAACCAGATAGGTAAGCAGTAAATCAATTCCAACGATAACCAATCCAACTCCGGCTCCAATCATCCACCATTTCCCTTCACAGATCCCGATCAAGCCGATATGCAGTCGATCTTGCCACCATAACAGGAACCATGCGCATAAAAAAAGAAGGCCCTGGGTAAGGTAAAAACTGATTAACAAATGCTTTTCTGCCTGTTTTGTATTCATTATTTTTACACTCCTTGTGAACAGATTCCTTTATTGTCTTGCATTTCTAACCGAAACGTTCTAAAATGAGGGGTGGAAGTGGACTTATTTGGGAATTAAATATGGGAGGAGATTTACACTCATGCGCACTTGGGTAGACAAAGATACTTGTATCGCTTGTGGAGCATGCGGAGCAACTGCTCCTGACGTATATGACTATGACGAAGATGGCATCGCTTATGTTATTTTAGACGATAATACTGGAACTGCAGAAGTACCAGAAGAATTGCAGGATGCTGTACGCGATGCACAAGAAGGTTGCCCAACCGATTCCATTAAAGTAGAAGAGTAAAAATGGGAAAAAAGCTGCTTAGTATGCTAAGCAGCTTTTTTATTTTTATTCATCATCCTCATCGAGATACAAACTGACTTCTGCCAGACCCCCATCGACATTCATTACCTGTTCAAAACCTTCTTGTAACAAATAATTGGCTGCGTGCCAGCTCCGCACACCATGGGCGCAAAGAATATAGACCGGTTTCAATCGATCTAACTCATGAAGCCGTAGAGGCAACTGAGCCAGGGGAATCAGTTGGCTATGTTCCAAATGATATATTTCCCACTCCTGAGGCTCTCGGACATCGATCAATTGTACTTGTTGCAACTCTCCATGTTTATATTTTTTCGCAAAATCTTTCGCTGAAATATGATATTTTTCTTGATCCGTCATCGATCTCACCTTTTTTCTTTTGATTATAATTCATTTCAAAAGTCCCTGGAGTTACAAATCGATACGGGTACCTGCTTCGTTTTTCAGGCTAATTCCGACAGCGACCTGTACAGAAGGATCTCAGGGCCACTCCGAGCCGGAAGCTTAAGAAGCGGGCAAAAAAAGCTTCAGTGGATATTGCCCGCGTTTTTAATCTTTCGCTTTCCGCCTCTCCTCCGGGTAGGGCTCATAAGTCACTCGCTTGGAAAAACTATGCTTATTTTTATACACAGTTTCGTATGAATATAAGTTTTGGATTAGTTTGTATATAAAGATTGTTGCACAATTTCATGACTGTCCTGATCCAAAAAGATCAACTCCCTGTAAGGAAATGAATCCATTTTCTGTTGAACTTTCATTTGCGCATCATAGCAAAAGTGAATACAATGTGGTTGAGACGGTTTTTCATAGAAAAAACCATCCATTTTTTACATAATCAAATAAGGAGGATCATTTATGTCAAAAGAATTAGTTGTTGATGCTTTTATCGAAATCCCTACCGGAAGTCAAAACAAATATGAATATGATAAAGAAAAAGGGGTATTCCGTCTCGACCGTGTTTTATATTCGCCCATGCACTATCCAACCGAATACGGATATCTCGAAAACACCCTGGCAGAAGATGGTGACCCACTTGACATTTTGGTTCTTACCACTTTCCCTACTTTCCCAGGTTGCGTGATTACCAGCCGTGTAATCGGTGCACTCATTATGTCTGACGATAAAGGTCAAGACGAAAAACTGTTGGCGGTTCCAGTAGATGATCCTCGTTTCAATCACGTGAAAACCCTGGACGATGTTGCTCCACATATTTTGGACGAGATCGCACACTTCTTCCAAGTTTACAAAGACCTTGAGAAAAAAGAAACCAAGATCGAAGGCTGGAAAGATGCCGAGTTTGCCCGTTCCCTGTATGAAGAATGCCTAAAACGTTATCAAGAAAGCAAGTAATGCCCCCCTCCCTCTTAGGGGGGTCTTTCGTTATTTTTTATGATGCTTCGGAATCGGCTTTTCTCTTTGCCCGCTGTTTCAGTGATAACGGCTCATTCCTTACTCAACAGTCGCAGCTGTCTGGACAGTTCATAATGTAATGTTTTGACCTGGCCAGCAAAACGGATGAGTACCTTTCTGCCGGGAGCCACTCCTTCCAAGGGAGTCACTTGTATAATGGTTCCTATGCCGAACTTGATATGTCGGATCTTCATTCCAGGAGCCAATTCTTCATGAGCAAACCGCAACTGCGGCTGGGATTTGAGTTGTTGACGGGATAAATGGTTCGTTATCCGTTTTGTTCTTTCCTCTGTGGTTGCCGCAATTTCATGATAGGCTGCGTCTCCTTCCCTTTCCTTGAAACCAATTTCTTTTAAAAACGGGGAAGGTCCCAGCTTTTTTCCTTGCCTTGTTTGGCTGACAGAAAGATACAGTTCACTTTTGGCTCGCGTCATAGCCACATACAATAAGCGTCTCTCCTCTTCCCAAGCTGCCTGTTTGCGGTGATCTGGTACTTGCAGACTGCGACGGTGCGGTAAATACATGGCATGCAGACCGATTAAAAAAACCCGGTCAAATTCCAATCCTTTCGATTTATGAAAAGTCATGCAATGCACTTGGGCTTCAGGATGAGGCTTCCGTAAATACGCTTCCACTCTTGCGACATGTTCCAGCAAGGCCTGTCCATCTTTACAATGCCTGGCAGCCAAAAGCATTTCTTCTACCGGCTCAAAGACCAGTGTTCGATCATTTCCCGTCTCTTCCGCAAACTTTTCCAAATACCGATCATAACCAATTTCCTGCCGAATCCAACGAATCCCTTCAACCGAGCCAAGAGCAGATAAATCTTTTACTTTCCGCTGCATTTCTTTAAGCAAACGAACTTGGTAGTGCTCAAGACCGGGTAGCTCTGGCAATACATCCAATAAACTTTTTCCGGTGCGCCGAGACAGATCCCAACAAGCATCAATCCATTCTTCACCAAACAGATAACGCTTCGGCTTGTTAATAATCCGTACTATGGCATCTAAATCATTGGGATCATAAGCCAGGCGAAAATAAGCGAGCAAATCCTGGACTTGCCATCGCTGATAAAAGGTATGATCGCCAGTCGAAATAGAAAAAGGAATCTCTTTCCGAACCAAGGCATCCACAATCGCACGTGCCTGGGTAGCTGTTCGATACAAGATTGCGGTTTCCATCCCATCGGAGTAAGAAAGGATCATTTCCGCTTCTTTTTCTTCATCGTCCGGTTCCAACCAAAAGGGCTTTGGCCCTTTACTTCCAGTCCCTTTGCGTGGTTTCCATTGCCGTTCTTTGTTTTTGCGAATCAGCTGATCACTGATATGAATGATTTCATCCGTTGAACGGTAATTCACCGAAAGGACAATCTGTTTCAACTGTGGGAATTCTTTGCGTAGATGTAACATATAAGAGGGATCACTGCCACGAAATCCATAGATGGCCTGATCATCGTCACCAACGACAAATAAACAGGCATGCTTTTTCGCTAAACGGATCAGCACTTCATACTGGACACGATTGATATCTTGAAATTCATCCACCAAGATGTGTCGACAGCGATTTTGCCATTTATGCAAACAGGACTCATCCTGCAACATCCGATAAACAGCAACTAGAATATCATCATAATCCCAGTATCCCAACTGTTGTTTTCTTTCTTCATAGGCTTGATAAAGATCACGAAACACGACATTTTTCTTTTTCTGCACTTTCATGAATTGGGGAAAGATCAGATTTCCTTTGCATAGACCAATCTGATTCAAGTAAGTGGATACGGTTTCATCATCAGTTGGTTGCTCCTGTTCCTCTAACCATTGACGAATCCATTGGTTTTGTTCGCTCGGAGACAAAAAGGCAGGTATACGTATTCCCTCTTCACGCAACATCGCCAAAAATAACGAATGAAAAGTCCCGATCATCAATGACTGAACTTTTTCAGGCATGATTTGTGCCAATCTTTCCTTCATCTCTTGAGCTGCTGCTCGAGTAAATGTCACAACCATCAGGTTTTCAGGTTGAACTCCCTGTTCCAACAGATAAAGAACACGCCGAGTCAAAACCGTTGTCTTCCCACTACCCGGTCCAGCAAATACAACGGTTGGGCCAAATGGAGCCGTTACCGCTTCTCTTTGCTGTTCATTTAAATTCGAAAGAAACAGTTCGATATTGGAGGTCTGCATGGATGGTATTTGCACCTCCTCTCTATTTATATCGTTGCGAGCAAGAAAACCCCTTAGCTTCAGAGCGAGTGTCGGATGAGAGGCAGTTCAATACCGCCTCGCAAGTCCGACCATTTTTAATGCGCTTTTGAACTGTAAATATTATGTTGTTTTTTGTCCAAAGTACCGACGAAAAGTACTTGAACCTCCGGTAGATGAATGATTGAAAGAACTATTTGTATCAAAAGCAATAGAACTACAGGCAGAAATTGCTGAAATGGAAATCATGTCGGATCATGTACATCTATGGATCCAGTGCATCCACAGTTTGGTATTCACAGAGTTGTTAAGCACTTAAAGGATATACGTACACGAATACTGCGTCAAGAGTTCACACATTTAAAATGACGCTTGCCATCACTATGGCCTTCTCAAACAGAAACTACCGAACCACCGAAACAACTATCTCCAAAACCACTCATTTTTTCATTCAATTCACTGTATGGCATACTCAAGTCATTTCTGATGTCATTTTCTATTTTTTGGGTAGATGATACCAAAATCGAGCTTCGCTACCTCTAGGCCAAGAGGGCGAAATTTTGGCTCTCAACACTATGCACTCGCTGGCGTTATACCAGCTGGTAATTGGTGCTATCTCTGTTAAGTTGGAATCAAGAAAAATATCTGTCCAAAATCACTTGAAATAGGAGAACACACTTACCACTTCTTCACCAGCGAAATAGAATATATTTAATTTGACGTTAGGAGGTGAAAAAAATGAGTGGTTTTGGTGGTTTCGGAGGTAGCTGTTTCGGTGGTTTCGGTGGTTTCGGTTTGAGAAGGCATTTAATCTTCATCATTGTTATCGCCGTTATCTTCTTCCTCTTCTTCTTCTTCGGCTTCGGCTTTTTCTAAATTTGAAATGTGAGAATAAGACACCTACCCTGTACGCTAAGGGCCTGAAAACGAGGCAAAACCATGAGCGCAGCTTCGCTGTCGCTAAAGAACTTCATGGTCTTCACTATACACGTTGCAGAAGGCTTGCGAAGGTAACAGAACAATGCTTCTTAACAGCCGTGGCAAAATGTCAAAAGAATGACCTTGCTCCTCTGGAAGAGAGGAAAAGGCCTTTTAATGTAAACCCGTTCCCTTTTTCGAAGTGGTGATTGGTGCTATCTCAGAAATTAAGTTGTTAAGTTGGAATCAAGAAAAATATCTGTCCAAAATTACTTGAAATAGGAGAACACACTTACCACTTCTTCACCAGCGAAATAGGATATATAGAACTGCAGAAGACGAAGATGGTAGCGATGACAAGCGGATCAGAGTGGTTGCCGAAACCCTGGCAAACGGTCATTGATATCCCACGGGAATATATCAATGACCGTTTGTTTCTATTTTTCTCAACTAAAACCGGAAAACCCATGAGCACCAAGTGATTTCACTGATTCAGAATTACCCAAGAACGCAAAAATAACACGACAATCACATAAAAATCCCCATACGGCAAAGGCAAAAACGAAATTTGAAGGGAACATTTTACAATCTGCAACCCCTACGAACACCAAGGTTTGCTTTATCGCTTTACTCCGATATAAAGACATCGGGGATACTAGAATACCCTTACCAGAAAAGGGCGCTAAGAGGGCGAAATTTTGGCTCTCAACACTATGCACTCGCTGGCGTTAAACCAGCTGGTGATTGGTGCTATCTCAGAAATTAAGTTGGAATCAAGAAAGATATCCGTCCAAAATCACTTGAAAATAGGAGAACGCACTTACCACTTCCTCACCAGCGAAATAGAATATATTGAATTGCCGTTAGGAGGTGAAAAATATGAGTGGTTTTGGTGGTTTCGGTGGTTTCCGTTTGCATAGGCTTTTAATCTTTATCCTTGTTATCGCCGTTATCTTCTTCTTCTTCGGCTTTTGCTAAATTTGAAATGTGAGAATAAGACACCTACCGGTACGCTAAGGGCCTGAAAACGAGGCGAAACCATGAGCGCAGCTTCGCTGACACTAAAGAACTTCATGGTCTTCACTATATACGTTGCAAAGGGCTTGCGAAGGTAACAGAACAATGCTTCCTAACAGCTGTGGCTCAAAATGTCAAAAAAATGGCCTTGCTCCTCTGGAAGAGAGGATAAGGCCTTTTTATGTAAATCCGATCCCTTTTTCGAAGTGGTGATTGGTGCTATCTCAGAAATTAAGTTGTTAAGTTGGAATCAAGAAAGATATCTATCCAAAATCACTTGAAATAGGAGAACGCACTTACCACTTCCTCACCAGCGAAATAGAATATATTGAATTTGCCGTTAGGAGGTGAAAAATATGAGTGGTTTTGGTGGTTTCGGTTTGCATAGGCTTTTAATCTTCATCCTTGTTATCGCCGTTATCTTCTTCTTCTTCGGCTTCTGGTGCTAACAGAACAATGCTTCCTAACAGCCATGGCTCAAAATGTCAAAAAAATGGCCTTGCTCCTCTGGAAGAGAGGAAAAGGCCTTTTTATGTAAACCCGTTCCCTTTTTCGAAGTGGTGATTGGTGCTATCTCAGAAATTAAGTCGTTAAGTTGGAATCAAGAAAGACATCTGTCCAAAATCACTTGAAAATAGGAGAACGCACTTACCACTTCTTCACCAGTGAAATAGAATATATTGAATTTGTCGTTAGGAGGTGAAAAATATGAGTGGTTTTGGTGGTTTCGGAGGTAGCTGTTTCGGTGGCCGTGGTTTCGGTTTGCATAGGCTTTTAATCTTCATCCTGGTTATCGCTGTTATCTTCTTCTTCTTCGGCTTCGGCTGGTAACAGAACAATGCTTCCTAACAGCCGTGACTCAAAATGTCAAAAAAATGACCTTGCTCCTTTGGAAGAGAGGAAAAGGCCTTTTTATGTAAACCTGTTCCCTTTTTCGAAGTGGTGATTGGTGCTATCTCAGAAATTAAGTTGTTAAGTTGGAATCAAGAAAGACATCTGTCCAAAATTACTTGAAATAGGAGTACACACTTATCACTTCTTCACCAGCGAAATAGAATATATTGAATTTGCCGTTAGGAGGTGAAAAATATGAGTGGTTTTGGTGGTTTCGGAGGTAGCTGTTTCGGTGGCGGTGGTTTCGGTTTGCATAGGCTTTTAATCTTCATCCTTGTTATCGCCGTTATCTTCTTCTTCTTCGGCTTCAGCTGGTAACAGAACAATACTTCCAACAGCCGTGACTCAAAATGTCAAAAAAATGGCCTTGCTCCTCTGGAAGAGAGGAAAAGGCCTTTTTATGTAAACCCGTTCCCTTTTTCGAAGTGGTGATTGGTGCTATCCCAGATTAAGTTGTTAAGTTGGAATCAAGAAAAATATCTGTCCAAAATTACTTGAAATAGGAGAACACACTTACCACTTCCTCACCAGCGAAATAGAATATATAGAACTGCAGAAGACGAAGATGGTAGCGATGACAAGCGGATCAGATAGGTTGCCGAAACCCTGGCAAACGGTCATTGATATCCCACGGGAATATATCAATGACCGTTTGTTTCTATTTTTCTTAACTAAAACCGGAAAACCCATGAGCACCAAGTGATTTCACTGATTCAGAATTACCCAAGAACGCAAAAATAACACGACAATCACATAAAAATCCCCATACGGCAAAGGCAAAAACGAAATTTGAAGGGAACATTTTACAATCTGCAACCCCTACGAATACCAAGGTTTGCTTTATCGCTTTACCCCGATATAAAGACATCGGAGATACTATAAGTATTACCCTTACCAGAAAAGGGCGCTAAGAGGGGGGTAAAGGTAGCGAAGAGTAAATTTGGTATCATTCAGATAGAAAATGGTAATTCGGTTGGTTAAAGTACCGAAAAACATTGTGGAAATGGAATTTCGCCACCTAGGCACGGCTTATGGAAACGGATGCGGATGTGGATTGAGCTGTTCAAGCGTCAGCGGCTGTTTCGCATACCCGAGTTCCACCGGTACCCGTAGCACCCTCTCAATCCCTGTTACGCGAGTAAGGTGATGTCCGAACGTCATCGGCAACATCCCCGGAATCAGCACTTTCACGCAATGCAGTCCGTTTCGCATGATTTCCGGTGTCGTCTGGTCCACCACGATTACATCAAGGTTCAATCGGCGGAACACCTGGAGAATGTCCTTCAGGTCATCAGTCAGGTCCGCATGCCTTGCCTTCCGTTTAAATTCCTCGTCAAACGTTCGCAACGGACGATTTTCATCCAGCAAAAATTGCAGGCGCTCCTCCGCTTGCGGCAAACTGTACAGCATGGAATGGTCCTCCATCTGCTGCACCAGGAACGGATC
>NZ_FORR01000012.1 GCF_900114055.1 Thermoflavimicrobium dichotomicum | reverse complement strand
CATTCTGCTTTGGGATATTTATCCCCTAAAGAGTTTCGTCAATCTATAACTTCAAATGTTGCTTAAATGTCTGGACAAACGGGGTTCATTAAGAGCTAACCAATGAACCCGTATCCACTCAAACTGCTAAGGATCGGTTAAACTTTGTAAAAAATAGTCCTTTTGATTTCCTTTATGTATGTGTAGAAAGTCAGGAAGTTTTAGGTTTTTTGGCTTTTAGAATACGCGAAAACATCGAAGCTCCTACATGATATGGTGAAATATCCGCTATTGTCGTTAATCCAAATGTTCGTAATAAGGGTGTTGGTCGATTTTTAATGAAGTATGCAGAAAAACTTGCGAAAGAGCATGGATGTATAGGGACTTGGTTAGTAAGTGGTTTTGGAAGAGAAGAAGAAGCTCATAAATTTTATAAAAAGCTTGGTTATGAAATAACGGGATATAGATTTAGAAAGTTAATATATTGATAAGTATAGCTTATTTTCGATATTTATTAGTTATCAAAGATAAAGCTCAGGAATTATCCTGAGCTAATTTCCATTTACTGGAGAGATGACCCGAAATCGACGGATGCTCCATCTACCCCACGTAGGGACGGGTTACATGTTCTTTATTTTCTCCAGGACTTCTTTTACCTGAGGGTATTGAGCGATTTTTTTATATAAAGTCGTTCTGCTGATCCCCAGCATCCGAGCTGCTTTGGACAGGTTTCCTTTTGCGGATTGAATCGCCTGTTTCACCGCTTCCTCCTCCTTGCTTTGAAGCAACAAATTCGTGGAACGATCCTGTGGAAAGATTAACTCTTCAGCGGAGATCACAGTCGATCGATGGACGAAATACGTTTTATATGCAGCCTGTCGAAGTACCTGGCGTAATTCCCTGATGTTTCCGGGCCAATGATAGAGTTGAATTTTATCTTTAGCCAGATGATCCAACGTAAACTGGTTTATGCCGATTTCCTGAGCGACCTGCTTTAGAAAAAAATCTACGAGAGTTAAAAGATCCGAACGCTCTCGAAGGGGAGGAAGCGAAATTTCAAATTCACAGAGGCGGTAATACAAATCAGCTCGAAAACGTTTCTTTTGCACTTCCTGGGCCAATGGCCTATTCGTGGCTGCAACAATACGAACATCTACCGGTTTGGATTCAAGGGAACCGATTCTTGTGACTACTTTTTCTTCCAAAACCCGTAACAAGACCGCCTGAGAGCTTAAGGGCAATTCCCCGATTTCATCAAGGAAAAGGGTACCTCCATGAGCTGCTTCGAATTTCCCGATTTGTCCATCCTTGCGTGCACCAGTGAAAGCTCCCTGTTCATAGCCGAACAACTCCGATTCAATCAATTGTTCGGGAATGGCTGCACAATTGACTGTGATTAATGGGCCTTCTCTTCCGCTTTCCTGATGGATTCGCCGGGCTATCCCTTCTTTTCCACTTCCGGTTTCCCCTTGGATGAGAATGGAGGCTTCCGTTTTGGCGACAGCCGACACGATTTCCAAAACTTGTTTTACTTTCGGACAATCGTAAACCAATTGATCCGTATTCTCGGCTTTTTTTGGTTTGAATGGATCACGTGATCTCTCAGTACTGATAACCACACGGAATTTTTTTCTTCGTTTATCCTGTATGGTTTGAGCCACCCATGTTCTCTTTTTTCCTTTCAGATTGGGTTTAAGCGTTATTTTTTTCAGCGCTGGACCACAGGTAGATAAGATTTCCTCGGATTCTTTAAACCAACGATCCAAGGGTTGGCCGATACAGCGTTCTAAAGGCTGTTCTAGAAGATTTGCCGCGGCTTGGTTGATCCGGGTGATGATACCGCTTTCATCTACGGATATAAGAGGTTGGTTGATTCCTTTGAAAACCGTTTCTGTTTCCTGGAGGGCGAAGGTTAATTCCTGTTGTGTACTTTCGAGAAGAAGATGGGCTTGGCATGCTTGGGCTGCCGCGATCACCATTCCCAAGGTATGGACTTGATGGTTCCGGGCGTCTCCACTGATATCCAATACACCCAGAAGTTCTCCTTTTGGAGAATATAACGGAGAAGCGTAACAAGTGAGAAAATGGTTTTCGCGACAATAGTGTTGTTTACCGATCACGCTTACCGGTTTTTTTTCAACCAGAGCGGTTCCGATGGCATTGGTTCCTTTGATCCGTTCATGCCAGTTCGCCCCCACATCCAACCACACTTTTTTTGCTTTCTCTATGAAGGGGAAATCTCCCCATGAACGGATAATGTATCCGTCCACATCTGAAATGAGAATCATAAAGGAAGTCCTTTTTAACTGAGAATAGAGACGGTCCAGTATTTTCGTTGAAGTACGGAAAAAATCATGGAACTGGTTGGTTCGGTCTCTTAACTCTCCTTCTGTTAACAGTTCATTATTGATTTTATCGGGATCAACACCAAACGTTTTGCTCCTCTCCCATGACGTATGAATTATCGCATTATTTTCTGTAGATTCATGCAACACAGGCATTCACCCCTTTAAAGTACCATCTCGCTTTCACTGAAAATGAAGGCGTAATGAGGGATACTTCACCGAAAAAGCATTCAGTTCTGATACTAATATCAAATTCGGTACTTGACGAATTTAATTGTAACATATTTTATTACAATTTATCCAAAAAAAGATAGGACCAGCTTTGCTCATTCGGAGTTAAATATTTTCTTGTCATGCAAGATTTGCAATGTAATGGCTTTGGCTTTTCCGCCGCTAGCAGAATCTTGAGCCTCAATATTGGTAGCAAAACGTTTGAGGAAATCAACTTGTTCTTTGGGAGAGATCTTCAATGGGTCCAGTTGTGGAAGCACTCATATATCCCAAATTCACGATGATCACTCTTTTCAAGTCAATATCGTATCCTTATTGTATCAAAAAGGGTAGATAAAGTCTGTATTTGTTATCAATTTGTGTAACTTTAGACTCTATCGTTGTCCATGATCTCCAATAGGATCTTCCTATATCTCCTACTCAATTGGTAGCAGTGAGTAAAAGCAGAAAAAATCAGGGCGTATTCAACAAAATGATAAGTACACCCTGACTTTTTCATGTAAGACCTCTTGAAAATGGGTCTTAGATCCTTATAAACCTATATTTTTTGCAATGATCTGTTTCATGATCTCATTGGTTCCCGCATAGATCGATGTTACTGCGATGTCGCGGTAGCGGCGGGCAATCGGATACTCTTCCATATACCCGTAACCACCGTGTAATTGCATACATTCCCCAGCCACTCGCTTCGCCATTTCTGTAATCCACCACTTTGCCATTGACACTTGTGTCACGATATCTTTACCTTCCATATGCTTGACAATCAAATCATTCACAAATGTGCGACCAATTTCAATCTCAGTCGCCATCTCTGCGATTTTAAACTGTGTATTCTGAAATTGGCCAATCGGCTTACCAAATGCCGTTCGATTTTGTACATACTCGATCGTCATCTTGAGCATCTCTTCAGCAGATGTTTGCGCTTGAATGGCTACGACAAGTCTCTCCTGCTGCAGCTTGTTCATGAGGTAATAAAATCCTTTTCCCTCTTCCCCCAACAGATTGCTTACTGGTACACGGGCATCCTCGAAGATCAGTTCGGCTGTATCACTGCTGTGAAGGCCGATTTTGTCCAATTTCTTACCTCGAGAAAACCCAGGAGTATTCCGTTCCACTACAATCAGGCTAATGCCCTTATAGCCTGGAACAGCTTTCGGATCAGTCTTGCAGGCAACCACGATGAGATCGGACTGAATTCCATTCGTGATAAACGTCTTTTCACCATTAATGATGTAATGATCCCCGTCACGGATTGCGGTGGTTCGGATGTTTGCAAGATCGGATCCTGTACCCGGTTCAGTCATCGCAATTGCAGTAATGATGTCACCGCTTACACATCCCGGAAGCCAACGCTGTTTCTGTTCTTCTGTCCCATATGCATCTAAATAAGGAACAACAACATCGTTGTGCAAAATAAAACCGGTAAGCCCTGTTCCGATACGCTCCAATTCTTCCATCAAAACGACCGAATAGACGAAATCAGCATTCAGCCCGCCGTACTTTTCATCCAGCCACGGACAAAGAAATCCGTTATCACCCATTTTTTTCCATAATCCACGTGGGATCAAACGCTCCCTTTCCCACTGGTCAAAATAAGGAACAACCTCTTTCTCCAAAAATTTGCGGAGCGATTCGCGAAAAATGAGATGTTCTTCTTTTAGGTATCGATGTGTCATGTTTCAATTCCTTTCATCCTTGTAAGAAATTATTTCGAAAATATCGTTAATATTAGTATAATATAAAAACATGTCAATGATAGCGTTTTCTAAAATTGCAGGAATATTACATATAGTTCATCTAAAACCCCACATCGATATAAGTCTATCAAGTTAACTATTGCTTTTTTTCACTCTATTGTTGTCGTTTAATATTGACTTAGGGCGTATTCATACACCTGTCCAAGGTGTGGAGACCGTTTGAAGAACAGGGACAAACGGTAAAAGAAAAAGCAAAATCACCTTAGCCCCCTTGAAAATGGGACTAAGGTGTCGTGTTGAGGTTTACCATTAATCTTCGATATTGATCGGATAGGTTTCGAGGAATTTGGTATTAAAATTGCCGCTGACAAAAACCTCATGATCCATGAGTTTACGATGAAAGGGAATCGTTGTATTTACGCCTTTGACAACAAATTCATCCAAAGCCCGCTTCATCCGTTGGATGGCTTCCTCACGATCTTTCCCCCAAACTATGAGTTTGGCTACCATGGAATCATAGAATGGGGAGATCTCACAGCCTGGATAGACGGCACTGTCAACGCGCACACCATATCCTCCTGGCGGAAAATAGCTTACCACTTTTCCGGGGGAGGGCATAAAATTTTTCGCCGGGTTTTCAGCGTTAATCCGGCATTCGATCGCCCATCCGTTAATTTGAATGTCTTCTTGCTTCATGGAAAGCGGATAACCAGCAGCTATCCGGATCTGTTCTTTAATGAGATCATATCCAGTGATCATCTCGGTTACCGGATGTTCCACCTGGATTCGCGTATTCATTTCCATGAAGTAGAATTGGCCGTGCTTGTCCAATAAAAACTCAACTGTCCCGGCGCCATGATAGTTAACAGCCTGTGCAGCGGCAACAGCGGCTTCTCCCATTTTTTGACGCAATTCCTGACTTAAAGCGGGAGACGGAGCCTCCTCGACGAGCTTTTGATGGCGGCGTTGAATCGAACAATCCCGCTCGCCGAGGTAAACAACATTGCCATGTTTATCGGCGATGATTTGGATTTCAACGTGACGGGGTTCCTCAACAAACTTCTCAATATAAACGCCAGCATTTCCAAAAGCGGTTTCCGCTTCTTTCTGAGCTTGACGAATCCCTTTCCGAAGTTCTTCTTCATTGTTGGCAAGACGCATCCCTTTTCCTCCACCACCGGCTGTGGCTTTTATAATAACAGGGAAACCAATCTCTTTGGAAATGTGCACAGCATCTTCAATGTCTTCCACGAGCCCTTCTGTTCCCGGAACGCAAGGAACTCCCGCCTGTTTCATTGTTTCTTTGGCAGTCGATTTATCCCCCATTTTTCGGATTGCCAGCGGGTCCGGACCAATAAATGTGATATTGCATTGGTTGCAAAGCTCGGCAAAATCGGCATTTTCAGCCAAAAACCCGTATCCCGGATGGATTCCATCGACTCCGGCCGATAAAGCCACACTGATCAGATTGGTCATATTCAAATAGCTTTCTTTCGAAGCTGTTGGACCGATACAATAGGCTTCATCCGCTAATTTCACGTGGAGTGCTTCCCGGTCAGCTTCGGAAAAAACGGCCACCGTTTGAATTCCCATTTCCCGACAAGCGCGGATGACACGGACAGCAATTTCACCACGGTTAGCAATCAGCACTTTCTTAAGCATATCGCTATCCCCTTACACTGTCTTAATTCGTAACACCGGTTGCCCATATTCGATTACTTGTCCTTCTTCCGCCAAGATCTCGACCACTTCGCCAGCCACATCCGATCGGATATCATGGGAAAGATTTAAAGAAGCCACACGGCAAGTGCCAAGCAACGTATTTTCTTCCACACGATCTCCTACTTGAACAAAAGGACCGGAGAAAATTCCCACATATCGGGACACGATCTCTTTCGTGGAGATCACCGGAGATTCGGATTCCGTGTCTACCTTTTGCAAGGAAGTGTTAAATTCTTCATTGGTAGGGGTCGTAAGAACAGGTGATTCTTCACCCTGAACCATCTCGGGGGCCGGCTTTCGTATGGCGATTCGAAAACCTTCTTTTTCAAAGCAAAATTCATCAATAGAAGATTCGTTCACAAGGCGAATGATTTCTCGAATTTCTAACAGTTTCATGTTGGCACCTCTTTTTCTTGCTCTTTTATCTTGGAGATCTTCGCAAATGATGGAGCCGGTTCCAAGGCAATCCGAACGGCAAGGTTTCTCGCAGTCCCTGAACTGCAGGAACTATTGCATCCCCTTGTTTCTGCCAGTATGATACAGGCTCTTGGGTCACAAACGGAGCGTGATATCGTCCATCCTCGGATTGCTTCTTCAAACAATCTTGTTTGACTAACGTAATCATCATCGGATCCACTCCTTAAAGCGGAATATTTCCATGCTTCTTCGGCGGTCTGGATTCCCGCTTCGTCCGAAGCATCTCAAGTGCCTCTTTGAGTTTTTTTCGAGTTTCTCGCGGATCAATGACATCATCGACCATGCCATGAGAAGCAGCAACATAAGGATTGGCAAACAGCTCCCGGTACTCAGCGATTTTTTCTCTTCGAGTTTGCTCTGGATTCTCGCTGTTTTCAATTTCTTTGGCGAAAATGATATTCGCAGCCCCTTCCGGTCCCATAACAGCAATCTCAGCGCTGGGCCATGCGTAAACGATATCTGCCCCAATGGCTTTGGAGTTTAAGGCCACATAGGCTCCCCCGTACGCTTTTCGCAAAATGACGGTGATTTTCGGAACGGTGGCTTCAGAGTAAGCGTAGAGAATTTTCGCCCCGTGACGGATAATCCCGCCATGTTCCTGTTTCACACCCGGGAAAAATCCCGTAACGTCTTCGAACGTAATTAATGGAATATTAAAGGCATCACAGAAACGTATAAATCGAGCGAGTTTATCCGATGAATTGATATCCAAGCCACCAGCCATGACTTTGGGTTGGTTAGCGATAATTCCCACGGAATGTCCGTCAATTCTACCGAAACCGATGACAATGTTTTTCGCAAAATCAGGTTGAATTTCCATAAAGTCGCCGCCATCCACAACCTGACGGATGACTTTTCGCACATCATACACTTTCGTTCCTTCAATCGGAACAATTTCGGCCAGATCTTCCCGCCAATCCGAATCTTGAGGCGCCTCAAAAACAGGAGGATTCTCCATATTATTTTGAGGAAGGAAGCTTAACAGGCGTCTTACATCGTTTAAGACTTCGGGTTCGGAAGGGGCTGTAAAGTGAGCAACCCCGCTGATGCTCGAATGAACCTTGGCTCCCCCCAGTTGATCAGCCGAAATTTTCTCTCCTGTGACAGTTTCAATGACTTTCGGCCCCGTAATAAACATCTGGCTCGTTTTTTCGACCATAAACACAAAGTCGGTAATTGCAGGAGAGTACACGGCTCCCCCGGCACAAGGGCCGAGAATCACGGAAATTTGCGGGATTACGCCCGAGTAAATGGCGTTCCGGTAGAAGATGTGGCCGTATCCATCCAAGGATACAACCCCTTCCTGGATTCGGGCTCCACCCGAATCATTCAAGCCAATAATCGGGGCTCCGTTTTTGGCTGCCAAATCCATAATGCGGGCAATTTTCAACGCATGCATTTCCCCAAGTGCCCCGCCAAAGACCGTAAAATCTTGGGCGAATACATATACCAGGCGTCCGTGGATCTGCCCGTAACCGGTGACGACCCCTTCTCCGGGAGCATCGACTTTATCCATTCCAAAGTGCGTGGCCCTGTGTTTGATAAACGGATTCAATTCGACGAAAGTGCCTTCGTCCAGAAGCAAATCGATTCGCTCTCTTGCGGTCAGTTTTCCCCGCTTGTGTTGCGCGTCAATTTTGGCATCGCCGCCGCCCAATTGAATCTTCAGTTTTCGATCCATTAATTCATCAATTTTTTTATACATGCTCATGTTGTTCATCAGCTCCTGGTTGACAGAGTTCGATCAAAACTCCCTGGGTGGATTTCGGGTGTAAAAAGGCGATCAAATTCCCATGAGCGCCCTCTTTCGGAACTTCATGAATGAGGCGAATCCCTTTTTCTTTTAAAAAGTTCAATCGTTTAACAGCATCATCCACGCGAAAGGCAATGTGATGAATGCCTTCACCCTTTTTCTCAATAAACTTTGCAATTGGACTATCCGGGGAGGTGGGTTCCAACAGTTCCAGCCGGGTTTCCCCAATCTCCAGAAAAGCCACCTTCACTTTTTCGCTTTCCACCGTATCAAAACCGAGTAATTTCAATCCTAACAGGTCTGTATAAAAAGGGACCGATTCTTGTAAACTCTTTACAGCAATTCCGATATGTTCAATTTGTTGTGGAGGATTGAGCATTCTCTTAACCCCTTTCCTGTTCTTCAAAAAGTTGAACCAGTCTTTTGAAGGCTTGGGTCGCCGATTCCCGTCCACTAAGCACCTCTTTTTCAATTTGAGGGAGAACCGATTGGATGGTCGGATGCTGAAAGAATCGTGCGCGAAGATACTCATCAATCATCGTATAGATCCAATCTAAAGTCTGTTGTTGCCTTCGGCGATGAAAAACACCGGATGCAGTAGTCACTTCCTGGAATTTCCGGATCACTTCCCAGATTTCTTCAATTCCGGTTCCGTAAAGGGCGGAACAAGTGTAAGCCTTCGTTTTCCAACCTTCGGTGGCTGGATGAAGATAATGAAGAACACGATTCAATTCCGCCTTTGTCGCCCTGGCTTTGATTTCGTTATCTCCATCCGCTTTGTTTATTAAAATCGCATCAGCCAGTTCCATAATCCCTTTTTTAATGCCCTGAAGATCATCTCCGGCACCGGTCAGCGTAAGCAAAAGGAAAAAATCGACCATGGAGCGAACTGCAACTTCGCTTTGCCCCACTCCGACAGTTTCGACGAGAATGACATCAAACCCGGCAGCTTCACAGACCAACATGCTCTCTCTTGTTTTTCTCGCCACCCCTCCCAGCGTTCCCGCAGACGCGGAAGGACGAATATAGGCATGGGGATGTTTAGAGAGCTTCTCCATTCTCGTTTTATCCCCCAAAATACTTCCTTTCGTCAATGTACTGCTCGGATCAATGGCCAGGACAGCTACCCGATGCCCCTTTTCGCATAACATAAGTCCAAAGCTTTCAATAAATGTACTCTTTCCTGCCCCGGGAACACCGGTAATGCCGATCCGAATCGATCGGCCGGTATGGGGCTGCAAGCGTTGCAGAACCTCTTGAGCCATTTTCATGTGCTCTTCCAAGTTGCTTTCAACCAAGGTGATGGCTTGAGCCAAAATTGTTCGATTTTTCTCCAGGACACCTTGTACGTAATCCTCAACCTTCAGGCGTCGTCGTTTTTTGGGTTGACTCATAGGCTATACCTCATCATTCAAACGTTGATTTACAACTTCCAAAACTTTCTGGGCAGCGACAGGGATAATCGTTCCCGGACCAAAAATCGCCACAGCCCCATGTTCTCTCAGATATTCATAATCTTGAGCTGGAATAACCCCGCCAATGACTACAGCAATATCTTCTCGGCCAAGCCTTTTCAATTCTTCCACCAATTGCGGAAGCAAGGTTTTATGTGAACCGGCCAAGGAACTGATGCCTACAATGTGAACGTCATTTTCTACAGCTTGTTTTGCAGTTTCTTCCGGTGTTTGGAAGAGCGGACCGATATCCACGTCAAACCCCATATCCGCAAAAGCAGTTGCAATGACTTTCGCTCCCCGGTCATGTCCGTCTTGTCCCATCTTGGCAATCAAGATACGCGGACGGCGTCCTTCCCGTTTCTCAAATTCATCCGTCATTTTCCGAACTTGAGCAACTTCTTCAGCATCACCGAATTCTGAGCTGTAGACTCCACTGATGGAACGAATAACGGCTTTATGACGACCGACCACTTTTTCATATGCATAAGAGATTTCGCCAAGAGTCGCTCTTGCCCGGGCAGCTTCAATGGCTAGGGCAAGCAGGTTTCCTTCCCCGGTTTCTGCGGCATGCGTAATGGCATTTAAGGCGCTCTGCACTTTTGCCTCATCCCGGTTCGCGCGAAGCTCTTGCAAGCGGCGGATTTGCGCTTCGCGAACAGCAGTATTGTCCACTTCCAAGATTTCCAGAGGCTCATGGTGATCCAAACGATAGCGATTCACTCCGATGATCACTTCTCTACCGGAATCGATATGAGCCTGTCTTCTTGCAGCAGCTTCTTCGATTCTCATTTTTGGAAGCCCCGTTTCAATGGCCTTCGCCATTCCCCCTAAAGACTCGATTTCCTGAATATGCTCCCAAGCACGCTTGACCAATTCCGCAGTTAAGGCTTCGACGTAATATGATCCTCCCCAAGGATCCACCACTTGACATATTCCTGTTTCATCTTGCAG
Organism: Thermoflavimicrobium dichotomicum; assembly: GCF_900114055.1. Classification (GTDB taxonomy): domain Bacteria; phylum Bacillota; class Bacilli; order Thermoactinomycetales; family Thermoactinomycetaceae; genus Thermoflavimicrobium; species Thermoflavimicrobium dichotomicum. Next base: position 105,091 of record NZ_FORR01000012.1, on the reverse strand, counting down.
ATACAATTGCGTGTTTCTCGCAATCCGGGCGGAAAAATCGGTCGGCAATGCAATCGCTTCGTCTAAGGCATTTGTATGCAGTGATTGGGTATGCCCAAGGGCGGCAGCCATCGCCTCTAAACAAGTGCGTGCTACGTTATTAAAAGGATCCTGTTCAGTCAGACTCCAACCCGACGTTTGCGAATGCGTCCGCAAAGCCATCGACTTTTCATTTTTGGGATTAAACTGTTTGATTAATTTAGCCCACAAGAGACGCGCAGCCCGCAATTTTGCAACTTCCATAAAATAGTTCATTCCAATCGCCCAGAAGAAAGAAAGTCGAGGGGCAAAGGAATCTACATCGATCCCGGCTTTTATTCCAGTACGGACATATTCCAGCCCGTCAGCAAGGGTATAACCCAATTCGATATCAGCTGTTGCTCCCGCTTCCTGCATATGATAACCCGAAATACTGATGCTGTTAAACTTCGGCATATGTTTCGAGGTATAAGCGAAAATATCGGCAATAATTCTCATCGAAGCCTCAGGTGGATAAATATACGTGTTTCTCACCATATATTCTTTCAAAATATCATTTTGAATCGTTCCCGTTAACTGCTCCTGTTTGACTCCCTGCTCCTCGGCAGCTACGATATAAAAGGCCATTATGGGGAGAACAGCACCATTCATCGTCATGGAAACCGACATTTGGTCCAGCGGAATGCCATCAAACAAAATTTTCATATCCAGGATCGAGTCAACAGCTACCCCGGCTTTTCCTACGTCCCCGACAACACGAGGGTGATCAGAATCATATCCTCGATGGGTAGCCAAGTCAAAAGCGATAGATAACCCTTTCTGTCCGGCAGCGAGATTCCTGCGGTAAAAGGCATTACTTTCTTCCGCCGTGGAAAAACCGGCATATTGGCGGATCGTCCAAGGTTTAGTCACATACATGCTCGGATAAGGCCCCCTTAAATAAGGAGGAATGCCGGACATGTAACCAATATGCTCGAGATTGGCAGTATCCTCAGAAGTGTAAAAGGGTTTTACTGAAATTTGTTCCATCGTTTGCCAAGCAGAGGCCGTATTTGCACTCTTCTGAGCCGATATAGGAGGCTTGTAGGCGATTTTGGTGAAGTCAGGTGATTTTTTCATTTCGCAATCCCTTTCTTTTGTTGGAGTTTTGACAATATATCAAAACAATGAGCCCTTACATGGACAAAATCATCGACACCGGCTTGAAGGAAACGTTCCCGCCATTCTTTTGCAGGCAATCCAGCCAGGAAAACCGTAGATTCCGGGCGGCGTTCTTTTACCTTCCGCACGACGTCGGGAACAATTTCCGGATATCGGTCATCCTCGGAGCAAATGACCAGGATATCGGTGGAAGAAGCGGTATAGGAGTCTACAACTTCTTCAACGGAAGAAAGCCCCTCTTGTTCAATGACGTCAAATCCACCGACCTGAAAGAAACCAATCGTGAAATCTGCGCGTGGCTTCAATCGGGCTGGGTTTCCAATTTTGGCAAGGAAAATTCGTGGATAGGCTCCGTTTTGTTCCCGATAGGCTTCTGCGTTTTTCCTCAATGATTCGAAGCGTTCCGCAGCACGAAAAGCGGAAATCGGGCGAATGGAGGAAACAGGCGATGCGATGGATTTCACCCACTGCCCCACTGTCAAGCCGGATTGAAATGCTTGAATCGAAGCTTCAAGCGTGTGTTCAGATAAGAAAACATTGGATCTGAAGGATCGTATTTCTGCCAGTCGTTTTTGCCGTTGTTGCTTGACAAGCATTTCATCGTTTTCTAACGTTTGTTCGGAAAGATTGGGATACATATTGGTTCCTACGATCCGATCCTGACGTGATCCAATCCGAGCGATCCGCTTCTGAGCGATCTCAGCTACTTGATCTTGAATCCATCCCTCTGCTAATGAATTCATGATTCCGCCCCGGGATTCAACCTGTTGGAATAAAGACCAGGCCTTTTGTGCCATCTGATCCGTTAGCCATTCTACGTACCAAGAACCTCCCGCTTGATCGACCACACGCGACAAGTGTGCTTCATGTTGCAATATCAGCTGCGTGTTACGTGCGATCCGACGAGAAAACTCGTTCGGCAAACGAATACATTCATCGAATGGAGATACATGAAGACTATCTACTCCTCCTACTACGGCAGCGAATGCTTCTGATGTTACGCGAAGCATATTCACATAAGGATCGTAAACCGTTTTATTGAAAGCCGACGTCCGGCCATGAATGTACATTTTTTGCGATTCGGCATTCCCGCCAAACGCATCGATGATTTGACACCAAAGAATCCGGGCAGCACGCAATTTGGCGATCTCCATAAAGAAATGCGAGCCAATTGAGAATGAAAAAACCATCCGAGGAGCAATCTCATCGATCGATAATCCTCTCTCCATCAATTGCCGGATATAATGGACACCTGTCGCTAGGACAAAAGCAAGCTCTTGAACAGCATTTGCACCCCCGTCATGATATGGATGTCCCTCCACCAGAATGGTTCGCAGGTTTGGTACCTGTTTTAGCGAGGCTTTTGTTATCTCAGCCAGGTGATCATAAGCTTGTTCTAAAGAAAAGGGAAGCTGACCTTCTTTGACATAGAATCCGATCGGATCCATACCGATACAACCTTTCAGTTGGGAAAGATCCAACTGATGCTTATTCGCCCAGGCAAGAAGCAAAGCGAAATAAGGAAGCCCTAAACTTCCAACCCGGAGAAACAACGGCGTTTTTTCTAAATCGATGGAAGCGAAAGCGTTTTCCAAATCCTGCAGATGAACAAGAGAAACGCCCTTATCGCCAATTTCCGTTTCTTGTACCTCATCAGGATCTAAACCGCGTAAGCTGGCCTGATCCAAGGAAAGATAAATGGTGGTTTGACCTCGGGCTAAATCCGAACGCAAAGCCTCTCCCAATGCTTGAGGCGTGATTGCCTGGATTTCTTGCGCGATTTCCCAGCGCCGGTCTCCTTCTTCTTTTGTTCCACGGACATAAGGAGCTCGTCCGGGTTGAGATTGGATATGAGCCAAATGTTCAATATCTTCAGGCCGATAAATCGGTTGAAGCGTAATCCCTTCATACGTATTGGTAAAAAGCTTGTCAAAAGAGGTTCCTTTCAGAGACTTTTCAACAGCATTCTTCCAATCGTCGTAGGACGGATAGGGAAAATCTCCGAAAAATTTTTCTTTATCTGCTTGAATTGACATGATATGCCCCTCTTTCTTGTTTATGAAGTTTTAACCAGAAACAAAGGTTGTCCGATTTCTACCAACTGACCGTTTTGCACCAATACTTCAACAATTTCTCCTTCGACTTCAGCTTCAATTTCATTAAACAGTTTCATGGCTTCGATAATGCAAACCACTGTATCCTTTTTCACTTTCGATCCTACTTGCACATAAGGAGGTTCTTCAGGGCTGGGGGCAGCATAAAACGTTCCCACAATCGGAGAAGTAATTTTATATAACGAATCTGTCTCAGGGTTTGTCGGCCTGTTTTCGACTGGTTTTTCTTCTTTTACAAACGGTGGTTCGATCGGCTTTGCAGCAGGTTTTGGAATTTCAACCGGTGTAACAGACGGCTTTTCTGGAACGTTCATCTTCGGCGCAATCGTTTGGATGGAAGAAGAAACAGATCGCTTGATAACAAGTTTCCCCTCACCGGTTTCCAATTCTAAAGATTCAATGCCTGATTCATCGACTAGTCGGATGATTTCCCGAATTTCATGCATCCTCAACATACTCCACTCCTTTGAGATATGACATGTTATTTTATAAAGAGACCGACCAGTTGGTCTGCAAACCGACTAGTCCGTCTCTAAAAACCCAAAAAAAGAGTAATTTGATAAACATTCTGGAGATAAGACCATCCGAAGAATCAAATCCGCATAAATGTCCGAAATCGTTTCGATCGTATATTTCCCATCAGGCTTGTACCATTTATAGATCCAGTTAACTGCTCCAAAGATGAACATCGCTGCCATGGTTACCGGTAATTGGGGGTGAAATTCGCCGCATTCAACTCCTTCACGAAGGACTTTAATGATCAAATCTTTGTATTGATCCCTCTTCGCCACTATATTCGGGAAATAGTCGGAGGACAAATAATGACTTTCCTGATAAAAAATGGTCACCTCGGGTTTATACAGATCGATCATGACAACGAAAGATTTCGCAATAGCCCGTAAACGTTCGGTGGGTGTATTCCATTCATTGTAGGCAGCATGCCCTTTTTCTAAAACATAAGTAATAAATTGGTCGTGAATGGTATATAACAGTTCATCCTTGGAAGAAAAGTGATGATAAAACCCCCCTTTGGATGTTCCGCACTCTTTAACGATTTGATCCACGGATACATTATGATAGCCATACGTTTCAAAAAGGCGTAGGGACGTTTCGATGATCCTTTCGCGAAGAGGCTTGTTTCTCATATGTTGTGTTCACCACCTGGTTGTATTATAACACATCGAAAAAATTTTTGTCGAATTTTTCTTTTTAAAAGACATTTATTTACTTTACAAAACGAAAGACAAACTTCATAATATTGTTATATAACATGTCGTTTATTACAGATACTGTTATAGAAAGAGGTAATTTTATATGAAAAAAAGATCCGAAATCATCTTTCCGCTAGACGAAGGTGCGAATTTAAAAAACTACGAAGAAACAAGAGAGTCTTTTGATTGGAAAGAGATCGAAAAACACTTTACATGGAGTTCTACCGGTAAAGTAAATATTGTTTATGAAGCCATTGACCGGCGTGTCGATGAGGGTGCTGGAGATCAAATTGCGTTATATTTTACCGATGGAAACCGTGATGAAAGCTACACATACAATCAGTTAAAAGAGCTTTCTTGTCGTTTTGCAAACGGTTTAAAGAAATTAGGAATCAAAAAAGGGGATCGCGTGTTTCTTTTCATGCCAAGAAGCCCTGAGCTGATTATCGCCATGTTGGGCATTGTTCGAATCGGTGCCATTGTTGGTCCTCTTTTTGAAGCCTTTATGGAAGAGGCGGTAAAAGACCGTCTCCTGGACAGTGGAGCCGTGGCTGTTGTTACGACTGACCAACTACGAAAGCGCATTCATGATTCAGAACTACCACAATTAAAACATATCATCGTATTAGGGGAAATTTCCGATTCTTCCAAAGAAGTTTCTTACAATAGCTTATTAAACCAGTCTGACGCCTATACGATTGAGTGGGTGGATAAAGAAGATGGTATGGTCTTATTTTACACGTCCGGTTCTACCGGTAAGCCCAAAGGCATCCTCCATGTTCATTATGCCATGGTTCAGATGTATGTTTCCGGCAAATATGTTTACGATCTGCGCAAAGGGGATGTGTATTGGTGTACTGCTGACCCTGGCTGGGTAACAGGAACATCAGCCGGCATCTTTGCCCCTTGGCTAAACGGAGTCACATCGGTTTGCCGCGGTGGTCGTTTTAAACCTGAAGATTGGTATGCGACATTGGAGAAGTATAAGGTCAGTGTTTGGTTCAGTGCACCAACGGCCTTTCGAATGCTGATGGCTCAAGGAAATGACCTTCCCAAGAAGTACGATCTAAGTTCTCTGCGCCATATTCTGTCTGCCGGTGAACCGTTAAATCCGGAAGTGTTTTATTGGGGATTGGATGTCTTGGGTCAGCCTATTCATGATAACTGGTGGATGACAGAAACGGGTTCTACCATCTGTGCGAACTATCGAAACATGCCGATTCGCCCCGGTTCAATGGGTAAACCTCTGCCTGGTGTGGAAATGGCCATTGTTGATGATGAAGGAAATGTATTGCCTCCGAAGCGGATGGGGAACCTGGCCATTAAACCCGGCTGGCCTTCGATGATGCGCAAAGTTTGGGGAAATGAAGAAAAGTATCAGTCATATTTTCTCAATGGCTGGTTTATTTCAGGCGATTCGGCCTATCAGGATGAAGATGGATATTTCTGGTTCGAGGGCCGTGTCGATGATGTCATTAACACTTCAGGGGAACGCGTAGGTCCTTTTGAGGTTGAAAGCAAACTCGTCGAACATCCTGCCGTTGCAGAAGCAGGAGTCATCGGAGTTCCCGATCCCGTTCGTGGCCAAATTATTAAAGCATTTATCACACTTCGGGCAGGATATGAACCAAGCGAAGAACTAGCAAAGGAAATTTCCCAATTTGTCAGACAAAGATTAGCCGCGCACGCTGCTCCGCGTCAGATAGAATTTAAAGAAAAACTTCCAAAAACCCGTTCAGGAAAAATTATGCGACGCGTTTTAAAAGCTTGGGAATTAGGCTTGCCCACTGGAGATTTGTCTACCCTTGAGGATTAGAGGTGAATAAAAATGATTCTGAGAAGCCTGGTGATTCATCTATTGGATGATTAGGCTTCTTTCTTTTATCCTAGGGAATTTTCGGAATTAAACGGCATCAGCTGCCTTTGCTGGATGCCCTTGTTTGCCGTACCTTTCAGAGCATATCAATCGAATTGCGTGATAATGTAATAAGACCTGACAAATACAATCATAAATAAACAGAATTAATATATTCCTTATTAAAATTTATATATTGACATATGTTGATATATAGTTCATATTATGAAGAAAAAAATATAAAAGGAGGAAGCAATTTGAATTTTATTGAGAAAGCTGGAAGATTTATGGGAAACACATTCCCGATTTGGGTCTTATTAATCTCTGTTTGTGCTTTTTATCGTCCAAACGCCTTTCTTTGGATTAGCCCTTATATTACTTTGTTATTGGGAATAGTGATGTTTGGTATGGGTTTAACCTTATCTGTGGATGACTTTAAAGAAGTATTTCGCAGGCCCAAGGAGGTAGCCATTGGCGTTGTTGGCCACTTTATCATCATGCCTCTTGTTGCATTTATCCTGGCCATCGCCTTACATTTGCCGCCAGATGTAGCGATTGGGGTTATTTTGGTTGGAAGTTGCCCGAGCGGGACGGCCTCCAATGTAATGACTTTTCTGGCGAAAGGAGATGTCGCCCTGGCTGTATCAATCGCTTCGATCTCTACCATCCTCTCTCCTATTGTTACTCCATTTTTAATCGTCTTATTTGCACAAAAATGGACTAAAATCAATGCAGGGGATCTCATCTGGTCCATCGTTCAAGTTGTAATCATCCCTATTGTATTAGCGTTAATTGTCAAAGCATTCTTTAACAAACAGGCAAAGGCCAGCGAAAAAGCATTACCACTTGTATCTGTCATTGCCATCATGGCCATCGTGTCCGCAGTAGTAGCTGGAAGCCAAGCAAAACTTGCGCAGACAGGACTCATGATTTTCGCTGTTGTGATTTTGCACAATGTATTGGGCTTTTTACTAGGTTACCTGATGGCAAAACTTTTCAAAATGGACCTTGCCAAGCGAAAAGCTGTTACAATGGAAGTTGGTATGCAAAATTCCGGACTCGGTGTAGCGATTGCGATGGCGAACTTCACCCCGTTGGCCGCTGTTCCAAGTGCTATTTTTAGCGTCTGGCATAATATTTCGGGTTCGATCTTGGCCACTCTATTCTCACGGATGAAAGAGAAAAAGTAACATAAAATAATGAACCCGTACCACTTTATTGTGATACGGGTTATTTTTTGGGATTCAACATTTATTGATACCCTTTTGGGTCAAATGATTTTAGGCGGGGTAGAAATAGCAAAGCTCGATTTTGAGTCACACATTCTACTTTTTAGTAACGGGTTTACTTGTAAGGTGCAAAACGTAAAATAACATTATATTTTTCAACACAAATCGCAGATAATACAAGAGTAAATTCACAATACAATTCACACAAAAAGAGCTTGGATATTTTACCAAGCTCTTTTTCATTTCTTGTTATCTATGTTCTTTTTAATTAAAGCTACTTTATTATCCTTTAGTGTCTTCGTCATTTTTGTATTCTAAAATATCCCCAGGTTGGCATTCTAATGCTTTGCAAATTGCATCTAAAGTTGAAAGCCTAATTGCTTTTGCCTTTCCATTTTTCAATATAGAAAGGTTAGCCATTGTTATTCCAACCCTCTCCGAAAGTTCTGTTACGCTCATTTTCCTTTTAGCCAACATCACATCAAGATTGATTATAATCGCCATTTTATTCACCTCAGACCGTTAAATCATTTTCTGATTTTATATCTATGGCTTCTTGTAACAGCCTTTGGAGAACAGCAGCAAAGACTGCAATAATCGTTGAAGCAAAAATAATGCCCAATCCGATTAGCATGATACCTGGGGCGTCTTCTAACTTCGCAACGTTATAGAAGAATGGCAAACCTGGCACATACAAGATACTGATTGTGATTGCACAGTATTTTATATTCTTTAAAGCCTTTACAGATAATTCCGAGAAAGCTTTGTTCTTGTCAATATAACTTAAAAGTTTAAAAGCCTGATACAGAGCGAAGAAAAATGGTATCGCCGATACATACATAACAATTAAAAAGCCATATAGTACATAAGCGTACTCCGAATTACTTTCTGCTGCTTCTTTAGCTAACATAGGCAACCCAAATATACATAAAGCAAGAACTGGAGTTCCGATAATAAAAACAGCTATTTTTAAAAACAATGTTGTTCCTTGTTTCATAAAAAGCACCTCTCCTATTTATTTTCAATTTGATTTTAACAGGGTATTTATCGATTTGCAATAAATTCTTATCGACTTTAATTATATTGTTGTTGTTTTACAAATATCCTTTTAATTTTAGACAAAAATAAAAAATTGTTTGCACCTCTGAAGTAAACCCGTTCTAACCATCATAATACATAAATAAATTAGCCCGCATAGTTAGTTACGATTATTTAACTAACCTGCTCCGTTAGTTGAAGAATAGAGGATATTCAAAACCTACTCTAATTCACCTATAAACCAAATCTCTCCTTCATATGTGTCCCCATTTTCATCAGTTATAATTTCTTTAAATCCCTTAATGAACCCCGTTTGTCCAGACATTTAAGCAACATTTGAAGTTATAGATTGTCGAAACTCTTTAGGGGATAAATATCCCAAAGAATGTGGTCTCTCATCATTGTAGAATTTTATAGTTTGATCAATGTCATTTTTAGCTTCCAAGAAGGAAGAATATTCTTGGAACCAAACCGTTTCTTCTTTCAGGGTACGAAACCAGCGCTCAATATAAGCGTCTGCGTCAGGATTGTTGTATCCCGTTCTCTCTTGCTTAAACCCTGTATCTTTCAGTGCTTTCATAAAGTGGCGACTCGTCATTTGACACCCATTGTCACTCCTAATTGTGAGACCTTTTTCTTGTGTACCAAAGGTAAATCGGTTGTTTAGCGCCTGATCAACAGTAAAAAGAAACTCATCAGTGCGACAGAATCATAAGAATTTGTATCCGACAATCTCCTTGTCATATGCATCAATAACCGCAAAGAGATAGCCCCAGCCATCTTGACTACACCAGATTTTTGTCATGTCCACTTGAAAATGCTCATTGGATCGTGAGACAGGGATCTTTCCGATTTTCTTTTTCCGTTTGGCCTGGTAATGTGCTGGTTTGCTTAGCAAACCAAGCTCTTTCATGATCCGGTACACTCTTTTATGATTCACATTGATGCCATACTTTTTCTTTAACCAGATACGAATCCACCGATATCCATTGGTTGGGAACATTCCACAAAGCTCTTGAATCTTTTGACGAAGCGTTGCTTCGTCATTCTGTACACGCTTTTTTGGCTCTTTCTCTTTTATTAGCTCGTATCCATAGGTGCGGTTCATACGAAGGGTCTTCGTAATTTGTGGGACCGAATACCCTTCTTCTACTAAGGTTTGCACGAGCTCCCGAGTGCTTACTTTCGGCCCCAGTTCGTCTTTTTTCGGAGAATCTCAATTTGCATGGCTTGCTCACCAATCAGAGCCTTGGCTTCTTTTAACTCTTTTTCCAGTTCGCCTTCTCTATTAGATAGACCGCTAGACAAGGCAGATAGTCCACCTTGAATAAAAGACTCTCTCCACTTGTAATATTGTGGTTGTAATATTCCGTATTCTCTGCATACAGCAGAGATATTTGCTCCTGGTGCCATTCCAGCTAACACAATCTCCATTTTCTGTTCAGCTGTCCATTTTCTCCTTCCCATTAAAAACGACCCCTTTCTTCTTCCTCAATTATAACTTAAACTTTGTCTGGAAGATTATGGGGTCATTATAAACAATACAATAGCAATTGCATAGAAAGCTAAGGGGTTTTCTCGTTCGCATTCGGATAAATCATAAAAAATATTCCACTAAACACAAATAATGCCCCTATACCATGGGTTATTGTTAATTGTTCATTAAAAAATACAGTTCCCATAACAGTTGCAGATATAGGCATAACATTGATAAAAACAGATGCTGTTGATGCCCCAACATTTTGTATACCTCTATACCACCAGACAAAGCTGATAGCAGAAACCATAACAGCTACATATAGTACGCTTAACCATACCTCCCACCCACTGCCTTTTATTGAATCCAAAGAGGTATAGTAAATAGCTAAGGGAGATAACAATATCGTTCCGAAGCCTGTTGCATAGGTAGTTGCGGTTAATGGACTGTATTTTTTCATTACAACCTTTCCAATCACTGAATAAATACTCCAACTTAGACAGGCAGAAATCAAGACCAAATCAATCGGAGCAAATTCAAGTTCTAAAATAACACTCAATTGTCCATTCGTTATGATATATAAAGCACCAAATAAAGCCGTTATCACTCCAAGTATATCCTTCCAGTTTATTTTCTCTTTCAAGAAAACAGCTGAAAATAGCGTGATTAAAGGAGCATTTACAGCGATAACCAAAGAACTTTTTACAATAGGTGCAAATTTAGTGGCAATAAAAAAACAAACATTATACAAAAAAATCCCCGTAAGACCAAGCAACAAAAACATTCCCCAATCCTTTTTCGTCGGAACTGGTTGTTTCGGTTCTTTCCACCACATCAAAGGAAACAAAATCAGGCTTGCTCCAAAAAAGCGGAAAAAGGCGACTGTGACTGGATGTAAGCTTTCAGTTGCAATTTTCCCCGCAACAAAAGCCCCGCCCCATATGGTTGTAGTAAAAAAAAGAAGAGCATAGGTTTTTATCTTGCTTGTTTGCATTAAAAGCCCTCCCTCATCCCAAGGTCAATTTGTTGTTTCAACAAGGGATTTGTAAGTATGATATAACAATAATCATACTTTATAAAAAAACAAGAAGATCCCGACTTGAATTTTATCACAATAAAAGAAGAACAATTGGTTTTAGTTGCGAAACCAGACCAGAATTTGGTTCAATTCGGCAAAAGGATAAGTGGTGAAAAGTTAATTATGGCGGATCTTACCGGACTTGCGAGAGAGAAAACGCCCTCCCTCGTCGACGCTCGCTTTCATTCCTGTTCTCTTGCTCGCATTCTATAAATAAAAAGGATTTCGGAAAAAATAAACAGAGTTTGTCAAGACTGAGGAGGGTGAACCCGGTGAATCAACACATAAGCGGACAATTGATTTCAGGTGAGTTTCATTCCGATACAAACGAGTTGGTTATAAAACAAATCAGAAACATACCTGTAGAATCAGTTTGGAATCAAAAGCAAACAGAGGAAATGTATCAGACATTGAATACCATAAAAAACAGTCATGAAGACTCTCTGATTGTTTCCGTTGGGATGCTTCCTATACTTCTGAACCGCCAGGAAATTGAACAACTACATCAGGAATTGCAAGACATTATCACTTTTGTAAGGAAAAATCAATAAATTAGCTTACAACCACCCCATCCAGCCGCACCGGAAATTTTGTAGTCTGTGGGACCGAATTCGCCTCTTTTGCAAGGGTTTACACGAGCTCTTGCCTTCGGTCCCGATTCGTTTTTTTCTTCAAAAAGGTTTGTAAGAAAAGGCTTAGATGGATCGGACATACGAAAAGTCAAAAATCCTCCTACGTCTAATGCTCGCTCTCATCCAAATATGCCTAAGATTTTTCGATTTTAATTTTCATAATAATATTTCATCTACTTGATTGATAGAAAAGCTGTTAATATATCTAAAGCAACATAGAGTCGGATCGATTACATCAGGAGGAATATATGGAAAGTTTTCAGGTCGAGTATGATCATGTGGATGCTGTCCACCTGCTTTCAATCAAACTAACCCGATTTTTATCTCAAAAAGCCTTTCTTTCTTCCAAACTTGTTTGTCTTTGTATTGGTACAGATCGAAGTACGGGCGATTCGCTGGGACCATTGGTAGGAACGTTTCTATCAGAAGCAGACGAATCAGCAATCATCATTTATGGCACCTTAAGTAATCCGGTTCATGCAATGAACCTGGATCAGATCATAAACAACATCAAACATGCCCATCCCTCTTCTTACATTCTTGTTGTTGATGCTTGCCTGGGAAAATATAAAGACATCGGCTTAATCAAAGTCGGAAATGGCCCTTTAAGTCCTGGTAAAGGATTGAAAAAGAATCTACCTGAGGTTGGAGATTTCTATATAAAAGGCATTGTAGATATGATGGGGACAAATGGAATGTACATTCTGCAAAGCACTCGACTCCATCTTGTCTACTCCATGGCCAAAGTAATTTCCTCTGGAATTCTTAAAGCGGTCGATCAGTTGAAATCCTCCAAAGAATAGAAACATAAAGCAGCTTCCTGACTCACAACCGAGACAAGAAGCTGCTTTTTTATTACCAGGCAGCCACTTCCCCGTCAGTACGCGGTTCAGTGCCACCCACCAAAACTCCATTGTCTTGTTTCAAAATGATCTGCCCTCGGCCAAATGCCCCGTTATCTGCAGCAATGCGAATGTCATGACCACGTCGAATCAAAGATTGAACAATATGGTCCGGAACGCCTCTTTCCACTTCCACTCTTTTATCTTCTAACCACTGCCATCGTGGTGCGTCCAAAGCAGCTTGTGGATTGAGGTGAAAATCAATCATATTGGACACCACTTGCAAATGCCCTTGTGGTTGCATATATCCACCCATCACACCAAATGGGCCAACAGGTTGACCTTCATTGGTAATAAAGCCAGGAATAATGGTATGATAGGTCTTCTTACCCGGTTGTAAACAGTTAGCATGATTTCGATCCAGCGAAAATGTAAGTCCACGATTTTGCAAGCTGATCCCTGTGCTTGGCACAACCAAGCCTGAACCAAAGCCATGGAAGTTGCTTTGGATATAAGAAACCATATTCCCTTCGCAATCTGCTGCAGCTAAATATACCGTACCACCACTTGGCAGCTTCCCGGCTTCTGGAAGCAGGGCTTGTTCGCCTATTTGTTTACGACGAATCTCAGCATAGCTTTCAGATAGAAGGTCTTCAACTTTTACATTCATATATTTTGGATCTGTGATATATTTCTTTCCATCCACAAAAGCCAGTTTTAACGCTTCAATTTGTAAATGGTAGGTACGTTCAACTTCCTTCTCAATCAGTTCAAACCCTTTCAGGATATTTAAAGCCATAAGAGCAACAAGTCCTTGCCCATTCGGTGGAATCTCCCAAATATCGTATCCACGATAGTTGACAGAAATGGGATTCACCCATTCAGGTTGAAAGGAAGCTAGATCCTCCAGAGATAAATAACCCTCATATTTTTTTGCAAAAGCCACAATTTTTTCTGCAATCTCACCCTGATAAAACGAGTGGGCTTTTGTTTCAGCAATGGATTGTAACGTTTCAGCATGACCTCGTGAACGCCAAATTTCTCCTGCTTCTGGTGCCCTTCCTTCCGGTGCAAATGTTTCAAACCAATGAGCAAATTCAGGTCCTTGTAGTACCCGTCTATAATGCTGATACGCTTTTTTCCAATACTTGCTTACCGTCGGTGAGAGAGGGTATCCTTCTTCCGCATAGCGAATGGCAGGTTCCAACACCTTGGTCAGTGGAAGCTTCCCGAATCTTTCGGAAAGCTCTGCCCATGCCGCTGGAACTCCTGGCACTGTAACAGGTAACCAGCCATAATGAGGGATTTCCTTGATTCCTTTTTTCTCCAGTTTTTCAATACTGATACCTTTTGGAGCAGGTCCACTGGAATTGAGTCCATGTAATTTTCCGTTACACCACACCAGAGCAAATGCATCGCCGCCAATTCCGTTGGAAGTAGGCTCAACGACGGTAAGAGCTGCAGCTGTGGCGATTGCTGCATCAATGGCATTTCCTCCCTTTTTTAACATATCCAAACCAGCTTGTGCTGCCAAAGGGTGTGAAGTAGCGACCATTCCATTTTTGGCATATACCGGCATACGTTGGGATGGATAGGGATTGTGTAACGCGTGAAATTTCATTTTGCTCCTCCTTAATAATATCCATTGAAGATCATGCTACCTTGAGTACTCAATGTGGTATACTGATACCAAACGCCCAAAATTCTTACAACAGTGAAACTTTCGCCCGTTCGTAGCTAACAGGTGAAATGGGTGAAGTAAGATCTTTAACAGTTTTTGGGTGTTCTGAGGTGAAAACATATGAACAAACTAAAATCCCCTTATTTTCTTTTAATTCTGGCGAATCTCATTTGGGGAGGCAACTTTGTAGTAGGAAGAGCAGCAGCAAATTATTTACCTGCTTTTACCTTTTCATTTTTGCGATGGTGTATTGCTTTTATTATTTTCTTACCCTTTATCTGGAGAAAAATCAAAGAAGAACGCCAGATACTTATGCAGCATAGAGGCACTCTTTTGCTTATGACCATTTCAGGTATTGTTGGTTATAACACCTGCTTGTATTTTGCCTTGCATTATACGACATCCATTAATGCTTCTGTAGTGAATTCTACAACACCTCTCATTATCGCTATCTTGTCTTTTTTAATAATTAAGGAACGCTTAAACATAATCCAAATGATAGGAACCATTTTATCTATCATTGGCGTTTTATTTATTCTTTCCCAAGGTTCAATGCAAACTTTATTCGCTTTTTCTTTTAACATAGGAGATTTGCTAGTGATAATTGCCGTGATGTCGTGGAGTTTTTATTCTGTTATTGTAAAGAAATATGCTGGCATTATACCAAAATACAGTTCATTTTGTATTACCATGTTTATCGGCATCATTTTATTATTGCCTTTAAGCATTTGGGAACTTCAACAACCTGAAACAACCATTACCTGGACACCTTCTTTGATCTTTATACTCTTATTCGTCGGCTTTTTTGCTTCCATCATTGCTTTTTTATCCTGGAATACAGCCGTAGAACAAGTTGGAGCTTCCCGAGCAGGTGTATTCTTAAATTTAATTCCTGTCTTTGCTTCCATATTTGCGATTATTTTTATTGGTGAAACTTTAACATGGTATCAAGCAATAGGTGGAATCTGCGTGATTATTGGTGTTCTGGTATCTGCAAAACGTGTAAAGACAGTAAAAAATAAGGACACTTTGCTAGACAAAAAGGTGAGAACTGACAGTTTTTAAAATTAGCCAAGATGGATGGTGCCAACTTATTCATCAAACGACCATAAAACATGTTAATAAATCTGTTTTTCATGCTTGGTTGCATTTACCTATTTGAATGTTTTAAACAGAATAATGTTAGTAAAGGACAGAGGAAATGAAGTGGTTAAAGGATTGGACATGGTTTGAAAGAATATGGCTAATCTCTTTTACTTTGATCACCTTATATTTATCCTATGTATGGAAAGATAGTTTAATAGGTGTCATTAGTTCATTAACAGGGATGTTAAGTGTCGTTTTGGTTGCAAAAGGAAAAATTTCAAACTATTATTTCGGAATTATTAATGTCTCTTTATATGCTTATCTCTCTTATCAACAAGGTTTTTATGGCGAAGTTGCCTTAAACGCATTCTATTTTCTGCCCATGCAATTCTACGGTCTATGGGTTTGGCGAAAGAAAAAAGTCCAGAATGAAGCGTTTGATGTTAAAGTAGCCGTGATGACGAAAAAAGAAAAATGGATTTGGTCCATTGTGACCATTGTTGCCACGCTTATCTGTGGTATGATCTTACAACTTATCAAAGGGAATCTCCCTTTCATTGATGCCGCTACAATGGTCCTGCAAATGATCGCGATGTGGTTCATGATTAAGCGATTCAAAGAACAATGGCTATTATGGATTCTTGTTGACATCCTCTCGATCGGGATGTGGTTTCATGCTTTTATAAAAACAGGAAATGATGTTTCTGTATTAATGATGTGGGCTGCCTATCTATTCAATGCTGTCTATGGCTATTGGAACTGGAATCGGGCGGTAAAGAGAGAAGTGAGCGTATGAAAAAAGTAGGATTTTTTGGAGGAAAATTTCTTCCGCTTCATATGGGACATGTTTATGTAATAACAAAAGCGGCATGTATGGTCGAAGAGTTATATGTTATTTTGAGCTATAGCAAGAGTAGAGACTCTTTACTCTGTCAAGCTGGAAGAATCCCTGATCTCCCTCATTCCGTACGCCTGCAATGGCTAACCACTGTAACCAGGGATATGGAAAACGTAAAAGTGTTAGCAGTAGAAGACGATGCACCTAGTGATGAAACTTATGATTGGGAAAAAGGGGCGTATGAGATAAAAAAAGCGATTGGTAAACCGATTGATGTGGTCTTTAGTTCCGAACATTCCTATGATCCCATCTTCAAACGATTATACCCCGACGCTGAACATGTAGTCATTGATTCTGACCGGTCTCATTATCCTGTTTCGGGAACAGCCATCCGCAAACATGGCCCCTACCGGTATTGGGATTATATTCCAAATGCAGTGAAGTCTTACTTTGTGAAAAAAGTTGCCATCGTAGGGACTGAAAGCTGCGGGAAATCTACCTTGACCCGATATCTTGCGCAAATTTATGGCACCACTTATGTAGAAGAATATGGGCGAACCATTTGTGAAGAAATCGGTGGCTGTGACGGTATCATTAACGAGGAGCATTTTAAAGAAATCGTATTTGGACATAAATATATGGAATACCAAAAAGTAAAAGAAGCCAACAAAGTTCTTTTTATTGATTCAGAAGCAGTAGTGAGTCAATACTATGCTGAATTATATTTGGGTTATCCATGTTCCTGGATTGAAGGAGCCATTTTAGCACAAAATTATGACTTGTATCTCTATCTGGAACCAGACGTACCGTGGATTGACGATGGTTTTCGTGTTCACGGGGATGAAAAGATAAGACAATGCAATAATGAAAAGCTCAAGCAAATGTTTCAGGAAAGAAATATTCCCATTGTGACTATTCGTGGTTCTTATCTAGAACGACTGGAGCAAGCGAAACGAGCGGTAGATCAATTACTTTTTGGTTAGAATGAGTTTCGTCAACCACAGGACGATAAGGAACTGGATTCGCTCGGAATTGTATATTGGTGAAGTTTGATCCATTACGTTGAGGCTCCTGTATAGAGGTACGTTACTGCCTATGCCAATTAGGTCTTCATTTCTCTTTGAAATTTGGACACAAAATAACCGGCCCCCTGTATGCTAAGGGATGGCCGGCTTGTTGTTTAGGCAATAAGTATGTAGTATCAATGCTCGTTTTGTGAAGTGAATAGTCGAATACCTAATCCGATCAATATCGCTCCATTGACACTCCACACGGCTGAAGCCGTGGGATTCTTGGGTCGTTAGCGTCCGCAGTCCGTTTCCGTTTTGGACAACGCCCAAGTTCAGGGGTGTGTCATCACCCCGTCCTGCAGTTCTACGGCACTAAGCCGCATGTACCCACATGGGCGGCATACCTGTTACCAGTACGCTAGGCTACTAACCCAGAAATGGCTTTGGCTATATTGATCGCTCCATTCAGATCAGCATGGCAGGTATAACCACACTTTTTGCATCTGAATTGGATGCCATTTCGATTCGCTTTTTCACGATGACCACATTTACAAGTTTGACTGGTGTAGTCCGGTTTAACCAATTCAAAGCGAATCCCAGCCATTTCAGCCTTGTATTTAATCATTTCTTTTAACTGGTGGAAAGCCCATGAATGAAGGTTTCTGCCAGCTTCTTTTTTAGACTTTGCTCTATTTCGAATATCCGTCAAATCTTCCATACGAATCATGCCAACACCGTTGGCAAGTGCATGGTCGATAATTTGACGGCTTATTTTATGTCCGAAGAATTCGCAAATGGTTCAGATGCGAGAATTCCTGGCGAAGTTTTCTGGAAGTCACCCCTTTCAATTTCTCCATCATATCTGATGGAGAATCAGTTGGAAGACAATTAAAGTATAAATGACAGTGGTCGTACATTACTTCGATTGATATGATATTCCACTGATTTTCCTTGCAGATTTGCTCTACGATTTCTTCAATCGCTCTTCTACTTTCTTTACCAGTACCTTACGGCGATATCTGGGACAAAAAACAAAATGATAGTGAATCAATGATACAGTCGTTTTTGTTCTTCTATACTCTTGACTCATACTATAATTGTGTCAACTTAATATTCAAAATGCAACAAAAAAGTAAAAAATTGTTGCTCTAAGTTTCCCCATAAAGGGGATACCGAGCAACGCCACCTTTCATCCCACAGCTAAAGCCAGTGGGCTTTCAGGCGGCATTTCTATAAAGGACGATTGTACAAGCTCTCGGTTTAATTAGGACTGATAATCTACAAATGCTTCCTCTGTTATTTTCACTCTAAAACTACGGTTATTCCCTACCTTTTTATTATTCCGATAATAATCCGCAGGAAAATTAGATATCTCTCTTGTCTTTCAAAATCGCTATAACACACTCTCTTTCAGTAATTACAAACTCATTACTTGTTTCTTGAAAAGATATATCTTTATGGAGCTCATTTAATTTGTTTTTTAGTGATTGTAAAGGAGGCAGTTCCTGAGCATATAAATTAAGATGGCGAATCTCATAACTTTGTGCATCTACATGCATTTCAACTCTAATAATATCCTCATTTGTTCGTTCAATCTTATGCACACTAAATATCTTCTTTTCTTCATTGAATTCTAGATAAGAACCAAATAATGCCGCTAAGACGTCATAAGATGGATTTCCTCTTTTAAATATGTCTACTAGCTCTAGTATAAGTTCATCTAATGAACATTCTTCAAACTTTCTCATAAGCAATCCTTGTGAATCATCCTCCAACCAACTCTGAATTGGGTTTTCGCTAGCATATCTATCATCTATGAAGTTTGGGATCCAAGGCTTTTTATAAAGAAACTCCCTATTCATTTCCATCACCTTTATTTTTTATAAAAATTTTGGTGTGGAGGTAGCGAACGTCGATTTTGGGGTCATTTGCCAAAAAATGAAAAAAGCTATCAGAAGGAAACAAATAGTCCTTCTTCATTCCATTAAAGGACCATATTGTTGAATAAAATGATCACTTTGTTGAAAAACACACAATAATAATCATGCTTCATGGAAACAAACGTGTGTTTTCCCTTTGACCTTCTAATTAAATATTGGGGTGGTTACTTTAAGATTAGATGTGAAATAATACTGTTCTAACAGAGCATAAAATGACCGGATTTAAGTAAATCTCATTGTTAGAATTTGATTAAGGAGTGAGCTATATGGCATTGGTTGAATCGTTGCAAAAGGCGATAGACTACATGGAAGAACATTTAAAGGATCATATTACGATAGAAGATATAGCGAAACAAGCCAATGTATCTCCCTTTCACTTTCAACGTACATTTATGATTTTGACCGGTATATCTGTGGGAGAATATCTTCGGCGACGCCGTTTAACATTAGCCGCTCAAGAATTGTCTACTACAAATTGCAAAATCATTGACCTTGCCCATAAATATGGCTACGACACTCCTGAGTCTTTCTCAAAAGCTTTTCGTAAACAGCATGGTGTAACCCCAAGTGAAATGCGAAAAGGGATTGGAAAGTTACATTCCTATAACCGTTTGACTATACAGGTAAATCTGAAAGGAGCAGATCCAATGAAATATAGAATTGTAGAAAGAGATGCTTTCCAAATAGTAGGTATTAAACAGGAATTTTCATGCGTTACCGAGGAAATGGATGCTGTTATTCCAAAACTTTGGGATGAAGCTCATAAAAGCGGAACCATTGATTTATTAATTCAATTAAATAACGGCCAAATTAGTGGTCTATTAGGTGTGATTGTTGACTTTAGTGGACAGAAAAACGTAATGGAATATTGGATCGCTACAGAATACATTGGCGGCGTGCCAGATGGACTATCGCGCTTTGAAATACCCGCATCCAAATGGGTTGTATTTGAAGTTCGAGGCCCAGTGCCAGACGCTATAAAAAAATACATGGAAACAAATTTTTTCAGAATGGTTCCCATCTAACAGCTATGAGCATGCTGGTACAGCATCACTTGAAGTATATAAAGAATCTGATCCTACCAGACCTGATTCATATTCTGAAATTTGGGTTCCAATAAAATAATCATGAACTTGTGAAGGGGAATCATTATGACACTAAATGATAATACCAAGGAAAGCGACCTTCCGACCGATTTAGCCAAGCCAGCAAGACGGGCACTCGAACGGGCTGGTTACTTGCGACTTGAGCAGTTCACCAAGCTTAGTGAGGCCGAGGTCTTGCAGTTACACGGTATAGGCCCAAAAGCGATGGATCAAATCCGTCGGGCTTTAGCCGCCAAGGGCCTATCGTTCGCCAATGGCTCATAAAGCGTGTTTATCCATTGAGTGAGAAGTTTAGTTAAGTCCAGATAAATACTCTGTTTCATGCCAACTAAGCTTTGCAAATAACCATCAGTAAAAAGAACTCGAACGTTTTTTCAAGAAGCAGAATGACCATCCACGCTTCAAAAGCAGGAAAAATTCAGTTCAATCCTACACAAGTCAATGTGTAAACCAAAACATCAAAATAGATGGAAACAAAATCAGACTACCCAAGTTAGGATGGGTAAAGTTTGCCAAATCGAGAGAAGTGGAAGGAAAGATTGTTTCTGCCACGATCCGGCGCAATCCATCCGGAAAATATTTTGTTTCCATCCTGTGTGAAATGAACTACTGCCCATATAAACCCACCCATAAAGAAAAAGCCATTGGAATGGATCTTGGCTTGAGAGATTTCGCAATCCTCTCTAATGGTGAAAAAATCAATGCGCCTAAGATTTTCAGAAAGTACGAAAAAGAGTTGGCCAAATGGCAACGAAAAATGTCACGCCGTCAAAAAGGGGGAAGCAACTGGAACAAGGCCCGGATCAAGGTGGCCAGAATCCATGAAAAGATCGTCAATGCAAGACATAACTTTCTACATAAACTGTCAACCAAACTGATTCACGAAAACCAAGTGATCTGTTTGGAAGACTTGCAAGTGAAAAACATGGTAAAGAATCACAAGCTGGCAAAATCGATTACAGATGCATCGTGGTCTGAGTTTGTAGCCATGCTGGAGTATAAGGCGAATTGGTTTGGAAGAACCATTGTTAAAGTGGGTAAAGCATTCCCATCCAGCCAGCTATGCTCCCAATGTGGACATCGCCATAAAGAGGTAAAGAACCTCAATCTAAGAGAGTGGAAATGTCCTGAGTGCCAAACTCGCCATGATCATGACATCAATGCATCCATCAATATCCTGCAAGAAGGTATGAGACTCATTGCCGATGGACTGTCGGCCTAAGCTTGGTAAATTTCTCTTCGGTAGAAGAGATTACCCAAGAATCCCCTGCCCTTTAGGCATGGGGAGAGGTCAAATGGAGTTTCGAGGCTAAAATAACTAAGCCTTCAATGGGATATGCAACATCTTGGTGGGCATGAAAATATTCCGTTTCAACTATTACACCACCATCTGGTTCTATTTCCCCACTAGTTATTGCACAACTTAAACATTCAACCTCAACTGTTTTTCCATTCGACAAAGTGATTTTTCTCATAATTCCCTCCTAGTCACCTTCTTCTTGAATGAAATGGAAAGAAGGTGATGCAATATTAGAATAGAATTATTAATAGATAAGGAACAAGCTAAACTGGAGGGTGTTTTTCATAAAGTGCTGATAAATCAAACGAAATCAACATTAGATATTGGTATTGCGCTTCTGGATGATACAGGTGCTGTCCTCTATGAAAACGCTAACATCAAAAAGTGGTTCAGTCATACAGAATCAATAGAAAATCAATTCAAACAGTTTTTCCCCAAGCATCGAATTTCTAAAATCCTCTCTTCCGATCAATCCGTGCACTGGAGGATCGCATTAGAAAGCATGGAGTTAGAATGCCAGGTACATCCTTATCCCTGTTCTATACATCCTGAACAAGTTCTCTTATTGATCGCCTATGATATCACTCCCTTTAAAAAGATCCAGGAACAGCTGGCTGAAGCCAAGGCAACACGAGATGAATTGGATGCAATCATTCAAAACTCTTATGATGCAATTTACATTACTGATCAAAATGGAATAACACTTAAAACAAACGATGCCATTGAGCGCTTAACTGGCATTCCAAAAGAATATTATATTGGCAAAGATCTTCGTTATCTTGAAAAAAGAGGAATTGTCCAAAAGTCTGTGACATTCGAAGTCATGAAGCAAAAAAAGCCGGTGACTGTGATTCAAGAAAATGCGTTAGGAAAAGTTATACTGATTACAGGCAGTCCTGTTTTTAACGAACAAGGAGAAATTATTCGGGTTGTCACCAATCTTCGTGATATCTCCGAATTAAACCGATTGCGAGAAGAGCTGTTGCAACTGCGTCAATTTCATGCCGGAGATGAACCGATTGTGGTTGCGAGTAAAGAAATGAAACAAATCATGGAGCTGGCCAAGCGAGTAGCTCAAACAGACACTACTGTTCTTCTTCTGGGAGAGTCAGGGGTAGGAAAAGAGGTAGTGGCACGGGTCATTCATCGAAATAGTAAACGATATGAAAAAGGTTCATTTATCAAGGTGAATTGTGGTGCAATTCCTCAGGAGTTACAAGAGTCAGAACTATTCGGATATGAATCAGGCGCTTTTACAGGTGCCAGAAAAAATGGAAAAAAAGGCATGTTTGAATTGGCACATGAAGGAACACTGTTTCTTGATGAAGTTGGAGAGATGCCTTTACACTTACAGGTAAAATTGCTACGAGTCTTGCAGGATCAAGAGTTTTACCGTGTAGGTGGAACGAAACCGGTCAAAGTCAATGTACGAATTATTGCTGCAACCAATCGAAATTTAAAAAACATGGTCAAAGAGGGCAAGTTTCGTGAAGACTTATATTATCGTCTCAACGTCGTTCCGATTGAAATCCCCCCGCTACGGAAACGCCCAGAAGATATCTCGCCTTTAATTCAATTCTATCTCGATAAATTTAATCGGAAATACCAGACCAACAAAAAATTGAATAAGGAAACACTAGAGGCTTTAAAGAATTATCCATGGCCAGGAAATATTCGAGAGCTTGCTAACCTGATCGAACGGCTATTGGTCATCATTCCTGAGCATGAAATCAAGCCTGAACAACTTCCCAATCTGATGGGGGTAAACATTCTTGCACATAAAGAGAAGATTCAAGAGCCAAATCAAAGTCAATCCATTATTGATTTGGATGAAATCGAACAGGCAGGCGGTTTGCAAGCAGCATTGGAACAGCTGGAGCAACAGATATTGAAAAAGGCTTATGAGCGATATCACAGTTCTTATCAAGTAGCCAAAAAATTAAATATCAGTCAATCCACCGCTATTCGTAAAGC
Organism: Thermoflavimicrobium dichotomicum; assembly: GCF_900114055.1. Lineage (GTDB taxonomy): Bacteria > Bacillota > Bacilli > Thermoactinomycetales > Thermoactinomycetaceae > Thermoflavimicrobium > Thermoflavimicrobium dichotomicum. Next base: position 81,501 of record NZ_FORR01000012.1, on the reverse strand, counting down.
ACATAAATATGGGATTCATGTGAATAAAAAAGATTAGAATGGATATCGTTACAAACATTATAATTGGTAAAAACATTGGGGCAGACTCTTAAGCTTAAGAGCTGCCCCTTTTGTTCTACCTCCATAAATTTTCAACAATCGTGGTGATCCCTTGTCCTCCTCCAATACAGAGTGTTACTAATCCATAGCGGGAATTGCGTTTAATCATTTCATGCACCAATTTCGTCATCAATATGGCACCGGTTGCACCAAGTGGATGTCCCAGAGCAATGGCTCCCCCATTTACATTTACTTTCTCCAGTCCCAATCCCAGTTCTTTCATTACAGCCAAAGCCTGAGCGGCAAATGCTTCATTTAATTCAATCAGATCAATATCCTCAAGACGAAGCCCCGCCATTTTCAGAGCCTTGTATGTTGCCGGAACTGGACCAATCCCCATAATCTCTGGAGAAACACCTGATACTGCCTGGGCAATGATTCTCGCTTTTGGTTTCAACCCTCTTCGCTCTGCTTCATCTTCGGCCATCATTAATACAGCAGCGGCTCCATCATTCCGTCCACTCGAATTACCCGCTGTAACGGTTCCGCCTTCCTTGAAGACCGCTGGAAGTGTAAGCAGTTTTTCGACGGAGGTCATTCGTGGGTGCTCATCCACTTCAAAACGAATCGTTTCCTTTTTTCCTTTGACTTCATATGGAACAATTTCATCTTGAAACTTGCCAGATTGAATCGCATAGCTTGCTCGACTTTGACTTAGAAAAGCAAACTCATCCTGTTCTTTTCGACTGATTTGATATTTTTCGGCAAGATTTTCAGCAGTCAATCCCATCGTTAAGTGCTTTCCGTAAATCTCTGGTGGTTGTGAACGAGGTTGACTTTCGGTATTTGGATCCAGCAGTTCTCCATTTCCCGCTTTTAAGCCAAAGCGAATCCCACGGATATAGTATGGAGCTGTACTCATGCTTTCAGCTCCTCCAGCCACAATGATATCCGCCAGTCCGCACTGAATTTGTTGAGCAGCGTTATTGATGGCCTGTAACCCTGACCCGCATTGGCGGTGCACCGTATACCCTGGTACTTCTACGGGCAAACCGGCCCGAAGAAGGGCCACTCGAGCCATATTTGGCGCATCCGTGCTTTGTTTGGCCTGTCCCATAATCACTTCGTCCACTTCTTTGCCTTCGATGTTGGTTCGTTTTAGCACTTCATCAATCACCTTGGCAGCCAAGTGATCCACTTCTACATTCTTTAACGTTCCACCCATCCTTCCGATCGCTGTACGAACTGCATCGACAATAACCACTTTTCTCATTTTTCAATCCCCTCCATTATTTATGCACCCAGATATGCTTTGCGAAGCGCTTGATTATTTAGCAACTCTTGTCCTGTTCCTTCCAGGACAATCTGACCATTTTCCAAAACGTAACCCCGATCAGCCACTTCCAAGGCTTTCGTGGCATTTTGTTCGACGATGAGAATCGTCACTCCTGAGTCACGGATTTGACGAATAAAGTCAAAAACCCACTGAACCATAATGGGTGCCAGCCCCAGAGTAGGTTCATCTAACATGAGCAACTCGGGCTTGGCCATTAACCCTCGCCCAATGGCCACCATTTGTTGTTCTCCGCCACTTAAACTTCCTGCCTGCTGTTTTTTTCTCTCTTGCAAACGGGGTAACATCTCGTAAATCTGGTCAAGCGTTTTTTGTCGGTCTAAACGGGCGCGTTTCGCATAGGCACCCATTTCCAGGTTTTCTTGAACCGTCATGGTTGGAAAAAGCCGCCGACCTTCAGGTACGTGAATCAGTCCCATTTCTGTTCGCTGATGGGCAGGGATTCCTGTCAAATCATTTCCTTGGAACTCTATTTTTCCTTCGACTTTCAGAACCGTTCCCGAGATACTTTTCAAAATAGTCGATTTCCCCGCTGCATTCGCTCCAACGATCGCAACAATCTCTCCGCGTTGTACATGAAGAGAAATCTCTCTCAATACTTGTATCTCTCCATAGAAAGAGTTGATATTATGCAAGTGTAACATCCTTGAACTCACCTCCCAGATAGGCTTGGATCACCTCTGGATTACGGGTCACTTCTTCTACCGTTCCCTCTGCAAGTTTCCGACCTTGTTGCAGTACCAGAATTCGGTCACATAAAGCCATCACGGCTGACATCACATGCTCAATCATGCAAATGGTCATATTTTGTTCGCGATTCAAATAGCGAATAACTTCGATCATATCCTGTACTTCTCTGGGATGTAGACCTCCCATCACCTCATCAAGAAAAAGCAGTTGGGGCTGAGTTGCCAAAGCACGAGCGAGTTCGAGTTTTTTCTTCAGCCCCACCGGAAGTGTTTGGGCTATTTCATCTTGGTAAGGTGTTAACTCGAGCAAATCCATGATTTGTCGAGCAACTTTTCTTGCTTCTTGAAAAGTGTTATGTTTGGGCAAAGCACCCATTAATACATTTTGCTCTACTGTTAAACCACCAAATGGTTTTACCATCTGAAAGGTTCTTCCTATTCCGAGTGCAGCAATTTCATGTGTTTTTTTGCCTGATATGATTTGGTCGTGAAAACGAATCTCGCCTTCATCCAGCGCCAGATTTCCCATGATAAGATTGAAAAGGGTTGTCTTTCCAGCTCCATTCGGTCCAATAATCCCAAAAATTCCGCCTTTCTGAATTTCGAAACTGACATGATCCACCGCAATCAATCCACCAAAACGTTTCACCACATTTTTTACACTAAACATGGACGACCCCTTTCTTTCGTTTGGCTACGACTTGTTTGAACCATGGAACAATCCCTTGCGGGATGAAAAGAACGACGATCACCAGCAGCAAACCGTAAACCAATGCTTGAATTCCGCCATGAGCCCCACCCAAAGTTGCTCGTAATAACGTTCCCAGCAAGGTGATCAGGATCGCTCCAAAAATCGGCCCCCCTGCTGTTCCAATGCCCCCAATAATCGCCATTAAGGCAATTTGAGCAGATAAATGAAAGGAAAACTCGTGAAACGGTTCCACAATCCCAACATATTGTGCATAAAATGTCCCACCAACTGCTGTTAAAGCACTGCTAATTGTCATCGCAATCAATCGAACTTTTACTCCATTTATTCCAAGAGCCAAAGCTGCCTGTTCATTTTCTCTCAGTCCAACCAGATAGTATCCAAAATGGGAACGATTCAACCAAAGCGATAAGAAATAAACGATTGCTAACAATCCGAGAGCAAGATAAAAGTAAGTCACCCGATTGTCAAATACCATGTTGATGAAACCTGGACGGTATGGAACAGGAATCCCCGCTGAACCATGGGTTACCTCTTGCCAGTTAATCGCAATAATCATCAATACTTCCGTTACCGCAATGGTACACAAGGAAAAAAAGGGACCATGCAATCTCAGTGTCACAATTCCGATAAAAAGTCCGAACAGGCCAGCCAGTAACGCTCCCACAATCATCCCAATCCATGGAGAGACCCAATAGTCTACGAACAAAATCGTGGAAGTATATGCCCCGATTCCAAAAAAGGCTGCGTGTCCAAGTGACAATAACCCACCATATCCGCCAACGATGTTCCAGGAACAAGCAACAAATCCCCATAAAGCCATTAAAATCATCGTATCCAATATAAAAGCTTGATCCTGAAACAGGAGAGGTAACACCAGTAGTAACAGAATCCCCACCAGACCATTTCGTTTCCCTTTACTGTTTACAAGTCTCTGCATCATTCCAAGGCCTCCTCTGCAGCGCCTTCTTTACCAAACAACCCATTCGGACGCAAAATCAATATCAGGATGAATACACAAAAGTAAACCAGTTGTTTCATCGATGGGGCAATAAAATAACTGCTCATCGTCTCAATTAGCCCAATCAACAATCCCCCCACTACAGCACCTGGCAGACTGCCTAACCCTCCAAGTACTACAACCACAAAAGCGATTAAAACAAACTGTTCACCAACCGTTGGATAAACGGAGTAAATGGGGACCATGAGCGAACCGGCTATCCCTAAAATCCCGATGCCGATGCCAAAAGTAAGGGCATAAATTTTCTGAATGGATACCCCCATCAAAGTAGCGGCAAATCGATCCTGGGCAGCTGCACGAATGGCTTTTCCTGTATAGGTGTAATACAAAAAGATAAACAGAAGAATCGTAATAATCCCAGCCACAATGAAGGCAATGAATGATGGAAAGCTAATATGGATCGGACCCATATGAATCACTTTCGTTGAAACAGGATGGTTGATTGAACGGAAATCAGCGGAAAACAATACGAGGGCCATGTTTTGGAATGCAACAGATAATCCAATAAATGAAAATATTTGTACTACATGGGGACGTGAAATCGTCCTGCCTACAATCGTTTTATAAATAATCAGACCAAGGATAAACAGGGCAGGTGTAACGATCAACAATGATAGATAGGGATTCAAACCAAAGAGCTGATACAAGAAGAAAGCACCAAACATACCCAGCATAAGAAAGTCACCATGAGCAAAGTTCACAATCTTCATCACACCGAAAACCAAAGTCAAACCAATACTCACAAGAACATAAACGCCACCAAGCAAAATCCCTGATATCAACAATTGAAGAAAAATATCCATGGCTTCACCATCCTAATCTATTTTCGTTCGTTCCATTTCGGCAGTGGTATATAAATCGGTTTGGTAAGTGCAAACTTTTCAGGATACACAGCGAGTAATTTGCCATTCTGCCATTGCATCACGGTCATCTGTGCCCGCGTGTTTTGCCCATTCTGATCAAAGTGAATGCCCCAACCTACAGGAGTTGATCCGATCGGCAAGTCCAGGGACAGTGCTTGTTGACGTACTTTTTCCGGATCCGTCGTTCCTGTTTTTTGCAAAACTTCGTTAAAGAGAATGTACGCAGAGGAAAAAGCCACTTTGGCAATCAGATCCGGTTTCTTGCCAAACTTCTTTTGAAAGCGCTTAAAAAATTCTTCATTGATTTGCCTTGCTTCAGGTGTTAACGCATGGGTATTCAGTAACATCGCACTGGAAGTATCCAGCACGCCGTCTGCGTCCTTGCCAAATGCATCACCAAAATTATCTGTACTCTGTCCGGCGCCATTGGCTATTATTACCTTCGGCACATACCCCAACTGTTTCGCCTGTTTTAAAAAAAGTTGTGCGTCGTTGTTGTACTGAACTACATCGAGCACATCCGGGTTCCATTTTTTCAGTTGTAAAATGATGGATGTCATATCATTGGTCGTTTTCGCATTATACTTTAACTCCCCGATGATAGGCATCCCTGCTTTTTGGGCAGCTTTCCTGGTTGCTTTGGAGACCCCGTGTCCAAAGTCACCATCTTCATGTAGCAATGCAATCCTTAATTGAGACGGTTTCTTGCCAAGCTTGGGGCTGACTACCTTTTCCAAAAATTCAATGGATGCAGGACCGTAAGAGCTGGCGTTCGGATTGGGTCGAAAAACATATCGGTAACCGCGTCCTGTCAATCTTGGATCCGTTGCGGCTACTTCCCACAGTATCACTTTGTTTCTCTCCGTTATTTCGGAAGCTGCCATTGCCAAAGGACTTCCATAAGCACCAACAATTGTTTTTACATTTTCCATGGTAATCAGGCGATTGACTTCATTGACTGCAGACGTGACATCGGGTATATCCACTTTTACCAATTCAATTTTTTTAGCATGGGGCCGCTCATTCACAATGTCTTTGGCAATCTCGATTCCATTTGTACAAGCTTGTCCAATTTTTGCCAGGCTACCGGATACTGGAAAGGCCACACCTACCCTTAATGTATCTTCTTCCGAAGCCATGCTTGAACAGCCCGCCATGAAACTGGTTGCCAACAGGATCGCCAGGCATAATCGAGTGAATCGCTTACCGAACATTTTTGTCTCCCCTTTTACCCCATCGATTGTTTATTTGTTAAATATTCAGTTCTATTCACCATCCGAAAATGATCAGATATTTCATAATGAGCAGGTGTGATTTGTTTCAATTGATCGAGAGTCAGATCATCGACCAATTCTTCCAGGACCATCTGATTATCAATAAAACGAAAAACAGCATATTCCGTAATCAACACATCGGCTTCTCCTTTGGCCGTCAAAGGAAACGTACATGCAGGCAAGATCTTCGGTTTTCCATCAGAAGTTAGATGAGTAGAAACCACAATCACTGTACGAGCACCCACAATTAAATCCATGGCTCCTCCAACTCCCAGCACATCCTTTCCAGGAACGGCCCAATTGGCAATATCCCCGGACTGACTGATTTGCAATGTTCCAATCACCGTCTTGTGGATATGCCCTCCGCGCATCATGGCAAAGGATAACGAGGAGTCAAAGTATGAGGCTCCGATTTGTTCCGAAATGGGTAACTTGCTTGCATTAATTAAATCAGGGTCTTGGGATTCAGTGGGAGGAGTCGGTCCAACACCCAGGATTCCGTTTTCTGATTGCAAAAACACCTGTCGATCCTTGGGGATATAATCCGCAACCAGGATCGGAATCCCAATCCCCAAGTTCACAATATCCCCACTTTCCAGTTCTTGAGCCGCTCTCCATGCAACATAATGTCGTGGATCCATCATGAGGATGCCTCCTTTTGTACCACCACATCGACAAACACATGAGGAGTTACAATTGCTTCCGGATCCAATTCTCCTACTTCTACCACCTCATCCACTTCCACAATCGTTAAATCTGCAGCCATCGCCATGAGTGGATTAAAATTACGGGCAGTCTTATAGTAAACCAGATTGCCGTAACGATCCGCTTTATAGGCCTTAATTAGTGCGACATCTGCACGAAGACTCCGTTCAAGCACATACTCCTTTCCATCAAATATGCGTGTTTCTTTTCCTTCAGCCAACAAGGTGCCTGCAGCAGTTGGTGTATAAAACGCTGGAATTCCACTTCCGCCAAGCCGGATCGCTTCACTGAAAGTACCTTGGGGAAGCAACTCCACTTCCAGCTTTCCTTCCCGCTTGTACCGGGAAACGTCTGGATTACTGGTAAAATAGGTACCGATTGCTTTTTTAATCCGGTTATCCAGCAGCAATTTCCCAAGCCCTTTCCCCTGTTGGCCTACATTGTTGCTGATCACCGTTAAATCCCGTACCTCTGTTTCGAGCAATGCCTCCAGAAGAGACAACGGTTGGCCGGAGAGACCAAATCCCCCAACCATGACCGTTGAACCACTTGGCACCAAGGCAACAGCTTCCCGTGCTGTCATGAATCTTGCTGGCATTTGCTCTCTCCTCCTTCTCTCTAGTATAAATTTTCAATGATCATCGCTACTCCCTGACCACCCCCGATACATTGTGTTGCCAATCCATAACGACTGCCACGTCGCCTCATCTCGTGTAAGAGTGTGACAACCAATCGTGTACCTGTGCATCCAAGAGGATGGCCTAATGCAATCGCTCCCCCATTGACATTCACTTTTTTGAGGTCCAGATTCAGCTCACGAATACATGCCAGGGATTGCGATGCAAATGCTTCATTGAGCTCAATCAGATCGATATCATCCAGTGAAAGTCCAGAACGTTCAAGCACTTTTTGGGTAGCAGGAACAGGACCGATCCCCATATATGCAGGTTCCACACCTGCTGCTGCAAAGGCAACAATCCGAGCCAACGGCTTTATACCCAGCTCTTTCGCTTTTTCCAGCGACATCAATAGCACTGCCGCAGCTCCATCATTTCGTCCACATGAATTTCCGGCCGTAACTGTTCCATTTTCTTTGAAAACAGGTGGCAGACTTGCCAATTTTTCCAGAGTTGTATTCGGCCGGGGAAATTCATCGATTTCAAAGGTAATCCTCTCTTTTTTCGTTTGTACTGCAACAGGTGTAATCTCGTCTTTGAATCGTCCGGTTTCCAACGCTTCTTTCGCCTTCATTTGGCTTTCATACGCAAAACGGTCCTGATCTTCACGACTGATTCCATATTTTTCTGCCACATTTTCCGCTGTTTGTCCCATGCTAATCCTTCCATAAATCTCAATGGGCTGTGAACCAGGTCCACCTTCAACATTGGCATCAACCAACTCAGGGGTATGTCCAGGACTTTGCACATTACGCAGGTAGAAAATGGATTGACTCATATTTTCGGTTCCACCGGCTATCACAATATCTGCTTCACCGAGTCGAATTTCATTCATTCCAAGGTGAATGGCTTGCATTCCTGACCCACAGAGCATATTCACGGTATATGCATGGGCAGAAATCGGCAACTTTGCTTTTAAAGTCGCTACCCTGGCGATATTATTTGCACGGCTCGTTGAACGAACATGGCCTAAAATTACTGCATCTACCAATTCAGGTGAAATGTCTGCCCGTTTCAAAACGGATTGAATGACCGTCTCCGCCAAGTCTTCAGGATTCACAGAAGCCAATGTACCACCATATTTACCGATCGCTGTGCGTGTTGCACTGACAATCACGACTTCACTCATACTTTCACCCCCAGCATGTTATTGTTATTTGTTTGAATCGCCCCGGTAATCATACCATCCTTTTCCAGTCTTTCTGCCCCATTCTCCCTTTTCAAACTTTTCGATCACTGATTTCTTGGGCCCAAGTGCTGGGTCGCCCGTTTCCTGCATTCTTTGCATCCGAACATAATAATTCACATCAATGCCAGTCAGATCCATCAAGGCAAACGGACCAATCGGATGATTAAGCGCTTTCATGCAAGCCAGATCAATATCCTCAATCGACGCAATTCCCTGTTCATAGAGAGAAATAGCCTCATCTGTCAATGCTCCAAGAATCCGGTTCGCAACAAAACCGGAAATTTCTTTATGAAGAACAATCGGAATTTTTCCGATACAGCGGGATAGTTCTACAATCACATCAACAGTTTCTTGAGACGTTTGTGGATTGCGAACCACTTCTACGAGCTCCATCACCAGTGCTGGATTGAAAAAATGCATATTGCAAACGCGATCAGGTCGGTTGGTAGCATCAGCCAGTTTGGAACTGACGATCGTTGAGCTGTTTGTAGCTAGTATCGTTCGGGCTGGAGTCAATTGATCCAATTCGCTGAATAACTGGCGTTTCGTCTCCAACTTTTCAATAATCGCCTCGATCACCACATCGGCATCTCGGGCTACTGCCGTTAGATCGGTTGTGAATCCAAGGCGTGCAAATGCTTCATCTACCTGGGATTGTGTCAATTTTCCCTTATCAACTCTTCTTTTCATGTGATAATGGAGTGACTCTTTCGCTTTCCGTAAACTTTCCTCTGATATATCCTGAACGCTAACTTCATAACCCGCTAATGCACAAACCATCGCAATTTGCGAGCCCATTGCTCCAGAACCTACAACCAGAATCTTTTTCACATCATCGATGTTCATTTTTATCTCCCCTCTTTCTTCGCTCTTCCTCCACCAAAATCCGTCGTAATACCTTACCCACGTTTGACTTCGGGAGAGAGTCTCGAAACTCAATACAACGTGGAACTTTATAGTTCGCAAGCTGACTGCGACAAAACTGGATAAGCTCATCTTCCGTCAACGATACATGAGGTTGTGGGACAATAAATGCCTTAACCGCCTCACCCCGATAATCATCAGTAATACCAATGACGGCAGCTTCTCGAACTCCTGGATGCTTGTAAAGCACTTCCTCAACTTCATTGGGATACACATTAAACCCACCAGTAATTATCATTTCTTTTTTCCGTCCAACAATATAGTAGTAATTCTCCTCATCCCTTTTAGCAATGTCTCCCGTATACAGCCAGCCATCTCTTAAAGCCTGCTTCGTCTCCTCTGGATTTTTCCAGTAACCTTTCATCACTTGAGGTCCTCTTACCACGAGCTCTCCTTCTTTACCTGGAGGAAGCGTTTTGGTCCCTGTCTCCAGATCCACTATTTTAGCTTCTGTATACGGGAGAGGGATCCCGATGCTTCCTGGCTTGCGCTTACCCTGAAGCGGATTGCGATGAGTCACAGGTGAAGCTTCAGACAATCCATATCCTTCCGTAATAATCGCTCCTGTTTTTTCTTCAAAACGTCGAATAATCTCAGTCGGTATGGGTGCTGACCCGCTAATACAATGCTTGAGTGAGGACAAATCGACCTCATTGCTTTTGGGATGGTTCAGGAGAGCAATGAACATCGTCGGAACGGCTGGAAACAAAGTAGGACGATATTTCTGAATAAGTTCAAATACTTCATTCACATCAAACTTCCGCCGTAAAACAATGGTTGCTCCCAGGAAAATGGCATAATTCATACAGCTTGTCATACTGTACACATGGTAAAGAGGGATCAGGCATAACATGATTTCGCCTGGTATTTGCAGAATGGATGCAGCCATTTGATAGCATTGTTGCACATTGGCTACCAGGTTATAGTGGGTTAACATGGCTCCTTTGGAACGTCCCGTGGTTCCACCTGTATACTGCAAAACAGCAACATCCTCTTTCACGTGAAATGGGATGTCTGGTGGATTGGCCTGGGTAGACGCGAGTAACTGTTCAACATGGACCGCATTTTCGACGGTAGCTTCTGGTTCCAAACCAAAGAGTAGGATTTGCTGAATATTTGTATGAGATTGGATTGTTTTCAGCTTGTCCCATTGCTCTTTCTCGCATAATACCCATCCAGCTTCAGAATCCTGAAGGATATTCAGAAGTTCTCGCTCTTTATAAAACGGATTCACTTGGACTACAATTCCGCCCGCTTGTAATACACCATAATAGGAAATGATATATTCAGGGCTGTTCTGAAAAATAAGTGCGACACGATCCCCCTTTTGTATTCCTAAATGGGCAAGAACAGTTGACAAGCGATCCACATGCTCTTTTAATTCCTGATACGTATACGTCCTGTTTTCAAATCGAATCGCTACATGATCAGGAAACCTGGCAGCGGAATTTGTTAAAAGTTGAAACACAGGCATTTCAACCATTTCCTTACCCCTTCTTTTTGTATTCTTTGATAAGCTGGGTTCCGATGATATTGCGCTGGATTTCGGAGGTACCTTCATATATTTTGGTAATTCGTGCATCGCGATAGAATCGTTCAATGGGGTACTCTGCACTATATCCCAATCCACCATGAATTTGCACGGCTTTGTCAGCAACCCGATTATATACTTCAGAACCAAACAGCTTCACCATCGCAGCTTCTTTAATCACCTTGATCCCTTGGTCGACCATCCAGGCGACCCGATAGGTCATTGATCGTAATGCTTCAATATCCAGTGCCATGTCCGCCAACATGTGCAAAACGGCCTGCTGTTCAATAATGGGCTTGCCAAACTGAACACGCTCCATCGCATACTGGATGGATCGATCCAGTAAATATTGACAAGAACCAAGATTTCTTGCGGCTAAACCGGCACGCCCTTCTGTCAGAATTTTCAATGCATTGAAATACCCTTCTCCTTCTTTGCCCAGTACATTCTCAACCGGAACTTCCAGGTCTTCGAAAAACAACTCGCAGGAATGTGAGCCATGTAGCCCCATCTTTTTCTCTGTTTTTCCGACGATAAATCCTGGAAAATCCCGCTCGACAATAAAGGAAGTGATTCCTTTTGGTCCCTTTGCAGGATCCGTCACAGCCATAACCGTAAACACGTGGGCATCGCGGGCATTGGTAATGTAATGCTTGGAACCATTAATAATATATCGATCCCCTTTACGTACAGCAGTTGTTTTTATTGCAGCTGCATTCGACCCAGCACTTGGTTCTGTTAATGCAAAAGCCCCAATCCATTGCCCACTGGCCATTTTTGGCAAATAGCGTTTCTTTTGCTCCTCTGTTCCAAGCTGCACGATCCCTACCGTACCAATCCCGGTATGTGCTCCAATTAAAGAAGTAAAGCCATTATGTGTTTTGCCAATCTCTTCGTAAATGGCACATTTACCTACCATGGACAACCCGAGTCCGCCATATTCTTCTGGAATACTAATTCCAAACAACCCTAACTCTTTGGCCAGATCAATCACTCTTTGAGGGATCTCGTTTTTTTCTTCGATTTCCATTGCCACAGGTTCCACTTCGTTTTTTACAAAGTCTCTGACAATCCGTTTTAATGTTTCAATTTCTTTTGGCAGTGTAAATTCCATGGTCTCTCCTCCTGGTTTAGCTCTGTGTTTTTTGATGGGTCACCCTATTTATTTTGCAAATAGCATGCCAAGTAAAAATAACAGGAAAAAACCTTTATTCACATCAATTCAATAAGTCAATTTTGCATTACCCAATGCAAAATTGACTTATTCACCTAATAAAAAACTTCCGACTTCACAATAACTGAGTGTGTGAAGTCGGAAGTTTTTTATTATGGATCATGCACTTGACTTTTGTTTCCTGTTAGGCAAAGCTCATCCTCTTTTTTCTTCTTTTTCTCGGTAATCATACTCATAAAATCCGCGTCCTGTCTTTCGTCCAAGCCGGCCTGCTTTGACGTACTTTACAAGCAAAGGGGATGGTCGATACTTTTCACCCAGGTGTTTATAGAGGTATTCCATATTGCGCAAACGTGTATCCAAACCTACCAAATCAGCCAGCTCAAGCGGTCCCATCGGATGATTCAAACCCAGCTTGATGGCTTTGTCGATATCTTCAGCAGAAGCCACTCCTTCCATTAACATATTCATCGCTTCGTTTCCAATCAGACAGTTAATCCGGCTTGTAACAAATCCAGGGAATTCGTTGACTTCGACTGTCTCTTTGCCCATCTTTTTGGCTACATCTTTGGCGACTTGAACGGTCGCATCTGAGGTATCCAAACCACGTACGATCTCAACCAACTTCATCTTGTGTACAGGATTGAAAAAGTGCATGGCAATACATTGCTCTGGACGGCTTGTCGCAGCCGCAAGCTCCGTTGGGCTCATGGTAGAAGTATTGGTTGCCAAAATAGCATGACGCGGAGCATGTAAGTCCAGTTGCTTAAATACTTCTATTTTTACATCCATTAACTCAAGAACGGCTTCAATGACCAGGTCGGCTTCTTTCACTGCATCTTTTAACTGTGTGGTATAAGCGATTCGTTCATAAGCTTGATGGCAATCTTCTTCACCAAGCAATCCTCTTTTGATCGCTTTGTCCATTTCGGTTCGAATATCCTGTTTTGCTCTTTCCAAAGCATTTGGAGAAATATCCTGTAAAGCCACTGTATAACCAGCCAAGGCAGCAACATAGGCAATCCCTTTGCCCATCGTGCCACTGCCGATCACTCCAATATGTTTGACCACTGCGATCCCCTCTTTCCTTTCGGTTATTTATGAATCATCTTCCTTTAAACTGTGCAGCTCGCTTTTCTAAAAACGCCTGACATCCCTCTTTTTTATCTTCTGAGTTGAATAAAATGCCTTGAGCCAGCTTTTCCAAAGTTAATGCTGTATGGATATCCAAATCAGCTCCCTGGTTGACAGCGATTTTAGCCAATCGGACAGCCAATGGGCCTTTTGACAAAATTTTCGCTGCTTTCTCTTTGACAGCAGTCCATAATTCTTCGATGGGAACCACTTGGGAAACCAATCCGATTTGCTCTGCCTTTTCTGCTGTAATCATTTCCCCGGTTAAAATCATCTCTAACGCTCGTCCCTTCCCTATCAGACGAGTGAGCCGTTGTGTTCCACCCGCACTAGGAATAATGGCTAAGTTCAGCTCAGGCAATCCGATTTTGGCATGCCTTGCCGCGATGCGAATATCACATGCCAATGCGAGTTCGCATCCTCCACCCAAAGCAAAGCCGTTAATTGCCGCAATCGTCACTTTGCTTGCGTTTTCAATCCGCTGATAAACCCCGGACATACCTGGAAGCAAAGCATCCAAGGCATTTTTCTTTTGCAATTGCCGAATATCTGCACCAGCTGCAAACGACTTCTCACCTGCACCCGTAAAGACGATGACTCCTACTTCTTCATCTTTCTCAAACAATTCCAGTGCCTTCTCCATCTCTTTCAATGTTTCGCTGTCTAACGCATTTCTCACTTCCGGGCGATTGATTTTAATAACTCCGAGCTGCGACTCTTTGGAAATGACAATGTTTTGAAATGTCATCTGACCCACTCCTCCTTATGGATGCATTCTTCTCTATGAGCCTTATATGCAAGAATAATGCCAGAAAATATCGGCATGTTTTTTGCATAGTTAATGGGTAGGGATATGGATTTTACTAAGGAGGGGTTATGTTGCAAAATAAAGTGGCCATTATAACAGGAGGAAGTAGTGGAATCGGAAAGGCGATCGCCAGGAAACTGGCTGAAGAAGGATTATCGGTTGTGATTACTGGAAGAAAAAAAGATAAATTGGAAAAAGCCAAAGCCGAAATCGAACAATATAAAGATCAGGTTCTGATCTACCCCATGGATGTTCGTGATCCCGATCAAGTACAAAACATGGTTGAAAAAACGATCGACACTTTCGGACAAATTGACTTTCTTGTCAATAATGCTGCCGGCAACTTTATTTGCCCAGCAGAAAATCTTTCGATCAATGGCTGGCACGCCGTCATTAATATTGTTCTTCATGGTACCTGGTATTGTTCGCAAACAGTCGGCAAGCATTGGATTGCCAATAAACATCCTGGCCATATTCTGAACATCGTTGCCACTTATGCATGGACAGCAGGACCGGGGGTCATTCATTCCGCTTGTGCCAAAGCAGGAGTATTGGCGATGACTCGAACACTTGCAGTCGAATGGGGGGCCAAGTATGGTATTCGGGTCAATGCCATTGCACCAGGGCCTATTCAAAATACGGGAGGAGCCGATCGTCTGTGGCCTACTGAAGAACAATATCAAAAAACCATACAGAGTATTCCAGCCAAACGATTGGGAAAACCGGAAGAAGTTGCACGTCTAGCTCATTTTCTTCTATCAGATGAATCGAATTATATGAACGGAGAATGTGTCGTCATAGACGGAGGGCAATGGTTAAATCGAAGATCCTTTTTATAGAGCGAGCGAATAACATCCCCTGTGCCCATGTTTATGCAATGAAAAACAAAATCCTGTTTATGCTAAAAAATCCCGACAGGCAACTCTAATCCGTTGATTGTCGGGATTTTTTAGCTGTTTGTCCTCCAGTGTCATATTTCCTTTACTGCTACGATGCGAATCCGTTTATAATCTGCAATCCAACAGCCATTCTCAAACAGAAAGGGACGGGTTTTTTTCTTCACTTCGTTTATAAAAAGCGAGCGAGAAAACCCCTAGCTTCAGCTATGGGGATGAGAGCGAGCGTCGGACGAGGGAGGGCATTAGCCTTTGTGCCAAGTCCGACATTTTTTCAGAAAAGTATTTACAACTAAATGTCCCACTGTTAAACTACAGTTAGTTGCTCCTTGACAAGTGGATAGCATATAGGGTTGTGCAAGCCAATCACCTTGCACGTAAAATGCTATGTGTATGGACTGGCTAGACTGAAAAGCGAAAACCAAGCAGTAGGTCTAGCCTGTGACGTAGCAACTCAAACTGTTTAACCGTGGGGCCCACGGGGTTAGCTTGGTTAACTTCCTGTCAGTGGCCGGGATTACCCAAGAATCCCCTGCGTTTACGCATGGGGAGTGGTCAAGACATCCTGTTTTTCTTGCTTTGTTAATCCCTGTAGAAACCTGCAAAGCCAGTTAACCAATGGTCCAACCCCTTCTCACCATCCTCTGGATAACCAGATGTTTGTCCAAGAATAACTATTGCATATATTCCCTCAAATAGCAGACCGGAACAAACTCTGTTAACCAGATTCCATTGGCTGATTTGAAAAATGTATACCCATCCTGATACATTTCCCTGGCTAGAACCTGTAATATCACTGGATTACCATGTCTTTTACCAACCTGACGGGCGGTAATCGGATTTTTTGATAGATGTACATGATGGCGATTCCCTTTGATCAATCCCTTTTTACGAATAGATGGAAAAAAGCGGTCAGCTGTCCCGTGGTACAGTCTCTCGGGCGGCTCTATTGGCTCCAAATTCAAGTCGATGGGTACAGAATGTCCTTGATTGGCACGAATTTTTTGACCGTCTTCGCTAAAGGCAAAACGCTGTTTATCATTCGTTTCAACGATACGTACCAAGGTTTCGCGATCCAGTAAAACTCCATGTTTCCGACAAGCATCTAAGAGTTCCTCTACGCCTACCCACCCATTCTTATCCAGTCGTATACCAATTTTCTCTGGTGTATGACGTAAGACTTTACTAAGGAATTTGCTTTGTCTCACATCATTCTTCTTCATAAAATCACTCTCCGATATATTCGATAATCAAGATATACATTTTCTAATAAACATAGTCTAAGTCCTAGTGATTGATCGGATTCAATCAAAAAAATAAATGGATCTTCTTCAGAAAATGACTGGTTCTATGATTTTACACAAAATGAAGAATAATTAAAACCCCCCATAAAGATGAAAGCGACTGAAATATGATTCAGCCGCTTTTTTTAGCTAATGTATTTATCCAACCCATTGTTTCACCATTGGTATCCTTTTAATGATAAGCCAATCCAGAAGCCAGACGATCACCAGCGAGAGCCCGACTAAAGGGAAAAGGATGCCCAATGCGATCACGAGAACGCCTACTCCTTTGACCAGCTTAAAGTTTTTTGGGAGTGGGGGTGTCCCTAATTTATTGCTCGGCTTTCGCTTCCACCACATGACGAGTCCAGTGATAGAAATACCCACGATTCCGAGACATATGATCAATCCTGCGATTTGGTTTGGGAGACCAAATTCGGTTCCTTTATGAAGGGTAATGCCGGTTGCGATGATTTTGGCTATAGGACCATAATCGGCAAACCGATAATCATCCAGCACCTTTCCGCTATATTGATCCAGGAATAATGTGGCCTCATCCTTGGATTTGTCAGGAAAGACAGATACCGTGTAGACCCCTTTTGGACCCTCCGGGTAGTAGACATTGTAGCCGGGATGAACGTGACGAGCATCAGCAATCGCCACCACTTTGTCGATGGAAATGGGTGAAACTCTCTCATCCTTCGATTGAGGAACGGGCCGTTGTTCGGCTGCCCACGGCACATCGGCCACATCCTTGGAAGGAATCGTCGATTCCGGCTTTTCTCCTCCCCAGACAGCAGCCGGATACCCAATGCCGGCATCCGTTGCCAATTTCTGAAACTGATCTCCCCAAAATCCGGACCAAGGCAGACCTGTCAGTATCAGAAAAGCGATCCCCAACGACAGCCAAAAGGCCGGAACCGCATGAAGATCCCGCCAAAAGATTCGTTTTCCTCCGTTCAATCTAGGGAGAAAGGTACCAAAAACCCCTCCTTTTCGCTCCCTGGGCCACCAAAGAAATATCCTAGTGATCAGAAGAATGATGGCCCAACAGGCTGCCAATTCTACCAGACGATCACCCAGTGTCCCAGCCATCAATTCCCCGTGCAATTTTTCTATTTTGTCCATGATTCGTTGATCGTCATTTAACACTCCAGTGATAGCTCCATTATATGGATTGACAAAGACTGTTAGGGACTGATCCCCAGCCCGAATCCCCACTTCGGAGGACCGGTTCGCTTCAGCATGAGGTTGGTACCGGGATATTTGAGCATCCGGATACGCTTTTTTATCTTTTCGATCTGTTCCGACGGTGCCAATTCCTTTCCTTCCGCTTGAACCTGGTACATATCTTTGTACAACCAGGATTCAATTTGGGGCTTAAAGAGATAGATGCCGCCCGTCACCGCCAACATGACCAAAAACGGAGCGAAGATCAGCCCTGCATAGAAATGCCAACGCCAAATCGCGGCATACAATGGATTTGCTTTCTCTTGCTCGTGTTTTTGATCAGATGAATGATTTTGAGTCGGCTTAGCCATAAGCAATATTTCTCTCCTTTGGTCGTATAATTTGATACAACATTTTCTATATGAGTATAGAACGGAAAAGATAAGAAGCCATGACTCCAATGGGCTATCATTTTATGTCCAGATCTTGGCCAAATAAAGATATTAGACTTCTATCTTAAAGAAATAGTTTAATACCTCTTGCTACTCCTTTTACCTATGATGGAATGGAGATAAAAAACATGAAAATGCATTTCCTGGCTTTTCCCATGGAAAAGTTAATGGAAGATGGTTACTTAAATGTATTGAAATTTATCTGAATATTTTTATGTATGTTTTGCAAACTAGTATATATTTATTATTAGTTTGTATTATTATACATAATAATTAAATAATTTTTTATATTTTTTCGATTCTATGTTCCCTCTATTCTGATATATAATATCTTTCAAATAGAATGTTCGGCTATGGAATTGGTTTTTGGCAATCGGTACGCCATACCTGTTAAATAGTTGAATCATAAAAAAAACCCGTACCACCTTGAAGATGGTACGGATTAATCATTTTTGTTTCTTTTCTGCTCAAAGTGAATTTAGGTGGGGATTAGAAATTTTGTTAAGGTTTTTGGAGACAGCTTTCACTTTTAAGTCCGATTATTTCCGTGTTGGCCAACGGTAAGGTTTGACGTGCCGGATCATGGAATGGAAAATCGTTGCCCATTGGTCGATACTCAACCAACCAATGGGAAAATCTCTTTCAATTCCCAGTTCTTTCAACAGATGAGAAATCTGCGGTGGCGTAAACACGCCTCTTAGCGCTTCATAAACAGGCCATTCAGGTATCTTCAATCCATGTGAGGCCAGCGCCGAAAACAGTGCATGACCCCGAACGGGAATGAATGGTTTCTCTTTTCTGTTAATAAACAAGACAGCCGAGTCCACACGGGGAGGTGGGGAAAAATGATCAGGAGACAATGTCCTCCCCATCTTCAAGTCAAAAAACATCCGCCATTTCAAAATTCGTGGGTTGGTGGTCGGATTGGCAGTAAAACGTTTGGCTGCTCCTTTTTCGATTACCAGCAAAGCTTTTTTCAGTGGTGTTGCCGGTTGATCCATCAGCTTTCCCAAGATGGGGGTAGTGATGGAGTAAGGGATACTGGCTACCACGCAAAAGGGCTTTCTGGGAAGATTCACTTGCAAGATATCCCTTTCAATGATTGTGACATGGCTCCATTTATCCAACTTGACGCGCAGTTTCTGCACAAATTGCGGATCATTCTCGATTGCCAGCACTCTTCCCGCTTTTTGGGCCAAGGGCAAAGTCAATGCGCCTTTTCCCGCCCCGATATCCAAAACCAAATCATTTGATCCAATCCCGGCCATTTCAATCAAGCTCTGAGCCAAGCGTTTGCTGTAGATCAGATGCTGTCCTGGAAAATTGCTTCCTTCTTTATGATTTCGCCACAGGCGCTTATTTCTTGTATGCATTTTTCATCCTCCGCTCCGAAAAGGTTCTCCTACCTGTGTGGAGCAAACGGAGGATGGATCAACAACAAAAATGCGCTCACAAACACCGATTCGGTTCTTGTACGACAGGTGTTTCTAGCTGAGCATGCCAAAAACAACACAAAAAAAGGGCAAAATGCCCCCCTTAACATAAATATGCGAATGGTAGAATTTACCTAAAAATGGGCAGACCAATCCCGATTCACTCTACACACAGGTAGGGCTTTGAGCACTATGAAATTAGTTGCACAAAGCTTCGAATCGGAGTCTGACAAATGCCATTAGGTAAACCCTCCATTCTTTTTTCACTAAAGGGTATCTTAGCCCAACAATTTGATTCTGTCAATTGTTTTGATGTGGTTTCCACTTCCTTCCTATGCCAACCAAATCTGGATAATATTCAAATCAAAAGTAACCTCAACAAACAGCCCCGCCCTGCAGAAGTCAGGGTGGGACTGTTTGTAGCGTACGGCTTCCCGAGTGGCACTCACTTCGGCTGCATGCGAAGTGCGCCGTCCAAACGGATGGTGTTCCCGTTCAACATGGGATTTTCTACGACGCTTTGTGCCAGCAGAGCAAACTCATCCGGCCTGCCTAGCCTTGAAGGGAACGGTATCGTCGCACCAAGCGCCTCACGCGCTTTGTCCGGCAGTGAGGCAAACAGCGGCGTGTCGAACAAACCGGGCGCGATCGTCATGACGCGAATGCCGTGCGCGGCCAATTCACGTGCAAGCGGCAACGTCATGCCCACGATCCCGCCTTTGGAAGCGCTGTAAGCCGCTTGCCCGATCTGCCCTTCAAATGCGGCTACCGAAGCGGTGTTGATAATCACCCCTCGTTCTCCGTCAGCGTTTGGTTCGTTTTGAATCATTTTTTCCGCAGCCAATCGGATCACATTGAATGTGCCGATCAAATTGACCTGAATCACTTTTGCAAATGAGTCCAGATCATGCAGTCCGTTTTTTCCAAGCACTTTTTTGGCGATGGCAATTCCCGCACAGTTGACCACCACATGTACCCCGCCGAATCGATTCACTACCGTGTCCACCGCATGTTGCACACTTTTTTCATCAGTGACGTCAGTTTTGACGAATATGGCTTGTCCTCCCAAATCTTCTGCCAATGTTGCACCTTTTTCCGCATTCATGTCCCAGATGGCCACGCTTGCTCCCAAGCTCGCAAAGTGGCGCACCGTCGCCTCACCTAATCCAGATGCACCACCAGTGACAGCCACCACACTCTTTTGGATTTCCATCCTTTGCACTCCTTTCCCTGAAAATGATGACGAATATGCTGGATCTCTTTCAAACCGCCATCTCTTTTTCCGAAGAGGATTCTTACAGCATCTGACAGATAAGCTTCTCTCAACACGCCCCCTCACTTCCAGCGGGATTGACTTTGTTTTCACACTTTTGCTCCTTGACCGTTTCCGATTGATTCAATAATGCTTCCGTATGCTCGCCCAATTCGGGGATGTGGGCGTCCGCCGAAGACAGTCCAATCGTGGCCAAATCATGCTTCACCTGCGGATGGCGCCACACTTCCTCCGGTTCCAGAACAGGCGTTAAACAACAATCCACTTCACTTCCCCATACCTCCCAATCTTGAAGCCGACGGGAGCGAAACCACCGTTTCACCTCTTCATAGACAGGATTCTCTTCCGTCGTGGGAGAGAAATAAGCATGCAACCAATCCTCCCTGCCCGCATGCTTGCAAAATCGAGTCCAAAACTTTTCTTCCAGAGCAGCCAGGCTGACATACCGATCGTCCGCAGTTTCGTAGATGGCGTAATTGACGATCCGGTCGCTCAGAAACGGAATTCCCTCGGGGTGGTTCCGGTAATGCGCCATTAACGTGGCAATTGCGCCGGTCAGGGAAATGTCCAGATACGCCCCCTCCCCTGATCGTTCCCGACGGAACAGTGCAGCGACAATCGCTTCGCTCGCGGCGATGCCTCCGATCAGATCGGCCAGTGTAAGGGCAGGATGGACAGGCCGGCCTTTGTCGTTTTTGAATTGCGATAGCACTCCACTGAGAGACATATAGTTCAGATCGTGGCTGGCAAGATCACTCATGGGTCCGGTCTGACCATATCCTGTGATCGAGCAATACACGATGTCTGGATTCGTTTTGCGAACCTGTTCGTAACCCAAGCCCAATTGTACCATTACACCCGGCCGAAAACTCTCGACTAACACATCGGAATTGCTGATGAGACGTAGGGCAGCTTCTTTCCCAGCAGGTTGCTTGAGATCGAGCACCACGCTTTTCTTACCCCGGTTATAGGCATGAAATATGGCAGACATCTGACGGGCGGGATCGCCGTTGGGTGGTTCCACTTTGATCACCTCTGCGCCAAGGTCCACCAGGCGTTGGGTGGCAAACGGTCCGGGCAGATACCATGAAAAATCGATGATGCGAATTCCTTGGAGCAACAGTATCACCTTCTCTCTCAAAGCCCGGTTTGGCCGTGTTCTACTACGAGCAGACTGATCCTTTTGTGTTTCAGCTTAATGTCGGGTTTGTACACTGCCTCAATCAAATTGAGATACCACTGAATTTTTGCCACTCACGTTTTTCGACAGCGCTTCTAAAAAATGAATTCTCCCTCTTATTATAGTTTTAAGTGTTTTCTAACTATAATTCAATGATACCAAATTCCTGCCATACATTCGAGAGATCTGGGCGTATGGAATCAACGAATTGATCAACACAGAACACCGGGATTAATGTCGATAAAACAATGGGCGCCCTTTTGCTACCTGGGCGCCTTTTACTTCTTTTTATATGAATCAATTCTAACTTTCGAACACATAGGTGTCTGAAGAAACAAGAGAGATGAATGGACTCATCTTGCCAATAAAATAAATGTGCAATTCATGCATCGCTCTGGTGCAGCAAGTGTAAAACAGTTTACGTTCGTTCTCTCTGCTGTACTGTGTTTCCGAACCATTATAAATAATGACGGCGTCAAATTCGACACCTTTGGCTAAATAAGAAGGAATGACGATGACACCCGGCTCAAATGAGATCGTTTCTTTATCAATAAGAGAAAGAGAAACTTCTTCTTTCAACGCTTCATAAGCTTCCTTACTTTCTTTCGCTGTTTTACAGATCACCGCAATGGTCTGATATCCTTCTGACTGAAGCGTACGGATGCGGTCTGCCACCTTTTTAACCAACTCTTTCATATCAGCTACAGGTGTTACAGTTGGTTTCTTGCCTTCGCGTTGAAAAGGTTCAATTTCCTCTCCGTTCTCAATCATCCCTCTCGTAAAATCAACAATGGGTCGAGTCGAGCGATAGCTACGTCTCAATGCAAAAAACTTGGTTTCCTCCGATTCGAATAACGATAACAATGGAGAAAAACCATGATCTGTTGTTTCGTGAACAAATAAGCTTTGGTTTAAATCACCAAGAACTGTCAGCTTGCTAAACGGAAATAATCGTTTAATAAAGGCAAACTGGAATGGAGAATAATCTTGCGCTTCATCTATGAATACATGTCGTACGGACGTATTTATTTGAAAACCTTCCAGACATGCTCTGAGATATAAGTAGGGTGTGGCATCCTCATAAGCCAGTTCAAAACGGTCTAATTTTTCGACTGTCTGTCTGCAAATTTCCTCCCAATGTTTTGGCACTTTCCCCTCTGGCAAAAAGCGTGAAATCATCCATGAATTTACAAACAATTGCCTATAGATCGCCTGGATATCAATGAAGTGAAGTCGTTTTATCTTTGCAAAAAGCGGTTTGAAAGCTTCCCTTACCACGATCATGGCCAACATTTCCTGTTCGCGTTCAAAATCATCGAACGTATTTTGTGTAAACTGTTTTTGTCTGCGGAGCTTTTGATAGACCTTATAATATGTTGCCTTATCCAACAATTCAATTTCATCTTCCACCCATGCTTTTGACCGCTCAAGGAGCTCCATATTTTTCAGCTCTTCTAACAGCCATTCGGCAAGTAACTTCATTCGATTGGGAATGCGCAAAGAATCATCCAATGAATAAAACTTTTCTTTTACGCGTTCAGCTGAAATCAGTACTTCTCCTCTGAATGTAATATCTTTAAAAATCAGTCCTTCTTGTCCAAGAAACGCGACATAACGATGGATGATTTCCATGAACTCGAGTGAAGACTTAAAGCGAATGCCTTCAACTCTTGCCTGATAACCGGATTCAGCCGCATGGGTAAGGACATATTCCAATTGCGAAAAAGGATCTTCCACATGAAACGTATCGTTTAATTGACTCTCCAAATATTCCTGGAAGGTTGTCTGTCGCATATTCTCTTCCCCAAGTTCAGGCAGAACAGTGGAGACATAGCTGTTAAACAGCGGATTAGGTGAAAAAAGCACAATCTGTTCTGGACGCAATGTTTCGCGATAGCGATAAAGTAAATAAGCAACTCGCTGCAGAGCAACAGATGTTTTACCGCTACCAGACGCTCCCTGAACGATCAGGAGCCGACTGCGTTCGTCACGAATGATTTCATTCTGCTCTTTTTGAATCGTAGCCACAATACTCTTCATTTGCATGTCTGACCGTCTACCAAGGACTTCACGTAACAATTCATCTCCAATGGTGATCCCTGTGTCAAACATGCTATGGATATGACCGTTGCGAATCACATATTGACGTTTCAGTTCCATAACACCGCTAAGTGTACCCTCTGATGTCCTATATTCAACTTTTCCCGGCGAATAGTCATAATACAGGCTGGATATGGGGGCCCGCCAGTCATACACGAGAAAGGTTTCACTCTCTTCATCAAAAAAAGAAGCAATCCCCAGATAAATCCGTTCTACTTCTTCCTCTCCATCCACCTTCAGGTCGATTCGCCCGAAATAAGGGGACTGCTTCAATCGCATCAGTGCTTTTAACTGCCTCTGGGCATGACGATGGCTACGTTCTCTTTCAGATAAAACTTCGGCTTGCTGCTTTATGCTTGCATATGTTTCGGCTGCTTCAATCGCATCTTCCACATTGACCGTTACATCTTCCCAAAACTGATTGCGAATCTCGACAATATCTGCGCGCATGGAACGGGTATGTTCCTGAAGCGAATCCAAACGTTCGGCAATTTTTTCGACTACATGATCTACTCTCTGTTGTTCTTCCTGCCATTCATGTTCCCATTTGTCCACAAAATCACTTCCTTTGCAAAAATGTATTGACAAAAGGCAGTTTATTTTATATAATATAATTGGGTTATTTTATTTAACATTTTGTATTTAGTAGGTACTTCCCATTTTACTATGGGAATGGATCCATTGCAATATGTTCAATAAACAATCCGTCTTGGTACGATTATTTCTGCTGACGGCAACAATTCAAGGAAATGACCCGCCACATTGTATATAAATGTAACAACATCCGTCCCGCAGTTTTGATACCGCGTGAAAAAAGAAGGAGGTATAGTGCTTCCTTCTTTTTTCTGTTTTCTGATAATATTTGATTAGAGGCTCTGTAATCAGAGAAAAACCCAGTGCCGACTAAAAGCCCTGATTCCCCTAAATGTTTAAATATATAAGCAATTCCTCCTTTGCTGAATCAGATCTTCGCTAAATGATGCAGATAAAGGTATTCTCTTTTCATGTTGCTATTAAATATCCGAATAAAACCTGGAGGTGTCCTTTTGGAAAAATATAAAAAAATCCTGATGAGCGACTCAATAGTATCCTCAATACATGTTGAAACTTCTCAAGAACCCTTCGTAGACCTTATCAACTTCGATTCAGATATTCTTGTTGACCAGTCTCAATCACAGATTGCAAGCAAAAGTGTGTTTTTTTCTTTTGTCCGTCTCTCAGTTGCCGAAAAGCTCGTTGCTGCAAAAAGATTTCTTCCTAAAGGTATTCACTTTTACGTAAAAGAAGGCTATAGACCTCTGAGTGTTCAACAACACGCTTTTGAGCGTACATTAAAAAAATTGGAACAAAGTTTTCCCCATTTTCAGCAAGTCGATCTCATTGCAGAAGCAGCAAAATATGTTGCCCCACCAGAAGTAGCTCCCCATCCAACAGGCGGAGCCGTAGATCTGACACTGATCGATTCAAATGGCATTGAGTTAGATCTTGGCACACGATTCAATGCCTCACCGCATGATACAGACAATGCGACCTATACAGACGCAACGAATATACCTCTACATGCACGCGAGAACCGTCAGATCCTTTCGAATGCACTTCAAGCAGTCGGATTTGTTAACTACTTCACCGAGTGGTGGCACTGGTCTTTGGGTGACCGATATTGGGCTGTGATGACGAACGCAAAAAAAGCTCTCTACAATCCAGTTTCAGAACAGGAGTTATCGGATCTGCTTCATCGTACGGTTACATAAAATCAATGAGACCGCTGGGGCTTTATTTTAACTGTATACTTATTTCCTTCTTCTATGTAGTCCTGGAGAATATGAGACTCTGTATCTGCTAATACGTCTAAAAGATTAGTCGATTCTAATCTCTTTGCAATATGTTCTTCCGGTTTCTTGAGTTCAGGAGGACCTTTCCTATTCTTGGCTCTTGTCGCCTTTATAGACGAGGATCAGAATAGACTATCTACTACTTATCGCCTATTTATGGGAGAGGTGTTCATTGGAAAAACAATTTGAAATACGACTATTAAAACAATATTTCTCAGGTGATATGAAATATGACTTATGCTCACACGGAGAAATATTCCTTCGTATAGGAGATACGATTCTTTCAGATCATGAAGATGGAGAGTGGAATATCAGTGAGTCTGCTTTAGCCCTATTAAGAACAGTGGTCAGTGATTTTCCATCAAATACACTGCCAAAGTACTACTTTGAAGGAATCGAAGAAGAAGTGAATCTCATTCATCATTGTGGATGCTTTATGTTGTTTTGTCCCATATGTATTGGTTGGAAAGTGACTCATCAAGGTCAGAAAGTTGTGCTGACTGATTTTCAGAAAAATGAAGGTGAAATGACATACCCAAATCTAAGTGTAACGCTCCCACTACGAGAATATGCGACAGAAATATATCATTTTGCTATAGAGGCAAAGAAGCTCTTTGAAGGTCATAATAAAATAGTCAAAAATAATGAGTTGTTTGACGGACAATATCAATGGTTTTGGGAAGAGTATGATGAACTGTTGGAAACGGTTCAATCGATTGTTACTTAGCAATCTAGCCTAAAAAAAGATATGAGGATGTTGACAAACCCGGTTTTCCTTGTCCAGTTGTCCCGACAGTCTATTCCTATATTAACAATAATAAAAAATGTTTTTTTGATTTTCATAAAATAACACAGTATAATAAATGGAAATATACACTAAATAATATCTTACTGTGCTGAATATTGCCGCTTATGTAAGGAAGAAGCAGGTGTCCCCATTAAATATGCCTGCTATGAGGGGATGATTCAGAGACTGGTGCCGGTTGACATACGAAGAGAATCCAGCATCGAATCATTAAAATCGATTCGAGATCAAATGATTGAAACTCCAAGACTCTCTGAAGAAAATGGGGACCTGGAAGGGAAGAGGAAGTATGAGCAAACGTCATAATCATCAAGAACTGAATCTCAGTGAACTTCAAAACGAAACCTTGGTGATCCACGCCGATGATGAGTTGACCAACGATGGAACGGTGGCTCCGGCGATTTATTACTCAGCCACGTTCCGTGCCCAAGATGCCACTGAATTCGCGGATATGGCAAGCACTCCTCGCCATCCCCGATATTACACGCGTTACGGCAATCCAGTACATGAGCGCGTAGCGAAGGTGATGGCTGAGCTTGAAGGCACAGAAACCGCACTGGTAACTGGCTCCGGGATGGGGGCGATTGCTACGACCATTCTATCGCTGGTCAGCGCAGGCGACCATGTGATAGCACAGACACGGCATTATATGAGTACCGCCAAGATCATGGACGAGATGCTGCCACGATTTGGTGTTGAAGTGACCTTGGTCGAGCAAGCCGACATCACAGCCTTTGCCGAAGCTATTCGCCCCAATACCAAGCTCATCATGGTAGAGACGCCAGCCAATCCAACCATGGTGATTACCGACCTGGCTGCCGTGGCGGAGATGGCTCGCCCACGTGGCATCATCGTTGTGGCCGACAACACGTTCGCAACGCCGATCAATCAACGTCCTCATGATCTGGGTGCCGATGTCATTGTTCACAGTGCAACCAAATATTTGGGCGGACACCATGACTTGACAGCAGGTGTGATCTGCACCAGCAAGGAGTTGGCCGAACAGATTTGGCAAACGCATCTCTCCATTGGCTCGGTCCTCTCACCAATGGACGCGTGGTTATTATTGCGTGGTTTGCGTACGCTTCCGATTCGGGTCGAACGCATCAACGCTAACGCCCTTGCCTTGGCCGAATTTCTGGAGGCACAGCCACAGATCGAACGGGTGTATTACCCCGGTCTTGCCAGCCATCCGCAACACGAGTTGGCAAAACGCCAGATGCGCGGTTTCGGTGGAATGATCGCCTTTGCAATCAAAGGTGGTTATGACGCAACCAAGCGTTTCGTTTCAGCACTGAAGCTGTCGCTGAACGCAGTCAGCCTGGGTGGAGTCGATTCACTGGTGGTACACACTGCAGCGATGTGGGGAGGCGTGATGACTGAAGAACAAATGCGGATCGCTGAGATTCCACCCAATTTCGTACGCTACTCAGTCGGTCTCGAGCATATCGACGACCTGAAAGCGGATATATTACAAGCTCTGCAAGTGGTTTGAACATGATTCAAAAACAAGGGATTCGATGCGCTTATCCAATCGCTTGACACACAAAATGACTTGAGTCTGATGCTCAAGTCATTTTTCCATTTCTTGGGCAGACCCATCTCCCTCTAACCCTGTCAAAATGGCGGTTTGCCCATTCAACTTACGTGTCGCTCCTCTGCCGCTTCTCCTCCTCCACAAGTACCCGGCGCAAGATCTTTCCAACCGCCGTTTTTGGCAGGGATGCACGGAACTCAATCTGCCTCGGTATCTTGAAAGCGGCCAGATTTTGCCGGCAAAACTGTTCGATTTCTTCCACCGTGGCACTGGCTCCCGGTTTCAGAACGACAAACGCTTTCACGCTTTCCCCTCTGTATGCATCGGGCACTCCGACCACAGCCGCTTCCAGTACAGCAGGATGGGTGTACAGAACCTCTTCGATTTCACGCGGATATACGTTGTAACCGCTTGCAATGATGAGATCTTTTTTTCGATCCATAATGTAAAAATACCCATCTTCGTCCATCCTCGCGATATCGCCTGTAAACAGCCAGCCGTCACGGATCGTCTGCTCCGTCTCCTCCGGCATGTTCCAGTAGCCTTTCATCACTTGCGGTCCGCGTATCACCAGTTCTCCTGCTTCGCCAATGGGCAACGTCCGCGTACCGGTCTCCAGGTCAACGATCCGCGCTTCCGTCCCCGGCAGCGGGATCCCGATGCTGCCTGGCTTTCTCAGACCTTTGCGGGGAGTGCTGTGGGTGGTCGGGGAAGCTTCCGAAAGACCGTAGCCTTCGATCATGGTGGCACCTGTTTTTTTCTCGAATGATTGGATCAATTCGACCGGCAGCGGTGCCGACCCGCTGTTGCAGACGCGAATGGCATTGATTCCGTACTGTTCGGCTCCCGGATAGGAATTCAAGGCGACGTACATCGTCGGGACACCTGGGAAATAGGTGGGCTGGTGCTGCTGGATCGCTTGCAGCACCTCCAGCGGTTCAAACCGTGGCAGCAAAATGACGTTGATACCGATCAGGATGCCAAGGTTCATAGCGCAGGTCATACCGTAGACGTGAAACAGCGGTATGACCGTCAGAATCTTGTCTCCTTCTGAGAACGGATCTTCGCTGGCATGCTCGTTGATTTGCTGAACGTTCGCCACCAGGTTGCGGTGTGTGAGCATCGCTCCTTTAGAACGTCCGGTGGTTCCGCCTGTATACTGGAAAACGGCTACATCCTGCTCAGGATCGACCATCTCATCGGCAACGGGGGATGCACCGTCCAAAAAACTGTCCCATGAAACTGTATTTTCAGTCAATTCCGAAGAGCCAGGTGTCAACTCTACGATGATCACTTTTTTAAGATGGTGACCAACATTCTTGACGCGCGGGTACAGATCAGCCAACACAAACAACACGTCTGCACCGGAATCCTGCAGAACATATTCGATCTCCCGCTCGGTGTACATGGGATTGACCTGCACGACGATCGCCCCGCGACGCAAAATTCCGTAAAAAGCGGCCACATATTGCGGGCAGTTCGGTAGCATCAAACCTACCCTGTCGCCTTTGCCGACGTTAAGGCGCTGCAGTGCTCCGGCCACCAGCCGCGTCATTCCTTGCAACTGCTCGTACGAGAGTTCCATTTGATAAAAAGTGACGGCCGTTTTGTCCCGGTGCCGTTCGACAGTCCGGTCAAGCATCTGCGGCAACGACATGATCTCATACTGAAACTCTTTTCCCTTGGCATGACTGAAACCGTCGACCACGGTTACGTTTGTCATCCGTAATCCCCCTCTTCCAAAAATGGAAAATCACCGTTTCTGATCCAGGATTACAAAAGAGGCACTGGAGGCGGCGACCAGGTCACCGGCTCCAGTGTACAGTTTGCATTCCGCCACAGCAGTGCGCTTGCCAAGATGAAGAACGTCCGCCAGCGTGATCAACTTCCCCTCCCGTACCGCGCTGATGTAGTTGATCTTGATTTCCGAGGTGACTGACATTTTGTCCGGCGGCAACAATCGGTGAACCAATGATCCCATGGCAGTGTCGGCGATATAAGCAACTATGCCCCCATGCACCACGCCGTTCAAGTTGTGCAAAAACGGAGTCACGTCCGTCTCGAATCGATAGGACCTTTTCCCTGTCCACCTGCCCTGGAATCCAATCATTTCGTACAGATGTGTGGATCTTTTTTCCCTCATTTTCAAGATCGCACGTTGCACCAGATCCAACAGTAGCCGATCTGTCACAGAGCCGGATTCCAGCACCTCCTTGAAAAATTCGTTATCCATTAGATTCCGCCCCGCACATACAGGACTTGGCCGGTAATAAAACTGGATTCGTCGGATACGAGGAACAGCACCGCGTTTGCCACGTCAATTGGCTTGCCGGTGCGGCCCAAAAGGGAACGTTCGGCCGCCGCCTTCTTCAGTTCTTCAAAAGTTATCCCCATCCGTTCCGCAGTCGCTCTCGTCATATCCGTTTCAATGAATCCGGGTGCCACCGCATTGACATTGATGTTGAATTTTCCGAGTTCAATCGCAAGCGTCCTGGTAAAGCCTTGAATTCCTGCCTTCGCTGTCGCGTAATTCAGCTGGCCCCGGTTGCCAAGCGCCGAAGTGGAGCTGAAGTTCACGATTTTGCCGTAGCGTTGCGGCACCATAAAGCGCTGGGCCACTTGCGAGGCGTAAAAGGTTCCTTTCAGGTGGACATTCATCACCGTGTCCCAATCGTCGTCCGTCATTTTGTGAACCAGATTGTCTCGGATGACACCCGCATTGTTCACCAGGATGTCCAGGCGACCGAATGTGTCCACCGTTTTTTGCACCATTTCTTCTACCGCTTGCCGATCAGTGATATCGCAGGGAAGTGCAATCGCTTCACCACCCGCTTCACGAATCCCTGCCGCAGTTGCCTCACATGCTTCTACGTTAACGTCTGTCACCGTCACTTTCGCACCTTCTTCTGCCAACCGCTGAGCGGTAGCAGCCCCGATCCCCCTACCTGAACCTGTCACAATCGCCACGCGATCTTTCAATCTCATGTTTCTCGACTCCTTTCAAATCTGCGTTCTCCAAATGGAAATGGAACTAGACAATTGGGACGGCAAATTCCGCCTGTCCGATCACCACTTTGTCCCCTTTTTGCGTCGATGCCCAGATTTCGCAGGAAACAATCTGCTGTTCCCCGTCCTTTCGGGTTTCCGTTACCTGTCCTTCACAGGTGATAACGTCTCCAGGGCGTACCATGCCGGTAAAGCGGACGCCAAATTTTCGCAAATCGCCTTCCAGACCGATCGTATCGGTCAGCATCTGGCCAACGAATGCCATCGTCAGCATGCCGTGTGCAATCACGCCCCCCAACCCTGCTTCCTTTGCATACTCGTCAACCGTGTGAATCGGGTTGAAATCGCCGGAAGCTCCGGAATACATCACGAGCTGGGTTTTTGTGACAGGTGGTTTGACTAGTGGACCAATCACGTCACCCGGTTGAAACTGTCTGCCAGCCACAAACATTCCCTCCTATCCCCGATAAATCACATTGGATCGGGCGATAAACACCGTTTCGCCCGCTTCGTCAACCCCTTTTTGCTCGTACACCAAAAAGGTCATGCGCCCCAGCTTGCCTTCTTTCTCGTAAACATCAGCCAGCTTGGTGGAGCAATATAACACGTCCCCGGCAAAAATTGGCCGAAAATATTCAAACTGCTGTTCCCCGTGAATCAGCCCTTCCCGTTTGAGCTCGAGACCGGGAATTTCACCGTAGTCAAACGTGCGGCTGAAGGTAGGAGGCGCAATGATCCGACCGTAACGGGTCGTTTTCGCATACTCCTCATCCCGGTAAAGCGGGTTTGGGTCACCGATTGCATCGGCGAACTTGCGAATTGCTCCTTTTTCCACCTCATTCTTCACCGGGGCTGATTCCACACCGACAAAAGCTTGAAACCGTTGCAAACTCATCCGGATCCTCCTTTCCTTCAGAGGCTTATCGCCCGTATTTGGCGATCGCCCGGGATATCACCAGTCTCTGGATTTCGGCTGTACCTTCCCAGATTTGATAAATTTTCGCATCGCGTGCCCATTTTTCCACCGGATACTCCTTGATGTACCCATAACCACCGAGGATTTGAATGGCATTGATCGTCGTTTCCATTGCCACATCTCCGGCGAACAGTTTGGCCATGCTGCCTTCCCCGCGCTTAAACTCGATCCCTTTGTGACGCATCCAACCGGCGCGCCAAGCCAATAACCTTGCCGCATCAATTTTGGTAGCCATGTCTGCCAGTTTGAATGCCACTGCCTGGTGTTCGATAATCGGCTTGCCAAATTGGATCCGTTGCTTGGCGTATTCCAACGCATATTCATAAGCGGCCCGGGCGATGCCAATGGCGGAAGCGGCCACACCAGGTCGGGTGTGCTCAAGCATCTTTAGTCCGCCGATATAACCTGGCACATACTCCGGATCACCTGGCTCGCCACCCAGCCGGTTTTCCACCGGCACCCGAACATCCTCCAATATGATTTGGGCCGTGTGGGAAGCGCGGACCCCCATCTTCTTTTCCTTGCGTCCCATCGATAAGCCGGGTGTATTTTTGTCATCGATCAGAAATGCAGCCACACCGCCCCATCCCTTGCTGCGGTCGAGTGTGGCGAACACCACATGAATGTCAGCGATGCCGCCATTGGTGATAAACTGCTTGGTGCCGTTCAATACGTAATAATCACCTTCCCGTCTCGCTGTCGTTTGGATCGACGACACGTCCGACCCTGCGCCCGGCTCCGTCAGGCCCATTGCGCCGATCTTGCAATTGTCCGGATCGCAAAACATCGGAATCCATTTTTTCTTTTGCTCCGTGGTTCCCATCGCCATGATCGCCGCCACTGGCAGATGGGTACCGTTGATCGCCGTGGCAATACCAGCGCATCCCCAAGCCAGTTCTTCCGAAACCAAAAGACTCGTGATCGGATCGTCAATCCCTCCGCCGCCGTATTCTTCCGGATAGGAGAAAGTGGTCAGCCCGATCTTGTGTGCCTTGCGGACAATTTCCCAGGGAAACTCTTCCGTTTCATCGAAATAGGCTGCCACAGGCCTGATTTCCTTTTCTGCAAATTCGCGTGCTAACCGCTGAATCTCGCGCTGTTCGGGTGTCAGCTCAAAATCAATCATTCTCAGTTCCCCCCCACGTTGATAAGTCTTCTATTGAATTAACCAACCTCCGTCGACAACGATGTCCGCTCCCGTTATGTAAGACGCATCCTCGGAGGCAAGGAACGCCACCACACCCGCCACTTCCTGTGGCTGGCCGACGCGCTTCAATGCGGTGTGGCGTGCGATGCTTTCAGCAAACTTTTTGTTCTTCAATCCTTCTTCCGTTAGTGGCGTTTCGATGAAACCGGGGCTGATCGAATTCACCCGGATGCCGTACGGCGACAGTTCATGGGCGAACGCCCGGGTTAGGTTGATCACACCCGCCTTCGCAGCCGAATAGTGAGCGATCATCTTCCCCGGTTTGATACCGGAAATCGAGGCGATGTTAATGATCGACCGGTTATTTCCACCATGCATCAACTCCGACAATTCACGCGATACAAGAAATACGCTGCGTAGATTCGCCGCCTGCACTTCCTCCCACTCTGCTACCGAGATTTCAAGCAATTTATTGTGCTTCGAGCCACCCGCATTGTTCACCAGGATGTCGATGTTGCCGAATTTTTCACGCAAAAATCCGGCCAGTTGCCGTACCTCCTGCTCGCTGGTAACATCTGCGGCATAGGTGGTAGCCGACAGCTCCCCGATTTTTCCGGCAACTGTTTCCAGCTTTGAAAGCGTGCGGCCGACCAGAACTGTATGTGCGCCTTCTTGCGCCAGCCGCATTGCCACCGCTTCTCCGATGCCACTGCCTGCTCCTGTTACAACTGCAATTTTTCCTGTAAATCGCATCTTCTTATCCCCTTTCGAACAGCACTGCAATTCCCTGTCCGCCGCCGATACACGCAGTTACCAAGCCGCGCTTCGCCCCAGTTCGCTTCATCTCGTACACCAGTTTTGTGCAAAGCATCGCGCCTGTTGCGGCGATCGGGTGGCCGTGCGCAATCGCGCCGCCATTGACGTTCACTTTGTTCATGTCAAACTTCAGTTCCCGGTGACAAGCCAACACCTGGGCGGCGAACGCTTCATTGATTTCGATCAGATCAATGTCTTCCAGCTTCAACCCGGTCCGCTTTAGCAATTTGCGAATAGCTGGAACCGGCCCGATGCCCATGATGTTCGGGTCGACACCAGCGACAGCGTAGGCGGACACCTTAGCCAAAATCTCCAGTCCCATCGACTCCGCTTTCGCTCTCGACATCACTACCAGGGCAGAAGCCCCATCATTTATGCCCGAGCTGTTGCCGGCCGTCACGCTGCCTCCTTCTTTAAACACCGGCGGCAACTTCGCAAGCACCTCCAAAGTGGTGTTTGGACGCGGATGCTCATCGGTGTCAAATACGAATTCATTTTTGCCGTCTTGTACCACGATCGGCACAATCTGTTCCTGGAACCGGCCTTCCTCCATTGCACGGGCCATTTTTCGCTGGCTCTCGTATGCGAACTGATCCTGTTCCTCGCGTGAGATGCCGTATTTGACAGCAAGGTTTTCAGCCGTGATGCCCATTGGCGGATCACCGATTTCCTTCGTCGATAGCTGTGGCTGGAAAAACCGGGGCGGATGGCGGTCAAACGCCTTAGTCGGTTTCTCCAGCAGGTACGGACGGCGTGTCATACTCTCCGTGCCGCCAGCCACAAACACTTCCCCACGGCCGGCCCACACCGCTTCCGCTGCCAGAGCCACCGCATTCATGCCTGAACCGCATTGCCGGTCAATGGTCATGCCAGGTATTTCGATCGGCAGTCCCGCTTGGAGCAACGACAGGCGGGCGATATTGCCGCCACCAGCCAAACAATTTCCGAAAATTACGTCATCGATCTCCTCCGGTTGGATACCAACCCGGGAGACTGCTTCGCGAATGACGGTTGCCCCGTACTGAAACGGTGCCAAATTGCGCAAGGCTCCTCCCTCTTTTGCGATTGCGGTACGCACCGCCGAAACAATCACTGCTTCCATCTCGATATTCCTCCTTCTTTTCAGTCATTTCCGGCAATATCCCTGGAAACGACAGATGGATCAATGACTTATCAAATCTCGGTTCCATCACATGACGCTTATTCTTGAACACGAATCCATCTGTCGTACTATTGAAGCGGGACGAACCCGGCAACCCTCGTCTTCCTTAGAACAAACTTGTCTCCTAATTCGAAGCAGTTGTACTGGCCAAGAGATTCGGCCGTACCTTTTTGGCAGTGAGACACCTCCCTGCACTGAGAGGTAAACGCCGTATTCTTCTTTACCATTTTATGTAGCAAATAGTGTGCCAACATATAAGAATCTGTATATTTATAACTGATTTCCATGTGATTTTTATAGAATTAACCCTACAACATGCAGTATCTTTTAGTTTACCGAGATACTATATGTAGTTATAATTATTTGAAAATATAACATTTTAACATGGAACTAAATATATTTCTTTGAAAAACATGATTTTTAACAATTATGCATTTCTTTTTAAGTCATTCTTGCATTATCCAAGTCAATGTCGACTTGGCAAAATTGACTTATAAAAAAATCAGTTCCACTCGGAACTGACCACCGATCAATATCATTATGCAAAAGCTAAATAAAACTATTGTTGTGTCGGACGTCTAAGCATTAAGCGTCCTAATCTAAAAATACATATAGTATGATAGTAAGAATGAAAGATCTCTTTCCTTCCAAACAGTTCACCATACGTTTTGGCAAGATCAAATCCTTAATCTGTCAATTGTGGTCCGGGAGGTATAATATGGCATTCCTTAAAAAGAAAAGATACTTGGTTTTAATGGTATTGACTGTCATGATCGTTGGATTTTTTGTTTTCTATTTCATCTCAGTTTCCGGGCAAATATTGGAAATAAAACTAAATGATATTAGAGTACACGATATCATGGAGTTTAGAGAAAATAGGGATACATTGAAGGCCCATGGATTGAGTCCGAAGCAAATAGATGATATCTTAAACCACCCTGATAAATACAGGACGATTTCTTACCATTTTGAACTCAAAAACCCGTCAATAATGGCATTAGTTTTTAATTTAAGAGTAGAACCACAATTTTCTGCAGAAACTCGGAAGAGATTGGTATGGGTCGATAAACGGTTTGCAATCCGACCATATGTTTTACCATCAAAAACGAATCAGGATGGTGTATATCTTATGGTCAAAAGAGATGAAAATGATACAGATCAAAAGTTATTGGATATGGCGAAAAAAGACCGGTTTTTGGTAACCGGACAAAAAGCGGGCAGACTATTTAATCACGGTTCGGTTTCTATAATGGTTGAATATACAGGAAAATGAAAGAAATAAAGCTTCACATGCTTAGTCATGCGGAGCTCTTTTTTTGTGTTCATCTCATGGGGTAAAGAGTTTGTATAATATATTTTCTATGAATAGCAAAATTATACCTACATCCATTTTCTTGTGAACGGCGCCTGTAAAGGGGTACTTGAAATAGGAACGGGTCCTACAAGTGGATTCACCCATAATTATCATCAGATGGTTTCATGTTTGCTCTTCAGCATTCTCCTTTTGTTTTAAAGCCTCTCTTACTTCGTTTCGAACCTTTTCTGTCGTTTCTAGAGCAAATTGATAGTGCTTCATAAACTCAGGATAGGAGCAGCAATACGTTCGATTAACGAAGGTAAAGCAGAGTTTATTACGAGGTCGACGCTCAAATTGATAGGCATTCCCACCAAATCCACTCCATTCTCCTTTACACCTTTTGAGTTGATAGTAGGTATCTTTCACAAATTGGAATAATTCGTCATCGTCTTCATATTGTGTTTCCACGAAATATAAGAACGTTTGCCATACTGTATCTACGTCAGAGTATTGAAAGTTCTTCAATTGATCAATGGATTTAAACATCAGCTTTGCCTCCTGCTTCAGGATCACGTGTCATTACCCCATCACTATCAAGGTAAAAAATAGAATACTCTACAGTGAATCTTCCGATTCAAATAGACATTTATGGTTTTAACTCGATTCCAAATAGAACTTTAAATAAACCGAATAAGAGATCTCGATCGTCATCTAAATTATTAGACCTGTATTGGTCTGGGTCTCGATTTACCCATCCATCTGTTATGCAATAACTTTGTTTATCCGGTTGAACATGCAATTGAAAAATGCAAAATCCTGTCCAGCTACGATGAAAGTGAATTTCGCCATCCTTATAATGTACATACCATCGATCATCCGTATCCTTTGGAACGAAACCTGCTTGAATACGCTCAAAATCTTTCTTTGAGATTGGAATATTTAGAGGTAAGTGTGCTCGTTTTTGCGGCAAAGGGGGACATTGATTGAGATTGTCTTTACTCATACAATGGGCTCCTTATATTTTTATTTAAATTGTGTAAAAGTTCCATCCCCTCCCCTTCATTATAGAGGATTCTCCTTATCTATGAAAGAAACAAATCCCTTCAATTTTCTCCTATCGCTTACATTTGTTATAGGGTAGAGGTAGCGAATGTCGATTTTGGTATCATCTTCCCCAGTAAATGGAAAAATGACTTGAAATACCACTTAGGAAACTTAGGGTAACACTTTCGTACTAACGTAGCAGTTGTTAATTTTAGAGTTATAAAGGATACCGCTATAAAGTTTTCACCATCTTGAAATTGACCATCGAAACGCAACGTACTATTACTGTTTGTGGTTGAACCGTCACACCCGTGACGTTCAAAGAAGGGCTTTGCTGTTATGCTTGCATCAGTGCGTACTTCAGTTATGCCAAGTTGCATTACTTCACATTCAAGCTTACGCAATAAGGCAGAACCAATCCCTTCTCCTTGATGATCTTTATGAGCGAACATTCGATTCAGGTAGCCATCCTCGATTATATCGGCAAAACCAACCACTTGACCACCCATGTCGGCAACATAAGATATGTGCTTTCGGAGCGAAAGTTTTAGCCTTTCAACCTGCTCTTTTCTTTCATCTGCTGACCTCTTCGGTGCCCAAGCATTGAGTTGTTCTAGAGTGTAGTCCCGTGCATTGACCGAATGTACGGTGTCATAAAACAACGTTACAATCTGATCTGCGTCCGGATCTTCGAATTTACGAATCACGAACACTGTAGTCACTCCTTAATTACCGATGATCCAATTTGACAAACGGCTCGATGAGCCTTAGTACTTTTTCCTGAGTTTCTTCGCTATCTGCCGAAAGAAAAAATTGACAGGTCTCATCCCAGAGAAGCATCTTACAATCCTGAAAACCAAAACGGTATCGATTCACTGTTGCAGTAAGTCGAGTAGCTGGCTTTTCGTCAAAGTGAGTTCGCAAATAGCAAAGAAACTTTTGTTCTTGTTCGTAAGTTCCTGTTATCAAATTCCCTCTAATGGCTCGATCCCATACATTTGCAAAAATGAAATCAGATAGTCGTTCACAAGCCAGGATCTGTGCATCATCTTCCAGGGATTCGACAATAACGGGTGGATCATTTGATCCGGTTAACAGCACCCACCACGTCCAACAACCTTGGCATTCAATAAAAATGGGAATCCCTTCATCTGCTGTCATATTTACAGGAATATCCAGAAACTTTAATTGCAGCTCTTCTTCCCAAAACTTTCTCGTTTCCAGTTCCAAGCGTTGAAGAGGTACGAGCTGATCCCAATTATGTTGCTCAAACCATTCTTCAACTCCTTCAACTGCATAAAGCTCCCTGAATGAAGATGGAAGCTTTCTTTTAAATTTCCTTTCCATTTCTTCAATGAGCTCTAATCGTTTCATTGACAATACTGCTGGAATTCCCATTAATTTTAATGCTTCTGTGTGATAAGTAATCGGATGAATCATTTTCTCACCTTTTTCATACGAGTTTTTTAACCTTTACTCCATTGTTTCCGGGATAAGTTCAAATAAATGAAAGAGATTTATCTTAATAACCACATGTTAAAATGGAGAAAAAATATGTAAGGTGATGATAAGTGCGACGAATCTTTCTGTTCACAAGTTTTATCCTCTTGATTTTAGGCATTTTCGAGTATTTCGGGATAATATGGCATAATGAGCTTTTTGCCATGAACCACGAAGTGAAAGGGCTCGATGTATCCCATCATCAAGGGGAAATCAATTGGAAAAAGGTTCAAGAAAAAAACGACTTTCAGTTTGTGTTTATTAAAGCAACGGAAGGCCATGATTTGGCGGACAAAAAATTCAGATATAATTGGCAAGAAGCCCAAAAACATGGATTCTTAACAGGTGCTTATCACTTTTTTTCGATGAGGAGTTCTGGTAGAGATCAGGCTCAAAACTTTATTAACACAGTTCCCAAGCAGCCAAATAGTTTACCACCCGTTATCGATGTGGAGATTCATTTGCAACATGATAAAAATAAAGTAAGACAAGAGCTGCAAAATCTGGCAACTATTTTGGAACACCACTATGGTAAGAAGCCTATTTTATATGTAACCTATGATACCTATAACCAATATGTAAAAGGCCATTTTAACAACTATCATATCTGGATTCGGGATATTGTAAAGTTTCCTATCCTTAACGACCAAAAATGGCTTATTTGGCAATACAATAACCGTGGACGAGTGAGTGGAATTCCGACATATGTAGATATTAACGCTTTTAATGGAGACATAAACGAGTTTAGGAAAGTCTTTCTTATCAAAACAGCCGGGCAGAAATGAAGATAAAAATATCTTAATAAATAAGACTTGACCTGAAAAGCCTTTCATATCGTACACTCAATATACAGACGAAATATACCTTATGAAGTAAAAAAGGTGAAAACAAATGGAGAAAAAAATCGTATTTTTCGATATAGATGGAACCCTGTTAAATGAAGCCAAACAAATTCCTGCATCCACTAAAAAAGCGATTCAGCTGTTGCAAGAAAGTGGAGTTTATACGGCTATTGCAACCGGTCGTGTTCCTTACGAAATGGAATGGATTCTCGAAGAATTGAATATACGATCTTTTGTGTCCATTAATGGTCAGTATGTTGTGTTTGAAGGAAAAGAGATATATACCAACCCTATGGATCCAGCCATCTTTGAAGATATTACCCAATTTGCCAAGAGCCATGGCCATCCCATTGCTTTTTGCAATCATCAAGAGATCAGGGCAACAGCAGCAGGTCATCCATATATTCAAGCTAGTTATCGCTCATTGAACTGGGACTATCCTCCAGTGGATAAACATTTTTATAAACACTTCCCTATTTTCCAGGGACATCTATTCTGTAAAGAAAAAGATGAGCAGATTTATATCGAACGTTATCCGGAATACAGTTTCATCCGATGGCATGAGTGTGCCATGGATATTTTACCAAAAGGTTGCTCAAAAGCTGTTGGTATACAAAAACTGTTGGAAGTGACTGGAATCAAGAAAGAAAACAGCTATGCTTTTGGCGACGGACTAAATGATATCGAAATGCTACAGTTTGTTGGAACAGGAGTGGCGATGGGGAATGCAGTCCCTGAACTAAAAGAAGTAGCCGATGTAATCACTGCTTCTTCTTCGGAAGATGGAATTTTTCAAGGGTTAGTGAAGATCGGATTGTTGGATCAATAAAACATCAAAAAATCCCTAGACACGGCTCACAAACCAGTCGTTGTCTTGGGATTTTTTGTTGATTTTAGGGAGTTTCATTTCGATAAAAGAGAAAAATAATAGTATAAGATTGTTGACAAACCCGGTTTTCCTTTTCCAGTTGAACGACTTATTGCTCGTTTTTATTGAGCGGGAGTGAAACGGAAAAGAAAAACTGGCATATAACGAAAACTTTGTTATTAAGCTGAAAATAATAGTATAAGCCTTATTCATTTTCCCAAAAAAATAGACATCCTTGTATCAAATAAAACAAATTTTCCCTGGGAGTGCTAAATCAATGACCATACAACATAGAAAAGATGAGCATATTGAACTTGTTCTAAAACGCAATGTTACAAGCAGGAACCTTACTACAGGATTTGAAAACTATCGATTCCTACATTGCGCCTTGCCGGAAATAAATTTTTCGGATATCTCATTAACTGCAACTTTCCTGGGGAAAAAATTAAAAGCTCCTCTGCTTATCAGTTCTATGACAGGTGGAACCAAGAGAACAGGAGAAATTAATAAAAACATGGCCTTGGCTGCTGAAGAACGGGGATGGGCGATGGGACTTGGTTCGATGCGTGTTGCCTTGGAATATCCAGAGAGCAGATCTACTTTTCAAGTCCGAAAATACGCTCCAACCATTCCAATATTCGCCAACCTGGGAGCGGTACAATTAAACTACGGGTATGGCATGGATCATTGTCGCCAGATTGTAGAGTTGGCTGAAGCAGATGCATTGGTCCTTCATCTTAATTCCCTCCAGGAAGTGTTTCAACCTGAAGGCAACACTCGGTTCGCCGGTTTATTAAAAAAAATCGAGCGACTCTGTAACAAGCTGGAAATTCCGATTGGTGTCAAAGAAGTCGGATGGGGAATCGATGGCAAACTCGCTGAACAACTCATCTCCATAGGGGTATCCTTTATCGATGTTGCGGGAGCAGGCGGGACTTCTTGGAGTCAAGTAGAAAAATATCGTACCAGT
Organism: Thermoflavimicrobium dichotomicum; assembly: GCF_900114055.1. Lineage (GTDB taxonomy): Bacteria > Bacillota > Bacilli > Thermoactinomycetales > Thermoactinomycetaceae > Thermoflavimicrobium > Thermoflavimicrobium dichotomicum. Next base: position 39,821 of record NZ_FORR01000012.1, on the reverse strand, counting down.
CATCCATTACTTAAACAAGCGGCAGAGTCATTCAGTGATTGGGGAATTCCTACTGCTGAATGCATGATGGATGTAAAAAGAAGAGTTCCCTATGCACTTTTAATTGCGAGCGGTGGTCTTTCCAGTGGAATAGATGCAGCCAAAGCCATTGCCTTGGGAGCCAGACTGGCCGGATACGGACGCTCCCTTTTAAAATCGGCTGTTGAGCCAACACCTGAACATATTATCAACCATCTTACATTAATTGAATTGGAACTCAAAATTGCCATGTTTGGGATTGGAGTTTCAGATATACAAGGACTGCAAAAAACGGATCGATTGATCCCATCCCTCCGAGGTGATTAATATGGGAATTCCGTTAAAAAATCATGGTGACATCTCAATATTTGTTAAGATTGCATACCCATCTTTCACCTTCAAATATACAATCAGCTTTCCTTTTCTGGACATCTCCTCTAACTTTGGCCCTGTACCTTCTTCCACATAAAACTGCTCAAATGGGTAGTGAACCAGATACGTAGGCTCACCTGAAGTCTCGTTATAGCCAGGATAAAGCTTTCCCTCTAAGTATATAGGGGATGTTGGTTTCTTTTCGGATACCTTCTCGGCCGTATACACTTTCCCCTTTTTCTTTAATGAAACATAGACAGGAACTCCTTTAAGATACTGATCTTTTTTCAGCTTCAGAGCCAATTCTTTATCCAATATTGAGGCCTTCACTTCACTGATCTCATACTTTAAGGTTGCATAATCACCATAAAACAGATCTCGTGGATCATATGGCACCGTTTGCAATGCAATGGTTTGGCCATACATCGTTGCCATCATGGGTTTTACAGTCATGGATAGCAAAACAACCACTGGGATCAATAAAGTAACAAAAAAATATCGATTGGGGAGGATTCGTGTTCTCATCCTTTCATTCCACCTTTTCGCTTCTTTTCAAACCAAAATCCAAATGCGATGAGTATCCCGCCGCTAATTACAAAGAACAGGGATTTTGGCAAGAAGTCATAGGAAATATCTACATAGAACCGGAAAATAAGACCACAGATGACAATAATGGACGGGAGACTTCCTCTCTTTAGCAAGTAAAGGAGAAAAACCATGTAGGCAACTGCAAAAACAATCCCAATCCCATTAAAATAAAAAATGCCCCATACCTTCCAAATGTCCGAGAAGCTAAGAATGATCCCTGCTATTCCATGCAAAACTGAACCTTGCCATTCCCATACTTTGGCATATGACCGATCATTTACATACATCATTCCAATACCAAGAACAAAAAGAGCAAAGGGAATTATTCGTTCATCTGCCAAACGGAATATCGTAATACATATGAAAAGAATGGTTAGAAGATTATGAAAGAAAAAGATCAACTTGGACTGCCCTATTTTCTTTTCATTCATCCAATACATCAATGGAATAAACGCAAATAAAGCATACGGATAGGGTTCATAAGAATTCCATGATCCTGAGGCATATATCCCCATCAGTACAATGGCAAACAGTGAAACCCATCGGTCATTGAGATATAAAGCCAATGGTAAGGCGCCAACAGTCCAGGCAAGAAATGCATTCTGGTAGTCAGAACCGAGATGAAACATTTGCCCGATGAGAAAAATACCTGCTCCATAAATGGCAAGACCGATATAATACAAGCTTTTCGATGTTTTGGGATAAGTTTTTTCCGTTTTCCATCCCGCCAGATAGAATCCCGTCATTCCAACCAGGATGATCAGGAATTTTATCACTTTAGGTAATGCACTCCAGTTTGATGCAATAAAGCTAAGAATCCCTGCTCCCACCAAGATCGAACCCACTATCAAAAGAATGCGAATAAAACTGAAACGTGCTTTCACTTCATAGGATGACAGCATGGATTGGAGCTGTTCTGATGAAATCACACCATGTTGCTCAAAATGAGAAAGCTCTTTTTTAAAAAACTCAAATTGCGATTTCGTAACAAGTCGTTTCAATTTTTATCCTCCCTATAGGAAAAAATTGCTTTGGTCGAAAACACCAGTTTATTCATCTGCAGTAATCTCTTGCACTTTTAGTATAATTTTACACTACATCCTCTATTCACTCCATTACAAGATATAAAAATAATATGAAAACAAACCGCGCCAGAGAGTCTTTCCTACAAAGATCACCTGTAAAGTGTCAGCAGAGCGGTGATCATGCTTTGGAATATGGTATATCTATCTCGTGCGGTAGAGATCCCAGAAGAGTATCTACAACATTCTTTCCCCTCTTTTTGTTCGCAGATCGACACAATTTATAGCTCTTTAGGATCATGGATTCCCTCCTTTTTTATCCTACACTTATAAAGAAACAAGAGATTCATTTATATAAAGGAGGGAATCATCACCACTATGTCATCTCAAACTCATCCACCTGAATCAAAAAAGCAATTATATGCTGCAATTTGGCGTTGGCACTTTTATGCGGGAATCATCTTTGCCCCATTTATCATCATGTTATCCGTTACAGGGGCGATCTATCTATTCAAGCCACAAATTGAAAACTGGATCTATCAAGATTATTACTATATCCAGGCGGGAAAGCAAAAAATCAGTCCATCCATGCAGCTGGGAGCAGTGAAAAAAGCCTATCCTCAGGCGAAAATTACAAGTTATAAACCCAGCTTTGAACCCAATCGAACAGCTGAAGTGGGAATTCAAAATGGAAAACAGTCACTCACCGTATTTGTCAATCCCTATAATGGAAAAATTGTAGGAAAACTGAATAATGAAGATCGTTTGATGGATAAGATTGAGAAATTGCATGGCGAACTGATGGCGGGAACGATTGGCGATCGGTTGGTGGAACTGGCAGCTTGTTGGGCGTTTATCTTACTTATCACGGGTCTTTATCTCTGGTGGCCACGTGAAAAAAATTCTTTGTTTGGAACCATTATTCCTCGTCTGACAAAGGGAACGCGCACCTTTTGGCGTGATCTTCATGCCGTACCTGCTTTTTGGTTGTCCTTATTTATAGTCATCCTAATCCTAACGGGTTTGCCATGGTCCGGTTTAATGGGAGATTGGATTAGTAAAGTGGCTACAGCAACAAATACTGGATACCCTGAATATGCTTTTGCTTGGGGACCAAAACCGCAGTCGCAGATTCCTACCAAAGATGTGACCAAAGTCCCTTGGGCTGCAGAACAATTACCCGTACCCAACTCCTCTTCAGGTGTCAAAACTCTTTCAGTGGAACAAGTAATCCATATTGCAGACACACGAAAAGTGCACCCTGGTTATAATATACACTTTCCAGAAGGAGAAAAAGGCGTATACACAATATCCGTATCCCCAGATCGTCCAGAAGATCAGGCGACTCTGCACATTGACCAGTACAGCGGCAAAGTATTGGCAGACTTGAGATTCAAGGATTATGGACCTTTGGCAAAAGCAATCTCGATTGGAATTGCTTTACATGAAGGACATTACTTTGGTCTATTAAACCAACTTCTCGGTTTATTCACCTGTATAGGTCTCATTGTCATTGCAGGCAGTGGGTTGATTATGTGGTGGAAACGAAGACCTCAAGGAAAACTCGGCGCACCAACTGCACCCAAAAACTTTAAAATGACGAAGTGGGTCAGCATGATCATTATCATTCTGGGGATTCTTTTCCCGCTCGTCGGTGTCTCCTTGCTGATTGTGCTCCTTTTAGACTTCCTTATTATTAAGAGAATACCAACACTGCAACAGTGGGTTGGTTGATCTTATACAACTTATAAAAAAATACGTTAAGAAAAGATATAGATAAAAAAGCCGATTTTTCTCGACGTGGTGTGGAAAGATCGGCTTTTTCTTTCTCTGTTACTCTACCCTTCTAACAACCCTACTTCCATTAGCCCATGAAAGTTACCATCTTGACAATTGGTTGAAGTGATTACATCTGCTACCCTTTTCACTTCAGGCACGGCATTTCCCATTGCAATTCCCTTTCCAACCATCTCAATCATTTCCAGATCGTTTAATCCATCACCAATGAAAGCCGTGTTCAGAAGTGGTTTTTCTACAGTCTGCGAAACCCGCTTCTAAGAAAGCGGGTTTCTGTGTGTTCCAGTTCCTAATGTTGAATCATGGGGCCTCTGCTCGACGGATATATGACTGAATGAAGAAAAATGGAATAATCCCAGGTCGGTAATTTTCAAATAAGGAATCACCGGAAGGGCCAAGAAGGAAAGAGTCAAAAACGGATTCAATTCCTTAGAGACTCCGATTTCCCGAGCAGCTCGATTTAACTGTTTCAAATGTTTGTAGATTTCTTGCTGAGTCCGGTCCGTCATCAGACCGGCGATCGGCAGAGGTAAAGAGGCTAAGATTCGTCCTTCACAAACGACGGCTAAACCACCCTGAATTCTTTTCAAATGATGGATGGCCGCCAGCATGTCCTGATCGTTTTGGCCTACAACAATGAGATTGTGTGAATCGTGGGTAACGGTGGATGCAATAGCCCCTTTTTTTATTCCAAACCCTTTGACAATGCCGAGTCCAATATTTCCCGTGGCACGATGTCTTTCAATCACCGCGATTTTTAATTGGTCTTTGGTGATTGAAGGGACAAAACATCCATTTTCTATATCCACCTGTTCTACGAGATGGTTGGTGACCAAGCTGTTGGGAATAATTTCAATGACATGGCATTGATTGGAACTAAGGGGAATAGCCAATTGATCGCCGGTGATCTTCCCAATCCGCACACTATCTTTAAGAATTGAAGGTGTCGAATGAGTGGGATGATCAGAAAAGGCTGTTTCTATGATTTTCCCCTGTTCCGCTACGAGCTTGCCTTTTTTGTAAACCTGATGAATCGTAATCTGTTCCAAATCCTCAAGCAGTAAAAAGTCAGCCTGGTATCCAGGGGCGATGGCTCCTAAATGATGGAGCCCAAAGCATTCCGCTGAGTTCAGTGTCGCCATTTGAATGGCCGTAATGGCGGGAATCCCGTTTTTAATCGCCAATCTGACATTACAGTCAATGCTTCCTTCTTCCAGCAAATCGTCCAAATGTTTATCATCCGTGACAAACAGGCATCGTCTTGCATTTTGCGGAGTTACCGCCGGAAGCAAGGCCTCCAAATCCCGCGCAACTGAACCTTGGCGAACCATTAAATACATCCCGAGATCCAAACGATCCTTGGCTTCTTGAGCATTGATGCACTCATGGTCAGTCCGGATCCCCGCCGCCATGTAAATGCTCAAATCTTCCCTGCTGATGCCGGCGGCATGCCCGTCGATTTTGGCCTTTTTGGCATGTGCAGCAGCGATTTTTTGCAACATGTTTTCCTGTGTCCCGGATATAGAGGGAAAGTCCATGACTTCCCCTAATCCAAGTACTCTGGGATGGGCATAAAGGTGATCCATGTCTTTGGCATCAAGACGGGCGCCCGCGTTCTCAAACGGGGTGGCCGGCACACAGGAAGGAAGCATAAAATACGCATCAAAAGGAAGCGATTCCGAAGCATCAAGCATGTATTGAATTCCTTCCGTGCCAGAAACATTTGCGATTTCATGAGGATCCGCGATGATGGTGGTAACTCCATGAGGAAGAACAATCCGGCAAAACTCCGCAGGTGTAACCATAGCCGATTCGATATGCACATGGCCGTCTATAAATCCAGGGACGATAAACTTTCCTTGTGCATCGATCACTTCCATTCCTTCATAAGAGCCTATTCCGGCTATCATACCGTCGACGATAGCGATGTCTCCTTCCATCAATTCTCCTGTAAAGACATTGACAATCTTTCCATTTCGCACAACAAGATCAGCAAGCTGTTTTTTGCCGGAGACCAAGATCCTTCTCTTCAGAATCGATAAATCGCTCATGATTTTGATTCTCCTTCTCTCTCTCGGATAAGACTTACCGTTATCCTCTATAAATGACTCCTTGCTCCTTCATCGCCTTATACACACGCTCCGGGGTGGCAGGAAGATGATTGATTCGTACGCCTGTTGCGTCATAGATCGCCTGTACAATAGCCGCAATAATAGGAATCATAACCACTTCTCCAATCCCTTTGGCACCGAAAGGCCCTGTTTTCTCCGCTTCTTCAATGGGGATTGTTTCTATGATCGGAGTCTCTTTAAAGGTTGGAAGGATATAATTGGTGAAGTTTGTCGTCTTAAATATTCCCCTCTCTATGATGGTGTCCTCATAAAGGGTATAACCCATTCCCATAACGGCTCCACCTTCCGCCTGGCCTTCAAGTCCTTGGAGATTGATCACCTTGCCGCAGTCCGGAATGGAAACAACCCGCAATACTTCCGTTTCTCCCGTCAACGTATCTACCTCTACCAGAACAACATGGGTCTGATAACCATATACATGATGAGGCATCCCTACATTATTGCCAATTTGTTTCTCCGCCTTTGGCACCATGAAATGGCCTTCTACTTTTGTCTCCCTTCTATGTTCATAAAGGTATTGATAGATATCGGCATAAGTAAGCACATTTTTCCCTTCAACAGGAACTTTGGCCCAAAGCTTTCCATCGCGCAGTTCCACCAGATCAACATCAATTTTAAATATCTCAGCTGCCGTACTCTTTAATAACTTAATCATAAAAGGTGCGGCAGCAAGCACGGAATTGCCTCCTACGTAAGTAGACCGCGAAGCTGATACGGTGCCGCTGTCGATGGTGCGCCGGGTATCTCCTTGAATGACATCAATATCATCTATATGACATTGCAATGCTTCCGCTGCCACGATGGCAAAAACGGTTCCATTCCCTTGACCGATATCCTCAGAACAGACCCCCACCAAAAATCTTCCACCCGGCAAAAGTTCAATGGTTGCGGCTCCATAGTCCGGCAGACCGAACCCCATGCCGATCCCGTGAAAAGAAGTAGCCACTCCAATCCCTCGTTTTTTCCAGGGCTCGGAAGGGTTCGCCTTGTACTTCTCCCTGTTTTTCCATAATTCACAATTCTCTGCTGCGTCCAATGTTTTCCATGTTCCAACACTCGTCGTCACACGATGGCCCATACTGGAGAGACCGCCTTGATGATAAACATTCTTTTTGCGGATTTCGATGGGGTCCATCCCCAATTTTTCGGCAATCATGTCGATGTTTTGCTCAATCGCCAAACAAACCTGGTTCACCCCGAAGCCGCGGAATGCCCCGGCAATGCCGTTATTGGTATATACACAGTAACCTTCCAAATCGACATTTGGGATATAATAAGGGCCGCAACTATGCTCGATCGCCAAACTGATTACTGCTCCGCCTAAGGATGCATAGGCTCCCGTATCACCAAAAGCGACAACTTTATTGGCGACCAACGTGCCGTCTTTTTTGGCCGCGGTTTTCATCGTAACCTTAAAAGGATGCCTTTTGATCCCGGCGATGACCGATTCCTCTCTTTTATAATGAATTTTTACCGGCCGCCCTCCCGTGTGAAGAGCGAGCAATGCAAGATAAATTTGTACAGTGATTTCGTCTTTGCCGCCAAACCCCCCGCCGATTGGATTGGAAATCACACGAATCCGTTCCGGATTCCAAGCGAGCACTCTTGCGATTTGCAGGCGATCCCGAAAAGCGTATTGACCCGGACATCGAATTGTCAAAGAACCATCCTCTTCAAGGATTCCCCAACCGCCTTCGGTCTCAATAAAGGCATGCATTTGCCGCGGGGAGTAATAAGTATTTTCCACAATCACATCCGCTTCGGCAAAAGCCTTCTTCACATCCCCGTTCTTCACATGCACCCGGCTGTGAATATTGCCGGAAGGATGAAGTTTGGGGGCGGAATCTTTAATGGCTTCTTCCGGGTCTGTGACCGGTTCCAAAACTTCATAATCCACTTCAATCAGTTGCAATGCTTCCTCAGCAATTTCTTCTGTTTCTGCTGCTACCAGGGCCACTGCATCTCCCATACATCTTACGTAATCATGGCAAAGAACAGGCTGATCTGGAATGACAATCCCGAATCCGTTGAATCCGGGGACATCCTCGTGGGTCAGCACACAAATAACACCCGGGTATGCTTTCGCTTTGGATGTATCGATTCGTTTAATTCTGGCATAAGGGTATCTGGAGCGGAGAACTCTGCCCCACACCATATTCTCAAATTGATAGTCAGTCATATATTTTAAAGAACCGGTTACCTTTTCAGGGCCATCTTTGCGCCTGACCCTTTGCCCAACCCATTTTAATTTTTTGGGTTCTACTTGAACACTCATCGGCTCTCCCACCTTTTCATTAATCGATATAATCCTCTTTCCAACAAGGCTCCTGCCATATCCCGGCGATATTCAGCGGATGCCCGGATATCGGAAATCGGTGATACTTCTTTCCATGCCGTTTTCCCTATTTGACGAATCATCTCGTCAGTCAGCGTGCCTAATTTCAGCATGGCTTCACATTTTTTGGCACGGATCACGGTAGGAGCTACAGATCCAAAAGCGATCTTTCCATCCAAACACTGACGCGGTTCCGTGCCCATAGCCAATTTCACGGCAACATTGACAATGGAAATCGCTTGAGCTCGGCGAGGGCCCAGCTTTTGGAAAATGGAGATCTCATTTGGCTTCTGTGGTTGAATAATGATGTCCGTAATCATTTCATCCTTTTGAAGCACCGTTCTTCTCGGACCAAGGAAAAAATCCTCAATTTTAATTCTTCGTTTTCCTGTTAAAGATTGCAATTCCAGCTCTGCATCCAGCACATAAAGAGCAGGAATGGTATCCCCGGCTGGAGAAGCGGTCACTATATTTCCGCCGATGGTTCCCATGTTCCGAATTTGCTCAGCTCCGACCTGCCAGGATGCCTCAGCCAATGCTTCCGCCCGACTCTTTAGCAAATTGGATCTGGCGATATCCGTATGAGTCGTTAATGGCCCCAAATGGATTCCATCCGCCTCTTCTCTAATGTATCGAAGTTCTTTCAACCCTTTTATATTAATCCATACTTCCGGACGCCCCTTCCCTTCTTTCATTTGCACAACAGCATCCGTTCCCCCTGCGATCAGGCGGACAGTTCTGTCAGATTCAGCCATATAAGACAAACATTCAATCACAGACTTGGGAGAAACCAATTCGATTTCTGAAACTCTCATGACCACTCCCCCTTTAGATCGGCCGGCGTATTAAAGTTATATAAAACACTTGGATCTTCTACATGGACCAGCTCAATGTCTTCCTGGTATGCCCGGATGATGCTCTTAAGCCCCTGACTCTCTTCATTAACGAGATATAGAGCTTCCAACAGCTCTGTAGAAATCAATACAGGATGCCCTTTTCGATGCTGAAATACCGGAATGTGAATCTTTCTCCCTGTTTTTTCATAGGAATCGATCAATTGGTTTACGATTCGGGAAGAAACCGGCTGATCTATATTCACAAATAAAATCGCACGGCAATGGTGATCAATCGCACTTAAACCTTTTAAAATAGAGGAACTTTTCCCCTGTTCCCAATTTTCATTCCACAATACTGTAATCTTGCCATCTTGATGATCCATAAACGGTTCATAAACCTCGGGTTTGTATCCTAATACAACGATAATCTTGTGAATACGCGATAATCCCAACTGCTCTAATTGGTTTCTGATAAGGGGCTTTTCATTCCATTGCAAAAGGCCTTTTGGACGACCCATGCGCGAAGAACGACCTGCCGCAAGAAGAATCGCTGTATACATACTGAGTACTGCTACCTGTAAACATAGACAAAAATGTCCATGCCTGGAGAGTTTTCCTGCTCCAACGTATCCAGCTTCCCCGAAGCTGCTGAGGTTTGGTGTGACACTCCACAGGCGTAAATTCCCGGCTAGCCACCGGTACATAAATGCAGGCTGGTCAGCACTGCAACATATTTGGCTTGCATGAGGTTAATCGCTGCATTGAAGTCACGGTCGATTTCATTGCCGCAGAATTCACAGTGGAAGATCCGCTTAGACAACGAAAGATTCTTCTTCGCATAACCACAGCAAGAACACATCTTGCTGGATGGATAGAAGGTGTCTGCTTCCCTGAGCTCAATTCCATACTTCCTGCAAGCGTTCAAGAGCTTTTGTTTGAAACTGTAAAACCCCTGATTGGCAGCTGTTCGACTCCAATGCCGGTTTCACATCATGCCTTTGACATGGAGCTTTTCAATGGTGATATAGGCTGGCCTGGCTTTCACCAACATGCTCACCACCCAAGCATGATAAGCATCCCTCATGCGTTTCAGCCTTGCACGGAGTTTTTGCACCCTCAGGACATTCTTTGCCATGTTACTCCCTCCTCCAGCAGCAGATTTTTCACCTCGCTTTTTTCTGGATTTGAGTTTTCTGGAGAGCGCCCGTTGAGCTCTTTTCAAGGGCTTCTCCACTCGTTCCACAGCGGAAGATTTGTTGATATTCTTGAATGGATGGCCTTTACTGGTCATCACAAAATACTTCAAGCCCAAATCCACGCCGACTCCATCCGTGTAAGTGGAGTCCGTCACCGGAAGATCAGCTTCTTCCACCACTTTATTGATTAATGATGTTCATGTTTTCATACAATTGGGTGAAGGGACGGTACTCACGTACGGTTTGATGAAATAGGTAAACCGTCCGCCACAGACAGGTTGAAAAGAATCATAGCTTCCTCCAAAATCCGCTTCTGCACAGTAAGTCTTTCTTTCTTTGAGGCACTCCAGAGCCATTTGAATAATTTCATTTTCCCTTCTTCCGCCCCCAATGGTTCGGCAGATGCTCCCGTCTTCCCAGACGATCATCCGGCTTCCTATTCCCCTTGGAACATGCCCTGTTGTCCCGATAATGGTAACGGCGGCAAATGACCGCCCTTCTTCCCAGGCATTTGCCATGGCCTCAAACAGATCCAATTCTTGTCTCATCCGCTTGTTATCATGTGGGTGCACCTTTTTTATCTTTTTCATCGAAGATAAAGGCTTGCCTGTACCTCCAAACCGGATGAGCTGAATCTCCGCCAAGATGGATAAAGCAATCTCCTCTGGTGTCTCCGATTGAATATCCAACCCTACCGGGGCAAATATGTTCGTTTGCTGAGCCGGATCCAACCCTCGATCTCTCAGCAACGAGAAGATACTCCGAATCTTGCGTGTGCTTCCCACCATCCCGATGTATGGCAATGATTGATTTATTAAATGAGATAAACAAATGGCATCGGTCTGATGACTTCGGGTTGCCAAAACGGCATAACACTGTGAATGAACCGGTACCTGTTCCATGATTTCATCGAAATTGCCGCAAATGATCTGATCAGCCAGCGGAAGCTGATCCTGATTCGCATATTCTGAACGATCATCTATCACAATGACCTGGTAAGACAGTATTTTTGCTATCGAAACAAGGGATTCGGCAATATGACCACTCCCGAAAACAAGCAGAGTCGGCTGGGGAGATAATGGTTCCACCATCACTTTGATCTGATTGCCTTGAACGTTCACGGAATGGACTCCGGCTTTTCCTGCCCTGATTTGATGGGGCAGATCGAGCTGGAGATGGATCGGTTCTTCCTTTGCCAGGATTTCTCCTACATCATCATAAAGAATTTGCTTCCCGATGGCTTGTTTAATGCTTCCTCCAACTACTGTAGCCAGAAAGACATTTCGACCACGCTTGATCTCATTGATCAGAAGCCGAAAGATATTCAAAGAACCCCTCCTCCTATCTCAAAATAAATTGTTGTTCAGCAGCTTTTTTCACGGCCTGAATAATTTTGGTATATCCCGTGCAACGACACAGGTTGCCGGCAAGCGCATCCTTAATCTCCTCGTGAGTCGGGATATGTTGGATGCGATCCAAGTAAGCTCTGGCAGCAACAATGATTCCCGGCGTGCAATAACCGCATTGGGTTGCCCCGCAATCCAAAAAAGCCTCCTGCAAAGGATCCAAATGATCCGGGTCCCCAATCCCTTCAATGGTTTTAATATCCTTGCCTTCCACTTGCCCTACTAAAACCAGACACGAACATACCACTTCTCCGTCCAAAATGACGGAACAACTGCCACACTCCCCTTTACCACAGCACTCTTTGCTTCCTGTAAGATTCAGCTCTTCCCGAAGCACGTCCAACAGCGGTTTGGCCGGATAAGTAAAAACGCATACAGATTGACCGTTTACAGTAAAAGATATCTCTTTCAAATTCAAAATGGCAACCTCCCTTCAGATTTCAAAGCATGCAAAAATCGCGGCTAAAAAAAATCCTAGCCACGAGAAAAATCCACAAAAAGCAGATTTTTCTCGTAGCTAGGAAATTTACGGTTTCCAGTAGAGACCCTCAACCCATATCGTTGAGGTTATACGAGAAAACTTCAATGTATTCAATTGTGAACTGCACCAGCATTCAAATGGCGAGCTTCTCGCCTCATCTGTCTTATTCCATGCCTGTGATCGTTTCGCTTTACGTGTTTTTCCTCGAATGATCGTTTTAAGTGTTTCTCACTCTGTGAAAATATGATCCTGTTGCACTCTTGCATCCATTTGGCTATATCATTTTTTTATTTCAGCTTAAGCAAGGAACTTCCATGGATTGATCAGTAAATTTTTTTCAAAACAGTATAGATCATTATCTAAACATAATATTAAATAACGCAATTAATAATGTCAAGAATATTTCGTTGATAAAATCTCCCTCTTTGACAGACCTGGCCCTATTAGGCGGTCAATATCAGCATCCTTTCGAGAAGCCAATTTCATAAGATCAAACAAGCCATCTACTTTGGGTAGATGGCATTTTCATTTACTCATTCATATTAACGATACGAAAGGATATTACTCTATCTATTTTTAAGCACCTGTATAGATGTGAATCGCGTCTCTCAGGAATTCTGTCATACCAGGTTGCTTTTCATAGTACGCCTTAAACCGCTCATCATCCACATACATTTGGGCAAGACCAGCATGCGCTTCTTTGCTGTATTCGCTCCAAAAATACATCAGCCACTGTTTATGCAACTCGGCTGTTTTTTGTGCAATGTCGCTTGCTGGGTCTCCATTTGCAAACGCTCTGGCAAGTGTGTCCAGAACTTCGTCCGCCAGGCGGGTAACCTCTTCGTACTCTTCTTTCGTCATGTTTTTGAGTTTTTCATTGGATCGATTTACGACATCGTCGCCGTATTTAGCACGGATTTCTTTCCCGTACATAGCTTCGTTGTCATCAATCAACTTCTGCTTGAAACCTTCAAACTTCTCTTGATCGGTCATAGTGATTCTCCCTTCCATTGAAGCAATTGTTTTTTCCACATTGGCGATCAGCACATCCAACCGCTTTCTCTTTGAGAGGAGTTGTTCACGATGGTCACGGAGGGCTTTGAGTCCATCATAATTGGGGGAAGTGACGATATCTTTAATTACGTCTAAACTAACCCCTAATTCTTTGTAAAACAGAATTTGCTGTAAACGGTTTACTTCATTCTGACCATAGATCCGGTATCCCGACGAGTTGATTCTTGCTGGCTTCAGAATCCCGATTTCGTCATAATACCGAAGCGTTCTGGCACTGACTCCAGCCAACCGTGCCAGCTTCTGCACGGTGTATTCCATGTGATCCCCTCCTAACACCTTAACTGTACACCTTTACGTATGCGTCAATGTCAATACTTTTTTTTGGAGTGTGCCCTTTTTATTCAATGTTAAACAAAGGCTGATTTTCCTGTCATCGGAAAATCAGCCCTCCGGCATAAACAGAAACGATTGCCGTGCATAACTAATTGCAGGTCACATGAATCATGATTTTTTCACAACGGGGATCCATATTTCGCTTTTAAAAGTGGGGGAAGTGACATCTTTATCCTCGTTCCACAAGATTTCCGGTCCTTCTGCCAGTTCATAGCATGAGGATGGAAACCACTCAGAATAGATACGGCCCCAGACATCCTGCAGCGTATCAGGAAATGGCCCCACTGCTTCAAAAACAGCCCATGTAGAGGCGGGAACTTCAAGTTGTGTCAGGTTTTCCGGACACTCCTTCGTGGTTGCCACGCCTATATAATGATCAAGCTCCCCTTTTTCCTCCATCCGGCCTTCAGAAAAATTCGTGGATGCTTGAAGCAATCCCAAAGGTTTGACATTGGAAAGTTTCTTCAGTTGATCAATCATATCATCATTTAAACTTTCCCACATAGCGGCAATCTCCGGATTCACTCCGTGAAAAATGATCGGGACTCTTTTTTTGATACCCACGATGCGAAAAGCGTCTTTTTCTTCAATTCGATAGTTCATTTCACTGCCTCCTTTAATGGATAACTGGAAGAACATACGTGGATAAGCTTTTAATAATTGACCATTATTTCTGGCTTCGGAAGGTGTGACACCGTGCAGATTTTGAAAAGCTCTCGTAAAAAAGCGTCTTTTTCTTCAATTCGATAGTTCATTTCACTGCCTCCTTTAATGGATAACTGGAAGAACATACGTGGATAAGCTTTTAATAATTGACCATTATTTCTGGCTTCGGAAGGTGTGACACCGTGCAGATTTTGAAAAGCTCTCGTAAAAGAGTCCGGGGAGCTGTACCCATATTTAATGGCAATATCAATTATTTTTTTGTCACTGTTAATTAGCTCAAAAGCTGCAAGGGTAAGGCGTCGCCGTCGGATGTACTCAGACAGCGTAATACCCGCAAGGAAAGAAAACATTCTCTTAAAATGATATTCCGAGCAGAAAGCCAGTCTCGCTACTTCTTTAAAGTCAATATCATTTGTAAGATTTTCTTCGATATAGTTTAAGGCTCCGTTCATTTTTTTAAGCAAATCCATTTAAATGACCTCCCCTACACCATTAGAATAGCAGGATTGATATAGATTGATCCGACATTTCGTGCACAATTATGCAGGATGGCCCAAACCATTTGCCAAAATTGCAATCTGAATTAATATCATAATTTTAATATTATTATTGACTTTCCTGAAATTGTTTCCTAGAATCAATATAGAAAACATCACTTTTAATAAATTAAATATGGTTAAACCTCGTATAACCTCAACAATATGGGTTGGGGGTCTCTACTGGAAACCGTAAATTTCCTAGCTACGAGAAAACACCACTACCAGTGGCTTTTTCTCGTGGCTGGGATTTTTATATAGCCGCCATTTTGTTGGGAGGTGATGGTTGATAATGGCTAAATCCGCCCTTCCAGGAGGCTTCGCACAGGGATTCTTGAGTGGTTAACCCCTTCAGTCCATTTCTGTTCGGGCAACCGAAAATACTGAAAACAGTTACAGGAGCTAGCAAATCTTGTTTCCATAAAAAATAAAAAACGAAGGGAGACTTGGAGGACATGGATCATCAAACAGATCCTTATACAAAAAATGCTTCAAAACAAATGAACGCACAAGTTTCAGTATTTGAGAAAATTTTCAAACTGACTGAACGCAAAACAAATCTGAGAACAGAAATCATTGCCGGACTTACGACATTTATGACGATGAGCTACATCATTTTTGTGAATCCAGTGATCCTTTCAGATGCGGGAATACCCAAGGAAGCGGCGATTGCTGCCACCATTGTTGCCAGCGTGATTGCTACATTGCTATTTTCCTTATGGGCAAATATGCCTGTTGCGATCGCTCCTGGAATGGGTCTGAATGCGTTTTTTACTTACACGGTTGTTCTTGGTAAAGGACTGAGCTGGCAAACTGCATTGGGAGCTGTTTTTATATCAGGTGTGGTTTTTCTGATTCTGACCGTTTCAGGCATTCGTCAAAAACTGGTCGAAGGGGTTCCTGTGGTGCTTCGCTCCGCCATCGTTGTAGGAATCGGCTTATTCATTGCATTCATCGGTCTTAAAAATGCCGGTATCATTGTTAGTAACAAAACTACTTTTGTGGCCTTGGGCAACATCACTTCCATTGGCCCTGTGCTTGCATTGATAGGAGTTGTAACCGCTTCCATTTTGATGTCCCGAAGGATCAAAGGTGCCTTGGTCATCTCCATACTTTTCATCACCATTCTTGCCATGCTGTTCGGGATCGCCAAATCGCCAAAAGGAATCAGTGATATCATCTCTTTATCACCGCCCAGCTTATCCGAAACATTCTTGGCAATGGACATTAAAGCGGCTTTAAAATATGGTATCCTTTCCATTATTTTCTCTTTCACGATTGTAGAATTATTCGATAATTTAGCCACATTGATCGGACTTACTAAAAAAGCAGGGTTAATGGATGAAAAAGGGCAAATCGAAAATATAGACCGGGCATTAACTGCCGATGCTTTAGCAACAATGTGCAGCGCAACGATGGGTTCCACAGCCATGAACGCTTATATTGAAAACGCTACCGGAATTGCTGAAGGAGGGCGTACAGGTCTCACCTCTCTCGTGGTGGCCGGTTTATTTCTCCTGTCCCTTTTCTTGACCCCGTTAGTCAGTCTTATTCCGTCTGTTGCCACAGCACCTATTTTGATATTGGTCGGGGCTCTCATGCTTAACGAAATAAAGCACATCCAGTTTGATGATCTGACGGATGCTGTACCGGTCTTTCTTACCATCATCATGATGCCGTTAACATTTAGCATTGCTGAAGGGTTAGCATTTGGCTTTATCTCCTATACCCTCTTAAAAGTGCTAACCGGACGTTACAAAGAAGTGAAGCCGGTCGTATATTTCATCAGTGCCGCCTTTATCATCAATTTCATTTGGGGCTAATCATTTAAGAATTTGCATTGTTCTTATTTCAACTGGCATTTTATAAAAAAATACGCCAAGAAAAGATATAGATAAAAAAAGCCGATTTCTCTCTACATGGTATGGAAAGATCGGCTTTTTCTTTCTTTGTTTCTCTACTCTTCTAATAATCCTACTTCCATTAGCCCACGAAAGATACCATCTTCGCAATTGGATGAAGTGATTACATCTGCTACCCTTTTCACTTCAGGCACGGCATTTCCCATTGCAATTCCTTTTCCAACCATCTCGATCATTTCCAGATCATTTAATCCATCACCAAAAGCATAGGTATTCTCCAGCTTTATATCTGCTATTTCAATAAGCTTACGAATGCCAACAGCCTTTGAACATCCTTTTGGAAGTATATCTGCTGCATATTCATGCCAACGGAAGAAATAGAGATCCGGGTAGCGATCCATATACATCTGTACATCTTTCTCATCGCAGAAAAGATATCCCTGAAACACTTTTGAGTGTTGGTAAAACTGACAATCTGCGGATGGATATGGATACTTTAGCGACTGAAAACTTGCCTGAACAAATGGATGTCCCTCTTCTGTTACCCGCACATGCTTATGATTGCAGTAGCCGATAGCATCCCCTCTGCTCATGGCTAGCATGGTCAGATCCTGGAGCGCATCCTGATCCATCGGATTCGCATAAATCTCCTGTCCATCAAAGACAACATATTGACCATTCATCGCTATATAACTACGGATCTGATATTCCTGAAGAATCCAGTCAAACATCTGTGGAGGTCGCCCTGTAGCAATAGCCGTATAAATTCCTTTCTCATGTAACCTTTGAATTGCTTGCTTCGTCGAATCCAAAATCTTTTTCTCGTCATCCAGGAAAGTTCCATCAATATCAAAAAATACGATTTTCTTTTCCATACAGCTTCGCCCCTTCATGAGGCAACTTGGAGATCATCACGCTTTCTTTATAATGACGCTGATCTACTAATTGCCTTTTCTAAAACCAGTGTATTTTATGAAATGCTTTTCAGGTCAAGTTTTATTTTTAAAAAAATACTTTACAATGAATTATGAAAGGGCTGGTTTGTATGACCAAACCGGTAAAGCAAGAGTTGAATTTTCGTCTGATTGAACGTTCTACTGCTTGAAATTCCCTCTTTCTATGGGGGATTCTTTGGATAGAAATGATCAAAATGGTTAGCCCGGGGAAGGAATAAATAGGATTGATTCAATATGTTTCAGTTGATTATGGCAATATTTTCGTCTTTTCTCGTGGAAATGGAACACCCGTTGTTTTTGATTGCAACAACTAATTGATCAGGTAGAAAAGAATCAATAAAGGGTTTCTATAAAGACCATGTTCATTAAATCCTCTGAAATAAACAGAAAAATCTTCCAAAATGTAATTAGATGAAAGTCGCTCCAATATCAAACCAGGAAGGCGGATTTTTTTATGAGTTTACTACGACTTTTATCTATAAGTATCGCCAATCAATCATCTGGTTCAGGTCCCTTTAATGATCTCAGTTAGCTGAATAAAACAATGTTGCCTTGCTCGCAAATATTAATGCGTTATTTTGCAAGAACATAAAACTTTCCTTTAGGGAGGAATACGATGTCCGACACCAAAATTAAAAGAACCGCACTTATGAGCGCATACCTTCGAGCCCACCATGCTGTTTATGCAACGCCTAAAATCTTTGACGATTTTATGGCACCTCATTTACTGACTGAGGAAGAACTCGTAACGTTTGATAACGTAATGGTGACCGCACTGTCAATGGTTGACCCAAAGCGTGCTGCTCAGAGTCCCGACCGGGTGGCTGCAATCGCTTCCATGGTACAATCTTTCTTTCCGACTTCCCTCTTCCTCAGTCGTTCGAGATATACGGAAGATCACCTGAAAGCAGCTATTCAGCAAGGTGTGACACAATATGTCATTCTCGGTGCCGGAATGGATACCTTTGCGTTTCGGAATGCTGAATTGCGTCACAATTTTCAAATCTTCGAGATCGATCACCCCGCTACGCAAGATTTCAAGCGAAAGCGCCTCGCTGAGCTAGGGTGGGACATTCCATCCAATCTACATTTTATTCCGGTCGACTTTACAAAACAAAAACTGGATACGGAATTGGTGAACACATCATACGATCCCAAAGCCCCCACCTTTTTCAGCTGGCTCGGCGTAATTCATTACTTACCGCACGATGTGGTTTTCCACATACTCCGAACGATCACAGGCATCAGCCCCTCAGGCAGTATGATCGTCTTTGATTACTGGGAACATGATGCGTTCATTCCCGAAAAAGCCGCAGCACGTGTGAACATTATGCAAGCAATGTTGCGTCAAGTGGGCGAGCCTATGGTGACGGGACTTGATCCCTCCACCCTCGCCTCGGAGCTCGAATCGGTAGGCTTACGCCTGGTGGAACATCTCAGCCCATCGGATATCCAGGACAGGTACTTTCAGAATCGTTCGGATGATTACTACGCATACGAGCATGCGTATTTCGTAAAAGCGGTGGTGGAATAAACTTAAAAATTTTCCCTGATTCAAGCACACGGCAGCGGATAATACCCGCCGCCGTGTTTTTATTTCCCTTTTGAATATGCTCAAACTATCTCATTGTCCTACCCGTTAGCTTGACACTCCACACGGCTGAAGCCATGGGATTCCTGGATCGTTAGCGTCCACTGGTGATCTGCTTGGGAATTTTCTTTAAGCTGATATTGGTTAGTTAATAATCGTTTGGCAAGCAAGGCGATAACCTTCTGCCAGTTCTTTTTTTAATTTGCCTAATTCTTTTGAAGTCGGCGAAGATATTAATTCTGATCCTTCCATTACCCTTACCTTGCATTTCCCGCAATTTCCTTTTCTGCACTTATAATCAATCAGTTGATTTTGGCTGAGAGCGGCCTCCAACATCGTTTTCCCTGAATGCGGAGTTAAAGTGAATATGCGGTCATGTTGCTTTACTTTAATAAAAGGCTGAGATGTCATCTTATGCTTGGTTGTTGTTCTGCTAGTAGAGAGGTTAATGGTTTGTTCACTTTTCGCAGCTGGCTCCCCCTTTGTTCCAGGGAGTAAAGATCCTACGGTTAATTGTTTCTTTCTCAAAAAACACTTCCCCTTTTCGTTCTATTTTTATTAAAAATATAAACAGATTACCAAAGGAATCATTTACCGGAATGTACAATCCGAAAACATCTTGACGATAATAATTATTTTCATTTAACATGATAATGAGAATTAATTTCAGCGGTGTGTTTCCTCTGAGGAGGTACCTTCATGAACTATGAGATCAACGGTTTTGCAGATATATATACGATTCTGTCGAATGAACGAAGAGTTGGCGGCGCCATTGAAGCGGAAAGCATTCAATTGCGTTCGGGAGAAGTGTTTAAACATCCGGTTGTAACCAATATTGATTTTACAGGTTCCACTTTTTATACGATCAGTTTCATTTCTGACACCGGACTCAAAATGATCGTAAACGTAAATGAAATTCGCGCTATAGTTTCTCCTGCGCATAAACGGATTAAGGACCTTAAAAACAGCTACTACAAAAACCTGAAGGTGAATGAGAAACTAAAATATTTAAATCGTCTTTGTGAAGTGAATGAGGGCTGCTATACAGAACCATTCGTACAAGAAGTCAAGGCAATCATAAATGATATTGGTTTAGAATCCGTGGGTAGTCAACTGAACATTGATTTCCTTCGCAAAAAACAAAATGTGGTTCAAATTGCTTAATGAGAAAAGTCACTTTTACCCGAGCATAAATGAGGTAATGATGTTCTGCCTTCGTCTGAAATATGTATTTTTAATTCAAATAGAAGTAAGACCAGATGATCTTACTTCTATTTGCTTTTACCATCCGGATCTTCTAATGTACAAATGGCGCTTGGCCGTTTAATACGAAGAACAAGGGATTCGTAGACACGAAATAGATAGTTCATATTTTCTGTATCAAGAAAAATGGTATCAAAGTCTTCGGCAATCGCAAGATCAAGGTTTTGTCTGCCTGTAGCTACGACAACACCAGCTTCACCAGAAATCACAGGAGATTGATAAACGCCATCCGTTACTAATTCGCGAACATGTTCAATTTCGAGGACATGGGTTCCTTCGTGAACACGGTGCAATAAAGCATAAAGAGACGGGGAGACCACTAAAGCAAAGGGTCCGGTATGTCCCATGCTTAATAATTTATTCCTTGCTTCCACCACATCCGAGAAAGCATTGCCTGACTTCATCCAATCGCTGCGAATGTGGGTTAATCGTCCTTTGACGTTCATCAGCCCTGGCAGATTAAATTGATTGGATCCGTTAAAAATCAAGTTGTCTTCTAGCAGTGCACATTGTTGAGCAGCATTTGCAGCTGGCGAAAAATCAATCGGAATATCTAAAGATTTGCTTTGTTGAATGTCACGCCAGTACAAAATAAAATCCTTATACAACATGGGAATGGTAAGATTGACACGGCTTGTAGAAAGGGAAAGACCTGATACTTCACCATGCAGACTCAGATTACCCATTTCCGGTCTTTCAAAGATATCATTAACAACCGTTTGAACTCCTTCACCAAGCGGTCCATAAATATCAATAAATCTTCTTCCGACTAATTGTCTTCTGGCGCTTTCAATAACAGTCGCCTCTAAAGATTCCCATTGATCGGCATCAAAGGGTGCTTCCGGAAAACGTGTTATTTTATCCATCTTCTTACCTCCAATTACTTTTTTAGGCTTCCTACCGTTAAGCCTTTCTTTATGAAATGTGTTTGTGCATGTATTGAACTTTGGTGGTTGGCGGAAGCAGCGCCATCTGTGTACATTTCAATTTTTAACGCTTCCTTCACATCTTCCTTTTCGTCCATTGGCACGGAACCTCCCTTAGAAGCAGCACCATCAAACTGTTCATTTAATTCTTGTAAGATTCTTTTTGTTTCCTGGTAATCTTCAAACGTCATATCTCTTAACTGTTGGAGTCTATTAATATGTTCCGTATCTTTGAACTGAAATAAAGCTAAATCTAAATGCTCCAAAAAGTTATGTAGTCCGAATTTTTCCAAACTAATATCTTGCAATACATGAATAAATTCGGGATTACCCATATGTTGATTTGTCGGGTATTCAATGAAGGTATCAAGTTTTGGCAATAATTCTTGCAAGCGGTCAGAGCGATGTTCTTCTTCTTCGTAAATGTGATGAAAGTATAGCCTTTCGTGTTCGTCCTTCGCATTTTTAATGGCCGGCTCCAAAATTCCCATAAAATCAACAATCGCTTCTTTTGTGCGGTTAAATATGTCCTTTAAATGCAAAAAGCTATCTGTCAAAATAACTTCCTCGCTTTCCGTAATCTCACCTTCCAATATGGACTTAATTTCTTGCTTTTATACTTGTTTTTGTTATCAAGCCAATCGTTTTTGATAAAAGTTTAATACTCGTTGCAACTGAACTAGACATGAGCTAAAACGACAAAAACGGCAGCCATATAGCTACCGATTTCCAAAATCCCCAATATACCGAGTTACTTAACCTATACTTTTTTTCCACCCGCCCAATAACCAATCCATCTGGTTCAGGTTCCTCCTTTACTTGATTCTATTTATTTGATTTTCAGTTTTAATTGGTTAGCTTGATTCGAAAAATTCATTTTTCTGTTTAAATGGGTTTCTTATCTTTATTTCATCATATATATGCTAACATGAAAGAAAGATAAATTTCTAAATTAAGACGATTAAAACATTCGCAGATCAAAAATGAAAGGAGCCATATACATATGGATTTCAGCTATGTGTCTCATCTCTCCTGTCCCAAATGTCATCAAACATATCATTCAGATCAACCCCATCACTTGTGTACATGCGGTTCTCCTTTATTGGTTGACTATCATTTGGACGACCTGAGAAACGTTCTTCAGCCGAAAGATTTGTCAGAAAGAGAAAATTCACTGTGGCGATATCATGAACTGCTTCCAGTAAAAAAGAAAGAGAATATTGTCACCCTTGGTGAAGGAATGACACCGCTGTTGCCAATGCCCAAATTGGGCCAGGACATGTCAATTTCCTGTTTATTGATGAAAGATGAAGGCCTGAATCCAACTGGATCTTTTAAAGCACGTGGAGCAGCAGTGGGGATCTCCAAAGCCAAAGAACTGGGTATACAAGAAATAGCGATGCCCACCAATGGGAATGCAGGGGCTGCCTGGTCACTTTATGCTGCCCGTGCTGGTATCAAAGCAACCATTGTCATGCCCAAGGATGCACCTACAATCACTCAAACAGAATGTGCGGTCTCCGGAGCCCATTTATCTCTTATTGATGGCCTCATCAGTGACGCTGGAAAAATCGTGGGTGAGGAAATAAAGAAACATGACCTTTATGATGCATCTACTCTGAAAGAACCTTATCGAATTGAAGGCAAAAAGATGATGGGGATTGAAATTGCGGAGCAGATGGGATGGAAAGTACCCGACGTGATTCTATATCCTACAGGTGGTGGGGTCGGACTGATCGGAATCTATAAAGCACTGAAAGAATTGCAATCCCTGGGTTGGATTGATGACAAACTTCCCAGACTGGTAGCCGTTCAGGCTACAGGATGTGCCCCCATTGTCGAAGCATGGAAAAAAGGAAAATCTGAATCCTGCTTCTGGTCCGATGCTTCAACGGTTGCCTTTGGTATCAATGTCCCAAAAGCTCTAGGGGACTTTCTCGTCCTAGAAGCGATCTATCAGACGGATGGCTGTGCAATCGCCATTGATGACGAAACTTTACTCTCTGAACTGCAAAAAATCGCACAACTAGAAGGAGCATTCGTATGTCCGGAAGGAGCCGCTTCATTTGCTGCAGCACGTCTGTTACGAGAAAATGGATGGATCAAGGAGAATGACGTTGTTGTCGTTTTAAACACAGGTGCCGGTATCAAATATTTTGATACAGTACGAAACGTTTTATTTATCACTAAATAAAGGGATTTTTATCTGAAAAACGTCTCTTATAAGAAATTCTATCATTATGAAACAAGAAAATCTGATATAATGAATTACAGAAAGTTTTAGTTTATTGGCTTAGAATGCTCAATGATATCAAGTAACTTTTAAGGCCTGTAACATTATTGAAAGAAATAAGAAAAATTTTTGTAAAGGAGGTACATTTATTGGAGGCAGTAGCACCACAGTTGGAAAAAGTCGATCACAAGAAATTAACAAAAGGAGAACTCTTTAAGCGTAGTGTCTTTATTTTGTTGGGAGCCATACTGGTATCTGTAGGATTGGAAATTTTCCTGGTTCCCAATCAGGTTATTGATGGAGGAATTGTAGGGATTTCCATTATCCTTTCCCATCTGACAGAACTAAATCTAGGGGCTTTATTATTTGTACTCAACCTTCCATTCTTTTTTTTAGGTTACAAACAAATCGGAAAAACCTTTGCGCTATCTACATTGTTAGGTGTCATCATCATGTCTTTTGGTACAAACTTACTCCATCCAGTTCCAGGGCTTACCAACGATCCACTTCTGGCAGCCGTCTTTGGTGGAATTATTTTAGGGATAGGAGTCGGATTGGTCATCCGATATGGAGGATCACTGGATGGAACTGAAATCCTGGCCATCCTTTTTAACAAAAAGTTACCTTTCTCAGTAGGCCAGATCGTATTGTTCCTTAACCTGTTTATCTTGGGAAGTGCAGGGTTCGTGTTCGGCTGGGATCGAGCAATGTATTCACTGATTGCTTATTTCATCGCCTTTAAGATGATTGATACCACCATTGAAGGCTTTAATGAAACCAAGTCGGTTTGGATCATTAGTGATGAACCTGAAAAATTGGGAGATTGTATCTTGAACCGTCTGGGACGTGGAGTCACTTATTTAAGAGGAGAAGGTGGATATACAGGTGAATCCAAGAAGGTCATTTTTTGCGTAGTCTCTCGCTTGGAGGAAGCCAAACTGAAATCGATTGTAGAGGATGTAGATCCTCAAGCCTTCCTGGCAATCGGTAACATTCATGATGTGAAAGGCGGAAGGTTTAAAAAGCGTGATATTCATTGATCCTCCTTGCATTCACTGTACCAGAACAGGGTATGTTTCTGATGTGAGGAAAAAAACTTCATTTTGGGATCGTTTAAAAATATGGTACATTAGGCATTCAGATTAGAGATTGAATTTAACTAAAGCCGATTTCCGTTTTCCTGTATGGATGGAATCGGCTTTTTCCCATATTGAAACGCCCCAACCAGTAGTTGGTTGGGGCTCAGCTTGATGACAAAGTTTCCGTTATATGCCGGTTTTCCTTTTCCGTTTCACTCCCGCTCAATAAAAACGAGCAAGAAGTCGTTCAACTGGAAAAGGAAAACCGGGTTTGTCAACAGCCTCGTTTGTTAGTTTTTTACAAACTATTTCAATCGGATGTACATTCGTCGATAGGGATTCTATAAAATGCCAAATTAACGCATGTGATTTAACTGATCGAACTTTTCCATGATGATAGAAAACAATGGGGAGTCCTGCCCAATTTTCGTATAATGATGAATGGTTTCAGCCAGCCCTTTTTCCTTTATGGTTTTCTGGATGCTTACCGCTTCCGGATCTTTATCGTAATCAAACAGAAGCGCCGCAGCGATTCCGATGCACAGATGTTCGGGCATGATCCCATAGTTTAATGATTGAACGGCAGGGCCAACCAAACGGTCGCTGGGGCCGAGCTTTCGGATCGGTGAGCGACCGATTCTTGTAACCTCGTCAGAAAGATGGGGATTGCTAAAGCGATTCATAATCTTGTGAACGTATTGCGCCTGCTGTTCAGGATCGAAAGCATATTTGGCCACGAGCAAGCGGCTGGTTTCCGAAATCGCCTGCTTGGTCACATCACGGATATATTGATCTTGCAATGCCTGATCAATAGTCTCATATCCAAAATGATAGCCAAGGTAAGCGGCGGTGGCATGGCCGGTATTTACCGTATACAGCTTGCGCTCGATATAGGGCTCAAGGTTCTGGACAAAGGTGATTCCAGCAATCTCGGGGACTTCACCCACGATCTTGGACTGATCCACCACCCATTCGTAGAAAGGCTCAACAGTAACAAGCAGTCTGTCTTCATGCTTTTGCAACGGAACGATGCGATCCACGGCCGCAACCGGGAAACCGACAAGTTCATCTACTTTTTTTCGTACGGATTCATCCAAATGTTGATAAACGTGTTCTTTTAAAATGGAACTTCCGCCCACTACATTTTCACAAGCAATGATATTGAGTGGCTGTGAATTGGTTTTAACCCGTTCGGTCAGTCCTTTTGCGATGGTGGGAGCAATGAGTTTCAAAACATGTGGACCGACTGCGGTTGTAACCAAGTTCGCCTCAAGCATTTCGGTTGCCACAGCATCTGTGTCTTGGCCGTTGATGGCTCTGACGCCGCTCACTTTGATTTTTTCATGGCCAGAATCGGCGATTTCCACCACATATTCTCGTCTGCGATTGATTTCATCAACGATCTCCTGAACCACATCCACAAAACAAACTTCATATCCGGCACCGCTCAGCAATGCACCGATAAATCCCCTGCCGATATTTCCAGCACCAAAGTGCAAGGCCTTCACATCACATGCCCCCTTCCAAAAGGGCGATCAACTCTTCGGCCGAGTCGGTTTGAACGAGTTTCTTCACGTTTTCTTCTTCGGAACAGATCACGGCGAGATTCGACAGGATCTCCAAATGCTCATCACCGACTGCAGCAATGCCGATTACCAGATAAGCGGTATTGCCATTTCCGAAATCAACTCCATCAGGAATTTGCACAATGGAAATCCCAGTGGAGCGTATCCATTTTTTAGCTTCCTGAGTACCATGAGGAATGGCGACTCCATTACCGATATAGGTTGTCAGATCTTCCTCACGCTCGAACATTTTATCAATGTATTCTTCTGTGACATGATTTCCTGCGACCAACAGTTTTCCTGCCAATTCAATTGCTTCGTTCTTTGTGTTTACTTTTTGATTCATGAGGATTTTCTCTTTGGATAAGATGCTCATCCTGACCACTCCTTGTCGTCCATTTTTTCGAAACAAAATCGGTATAAGCTTTGAGTAAAATATTGCTGAATGATGGCTGCGTCATCAGTTTCAAGAATTCTTCTGGTTTTTGGCTCGATAAGCAATGCGCTGATTTCGCTTAATATTTTTATCGCTTCCTTCGGAGCTGAAGCCGGACTTAGCATGAGAAGAATCTTATCGATTTCGATGGTTCCTTCATCCATGGATTTGAGCGGAAACGGTTCACTCAAGGAATATAGGGTTAAAGAGAGTCTGGTTACATGGTCGCTCCGGCAATGGAACAGCCCCAGCTTTGTGTCCGGAATCCCCAGACCGCCCAGCTTCTCCCGTTCGAGCAATTGTTGAACAACCGGTTCACTTTGTGAAATGACTCCTAGGCATTCCAGTGTTTCACATGCTTGAAAAAGGATCTCTTCCAAGCTCATCCCCTGATTCTCTATTTTCAATAAATGAAAGTCCTTCATCAATTGAATGGCATGTCCAAGGGCAGAGTGGATGGATTCCAGCTGATCCAGACTATCGGCTGGTGGCGCTTGACTCTTTTTCACATCGGATGAAGGGGTATATCCCTTTAAAAAAGAATGGATCTTCTCGATATCCCTTTTCGTCAGCATGGGACTGACTATGAGATAATCCCCAGGATTTTTGGAGGGGATGGGAATCGTGGAAATGATAAAGTCGTATTCATGGTCATCAATGTCATCCAACTCAAACACAGATGCGTTCCGTTGCACCTGGATATCCGGGATTGCGCTTTGCAGACGGCTCGCCAACAACTTCGAAGAACCGATCCCGCTTGAACACACGATCAATACGCGAAAACGCTTTTTGGCCCGGAGCGTCCGTTCCAATGAGGAACCGATATGCATGACCAAATATCCAATCTCTTCATCAGGCACCTTCAAACGGGGGAATGCCATTGTGGCCGCTTGCTTAACGACTTGGAACAAATCCGGATAGTCCTCTTTGATTTTGTCTAACAGCGGATTTCGGATTTTCATGTTTTGCTTCATCCGATGAATCGCCGGCTCCAGGTGGGCGATGAGGTCTTGGAGCAAAGAACGATCCTCGCTCAGATTGACTCCCAACTTATCTTCACAAATGTGAATGAGATTGGTGGCGATCGCGGTCAATTCGGCATTGGGATCTTCCAGTACCCCAGTCTGTGAAAGCCTGAGTTTGGCCCCTCTCAGATGCATGGTGACATATCCGATCTCATCCTTGGGAAAGGAAATTCCGAAATAAGATTCCATTTGAGCAACAATTTGTTTGGCTGCCTGAAACTCTGGCGTATGCTCAAGTTCTTTCAAATAGTTGGGTTCGATCGCAATCTTTTCTCCTTTTGCCATCCGTTCCATAGCCAGCGAAAGATGGATGACCAGCCCGATATAAGCACTGTCGGCCAAAGGATAGGGAAGGAGGTCGCTCAAATGGCGCAATGCGTTTTCGATCGCCACCAATTTTTCCTTTGGGATCAGATTGAGCAACCGTTCTGATGCAGTATTCATTGTTTGAAGAGACTTGTTTTGGATGTTTTCTTTCAACAGCCCGAGAAGTTGCGACTCTTCCATATTCTCAAAGATCAACGCACTGATTGCTTTTCGTTTGGATGCTTCGCTTCCGGAAATTTCGATCCCATATCCGCGGCGCCTGATCAATTCAAGGTGAAACTGTTTAACCCATTCATCCAATTGATCGAGATCGTTGCTGATGGTAGCAGGCGTCACTTTTAAATCATGGGCCAGCGAGATGATCTTCACCGGTTCGGCAGATTCCAACAGGGTGCATAGAATGAAGGTTTTCCGTTCAGCCGGGGTGTATTCAATGGGAGTGCTCTCAAACAAGGCTTGCTTCAGTTCTTCCCTTTTTTCTTTTTTGCCTTGAATCAAAAGCCCCATTCCTGCTTTTTTCTCCATGATCAAATCATATCTTTTGATCAGTTTTTCGAGCTCTTTCAATTCCCGATGAACCGTACGGGAACTGACTTGCACTTCTTCGGCAATTTTTCCGACCGTGATTCCTTCAGGTTCTCTCAGCAAAATTTCAAGGATATGGCGCTGCCTGGAGGAAATGTTCATCATCCTATACCTCCGGTTTTAATCAAGAGATCAACACAGGCCCAAAACGAGGGTTTATCTACTGTTTATTTTGCTCGCTAAGTCGTTGGGTCAATTCATCATACTTCGGGCTGTTCAAGAAATTGTCTACGGAAATGTGCTCAGCCTGTGGAGCTTTTGCTTTTGCACGGTCAGTCAACGATTTTTGCGTGACTACAATATCCGCATCTTCCGGAATATCATTAATTGCGGCATTGGTTACTTCAACCGCAATATTTGCGTCCTTGAACTTTTTCCGCAAAATTGAAGCCCCCATGGCACTGGAACCCATTCCGGCATCACAGGCGAACACAACCTTTTTCACGGTAGCCTTTTCTATTTGCGGAGAAATAGCCTGATCCACCACTGCGCTATTTGTCCCCTTCATTTCTTGCATCTTTTCTGTCGCTTTTCCCAAGTCTTCTTCATCACTTACCGGCCTGGTTTTGAGGAAAACCGCTGAGATCAGGAAGGATATGGCCGCACTGATGGCAACACCAGCCAATATTGGGAAAAGGCCACCTTTGGGTGCCATTGCGATCAGAGCAAAAATGCTTCCAGGTGATGGCACGGCCACAAGACCGGCATGCAGCATTTGGAAGGTGAATACGCCGCTCACTCCGCCTGCGATTGCTGCGAGGACCAACCATGGATTCATCAGGATATAAGGGAAATAAATCTCGTGAATACCACCCAGGAAATGAATGATGGCGGCACCTGGAGCCGATTGCTTCACAGTTCCTTTGCCGAATAGCCAGTAGGCCAGCAGAATGCCCAATCCAGGCCCTGGGTTCGGCTCAAGCAAGAAAAAGATGGACTTGCCTGCTTCTGCCGTTTCTTTCAATCCCAAAGGACTTAGCACACCATGGTTAATCGCGTTATTGAGGAACAAAACTTTGGCTGGTTCGATAAAAATGCTGGCTAAAGGCAGCAAACCTGCTTGAACAATTCCTTGCACACCGGATGCTAGCAACTGTGTTGAAGTGGCTACAACAGGCCCAATGGCAACATAACCCAAAACGATTAAAATCGCCCCGACAATTCCCGCCGAAAAGTTATTGACCAGCATTTCAAAACCTGCCGGAATTTTTCCTTTGAATAGCCCGTCCACCTGCTTGATCACCCAACCAGCGAGAGGGCCCATGATCATCGCTCCCAAAAACATCGGGATATCCGTACCGATGATGATTCCCATCGTCGCAAGAGCGCCGATTACCCCGCCTCGCACATCGTAAACCATCTTGCCCCCGGTATACCCGATCAGAAGAGGCAACAAGTATTTGATGGTCGGACCGACCAGAACCGCCAATTTCTCATTGGGAATCCATCCAGTCGGAATGAACAAAGCGGTAATCAGTCCCCACGCGATAAATGCCCCAATATTGGGCATTACCATTCCACTTAAAAATCTCCCGAATTTTTGTATATGGACACGTATGCTTGCGTTATTTTCCACACGTTGCATCGACCCGCCCATGAAAAAAACTCCTTTCCATATAAAAATTGTTAAAAAAGATAATGATATCCTATGTAAATATAGTAAATCTTAGTCAGTGCCATTACAACAAAATGAAAATATAGCTTCGTCATAAGGGATGTTGACAAAAATAAAAAAGCGTTAAGTGAATATTGAGAGGATGTTGATAAAATATTGGGAAAATATTGAGAGGATGGGGGTGGGGTTAAATAAGCGGTTCAACGTCATACAGGTTTGAACTCCATGGAAAATGTGCATGTACCAGTTTTACTTAAGCCGATTCCGTTTTCTTGGATGGATGATAAAGAAATCCTTTTCGCAAATCTTTTTCGATAATAGAAAAATCTCTCACTCACAGATCGATGAGAGTGAGAGATTTACTGTTTTGTCCAATATGAAAATGTTTTCTCTACTCCTTGATCGCTCCAGCGGTGATCCCGGAGATGATGCGCCGTTGGAAAATCAAGACCATGATGACAATCGGAATGGTCACAATCACAGAAGCAGCCGCAATCTCTCCCCAGGGAATGGTATGCTGTCCCTGGAATAGCGCAATTCCCACTGGTACCGTTTTATATTGTTCATCCGTATTGATCGCCAGCGAAAACAAAAACTCATTCCATGCAGCGATAAATACCAGGATCGCTGTCGTAAACGTTCCAGGCAGTGCCAGCGGTAGAATCACCCTGCGGAAAGTCTGCATGATGGAAGCTCCATCCACCTTGGCTGCTTCTTCCAGTTCAACGGGGATTTTGCGGTAAAATGCCGTCAGATTCCAAACAGCAAGTGGCAAGGCAAAAGTCGTGTAAGGAATAATCAACCCCAGATAGCTATTGGTTAAACCAACGGACTGAGTAAACAAGAAAATCGGTGCAAGTGTGGCAATTTGCGGAAACATGGATACAGCCAGCACAATCCCCAAGATGATCGTCTTTCCTTTAAAATGTAAACGAGCGATGGCAAAAGCTGCAAAAGAGGCAACAACAATACAATACAGCGTGGTCAGTGTAGCCACTACAAAACTGTTCCACAGATAGACATGAAACGGACGTTCTGTAAACACACGTTTATAGTTTTCAAAAGTAGGCTGGGAAGGAATAAAGCTGAATGCTTTCTCTCCAAATAGCTCAATGGGTGGTTTGATCGAAGCAATGAATTGCCAAAGGAACGGAAACAATACAACAAACAGGAAACAGATGAGCAACGAATAAAATAGCGGACCATTTTTTTTCTTCATGGCAAGTTCCTCCCCTCTACTTTCTGCGACCATCGCTGACCAAATCTGTACCTAACCATCGAACAAAGATAATACTAATGATGGCTACACAAATAAAGACAACCACTGATAATGCGGAACCTTCACCAAAACTCAACTGACCAAACATCGTTTTATATGCATAAATGGAGATGGTCTCTGTAGCGTTGGCAGGTCCTCCCCCAGTCAGCACATAGACTAAGTCGAACACTCGAAATGCATCCAATGTTCGGAACAAAAGGGCCACAAGGATCGCTGGTTTCAACAAAGGTAAGGTGATGCGGAAGAATTGTTGAACCTTGGAAGCTCCATCCACTTCTGCTGCTTCATATAAAGATTGGGGAATGGTTTGCAAGCCAGCCAGGAGAAGGAGTGCCATAAATGGAGTGGTTTTCCACACATCCGCAAAAATAATCGCAAACATGGACCCGGCCTTGGTTGTCAGCAATTGCCCCATATCGGGAACGATCCCGATCAATTCAAAGAATTTAGCCATAATTCCATTTTGCCCATCAAACATAAACTTCCACATTAACGCAGAAATAACGGTTGGAATTGCCCAGGGAACAAGCACTGCCGCTCTTACCAATCCCCGTCCAAAGAACTTTCGATTGATCAAAAGGGCAATCCCCAGTCCCAAAACCAGCTCCAAGAAGACCGAGATCACCGTAAAAAGAATGGTGTTTCCCAGTGATGCCCACATACGTGAATCAGAAAGGAATTTTTTATAAAAATCAAAACCGATAAAATTCGGAGAAATCATCGCACCACTAAGCCCTTTGGCAAGTCCATAAAGCGTATCATCTTTTAATTTCTTTTGTTCCACTAACTTTTTCAGTTGATTCTGGACTGCTACCAGTCTTTTTTGTAACTGCTCCCCCGTCTGTTGATCTACCGAAACAAATTTCAGTTCCTCTGGAATGGGTGTGCCATTTAATAATAGTTCATCCACTTGTTCATATTGTTTGGAAAATTTCTTATTTTTATCCATGAGCCCTTTGATCTCTTCGACTTCTTGCCTAATTTCCTGTAATTGCGTGCTGGTATCCCTTGCCGACTTATTGCCTGTTTCCCGCAAATTCTTGCTTAGAACAGGATAGATTTGGGCCACCTTTTCTACATCAACTGCATATTGATAATGAATCTGTGATCTGGTTGGATCATTCAACCTGACATCAAATAAACTGATCCAAAAAGAACGGATAACGGGCCAGATCGCTATGATTAATATAATGATCAAAGCAGGCGCTACTAACAGATAACCGATTCGCTTCTCCGACATTTCCATTTTGCTGCTTTTCATCTCATCACCACCTATTAGTAAAGAAGAGAGTCATAAAGCCAGATGGCTTATGACCCTTCCATCACATCTATTTCACCAGTTTTTTCAATTGAGCATCGATATTCTTGATCGCATCCTCAGCAGATTGTTTACCAGTAATCGCTTTTGATACCTCAATTTGAATGACATCAGAGATCTTCGGATAAATTGGGGAAATCGGTCTAGGCACAGCCGAGCTGATTCCATTCACGAAGTTTTTATTTGAGAATAATGGACTTGCTTTTTGCACTTCTGCATCATTATAAGCAGGTAAATAGGCTGGTGCTTTACCACCGATCACAGCGGACATTTTCTGTCCTTCTGCTCCTGCTACAAATTTCAGGAATTCCCAAGCCTCTTTTTTATGCTTGGAATATTTGTTAATTCCAGCCATCCAACCGCCCAATGTTGCAGCTGCTTTTTTGTCACCTTTCGGTAGAGGTGCCACATCGATCTTTCCAACAATTTTGGACTGTTTTGCATCTTGTGCAATCGCATATTGATAAGGCCAGTTACGAATCATCGCTGATTGTCCTTGAATAAAGGCTGTATGTGACTCTTCTTCCGTAAAGGTACTGATATTGGTAGGAACAAATTCAGATCTGGCAACTTCAACCATCTTCTTCAGGCCTTTTACACTTTCTGGAGTATTGATGGCGACATTTCCATTTTGATCCAGGATCTGTCCCCCATAAGAACTGATAAACTCCAAAAAGTTACAGACAAGCCCTTCATACTGTTTTCCTTGCATGAGGTATCCAAACTTTGTTTTTCCTTGACTCTTTGCTTCTTTTGCTTTTTGAACTAACTCATCCCATGTTTTAGGTGGTGTAGAGATCACATCTTTACGATAGAACAGAAGTCCTGCATCAACAAATCGTGGAATTGCATATTGTTGGCCATTTACCTTTCCTGCCTCAACCGCACCGGGAATATATTCATCCAACTTCACTTTATCTTTCTCGATAAAACGATCCAATGGTTCCAAATAACCGGCGCTGGCAAATTCAGCAGGCCAGATTACATCCAGATTCATGACATCGATTTCGCTCGATTTTGCACTGAACATGGTAACCAATTGGTCGTGATTTTGACCGGTATCAGAAGGCATTTCTTTTACCTTCACATCAATATTGGGGTGTGTTTTCTTGAAAGCTTCTACGATTTTCTTGTTTTCTCCCGTATTATCTTTGCCATATGCCCAGACAATGGTTACTTTTCCCTCTTTACTCGTCTCACCTTCGCCTTTTCCGCCAGTCGAACATGCTGTCATGAAAACGAGGAACATGATCAGGCACGCTGCCAATCCCTTTTTCCACCGATTCATCGTCTTCCCTCCTGTTGTCTCATTATATGGTTTGTTTTCAACTCCACGGACCAAAGACGAAAAACGAACATTCCAAAATCAATCACGATTTTTGGCTCATCACCTCCTCTCCATTAGAAACGAATCAACTCTCCCTTTTCTGCTGATTGATAGATGGCATCCAATATTTGCTGAACCAGCAAACTCTGCTCCGGCTTGCAAATGGGTTCCGCTTTTCCTTCAATCACATCCACAAAATGCTTTAGCAAATTGAGTCGCTCATCTTCTGGTGGAAGGTGTGAAATCTGATCCACAGGACCATCGGGGCTATCCGTATAAAGTGTGAGTTTTTTATGGAATAAATCCAGCTCTGCACCTCCTTCTTTTCCATATAAACTGACATAGACACGCTCCTGGGCAATATGACTTGCCCAGCTGGCGTCCAGAACAAGGGATGAACCCTCTTCAAACTGGATCATGGCCACTGCCAAATCCTCAACATTATAACTTCCTTGATCAACCACTTTTCCATAACCGAGTAACTTCTTTTTCTCTGGTCCAAATACATCATAGGTTTTTCCCATCACCGAAACCGGTTTGGGAAAATCCATTAACCATAGGGTAAGGTCCAATACATGAACGCCTACATCGATCAATGCCCCTCCACCAGAAAGCTCTTTTTGAGTAAACCAGCTTCCCCATCCCGGAATCCCATTGCGACGAACCCAACCTGTTTTGGCATGGTAGATCTGTCCCAGTTTATTTTCTGCAATCCATTTCTTCAGCATGGTGGTCTCAGCATGAAAACGATTATTCTGGGCAATCATGAGCACCTTGCCAGTCTGGTCAGCGGTCTCGATCATCTGCTTGGCCAATTCGCTATTCAATGCCATTGGCTTCTCAGATAACACATGCTTTCCGGCTTTCAAAGCATCAATTGCAACAGGAGCGTGGAGAAAGTTTGGTACACAGATGATAACAGCATCCAAATCATCATTCTCCAGCATTTCCCTATAATCTTGATAGACATTGGGAATCTGGTATTTCCCGGCTTGTCCAATCGCAACTTCTTTAACAACATCAGCAATTGCGCCAACAACAACTCTGGGCTCTTTTTGGATCGCTTTTAAATGCGCTTCCGAAATGCCTCCTGCACCTACAATGCCAAATTTCACAGTTTGACTCATTTACCGACGCCTCGTTTCTTGGTATGATGGTCAGTTGGTTTCCCTGTAAGTTACTCTCTCTGTGATACTGCTAGCCTTGGATCACTTACTCAACTTCATCCACTTTCACCCATGTCCGTTCAGCGATGGAGCGATCTACCGCTTCCAACACTTGCTGGCATTTCACACCATCATAGAAGCTTGGGGCAAATGGACGGTCATGAACAATACTGTTAATGAGCTCATAGATTAGATGTACAAATCCATGCTCATAACCAATGATATGTCCGGCAGGCCACCAATGTCCGGCATACGGATGCACTGGCTCTGTTACATTGATTGTACGGAATCCTTGAACATGTTCATCATCATCCGTGAAGTAAACCTGGAGCTCGTTGAGCCGTTCCAGATTGAAACGAATGGATCCCTTACTTCCGTTGATTTCAAAGCAATTTCCATTTTTCCAACCTGTTCCATAACGAGTCGCTTCAAATGTACCGATAGCGCCATTTTTAAAACGAGCCAGGAACGATGTCGAATCGTCAACTGTTACTGCGCCTTTCTGATCGGGCTGATCAATCAGTGGCCGTTCCTTTACAAATGTCTGGCTTTGCCCGATCACTTCATCAAATTCACCAATCAAGAACCGGGCCAAATCGATACAATGTGAGTTAAGATCCCCATGAGCTCCTGAACCGGCTATTTCTTTACGTAGACGCCATGTGAGAGGAGCGTTGGGGTCAACGAGCCAATCTTGCAAATATTGTGCCCGATAATGATAGATCTCTCCCAAACGCCCTTCATCGATCAGTTGTTTTGCCAATTGTACGGCAGGCAGAAAACGGTAGTTAAAACAAATTCCGTGTTTTACCCCTGCTTTTTCTGCCGCAGCCAACATTTCTTTCGCATCTTTTAGCGTCATCGCCAAAGGCTTTTCACACAAGACATGTTTTCCGGCTTCAATCGCTCCAATGGCAATCTCTTTATGCATATCACTGGGTGCATTAATATCGATGAGATCCAATTCCGGCTGCTCGACCATCTCCTTCCAATTTGTCTTTACCTGTTCCCAACCAAACTGTTCGGCCGCCTGCTTGACTGCCTGTTCATTACGCCCGCAAATCGTATGCATGTAAACGTTTACATCCAAATCGAAGAACATGCCTACATCTTTATATGCATGGCTATGCGCCTTACCCATGAACTTGTAACCAACCATCCCAATCTTAAAATCACGTTTTGTTGACAAAGGATTCCACCTCTTTTGACTAATATTAAGTGAAGTGACATTTTATATCAATATATAAAAGATTTATATATTTTTAAGCGTAACAGGCGTTGTCGTAACACCATATCTACATGAAATAGATTGTATCCAACGACCCTGCTTGAGCTTTTTCTGATTCAAGGTAATCGATTACATTTTTTGTGGATTCATGAATCGCTCCACACAGAGGGATTGCCACAAGACTGTCGGATCACCAACTCATAAGGAAGCACAATATGTTCGCGTTTCAACATCGGATTATGGATGAGTTGAAGCAAAAGTTCCATTGCTTTCTGCCCAATCTGTCGCCTCGGTTGAGAGATGGTTGTTAATGCTGGCTCGACAACAGTGGACATGGTGATATTATCAAAACCAACGATGGCGATATCTTTTGGAACAGAAAGACCATGGTTTTTAATTGCTTTTATGGCTCCAATAGCCATCTCATCATTTGCAGCAAAAATGGCTGTTGGTGGGGATGGAAGTTGGAGCAGTTTCGTTGCCATCTCAATTCCAGATTGAATCCCAAAATCACCTTCAGTGATATAAGCTGGCTCAAATGGAATGTCATTTTGAATAACTCCTTGAATAAATCCTTGCAAGCGATCCCGACTTACAATGACTTGCTGGGGCCCTCCGATATAGCCGATTTTGCGATGACCCAAATTGACAAGGTAATTCACGACACACTGAGCGCTTCTCACATTATCAATCGTCACCATCGGCAACTCGGCCCCTTTAATATACTCGCATGCAAAAACGATCGGAAACTCTTGAGCCAGCTTAAGAAAACGTTCCTTCGGATTACGGACAGTGACCAAAATCACGCCATCTGCCACTTTTTCTTTGACCATTTCAATAAACTGAATCTCGCGTTTTACATCATTATTGGTATTTCCAAGCAATACATGATAACCATGTTGATTTGCGATTTCCTGAATTCCCAAAACAATTTCAGTAAAAAAGGGATTTGAGATATCTGGAATCACGACGACAACTGTCTGAGATTCTAGCCTGCGCAAATTACGTGCCAGCCGATTTGGTTTGTAGTTCAGTTGTTTTATTGCCTCTAAAACTTTCTGTCTCGTTTGCTCACGGACTTTTCCTTTCCCCATCAAAACTCTCGAAACCGTCGCTACAGAAACACCAGCCAATTTTGCTACGTCAATCATTTTTGCCATACATACAAGTGCTCCTTAAATGTAATCGATTACATATATTCACCAATAAAACTAAATCAACAGAAAGATTTTGTCAAATACTTTTTTTATATTTTTTACTCTTTTTCTACTAATTAACTTATTTTTTGATGATTATCTGCATGTTTCTGTCAATAAAGGGCTCTCAATATCCTTCCCATTCCTTTTTAAAGATGTAATCGATTACAACCACCACATCTCAGATAGTGATTCACGTGGCAAAACCTGTTTCAAGTTGTTCACTGCTTTTTGGAATCCTTCTTCAATCGACAGCAAGGCATCTTCATGTTCAATACTGATGACATAGTCATAACCGGTCAAGCGTAAAGCACTGAACATATCTGCCCACTCTTTGAGATCATGACCGAAGCCTACCGTACGGAACTGCCATGCACGTGTTTGCATTCGATCATAAGACTGCATATCCAATAGACCGTACATATTGACCTGTTCCTGATCAATCACGGTATCTTTCGCATGGAAATGATGAATAGCTCCTTCCCTTCCCAAAATTTTGACGGCTGCTACTGGCTCAATACCCTGCCACCACATATGGCTAGGATCAAAGTTAGCGCCAATCACTTCACCTACCGCTTCTCTCAACCGCAGCAGAGTTGCTGGAGTATGAACAGAAAAACCACCATGCATCTCCAAAGCAACCTTTACATGATGCTCTTCTGCCAATTTTCCTGCCTCTTTCCAATAAGGAATGACCTTTTCTTTCCATTGCCATTCCAGCACCTCACGATAATCATTAGGCCATGGGGCTACCGGCCAGTTCGGATGTTTGGCCCCTTCGTGATCTCCAGGCGTACCAGAGAAAGTAATCACCACTGGCACTTCAAGGAGTTCTGCCAGCTTGACCGTTTGCACAAATGTATCATGATAATCTTTTGCAATTTTTTTATCGGGATGAAGTGGATTTCCATGGCAGCTCAGTGCACTGATCATTAAACCCCTGTCTTCTACTGCTTTCTTAAACGCTTTACGTTTGGCTTCATCTTCAAGAAGTTCTGCCGGATTGCAATGTGCATTTCCCGGATAACCTCCTGTTCCCAATTCGATCGCTTCTACTCCAGATGCTTTTACATAATCAAGCATCTCTTCAAATGGCTTTTGACTAAACAGAACAGTAAATACGCCAAGTTTCACTTTCGCTTCCTCCTTGAATGTAATCGATTACATTTTTATACATAAAGGTTGAATACTTCCTATATCCCTATTATAAATAATTATACAAATAAATAGGAAGATAGTTTTTTATCATAATGTTGTATTAGAATAGATAAGATAATTTCATTTTATTTTTGCTTAGAATTATTTTTTGGTTTGTTTTGAAAACTGGTTTATAAATTATTTGGATTGATAAGGGTTCCGATAGAATAACGCGAATTTACCACATTAAGGACTCAGAGATAAACAGCATATTCTCTTTTCATGTGATCACCTTTGTAGTGAATTTTGATGTTCATGATTATATTGTATTAAAAAGCAAGTTTTTCAGAAAATGTTTTCCTTAGGTCGGCGATTGGTCGACTCTTTTTTTCCCTTTTGGTAAAAGTTTGATCTATTTCCATTGATAATCCGTTAACTCATGTCTGCTGTAATATTCCATAGTATTCATTATGATGCATAACTTCTCTTTTTGTAATAAGCTCTAGGGTCTGCTGGCAGCCTACCCATTTTGTTTTTTAGCAGGCAGTAGGCTTGATGACTTCCCATTGTTGATCCGTTATCTCATGTTTACTAATAATTATTTATATTTAACGGTATTTTCTGATTACTTTTGAAATAATATTCGACATCTCTTGAAACCGAAGTATATACATGCTTTTTTGTTTCCGGAGCTGTCCATGATATAAACACGTCCGAAGTAGTGTAGTGCCTAT
Organism: Thermoflavimicrobium dichotomicum; assembly: GCF_900114055.1. Lineage (GTDB taxonomy): Bacteria > Bacillota > Bacilli > Thermoactinomycetales > Thermoactinomycetaceae > Thermoflavimicrobium > Thermoflavimicrobium dichotomicum. The sequence goes on along the minus strand of NZ_FORR01000012.1, from coordinate 181 downwards.
GTATAGGTAAAATTTCTGACGGTATTCTTTTTTCATTGTTATGTGTTTTAGATGATTAAATTTATTGTACATATAAATTTTTCTTAAGGGATATCCTTTGGATAGAAAAAGCAAAAGGAGGGACTACCCATAAGCGTATTAGGCGGTAACGCACAAAAAGAGCCTTTACATTGTGGTGAAG
>NZ_FORR01000051.1 GCF_900114055.1 Thermoflavimicrobium dichotomicum | reverse complement strand
GCTCGTTGGTTACCGGATGGCAACCTCGAGTATCTGGGACGAATCGATCATCAGGTGAAGATTCGGGGATACCGGATTGAGCTGGGCGAGATCGAGACCGCTTTACTCCGTTGTGAGGGTGTGAAGGAAGCCATCGTCCTCGCCAAAAAAGATAAAGAAGGTCAAACCTATCTCTGCGCTTATTTTGTAGCAGATAAAAAATGGACGGCTGTTGAATTACGGAATCAACTGGGTGAATCGCTACCTTTTTATATGATGCCAGCTACCTTCATACAGTTAGAGCAAATGCCGCTCACTTCGAATGGAAAAATTGATCGAAAATCCCTTCCCGAACCAGATCAATCCTTGCATACAGGGACGAATTATGAAGGTCCACGGAATCAGGTAGAACAGCAAATGGTTGAGATATGGCAAGAACTGCTAGGTGTTGAACCGATTGGCATTCAGGATAACTATTTTGATCTGGGTGGCGATTCGATTAAAGCGATTCGTTTGATTAGTCGATTGAAAAACCTGGGCTTAAATATTCAGATCGGAGATTTATATCGATACCCTACGATCGGAGAGTTGAGTGATCGCTTGGGACCACAAGAGCAGTTGCAATTGGAAAAAAACAAGAGTATGAAAATGCTGGAGATCGAAGCCCTGAAACAGGAGGTTTTAAAAGGTGCTGGTTGGTCAAAGAGGTCAAATTGAAGATGTTTATCCAATGAGTGATATTCAGCTAGGAATGGTGTATTATTCAGCGAAAAATCCAGAGCTGGCGATTTACCATGACCAGATTGTCTACGAACTCGAAGATGATTCATTTAATGTGAATCTTCTTCAAAAGGCATTGGGCTTGCTGGTATCCAAGCATGAAATATTAAGAACGAGTTTTCATATCGATGAATTCTCCGTGCCAGCTCAAATCGTATGGGATGAAGTTCCTGTTAGGGTGGAGGAAATAGATATCAGTGCCTATTCTGCAGAAGAACAGAGAGTACGGATTCGCCAGTACCTGCTGGAAGATCGGAGTCAGCCATTTGATGTGAAATCGGCTCCACTGTGGCGAATGAAAGTGTTTCGACTCCGTGCCCATCAAGTCGCTTTAGCCTGGATCTTTCACCATGCCATTTTGGATGGATGGAGTGTCGCTTCCTTTATTTCTGAACTCATTGATGTTTATTTCCGGTTGAAGCAAGGTCCCGTTCATGTAAAACCATTGAGAACGAAATATAAAGATTATGTGGTAGAACAAATGGCCATTTCTGAGCAGCCTGAAATGGCCGCCTTCTGGCAGAAGGAGTTACAGGGATATAAGCGGTTGCAACTGTCGGTCTCACTTTCTTCCAATCAACCCGTTACTTGCCTAATTGAAGAACTGGATTCCCATTTGGTAAAGGAATTGAAAAAAGTGGCGCAAGCCAATCAAACCACATTGCGTGCTCTTTCTCTCGCTGCCTTTCTTTCTATGCTATATATGATTTCCTATGAAAATGATCTGACAGTCGGACTTGTGGAAAACGCTCGTCCTTTAGCCGAAGATGCTGATCGCATGTTAGGTTGCTTCTTGAATAGTGTTCCATTCCGCATGACCATCGCCAATGGCATGACGTGGAAAGAGCTGATTCAGCAAGTCCATCAAAAGCAGATTCAGATGAAAACGTATGGTCGCTTTCCATTGATGAAGATTGTAGAAGCGATTGGGGAAACTCGTGTGGACGAGAACCCGATTTTTGATGTGTTGTTCAATTATGTAGACTTTCATGTACTCGAACGGGTGAAAGATCATTCACTCAAAATTTCACAAGAAAGTTACGAGAGAACCAATACCTTACTTGACTTTTCGGTATCCGCTACGTTTAATCATCTCGGCATTCGTGTAACCTCGATGTTGCCCAAAGAAGAGATGCGAAAGCTCTTGGCGTACTATAAACGAGCCTTGCAAGCCTTTATACATCATCTGAATGAGAAAATCGATAAAATCTCTCTTTTATCTGAGAAAGAGCGACATCAACTTTTGATAGAGTTTAACAACACAGATGTGGACTATCCACGGGATAAAACGATTCAGCAACTATTTGAGGAGCAGGTAGAGAAAACACCTGAACAGGTTGCTTTAATTTATCAGGGAGAGTCCATTACATACCAGCAATTGAACAAGATGAGCAATCAGCTCGCTCGGGCATTGAAGAAGAAAGGTGTACAACGAGAGCAAATTGTGGGTATCATTTCCGAGCGTTCGTTTGACATGATTGTAGGATTGCTCGGGATCTTAAAAGCCGGTGGCGCTTATATGCCAATAGATCCCACTTATCCTGCGGATCGGATTGAGTACATGCTCGAAGATAGTGGAATCCGACTCTTAATCGTTCAAAAAGAAGAAATGATTCCGGCTTATTATCAAGGTGAGGTTGTCCTCCTCAGTGATCCACAATGGCAAGAAGAATCCGGCACTAATCTGGAGATCGAAAATACAGCATCCGATCTTGCCTACATTATTTACACCTCCGGTTCAACCGGAAAGCCAAAAGGGATTTTAACCACTCACCGAAATGTTGTGAGAACAATCAAAAATAATGGCTATATCGAGATTACAGAAGACGATCGGATTTTACAGCTCTCCAACTATGCCTTCGATGGCTCTACCTTTGATATTTACAGTGCTTTATTAAATGGAGCCCAACTCGTCTTGGTCTCCAAAGAAGAATTGTTAGATCCTAGAAAACTGGCGAAGTTAATCGTTCAATATCAAATTACGGTTACCTTTATGACAACCGCTCTCTTTAATACCTTGGTTCACTTAGATGTTGATTGTTTTAAGCACATGAGAAAGATTTTATTCGGCGGGGAAAAAGTATCCATCAAACATGTGCAACAAGCATTGGCGTATTTGGGAGAACACAAAATTATTCATGTCTACGGTCCAACCGAAACGACAGTGTTTGCGACTGCTTTCTCTGTTGATCGTTCGATTCTTGAGAGTCAAACAGTTCCGATTGGTAAGCCCATTAGCAATACCACCTGTTATGTTGTTAACCGGGATGGGCAACTTCAGCCAATTGGAATCCCAGGTGAGTTATGTATTGGGGGAGAAGGGTTGGCACGGGGCTATCTCAATCGCCCTGATCTAACAGATGAAAGATTTGTAGAAAATCCTTTTGTCCCCGGCGAGTGGATGTATAAAACAGGGGATTTCGTCCGCATGTTGCCGGATGGAAATATTGAATATCTTGAACGGTTGGATGATCAGGTCAAAATCCGTGGTTTCCGTATTGAGCTAGGGGAGATTACAGATCAATTGTTACAACATCCTCAAATTGAAGAGGCTGTGGTGGTCGCACGGACTGATGAGCAAGGTCATTCGTATCTCTGTGCGTATCTGGTGACAGATGGCCCTTGGACGGTAGCGGAACTACGGGAACATCTGGGCAAATCCTTACCTGAATATATGATTCCTTCGTACTTTGTCGAATTGGAAAAATTACCACTCAATGCCAATGGAAAAGTGGACAAACGCGCGTTGCCTGAACTGTGTGCCGATCTCATGAGCGAAGGGTATGTTGCTCCAACCAATGCGACAGAAGAATCGTTGGTTCAAATTTGGAAAGACGTACTGAAAGTGGAGCAA
>NZ_FORR01000014.1 GCF_900114055.1 Thermoflavimicrobium dichotomicum | reverse complement strand
TTGGGGTGAAGTCGTAACAAGGTATCCCTACCGGAAGGTGGGGATGGATCACCTCCTTTCTACGGAGTTTATTTCCGAATATCACTTTGAACCATTCAGGAGTGTCATGTTTCGCCTTTAGTTTTCAGGGAATACGAAAAACCTCTTTATTACTCATATGAGTAATAAAGAGGTTTTTTACTATTTATCTCAATCCTTTGACCACTCCCCATGCGTAAACGCAGGGGATTCTTGGGTAATCCCGTCCACTGACAGGAAGTTGACCAGGCTAACCCCGTGAGCCCCACGGTTAAACAGTTTGAGTTGCTACGTCACAGGCCAGACCTACTGCTTGGTTTTCGCTTTTCAGTCTAGCCAGTCCATACACATAGCATTTTACGTGCAAGGTGATTGGCTTGCACAACCCTATATGCTATCCACTTGTCAAGGAACAACTAACTGTATTTTAACAGTGGACCATTTGGTTGTAAATATTTTTCTGAAAACATGTCGGACTTGCGAGAAGGCTAATGCCTCCTTCGTCCGACGCTCTCTCTCATCCCCATAGCTGAAGCTAGGGGTTTTCTCGCTCGCTTTTTATAAAAACCTTATTTCTATATATTTGTTTAATATATATTATTATTAAAAATATGAATTACAGAATATTGACTAATTGATTGTTTTGCATTATTATAAAGTACAAGATTAGCGATGTCATTAAATCAATGAAATTTACTAAAATGCTGAGTAATTCATGGGTGTTATGGATGATTGAGATGATTGAATAGAGTCATTACTGATTGATTTATGTAGAATATTACCTTAAATTCCCCAAATAGAACATAAGCAAAAGAGTTTTTCGTTTGATTTTGTAAATATTTGAAGGTGATTCCGTATAAATAAAAATAATGTTGAATGGGAGATAATTCGCCAGGATCGTTTTATCTCTCAAAGAAAAGCTTCATTTGGTTGCTTAAACTCTGTTGATCGGAGTTTCAAGGCGCCGTAGAAATAAGAGGGAAGGCTCTTTGCTCCTCTATTTCTGCTGCGTCTTTTTTTATATAAAAAATCAAAAATAAGTAAAATCCAGGGGGAATAGGTAATGGAAAAATTATCGACATGGCGTACAGCAACATTGGGTTTTCAACATGTATTGGCAATGTATGCCGGTGCCGTAGTGGTACCGCTCATTGTTGGACCAGCGATCGGTATGACACCCAGTCAGATTGCATTTTTGATTTCCATTGACTTTTTAGGATGTGGAATTGCTACATTAATTCAGGTAGTGGGTGGAAAGCATTTTGGTATTCGATTGCCTGTTGTATTGGGATGTGCATTTCAGGCTGTAGCACCCATGATCGCGATTGGAAAATCACAAGGCATACCTGCCATATATGGGGCTATCATTGGAGCAGGTATATTGGTGATGTTATTATCCCAGTTTTTTGGAAAGATATTGAGGTTTTTCCCACCAATTGTAACGGGTTCAGTGGTCATGATTATTGGTTTGAGTTTGATTCCAGTAGCAGTCAAAAATGCAGCAGGTGGCGAAGGCTCTCTTACATTTGGTAGTATTGAGAACTTGATTTTGGCAGCCATTACATTAGTCATTGTGATTGCGATCAATCGTTTATTCAAAGGTTACATTCAGGCGATTGCAGTGCTTCTTGGATTAATTTTTGGTACCATTGTTGCTGCTTTTATGGGAAAAGTTGATTTTAAACCTGTTGCTGAAGCAGGTTGGTTTCATATCGTACAGCCATTTTATTTTGGGTTTCCAGAGTTTCATATCTCCTCGATTTTGGCATTAACTTTAGTGGGAATTGTCAGTATGATTGAAACGACAGGTGTTTTTATGGCTTTAGGAGAAGTGTGTGAGAAAAAATTAAGCCCAGCCGATATTAAAAAAGGACTGCGTGCGGAAGGAATGGCACAGGTTGTAGGAGGTATTTTTAATTCATTTCCTTATACCTCGTTTTCACAGAATGTTGGTCTGGTTGCTTTAACTCGAGTGAAAAATAACAAGGTGGTTATTGCAGCGGGCATTATTCTGATTCTTTTGGCTTTATTGCCAAAAGTGGCAGCTATTACGACTCTGATTCCCAATCCAGTATTGGGCGGAGCCATGATTCCAATGTTTGGAATGGTTTGTTCCTCAGGAGTTCGGATGCTATCAAAAGTAGATTTCCGTCAAAACGAAAATTTGCTGATTATCGCTTGCTCAGTAGGGGTAGGTTTGGGAGCAGCGGTTGTCCCCCAACTGTTTAGTGGATTACCTGAAGGTGCCCGCCTCTTTTTTGAAAACGGAATCGTTGTTGGAAGTATGACAGCAGTGATTTTAAATATTGTATTTAACCGTGGAAAAAAAGCGCAGAAAACAGAAAATATGGAATTGGAGAGCATGATTAATGAACAACTGGAAACAGCGGATGGACAAGGAACAGCCAAGTAAAACGGTAGGGGAACGTAGAAAAGAAGAATAAATGAAAAGGGCTGACGGAGAAGAAATAGCGATCAGGATAGATCCTGACAACGGTTAGCAGAAGCTGAAAAATTCAATCATATTTTAAGAATCTCATCGCTCAATTGGAGATAGGGACTAAGGGGTAAGACCTTAGTCTGCTTTTATTTTGTTTTTTGCTTAGCAACATAATCAGTTCTTTACTATTTTGATTATGGTTTTAAAGCTCTTATGGCTTTTGTTCCGTTTTTTCAGCTCATGACATAACCCGTAACATGTCCAATATATTTTTCTGTTGTTATCATATTCACATGAAAAACCAAGCGCAATTGTTGTTAGGAACAGGTTATTAAAGGTATTATTATCCATATTATTAAGAATATTTAGTATAATTATCTGGCTATTGACGATTTCGTTCTTTTCTTCTAATATAACCTATAACAAGATCTGAATTGACAAAATGAAGCACATATATCGAAAATAAATAGAAAAATAATTGTTGACAATAAAGCTAGTTCAACATATAATCAGTAAAAAAGAACAGTAAATAAAACAGTTTGAAAAAAATAAACAATGAATATAAAAGCGAAGAAGAGGAAAAGTAGGAGAAGGTCTTGATGCACAGAGAGCTGTCCCTAGGCTGAGAGGACGGACATCATCCTTCTTCGAACGTCGCCTTGGAGCTTTGTTCCTGAAAGGGAGCGATCCCAAGTAAGGAAACAACGGAGTGGTTCACGTTAAAGGACTAAAGTCCAGGTAGGACTGCTTGGACTTGGTGAGTCTGCTTTTCGCGAGAAAGGCAGAGAAGCTGAGTGGTACCGCGAGAACTCTCGCCTCAGCAAAGTAAACCACACAATGGGTGTGTTTGCTTGTTGAGGCGAGAGTTTTTTATAAGCCATGAGATTGGTCAAATGGCTTGAATCCGCTTTCATAAAAGCGGGAGCTCTCATCGGTTTTGAAAAAGTCAGCAATCAGGTGGATAACCTGTATTCTGTAGCAATCAATTTATTCATAATCATCCGACTATATGCAATATACTGAATAAACGAAAATAGATAAAAGCGAAGAAAAGGAAGAGTAGAAGAAGGCACTGATGCACAGAGAGCTGTCCCCAGGCTGAGAGGACGGACGTCATCCTTCTTCGAACATCGCCTTGGAGCTGTACTCTTGAAAAGGAGTTCATCCTGAGTAGAGGGATAACGGAGTGGTCCACGTTAAAGGGCTAAAGTCCAGGTAGGAACTGCTTGGACTTGGTGAGTCTGCTTTTCGCGAGGAAGGCAGAGAAGCTGAGTGGTACCGCGAGAACTCTCGCCTCAGCAAAGTGAAGCACATAATTGGAGTGTGTCGTGTGCGTTTACTTGTTGAGCGAGGGTTTTTATTTTTACTCATCTTGGTATCTGGATCAGAGGGGAGAATGGTCATGAAAGAATATTTGGTCTACATCAATGGAGAATTCGTACCACGGAGTAAAGCGGTTGTATCAGTGTTTGATCACGGGTTCTTGTATGGAGATGGAATTTTTGAGGGAATTCGCAGTTATTCAGGAAATGTCTTTTGTTTAAAAGAACATGTGAAGCGGCTCTATGAATCTGCCAAATCCATTTTGCTAACCATTCCAATGACGCCTGAAGAAATGGAACAGGCAATTGTAGAAACACTTCAACGAAATGATCTGGCTGATGCTTATATTCGTGTTGTTGTATCAAGAGGTCCTGGGGATTTGGGATTGGATCCAAGAAGCTGTACCAGACCCAATGTCATTATTATTGCCGAAGCATTAGCGTTATTTCCACAGGAGCTGTATGAAAAAGGATTACGAATTGTAACGGTACCGACCCGACGCAATATTCCAGATGCATTAAATCCAAAGATCAAGTCGCTTAACTATTTAAATAATGTACTGATTCGGATGGAAGCAACCCAAAGTGGTGTGATGGAAGCTTTAACACTCAATCAAGAAGGATATGTATGTGAGGGGTCTGGTGATAATGTTTTTATTGTGAAGAATGGGAAAATTTTGACTCCGCCGACTTATCTGGGAGCATTAGAAGGCATTACCCGCAATGTTGTCATTGAACTGTGCGAACATTTAGGTATTAGTTGTAAAGAAGAGCCATTTACTCGTCATGATGTCTATGTGGCGGATGAAATTTTCTTGACTGGAACAGCAGCTGAGATGATTCCTGTGGTAGAAGTGGATTCCAGAATCATTGGTGATGGAAAACCGGGGCCAGTGACCAAAAGATTGATTGAAGAGTTCCGTAAATTGACCAAAGTCAGGGGAACCAAGGTACCAGGTCTTAGCCCACTATCTGCTTAAACTGAAAGGATGTGAGCGGAGTGGAAATGATCACAAAGCAAAAAGCGAATACGATGACGGGTGCAAGCATGGTGGTTGAAACGCTGAAACATTTGGGAGTGGATACGGTTTTTGGTTATCCTGGTGGGGCGATTCTCCCCATTTACGATGCCCTTTACAATAGTGACATCGAACATATTCTAACCCGTCATGAGCAAGCTGCGATTCACGCAGCAGAAGGATATGCACGAGCGACAGGTCGAGTGGGGACGGTAATGGCAACGTCGGGACCAGGAGCAACCAACCTGGTAACTGGCATTGCAGATGCGTTTATGGACTCCATTCCCATTGTTGTCATCACAGGTCAGGTAGCCAAAAGCATGATTGGTACAGATGCATTTCAAGAAGTGGATGTGATTGGGATCACCATGCCAGTCACCAAATACAGCTATCAGGTTCACGATACCAAAGAGCTGCCACGTGTGTTGTGTGAAGCTTATCATATAGCGAGAACCGGAAGACCAGGTCCAGTCGTGATAGATATACCCAAAGATGTGTCCAGTCAAACAGCACCATTTGAACTTCCTGAAGAATTGGATCTGCCTGGTTATCAAGTAAAGACAGAACCGGATCTTCAGCAGATTGAAAAGATTCGTGAAGCCATTCATCAAGCCAAGCGCCCACTGTTGTATATTGGTGGGGGGGTGATTCATGCTGAAGCTGCAGCAGAAATAAGAGAATTCGTAAGAGAAACAGGCATACCGGTTACTTCTACACTGATGGGACTGGGAGCATATCCACCAGATGATCCTCTGTTCATAGGAATGCTGGGCATGCACGGAACCTATTCCGCCAATATGGCTGTCTATCACTCGGATCTGCTCATCGCTTGTGGAGTTCGCTTTGATGATCGGGTAACAGGGAAGTTAGAGCGCTTCTCACCTCATTCGAAAAAAGTGCATATCGATATTGATCCGGCTGAAATTGGCAAAAATGTCGTGATTGACTATCCGTTGGTTTGCGATGTAAAAAAGGCACTTCAGGCTCTGTTGGTTCATCCGCCACATCCAGATTGTGGGGAATGGGTAAGACAAGTACAGACATGGTATCACGAATATCCGCTCTCTTATAAGCAGGAAAACAATACGGGAATCAAGCCACAGTATGTGATTGATTGTTTGAGCAGGCTCACTGACGGAAAAGCGATTGTGACCACAGAAGTTGGTCAACACCAGATGTGGGCAGCGCATTTCTATAAAGCGAAAGAACCGCGGACATTTATTACTTCAGGTGGTTTGGGAACGATGGGATTTGGTTTCCCGGCGGCGATGGGAATACAGATCGCAAAACCGGAAGCAACGGTCATTTGCATTGCTGGTGATGCTTCTTTTCAGATGAATCTTCAGGAACTGCAAACGGTAGCGGAACGCCGTTTGCCTGTAAAAATACTGGTAATCAACAATAACTTTATGGGTATGGTTCGACAATGGCAAGAAATGTTTTATGAGAACCGCTTGTCCGAATCAAAAATCGGAAATCCTGATTTTGTGCAGGTGGCTGAAGCTTTTGGAATCAAGGGACTTCGGGCAACCAAACCGGAAGAAGTGGAAGCTGTGATAAAAGAAGCGCTTGATACTCCTGGCCCTGTCGTTGTGGATGTTGTGGTCGAAGAGGAAGAAAATGTATTTCCGATGGTACCTCCAGGTAAAGGCAATGATGAAATGCTGGTTAAGGGGTGGGACGAGTGATGAGACATACGGTGGAATTGCTCATGAAAAATAAAACAGCCGCATTGTCGAGAGTGCTTGGTTTGTACACCCGGCGAGGAATGAAAATTGATCATCTGACATTTGATGAGTTGGAAGATCAAGAACTTTCTCGCATGTCCATTACAATGGAATGTGATCCAGGATCACTGGAAAATATGGTTAGACTCTTAAATAAACAAATTGATGTGCTCCATGTGCAAAAAGTTTAACATAAATAGTCAGACCAAAGGTAAGATTACCAATCATCAGAGCAATATGAGGAGGAGATCAAAATGAAAATGTATTATGACAAAGATGTAGATATGAGTGTATTAAATGGGAAAACAGTTGCAGTCATTGGTTATGGATCACAAGGACATGCTCAGGCACAAAACTTGCGTGATTCAGGTGTTCATGTCGTCATCGGTCTACGGAAAGGAAAATCATGGGAACAGGCGGAAGCGGATGGATTTGAGGTAATGACCGTTCGAGAAGCTGCGAAAGTAGCTGATATCCTGCAGATCCTGATCCCCGATGAGCATCAGGCCAAAACTTATCGCGATGAGATTGCCCCGGAATTGCGCCCTGGACAAATGCTGATGTTTTCTCATGGATTTAACATTCACTTTGGACAAATTGTTCCTCCTGAAGATGTGGACGTTGCCATGGTCGCTCCAAAGGGACCTGGTCATTTGGTACGGCGCGTATTTGTGGAAGGTGGAGGCGTTCCAGCTTTGCTTGCTGTTCACCAGGATGCGACTGGAAAAGCGAAAGAGCTGGCTCTCGCTTATGCCAAAGGAGTAGGTGGAACACGTGCAGGTGTGTTTGAAACTACCTTCCGTGAAGAAACAGAAACCGATCTTTTCGGTGAGCAGGCTGTCTTATGTGGTGGTGTCAGTGCTCTGGTGAAAGCCGGATTTGAAACATTGGTAGAAGCAGGTTATCGCCCGGAAATCGCTTATTTTGAGTGTTTGCATGAGTTGAAATTAATCGTGGATCTCATGTATGAAGGCGGACTGTCCCGCATGCGCTATTCCATTTCCGATACTGCAGAATTTGGAGATTATGTAACAGGTTCACGCATCATCACGGAAGAGACGAAAAAAGAAATGCGCAAAGTCCTTTCTGAAATCCAACAAGGTGAGTTTGCGAAGAAATGGATTCTGGAAAATCAGGCTGGACGTCCATCCTATCAGGCAATGAAACAGCGGGAAGCGAACCATCCGATTGAACAAGTTGGTAGAGAGCTGCGCGAAATGATGAGCTGGATCAAGAAATAAACCATTTCGTTTGCGGAGGATGGAACGATATGAGCGAACCAGTCACAGTGAGCAAGGTTACAGTCGAAGATATAGTCCTGGCCAATCATCTCTTGAAAGATGTGGTAACGAAGACACCTCTCATGAAAAATCCCTTGCTATCGGAGCGATATCATTGTCAACTCTATCTGAAACGGGAAGATTTGCAAATTGTGCGTTCATTTAAAATCAGGGGAGCTTACCATTTTATCCGAAATCTGTCGCCAGATGAACGAAAGAATGGGATTGTGTGTGCAAGTGCCGGGAATCATGCGCAGGGGGTCGCTTACTCCTGCCAACATCTGAAAATTCATGGCAAGATTTTTATGCCAACAACGACACCGAGCCAGAAAGTGTCGCAAGTGAAATTGTTTGGTGGATCTTATGTGGAAGTGATTTTGACAGGTGATACATTTGATGATGCTTTTCAGGAAGCGATGCGTGTTTGCAAACAAGAGAACATGACGTTTGTTCACCCATTTGATGAACCTGACGTGATTGCCGGACAAGGCACGGTCGCGATGGAAATCATGAATGAGATGACGGATCCGATTGATTATATCTTTGTCAGTATTGGCGGAGGAGGATTGGCTGCTGGTGTAGGGACTTATGTCAAAGGCATAAGTCCCTCTACCAAAGTCATCGGTGTTGAACCGGCTGGAGCTCCAGGAATGAAGCGAACATTGGAGCAAGGAGAAGTTGTTACGTTGCATCAAATTGACAAGTTTGTCGATGGGGCTGCTGTAAAACAGGTGGGAAGGCTTACTTCAGAGATTTGCAGAGAAGTGCTTGATGATATTGTGGTTGTCCCCGAAGGAAAAGTGTGTACGACCATCCTGGAACTGTATAACGAAAATGCGATTGTGGCAGAACCCGCTGGCGCTTTGCCGATTGCTGCATTGGATGAGTATCGTGAGCAAATCGCGGGCAAAAACGTTGTATGTATTATCAGTGGTGGCAATAACGATATTGACCGGATGCAGGAGATCAAGGAGCGTTCTTTATTATATGAAGGACTGAAGCATTACTTTATCATCAATTTTCCACAACGGGCAGGCGCTTTGCGAGAGTTTATCAATCAGGTTCTGGGGCCGGATGATGACATTACCCATTTTGAATACACCAAAAAGAATAATCGGGAAAAAGGGCCTGCACTCGTAGGGATTGAGCTCAAACATAAAGAGGATTATCACGGGTTGATCCAGCGGATGAAGCAACATCATATTCAATATATTGAAGTCAACAAGGATTCAAATCTATTCCATTTGCTTGTCTAGCCAGTAAAGAGTTGGAATCAGGTGGGAGGAAACAACATGAAAAAGATGCGAAGCGATATCATTAAACGTGGTTTCGATCGGGCGCCTCATCGCAGTTTGCTTCGGGCGACAGGTGTCATCCAGGATGAATCCGATTGGGATAAGCCGTTTATTGCCATTGCGAATTCATATATTGATATTATTCCAGGGCATGTCCATCTGCAGGAATTCGGGAAATTGGTCAAAGAAGCAGTTCGGGAAGCAGGAGGCGTGCCGTTTGAATTTAATACCATCGGTGTTGATGATGGCATTGCGATGGGACATATCGGAATGCGTTACTCTCTGCCAAGTCGGGAATTGATTGCTGATTCCATCGAAACGGTCGTTTCCGCTCATGCTTTTGATGGGCTTATTTGTATTCCGAACTGTGATAAAATTACCCCTGGGATGATCATGGCCGCATTGCGGGTCAATATTCCAACGATCATCGTGACGGGCGGACCGATGAAAGCCGGTAAAACCCAAGATGGACGCTCCATTTCCCTGGCATCTGTCTTTGAAGGTGTTGGAGCCTATCAAGCCGGTAAAATTACGGAAAAGAATCTGGAGGAGCTCGAAAAGTATGGCTGCCCGACTTGTGGTTCTTGTTCCGGAATGTTTACAGCGAATTCAATGAACTGTTTAGCGGAAGCAATTGGTCTGGCCTTGCCTGGAAATGGAACCATTTTGGCTGTGTCCGAAGAAAGAAGAGAGTTGGTGAAACGAGCGGCTAAACAAATAATCAAACTGATTGAGATGGACTTAAAGCCGCGAGATATTGTTACGGAAAAAGCGATTGATAACGCATTTGCGTTGGATATGGCCATGGGTGGATCCTCCAATACCGTGCTACATACCTTGGCGATCGCCAATGAAGCAGGACTCGATTACTCTCTGGACAGGATAAATCAGGTAGCAGAACGTGTACCGCACTTGGCTAAAATTAGCCCGGCGTCGGAATATCATATTGAAGATGTACATGAAGCTGGAGGGGTCTCCGCTATTTTACATGAGCTCAGTAAAAAAGAAGGGGCCCTTCATCTGGACACGATGACAGTCACTGGTAAAACATTGGGAGAAAATATCGCAGGGTGTGAGACCAAGAATAAAGAAGTCATTCGTCCGCTTGAAAATCCTTATTCCGAAAAAGGCGGACTTACGATGTTGTTCGGAAATCTCGCACCTGATGGTGCTGTTATCAAATCGGGAGCCGTACAAGGCGGGATCAAACGTCACGAAGGCCCTGCCATTGTATTTGACTCCCAGGAGGAAGCTTTGGAAGGGATTGCTAATGGCAAGGTAAAAGAAGGTCATGTGGTCATTATCCGTTATGAAGGTCCAAAAGGTGGTCCGGGTATGCCGGAAATGTTGGCACCTACTTCCCAAATTGTCGGTATGGGATTGGGAACAAAAGTGGCATTGGTTACAGATGGCCGTTTTTCGGGAGCAACCAGAGGAATCAGTGTGGGTCATGTTTCGCCAGAAGCGGCTGAAGGAGGGCCTATTGCCTTTGTTCAAGATGGAGATATTGTTGTGATTGATATCGAAGAGAGAAAATTGGAAGTCAAAATCTCACCAGAAGAAATGGAACGTCGCCGGGCAGAGTGGCCTGGCTTTGAACCGAAAGTGAAAACAGGCTATCTGGCTCGTTATTCGAAACTGGTCACATCAGCAAGTACAGGTGGAATCCTGAAAATCTGATGATAATCCCGTAACCATAAAGGGTTACGGGTTTTTTTGTGATGAAATATATAAAACATAACCTGCTTTTCTGATATTCCTCTGACAAACCGATGTTATATTTAAGATAAGATTTCCGAAAACAGGGGAAGGAATGTGAGGATGAGCGGAAAAAGTATTTGGCAAAATCGTATTTTTGTGCGCTTGTTTTCTGCATACACGATTTCCATTATCGGTGAGTTTATGGACTTTTTTGCGATTTCAGTGATTGTTGCTTATCATTGGAAAACGAGTCCGCTTCTGATTGGACTCATTCCTGTAGCTTTTGCTTTACCAGGGATTTTATTCAGCTCATGGGCAGGTGTATTTGCAGATCGAAAAGATAAACGTCGAATATTGATCGCCGTTGATTTATTGGTTGCCTTGTTAACCATCGGAATTGTATTTGTCCCGAACATCTATATCCTTTATCCGGCCATTTTGATCCGCGCAACGTGCAGTGTCTTTTTTATGCCAGCCCAAATAGCTTTGACAAGACGGGTTGTAAGCGACGAACAGTTAGTGCAAGCAACTTCTTTAAATGGAATGGTTGGAGAAATTGGGAAAATTATCGGTCCACTTATTGGTGGAGCGTTGATTACCATTTTGCCTCCACAGGGACTGTTGATAATCAAAGCAGGGATGAGTCTATTAGCTGCTTTCATTTTGTTTAGTATTGGAAAAATAAAAGAAGATGCCATAGAGGATTTAAAATCAGAAGAAAAGAAACAAAGTTTTTGGCAATCATGGAAAGAAGGTTGGAATATTGTTCTTTTTAGTCGTTTGCTGTTTGTAACGATTCTTTATGGTTTTCTCGTCATGACGGTCATTCAATTGATTGAAAGCCAATTTTCTGTACTGTTCCGTGAATTGTTTCCACAAGATCCTGGTTTAATGGGCTGGACGATTGCAACGATAGGAGCCGGAGGTGTCGTTATCACTCTTTGGATGCAGAAAATGCAACATTTGCGTTATGGTTGGGCGCTAGGTGGGGGCATTACTTTTATGGGAATAGGAATTATGGGTGTGGCAATGATTTTATCCAGTCCTTCCATCATATTGGTATTATTAAGTGCATTCGTGGTTGGTATCGGGGTTGGTATTTTCTTTGTTTCTTATAATGTGATCTTGCAAAAAGAATCAGCTCCTGAAGTAGTGGGACGAGTATTTGGTATTCAAAATAGTCTGGTCCGTCTGTCATATATAGTTTCCCCATTACTTGGAGGAAGTTTGGTTCAATGGATCGGTGTAGTAAAAGTCTATTTCTTTGTTGGTGTTCTTTTATTTGCCATAGGTTGTTTAGCGATTGGCTTGCGAAATATCATCTGGAATCAGTCTGATAAACCAATAGTCAGTCACCAAAAAAACATTGCCAATAAATAAGGGTATAGAGTATATAGTTGTACGTACCACATCCTCATGACTGGTATGGTACAGGTAGCTGTCAACCTGCACACGATATATTGTCGCTTTAAGGTAGAAGTTAAAAGAGGCTTGTACTACTGGATAGACACTAGTAAAACGGAAAAAGAGAACCGGCATATAACGGGAACTTTATCAACGGGTCAAGCTGAGTATCCGAATTATTTGGATACTCTTTTTTTATAGAATGTTTTTCTGTTGTTAATAAAGTCTTTTAGAAAAGATCAAGTAACTTTACGAATAAAATATGCTTCTCTTCCTAAACTACAAAGTTTAAAATATGCATAGATAAAGATGTGGTACAATCAATTCAAAGTTCGATTTTTGCATCGCAATGCTTTGTTAGTATAAAAGGGGGGCCTGCATGTTACATTTTAATACGAATCAATATGTCGTTCGATTTCGAACAGAAGAAATAAAATTGCTCCCTAAAGAATTTCGGCTATTACACTTTCTTTTTCAACATAAAAATCAAACGTTTTCCCGGGATCAATTGCTTGATTATGTCTGGGAGAACGAAGGTGAACCAACGGATCGAACAGTGGATGATCATATTTACCGACTTCGAAAGAAGTTGAAAAAGTGGGATCATTTCATTTGGATTGAAACGGTTCGAGGAGTAGGTTATCGACTGATTATGAACCAACCGAGAATGATGCCAAATCCTTCTCTTTATAATCCTGAAATTGAGAAACATATGATTCATTTATTATCTAATTATTTGATGCATGGTCAAGGAGAAGCTGTGCGGATCTTGATCGAAAACCAGGAAGCTTTGGGATACCGAATTCCTCATGAATATTTTATTTTATATAAATTGAATCAAGGAGATATAGATTGGTTACTGTATGATGTTCAGATAGAACAAATGCCCTTGGAAGAACGATTATATTTTATTGTCACGATTTACTATGTTGTTCAGAAGCAAGTAGAGAAGACTCTTTATTATATGGATCAAATATTTGCAAGGAAGTTAGTACCCAAGCGGTTTCCTTTATCATTAGAAGCTTTAAGATTTTTATCTTTAGTGGAAGCAGGGGACATGGAAAAAGCAGTGAAACAAATCACTGCCATTAGTCATAGAGCCAATCAAGAAAATTTAGAGAAGTGGAGAATTCCTCTCTCTTTGTTAGAAATGATCCCACTATTAATTTCGCATAATAAGAAAAAATTAAAGAGACAAAGAAAGAAAGTCCATCATTTTCTAAAAGAAAGGACAAAACAAGATCTTCACGAGTTAGCGTTATATCACTTATTGGAAGGGATCAATTTATTGATTCATCAAAACGAACATGAAGGAAAAAAATGGATTAATCGTGGCTGGGAAATTGCCATACAGTCCCAAATGCTTTCGGTCAAGATTTCTTTCCTGCGGATTCTCTTGCTATTGTGTCGAATGTGTATTCACTGTGAAGAAATCGAATCTGAATATCAGAAAAAATGGAATGATTTAGAAAAGGAATATCAATTTGAAGAAATCAAGAAGAAAGCTGAGCAAAAAATAAAGGATTACCTCAATCAGCCGCTATCTGCTGCTGAAAATAGAGCTGTGTAATGATTGCTTATACCTTGGAAGCAAAATTCCAGGGGCTAAGTTTTTTCATACGGTATGAAAAAGGCTTCTATTTTAAGTGAAGGAAGGGGAGTGTTCAACCATGGAGTAAGTGTTGATTCAAAAATGACAAAGTGGCTTGCCAGGCAGTTTCAATCGCTTTTGCAGCGTGCTCTTTGGTAAGTGCTGGGTGATCAATGTATGGCGGCAAGTATGGAATTGAGAAGACGTGGCTTGCATGTGCAAAAGATAAGTGCTTGACTTCAAAAGGATAAGAATGCTCTTCAAGTATCTGGGTCATGGTTTGGCACATCTCGTAAGAAGGCCAGGTAGCATCGGTTTGGGTGGAGATCAGCAGGATTGGACAGTTTGCTTTTTCGATGGGAATTCTTGCTTGCTTAATCTGCTGCTCCGTTGCTTGCAAGAAGGCTTGTTCATGAAGTTCACGTAGTGAAAGAGGATTTTTCCAATTGGTGAAATCGATATCTGTTTCTGGGTAAGGAATAAAGGTGACGGGCTTTTCGTTGTATGACCAGGAAGATTGATGGAGTCCTCTACCCATACTAAACCCAGCAAAGACATGAGAAGAGGGAACGAAGCTAACGATTGCTTTTACATTGGACAGAAAGCGTGAGGCGAGCAAAAGAGATAGTTCTCCACCTTTGGAAATTCCTACAAGACCGATTTTATCTTGAGTCTCTGGTTGTTTTTTGATCCAATCTGCTGCTTGCATAAAATAATTGAGTGGGATTTCAGTGAATTGACTTGGAAGTCCATGTTTTCCTTCATAATCCAGATAAGCAAGTGCAAGTGTAGCATATCCTTTGGAAGCGAGTAAAGAAGCTACTTGTTCGGACCAGTATAATCCTCCTGGAGAACCTCCCATAACAAGAAGAGTGGGAAGGTTTTCTTTATGTCTAGGTCGGAAGTACTTTCCAACAAAAGGGTTTTCAATGATTGAAACTTCCACATCTTCCGAAACAAATTCGACCAGAAAGGTTTGTTCAGCTACGATTTGATGATTTGCTTTTAATTGAAACGTGAAACTTTGTGGTTTTGTACTTCCTTTTATAAAGTAGGGCGGACCTTGTTTGGGTTGTTGTAAGGTCATGGACCAAAACATTCCCATCGAATCAGATGATGTGTAAGATCCTTGGATTGGAGAAGATAGTGATAGATCTATCTGCCCTTCTTGATCTGTCATAAAGACCGCATGGGATGACCAGATCCGGCCAAAATCATCGAGTGTTTGGGCATGGAGTTCGACTTCTTGATGGGGTAAACATCCTGAAAGAACGATATTTATTTTTTCATCGATCATGGTTGTTTTTCTTAATATTTGGATTTGAGGTCTCATGCTATTTTCCTCTCTTCTTTTGTTTTAAAAACAGGAGGAGAATGTTTCCTCCTGTTCATTTTTTCTTATGATTCATTTTTTTAACAAGTTGAGTGATAAAGGGTAGATCAAACGGAAGCATTTCCATATATGACTGAGTTAATGCCCTGATTGTTTCAACAGGGATTCCATCGTTGGCCAATTGTTGGCTAAAGTGCTTTTTAGCACTCTGTTTTCGCATGTAAACATCCATGAGACGAATACCGAGTTTGGTAGCAATATGGAAAGAAAATAAAAGGATTTGAAGACATGGGATTACAAGACGTAATAGATTCATACAAGTCGATCCTTCTTATTCTTTCTATTTATTGGTTTTATCGGCTCTGAATTGCAAGCTACTCATCATATCTTTTAACGAAATCATATAGTCTTTAGTCATTTTTAGGGCTATGTCCTGAGGAATCCCCGAATCAACTAGCTCCTTGTAAAGACTGCCTACCGCTTTTCCGATGTTGCTGGCTGCTTCTGGCGAATAAATACTTTGAATGATGCCAGTAATCAGTTGAGGGAGTTTTTTCGAGGTGATATCCAATAATTCGGAAATCTCTTTAGCAGAATAGTCATACTGATTTTGATGGTTTGTCATCATTTTAACCTCCATATCATAATCCATGATCTTTTAGAAGAGGATTTAACGCTTGCACATGCTTTTCCATAATCAATGAGACAATGGTTTGAAAAATCAATAGGGGTGATGGATTTTCCAGGATGAGATGAAATATGGATGGAAAAGCATTCAGGCATTTTTCTTGATCAGTTTCGATTTGTTTTACAATGGCTTGCAGTAATTCATTTTTGAAGTCTGTGCTTGGCTGTATATCAAATCTTTGAGCTGATTGTTGCAATTGGATAAAAAAGGCGAAATCTTGTATGCAATCTGTACAAGTAGTAAGATGTGAAAAGATCTCTACTTTTTGGCAGGAATCGAGGCTTCCATTAACAAGCCAAGGAAGCAATGATTGGATATCTGTGCATTTATGAATCATGCTCGACCCTCATTTCTAGTAAGTGCACTTTTAATTTTTTCTTTAAGTGATAAACCCGACTTTTGACAGTGCCTTCAGGTATGCCGAAATGACGGGCTACTTCTTTATAGAGAGTCCTTGGATAAGCACGAGATAAGTGAGTTCTTTGTAAATGGGTTCTAATGAGTCGAGAGCAATATCGATCCCGATGTCTTCAACGATCTGTTCAGTAAAGTCACGTTTCATGATACTGCTGTCATCTTGATTTTCATCTAGCAAAACTTCTTGTCGCTTGTATCTGGCTCTTAATTTATCCATCATTTTGTTTCTGGCGATGCTAAAAACCCAAGCAGCTACAGAAGAGTGGCCGGAGAATTGTCTGGCGTTTTTCCAGATGGCTAGAAAAACTTCTTGAGTGATGTCTTTAATCATAAATTCATCCGATAGGCGAAGCCGAAGATAAGCGTATAGTTCGTTGACAAAATCATGATACAGTTTTTCGAATGAAGCGACATGGCCTTCAGCGATTTGCTTAAGCCATTGTTTTCGGAGCTGCTCTTTTTCTATTGCGCCAGTATCTGAAAAACCATCCTGATCATTCCCTTCTGTGTCCTACTGAAGAGCTCTTCAATTAATTAGTCGTCCAAAAGAAAGAAAAGGTTCAAAAGAATCGATAAAAAAAAGCGAGGATTATATCTCCTTTGATTCTAAACCGATGCTTAGAAGTGGTTTCAGGCAGGATTGCTATTTTGATAGCTTCGATTAAGAACGTAACAAAATGAGACCATTGTTTTTTAACAAAAAGCGATAGTTTATTTTATTGCGAAAATGTATCATAAATAAATAGATTTAATAATTATGAAACGTAGTTAGTGTAAGTTTAATTAGCAGTTCAGTCGAATGAATTGATTTTATTATGATAAACAATAAGCTAGATAAAAAATAGTGGTCAATGCTGAGTAGCGTTGGGAGTGAGTAAAATGGAAAAAGTAAAGATGACAGAGAATCTATATTTTTCAAGAATTATACAAGGTTTTTGGAGATTGGCTGAATGGAAGATGAGTGATCAAGAGTTATTAACATTTATCGAAAATTGTATGGAGATGGGAATTACTACCTTTGATCATGCCGATATATACGGAAATTATACTTGTGAATACTTATTTGGTCGTGCACTGAAGCAAAAATCAGTGTTACGCCATCAAATACAATTGGTAACCAAATGTGGGATCAAACCCATATCCGATGAATACCCTGAGCGATATGTCGTACATTATGATACAAGCAAAAATCATATCATCCAAAGTGTCGAACAATCATTAAAAAACTTTGGTACAGATTATATCGATGTCGTATTAATTCATCGTCCAGATCCATTCATGAATCCAGAAGAAGTAGCAGAAGCGTTTACGCAATTAAAAAAAGAAGGCAAAGTATTATATTTTGGCGTTTCAAATTTTTTGCCATCGCAGTTTCATATGTTGAGTTCCTATTTGGACTTTCCATTGGTAACCAATCAAATTGAAGTCTCTGTCATACAGTTGGAGCACTTTGAAAAAGGTACGATTGATCTTTGTCAAGAAAAGCGAATCGCTCCCAT
The DNA here is from genome assembly GCF_900114055.1 of Thermoflavimicrobium dichotomicum. Taxonomy (GTDB): domain Bacteria; phylum Bacillota; class Bacilli; order Thermoactinomycetales; family Thermoactinomycetaceae; genus Thermoflavimicrobium; species Thermoflavimicrobium dichotomicum. The sequence continues at coordinate 87,333 of NZ_FORR01000014.1, read as the reverse complement.
GGTATGGTCTCCGCTTGCAGGAGGAAAGATTTTTACATCAGAGACGGAACAAGCTATCCGTCTTCGGGCGACACTAAAGAGAGTTGCCAGGGAGATAGGAGCGAATTCGATTGACCAGGTTATGTATGCCTGGTTACTTGTTCATCCAGCCAAACTACTTCCTATTGTCGGTTCTGGCAAACTCGAGCGTGTACAGGTAGCAGTCGAATCAGTCAAACTGCAAATGGATCGTCAGCAATGGTTTAGTATTTTAGAGAGCTCGAAAGGTCATCCTGTACCATAAAATCGATTATCGATATTTCTTTGTCTTCGCAAAAAAATAGATCTGCCTGCTGATCCATACGTAAACAATAGAAAATGATAAAATGAAATATAAATCGTTTTGTAGGTGGGAGAAGAATTGCCTGAACAAAGTTTTCTACACAGAAACCGATCGTTCACCTTCGTCATTGCATCCATGTTTCTATCAAGAATTGGCGATGCCATTATGACAGTAGCAGTATTGTGGGCGGTCTATGCGGAGACAAAATCCGCTTTGGCTCTGTCTGCAGTCACTGTGTTACAGACAGTCGCTTTTATTTTCTCTTCTATTTATATTGGAGCCAAACTGGATCAGTTGGATACGAAAAAATATATGATTTTAGCGCATTTATCGAGTGGGATCATTGTATTTCTGTTAGCATTTAGTTGGCATTTTGAATTTTATCGCTTGGGTTTTTTATATCTTTTTGTTTTTTTGCTTGCTGCTACTTCAGCGGTTGTCCCTTCCAGCTATCAGATTGTCATCAAGAAAATTGTTGATGAACGGGATCTGGTAACGGCCAATAGCTGGTTGGTGATGGGAAGAGATATTTCGAATTTGGTGGGATTATTGCTAGGAGGTTCCATTGTAGCGATACTGGGAACGACTTTTGCATTTGTGGGCAATGCCATTTCTTTTGTGTTGGCCGCTATTCTTGTCTTGTTTGCACGTATTCCTTTTATTCCGCCGAAAAAGGAAAAGGAAACGGTAGGTTTAATCAAAGAAATGATCAGCTATCTTTGGCATTCCAATGTTTTGCTTAAGCAATCGCTCTGGTATGTTGTCATGATTAACTTTGTTTTAACACCGATCAACATGTTGATGACGATGATTTCAGAGCGTTCCTCTTTTCAATCGATGGGCTTGGGAATCATGGCCGGTTGTTTAGCGTTAGGCTCATTGACGGGTGCTCTGTTTTCCAGAAAAGTTGCGGATCGTTTTCAACATATCTCGATCATCCCCATTCTCATTACACTAGCGGCGTTGTTTAGCTTTTTGCCCGTCGTTTTGTCTCATTTGTGGCTGATTGGTTTGATCCCTCTTTATTTTTGTGGAATTTGCTTAAGTTTGTCTCTTATTATTTCCAATACCTTTTTCACTAAAAATACAGATACAGATATGATGGGAAGAATCAGCAGTTTTCGATCCATAGCTGTCCGGGTGCCACCGCCACTCGTCAGCGTCATGTTTGGAGCGCTAGTATCCTTATTGGGGATCACTGCAGCCACGTTGATTGTTCAATTGACCGGGGCAACCCTGTCATTTGCGATTTTGCTTTGGTATCGAAAGCGGGTGGAAAATCCATCTAACGTATAACCAGGAAAGGCCTTGGAGTGTGTATCTGCCCCAAGGTCTTTCCTGATTTTGAAAGAGTTCGCGGTTTAAAAAAAGGATAGTAACATCCTGACTGTTAGCCGTCTGACATCGATCAGCGGCTTTTTTTTAATGCGATTTCTTTTTGAGCAGTTTGGTAAACCGTTTGGTAGACGAGCTCGCCGATTGCTTGCCCTAATGGACTGGATACACCGGCATATTCGTGTACATAATCCCCTATTGGCTGTTGGGTGACAGCAATCGCTATGGCATCGGTGTTGGTGCCGGTCGCAATGTGCCCATCACGATCCATTATGCTTAAATCCTGTAAGGTAGCTGATTTGGCTTCTGTTGCTGTAATGACTGCATTTACCATCGCGGATAATGTTACATTTCCATCTATCAAGATTATTAAATTGATCGTTCCCGGAGGACAATATGTATAGATGGGGCCTGGTTTACCGGCACGTGTGGCATTTCCCAGACCGACTGTTGCCCAAACAGCAAGGCGAAAGGTGCTTTGCTCTTGAACTTGACAGGTTCCCAGTTCAATATGGGCAGCCGTAAGAAGGGCAACCGTATCCTGAGGATTCCAATGATGTTCTCGGAGCCACTTCTTTGTCTCTTCTTTGGGATCCTGAGGGCAATAGGATTTGGGAACATATCGATTGACAATGGTGGTTGCGTAATTTGGCGCGATAATCGCACTGGTCAGGATCTGTAAAGGTTTTGCAGAGTGAATGGCGAGATATTCCGTCGAAGACTCAAAATGAATGGGCCAGTCCTATTTTAACATACAGGATGCAAACTTAACCAACATGATTTTTATAGAAAGCGGACAGACTGAGTAAGAGAGTTCAGCGGGAAGGATGGAGGATGAATCCATGAATGAGGAACAACGAAATCAGTTAAAACAACAGTTACTGAACGAGAAAGAGCAATTGGAGAACAGAGTGAATCGCAATCATCATTATGGAATGGAATCAGGGATGAATGATTCAGTCGGTGAGCTTTCTGGATATGACAATCATCCAGCTGATTTGGGGACAGAAATGTATGAGCGTGGGAAAGATTTGGCCTTAAGTCATGCTGATGAGCGTCATATTCGCGAAATTGAAGAAGCGTTAAAGCGGATGGAAAACGGAACTTACGGTTATTGCCTGGGATGTCACCAAGAAATTCCCTTTGAACGTCTGGAGGCCATTCCTACAACTGCCTATTGCAAAGAGCATTCGCCAGAACAGACTTCTTCTATCCAACGACCGATTGAAGAATATGCCATGGAATTTTATCAGCATAAATTTATGGATCATAGTGATTATAATGGCTATGATGGGGAAGATGCCTGGCAAGAAGTGGAACAATATGGAACATCCAATCCTCCTGATTATTTCCAGGACGGGGAAAGCTATAATGAGCTGACCATTGATCATAATGAGCAACGAGGGTATGTCGATTTGGTAGAAGGCTTTTCCATTACCGACTTTGACGGGCATACGGATGAGATTACAGAGATTACGCATAATGAGGCGTATCGTTTAAAAGATCATGAGGAGAAAAAAGAAAGATAATTTGGCAAGCGAAGGGGTTCTTTTTAGAGAACGGGATTTCGACGGAAAGGAACCCCAGCTCCCAATCTGTTCGATGTCTGCACTTGTCCCTCTTTGCTTGTTTCGTGGACTTGCCTATGCTACAATCAGGTGGAAAAAGTCGGACTGTTTAGAGGAGACAGGAGGAAGAGGTTTGCGTTATCTTTTTGTTTCGTTGGCGATTTTGGTTTTGGATCAATGGACAAAATGGTTGGTTTTGAAGAACATGCATTTTGCAGAATCGATTCCGGTCATTGATGGCTTTTTCTATATTACCTCTCACCGAAATCGAGGAGCCGCTTTTGGGATTCTTCAAAATCAACAGTGGTTATTTATTATCATTACCTTATTTGTAATCGGGTTTATTCTATATTATCTATGGAAGGGCAAAGAGGAACATCTACTGATGCCTGTGGCCTTGTCGTTGGTGCTTGGGGGAGCAGTAGGGAATCTGATTGATCGTGTTCGTTTTCAAGAAGTGGTTGATTTTATCCACTTCCAATTTGGTTCGTATACGTTTCCGCTTTTTAATATCGCAGATTCAGCGATTGTAATTGGTGTCATTTTACTGATGATCTTTATCCTGAAGACCCCTCCATCCGATGAAAAGAATGTGACAGAAGCGAGGGACTCCTGATGGAAGAGCAATATGAGGAATATTCGTGGCACGTGGATGCAGAATGGGCTGGAGAACGCTTGGATAAAGTGGTGACTTCTTATCACAGTGAATGGTCCAGGGTGCGCGTACAAGACTGGATTAAACAAGGCTTGGTGCAAGTAGACCAAAAAGTGCGCAAGGGGAATTATCGGGTCAAAGAAGGCGAACTTATCGAAGTGTTTGTTCCGCCGATCGAAGAATTGGATGTGGTCCCCGAAGAGATTCCGCTTGATATTCGTTATGAAGATGACGATGTTCTAGTGGTGAATAAACCAAAAGGCATGGTGGTGCACCCTGGACCAGGCAATCCTTCAGGGACATTGGTAAATGCTTTATTGGCCCATTGCAAAGGCCAGTTATCCGGTATTGGTGGAGTGGCACGTCCAGGAATTGTTCATCGGATTGATAAAGACACATCTGGCCTGCTTATGGTTGCCAAAAACGATGTAGCCCATCATTCATTGGTGGAACAATTAAAAGAGCATACAGTTGAACGGCTATATGTTGCCATTGTACATGGTATCATACCGCATCAGCATGGAACGGTTGATGCGCCGATTGGAAGAGATCCTCATCATCGTCAACGAATGGCGGTGGTCAAAAACGGAAAGCATGCCGTTACCCATTTTTCCGTACGCGAGCGTTTTAAGGATACAACTTTAATTGAATGTCGCTTGGAAACAGGACGGACACATCAAATTCGTGTACATATGAAACACATTGGTTATCCTCTGGTCGGAGATCCTGTATATGGGCCGAAGAAAAATCCCTATCCAATCGAAGGCCAGGCACTGCATGCCCAGGTGATTGGCTTTACTCATCCACGAACAGGGGAATGGATTCGGATTGAAGTGGAACCTCCTGAAGACTTCCAACGACTTCTGGATCTGTTGCGAAAAAAATCCAATCCATGATCACATTTTGATTTGACATTTGGATTCAATTAGGGCATAATACATCTAGTTGCATATGGAACCTTTAAATCCAGTCCCGTGAGGCTGGCAAGGGCGCGGTTTAATCGAAGAAAGCAATTGGTATATCGATCAGGGTCAAGCTGTATCTTTTGATATGACAGCTACTCTTGGTGTACAGTGCTTCTTGTCCAGTCACGGATAAGAAGCTTTTTTTATACCAAAAGAAAGGAATGGGATCATGGCAGCAGCTGGTAAAGTGATTCTGGATGAAGCAGCCATTCGCCGGGCTTTAACCCGGATTGCGCATGAGATTATTGAACGAAATAAAGGTGTTGATAATTGTATTCTTGTCGGAATCAAGACCAGAGGCATTTTCCTCGCCCAGCGATTGGCTGAACGCATTCATCGGATCGAAGGAGTGGAAGTGCCAATCGGTGAACTGGATATTACCCTGTATCGTGATGATCTGACAGAAAAAAGCTCTCAACCACAAGTCAAAGAAACACAGGTTCCAGATATCCGCGGGAAAAAAGTCATTTTAGTCGATGATGTATTATATACGGGACGAACTGTGCGAGCGGCGATGGATGCGCTCATCGATCTTGGGCGTCCACAGATGATTCAGCTGGCCGTGCTGGTGGATCGGGGACATCGGGAGCTGCCAATTCGCCCGGATTATGTAGGTAAAAATGTGCCCACGTCTAAAAAAGAAGTGGTTTCCGTTTTTGTTACTGAAGTGGACCAAATGGATCAAGTGGTCATTACAACTGGATAACCCTTTTAAGACGGTCCCGTGAGGCCGGCAAAGGGAGAAAAATGGAAGTACTGTCGGGATGAAGTACGCCTCTTTGCCGTGCCTTAGGCAAAGAGTTTTTTTATACCCAAAAAAGGAGATGATGATGGTGAAGCAATCCATCCGTATGGATGTTCATGAAAAGCCGCCTGTTTTGCAGTGGATTTTGTTAAGTGTGCAACATCTGTTTGCCATGTTTGGTGCAACCATATTGGTTCCACTGTTGACAGGGTTAAACCCGGCTGTGGCCTTGATGTCAAGTGGAATCGGTACTCTTGCTTACCTGATTGTTACCCGAGGTAAAATTCCGGCTTATCTGGGTTCATCATTTGCGTTTATTGTCCCGATCATTACCGTATCTCAAGGCGGGCAAAAGTTGGGCGAGGCCCTGTTTGGCTGTTTCTTGGTCGGTTTGATGTACGGAGTGGTAGCCCTTATGGTTTATCGTTTTGGTGTCAAATGGCTGGACAAACTGCTTCCACCAGTCGTCATTGGCTCGATTGTGATCGTCATCGGTTTGGCGCTGGCAGGAACGGCAGTTGATATGGCAAGCAAAAAAGATGTGGTTCAGGCCCTGCCGAAAACGGCAGTTGAGCTCCAGAATTTGCCCGGAAGTATTAAAAGTGTGGATCCTGCGCACGAAACAGTCACGTTGAAAGTATATTCGCTCGAACATTTCGGTGTTGCATTGGCGACCTTGGCGATTAGCATCATTTCCTGCCTGTTCTTCCGTGGTTTCTTACGGATCATACCGATTTTGGTGGGCATCATTGGTGGTTATATCATCGCTTATTTTGTCGGACTGGTCGATCTTACTCCGGTTGCGCAAGCGAAGTGGTTTGAGATTCCGAAATGGACAACACCCACGATTTCATGGAGAGCAGCCATCGTTATTGTTCCGGTTACCCTGGTTGTTTTAGCTGAACATGTTGGACACTTGCTTGTTACCTCAAACATTATGGAACGGGATTTGGCGAAAGATCCGGGTCTGCACCGCTCATTGCTGGGGGACGGTCTGGCAACAGTCATTGCCAGCTTAATCGGTGGACCGCCTGCCACAACGTACGGTGAAAACATTGGTGTGATGGCGATTACTCGGATTTTCAGTGTATTTGTGATCGGTGGAGCGGCGGTGATGGCGATTGCATTCTCCTTCATCGGTAAGCTGTCTGCTTTACTTCAGACCATTCCCACACCCGTAATGGGGGGAGTTTCCATCTTGCTGTTTGGAATCATCGCTTCAGCGGGTTTACGCACTTTGATCGAAAATCAGGTTGATCTGACCAACCAGCGGAATATGGTGATTGCAGCGGTTGTGCTGGTGATCGGAATTGGTGGTGCCGTACTGAAACTGGCAGATATTCACTTGGAGCTGGAGGGAATGGCTCTGGCGACCATTGTAGGAATTCTCCTGAACCTGATTTTGCCTGGAAAAGAGCCTGGTGAACTCAGGCAAACTACAACAGAAATCGGTTGATGGAACGGATCAAAACTGGAGGAATTACTATGTTGAAACCTGCTCATCTGATTGATACCAAAGATCTGACAAAACAGGAAGTGGAAGAAATACTGGAACGGGCCTGGTTTTGGGAGAAAAATAGGGAAAAGCAACTGATGCCTTTTGCAGGGCGATTTGCCGCTAACCTGTTTTTTGAGCCAAGTACGCGTACACGCTTTTCCTTCGAAGTGGCAGAGAAAAAATTGGGGTTCCATGTACTGAATTTTAGTGAAAACCATTCAAGTGCCGTAAAAGGTGAATCCCTGTATGATACAGTCAAAACTCTGGTTTCTTTGGGAGTGGAGGTCATCACCATTCGTCATCGTGACCCTGAAGCCATTTTGGAGCTAGTGGAACGGAATCCTGGCTGCTCTATTGTGAATGCAGGGGCGGGGGCACTGGCTCATCCTACTCAATCGCTCCTGGATCTTTACACCATAAAGAAACACTTTGGTGAATTGGCAGGTTTGCAGGTGGCCATTGTTGGAGATCTCGCACATAGTCGTGTCGTTCGTTCGAATCTCTGGTCGATGCAGAAGTTCGGCATCCAGGTTATCTTAAGTGGACCACCGGAAATGAGGGATCCGGAATTGGAGCGGTTGGCTCCCTATGTTCCATTTGAAGAAGCGATCGAAACGGCTGATGTGGTCATGATGTTGCGTGTACAATTGGAGCGACATGAAAGCAAGCTGTTTACCAGTGCTGAGCAGTATAACCAAGCTTATGGTTTAACCCTCGAACGAGCCAAACGGATGAAACCAGGGGCCATTATTATGCATCCAGGGCCGTTTAACCGGGGAGTGGAAATTGTCGACGAACTGGTAGAAGATTCACGTTCCAAGATTTTTGAGCAAAAAGCAAATGGAGTATTTGTACGGATGGCGGTATTGGAAAAAGTACTGCAAGGAGGTACTGAGCGTGAAAATATTGTTGAAAAATGGGCAAGTATTGGATGAACAAACAGGCAAGCTCATTAAAAAGGACATCCTCATCGTAGGTGAGATGATCGCAAAAATAGCGGCGGAAATTGAAGACGAGGAAGCAGAAGTGATCGATGTGGATGGAAAGTTTGTTTCTGCCGGCTTCATTGATATGCACGTGCATTTGCGAGAACCCGGATTTGAAAAGAAAGAGACGATAGAAACAGGTACGTATGCTGCAGCTCGTGGCGGGTTTACCACTGTTGCATGTATGCCCAATACTCGACCACCAATTGATTCCGTGGAAATTGTTCAGGATATTTTGGCTAAAGCGGAAGAAGCGGGTTATGCGCGTGTTTTACCGATCGGAGCGATTACCATTCGACAATTGGGACAAGAACTGACAGATATGGAGGCACTAAAAGCAGCAGGTGTCATTGCCGTATCTGATGATGGTGTCGGTGTACAAAGCAGTAAAGTCATGAAAGAAGCGATGAGAAAGGCTCATTCTTTGGGGCTCCCGGTTGTTGCACACTGTGAGGATGACACCCTGGCAAAAGGGGGTTGTGTCCATGATGGCGAGTTTGCCAAACGCTATGGCTTGCAGGGCATTCCAAGCGAGGCTGAATCGATTCATGTAGCACGGGACATTTTGCTTGCCGAAGATATAGGAGTCCATTACCATGTCTGCCATATCAGTGCGGAACAATCCGTACGTCTGGTTCGTGAAGCCAAAGCGCGAGGACAAAAAGTGACGGCAGAGGTAACCCCCCATCACTTGCTGCTGTGTGACGAGGATATTCCAGAACCGGATGCCATGTATAAAATGAACCCACCTCTTCGCTCGAAAAAAGATCGAGCGGCATTGATCCAGGGATTGAAAGACGGGACAATCGATATCATTGCTACAGATCATGCGCCGCATATGGTATCAGAAAAGGCTCAAGGAATGGAGTTGGCGCCATTTGGTGTTGTCGGACTGGAAACTGCATTTCCGCTTCTTTATACCCATTTGGTTCTGACCGGGGAGCTCACCTTGGCTGAGTTGGTGGAGAAAATGACACGTAAACCTGCAGAACTGTTTGGTCTGCCATATGGAGTGCTAGCAGAAGGAAAATCAGCGGATATCACGGTGATTGATTTGGAAGAAGAGCGTCCGGTTGATCCCAATACGTTTAAATCAAAAGGTCGAAATACACCATTTAGTGGCTGGCAATGTAAAGGATGGCCTGTTCTGACCATCTACCGTGGAAACATTACATGGGATCAGGCAGATATTGTTGTGACATTTGAAGAATAAACAGGAACGGATTGGAGGGCGCATCACATGAAAGCACGTTTGATCCTTGAAGACGGGACTGTGTTTACAGGAACCTCCTTTGGGGCAGAAGGAGAATCTGTAGGTGAAGTTGTTTTTAATACGAGTATGACAGGATACCAAGAAATTTTAACAGACCCATCTTATTGCGGACAGATTATTACGATGACCTATCCCCTGATCGGAAATTACGGCTTTAATCGGGATGATAATGAATGCTTGCGTTCCTTCGCGCATGGTTTGGTGGTCCGGGAATATCAGGAGTTTGCCAGTAACTGGCGTAATGAAACAACCATCAGTGACTGGTTGAAAGAACAAGGGATCATTGGCATCTCCGGGATCGATACCCGGGCGTTAACCAGAAAGTTGCGGATTTACGGGGTGATGAGAGGGCTGCTCACTACCAGTGACGAACCTGTCGAAGTTTTGATTGACCGCTTGAAAAACACGCCGCATATGCATGACCAGGTCGCACGAGTAAGTACCAAAAGCATCTACATTTCACCCAATTATGGAAAACGTGTGGTGCTAATGGATTTCGGAGCCAAGCATAATATTCAGCGTGAACTGGTTGAACGGAACTGTGAAGTGATCTCCGTTCCTTATAATACGACTGCAGAAGAAATTCTCCGCTTCCGCCCGGATGGGATCATGCTGTCCAATGGTCCTGGAGATCCCAAAGATGTACCCGAAGTGATCGAAACGATTGAACAGTTGATCGGGAAAGTGCCGATGTTTGGAATTTGCCTCGGACATCAACTTATCGCCTTGGCTTGTGGAGCAGATACCGCCAAGCTGAAATTTGGTCACCGGGGTGGAAATCATCCCGTTAAAGAATTGGAAACCGGTCGAACCGTCATTACCTCACAAAATCATGGCTATGCAGTCACCCATGAGTCGCTTGCAGGAACCGATTTGGAAGTAACACATATTGCTTTAAATGATGGCACCATTGAGGGACTTAAACATAAAACACTGCCCGTATTCTCTGTGCAATATCATCCGGAATCAGCACCTGGACCACTTGATTCAGGCTATCTCTTCGATCAGTTCAAAGAAATGATGGACGCCTTTAACAAGAAAGGGGAGAAAATACATGCCTAAGGATCCTTCGCTCAAAAAAATCTTGGTAATTGGTTCAGGCCCGATTGTGATTGGACAGGCAGCTGAATTTGACTATGCAGGCACACAAGCATGCCAATCCCTCCGGGAAGAAGGGATTGAAGTGGTGTTGGTCAATAGTAACCCAGCGACCATTATGACCGATACCAACATGGCAGATCGTGTCTATATTGAACCATTGACTCCTGAATTTATTACCCAAGTGATTCGCAAAGAGCGTCCGGATGGGCTTCTTCCCACACTGGGAGGACAAACGGGTCTTAACCTGGCTGTGGAACTGGCAAAACAAGGCGTATTGGAGCGCGAAGGTGTACGATTGCTCGGAACGGACTTAAGAGCGATTACTTGTGCAGAGGATCGGGATCAATTCCGTAGCTTGATGAAAGAATTGGGCGAACCGGTTCCTTCCAGTGTGATTGTCAATACGGTAGAGCAAGCAGTCCAATTTGCCAATGAAATGGGTTATCCTGTTATTGTTCGTCCAGCTTATACACTAGGTGGAACGGGTGGCGGCATTGCCAATCATGAAGAGGAATTAAGAGAAATTGTCGAGAACGGTTTGCGCTACAGTCCGATTAACCAGTGCTTGATTGAGCAAAGTATTGCTGGATTTAAAGAAATTGAATATGAAGTGATGCGGGATGCGGCAGATAACTGCATTGTGGTATGTAATATGGAAAACTTTGACCCGGTTGGTATACACACGGGAGACAGCATTGTTTTTGCGCCCAGTCAAACACTGTCTGACCGCGAATACCATATGCTTCGAACTTCAGCCCTGAAAATCATCCGTGCCCTCGATATACGTGGCGGTTGTAATGTCCAGTTTGCCCTCAATCCGCATAGCTTTGAGTATTTTGTGATTGAGGTAAACCCACGGGTGAGCCGTTCCAGCGCTCTGGCATCGAAGGCGACTGGATATCCGATTGCACGGATTGCGGCTAAAATTGCCATTGGCTACACGCTGGATGAGTTGAAAAATCCGGTTACCGGCCAGACATATGCCTGCTTTGAGCCAGCTCTCGATTATGTTGTCAGCAAAATTCCACGCTGGCCATTTGATAAATTCGTTTCTGCGAACCGAAAGCTTGGGACCCAGATGAAAGCGACTGGAGAAGTCATGGCGATCGGGCGCACGCTGGAAGAATCTTTGCTCAAAGCGGTACGCTCACTGGAGATTGGAGTAGATCATGTTTATTTGAAAGAAGCGAGCGAGCTCAGCGATGAAATCATTCGCAAGCGTTTGGCAGAAGCCGATGATGAGCGGGTCTTCTTACTGGCAGAATGGTTCCGTCGGGGCCATTCTTTGGAAGAAGCGCATCAGTTAACGAAAATTGACCGGTTCTTCCTCTATAAGCTGAAACAGATTATTGAGCTTGAAAATGAATTGCAAAACAACCCGTTGAATGAAGAGTTGCTTCTAAAAGCGAAACGAAGTGGCTTTACCGATAAAACCATTGCGCGTCTTTCGAATTTAACAGAAGGAGACGTACGCAGTTTGCGCAAGAAGTTTGGAATCAAACCGGTTTATAAGATGGTGGATACCTGTGCGGCTGAATTTGAAGCAGCAACCCCTTACTACTATTCCACCTATGAACAGGAAGATGAAGTGGAAAAGGCAGAGAAGAAGACAGTACTGGTATTGGGATCAGGGCCCATTCGAATCGGACAGGGGGTTGAGTTTGACTATGCGACAGTCCATGCGATTTGGGCGATTCGCCAAGCAGGTTATGAAGCAGTCATTATCAACAATAACCCCGAAACAGTCTCGACGGATTTCAATACTTCAGATCGCCTGTATTTTGAACCATTGTACAAAGAAGATGTACTACATGTGATCGAAAAAGAAAATCCAATGGGTGTGATTGTTCAGTTTGGTGGACAAACCGCACTTAACCTCGCCTATCAGTTACGCGATGAGGGTATTCCGATTCTTGGCACTTCACTGGATGCGATTGATCGGGCTGAAGACCGCAAGCGTTTTGAAGAATTGCTTCGTGAAACCGAAATTGCCCAGCCGCTGGGAGCAGCAGTCACTTCTGAAGAGGAAGCAGTGGATGCGGCAGCCCGCATTGGCTATCCGGTATTGGTTCGTCCATCGTATGTCCTGGGCGGACGGGCGATGGAAATCGTTTATAGTGAAAAAGAACTGCGCTCTTACATGAAAGAGGCAGTCAAAGTAAATCCCGAACATCCGGTGTTAATTGATCGCTATCTGCAAGGAAAAGAATTGGAGGTAGATGCGATTGCCGATGGTGAGCAAGTATTGATTCCAGGAATCATGGAGCATATTGAACGCGCTGGGGTTCACTCCGGTGACTCGATTGCAGTTTATCCGCCTCAATCCATCACCCGGGAACAGAAAGAACGGATTTTGGAGATTACCACCAAAATCGCCAAAGCATTGGATACCAAGGGACTCATTAATATTCAGTTTGTCCTCCACCAGGGAGAAATCTATGTGCTGGAAGTAAATCCACGTGCATCCCGGACGGTACCATTCCTGAGTAAAGTAACCGGGATTCCAATGGCACAAGTAGCAACCAATATCATCTTGGGTAAAAGCCTGAAAGAACAGGGCTATGATGGTGGTCTATGGCCAGAAAGCCGGGAAATTGCTGTAAAGGCACCTGTTTTCTCCTTTGCGAAATTGCGCAGCGTCGATATTACACTTGGTCCGGAAATGAAATCGACGGGTGAAGTCATGGGGCGTGACCGCGATTATGCACGGGCTGTATATAAAGGACTGATCGCCTCCGATATCTCGCTGCCCCGTTTTGGCACAGTCATTGCTACCATTGGCGATAAAGAGAAAAAAGAAGCGATCCCGCTCATTCAACGCTTCTATCAATTGGGATATCGAATTGTTGCAACCAGAGGAACCGCTCAGGCTCTAAAAGAAGCGGGCATTCCGGTTCAGGAGGTATACAAGCTGAAAGAAGGTTCGCCTACCATTCTGGATCTCATTCGTCAAGGTGAAGCTGATCTGGTCATCAATACATGGACACGTGGAAAAACACCAGAGCGTGATGGTTTCCGCATCCGTCGGGAAGCGGTAGAACATGGCATTGCTTGTTTGACCTCCTTGGATACAGTGGATGCTTTAATTACGACGCTTGAAGCGATTTACCTCACGGCAGAGCCAATCGGTTTGCCTTTACAGCAGCAAGGAGCGAAACAGGATATCGTGACCGTTTAATTTCAATCAATGCGATCCGGTTTCTCGCCCATGAGGAATCGGATCTTTCATCAACGTAAGGAGCGTTTGGCGGATGGATATACGAAAACGGATCATTATCGCCTTGGATTACCCAAATGCAAGAGAAGCGGAAGCTTTGTTGTCTCATTGGGAAGGAAAAGAGAAACCCTTTATTAAAGTGGGTTACCAACTGTTTTATCGAGTGGGCCCTGAGTGGGTGATAAAACGGAAAGAGGAAGGGTACTCCATTTTCCTCGATTTAAAACTGCACGATATACCAAATACAGTAGCCAAAGGTGTTGAATCAATCAGTCAGTTGGGAGTTGATTTCTTGACCGTTCATGCAAGTGGTGGGCGAAAGATGATGGAAGCAGCCCGGGAAGCAGCGGAAAAGAGTGCACGAGGACAGCGGGTTCAACTGCTGGCGGTAACCCAACTGACCAGTACGGATCAACCGATGTTGAATGAAGAGATAGGAATTCCCGGTTCCATTACCGATTGCGTGACACGTTATGCCAGGCTCGCTTATCAGGCAGGGGCAGATGGGGTCATCTGTTCGGGACAAGAGGCCGGATTGATTAAACAAGTGACAGCATCTGATTTTTTGGCTGTAACGCCAGGTGTGCGTCCATTGGGAGATGACGTTCAAGATCAAAAACGGGTCGTCACACCCACACAGGCCATAAAAAATGGGGCGGATTATTTGGTCATCGGCCGTCCCATTACGCAAGCACCATCCCCAGTGAAAGCATATGAAGCAATTTTGGCAGAAATCAAACAAGCATGGAGGTAATCTTATGGCAAATCCATGGTCGTTACAAGAAGCAATAAAGCGTACGGGTGTGTTAAAAGAAGGGCATTTCCTCTTATCCTCTGGTCGTCACAGTGCAAGATATATGCAGTGTGCACAACTTCTACAGTATCCCCATGATGCTGAACAGACGGGAAAGGCTTTGGCCCAGTTATTTAAAGACCAAGTGATTGATGTGGTTGTCGGTCCGGCACTTGGCGGAGTGATCATTGCCCATGAAGTAGCACGTGCCCTTGGTGTCCGCTGCTTGTTTACCGAGCGCAAAGAAGGAAACATGGAATTGCGCCGGGGATTTTCCATGAAACCGGGTGAACGTGTCTTGGTGATCGAAGATGTGGTAACCACCGGTGGTTCAGTTAAAGAAGTGATCAAGGTATTGGAAGGGCTTGGAGCCACGATTGTCGCTGTTGGTTCGATTGTGAACCGGAATCCGGGGCATAATCCATTCACCTATCCATATCGCGCTTTGATGGAAATCACCATTGAAAGCTATGATCCTTCTGAATGCCCTTTGTGTAAAGAAGGCATTCCAGTCGTGAAGCCTGGTAGCCGTACCACTTTAAAAGAAAAGATATGATTGAAGCCACCATTTGGCGAGAATGAGATCATTTATTCCTTTTCTTGTTGAGTGACTTTTGCTCATATTTATTATCCTGTCAGTAGATGGGAGTTCCCTGAGAATCCCCTTCGTTTACGTATGGGGAGTGGTTAAGGAACTCATCAATAAAAAGGAAACGTTGCAAGATTGCCCCCACATATAGTGGGGGTTTTTTGCTTTGATTGAATTTTATTTGAAAATCCATGATCCATAGAAGGTTTACATTTATAATTTAGATAAATTCATTATTATATATGAAGTAAGTGAGACTTAGACGGATGTAGGAATCCATTATCTTTCGTTGATTGCAAATGGAAGATCAATCCAGCCTAAAGGAGAGAAGCATCATGATGTCACACAAAGAAAAATTTGACCATTTGTTTAATCAACTTTCAGAAGAAGACCGGAAGAGTGTACTCGATTATATGGAGTATCTTGTTACACGTGCTGAACAAAAGATGTGGGAGGATATTCCAGATTTTAATGATCCTTTCTCTCAAGAAAATATTCGTGAAAAGAAATTTGAATATTTGAGTCTGGAAGAGTTAAAGCGGGAGCTTAATCTATAAATCCGTTCAAGGAAAAAGCCCCATTTGCCACGATCCCATTGCAAGTGGGGCGTAAACTTGTATCCAAGAATTTAAAATATATCAAATAATCGGCCGAATAATGTTTTAAAGAAGCTTTCTCCCAAGAGGTAAATGAGAATTCCGAAACAAATGTAAGTAACCAGGATGGTATAGAAAACATCAACCTTTCCACGATCATTGCTTTTTCTGTAAGAGTAGATGACCAGACAGATATTGATCACGACAGAAAACAAGCCGAAGATAACCAGAATCATACTTAGAGTGACTGCTGTCAAAATGCTGAGTAAGAAAGCCAGTACAATAAATGCTGTCGGAACAATTAAAATCGAGCCGATTCGGGCCGTCACATGTTGAAAAGTTGTATAAACACGTGTTGCACGCATCACTGCAAAAATAATTCCAGTCAGCAGAGCGAAAAAGAGGATAAAATAGATAAACGGCAACAAAACAGTTTCTGTGAAAGGAATAGCTTCACCGAGAAATGTATTATCCAGTATATTTTTTAAATTTGTATAAGTTACAAGCGGCAAGAAAAGAGAAAATAATACGAAAGTAATGATGCCATGAACAAAATGAGACTGATCCACTTGCTCCATTTTTTCGACAGGTTTTTTCAAGACTTCTAATGCGAATTTTAGATAATTTCCACTCAATTCTTTGGTTTTGTTCAAATATGGATTTTGACTTATGGACGTACCCTGTGGCTGAAATGGCTGGTTTACTGTAGGTGTACCGCAATGATGACAAAAATTCACATTTTCAGCTATGGGATTGCCGCATTCTTTGCAGTTCATATCGATCTCTCCTTTGAAGTGAATTCATCAAGTATTTCATCATTGATTCATACCATTTGTGAACAATGGATCCCTCCATTCGATGATTCCTAACATCATTATTTATATAATAAAATTTAATATTTTTAATTTATTTTAAACTATTTCCAGCATCGATTCAAGTTTGATATTCAAAAATGGGTACATGTTAAAATCAGTATAATATATCCTTTTATTTTCTTAATTATCAGAATATATGAATAACAGTGTGGTCGATTGACAAATAATCGGATATGAAGGTCAAATAAAATCTCCCTTGCTTGATGTCACTTCAAACACAAGGGAGAGGAGGAGTGATCAGATGTATGTTTCTCTTTGTTTCATCCACCAATATACGACATTTCAATTTTCTTTTGCTTTTGTTCTTGGCTCAATTGGAAACGCTCTTCCGAGTAACGATCGGTTCGATCTTGCCAGATTTCGATGATTTTAGCTCGAATGGTCTCGTCCGAAGCACCCGAACGTAACAATTGGAGCAAGGGATATCCTTTCGATGCAAATAAACAAGTATATAAATTTCCATCGGATGAAAGGCGGGCACGGGTACAGGAAGAACAAAAAGGTTCAGTGATCGAGGAGATAATCCCGAATTCCTTGTCCGTCCCTTTATATCGATAGCGTGTTGCGACTTCCCCGAAGTAGTTCGGCTCAACTCGTTCGATCGGCATTTCCGATTGAATTTTGCTGATGATCTCTTCTTTGGGAACCACCTTTTCCATATTCCAACCATTTGTATTCCCTACATCCATGAACTCGATGAACCGCAAGATATGCTGGGTATCACGGAAGTATCGGGCAAAGGAGACGATTTCGTCGTCATTGATTCCTTTCATGACCACCATGTTCACTTTTACCTGAAGCCCGGCAGCTGCCGCTGCTTCAATCCCTTCCAGTACTTGTTCTACACGATGAAAGCGTGAATTGAGTCGGGTAAATTTTTCGCTGTCCAAGGTATCCAGACTCACATTGATCCGCTGAAGTCCTGCTTCTTTCAGTTGTCTGGCCAGGTTTTTCAGGAGTACACCATTGGTGGTCAAGGCAATATCCTTGATGTCCTCAATGGAAGCGATCATGCGAATAAGCTCCGGCAAATCTTTGCGCAGAAGTGGTTCTCCGCCTGTGATGCGAATCTTGGTCACGCCAAGCGAAGCAAATATGCGAACAAGCCGGTTGATTTCTTCATAACGAAGGAGCTTCTCTTTGGGTAAAAATGCATAGTCTCGTCCAAAGATTTCTTCAGGCATACAGTATCGGCAACGGAAATTGCATCGATCCGTAACGGAAATCCGTAGATCTTTCAATGGACGATTCAGTTTGTCCAATGTCCTTTCGGTCATAAGGAACACCCTTTTTCTGTTGGATTACCCACCACTGACAGGTGGAATCAAAGCCACGACATCGTCGGGGGAAATGACAGTTTCCTCTTCGGCATAGGTTTGATTGATCGCTACCATGCATGTTTGCAGTTGTTGTTGATAGAGTGGATACTGTTCGCTTAATTTTTCACGAAGCTCGCGAACAGTGATTGTTGTCTCCAGTGGAAATTCGACGTTTTTCCCTATTTTTTCACCCAAATCAGCGAAACATAAAATCTTCATCGCTATCTCTCCTTATTCACCATCATTAAACCCAATAGGATCCGTCTTCACCAAATTCCTTTTTCCAGATAGGGACCACTTGTTTGAGCTTTTCAATTGCATAGCGGCAGCCTTCAAAAGCTTCTTTTCGGTGTGGAGCAGAGACAGCAATAGCTACAGCAACATCACCAATTTCCAATCGACCGATCCGATGAGAAATGGCGACATGGGAGCAACCAAATTGCTTTAAGACTTCATCGCCTATTTGTTTGAGCATTTTTTCGGCCATTTCTTCATAAGCTTCATACTCCAAATAGGCAGTTTTCTTGCCATCAGTCAAATCTCGAACGGTACCGATAAAAGTACAAGTTCCGCCACAATGAGGATCTTGAACTGCTTCAATGACTGCCTGCACATCGATTTTATCTTGGGTGATTACGAACATGGATCATGCACCTCGCTTAGTTGTTTGAGTAAAAAATCAGCTAGTCCATCGATTTGCTGAATCTGCCAGGTAGGAATGGTTGGATGTTTGAAAGGGAACCAAGAAACGATGGCGATTACCTGTTTCAATGAATGCAAAAGGGAAAGGTCTGCTTCTGTTTTGATAATCAGAACCTTTTGGTAATTTTCTTGCTTGAACCCTTCCACTAGAACAAGATCCAGTTCAGCCATGGAGGCAATCAGTTGAGATAGAGACAAAGAGCGATGCTGGATGATGGCTGTTTTTTGCGAAGAGGTAATGGCCACGGTATGTGCCCCGGCTACTTGATGCTTCCAGGTGTCTGTATGGGGGACATCCATTTCAAAGTCATGGGCATCGTGCTTAATGGTTCCGATTCGAAAGTTTCGGTTGGACCATGTCTGGATTAAATGACATATCAAGGTAGTTTTTCCTGCATTTTTATAACCGACCACTTGAAGAATCACTGGTTTTTTCAACTTTGATCACTCTTTCAGTGAAATCGCTTTCACCAGATCTCCAGCGGATGCCCCACGACCTCCGGATGGAATGATAATCAAGCAGTCCGCATCTTTGATCGTCAAAGTGACGCTTGACTTTTCTACCCCTGCAGGTTTCACATACACTTTTCCATCCTGATAGCTGGTTACCCCGCGTACATAGCGTTCAAAGGGAGATGGTTTGCTGAAATCTTCCAGCAAAGTGGCTGTGAAGGTAGGAAGCTCTAAATTGGATTTGCCTTGCATTCCCCACAAGGTAGGGCGAACAAACAGTTCAAATCCAACAAAGCAAGCCCCCGGATTTCCAGAAAGAGAAAACAGAAACTGATCGCGATATACCCCGACAGTAGTCGGACTGCCCGGCCGCATGGCTACTTTATTGAATAACATTTGCCCATCCCACTGTTCAAAAATGTCCACCAGAATGTCGTAATCGCCAACAGATACACCACCGGTACTTATGACAAGATCGGCTTCGTCAAATGCGCGGATAATGGCTTTTTTGGCTTGCTTAACGTTATCAGGGAGTTTGGTGTGCAAAATGGGTTTGGCTCCCGCTGATAGTAGCAAGTGGGCTAACATATGTCCATTGCTGTTGCGGATCCGTCCGGGAACCAGAGCCTCATCCACATCAAGCAGTTCAGATCCGGTGGCAAAAATGGCCACTTTCGGTTGCTGATAGACTTTCACTTTCGCATAACCGAAGGTAGCGAGTAATGCAGCCACACCTGGATTGATTTTTTGTCCCTTTTGCAAAAGAAGTGTTCCTTTGGTCACTTCGTCCCCAATCGGCAAAATATTTTGCCCTGCTTCTATTTCTCGCGAAATGGCGATATAGTTTTTTCCATCTTTTTCGATGGAGGTGGTCATCTCGATCATGATGACCGCATCTGCTCCGTCCGGAACAGCGGCCCCTGTCATGATTCGTGTCGCTTTGCCAGAGGTGACAGGAAGGTTCGGAACTGATCCGCAAGGCACGGTTTCCTGAACTTCCAATAAAACGGGTTGTTCCCGGGATGCGCCTTGGGTGTCTTCGGATCGAATCGCAAACCCATCCATACCCGAACGGCGAAAATGGGGAAGGTGTTCATTGGCATAGATATCTTCAGCCAAATAACGGCCATGGCTCTCATGGAGCGAAATGGTTTCGGTTTGTCCAGCTCGCACATAGGGGTGAATGCGAGCTTGAGCTTCGCTAACTTTAATCGCCTCTCTCTGGTAACGCGAACGGCCTCTTCTCATTCGGAATCCACCGTCCTTTCGGGATGGATGAAATTGCTTTTTCCGCCTGTTTTCTTGACCAAATAGGTGGGGCCAATGCTCATCTGTTTGTCAATGGCCTTGCACATGTCATAAATGGTGAGAGCGGCTACACTGACTGCCGTTAGCGCTTCCATTTCAACTCCGGTAACGCCGACCGTTTTGACTGTTGCTTCAATTTCCAATGTATCTTCTGAAATTTTTTCAAAAGTCAAATCAACACCCGTTGTAAAGATGGGATGACACATGGGGATCAATTCTGAAGTCTTCTTGGCAGCCATCACACCGGCTACCTGCGCAACCGCCAAGACGTCACCTTTTGAAATTTTACCCTGTTCAATGGTCTCCAGTGTGGCCGGTTGCATAATCACTCGAGTCTTTGCTACTGCGATTCGTTCGGTTGCCTGTTTATGTGAAACATCTACCATCCTGGCTCGTTGTTGTTTGTTGAAATGAGTGAGCATCTTGTCATCCTTCCAGTCTTTTAATCTGACGAAATAGACAGGATCATTGACCTAGAAATCATGTTGCTGACAAACTAGAAATGGGTAAAAAAAGTTAAATTACACTATTTATCATGGCACAATATAAATAGTAATGCAATAATTAACATTTACAAAAACAATGGTTTTAGCAGTGAAAATAAAGCCGCGTTGCTCGGTATCTCCTTTATAGGGATGCTTAGAGCAACCATTTTAACCCTTTGTTGTAGTTTGAATATTAAATCTATAAAATGATAGTATGAGTTGAGAGTATAGACGAACAAAAACGACTGTATTATTGATCAATCACCATTTTGTTTTTTATCCCAGATAGTCGTAAGGTACTGGTAAATAAAGAGGAAATTGTAGAGCAAATCTGCAAGGAAAATATCATGGCAATGGAAGTAATGCCTGCCCATGTCATTTATTCTTGAATTGTCTCCCGACCTATTCTCCATCAGATATGATGGCGAAATGGAAAGGGGTGACTCCCAGAAAACTTCGCTAGGAATTCCCGCATCTGAACCATTTGCGAAGTCTTCGGACTCGTTCCATCTTTGTCAGTACCGCTGGAAATGTGTCCGGTGAAACGGAATCTCAAAAGAAAAGGAGGTGAATAAATGCCAACGATCACACTAAGGTTAGAACTGCATAAGCCAACACAAGCCAAACAGGAAATGTATCAGCGAATGACGGAGATAAACACAGCATTTGCTAACTGGCTACTTGTTCACCCAGAGGTGAACAAGGCAACCAGTAAGATTTTCAAAGAGTTTTCTCATGGAAAATTTCCGTCTGCTGTAGTGAACCAAACGATTCGGGAAGTCAAGTCAAAAAAGAAAAACCAAAACACGAAATCATTCAAAAAGCTATGGTGTTGCTTTGACGGATATTCGAAATCGAGCAAAGTCTAAGAAAGAAGCTGGCAGAAACCTTCATTCATGGGCTTTCCACCAGCTACAAGAAATGATTAAATACAAGGCTGAAATGGCTGGAATTCGCTTTGAATTGGTTAAACCAGACTACACCAGCCAAACCTGTAAATGTGGCCATCGTGAAAAAGCGAATCGAAATGGCATCCAATTCAGATGCAAAAAGTGTGGTTATACCTGCCATGCTGATCTGAATGGAGCGATCAATATAGCTAAGGCCATTTCTGGGTTAGTAGCCTAGCATACTGGTAACAGGTATGCCGCCCATGTGGGTACATGCGGCTTAGTGCCGTAGAACTGCATGGGACGGGGTGATGCATCCCCCCTGAACTTGGGCGTTGTCCGAAACAGAAATGGACTGAGGGCGCTAACGACCCAAGAATCCCACGGCTTTAGCCGTGTGGAGTGTCAAAAAAGTAAGTGATTAATTTATACTTTTGAATGTTTATTCTGTAACAGCTGTCATTCTTTTACTTTTAAACCGTTTTTGAAAAGAGTGGGAAGATGATGACAGGAGTCATCCTGGCAGGCGGACAAAATCGCCGGATGAATGGCCAACCGAAGGCATTATTGCTATTTCATGGTGAGACATTGTTACAGCGACAAGTTAGGGAAATGAAGAAAGTATGTCATGAGATATTATTCGTTACCAATCGGCCTTCTTTATATTGGTCTTTTTTACCAGATGATGTCAGAATCTTGACCGATAAAATCCCACATCAGGGCCCATTGGGCGGCATGCATGCTGCTTTTGCTCATGCAAAGCATGAACAAGTTTGGGTAGTGGCATGCGATATGCCATTCATATCCAGTCGTGCAGCCCGTTTGTTAGCACAATACCAACAAAAAGGTTCATGCGATGCGGCAATTCCGTTGATCAATGATAAAATCCATCCATTACACGGAATCTATCATCAGCGATGTGAAAAATTGATTGCCCAAGTGTTGGATAGGGGCGAAAGAAAAGTTATGCAATTTTTGAAACAGGTGGACTGGAAGCAAATCCCTGCGTCATTTTTTAAGGAAAAGGGATTGGATCTGCGATTTGTCATGAATGTGAATACTCCTGAAGATTATCAACAGGCATTAATGCAAATCTGATTCTCATAGAGGTGAAGTGAAGGAGTGGGAAAAAAAGAGGCACAGTTTAATGAAATTGTGAAAAAAGTCCGAAAAGAACATTTTGGAAAAGGTCCTGAACGGATTAAAACCACATTTGTTGACAATATGGCAATTTGTATTTTGTATGGGAATTTAACCCCTACTGAAAAATTCATTGCCCAAATGCCACAGGGAGCCGATTTGGTTCATCAGGCTCGAACCAAGATGATTCAACGTGTGTATGAAGAAAAAGTGCCTGAGGGCATGGAAGAATTGGTAGGTGCGAAACTTTTATACTTATTTTCGGATATCAATATTGAAGAGGATATTGCGGTCTCTGTATTTATTTTTGATCGAAAAATTGCAGATACCTAAGCCTGTTGATTCTACGACCATCGTATATAAGGTTGAGACTGTTGACAAACCCGGTTTTCCTTTTCCAGTTGAACGACTTCTTGCTCGTTTTAATAAGCAACGGGAGTGAAACGGAAAAGGAAAACCGGCATAAAACAGATACTTTGTCAACAAGCTGATATAAGGTTTAAATATGCAACAAATATTTGGCTAAAATATGAAATTTTATTGACAAATAAGTGAATTTCATTTAAAATAAACAACAAATTGCATGGTCATTAAATGAATTGGGTTTCGTTTAATGGCTATGATTGAAAGCGCTTGCTAGATGGGTACTCCTGCATCTATCGAATGTAGGGGTATTATCCGGCATGAAACAGTCTTTCCATAGGGAGGATTGTTTTGTGCCGGATTTCGTTTTTTCTGGAAAATTTTTCACGAGTGGATCGAAGATTATAGGGGGAACGTGTAAATGGGAAAAGTAAAAAATCGGTGGCTGATAGCAGCTTCGGCAGTAGGCATCCATATTTCAATTGGTTCGGTTTATGCCTGGAGTGTGTTTACCAAACCCTTGATGAAAGAATTTGGTTGGAGTACGAGCCAGGTTTCTTTAACTTTTAGTATCGCCATTTTGTTCCTGGGATTGTCTGCAGCATTTTTGGGTCATTATGTCGAAAAGCATGGTCCGAGAAAATCAGGCATGTTATCAGCCGTTTTTTTTGGATTGGGAATGCTGGGGGCAGGTTTGGCGATTCAATTGAAATCACTTGCTTTCTTATATGTATGCTACGGTGTGTTTGGGGGAATTGGACTTGGAGTGGGTTATATCACGCCCGTTTCTTCCTTGGTAAAATGGTTTCCGGATCGCCGTGGATTGGCAACCGGTTTGGCCATTATGGGTTTTGGATTTGCTTCGTTAATCAGCAGTCCGATTATGGCACGTCTGATTGAATCAGTCGGAATTGCCAACACCTTTTATATACTGGGGGCTATTTATTTTCTCCTCATCTTTGGTTCAGCACAATATCTGTCACCTCCACCAGAAGGATGGCTACCAGCCGGATTTAAAGAGAAGCAGAAGTCAGGCACAGTGAAAGTGAAAAAAGATCTGGCACAATTAACTGCCAATGAAGCGATCAAAACAAGGCGTTTCTGGTATTTGTGGCTCATGCTTTTTATTAATGTAACATGCGGGATCGCTATTTTGGCCGTTGCTTCTCCCATGGCTCAAGAGTTTGCCAAAATGACTCCTCTGGCTGCGGCCACGATGGTTGGTCTGTTAGGCTTGTTTAATGGGTTGGGACGAATTGGCTGGGCTTCTTTTTCCGACTTGATCGGGAGACCGAATACGTATACTGCCTTTTTTGTCATTCAAATCATTGCTTATTTACTTTTGCCAACCTTTGATCATGCACTTCTGTTCCAGATAACGCTCTTTTTAATCCTTACCTGTTATGGCGGAGGGTTTGCTTCGATCCCGGCTTTTATTGGTGATTTATTTGGCACGAAACAACTGGGGGCCATCCATGGTTATATTTTAACTGCCTGGTCCGCAGCCGGTTTGGCTGGTCCGATCTTTACTGCGTGGGTAAGAGATACAACGCAAAGCTATGTCTCAACGCTATATGTATTTGCAGCCCTTTGTGCAGTAGCCCTGGTAGTCTCAGTCCTCATTCGTCTGGATATCAAGCGATTACAGAAAATGAGTCAAGAGAACAAAAAATTGCATGCCACTCATGAACATTCATTGGAAAAGGTTTGAGGCAAGAAGATGGAGCTTTTGCAGATCGTTCTTCACAGTTGTGGGGGGACCCTGTCCACTTCTTTTCGGAGGAGTGTTGGCAAGGGTTCCCCCACTAAAGCTCAAGCTTGTATTTTGTTTGGATGATAATCAAGAATGCGTTCAGGATGGGTATAGACATTCAGTTTTCCCTGACGGATAAAGCCGACAGTGGTAATTCCCAGATCTTCTGCAAAATCCAGGGCCAGTTGAGTGGGAGCCGATTTCGAGAGCAGGATCCCTACTCCGATTTTCGCGACTTTGAGCAGAACTTCGGAAGAAATGCGGCCACTAAATACAATGAGTTTGTCATGAAGAGGGATACGGTTTCGAATCCAATAACCATATATTTTATCCAAAGTATTGTGGCGACCAATATCGGTTCTGGCGATGAGAATGGAATTTTTATCACATAAGGCGGCATTGTGTACCCCACCCGTATTTTTAAAATCAGCAGACTGTTGTTGCAATGATTCCATCAAGTGCAAACACTGCTCGACAGTAACTTGAAGTTGGCTGGTTACTGTTTTCACTGTTTTTACATCATTATGGAAATAGAAAGATTGGCGGCTTTTTCCACAACATGATCCGATAAATCGCTTGGAGTAAAATTCAGCGGCTACAGGATGTGGATGGGTCGTTTCTATATAGGCAAACCCTCCTGTTTGATCAATATGGATCGATTTTATTTCATCGGGAAAACGAATAATTCCTTCCGATGCCAGAAAACCGATCGCCATGTCTTCGAGGTCGGACGGGGTACAGATGAGTGTGGCAAATTCTTGACCGTTGAGCATAATGGTTAGAGGATATTCAAGGACAATTTCATCTTCCTGTTCGATCAAAGATGAACCATTGTATCGCAAGATGTTTCTTTTTTTCGTTATGTCCATTTGGATCCCTCGCTTGTCAGATTGTGGTTACTAAAACGCTTTCATTATAAATCAAAATGGATAGACCTCTCGAGAATGAAGACTATTTTAATGGAATGAAAAAGGTATAAGATAAAAATTCGGATTATTAAATAAATAATAACATGTTTTTGATGAATAAGTAATCATGAATGACATTGAGACCGTTGACAAAACCGGTTTTCCCTTTCCAGTGAACGATATCAGGAGCAACTTCTTTATTATTTATAATATTTTGTGAATGACAAGGGTATTTCATTGATTCCTTACCAGATAAAAAGGGAAAAGAGACAAAGTCTATAGCAGAAATAACCTGGATCATGACTGAGTAGTTGATTTGTTTGGGGGTGTATATCATTGTCAGTCAGGTATTTTTTCACTCTTTCGTTGTTGTTCATGTTGATGGGATTGACTGCCTGTTCTCCGCCCGCTTCTTCGGATTCCAGGCAGCCTTCATCGCCACTCAAAAAAACGGTTCTGGATCAACCGAAAAAGCCGGCAACCGATGCAAAGGGAATGTTGCAGGAAGGACCAGGTAAGTGGGCTGGAGATAAGTTTGAGAAGTATCCGTTACATAAGGATTTGGATCATCTTCCAAGCAAAATGAAGGCGGAAGAAGCATATGCGTATTTGATCCGTTTGTTGGCAGAAGATTATCGACCCGTTAAAGAGAAATTGGATGATTTTCAGCCGAACTTGGTGCCCAAGCTTAGCAAACAACCTGATAAGCTGGAAAAGAAAGTGAATATTGCCATTCTTCTCGATGCGAGTGGAAGCATGGCGGAATATGTACAGGGCGTACAAAAGATGAAGTGGGCCAAAGATGCGATTCATCACTTTGTATCCAAGTTGCCTTCAAACGTGTCAGTTTCCTTGCGGGTATATGGGCATATGGGAAGCAGTCAAGAGAAAGACAAAGAGATCTCCTGCCATAGCAGTGAGCTCGTATATCCACTCGGAACGTACCAGAAAGAAAAATTTGCCCAAGCTTTGCATCGTTTTGAACCAGCAGGCTTTACTCCCTTGGCTTTGAGTGTAAGAGAAGCAGGAAAAGATTTGCCTCCTAATCGTGCAAATGAACAAAATCTGATCTATGTTGTCAGTGATGGGGAAGAAACATGCGGTGGAAATCCAGTTGCTGAAGCACAAAAAGTGCACCAATCGCGGACGAAAGCGGTTGTGAATGTGATCGGTTTTGCGGTGAATGATCAAGGACAACAAGCCTTGAAAAAGATGGCAAAGGCTGGTGGAGGCGTCTACACTACAGTTGATTCAGGACCAGAGTTAAACCGTTATTGGCAAGACGAATATACTCATCTCCTGTTTGACTGGTTTGGATGGCGCGCAGAAAATGAGTTGGAAGTAATCCTCTTGGCCAAGGAGAAGAAAGCGGAATTGGAAAAGTTGGTTTCTCCTGATCTGGTGCTCCATGGCGAAGATAAAAAGAGCTTGTTTTATTCTCTTCTGATCAGAGAGAATCAACGTTTGGTCCAGGCAGCATACTATCTCAAACAAAAAGGAAAATTGCAGGAACCGGAACAATTAAGTCGAAGAATCCAGGATCGTTATACCAAGCTTGATCAATTTGCTCGTCAGCGCTTTGCCAGCTTCAATCAATCCATCCAAAAAAGCAAACAACAACTTTTACAGACGATTCAACATCGCTCTTCATAGAAGAAATACAGCATAAGTTTCTTTTTCGTTCACACAAATTCTGTTCCCACTGATATACTTCAGTCAAGAGAAAATTTCATAAAATAGGAAAAAAGTTTTTCTGGGAATCCAGCTTTTATCATATAAAATAGAAATGTCCATGATCATCGAAAGGATCTAAATAGGAAATCGACTAGGGAGTGGGAAGAATTTTGCTAAGGAAGAAGAAATGGATACCGATTTTTCTTACTTCTTGTTTAATGCTTTCTGGCTGTTCCGATTGGAAGTCACTGGCAGAAGATTGGGGGCTGATCAAGAGAAAACCAGTCGGAACAACCGCTGAAACGATGTTACAAGATGGACCGGGAGAATTTGCTGGAGCCCGTTATAATGAAGAGAAGCTGCGGGAAGAGATTCAGGATTTGCCAGATCAGCTTTCTGCAGATGAAGCGTATAAGGAATTGATTTATTTACTTGCAGAAGACTATAAACCATTATTAAAAGATTTGAACCGGTTTCAACCGCAGTTTCATACAACTGCTTTGCAAAACAAACGACGTACACAAAAACCGAAGCATGTAAATTTGGCTATCGTATTTGATTCCAGCCAAATGATGTTTGGGCGGGTGAACGATCAGTGGAAGTTGAATTTGGAGAAAATCGCCATTGGTCGTTTTGCCTCTTCTTATCCGGAAGAATCCACTTTGACCTTGCGGGGGTTCGGTGGACAGAAACAGGGAGCAACTGCCTGTCGTCAAACACGCTTGGCTACTCCACAATCCTTTGGCCAGTTTAAGCCAATAGGACCAGCTGCATTGGCACAAGGGTTGCGTGATGCGGGAGAAGATCTTTCACAAAAGGAAAAAGCGGGAAAAAATATGATTGTCTTGATTACCGGTGGAATTGAAACCTGTGGAGGCGATCCGGTTCGTGAAGCGAAAGCATTGCATGATGGAAAGTTGAAAGCTGAAGTACATGTGATCGGTTTCTTTACAAGCCCGCTACAAAATACAACACTCAAGAAAATTGCCCAGGCGGGTGGCGGCAAGTTCACGTGGATCAACTCTGCTTATAGCTTGGAGAATGTTTTACGCGAAAAAGTGGATTTGGGCTGGGAATATTATGTAGATAGCTGGAAAGTCAGAAATGTTTATGCACTTAGTGATTTCCAGACACAGATCAATGAAAAGGTAGAGCGGTTAACAGGTTTAAATCCGTTTAAGAGCCAATTTTACCAGCTCAATGTCAAGGAAAAACAACAGTTACAAAAAGGTGTTGAATTGTTGTTCGAAGAAAACAAGATTGATGCCAAGCTGGCTGATCCAAAAGGTCCTTTGTACCAAAAAATCAATCGTCGCTATGATTTGATCAAAAGTTTTTACGAACAGAAATACAGGGAAAAGAAACGCTTGATTGATCGGGAGATTCAGGAAGGAACTGAACAAATCGATCAAATGTATCTCAATGCGAAGAATATCGAAAAGAAATCCATAACCCCTCCAGTCACAAAAGTAGGCTACTGACATAGGCGGGTTTGTTGACAGACCAGGGACTCCTTTTCCCGTTAAAGCGACTTTTGCTTGCGGAAAAGGAACCTCGATCCAAAATTGGATGTTGTCAACAAGCCCCTCAGCGTCAGTAGCCTTTGTTGTCGGGTACATGTTCGCTGTTGATGGATAAATACTTTCAATCCTGGCTGGTTGAATGAACATGTACAAAACTTCTGGTGTCCGCAGGAATGACTAGTGCTTTCCAGTTTGAACCGGAGGTTTTCGGAAAAGGATTTTTTTCACTTTTTCTTCATCAGGGGTGACGAACAAGGTACGCTGATGGTCATAGATTACAAATCCTGGACGGGCTCCTGATGGTTTGCGTACATATTTGATCAAAGTATAATCGACGGGCACCTGACTCGATTCTCGTGCTTTACTGAAATAGGCAGCCAACATCGCCGCTTCCAGTAAAGTGGTTTCATCGTAGGATTTGCTGCGGATCACCACGTGGGAACCTGGAATATCTTTGGTGTGTAACCATGTATCCGTGGCTGAAGCCATTTGATGGGTTAGATAATCATTTTGCTTGTTATTTCGTCCGATCAAGATGGGAGTGCCACTTGAAGAATAGACAGTCATCGGAGCAGGAACTTCTTTCTTTCTCCTTTTTTTATCGTTTGTTGGTGTTTTTAGCCAACCTTCTTCCTGTAATTCTTCTCGAATCTGCTCAATTTCTCGAAGGGTTGAATTTTGCAGTTGGACCAGGACAGATTCGAGGTAAGTGATTTCTTCTTTCGCTTTTTTTATTTGTTCCTCATTCCACTTTTTTGAGGCCTTTAATTTATTGTATTTCTTGAAATAGTACTGAGCGTTAGCAGATGGTGTTAATTTAGGATCAAGCGGAATGACAATCTCCCTGGCTTCAGGGTCATAGTAATTGATCAAGCGAACCTCCTGGTCTCCCCGTTTGATTTGATGCATATAAGCGGTAAGTAATTCCCCATAAATCCGATAAGTTTCGGCTTTTTCCGCATCGTGCAACTCTTTTTCCAACACGGAAATCTTCTTTGTGTTTTTATCGATTTCGTTTTGTAACAGGCGCATGAGATCGTTTGTTTGTTGCTTGATGCGGTCTCGTTCCGCCTTACCGAAATAAAAAGCTTCCAGGCAGGCACTCATGGTCGGGTAGGTACGTTTTTCACCATGGACATGTGTAAGCGGGATGGCACTAAATACGCTTTTTTGTTCGGCATGGATGATGGTAGGTACATATTGATGATGGCGAATCAGCTCGATCACTTGCTGAAAAGCTTCCCACAGCTGGTCCCGATTTCCCAAACCTGCACGGTGAACGATTTCTCTGGCGATCAGTGGCCCGATGCCTGTAAATCGTTGGACGATTTGTTTGTCCAGTTGTCCACGATTGTAATCAAATCCGGCAATGAAGGTGTTTTTATCTACATCGAGCGGGTTTTGTTTATTTTGCTCCGGTGGAGGCGTATAGGTGGCCCCTGGAAAAACTTGTCGGTGTTGGCTGATCGCCGGAGTGACCCGACGAATGGCATCAAAAATATAGCCTGTTTCTGGATCAAGCAGGATAAAATTGCTATGTCTTCCCATGATTTCAAGGACCATGCACCGAATAACTTCATCGCCCAATTCGTTTCGGGTTCGAAAGAGAATATGGATGATGCGTTCCATTCCAACCTGCTCGATGGACTCGATAATGGCACCTTCACAATGTTTGCGCAGAAGCATGCAAAACATCGGTGGTTCTACTGGATGATCCACCTGATGTTCGACAAAGTGAATACGTGGGTAGGCAGGATGAGCGGATAATAACAAGCGATGATTTTTTCCTTTTGAACGAATATGAAGCAGAATCTCTACATCACTTGGCTGGTATACTTTTGTAATCCGACCACCAGACAAGATTTTGTTTAATTCATGAACAATCGCACGTGTAACGATTCCATCAAAAGACATCGGTATTCATCCTTTTCTATCGATAACTCTACGTTCTTATATCTTACTCGATTTTTGTACAAAAGTCTTTGCAAGATCAGTTGAGAGGAGGGGTTCATCCAAACTTTACAATCACATTATATTAAATAATAGTATCCATTTAGAATAAAAGCAGAGTTCTTATCCATAAAGGATGCCCATGTGGGTACAGGTCCAGTGCCGTAGAACTGCATGGGATGGGGTGATGGCACACCCCTGAACTTGGGCGCCCGCCAAAACGGAAACGGACTGAGGACGCTAACGACCCAAGAATCCCACGGCTTCAGCCGTATGGAGTGTCAATGGAGGGGGATGACGAAGAAGATAGTGGTGATCAGGAAGTTTCTTCGATGATTTCTTTGGCGGGGACGATGATGATTCTAACAGGTGTACTGGAAAATCCGGTGCACCTGTTTTTCTTTGTGCATTTTTATGGGCTTGTCTGAATACACATGAGCTAGAGAAAGTGGCACAAAGGAGGAAATCAAGTTGTCGGAGCAAGCACGTTGGATTGATTGGGAACCAGACAAAGTGACATCACATTTTGGTGTAGATCCTGCAAAAGGTTTAAATGAAAAAGAAGTCGATGAACGACTCAAACAAGTAGGGCTCAATCAATTGACTGAGGGAGAAAAAGCTTCTTACTTTGCTGTGTTTATTGCCCAGTTTAAGGATTTTATGGTCTGGGTTTTGTTAATTGCTACTCTCATATCTGCATTGCTTGGCGAATATACCGATGCCATTGCCATTATTGCCATCGTGATTCTAAATGCCATTTTAGGCTTTATTCAAGAAGTACGGGCAGAGAGATCACTCAGTGCGTTGAAAAAACTGTCGGCCCCAACGGCGCGAGTACTTCGGAATGGAAAATGGGAGCGTGTCGATGCGGCCAAACTGGTCCCAGGAGATATTGTTGTCCTGGAAAGCGGCGATCGAGTTCCCGCTGACCTTCGCTTTTTGAAAACAGAAAATTTATATATTGAAGAGTCTGCTTTAACAGGTGAATCCGTGCCCGTTCAAAAAAGATCGGAAGCATTGGCAAAAGCTGACGTTCCATTAGGGGATCGTAAAAATATGGGCTATATGGGGACCATGGTGGTACGGGGTACGGGACTTGGTGTCGTTGTGTCAACAGGAATGGCCACGGAAATGGGAAGGATTGCTCATTTGATCGAAAGCACAGAAGAGATGGAAACACCTCTCCAGCGGCGTTTGGAGCAGCTGGGAAAAGTATTGGTAGTAGTAGCCCTGATGCTAACCGCACTGGTGGTGGTTACAGGCATCTTGCACGGACACGATGTGTATAAAATGTTTTTGGCTGGAGTCAGCCTAGCCGTGGCTGCTATTCCAGAAGGTTTGCCAGCGATTGTGACCATTGCTTTGGCATTGGGCGTTCAGCGGATGATCAAAAAACGGGCAATTGTCCGCAAACTTCCTTCAGTCGAAACACTCGGTTGTGCGTCTGTAATTTGTTCAGATAAAACGGGTACGCTTACACAGAATAAGATGACCGTTACCCATCTTTGGGTAGACGGCAAACGAGTGCAAGTCTCCGGAAGTGGTTATGCACCATATGGGAACTTTTCCTGGCAGGGAAAAGAGATTCAACCCTTCTCTTCTCAAGCTTTTCGACGTTTGCTCGAAATCGCCGTTCTTTGCAATAATGCCCAATTGTCTTGTAACACGGTGAAAGAAGGATTATTAAAGAGAAAGCAAGAGGAATGGAGGATTGATGGAGATCCAACGGAAGGTGCACTGCTCGTGGTTGGAGCCAAAGGCGGATTGTTGGCAAGTGAAGTGACAGGGGAATGGACACGGGTAAAGGAATATCCCTTTGACTCCGATCGGAAGATGATGTCAGTGATAGTGAAACATCGAAATGGAAAACAGTTTCTCTATACAAAAGGGGCCCCAGACATTTTGCTTTCCCGATGTTCCCATATTTTGCATGATGGAAAAATTACGCCACTTACCCCTACTTTACGAGCTGAAATCCTGAAACAAATTGAAGAGTTGGCTCTGATGGCACTGCGTAATCTGGCTTTTGCTTTTCGAGAAGTCAGGCCTGGCGAGAAAGTTGAACGCAGTAGCACAGTGGAACAAGGATTAACCTTCGTTGGATTGGCAGGAATGATGGATCCACCTCGTGAAGAGGTGAAAGAAGCGATTCGGGTTTGTCGACGTGCTGGAATCAAAACGGTCATGATTACGGGGGATCATCAAACAACAGCAGAAGCGATCGCCATCGAGCTGGGGATCAAACAGCCACATGGTTTGACAATCAACGGGAATGATCTTTACACTATGAGTGATGAAGAACTGCAGCAGAAAATCAATCAGATTGATGTTTTTGCTCGGGTATCACCCGAACATAAATTGAAAATTGTGAAAGCACTGCAAAAGCAAGGCCATGTTGTGGCGATGACAGGTGATGGAGTGAATGATGCTCCTGCAATCAAGGCCGCAGATATCGGAATTGCGATGGGAGTTACCGGAACAGATGTATCCAAGGAATCTTCTTCTTTAATTTTGGCTGATGACAACTTTGCCACGATTGTTGCGGCTGTTGAAGAAGGACGAAATATTTATGATAATATCCGAAAGTTTATCAGCTATTTGCTAGCTAGCAATGTAGGCGAGATTTTGGTCATGTTTCTGGCGATGTTAGGAGGCTTTCCCCTGCCGTTGGTGCCCATTCAAATCTTGTGGGTGAATCTGGTAACAGATGGTTTGCCAGCGATGGCATTGGGTGTAGATCCGGCTGAGGAAGATACCATGACCCGCCCGCCACGTGACAGTAGGGAAAGTGTGTTTGCACGCCGGGTGGGTTGGAAGATTGTCACGCGTGGATTATTGATCGGTTTCTGCTCCCTGATGGCTTTCTGGATTACTTATAGCGAAAATCCAGACAATCTCGTCTTGGCTCAAACCGTTGCTTTTGCGACGCTAGTGATGTCGCAATTGATTTATGTGTTTGATTGTCGGACAACCGGCTCGATCTTCAGCCGTACCCCCTTCGATAACAAACTGTTGATTTTGGCGGTTCTCTCATCCGTCCTTCTTTTGTTGGCCGTGATTTATTATCCACCGTTACAACCCATTTTTCATACGGTGCCACTTGGAATACGGGAGTGGATTTTGATCTGTGTCACCTCCATCTTGCCCGTGAATATTGCAGGACTGCTGGACCTACTCCGACCTGTCAGAAAATTAATCCATGGATAAGCGATGAGGTGAAACATCAATGCAGTTTACAAAAATGCATGGTTTGGGAAATGATTTTGTAATTGTTGTCCGGGAAGAAGTTCCACCCTATGTTGAAAAGTTAGCGAAAGAGATCTGTCATCGTCGATTCGGTATTGGGGCAGATGGTCTGGTCTTTATTCTTCCTTCGGAGCGAGCGGACTTTCGGATGCGCATTTTTAACTCGGATGGTTCAGAATCAGAACAGTGTGGAAATGCCTTGCGTTGTGTTGCGAAATACTATGCGGAAGAGCTGTCAACCATCCGGAAATCAGAGCTTACCGTTGAAACAGGGATTGGCGTGCAGAATGTTTGGCTGGAGATGGAGCAAGATCAAGTCAAACAGATCCGTGTCGACATGGGGGAACCCATTTTGGAAGCGGAGAAAGTACCTGTATTAAGTAAGGAAAAACAGGTCATTCATCAGCCGATCCGGGCAGGGGAGCAAGCATTTTATTTTACTGCTGTATCCATGGGGAATCCACATGCGGTCATTGAAGTGGAGGATGTGCAAAAGATCCCCCTGGATGTTTTGGGCCCCATGATTGAGACGCATGAGTGGTTTCCGCGTAAAACGAATGTGGAATTTATTACCGTTCACTCTCCCGATGAAATCACGATGCGGGTGTGGGAACGGGGAGCAGGAGAAACGATGGCTTGCGGTTCAGGGGCTTGTGCCGTGGTAGTAGCGGGTGTACTTAACGGAAAGTGTGATCGGAAGGCAACGGTACATCTTGCAGGAGGAGATTTGGAAATCGAGTGGAATTCAGGAGACCAGCATGTATATATGACGGGGCCGGCAGAAAAGGTGTTTACAGGTGTTTGGCTAAAAAAATATTGATCAACCGATTTATCAACGATCACCGTTAACCCTTTCTGGAAATTGGCTCAGTGTGGCGATCCCAAAAATATAAAATATGGATCCATTTCTCCCACGCTTCGGGATGGGTTCCTTTCTCTGTGACGACTTCTGTACCATCAACCAAAAGCCGTCAGGTATTGTTCCTGACGGCTTTTTTTAATACATCGTTGTTTGTTTTTTCTTTCTCTTGCGTAGGAGAACAACGAGAAGAATGATCCCTGCAATCAGCAGAATGCCCCAAGTGAACGGGTTGGGCACATCTTTTGCAATGTAAATATGATTGTCACCAGTAGGATTTAATTTCCAAGTCAATGTTTTTCCATCCTCTGATACACTTGTAGCATTGTGTTCAGTCGCAGCTACAGGAAGGGTTAAGATAAAGCGAAGATTGATTTTATCCAGAATCATGTTTTTCCACTGTTCTGGGATTTCATCAAAAGAACTGTTTTGCTGGAATTTTTTTGCATCCACATGAACATCCATTTTCAATGTGGTAAAAAATAAACCCCAGTCGGTGGTAAATCCAGAACCTGTCCCGTTTTCATTGGGGGGCATAGGCTGACTTCCTTGCAAAGAAGCGACTTGCTTTGTTGCCCAATCATAAGCTGTTTTTAAATTGTTACTGAGATTGGTAGGTGGTTCCTTTAAAAAGTTATCCACATTTTTGGTTGCTTTCCAACCGGTTTTGTCGTCTTTGGTAATTTCTTGTATTTGATAACCTTGTTGTGCCAGTTGTTCTTTCATTTTTTCTATTTGGTTGTCTTTGTTACCGGTTAAAAATTTGTCAGCAAGAGATGAAGTAAGAAAGGTAAACTCATAGGTACCTGTTAAATCAGCGTTGAGTGTCACATGTGCATCCACATCAACGCAGCCTGTAAGGAGTACAGCTACCATGAGCAATAGAAGAACAGACAGTGTGATTTTCTTTTTGTTAAGCATGATTTCTCCCCTATTACTGATCTGATTCCGTAAAAATAAATCATATTCGTATTTTATTTAAATGAGTATAATCCAACAAGCTAAAAAGATTTGGATTGTTTTCATCATAGACCAAATTGAGGAATGAGAAAAGAAAATGGTCAAGGATTTCAAGGATTTGTCAGATTTTTGGATTTTCTGTTGGCAAGAAAACACCGCCTCAAAGCGTTAGCCTGGGCGGTGGGAGATTCATGGAAGATCAATCAACATAAAAGTAGCGCCAGAGTGCGTAGTCAGGTCGAGCTGATCCTGTTCAGTGATTCGTGCGGAATCTCTGGTATGAAGCTGGGTTTCGCCATGGATCATCAGGTCACCTTCAATAACAAAGAGGAAAATCCGACGCCCTGGTGCCTGTTGGAATGAAATCTCTTTCTTCGCTTCCAGTTTGGATAGATATAGGGTCAAGTCTTGGTGAATATAAGCGACATGTTCGGACTGGACCTTGTTGGAAACAACGGGTAATAGCGCATTGTTCATTTTTTGTGGGTCATATGAAACCGTTTCATATGAGGGTGACAGTTTTGCCTGATTTGGCAAAAACCAGAGTTGTAGAAGATTCACTTCATCGGTGGCAGAAGGGTTCATTTCTGAATGAATGATACCCGTTCCTGCTGTCATGCGTTGGACTTGTCCAAACTGAAGGATTTCCGCATTTCCGATACTGTCTTCATGTTTTAATTGCCCTTTCAAAACAATCGAAACGATTTCCATCTCCTGATGTGGATGAGGCGGAAAGCCATGACCGGGTTGAACGATATCGTCATTTAAGACACGAAGCGGTCCAAAGCTCATATTGTTGGGATCAAAATACTCGGCAAAAGAAAAACTGAAGTGGCTTGTTAACCAGCCATGATCCGCTTTATATCGGGAGTTTGCTGGATATATCCTGATCATCTGAATTCTCCTTTTTGCTTGATATGGTTATGCACATATAGTTCTATATTAAATATCTTAATTTAAAGATATTCAGTTGTCAATTTATCAATAGCCAATACTTTTAATGGTATCTAAGAATGCGAAGAACTATTTGTCAATCTCCATCAATCTTTTTCGTTTGGGCAAAACAGAGAAGGAGCCCTGGTACCAAAAAGAAGACTTTGTCAACAAGCTGTATTTATTTAAAAAGCTATTTGTAATTAAATATGATTAATCGGTTTAAAGCTTTTGACTATTAAAAACCCAAAACTGAAAAATAAGAATGAAACGTATATTTATACTTATTTGATATGAGAAAATGATTTTAATAAATTTAATCATTGACATAAAAAAATAAAGTATTATTATAGATAAAAAGGGATGTTCCTTTGCCAAATTGGACTGAGGGATTTGTCACACTATTCAAACGGAGGAGAGGTTATGAGCTTATTTCGTACCAAAAGCATCGAGTCGCTTGTCCGAGATGGTCAGCAAAAAAGCAAGTTGAAACGTGCTCTCAATGCCTGGGATTTGACACTTCTGGGAATTGGGGCGATTATTGGAACGGGTATTTTTGTATTAACAGGAACCGGTGCCTTAAAATCGGGGCCAGCTTTGCCTCTGTCATTTATTATTGCCGGAATTGCCTGTGTATTCACAGCATTGGCATATGCTGAATTTGCCTCAACAGTTCCTGTGTCCGGTTCAGCCTACACGTATAGCTATGCCACTTTGGGAGAGATCGTGGCCTGGATCATTGGATGGGATTTGGTGCTTGAGTATCTGTTTGCGGTCAGTTCAGTTTCAGTGGGATGGTCAGGGTATTTTCAGCATCTCCTGTCTGGATTTGGCATTCAGCTGCCAACAGCTTTAACTGCTGCACCAAAAGCAATCCCTGGTGTTAAGACTATTTTCAATTTGCCTGCATTTATCATTGTTATGATTATTACATTTTTATTAGCCCGGGGAGTCACTACTTCCAAACGTGTCAATAATATCATGGTCATCATCAAAGTTTTCGTTATTTTCTTGTTTATTGCTGTCGCTATGTGGTATGTAAAGCCCGTTCATTGGCAACCATTCACACCTTTTGGCTTTAATGGTGTTGTTGCAGCAGCCGCAACCGTATTTTTTGCCTATGTCGGTTTTGATGCAGTCGCATCTGCTGCTGAAGAAACAAAAAATCCGAAACGGGACTTGCCACGCGGTCTTCTGTATTCTTTGCTGATCTGTACAGCCCTTTACGTGATCGTTTCAGCCATTATGACTGGGGTCGTTCCATTCCAGCAATTTGAGAAAAACCTGTCTCATCCTGTATCCTTGGTACTTGATGTAGCAGGACAAAACTGGGTAGCCGGATTTATTGATATCGGTGCAATCATGGGGATGACAACGGTTCTTCTCGTTATGCTGTATGGACAAACCCGTATTTTCTACTCCATGTCTCGGGACGGTTTGTTACCAAAACTGTTCTCCAATGTTCATCCAACCTATCGGACGCCTTTTGGGGCAACTTGGGTATTGGGAACCATTGCTGCTTTTGCAGGGGCACTCATTCCATTGGACAAATTGTCTGAACTCGTGAATATTGGAACACTTTTCGCCTTTACACTCGTATGTATCGGGGTGATTGTCCTTCGTTATACCCGTCCAGATTTACCACGTGCTTTCCGTTGTCCAGGTGTTCCGTTCATTCCGCTTGCAGGTGCAGGAATTTGCATTTACTTGATGCTGAACTTGCAGGCGCTGACTTGGCAAGTCTTCTTCATTTGGTTAGCAATCGGTCTAGTGATCTATTTCACTTATTCCAGACGGAATGCAAGCATCAACAAAGAAGAACAGGTACAAGCAAAAGAAGGTGCTTAAAAGGAAATCCCCCCTGTTATTCAGAACAGGGGGGATTTGTTTATGCACGAATCAAATGCAAACGACGGAAAATGTGCAAGAGGCGGTTGCCCATTGGCAGGAGGCGTACTTCGTTTTCACCCAATGTTTTGGTTAGCAATAAGGTGATAAAGAAGACGATGCCTCCAAATAGACCCAGCACAATGCTCATCCATGTATAAGTGAGTCGTAAGTTGCCTGTTGGATCAACCAGATGTTCCATCCCGATATAAGCAAAGTAAAGGAATATGGACATAATCACACCACAAATGGTGGGTTTTATAAAGATCTGTGTATACTTCACCCTGGTTTGGGTTTTTTCCAGAACCGCCCACATATTCAAGATGCAGACGACGAGATAACAAATAACCATGGATAAAGCAGAACCGGCAATTCCGATCAGGGGAATATAGATAAAGTTTCCGATCACTTTTACGATTCCGCCAATGATCAGGTTTTGAACGGGTATTTTATTGTACCCCAATCCTTGCAAAATGCCGGTGCTGGCAGTGGCAACCGTACTAAAAATGGCGGCAAAGGCTAAAATCGCAAGTGGAAACCAGCCTTTATCATCTTTGTACATCATAATGTTAAGCGGTTTGGCGAGAACTGTTACCATCAAACTGGCCGGTAAGCTAACGATCAGGGTCATTAACCAGGCTTGCGAAATGGTACGGCTGACCGCAGCCATTTCCTTTTTGGCCACATAGGCGGAGATAGCCGGAACGAGTGAAAGTGAGATGGCTACTGAAAAAGATTGAATGAGATTGACAAATGGTTCTCCGCGCCCATAGATACCATACAAGGTATTGGCCATTGATAGATTATGTCCCATCCATTGCAACAGGCGTGGAACAGTGGCCGAATCCAAAAACTGGATCATTGGGTAAACCAATGAGCCTAAAGAAATTGGGATGGAGAAGGCAAGAATTTTTTTGATCAATGGCCACAGTGGCTCAGGGTCGGTAGGTGGTTGCTGTTGTACTTTTTTGCGCCATTCTCTTTTATCTCGCAAGTTGTACCACAGGACAACCAGAAGACCACCAATGGCTCCTGTAAACGCTCCCGCTGTTGCACCTGCGGAGATCTGTTCTGACGAAAATCCTGCTTCTACCATGTAATAGGTTAATACGATGACGGTAACGACACGAAGGATTTGTTCAACCACTTGCGAGATCCCGGTTGGCATCATGTTTTGATGGCCTTGGAAATATCCGCGCAGAACCGCCATCAAAGGAACAAAGACAATGGCCAGGGCCAAAACTTGTAACGAAGCTTTCGTCGTTGGGTTATGTAGCATGACATTCGCTACAAAATCCGCTCCCAGATAAAGAGAAAGAGCCAGTACAAGCCCTGTGATCGAAAGAATGATGGAAGCGGCTTTCAATACGCGCCGTGCGTTCAGATGGTCACCCTTGGACAGGCGTTCGGAGACGAACTTGGATACGGTCAACGGAACGCCTGCAGAAGCGATGACCAGCAAGGTAGCGTATAGAGGGAATGAAACTTTATACAATCCAACGATTTCATCCCCGGCGATATTTTGAAATGGAACCCAAAAGAGTGCTCCAATCATTCTGGTTAATAATGTAGCGATACTAAGTATGAGTGTTCCTTTCACTAGTTTGCTAGCCATGAATGTTACTTCCTTTTACTTTAGATTGATCACTTTTCCTATTTTAACAGCTTTATAAAATAAATCATATAAACCAGGTCATTTATTCGCAAAATCGTAATGGCTGTGAAGATTTTGGTTTCTCATGTGAGAGGTTCATGGGACATTGTCCAGAAATAAAGCAGTCTCTTATTGTTGGGAAACTGTTGACTGTGAAGGCAACAGGAACAACTCGTAAAAGGACCCGATGCCAACCCATGAAGATCGCAGCACAAAGAGAGTACTCGGGTTCGCTTGCATTTTTACAGGAATCAGTTCAAAATAGATTCATGATGAAAAATAGTGGATTAAATAGTATGACAGGTTATGGACGAGGCGAAGCTGAAATTGATCAGGTTCGCATCGTAACAGAAATTCGTTCCGTGAATCACCGCTTCCTTGATATTGTGGTGCGTTTGCCAGCTGGCTGGTTGTCCTTTGAAGAGGGAATGAAGCGAGTTGTGAAAAAGTATATAAAAAGAGGAAGGGTGGATGTATTCGTTAGTGTGGAAGGACAACTCAGTCCTGAAAAACAGGTAACAGTCGACTGGAAATTAGTTGCCGGTTATGTGCAAGCGAGCAAAGAAATAGAGAAACATTTCAACATACAAGGTGAACTTACTTTATCTGATCTGATCCGTTTACCAGATATTTGGCTCATTGAAGAAAGTAAGTGGGATGAAGACCACTATCGTTCCG
The DNA here is from genome assembly GCF_900114055.1 of Thermoflavimicrobium dichotomicum. Lineage (GTDB taxonomy): Bacteria > Bacillota > Bacilli > Thermoactinomycetales > Thermoactinomycetaceae > Thermoflavimicrobium > Thermoflavimicrobium dichotomicum. The sequence goes on along the minus strand of NZ_FORR01000014.1, from coordinate 46,130 downwards.
CTTTGTTTGCTTCTTTGGAGAAAGCGTGTGAAGCCTTGCAAGCGATGCGTGAGCAAGAAGGGCAACACCTGGCGGAAGATCTTGCTTTCCGGATCCAAAAGATAAGCGGGATCGTTGCAGAAATGGAAGAGTTGGCTCCACAAGTGGTGGAGTCACTGGAAAAACGTTTGTATGACAAATTGAAGGAATGGATCCATGAAAATCAGGAGATGGAAGATCGCATATTAGCAGAGATCGCTGTGTTTGCGGACAAAGCTGATATTACCGAAGAACTGACACGGCTGAAAAGCCACACCAAAAAATTTTTGGAGAGTCTTTCTTCGGAGGAACCGATTGGACGCCGTTTGGACTTCTTGTTACAGGAGATGAATCGGGAAGTAAATACCATTGGCTCAAAAGCGAATCATCAATCTATCAGTATGCTTGTTGTCGATGCGAAAAGTGAACTCGAAAAAATGAAAGAACAGGTACAAAATATTGAGTAGAGTTTGTAGAATTAGTGGGTCTCGTTGATTCTTCTTGCAAAACGGTCTAAAATAGCCTAGTAGGATAACTTTTTGAGGCTGCTGATAAACAAGAGGGTTTCTTTGGGAGTTGAGCAACAGAAACCCCATGTTGAAACAGAATCTTTGTCCACAAACTCATCATTTTTTGTCAGTGAGATCCGGGAGTTGATCTACGCTGTCATTATTTACAAGGAGGGCACTTTAACTTGGGTATCAAATTAATAAATATTGGTTTTGGCAATATTGTGTCGGCAAATCGTATTGTGTCCATTGTGAGCCCGGATTCCGCTCCAATCAAACGAATTATTCAGGAAGCACGTGAACGCGGCGTATTAATTGATGCGACATACGGACGTCGGACTCGAGCGGTCATCATTACCGATAGTGACCATGTGATCTTGTCTGCTGTACAGCCGGAGACGGTTGCACATCGCTTGCAAAGCAAAGAACAACCTGAAGAGTTAATCGAGTAGAAAGGATTTGTCATGAAAGCTCATTATCAAACGAGAGGTCTTTTAATTGTCCTTTCAGGCCCGTCTGGTGTAGGAAAGGGAACGGTTTGTGCCGCTCTTCGAAAAAGAATGCCAGAACTGGCCTATTCTGTTTCTGCTACTACACGTGCGCCGCGTGAAGGAGAAAGAGAAGGAGTCAATTATTTCTTCAAAACGGTTGAAGAGTTTAAGCAGATGATTGAGCGTGAAGAGTTGATTGAGTGGGCACAATATGTAGGAAATTACTATGGTACCCCACGTCGTTTTGTGGAAGAAACACTTGCACAGGGAAAAGATGTGTTGCTGGAAATTGACGTACAAGGTGCTCACCAAGTAAAACAGCGTTTTCCTGAAGGCATTTTTATTTTCTTATTGCCACCGACGATGGAAGAGTTGAAAAATCGGATTGTCCATCGCGGCACCGAATCAGAAGTCACTCTGGCTCATCGTTTGAATGCGGCAGCTGACGAGTTTAAGCAAATTCACCAATATGATTATGTTGTCATTAATGACGAAGTGGAAAAAGCATGTGAACGAGTAGAAGCGATTATCAAGGCTGAGCATTGCCGGGTTGATCGCTTGGTAATGACAGAGTAAAGGAGGGTTTTCATGCTTTATCCATCCATTGATAAATTGATGACCAAAGCGGATAGCAAATATTCCTTGGTTGTGCTGGCAGCGAAACGTGCACGTCAACTGCTCGATGGAGCAGAACCGCAGCTCAAGCCCAAATCCAAAAAACATGTGGGTGTGGCTTTAGAGGAAATCGCTGAAGATCTCCTGGTAGCTCCAGTACAGAATCGCAAACAATAACAACCTTTTTGGGTTGTTGAGCCGTTGACAATCAGAGAGACTGTTGACAAATCAAGGGTTCCTTTTCCGGTTGAGCAACTTTTGATGGATCAAATAAGCGGGAACGAAATGGAAAGGGAACCCTTATCAATACAGATCTTTTGTCAACGATGCGACAACCTTTTCGGGTTGTTATTTTTATTGTAAAAATAGCGGATAGAGGAGTATCTATATGCATGGGAAACGAATTGTCATTGGGATATCGGGTGGCATTGCTGCATTTAAAGCCGCATCCATTGTGAGTCAGCTGACCCAACGTGGTGTGGATGTGCGTGTCATCATGACTGCTTCCGCTACACAGTTTATCACACCACTTACCTTGCAAACCTTATCGCGCAACCCAGTAGCGGTGGATACATTTGATGAGAAAGATCCTGCCGTTGTGCAACATATTGATTTGGCAGATCATGCGGATTTATTCATTATTGCGCCCGCTACGGCAAATGTCATTGGCAAGATTGCCCATGGCATTGGCGATGACATGTTAACCACCACGTTGCTTGCCACAACGGCTCCCGTAGTGATATGCCCAGCGATGAATGTGCATATGTATGACAATCCGATCGTTCAGGAAAATATCAAACGGTTGCGTCAATTGGGGATGCATTTCATTGAACCGGCGGAAGGCCAATTGGCTTGTGGTTATGTGGGACGGGGAAGACTGGCAGAACCAGAGGAAATAGTTGCATGGGTTGAGCGTTTCTTTGATGGACAGTCCTGTTTGGCTGGAAAAAAGGTATTGATTACGGCTGGGCCTACCGTTGAACCGCTGGATCCGGTACGCTTCTTTTCCAATCATTCTTCAGGAAAAATGGGATTTGCATTGGCAGAAGCAGCTGCTTTGGCAGGAGCCGATGTCACATTGATCAGTGGACCGGTTTCTCTTCCCACTCCGCCACGTGTACGGCGAATTGATGTCGTACGGGCAGAAGAAATGCTGCAAGCGGTTCTAGATGTTCTCCCTGAAATGGATGTGATTATTAAAGCGGCGGCTGTGGCTGACTACCGCCCAAAGCAGGTGTTTGATCAAAAGTTGAAAAAGAGCCAGGACGAATTGACCGTCGTTTTGGAAAAAACAGCAGATATTGCTCAGGAAGTTGGGAAAAGAAAAGCTCCACACCAATTGTTTGTAGGATTTGCGGCAGAAACGGAAGAAGTAGAAACCTATGCACGGGCGAAACTGGAGCGAAAGGGAATGGATTTGATTGTTGCGAATAATGTTTCCGTTCCGGGAGCTGGATTTGGCACAGATACCAATATCGTCACCGTGTATGATCGGAACGGGAGAGTGAAAACCTTCCCGAAAATGTTAAAAAAGATGTTAGCGAAAGAATTAATCTCTCTGATCGGGGATCGATTACATGGCAAATGAAATGGTACGGATAGCCGAAGTGATTGTGGATGTACCTGCCAATAATACCGATCGTCCTTTTGATTACAGAATCCCACCGGAACTTCAGGATGATGTGCAAGTAGGAAGTCGTGTCCTGGTTCCATTTGGGCATCGTAAGGTCATCGGATATTGTATCGGAATCAAGACGGCTTCTTCCTCCATGCGACTCAAATCCATAATCGATGTGATGGATATGGCACCACCCCTTACCCCTGAACTGGTTCAACTGGGACAGGTGATGGCGGAGGAGTATTTATGCCATACCATTACCGCTTTACAGTCGATGGTACCCGCTGTGCTAAAGGGAACCTATCAAAAAATGGTTAAACTGCATCCTGAATCCAGGGAACCTCTTTTTTCTTTATTGAGTGACCCTGAACAGCAGCTGTATTCGCTTTTGGAGAAGCGTGGTGAATGTACTTGGGAAGAAGTGAACAAGATCCCAGGCATGAGTCGCTCGCTACTGAAAAAACTGATCGAAGAAGAACGCATTTTGGTGGAGGAGCGCATCGGGGATCGTGTAACGAAACAAAAGGTAACATGGGTTTGGGCGGCAGATGCTGATCAGTTGCGTTCCGGTTTACAAACGCTGTCACCTCGAGCTGTGCGACAAAGAGAAATCCTGCAATATTTTCTGGATCATCCAGGTGAAGTGGAACTGTCCAAATTATTGACTCATATACGCACAACCCGGTCTACAGTGAAACGATTGGTGGAACAAGGCTGGCTTTGTTGGGAAGAGCGAGAGCAATACCGTGATCCATATGGAGATCGTACCTTTGGCAAAACAGAACCTCTCCCCCTGACGAAGGAACAACAGCGTGCCTTTCAAGCGATCGTAAGACCCATTCATGAGAAGCGTGCCCATACGATTTTACTACATGGAGTGACAGGAAGCGGAAAAACAGAAATTTATTTACAGGCAATCGAAGAAGTGCTGCGGCAGAAGCGAGAGGCGATTGTTCTTGTTCCGGAGATTTCGCTCACCCCTCAGATGGTGCAGCGTTTTAAAGGACGATTTGGCAAACAGGTAGCTGTGCTTCATAGTCGGCTATCAAACGGCGAACGTTATGATGAGTGGCGCAAAATCCGTCAGGGTGAAGTGCAGATTGCGATTGGGGCACGTTCGGCCATTTTCGCTCCCTTTCAAAATTTGGGGTTAATCATTATCGATGAAGAACATGAAACCTCATATAAACAGGAAGAAAATCCAAAATACCATGCAAGGGATATTGCCAAGTGGCGGGCACAAGCACATGGAGCCACGTTGGTATTGGGATCGGCTACTCCTGCTGTCGAAAGTTATTTCAAAGCTCGTACGGGTGAATATGAATGGATTCAACTTACTGAACGTGTACACGGCCGCCCTTTTCCTGAGGTACAAGTCGTGGATATGCGTGAAGAGCTAAGAAAAGGTAATCGCTCCATGTTCAGTCAGTTACTCGCCCGATCGCTCAAAGAGTGTATCGAGCGTGGTGAGCAAGCGGTTCTTTTTTTAAACCGGAGAGGCTTTGCCACTTTTGTGATGTGTCGCTCGTGCGGGGAAACGCTGATCTGTCCTCATTGTGATATTACGTTAACCTATCATCAAACCAATCAGACAGTTCGCTGTCATTATTGCGGATATGCCGAAAGGTTGCCACAAACCTGCCCGAATTGCCAAAGCAAACATATTCGTCACTTTGGTACTGGAACACAGCGGGTGGAAGCAGAATTGCTTCGCCAATTTCCTGATATCAAAGTGATCCGCATGGATGTGGATACAACGAGTCGAAAAGGGGCGCATGAACGGTTATTGGCACAATTTCGTGATGGCAAAGCACATGTATTACTTGGGACACAAATGATTGCCAAGGGATTGGACTTTCCCAAAGTGACATTGGTAGGGGTGATTGCCGCTGATACCATGCTTCACCTGCCTGATTTCCGAGCTGCAGAGCGGACGTTTCAGCTTTTGATGCAGGTGGGAGGTCGAGCTGGGCGGCACGAACAGCCAGGAAAGGTGATTATTCAAACCTATAGCCCTGATCATTATAGTATACATTTAGCTGCCACTTACCAAACAGAAATGTTTTATCGGCAAGAATTGCTTATTCGCAAGCGGCATGTATATCCGCCTTTTTGCAGTTTGTTTACAATCATGATCAGTCACGTCGATCGGATCCATCTCATGAAATATGGGCAACAGATGGCTCAGTTTATTCGCAACAAGGCTCCAGCTGACTGTCACCTCTTGGGACCTGTTCCACCACCCATTGCGAAATTGAAAGATCGTTACCGTTTGCAGATGTTGATCAAATGTCAAACGGATCCAAAAGTATTGGTCAGATTAAAGCATATTTTGCATCAAATCGAAAACATGTTTGATGATAGAGAATTAGTCATTAGTATGGATCGGGAAATCATGAATTTTCCTGTAGGATATTCCGATCTGTTAGAAACCAGTCAGAGCCTGATTTAGAATAAAAATGAAGCTGGAAGATCAAAAAGATACGATCCTTCCATCATCGGCGTAATAAATATAGAAATAGGTTTTCAAAAATAAGGAGTGATTGAATATGGCGATTCGTAAAATTGTACAATATCCTGATCCAATTTTAAAAGAAAAAGCAAAACCGGTGACAAAATTTCATGCTCGCCTGCACAAATTGCTCGATGATATGGCAGAAACGATGTACGATGCGCAAGGAGTGGGATTGGCAGCACCACAGGTAGGTATTTTAAAAAGAGTGATTGTTGTCGATATTGGGGATGGTTTGATTGAGATGGTAAACCCGGAAATTGTGGAAAAATCAGGAGAACAGATTTCACCACCAGAAGGATGCTTGAGTATTCCGGGACTTGTTGGTGAAGTTCGCCGAGCGAACAAGATTAAAGTGGTTGGACAGGATCGCTACGGCAACCCGATGGAGGTAGAAGCAGAAGGATATTTGGCTCGGGCATTTCAACATGAAGTGGACCATCTGAATGGCATTTTATTTATTGACATCGCAGAACGGGTATACCGTAGAGAGGAAGAGGAGGAAGAGGCGTGATTCGAATTGTGTTTATGGGCACCCCAGATTTTGCGGTGCCTTCTTTAGAGATGTTAATGGCTGAACAATATGATGTGATCGCTGTAGTCACCCAGCCGGATCGCCCGAAAGGACGAAAAAAAGAACTGGCCCCTCCACCTGTCAAGGTAGTAGCGGAAAAGTATCAGATTCCTGTCTATCAGCCGGAACGTCTTCGGAACCCAGACGAAATGCAAAAAATCATCGATTTGAAACCGGATCTGATCGTGACAGCGGCATTTGGACAAATCTTGCCAAAAGAGATTTTGGATGCACCACGCTTGGGTTGTATTAACGTGCATGCCTCGCTGTTGCCGAAATATCGTGGTGGAGCCCCCATACATAAAGCGATTATGGATGGAGAAAAGGTAACAGGCGTGACGATTATGTATATGGTCGAGAAGCTGGATGCCGGAGATATCATTGCACAGCGAGAAGTGCCCATTACACCCGAAGATCATGTGGGAACAATGCATGATAAATTGAGTCGGGTTGGTGCAGAATTGTTAAAGGAAGTGTTGCCCAAATTGATTCGTGGTGAGATCCAGCCGATTCCACAGGATGAAAGTCAGGCTACCTTTGCCCCAAATATTCGGCGGGAAGATGAAAAGTTGGATTGGACACGGACAGCAGAGCAGCTCGCCAACCAAGTACGTGGCTTGCATCCATGGCCAGTGGCTTTTACGTTATGGAAAGAAAAACCGATGAAAATCTGGTGGGCTGAAGCTTCTGATCAAGAAGCCAATGCTTTGCCAGGAACAGTCATTCGGGTCGAAGAGACAGGGATCTACGTGGCGGCTGGAAAAGGAACACTGATTCTAAAGGAAGTGCAACCAGCAGGAAAACGTCGGATGAAAGTAGAGGAGTTTGTCCGTGGACGTCAGATGCAGGTGGGAGAACGGTTGGGTGATGATTGATGAGACGAAAGCCAGCCCGGGAATGGGCACTGGATATCCTATTACAATATGAACAGAATCAATCTTACAGTAACTTGTTATTGAACCAGGCATTGCAAAAAAGCGGATTGGATGCACGAGATAAACGATTGGTAACGGAATTGGTATATGGTTGTATCCAACGGTTAAATACACTGGACTGGATTTTGAATCAATTGGTGAAAAAGGGACTGTCTGCATTAAAGCCATGGGTTAGACAGGCATTACGGCTGGGACTGTATCAGCTCATGTATTTGGATCGGATTCCTGAACGGGCTGCCGTGAATGAAACCGTTCACCTGGCAAAAAAGCGCGGACATCAAGGAATCGCTAATCTGGTCAATGGTGTTTTGCGTCGTTACCTGAGAGAAAAAGAAAAATGGACGTTTCCGGCGTCAACTGATTCCACGAAAGAACTTGCACTGGCTTATTCCCATCCCGAATGGCTGGTGAAGCGTTGGGTACAGGTATACGGATTGGAAACGGCAATAGCGATGATGCAAGCCAATCTTCGACCCGCCAGGGTTTCGGTGCGGGTCAACCGCTTGAAAATCGATCGGGATCGTTTCATGGCCTTATGGAGGGAAAAAGAAGCGGGAGAAGTTGTCCCTTCTGATCTTTCACCAGATGGAGTCATTATCGAACGAGGTGGAAATCCTGCTCACAGCTCCCTATTTGCTCAAGGTTTGTGTACCATCCAGGACGAAAGTTCAATGTTGGTTGCACGGGCTTTGGCTCCCAAACCGGGTATGCGCATTTTGGATGCATGTGCGGCCCCTGGTGGGAAATCGACACATTTGGCTGAGTTAATGGATAATGATGGCTCGGTATTGGCTTGTGATATTCACCCGCATAAAATGGAATTAATTCGTTCGAATGTAAACCGGTTAGGCATTCAAATGATTGAGACCAGACAAATTGATGTGAGAAAATTAGCGGAGGAACCAGACAAGCAAGGATACTTTGATGCGATTTTGCTAGATGCACCGTGTTCGGGGTTAGGGGTTATACGGCGAAAGCCTGATATTAAATGGAGTAAAGAAGCCGAAGAGATCGATTCGCTTGTCCAATTGCAAAAAGAGCTACTGGAATCGGTAGCAAAACTTCTCCGCACAGGCGGTGTGCTGCTGTATAGTACCTGTACCATTGAACCTCGAGAAAATCAAGAGCAAGTCGAGCAATTTTTACAAGCGCATCCTGATTTTATTCCGGATCGTCATTTGCCTGATTACTTACCTCCTGTCGTTCAACAAAAATCAATGACAGGCGAAGGTTGGGTGCAGATTTTTCCTCATCATTTTGAAAGTGACGGTTTTTTCATTGCGAGATTGATCAAGCAAGCTTAGGATCAGAGGATGTTGACATAACGGAAACATTATCAACAAGCTGAGCATTTGCCATATTCGGCAAATGCTTTTTTTATGTGCATGATTGCAGTTGGAATTCCTTTGTATTTTTTTCTTATTTTGGGGAGAAATTAAGCCTGTGGTGATGTCAATGAAAAATCGATCTATTCGTTTTAATCGGTCCAAACAGAAACAGAACAAACGGTTAGAAGAACAATATGAACAAAAACTGGAAGAAAAAGTAGGTAAACAAGAAATTTATCCTGACCTGGAAGAGAATATAAACTTCATTCAAACTTTATTAGGAAATTCGGGAGATTTGGTCACACGTCAGTTTATGATTCAATATGATCCGGATGTCCAGGCAGCCATCATTTACCTGGATGAACTGGTTGCCAAAGAAATTAATCATAATTATGTGTTGCGCCCTTTGATGAAGTTTAGTGAAATCCCTCATAAAAAAGGGCGGGATATCTGGGACATGGCTTATCAAAGCTTGGTTCAGGCTGGAGAAACCAAAGTAGAAGAAGAGATGAAAAAAGCAATAGACGCCATTCTTTGTGGTGATACCGTACTGTTTATCGATGGGTATGCCAAAACCATGATTATTGGTACCAGAGGATGGCAAACACGTGGAATTAGTGAACCGAGAGCGGAGTCGGTTGTACGTGGCCCACGTGAAGGAATGAGCGAAACTTTATTATTCAGTTTGGGTATGATTCGGCGTCGTTTAAAAGATCCGGATCTGCGTGTAAAGATGCATACAATTGGAAAACGAACCAAGACCATCGTTTCTCTTTTATATGTAGATGGGATTGTTGAACCCAAAATTGTAGAAGAAGTGGAAAATCGCCTGAAACGTATTCAGATTGATGGCATCTTGGAAACAGGATATATTGAAGAATTTATTCAGGATCAGACATGGTCTCCCTTTCCCCAGTTACAAAATACGGAAAGGCCTGATGCGGTTGTTGCGCATTTGCTGGAAGGAAAAGTTGCCATTTTAGTGGATGGCACGCCGCATGCGCTGATTGCCCCCGCTGTTTTTACCCAGTTTTACTATAGCCCGGAAGATTACTATGAGCGTTTTCATATTGCCACTTTTTTACGGTTTGTTCGGATTATCAGTTTTTTTGTGGCACTTGCTTTGCCTGCTCTGTATATCGCATTCGTCTCTTTTCATCCAGAGATGATTCCATCCAAACTGCAATTGGCGATGGCAGCCGGAAGAGCGACGGTTCCTTTTCCTTCGATTATCGAAGCCTTGATGATGGAGATGAGTGTAGAGGTGTTGCGTGAAGCGAGCATTCGTCTACCTGGACCCGTTGGACCTACGATTGGAATTGTCGGAGCACTGGTCATCGGAGATGCGGCAGTAAGAGCGGGGCTTGTATCGCCGGCCATGGTCATTGTCGTTGGATTGACAACGATCAGCTCTTATGCCAATCCCAATTATAATGCAGCGATTTCTGTCAGGCTGATCCGTTTCCCGCTCATGATTTTGGCTGCGATTTTTGGATTGTATGGAATCATGCTGGGGCTGATGCTTTTATTGATTCATTTGGTTCAATTGCGTTCATTTGGTGTTCCCTATATGGCACCGTATGCTCCGCTTAATCGTTCTGATTTCAAGGATACATTGATCCGGGTTCCCTGGAAGTGGATGAATAAAAGACCATCCTTCTTCCATCCCGAAGATGAACGAAGACAGGCGAAAAAAGATGGAGAGTCAGAATCCAAACCAAATGAAGAAGGTCAATCCTCTTCATAAAACATTTTGGAGTGTGAATTTAGTTTTCTATAAAGCGGAGGGAGGGATGGGCTCCTTACGGAGTGACGACTTCTGTCCCATCACAGTCATAAAGGAACCCATCCCGAAGTGCGGGAGAAATGTATCCATATTTTCAGGATAGTCTCATGGAATCGATCAAGAATTATTGGATAAAGGAACGAAAAAAAATGGAGAAGAAACCAGCGACTAATCAATCAAACACGCTAACACCCTACCAGATTCTGTGTACTTTATATCTGACGATCGTGGGGATCGGCCTGTTTTCTTTGCCTCGAACTCTTTCCAAAGAAGTAGGATCAGATGGAATATGGGTCATTATGTTTTCAGGCCTGATCGTTTGGATTTTGCTGTTCTTCATTACCCGGCTTTTGCAACTTTTTCCAGGTCAAACATTTGTTCGGTTTGTCCCGGAAATTTTAGGCAGTTCCCGGGATAAAAAGATGGGAAAAATCATGAGTATCCCTTTTTTTCTGCTCTTTGGCATCTATTACCTGTTTACGATGGCAAGTGTGATCCGTTTGTTCGGGGAGACATTGGCAGGCGCTGTCTTTCTACATACACCGGTTGAAGCGATAGTGATTGTTCTCATTCTTGCTACGCTCGTGGCTGCCACGATGAAACCTTATCTGTTGGCCAAAGTGAATGAATTTGTTTTTCCCATTACTTTTATCACTTTCATTTTGATTATCCTGGTGGCAATCAAATATGGAGAAGTGACTAACTTGCTACCCCTTTTCCAATCGAATCCAGAGCAGATTTGGAAAGGAATGTTAACGACAGGCTTTTCATTCACTGGATATGAAATTTGTATCCTTTTTGCAGGTTATTACCAAAATACTAAAAAAGCGATGCGTGTTCATACCCTATTGATTTTACTTGTTACCATTGTTTATGTCGTGGCCTTTGTCGCTTCACTCAGTTTATTTGGACAATATGAGATCACGAAACTTCAGTGGCCTTTGTTGGAGATGGTTAAGGAATACAAGTCGCCTCTTTTCGTCTTGGAACGGTTTGAATCAGGGGTTATTGCCATTTGGGTTACAAATGTGTTCGTCAATGTAGCCAACATGTATTTATTTCTGGTACAGATGATCAGCCAGCTTTATCATTCGGAGTCACACCCGGGGAGAAAATGGATTGCATGGTTGTTTGTTCCGATTGTCTATGCGCTGGTGATGTTACCAAAACATGTTCAGGAGCTGAATGATTGGATGTATTATGTAGGAATCATGAATTTGGTGGTTGTGGGGGCCATTCTTTTCCTGTATGTCGTTGCTCTATTTCGCAGAAGAAAGGGAGATTCTCGCCATGCGTCATCTTTATCTTCTCCGTAGTCTGGTTTGGATTCTGATGTTCAGCTTGCTGATAACAGGATGCTGGGATCGAAGAGAAATAGAAGAAAGGATGTCGGTGACATCACTGGCTATTGATCCGGATAAAAAAGGATATGAAGTAACCGCCATCGTTCCCATTCCTACCAAAATTATTGGAGGTGGCGGAGGAGGGGGAGGAGGAGGAGAAGGAAGTGCAGTCGAAGTTTTTTCCTCAAGCGGAGGAAATTTGGGATACGTTATCAACATGTTGAATGAGAAGACAACCGAATCGATTTATTTGGGAAATACGCAGATTGTTCTTATTGGTGAAGGCCAGGCGAAAAGGGGAATTGGTCCGTTTATCGATTTTTTGCGAAGAAATCCAGAAGTGCGCCGTCAACTCTGGCCGGTCGTCATCAAAGGAAAAGCGAAAGATGCGGTAAAAGTACAAACCAATCTCGAACAAGTACCGACAAACTATATTAAGGATCTGCTGGAAACAGGAGTCGAAGGGGAAGAGATCCCCAATTTCTATCTGGGCAAGTTATTCGTTGAACTTTCCAGTCCTGCCCGGCAAGCACCCATCGTTAATTATATTCGTGCCGAAAAAGACAAGTACGAGTGGCTTGGAGTAGCGATATTCAAGAAAGACAAGATGGTGGGAACTCTGGAAGATAAGGCGGAGCTAAGTGTATTGCTTCATCTTCGTGAGCAGAAAAAGGGACGGATTATTACAACGACTTGCCCGGATCGGAAAGAGGAAATTGTTTTTATGCCCCATGATGTAAAAAGAACGATAACAGTTACAGATCAACCACAGGTCAGGGCAAACATAGAGATTCGAGGAGAGATTATTGAAAAAGGATGCGCTCTTGGCTTTGACCAAAAGAAAGCCTTTAACGCAATCGAAAAACAGCTGGAAGCGGCTTATGAAAAGAAAGCCAAACATTTAATGGATCGTGCACAAAAGGAGTGGAAACTGGACATTTTTCATTTTGGTGATTGGGTACGAGCTTTCAGGCCAGAGTTATGGAAACGTATAGACTGGCATCATACTTTTCCCAGCATACCGATTCAAGTCAATTACAAGGTAATGGTCAAACAGATTGGAATTGAATCCCAATAAAAAAGTACGAAACGTAGCTTTCCACTTTCTAATATTTAAAAAATTATTCATAAATTACTATGAACTTTAGTTCGATTCTCTTTTCTTTCATTACCAGGCTTGATATAATAAGAAAAGTTTTTCAAGAACAAATCTCTATTATTTGTTGGTGTGAAAATGATGAAAACATTTGCCTATGACTACAATCATGATCAATGGAAAAATTGGATGACAGACCAGGGTCAGCCTGCATGGAGAGCGAAGCAAGTGATGGATTGGCTTTATCTCAAGCGGGTTGATTCGTTTGAAGAAATGAGTAATTTGCCGAAAACATTACGTAATCAGCTGGCTGACTCATTTGAGCTACATCCACTCAAAGTGATTACAATACAAAAATCACAAGATGGAACCGTAAAATTTTTGTTCGGACTGACTGATGGCCATGCCATTGAAACGGTGATCATGCGGCATCAATATGGGATTAGTGTTTGTGTGACGACACAAGTGGGATGCCGGATCGGTTGCACTTTTTGTGCCTCAACGTTAGGAGGGCTAAAGCGTAACCTCACGGCTGGAGAAATTGTTGCCCAGGTGGTGATGGCTCAAAAGCATTTGGATTCCACCAATGAACGGGTTCGGTCGGTTGTTGTGATGGGATCAGGTGAGCCATTTGAAAACTACGATGCGACAATGCACTTTATTCGTATCATTAATGATTCCAGTGGATTGCATATTGGCCAGCGTCACATTACGGTATCAACAAGTGGTGTGGTGCCCAATATCTATCGGTTTGCTGATGAAAATTGGCAAGTGGGATTAGCCATTTCTTTGCATGCGCCCAATCAGGATTTGCGTTCGAGTCTTATGCCGATCAATCGCCGGTATCCTTTAGCTGAGCTTTTGGATGCTTGCTGGTACTATCTTGAAAAGACAGGACGTAGACTTACTTTTGAATACGCGCTCATCGGTGGGAAAAATGATCAGGATGAGCATGCGCATGAACTGGGTAAATTACTGCAGGGAATGAACTGTTTGGTAAATTTGATTCCTGTCAACTATGTACCAGAACGGAATTATACCCGTACACCACGCAAGCAGATTTTCAAATTCAAACGGATCCTGGAGTCCTATCAAGTCAATACAACGATTCGCAGAGAACATGGCCATGATATTGATGCAGCATGTGGACAATTACGTGCCAAACACAGTCAGTTGATCCAAACGTAAGTAAGAAACTTCGTGGAGAAAACCAAGTGGATGACAAATCCTTCTTTTACAGTGGGGTTCCTTTTTTGTTGTGCTCCTGCTCAATCAAGCCTGAGCAAAAGTCGCCCAACTGGAAAAGGAACCTCTGTGTTTGTAAATTCTCGGATTTTGTCAGTGACTTTCAGTTTTACTCTTATTTTAAGAATGTTTATCTACAATTCTTTGTTATTTTATTGCATAATTTAATTGCTATCATTCCTATTTAAAATCAGTTAGTTGGGGACCACACAGAAAGGGAAAGGGGTAGCCGGAATGGAGATAGCACGGCGTACAAATATTGGCCTAGTGCGTGATCTCAATGAAGACAGTACCGGTCTCTTACAGGCAAAATGCGGGAAAATCATAGCTGTTCTTGCAGATGGAATGGGCGGACATCAAGCCGGTGATGTTGCCAGTCAAAAAGCGGTTGAAGAGGTCTTGAATTATTTGGGGAATGTTCAATTGGATATTGGAACCGAAGAGAAAAAAGATCAATTATTGCTGGCTGTAGGAACAGCAAATGATGTAGTCTATAAATTAGCGAATCAAAATACCCAATATAAAGGAATGGGAACTACAGTCCTGGCAGCGATTTTTGATATCGATGAAGTGGTGTTTGCGCATGTCGGGGATAGCCGTGCATATATTTTGCATAAAGACAAACTGATTCAATTAACGGTGGATCATACTTATGTCAATATTTTAAAAGAACATGGACAGATTACGGAAGAAGAAGCCCGTACGCATCCCCAGCGCAATATGCTTGTAAGAGCGGTTGGGACCAATAAAGTAGTAGAAGTTGATTTAATTGATATTCCATGGTCGAAAAATGATATTATTCTTTTATGTTCAGATGGTTTGACTTCCATGGTCAGCGAACGTGATATTGGGGAAACGTTGAGCGATACGATGATGACGCTCGATGAGAAAGCAGATAAGCTGATTCAATTGGCGTTGGATGCTGGAGGAAAAGATAATATTTCCCTGTTTCTGATTCGCCATACAGGAAACGAAACAATACAGATGGCTTAACCACATCGGGGCTGAGGAGGAACGAGATTATCATGCAAATGGAAGGGAGAAAGCTAGGGGGACGCTATGAAGTAATTAGCCGCATAGGCGGTGGAGGAATGGCCATCGTCTATAAAGCGAGAGATTTAAAGCTGAATCGATATGTTGCGATCAAGATATTAAGCGAGTCCCTTAGCAATGATTCGGAATTTATTCGACGATTTAGTCGAGAGGCACAAGCAGCGGCCAGTCTATCTCATCCGAATGTTGTCAATGTATATGATGTTGGAAGAGATGGCTATATCCATTACATAGTCATGGAATTGGTAGAAGGACCGACATTAAAGCAATACATTTTGGACCAAGGACCTTTGCCGGTAGATGAAGCAGCACGGATTGCGATTCAAATTTGTGATGGACTGGCACATGCGCATGAAAACCAGATTATCCATCGAGATATCAAGCCGCATAACATTTTGCTAAACCGACATGGGCAAGCGAAAGTGACTGACTTTGGAATCGCACGTGCAGCCAGCTCATCGACAATCACCCAGCAAGGTTCTGTGATGGGATCGGTGCATTATTTCTCGCCAGAACAAGCACGTGGCGGACAAATTGGGGAAAAATCGGATATTTATTCTTTGGGAATTGTATTATATGAAATGCTGACAGGTGAGTTGCCATTTGATGGAGATTCTGCGGTTAGCATTGCGATTAAACATTTGCAGGAAGATCCTGTGGATCCTCGCAAACTGAATCCCAATATTCCCGATCATATGGCAACGATTATTTTACGGGCCATGCAAAAAGACCCAAATATGCGGTATACATCCGTACGTGCCATGAAGCAGGATCTGGAGTATGCCTTGCAGCTGGGAACCTCGCGTCCGGCTACAGGTTTTGGTCCGCGAATTGAAAATGTGTTTGAGACGATCCCGCTTACTGGTGATGATTCAACGCCTTCTTTTACCCAACGGGATGATTCACCTGTGCAACGACCGGAAATACGTACCAACAACAATGATACACGGAGAAAACACAGTCAGAATACCGTTGGCGAACATACACAAAGGAAACTGGAAAATCAGTTAAAAGGCATTTCAGCAGACCAAAACAAAACCATCTTCCAGAAAACAATGGTTTATATCCAGGAAAAATTGACCTGGTGGCAAAAACTTTTATTCGGCCTTTTTACATTTGCTGTCATCATTTTCCTGGCTTTCTATGGCTTTACCAAAATATGGGGATGGATGGGCGATAAGAATAACTCCTCATCTGATGGTTCATCCCAGAATCTGTCCGGTGATATGGTGACCATTCCGGATGTGAAAGGGATGGAAAAAGATGAAGCCAAAGCCGAATTGGAAAAGCTGGGTCTTAAAGTGAAATCCCGCATGAAAAAATCCGATGAAGTGAAGCCGGATAGCGTGTTAAAAACTGATCCGGCTATCGGGGAAAAAGTGAAAAAGGGTTCAACCGTCACCATCTTTGTCAATATTGATGGAGTCAAAGTTGGAGATTATCGTGGGCATTTTGAACAAAGTGCAACCAGACCGATCCCGAAAAAAGGAAACGGTTATGATATCAGAATTATTTATTGTGCCAGCAATGGGAAAGCAAAAACAGGGCAGGCTTATGCACAAGATCCTGCCCCTGGCGAGTATATACAAAAAGGCGGGACAGTAGAAGTCTGGGTTGAGCCTGGCAACGGAATTTGTAAAAAGAAGCCACCATCGAATTCGGCATACAATCTCAATCGCATACCGCAACTTGTTGCTTCTGCAGATCCATGGCTCCGTGGGTCTGCAGATTTTATTTCTTCATCGGTATAATACATAATGAAGAGGAGCCAAATTTGTACAAGGAGGTTGTTTGATGCCGCAAGGGCAAATTTTTAAAGCGATTAGTGGTTTTTATTATGTACGGACCAAAGAGGGGGAAGAACTTGAGTGTCGGGCCCGTGGTGTTTTTAAATTTGAAAAGAAGAAAGTGAAACCGTTGGTGGGTGATTGGGTGGAAGTGGAGAAGATCAGTGAGAGAGAAGGAGTCGTCAAAGCCGTACTTCCCAGGCAGACAGAACTGCTCCGACCTCCGATTGCCAATGTCGATCAGGCGATTGTGGTCTGCTCACTCAAAGAACCCGATTTTCAACAGATGCCATTGGATCGTTTTTTGGTGCAGGCTGAGAAAGAAGGTTTGGATATTGTCATCTGTCTGACCAAACATGACCTGGTCACGGATGAAAACGAAGTGGAAAAGATATGTACCGTCTATGAAGAGGCAGGATATCCGGTTGTGATTACGAGTGTACGCACAGGGCATGGTATTGAACTACTGCAAGCGTATTTAAAGGATAAAGTGTCGGTTTTTGCAGGACAGTCTGGTGTAGGTAAATCTTCGCTACTGAATCAGCTCCTTCCGGATCTGAAGTTGCAAACGGGGGAAGTAAGTCGTAAGATTGGACGGGGGCGCCATACCACCCGACAAGTGGAATTGTTATTATTGCCGCAAGGTGGTCAAGTAGCGGATACACCTGGCTTTAGTCAGCTTTCTTTTCAGGGAATGGAAATCGAAGAGTTGGGAGCCTGTTTTCCAGAAATTAGCAAGAAATCCATTTCATGCCGTTTTCGAGGCTGTTTGCATGTCAATGAACCCGATTGCGCTGTTCGGGAAGCGGTTGAAAGCGGAAAAATGAATGCGGAGCGTTACCAACATTATCTGCAGTTTTTACAGGAGATGAAAGAGCAGAAAAGGAGGTACTAAAAGGATGGTCAAGATTGCTCCATCGATTTTATCAGCCGATTTTGCCAGATTGAAAGATGAGATTCAAGAAGTGGAACAAGCAGGAGCCGATTGGATTCATGTGGATGTGATGGATGGACATTTTGTCCCCAACATTACATTGGGGCCACTCATTGTCGAAGCGATCCGTCCGCATACATCATTACCCCTGGATGTTCATTTGATGATTGAACAGCCGGATCGTTATATCTCTCAGTTTGCCAAAGCAGGTGCCGATTACATATCGGTTCATCAGGAAGCTTGTTCACATTTGCACAGGACGATTTATCATATTAAAGAGCAGGGAGTCAAAGCAGGTGTAGTGATTAACCCGGCGACGCCTGTTGCCATGATTGAGCCCATCCTGCCAGATGTGGATCTTGTTTTGCTTATGACTGTCAATCCAGGATTTGGGGGTCAAAAGTTTATTTCGAACGTACTTTCTAAAATCAGTCAGGTTCGTCAGATTGTAAACGAAAATGATTTGAAGGTTGATATTGAAGTGGATGGGGGAATTAATAAGGAGACAGCCAAAGATGCAGTCAAAGCAGGGGCAAATGTATTGGTAGCCGGATCCGCTATCTTTGGCGCAAGCGATCGCAGGCAAGCGTTGTCGGCCATTCGTTCATCCTGTGAATAGAAGAGTGAGAGGGGAGAGACAATGAATCAGGCATCGAAAAAGCTGGTCACTCTCATTGAAGTTGCCATTATGGCCGCGATTGCAGTCGTGTTTGACAAAATGACCATTTATCAGGCACCTTATGGCGGTTCGGTCACCTTGTCGATGGTCCCCATTGTCATGGTAGCCTTGAGAAGGGGAATGTGGCCGGGGATCGCCTGTGGGGTTATTACAGGTGTTTTACAGTTAATCACCGAAGGGTATGTGGTGCATCCGGTCCAGGCGATTTTGGATTATCCGGTTGCTTATGGGGTGTTAGGAGTCGCTGGTTGGGTGTTGCTAAAAGAAAGTCAGCCTCGTAATGCGAAAATGTTACGGAGTGGCTTTGGCATTTTGATGGCGGGATTATCACGTACATTGGCTCACTTTCTTTCAGGAATCATTTTCTTTGCGAGTATGGCCCCAAAAGGCCAAAGTCCTTATCTCTATTCTCTGATCTATAACGCCGCCTATATGATCCCAAACATGATCATTGCATTTATTATTACCCTTATCCTTATTTATACGGCTCCACAACTGGTACATCGCCAATAAGATGATGAGAGTGGCAGTGGTCGGTGGCGGCGATTTTGATTTGGATGATTTTCGGAGAGTGGACCATGAGTTTGATTGGGTGATCTCAGCAGACGCAGGAACGCTTCGTTTGTTGGAATCTGGGATTCAACCGCATTTGGCTGTTGGGGATTTTGATACAACAGGGGATGAACGTCTTAAGTGGATTCAGGAAAAGGGAATTCCCCTGATTCATCTGCCTGTAGAAAAAGCGATGACCGATCTGCATTATGCGATTCAAGAAGCAATCAAAAGAAAGCCAATGGAGATTTTCATTTTTGGCGCACTCGGTGGTGCTCGCATCGATCATGCACTGGCGAATATCGGTCTTTTGGAATGGATCGATGAACAAGGGGTAAAAGCCATCATGGTTCATCGGCACAATCGCCTTCGTTTGCTTGCGGGCCCAGCGGAAGTGAGCCTGAAAAAAGAAGGTTATACCTATGTATCGCTCATTCCGGTCAGTAAACAGGTCGAGGGGATTACGACCCACGGGATGCTGTATCCTTTACATGAAGGGGTGCTCATTAGAGGGCAAACTTTAGGGATCAGCAATGAAATAAAAGAAGATGTGGCTTGTATTCAAATTCGGCAGGGAAAATGTTTACTGGTGGAAAGCAGTGACGCATAATCTTTGGGACTGGTGAAGTGATATCTGATTTGAATGGATCGTACTTTCTCTCCGTGGATCTCCTGTTCTAGGGACATATTGAAATCTATAGAATATAAATAAATGAGATGATGTCTTGACGAGATAGGAGGGAGAGGAGTGCGTTTTTATACCATTAAACTTCCGAAATTTTTGGGTGGAGTTGTGAAGGTATTTTTAAACATGTTTTCCAAGAAGGATTAATACAGGATTGGTTCGGACAAATCGGTTTCTCGTGTCACCATAGCCGTTACGTGTATAAAGGGCTGGTCGGGAAACCGATTGTATTTATGTTGAAAAATAAAACCTAGTATCCCTGGCGGACGATACTAGGTTTGCACTCATTTATAAATGATTCCGATTATACACGGGTAACTTTACCGGATTTCAAAGCTTTGGTGCTTACATATACACGTTTTGGTTTTCCATCAACAAGGATACGTACTTTTTGTACGTTTACGCCCCATTTTCTTTTGGATTTACGGTTGGAGTGGCTCACTTTGTTTCCGGTTGAACCTTTTTTTCCAGTAATAAAGCAACGACGTGCCATTTACGTCCACCTGCTACCAGAAACACCAATCGGTTTCGTAGCAGATTTCCTCCTTTCCAATTGAAAGTATTTTTTATGAAGTTTCATCTGGGATTTTTCTGCACTCGTCTCTGTCAGACTGACTGCACTCAACGTCTATCCCCATCACGTGCCAATAACATATAACACCAAGACATTGTAGCATATCTTTTGTTTTTTTATCAAGTTGAACGGAAAAAAGCGGTGAGATTTCGGGAAAAGTATACATGAAGCGAACAAATATTGTAAGATGAAAAGAGTGGTCTCTTTCCATATTGGAAACGTTATTGTACAATTGTGCTAGTGAAAAGGCCGAACCTCATCTATGTCTAATATAGACGTTTTTTTGCGTAGTTGGTCGCGCAAGGAAAATTATCAGCAAGGGAGGAGAACGTTGCAATTGATCAAAAGGAAATATTCCCTTTTGGTCTGTACGGAGTCACACCTTAGGAGTGTCAGACCAAACGCAAGTAGCAAACCAGCAAACGCGGACACGATGAATAAGGAACATTGCAACGAGATCACTATGAGCTTAGAAGTAAATACTTCCCTGGGACCTATTGAAGTATCAGACTCTGTCATTGCTAACATTGCTGGGATTGCGGCGATCGATTGCTATGGACTCGTTGGAATGGCGTCGCGCAATCAGTTAAAAGACGGGATTACTGAGCTGCTTGGAAGAGAGAACCTGAGCAAGGGAATCGAAGTCAGACAGGTAAATGGCGAATATATGATTGATCTTTATATTATTGTTGGCTTTGGTGTGAAAATTTCTGAGGTGGCACATAATGTACAAGCAAAAATTCGTTATACACTTGAGCAAATGCTTGGACTTGAAGTGAGTCAGGTGAACATCTATGTTCAAGGTGTTCGCTTGCTGAGTGAAGAGTAAGGAGGAGCACGGTGACACAGCAACAAATCAATGCAACACTTTTTTTGCAAATGATGCAGGCAGGAGCGCAAAACTTGAATCGGCATGTAGAAAATGTGAATGCGCTCAATGTATTTCCGGTTCCAGATGGTGATACCGGAACCAATATGAATTTGACGTTATCTTCCGGTGTGCGCGAGATGGAGAAGCATGCTTCTGCAGGTACAGTGGGGAAGTTAGCGGAAGCGTTATCAAAAGGTCTTTTGATGGGAGCACGTGGAAATTCTGGTGTGATTTTATCACAATTGTTTCGCGGATTTGCCAAAGCCGTAGCCAATAAAGAATCAATTAATGCCGTTCAATTGGCCGATGCCTTCCAACGGGGCGTAGAAACGGCTTACAAAGCGGTGATCAAGCCGGTAGAAGGAACCATTTTAACAGTGGCAAGAGAAGCTGCTGAGGCAGGGATGAGACGTTCATGGTATGCGGAGAACCCAGCGGATATTTTGGATATGATCCTGACAGAAGCCCGTCAGTCCCTTGCACGGACACCTGATCTGCTTCCTGTACTCAAGCAGGCAGGAGTGGTTGATGCGGGAGGACAGGGGCTGATCTATGTGTATGAAGGGATGCTCCAGGCTTTAAGGGGAGAAATCAATGTTGAGGAATTCACCGAACTTCATCAAAATCGTGAATCGCTGGCAGAAGTTGCACATGAACATAATGCACAGTCCAAAATTGATCCTTCGCAAATTGAATATGGTTACTGTACCGAGTTTATTATCCAGCTAAAAACGGATCGCCGTAAAACCGAAGTATTTGAAGAACAGGCTTTCCGGCAAGCAATGACACAATTTGGTGATTCTCTCCTGGTTGTTGCCGATGACGAATTGGTTAAAGTACATATTCATGCAGAATATCCTGGAAATGCACTTAATTATGCGATGAAATTTGGTGACCTCACCGGCATCAAAATCGATAATATGCGTGAACAATATGCCAATGTTACAGAAGGAAAAGCCCATCATCAGCCAACATTGGTTGAGCCAACGGTTGAAGAACCGGAGGAGAAAAAGCCTTATGGCTTTGTGGCTGTAGCTGCTGGTGAGGGATTGGCAAATATTTTCCGTAGTATGGGCGTGGATGTGGTCATTGAAGGTGGCCAAACGATGAATCCAAGTACGGAAGACTTGGTAAAAGCCGTTGAACAAATTGCAGCTGAACATATTTTTATCTTGCCTAACAACAAAAATATTATTTTGACAGCAGAACAAGTGAGCAAAGTCGTTGACCAAGAGGTATCTGTGATTCCTACACGCACCATTCCCCAAGGATTGGCAGCGCTCCTGGCTTTTGACGCCTCACAAAATCCAGCAGAAAATAAGCAAAATATGATTGAACGTTATCAAGAAGTTCGTTCAGGCGAACTGACCTATGCGGTTCGTAATTCCAAAATGAATGGGATTGAGATTCAAGCTGGAGACTTTTTGGGGATTCATGAGGGGAAAATTGAAGTAGTAGGAAAAGATATGTTGGATACTGCCTGTGAACTGCTCAAAAGAATGAAAGCAGATGAAGCGGATATTGTCACAGTGATCTATGGACAAGATGTGGAGGAAGCACAATTAACCGATCTCCAAAAACGGCTGGAAAACGATTTTCCTGATGCGGAACTGGAATGGCATGATGGGGGACAACCTTTGTATTATTTCCTCTTTTCTGTAGAGTAAGACCATGATATTGATAAAAGGAGGGTTTTCTGCTGTTTTGATCTCGCTGCAGCAGGAATGAAATATGTCACAGGTGAAAATTCTTACAGACAGTACGTCAGATATTCCAGCGAATTTACGGGAAGAGCTTAATATTGGCGTTGTTCCTTTAAAGGTGCATATTGATGGAGAAAGTTTTTTGGATGGAGTCACCCTCCATGCGGACGAGTTTTATCAAAAGCTGAAGCAGGCAAAAGAATTGCCTACGACATCCCAACCCTCGCCACATGCTTTCTGTGAAGCTTTTCGTGAAGCGGCAAAACAGGGCGCCAAGCAGATTTTGTCCATCCATCTTTCTTCATTGCTGAGTGGTACCTATCAATCGGCAATGCTTGCGAAAGAGATGGTAGCAGAAGAAGGAATCGAAGTTGAAGTCATGGATTCCAAGTCCGTTTCCTATGCCTTGGGAATTTCTGTCGTTGCCGCTGCACGTGCTGCAAAAGAAGGAAAATCATTGGAAGAATGTAAAGCCATCGCAGAGAGATATCGTAAAGAGCAAGAACTGTTTGTCCTGGTGGATACCCTTGAATTTTTGCAAAAAGGCGGTCGGATTGGAAAAGCTTCGGCACTTGTTGGTTCCTTGCTGAACATCAAACCGATTTTATCCATTAGCGATGAGGGTGAGGTTTGCCCCATTGATAAGGTACGGGGGAAAAATAAGGCCATTTCCCGTTTCTTTGAATTGATGCAGAAGAAAATTGCTCCAGGAACAGCGGTTTCAGCTGCCATGATGCATGCTGACTATTTGGAAGAAGGCGAAAAACTGTTCCAAAGAGTTGAGGAAATGTATGATGTAAAAGAAAAAGTCATTACCTCGATTGGACCTGTAGTGGGTACACATGCTGGTCCTAAAACCATTGCCATTACCTTGGTTCCACTTCATGAAAATGGTTGATTGCGTTTGAATGATCAAGTATGCTATGTTTGATTTGAGAACTTATTGATCTTCTTATTTCCTTCTGCCTCTTGCATTGATTTCAAGGGGGCTATTCTGATGAAATATCGTACTGTGTTTGACATTATTGGTCCAATTATGATTGGTCCTTCCAGTTCACATACAGCAGGGGCGGCACGCATTGGTCGGACTGCCCGCAAAATTTTTGGTCGTCAACCAAAGAAAGCGGTCATTACTTTATATGGTTCTTTTGCCAAGACGTATCGCGGTCATGGAACCGATGTCGCTTTGGTTGGCGGTTTGCTTGATTTTGATACTTTTGATAAACGAATGGTTCAATCCTTGGACATTGCGAGAGAACAGGGCATGGAAGTCATTTTCCAGGAGTCTGACGACTTGACTGAGCATCCAAACACTGCCCGCCTGTATCTCGAAGATGAAAAAGGGAATGTGGAAATCGTAGGTGTTTCCATTGGTGGCGGCAAGATGGAAATTATTGAATTGAACGGCTTTGGATTGAAATTGACGGGAAATGATCCCATCCTGCTGGTTTTACATCAAGACCAGTTCGGTGCTGTAGCACGTGTCGCCACTGTATTAGCGAAACATGAAATTAATATCGCATATATGCAGGTGGCCCGTAAATCAAAAGGGTCACAAGCATTGATGTCGATTGAGACTGATCAATCCGTAGAGGCAGATGTACAAGAAGAAATCAGACAGTTACCGGGCATATTAAATGTAACCGTTCTTTAAGACTCAAGATAGGAAAGCCGCCGTCCATCATTAACGAACGGCGGTTTTCTTTGGAAAGGAAACGATGAGGATGAAGTTTCGTAATGTCGCTGAGTTAGTGGAAATTGCCGAAACAGACGGCTTAAAGATCTCGGAAGTCATGATCCAGCAAGAAGTCGAGCTGATGAATCGTCCACGTGAAGAGATTTTTGCTGAAATGGAACGGAACCTGGAAGTGATGGAACAGGCAATCCAGCGGGGATTGACGGAAGATATCCATTCACGCAGCGGATTAACCGGTGGAGATGCCAAAAAGATCCAGCAATACAAACAAACATCTCCGGTTCTGCTTTCAGGAGAAACCGTTTTGGATGCGGTATCAAAAGCGACAGCTGTATCGGAAGTCAACGCAGCCATGGGAACCATCGTGGCAACACCGACTGCGGGTGCTTGTGGTATTCTGCCTGGAACCATCTTTACGGCAGCTGAAAAACTCAAATCAGATCGGGAAACAATGGTTCGTGCTTTGTTTGTAGCAGGGGCGATTGGATTTTGCATTGCCAATAATGCATGCATTTCCGGTGCCGCAGGTGGATGTCAGGCAGAAGTAGGCTCTGCTACAGCGATGGCTGCAGCTGCTGTCGTGGAAATGGCTGGAGGCACACCCTCTCAATCGGCAGAAGCCGTTGCGATTGCACTGAAAAATATGTTGGGATTGGTATGTGATCCGGTTGCAGGACTTGTGGAAGCTCCTTGTGTAAAAAGAAATGCCATGGGAGCGGCAATTGCGATGGTGGCGGCAGATATGGCCATGGCGGGTGTCAAAAGTGTCATTCCGACGGATGAAGTGATTGAAGCGATGTACAAAATCGGTCAATCGATGCCGGCTGCACTAAGAGAGACAGCTTTGGGTGGGCTAGCTGCTACCCCAACCGGTCGTGCACTGGAAAGACAAATCTTTGGTAATGATGTAAAGAAATGATGCCAAAAGAAATGAGATTGGAAGAAATTTCAATCGATGTTTTACCGGGTGTGGGGGAGCAAAGGAAGAAAGAGCTTGAAGGATTGGGGATTCACTCGATTGCTGATCTCTTGTCATATTATCCGTATCGTTATGAAGATTATCGGTTAACGGATCTCGCTGAAGCACAGCATGAGGAGCGTGTTACGGTTCAAGGACGTGTCTTTACCCAACCCAGCATGAGGTGGTTTGGGAAAAATAAATCACGCATGCATATCAAGCTGGATGTCGATGGCGTTTTTATCAGTGTGATCTGGTTTAATCAGGCTTATTTAAAAAAAATGATTCAACCTGGGAAAACGATTCTGGTTTCAGGGAAATGGGATCGCCATCGTCTGCAGATCACTGCGGATCGTACGGTCATCAGTGAAGAGGAGCAAAAAAAGCTGGTGGGCCGTTTGGAGCCCGTTTATTCGGTAACGAACGGAATCAAGATGAGCTGGCTGCGCAAGCTGGTCTATCAGGCATTTGTAGACTATGGCAAACATATTCCTGAAAATTTGCCGGAAGAATTACTGCAAAGATACAAACTGTTGCCTCGGGCCAAGGCGATGTATTATTTGCATTTCCCCAAAGGGCAAAGAGAAAGCTATCAAGCCAGACGGCGGATTGCCTATGAAGAACTGTTTCTTTATGAATGCAAGCTCATGTGGCTGAAGAGAATGCACCGAACCGAGACGGAAGGGATTGTGCATACGTTTGATCAGCAAAAGGTGGACCAATTTATTGCCGGGCTGGCTTTTCCCTTGACAGGGGCGCAACAACGGGTCGTAAGCGAAATTTTACAAGATATGAAACAGCCGGTTCAGATGAACCGCTTGGTTCAGGGAGATGTTGGTTCAGGAAAAACCGTTGTCGCCGCCATTGCTTTATATGCCAATTATTTAAGTGGCTACCAGGGGGCTTTGATGGTTCCCACCGAGATTCTGGCTGATCAGCATACGGAATCGTTGCGTAAGCTGTTATCTCCTTATGATGTGCGTGTGATTTGCTTGACGGGAAAAATGACTGCCAAAGAGCGACGGGAAGCTTTGGCGGAAATCGAGATGGGGTTGGCGGACATTGTGGTAGGGACCCATGCCTTGATTCAGGAGCCGGTTGTTTTCAGGCGGCTCGGCTTGGTGATTACCGATGAACAGCATCGTTTTGGTGTGAAGCAACGTGCAGCACTGCGTGAAAAAGGCATCTCGCCAGACGTTCTCTTTATGACAGCAACACCGATCCCTCGTACATTGGCCATCACGGTGTTTGGTGAAATGGATGTTTCCACGATCGATGAAATGCCAGCTGGGCGACAGCCTGTCGATACCTATTGGGTTAAAAAAGAGGTATGGCCACGTATTATCAAGTTCATAGAGAAAGAATGCCAAAAAGGCCGTCAGGCATATGTGATTTGTCCGCTTATTGAAGAGTCAGAAAAGCTTGACTTACAAAATGCCCAGGAAGTGTATGAACAGTTGACCGTTGAGCTGGCTCCCATTCGGGTAGGATTGCTCCATGGCCGAATGAATTCGGTGGAGAAAGAAGAAGTCATGAACGCTTTTAGTGCCAATGAGGTACAGGTGTTAATCTCGACGACTGTAGTGGAAGTCGGAGTGAATGTTCCAAATGCAACGGTGATGGTCATTTATGATGCCGATCGTTTTGGATTGGCACAATTGCACCAGCTTCGTGGCCGGGTCGGACGTGGCGGTGGAGCAGCAACCTGTATTTTGGTGGCTGATCCCAAATCAGAATCCGGAGTGGAACGCATGCGCATCATGACAGAGACTACCGATGGCTTTGAAATTTCCAAACGTGATCTGGAATTGCGGGGCCCTGGAGATTTTCTCGGCGTTAAGCAAAGTGGCCTGCCTGATTTTAAAGTGGCTGATCTGAATGAAGATGGTCGTATTCTGGAAGTGGCCAGGCAAGATGCAGCCCGTATTGTGTTACAAAAAGATTTTCCGCAAAATGAAGACTATCGAGTGCTCTATGAATGGTTGCAAAAAGAAAAACTGGAGTCATTAAACTTTGACTGAATGCCTGATCAGTAGGATCAGGTTTTTTCTTTATGAAACTTTTTTAGTTAGCATGAAACGGAGGTTTACTAACAATAAGAGGAGAAAAAATGTGAAGAAGTGGATTTAGAGGTTATTGATAAGCCTTAATCCTTTTCCAGTTGAACGACTTTTTCTTGTTTTAAGCAATAGACGTAAATAGTTATACGTTGAGACTTCTATGAAAAGTTATAACCATCTGCAATCTGCATGATAGGTGTCTCCTGTTCAACGAGATTTTGCTAAATATTCCATTTCACCAAATACCAACTAGTCGGTGAATATTTATTTCGATTATTTTTTGTGTTATTATTAGTATGAAAAAAATAAATTGACAAAATTATAGATACCTTTATGGAACAACAGGAAGCGAAGAAACGTACAATTCAGGCGTACAAAGGCGGAATTACATTTATAGCCATATTTTGAATAACAATTTATATAGAGAGGATGTTTTTTATGGAAAACGATCAAAAAGAAACCAGATCATTTCAAGCAAATAACAATAAAGGGCAGATTAATTATGCTACTGACCATGCCAAGATCGATGCCACAATGATAACGAA
Source organism: Thermoflavimicrobium dichotomicum (assembly GCF_900114055.1). Lineage (GTDB taxonomy): Bacteria > Bacillota > Bacilli > Thermoactinomycetales > Thermoactinomycetaceae > Thermoflavimicrobium > Thermoflavimicrobium dichotomicum. Next base: position 17,963 of record NZ_FORR01000014.1, on the reverse strand, counting down.
TATTGGGCATGATGGAATGACACTAAGTGATTATATTGAGGAATTATTTACATTACTTGAGCAAACTGATCAGGTTTCTACAGAAGATAAAGAAGTGTTAAGAGATTTGCTTGAAACAGTAGATGAGCAAAGTGGAAAAGGTCAGCCCAGAAAGACGATTGTAAATCAAGCATTAGACAGACTGAGTAAATTATCTCCCCTATTTGTGGCAGGATCAGGTACCGGACAAGTAATAAGTGCGATTACGGACATATTGGATGTTTGGAAATAAGTTATAGAACCATGATTAGAGACATGGGCAGTTTGAGAAACTTGAGTCTGATCTGGAAACTCGCATGATCTGTTCTTAGGTAGGTTTGCCTCTGAAAGGAGCCAAGCCTACCTGACATTCAAGATTACCAACGATCATTCAAAAATAATTGCTAACGTTGAAAGGGGTGAAAATTTGATTAATCTATCTAAGCATCCTAGATTAGTACCTGTAAAATTCATAGCTATTGTATTGTGGATTATTGCTGCATTTATAAATCCTGATAAATGGATTGGGCTTGGTGGCTTTATCTATTTTTCTTTCAGTGCTATCATTCATGCAATTTCTAGAAATAAGACATCAATGGTCTTTCGAATTTCTTTAGCACTTAGCTCATTGATTTATTATCTGAAAGTACATGTAGTACTTGCCCTTTTCATTATTGGTCCATCACTCCTATATGCTTGTATTTACGCAATAAGGCATGCAATTCATAATCCCGAGAATAGAGAAGTTATAACGAAGAAAAGGAAAATTGTTTATGATCTGGATGACAACGAAGGTCAAATTAATTTAGCGAATGAACAAAGTGAAATCGAAGCGTCATTAAAAGTGAGAAAAAAATAGAGGGATATATAGGAGGTATTTATGCAAGTAAATTTACGTTTAATCACTTTTGTTCAACGACTGATTGGTGTTATTTATTTTCTAATTTATTATATTATTGAGCTTTTTGTTGAAATTGACGATGATTTCGTAATCTTTCCTTTTCTAATGATCTACTTTTTTATAAGCTTTATCAAATACTTTATCTTTCGGATTAATCGAGTTACTCTTTGCTTAGGATTGTTTGTTTTGTGTCTAGGGTATACTATAAATCTCGCAGATTTAAGTTTAGCAGGATTTGCTCCGATACTAGAAGCTGGTTTAGGTGTATTAGGAGTATATTTAAGCTATAAAGGTCTTTTACATTTTTTTGAGCCAAGCGAAAACACTCATCAACATATTGATCCTAAGATTGATACTCGACTAGTTAACAAGATTATATATCGTCTAAGAAGAAATAAGGGACAAATCAATATATCAGACGGAAATTCTCGAATAAAAGCAGAAATGGATATAGAGGATAAGGATAACCACCTCAGTGGATAAAATATAGCTCATTACTTAAAAATTAAGTGTCACTAAGATCCATTAAATCTAAAAAGTCCTCTAGCCTCTGTATTTCAAAAATCATTGTTGGTGATACGCCTTAAAAAACCGACACCTTAACTACAGGTAGTCGGTGAATTTGTGTTTATGTTAGCCCAAGCGGTGGGGGTTCATGAGTGACTCAGTAGGAATCGATTTTCTACCAAGTGTATCAACTATCGGCAGGCTGTTTTTCCTTCTTGTCAGGTTGGAATATATCGACTTCCAGCTTTTCCAATATTTCGATCGCCTTTCGAACAGGCAGTCGAGGCAAACGAAATTCGTCTCTCATCACTTCCTCGATTTCCACTGGGCTTGATAGATAATGATTCGTTACCCGGCCATCCTGGTAGCGGATGCTAAACTTGTTGTTACTGAGGGAAACGCTTCTTTGTTGATCCAATTGCCAGAGCTGACAGCGAAGTATGGAAAGAAAGAAAGCACCTGGTTGATAGGATCGATGGATAGAGGGCAGAAAATCCTGAAACGAGTATCTCCGTTCGATATCAAAAACCCATTCCTCGCCAGCAGAGCGTAATTGGCCATCCGTATAACGCAGGTACGTATAATGATGCTTCTTCCCTTGTTTTGGACGGATCAGGATTTCATCTTTTCCAAACGAAGAAACATGATGGGGGTTTGTTTCAAAGCGGACCGGCTCAAAGAGAGGAGCGGCCGAACCGCAGTCCACATATAGTCTTTCATTTGGGAATTCGGGCAGTTCAACCAAGATCGCCATATGTGACGTCCCTAACATGGTGAGATTGGCTTGGAATCCGCATTCTTTTAATAAATGGAATAGATTGGCGTTTAGTATATAGCACGTTCCTCCAAAATGATAGGTTTCATGATTTTTTAGAAAATCATCGATTGACGGAAGAATATAACCATTTTCTTGCTGGTGATGAAAGTAAATCAGCTTACTGATGTTTTCAAAAGGATAGGTTGTCAGATGGGCACGACAGATTTTGGAGAGAAATGAGAAACTGGGCGGTTCAGGAAACAGGTTTAACTGTTTGAGGTATAAACGGGCCCAGGTGGAAAGTAAGTGCATATTTACCTCCCCTTTTTATACTTAATTGTTTAATTAGTTTCATTATAGAATAAAAATGAAACGCTTGGGATCCAAAGAAGATGGTCGTCTCAACATTTGCATATACATGTGATGGTTAACATGCATAGAATACATCAAATACATTATCTGAATTTGGGCAGGAGGAGAGAAGAGTATTGAATCATAACTTATATCAGGAAATAGCGGATGGAATCAATCAAACCGTAGGCAGAAAAGCAGTTACAGTGGGAAAGTTAAAACAAATTGTCAAGGAAGGGAAACAGATTCGGCGAACACAAGGCATGATGGCTTTATGGCAATATGCGCAAAATATCCCGTATCGTTTTTTGACCTCGGAAGAGGCGGAGATGCTCCGGAATTCACCACGTTTTCGTGAGCTATCTAATAAAACGTTGGAACTGTTGGTCATGGAAGGTGTGATTACACCTTTGGAAGGGAAAATGTTCAGACGGTATATATAGACAAAAAAATGGCTCGCGAATCCAAGCGCGAGCCTATGGTATCTTTCACAAAATGTGAAAAATACAATATGGGAGAGGAGAAACCGGAGGAAGAGCTTATGGGGAAACGTAAGTCTTCTCCGTGGTAAGACAGCTTTTGGCGCTGTCAATAATAGGATTGCCGATATTTTTCATTTTATACACGAAAATTATCCTTGATAAAATGAAACGATCATGCGAAAGGACTTTGTCATAAGTTATTTTTTAAAATAAAATAATCTTTATGAGAGAATAAAGATAACATCTTACATAGGAAAAGGATGTTTTTTATGCGGATTATAGCAGGAATGGCCAAAGGAACGCGTTTGAAAATGGTTTCAGGGACTCATGTTCGTCCGACAGCTGATCGGGTCAAAGAATCCCTTTTTTCTGTGTTGGGACCATTTTTTGAGGGTGGCTGGGCTCTGGACTTGTTTGCAGGCACTGGAGCCTTGGGGTTGGAAGCACTTAGCCGTGGCATGGAACGGGCGATTTTTGTGGACCAATCCCGGACAAGCCTGGAAACCGTGCGAAGCAATGTGAAAGCTTGCAAAATGGAAGACCGGGTCGAGCTCTATTGTAAAGATGCACGTGCAGTGTTAAAAATGCTGAAGCAACGAGAATTGCGCTTTCAGCTGATTTTTCTCGATCCGCCTTATCAGAAATCGTTATTGCTACCTGTTTTAAAGAGTATTGCCACGAGTGATTTACTGAGCGAAGATGGAACGGTTGTAGCTGAACATGCATCACGAGAGCATCCACCTGAGACGGTTGGTTCGCTTAGATCTTATCGTCAACTGACTTATGGGGATACTACCATTACATTGTATGGTACATAAAGGGGGCATAGAAACATGAAAGTTGCAGTATATCCAGGCAGTTTTGACCCCATCACTTATGGTCACCTCGATATTATTGAACGGGGTGCCAAAATATTTGATCGAGTAGTGGTGGCTGTATTGATCAATTCAGCCAAAAAACCTTTATTCACGGTGGATGAACGCCAACAGATGATCCAAAACGCAACAAGGCATCTGCCCAATGTTGAGGTCGACAGTTTTGAGGGATTATTGGTCGACTATATGCGTAAACGGCAAGCACAAGTGATTTTAAGAGGATTGCGAGCGATTTCTGATTTTGAATATGAACTTCAGATCGCTTCGATTAACAAAAAAATGAATGATGAAGTGGAGACTTTGTTTCTTATGACAAATAATCGGCATTCCTTTATTAGCTCCAGTATGGTCAAGGAAGTGGCACGATATGGTGCCGATGTAAAGGATTTGGTTCCAGAAGATGTCGCCGAAGCATTGAGTATCAAGTTCGGTTATAAGTAAAACCCGCTAAAGTACTGATTCTAGCGGGTTCTATCGTATCAGGCGTTTATCGGAATGAAGAAAAAGAAATATCAGCCAACTGATAATAACCATGACAGCAAACCATTGCAATACTTCCCATAAATGGAAAAAATGGGTATTAATGGATGGGGCCAAGGTAGGAAGATCTGCTGGTAAACGCGAAAGAAAGGGCTTAAGTGGCTTCCAGATCAACAAGGTAATGGCTCCGGCCAAAAATCCGTGCAAGATCCGTGCAAAGAAATACGGACTGTAACGAATGTCTGTCTGACTTAAAATACTTGCGATCTGTGCCTGGATTGATAAACCATTCCAACCAAAAAACATGCTAACGACGACTAATTGATATACAAGTGGAATGTAGTGAGAACTTTCACTCACCATTTGAGATCCTAAAGTAATCTCAAACAATCCTGCCAGAAAAGGAACGGATAGCTGATGGGGGAATTGTAACCAGGTAAAGGTGTGTTCGACTGCATCGGATAAGAATGTAGTTAATCCAATATGATTGATCAGATGGACCAGGACCGAAAACATCATGATAAATCCACCAATCAACAATAAGGTGTTTACAGCAGAAGTCACAGCTTCACCCAATAATTGACCAAGAGGTCGCCCATCCTTGACACGCGCCCGATGCATTTCTTTCAAAGCGCGAATCAGGAGAAATTCTGATTTTTCCTTTTCCAGTGGAGTAGGTGTTGCGTGTGCTTGATGGAATCGCATCACTAATCCGACGAGCAAGCTACTCAAGTAATGGGCTAAAGCCAAGATCACACCGACAGATGTACTTTTAAAAAAACCGACGCCTACTGCTCCAAAAATAAACAAAGGGCTTGTTGTACTGGTAAAAGAGACGAGTCGCTCTCCTTCTTCACGACTTATCAGCCTTTGTTCACGGAGGCGTGAGGTCAGTTTTGCTCCCATCGGATTTCCAGATATAAAACCCACAGCCATGACAAATGCTCCGACGCCTGGTACACGAAAAATCGGTCGCATCAATGGCTCAAGCAGAATGCCAATGAAATGAACCACTCCAAAGCTCATCATGACTTCTGCAACGATAAAAAAAGGAAGAAGTGCAGGAAAAACCACTTCCCACCAGATTTTTAATCCGCGCAAAGATGAAAGAAAGGCTTGTTCGGGATACATGATCAAGGAAGCTCCCAGACACAAAGCCATTGATGCCATGACAATGGAGTGTATTCGGCGATGGAGAAGACGTGGAACCATATACATTCCCCTCTCACGGACAAACAAAAAGGTCATTAACATGTCTACGTCTATATGGGCTTGTTTAGACCAATTTATCGAGAGATTGTTTTTAGAAAATCAGCTTATAGTCACAAGGGTGAGGAAGAACAGTGAAGAGACCGAAAATCGGACTGGCATTGGGATCCGGATCTGCACGTGGCCTGGCTCATATTGGTGTGTTAAAAGTGTTAAAAGAAGAAGGAATCCCAATTGATTATGTTGCTGGCACGAGTATGGGAAGTCTGATCGGTGTATTGTTTGCCAATGGAATTGAACCCGAGATGATGGAAAAGCTGGCCTTGCACTTGAAACGTAAACACTGGTTGGATTTAACAGTTCCGGGGTTTGGGTTCATTTTGGGTGAGAAAGTTAAAGATTTGGTTCATCTGTTAACTCATCAGAAAAATCTGGATGAATTTCCCATTCCTACAGCTGTGGTTGCAACTGACCTGATTACAGGGGAAAGAGTGGTTTTCAAGGAAGGATCTGCAGCGGAAGCTGTGAGAGCGAGTATCTCCATTCCAGGGATATTTACACCAGTTGTAACCAATAATCAGGTATTGGTCGATGGAGCTGTAGTGGAGCGTGTTCCCATCAGTGTTGTACGGGAGATGGGAGCAGATATCGTGATTGCTGTCGATGTTTTTCCTGGAAATAATACCCGAATGCGGATCCGGAATATTTTTGATGTCATTATGCAATCTCTGGAAATTATGGAAAGAAGGGTTTTTCAAGATCATTTGGTATCTGCGGATGTCTTGATTCAACCAGATGTTTCCGAGATTAATCCTGCTGCTTTTACACGTGTAACGGAGTGTGTAAAAAAAGGAGAAGAAGCGGCAAGGGCTTCTCTTGAACAAATTCGACAACTGATTTGACGGCTATAAGGAGAGAGGAAGTTGAAAAAAACAAAGCAGCTAGCAATTTTTGGGTTCTGTTTGTCTTTCATCATCATTGGATTTACTGTATTTTATTTCACGCCGGTTTCGTATTTTGCGATGTTGCCGGGAGAGGCGATGGATACCAAAAGTTTTGTGAGAGTTGGAACCACCGGGCAGGATGAACGAGGCAGCTTTTTACTGACGACAATTTCATTAAAAAGAGCCAGTATAGCTGATTATTTACTCTCATTTACTTCTGATGAAATGAAGCTGGTACCTGAAGAACAGATTTTGGCGCAAAACGAATCGGATGAAGAATATGAGAGAAGACAGCAGGAAAATATGATCGAATCACAAAATCATGCCATTATCGCAGCGTTTCGCCAGGCTAAAAAGCCGATGAAAGTCGAACATATCGGTGTTGAAGTGATCGAAGTGACAAAAAATGCGAAAAGCGGTTTAAAAACGGGTGATTTAATCCAAGCCATCGATAAGCGTCCCATACGTGATAGCGAAAGCCTGATTCGGTATTTGCAAAACAAGAAAGCCGGCGAAATGGTGGAAGTTTCATTTGTTCGAAAAAATAAACCAATGAAGCAAAAGGTATCGCTGATCTCCTTGCCATCTGTCAGTAAAGAAGAGAAATCTCGAGCGGGATTAGGGATCGTTCCGATGGATCGAATCAGGTTACACACCAATCCACCCGCACAAATCAAAACAGAAAATATTGGTGGACCGTCTGCCGGATTGATGTTTTCCCTTGAGGTGTTAGACCAGTTATTGCCGGAAAATTTAACCCGTGGGTATACAGTTGCGGGTACAGGTACGATCAATGATAAGGGGGAAGTAGGCCAAATCGGCGGGATTGAATTTAAGGTATTGGCGGCGGAACGGGAAGGGGCGCAAATTTTCTTTTGCCCCAAAGACATTCATCCAGGGGATGATAATGAAAAAATAGCAAAGGAGACGGCTCGAAAGATCCATACCAAAATGAAAATAGTTCCGGTTTCGAAGTTGGACGATGCGGTAAAATATTTACGAAAACTGCCTGAATTATCTTCATCTGTCAATGAGAAAACCTTGACAGCTCTTGGTTCATTGACATATAATAACTCTGTTTTTAAACAAGGAGTGGAATCATGCAAATTTTCCTGCACAAAGTGAGACAGGATCAACCGATCACGATCACAGAACTTGTAGAATTGGATATTCGTAAAGAAGTACCTGGACTTATTCATTTGGAACCTGTTAGGGTAAACGCTCAACTGGAAAAGCAAGAAACACACCTGTTTTCCGTACAGGCAAAGCAGCGAACGAAATCGACCTTGACATGTTCCAGATGCCTGACGGAATTTGAGCTGCCTATGGAAGCCGACTGGGTTGAGCTGTTTACAGATGTTGAATATATGGCACGAGAAACAGAAGAACAGGATATTTTTTTGGTTGAAAACCAGACCATTGACCTGTTTCCATTTATCCGTGAAGCCTGTTTGTTACAGATTCCATTGGCTCCCGTCTGTCGAGAGGATTGTCAAGGGATCTGTCCTAAATGCGGTATCAATAAGAATGTAGCAACATGTGATTGTGATACAACTCGAATTGATCCGCGGTTGGCAAAGTTGCAGGAGCTACTCAAAAAAGATGAAGATGAATAAAAACATGAAAGAACGAAGACAAGCGATCCATGGCAGTCATTTGTAATCGTTTGGAAATGCTGGTCTTCTCACTTGCTTAAAATTATTGTATAATGTGCAGAGTTGCCTTTCCTTAGGAAAAATGGCAGGGGAGGTGAAAAGCATGGCAGTACCATTTAGACGGACATCCAAAACTCGTAAGCGCAAACGCCGTACCCACTATAAATTGAGCGCACCTGGTGTAATCAACTGCCCACAATGCGGTGCACCTAAGCTGGCTCATCGTGTCTGCAGAGAGTGTGGTTATTATAAAGGCGTTGAAGTAGAAGGAGCTGCAAATGTATAATTCCTTCACTTAAAAAGTCGGCCTCTTGTCAGGTCGACTTTTCTTTTTCCTATTGTCAAAAAAACACTTTTTTTATATACTGCTATTAGTACTTGGTATTAGAATGTGGTAACAAAAGGTGGTGAGCTCCGCTGTGCGCTTATCAAAAAAAGAGAGACAGAAAAAATTGATCAGGGAACTGGAAGCAGATCCTTTTTTAACTGATGAGCAAATGGCTAAACTTTGTAATGTCAGCATTCAGACCATTCGATTGGATCGGATGGAGCTGGGAATTCCAGAGCTGCGTGAGCGAATTAAGCACATGGCGGAGAAAAATTTTGACCAGGTCCGTTCTCTTTCACCGCAAGAAGTGATTGGAGAAGTGATCGATCTCCAATTGGATAAAAGTGGTGTATCGATTTTGGAGATCAGGAAAGAACATGTATTTGAAAGAAATGGAATTGCACGAGGTCATTATTTGTTTGCACAGGCAAACTCACTGGCGATCGGTTTGGTTGATGCGGAGATCGCTCTGACTGCTGCAGCAGAGATTCGTTTTGTGCGACCTGTCCGCTTGGGAGAAAAGTGTATGGCCTATGCGAAAGTTGTCGAAGTGCAATCCTCCCGAACCAAAGTCGAAGTACAAACCAAGGTAAACAATGAAGTTGTTTTTTACGGGCTATTTGAAGTATATCGAACGGAGGAAGATCAGCTGGCTAAGGAGGAGCGTTAATGCGTATTGCTTTTGATTTGCATGGAGGAGATTATGCACCGGAATCCGTGATAGAAGGTGTTTCTCTGGCAGCACAAAAGTGGCCTGACACGACTTTTGTTTTGCTCGGTGTGGATCAAAGCCTGGTACCACAGGGAATACATAATATCGAATTTCATCAGGTAACCGAAGTGATTGAACCAGATGATGAGCCAGTGAAATCGATTCGCAGCAAAAAGGATTCCAGTATCGTCGTTGGCTGTCAAATGGTTAAAAACAAGGAAGTGGATGCTTTTATCAGTGCTGGAAATACAGGTGCATTAATGGCGGCAGGCCTCTTTTATACTGGACGTCTGAAGGGAATAGATCGTCCAGCGTTGGCTCCTGTGTTTCCAACACTGTCTGGTAAAGGTATCTTGGTTTTGGATGTCGGGGCAAATCCGGAAGCGAAAGCCGAACATCTTCGTCAATATGCGGTTTTAGGAAGTATCTATGCCGAAAAAGTATTGGGTTTTGAAGAGCCAAGAGTCGGATTGTTAAATATTGGTACAGAAGCAGGGAAAGGAACGAGTTTGACAAAAGAAGCGTTTCAGTTATTGGAGCAAGAAGGATCCATCCGATTTGTTGGAAATACGGAAGCAAGAGATGTATTATATGGTCCCTGTGAAGTTTTGGTTTGTGACGGATTTAGTGGTAATATTTTACTTAAAAATACAGAGGGAGTAGCGAAGTCCATTTTTGACAAATTAAAGCAGGAATTTACACGTACTTGGTACAATAAACTGGCTGCTGCTATTTTGGCACCAAGTCTCAAGCGTTTCAAAAAAGAGATGGATTATAAAGAACATGGTGGAGCTCCTCTGTTAGGCTTAGCGGGACCAGTGATTAAAGCGCACGGCTCTTCCGATGCCAAAGCCATTTATAATGCAGCTCGTCAGGCCCGTTTGTTTGTGGAGAGGCAAGTGATTGCCCAGATGGAGAAAGAGTTTGCTAAACCGAAAGAGGAGTGAGTAATCAGATGAAATCGGTTGGAATTTTGGGGACAGGTGCCTATCTGCCTGAAAAAGTGGTAACCAATAAGGACTTGGAAAAGCTGGTCGATACCAATGATGAATGGATCGTGACACGGACCGGCATTCGGGAAAGACGTGTGGCGGCACCCGATGAGGCCACATCCGATTTGGCTGTGAAAGCTGCACAGCGTGCCCTGGAGCATGCAGGAATCAGCGCAGAGCAAATTGACCTGATCATTGTGGCGACAGTCACACCGGATATGTTTTTTCCGGCTACAGCCTGTCTGGTTCAGGATCGTCTAGGAGCATCCAAAGCGGCTACCTTTGATTTGTCCGCAGCCTGTACCGGATTCCTGTATGGTGTGAGCACGGCTGCCCAGTTTATTGCAACAGGTGTTTACAAGTACGCTTTAGTGATTGGTGTCGACTGTTTGTCCCGGATTTTGGATTGGACAGATCGTTCGACCTGCATCCTGTTTGGCGATGGGGCAGGAGCAGTTGTTCTTGGTCCAGTGGAAGAGGGCTATGGTTTTCGTTCTTATGAGTTGCGCGGAGATGGTTCTGGTGGGGACTTGCTAAAAGTGCCTGCAGGCGGCTCGCGTATGCCAGCCACAGAAGAAACGGTCAAACAGCGTCTGCATTCGGTCGTAATGGAAGGGCGAGAAGTGTTTAAGTTTGCTGTACGGGTATTAAGTACGGCTACAGAAGAAGCGTTGAAAAAAGCGGGGTTAACCAAGGAAAATATCGACTTCCTGATTCCGCATCAAGCCAATATTCGCATTATCGAAGCAGCAGTGAAACGATTTGGTTTGGATGAAAATAAAGTGATTGTCAATCTTGATCGCTATGGCAATATGTCGTCTGCTTCGATCCCGGTGGCACTCAATGAAGCGGTAGAGCAAGGGCGTCTGAAAAAGGGAGACACTATTGTCCTCTGTGGTTTCGGTGCCGGATTAACCTGGGGAGCTACCGTTTTGAAATGGTCGCTAGAATAAGGAGGAGACGAGATGGGTAAGCTTGCTTTTATTTTCCCGGGGCAGGGATCACAAAAAGTGGGAATGGGAAAAGAAATCGCAGAAGCGAACGAAGCAGCAAAACAAGTGTTCCAGGAAGCTGATCAGGTGTTAGGATATTCGTTGTCCCGGATTTGTTTTGAAGGCCCTGAAGAGGAATTGCGTTTGACTTATCATACGCAGCCGGCCATTTTAACAACGAGTATAGCTCTATATCAAGTGTTTAAAGAAGCTGGTTTTGTACCGGATTACGTAGCGGGACACAGTTTGGGAGAGTATTCTGCGTTAGTTGCTGCAGGTTCCATTTCTTTTGCTGATGCTGTCTTTACAGTACATAAACGTGGAACGTATATGGATGAAGCGGTACCAGCTGGTGTGGGTGCGATGTCTGCCGTTTTGCAATTGGATCGCGATCAGCTGAGTAAAGTGTGCCAGGAAGTAAGCAAACCTGGCTGTGTTGTGGAACCAGCGAACTTTAACTGTCCAGGACAAATCGCCATTTCCGGTCATGCTGAAGCGGTGAAAAAAGCAGGAGAAAAGGCGTTGGAAGAGGGAGCCAAGAGAGTGATCCCGCTTTCGGTTAGCGGACCTTTCCATTCTTCTTTGATGCAGCCTGCTGCTGATCGATTACGACAGACATTGGAAAATATTTCTATTCAAGATACAAAGATACCCGTTGTCGCCAATGTAACCGCACGTCCAGTGACGCAAGCGGAAGAAATCCGGCAATTGCTGGTTAAACAGGTGGCTTCCCCGGTCTTGTGGGAAGATAGTGTGCGTTTCATGATCGAGCAGGGTGTGGACACCTTTGTTGAAATCGGTGCTGGTAATGTATTAAGCGGTCTGGTTAAAAAGGTGAATCGTAAAGTACAAACTCTTTCTGTACAAGATCCAGAAACGTTAAATGCTACCATTGAAAAGCTGAATGAAAAGCTAAAGCAAATCGTTGGATAGCTTGGGAGGTTGATTTATGTTAGCAGGAAAAGTAGCTGTGGTAACCGGGGGTTCGCGTGGAATCGGACGAGCCATTGCAGTAACGCTTGCACAAGCAGGTGCGGATGTGGCAATCTTTTATGCTGGAAACAGGCAGGCAGCAGAAGAAACCGTTGGACAAATTCAAGCGGCAGGTCGTAAAGCACTTGCCTTGCAAGTGGATGTATCCAACAGTGAACAGGTAGATGCCGCATTTAAAGAAGTGCTGGCAGCGTTTGACCGGATCGATATTCTGGTCAATAATGCCGGAATCACCCGCGATAATCTGCTCATGCGGATGAAAGAAGAAGATTGGGATCAGGTGATCAATACCAATCTCAAAGGTGTTTTCCTGTGCACCAAAGCAGTTACCCGTCCGATGATGAAACAGCGAAAAGGTCGCATTATCAATATCAGCTCCGTCGTCGGTGTCGCCGGCAACCCCGGTCAGGCCAATTATGTCGCGGCAAAAGCAGGCGTGATTGGGCTGACCAAAACCACAGCCAAAGAACTGGCAAGTCGTGGAATCACCGTCAATGCGATTGCACCTGGCTTTATCGAGACGGATATGACGGCCGTATTGCCAGAAGATCTGAAGCGGCAAATGCTTGATCAAATTCCGCTCGGCCGCTTCGGTAGCGTGGAGGATGTGGCAGAAGCTGTCAAGTTTTTGGCCAGTGATGCTGCAGGCTACATTACAGGCCAAACCATCCATGTAGACGGTGGGATGGTAACAGCTTAATCAGGAGATGCAAGTTGTGTTGGACTTGTGTATACTACGAAGGGGAGGTGAATTGGCATGGCAGAAAATACGTTTGAGCGTGTAAAGAAAATCATTGTAGAACATCTGGATGTAGATCCAGCAGAAGTAACGCTCGAAGCTTCAGTAAAAGATGATTTAGGCGCAGACTCTCTCGATGTAGTAGACTTGATCATGCAATTTGAGGACGAGTTTGGCCTGGAAATCTCGGATGAAGAAGCTGAAAAGATTTCTACGGTTGGAGATATTGTGTCTTATATTGAGCAAAAACAGCAATAATGTACATAAAGTCCCGTTTTTACGGGACTTTATCCAACTACATGCTCCAACGATAACAGCTGGAGAGGCAGGAGATGGGAATGAAAAAGAATCGGGTAGTTATTACTGGTCTTGGTGTAATTACCCCGATCGGTAATGATGTAGATACCTTTTGGAACCATTTGATTGCAGGAAAGTCAGGGATCGATTATATTACCCAGTTTGATGCTTCTGAATATGCCGTACGCATTGCGGCTGAAGTAAAAGATTTCGATCCCTTGCAGTTTATCGATAAAAAAGACGCGAGAAAAATGGATCGCTTTGCCCAGTTTGCAGTATCTGCAGCCAAAATGGCTGTAAAACATGCCGGATTGGATATGAGTAAAGAAGATCCTGAACGTGTAGGGGTATATATCGGGTCAGGGATTGGTGGATTAAGCACCTTGGAAGAGCAACACAAAGTATTGCTCAATCGTGGACCACGTCGTGTCAGTCCTTTCTTTATCCCGATGATGATTTCCAATATGGCTGCAGGTCAGGTATCCATCCATATTGGAGCCAAAGGACCAAATAGCTCCAGTGTTACCGCTTGTGCTACAGGTACACACAGTATTGGTGATGCTTTCCGTATTTTACAGCGAGGAGAAGCGGATGTGATGATAGCTGGTGGAGCAGAAGCAACCATTTTACCGCTTGCTTTCGCTGGATTTGCCTCCATGGGAGCTTTGTCTACCCGAAATGAAGAACCACAAAAAGCCAGCCGTCCATTTGATCGTGATCGCGATGGATTTGTCATGGGTGAAGGTGCCGGAATATTGGTCATGGAAACCCTTGAGCATGCATTGAATCGTGGAGCCAATATCATCGCTGAGATCGCAGGATATGGAATGACGGCAGACGCTTATCATTTGACCAGCCCAGATCCAACAGGGGATGGCCCGGCACGTAGCATGATCAAAGCTTACCAGGATGCAGGCCTGGAGCCAGCGGATATTGATTATATCAATGCACATGGAACCTCTACTCCGCTGAATGAAAAATATGAAACAATGGCGATTAAAAAAGCTTTTGGAGAGCATGCTTACAAATTGGCGATTAGCTCCAATAAATCGATGATCGGCCATCTATTGGGTGCTGCTGGTGGAGTTGAAGCCGTAGCGACCGCATTAACATTAAAACATCAAATCATCCCTCCAACGATCAACTATGAAAACCCGGATCCAGATTGTGACTTGGATTATGTTCCCAATGAAGCACGCTCTGCCCAAGTACGTGTAGCAATCTCCAATTCACTCGGATTTGGTGGACACAATGCGAGTATTCTGTTGAAAGTTTATGAGGATGTGTAACCGTAGGTGGTGAAACATAAAATGAACTTATCGCAATTGGAACAGTTAATCGGCATTACATTTCGCAATAAAAAGCTGTTCCAACAAGCGTTTACTCATACCTCTTACGCCCATGAACGGAAAAACTATGGTGTGGAGCCTGATAACGAACGCCTGGAGTATTTGGGAGATGCTGTATTGGAGCTGGCTGTATCTGAATACCTTTTTCATCGCTATCCTCAGATGAGCGAAGGAGAATTGACTCGTACACGTGCCAGAGTCGTATGTGAACCTTCTCTCGCTTCATTTGCGAAAGAGTTGAACTTTGGCAACTATGTGCGGCTCGGAAAAGGAGAAGAAATGACGGGTGGACGTACCCGTCCATCGTTATTGGCGGATGTGTTTGAAGCATTTATCGGAGCCCTGTTTTTAGATCAGGGATTGGATGTGGTGCGTCGTTTCCTCCATACCGTAGTTTTTCCGAAAGTGAGTGATGAGTTCCTTACTCGCGTGATGGATGCGAAAAGCCAACTGCAGGAGCTGGTTCAGCAAGAGCGGGTAGGCCCATTGGAATATCGCATTGTGGATGTACAAGGTCCTGCACATGATCGCCACTTTGTTGCTGAAGTTTATCTCGATAACCAGTGTTTGGGTAGAGGATCAGGCAGATCCAAGAAAGAAGCCGAACAACAAGCCGCCACACAGGCTTTGGAAAGATGGAAAGAACGAAAAAGATAAATCCACTGCTTCATGCCAGGCAGTGGATTTTTTTTTGAAGTTTGAATAAAAGTGAAACAAAAAAAGGTTTTCTTGGTAAACTGAAAATCTGATTTTTGACGCTGTTCGATAAACAAAGTATGATGTATATGAAGCTTTTATCGATGAAGAGGGAAAAGTTCAACAGAAAAGCCGCCGTCCATGCCTCCAATAGATGAAGAAGTTGAATCCAAAGCGAAAGCCGTGAAACATATGGAAACGAAGAAACCGACCATTGAAGGAGTTATTGTCGATATCGACCAACATGGCATGCTTGTGGAAGGCAAATCAGGAACGTCACCTGGAAAAGGCAAGTTTTACTTTCGAAAGGATACAGAATTATATTATTTGGATGGTTCAAAGTATAAAAAAGGAGATTTAAAAGACTTACAGAAGGGATCTCGAGTCAAAGTGTGGTCGATCGATCCCATCATGGAGTCATATCCTTATCAGACCAAAGCAAAATATGTTTTGGTTGAGAAAACCAAAAAATAAAACGCCAACGGGTCAATCGGGAATTCATCCGGCAAGCAAGTTATATTTATGAAGAATATGCCCTGTTTTCTCCGAACGCTCAAGTGCTACTTGGGCCATTGATGTAGGAGGAAACGGGGGCATGTTTTTTTATTTCAGTTTCATTAAAAGTATGACATCAGGCGATGTGTCCTTCTCACATGTAGTGACATGGAAATTAATTTCGATGAAAAGATATCAATAGAGCAGCGATTTAATGAAAAATCATTTTTCTGTGTCTTGATTTAAATGAAATTTACCTATTTGACAGGTTGTTTCGGTTAAATTTCGGACCTCAGAATGTTTGCGAACAATATTTTTTAATATTTGTAAAATAACAAAAGATATGTAACAATAAAGTAACGATCCATCAGTGATGTTCAGTAGGATTTGCGAAAAGAAGATCATTGATATAGAAGCTCTGATCATGAAAGGATGATTTCAATTGATGATAAACATAAGGGAAATGCAGATGAAGAGACGTGTAAGATCCATCGAAAAAATATTTCATAAAAACGCAGATATTTGCTTCCATTGTTATTCTCTTCATGTTTGGGGATGGGATGAGCAGAAGCCAAGGTGTTGCAGGAGATGCAAGAAACCACTGACATGAATGGAAACAGGGGTTGTTTTTCATTGTGATGATTCATCAAGCATTGGCTTATCGGGTACCGAGTATGGAGCAAGTTCGTGTGTTTGAGGTAGATCAGCCTCGAACCTTGGTGGTTAAACAGAAGAAGTTGAAAAAGATGTTGCGGATCCTGCCCAAGAGAGTAACGTTTGTTGAAACGGATTTGAATGTTCACAAACTGGAACGGACATTGGTCTAAGCCGGTTTTGACATGGCTCGTCCCGCCTTTTTCATCTGGGAAGGGGTAACAAACTATCTCACGGAAAAAGCGGTGAATATGACTTTACGGTTTATTAGTACCACTGCACCGGGGAGCTTTGTTTTATTTACAGAAATGCCGCCTGAAAGCCCACTGGCTTTAGCCGTGGGATGAAAGGTGGCGTTGCTCGGCATCCCCTACATGGGGATACTTGGAGTAACAATTTTTGTTGTAATTTGAATATTAAATCTATAAAATTATAGTATGAGTCAAGAGTGAATGTATAATTGATTTACTATCATTTTGTTTTTTGTCCTAGATATCGTCGTAAGGTACTGTGTTAAACAAAGTAGAAGAACGATTGAAGAAAATTGTAGAGCAAATCTGCAGGGTAATCAGTGGAATATCATAGCGATAGAGGTAATGCCTGATCACTGCTATTTGTTCTTGAATTGATTTCCAACCGATTCTCCATCAGTTATGATGGCGAAATTGAAAGGGGTGACTTCCAGAAAACTTCGCCAGGAATTCTCGCATCTGAACCATTTGCGAAGTCTGTGGACTCGTTCCTTTTTTGTCAGTACCGCTGGAAATGTGTCCGGTAAAACGGTGAAGCAGTATGTGGAATCTCAAAAGAAAAGGGGGTGAATGGATGCCAACGATCACACTAAGGTTAGAACTTCATAAGCCAACTCAGGCCAAACAGGAAATGTATCAGCGAATGACGGAAATAAACACAGCATTTGCTAACTGGCTACTTGTTTACCCAGAGGTGAACAAGGCAACCAGTAAGATTTTTAAAGAGTTTTCTCATGAAATCTTTCCGTCTGCTGTAGTGAACCAGACGATTCGGGAAGTCAAGTCAAAAAAGAAAAACCAAAACACGAAATCATTCAAAAAGCTATGGTGTTGCTTCAACAATCAGAACCTCAAGGTGGAAAAGGCCGGAGACTTCTATACGGTTTCTTTTCCCACCCTGGAAAAACGGATCGGTGTACCTGTTGTAGCCCGTCCTTATCAGCAGGAATGGTTAGAGAGGATCCTGAACGGAACCGTCAAACAGGGTGCCAGCGAGCTATACAGGAAAAAAGGAAAATGGTATATCGCGATTTCAATCACTTTTGAAGTGGAACAACGAAAAGAAACAAAAGTGATGGGAATTGATTTGGGATTAAAATACATAGCTGTCGCCAGTGTTGGAACAATATCATTATTCTTCAAAGGAAACCAGGTTGCTTTTGTACGTAGACGTTTTGGAGCAAAAAGAAGAAAGCTGGGGAAATCGAAAAAGCTTTCTGCCATCAAAAAGTCTAAAAATAAAGAGTCTCGCTGGATGAAAGACCAAAATCATAAAATAAGCCGTC
>NZ_FORR01000005.1 GCF_900114055.1 Thermoflavimicrobium dichotomicum | reverse complement strand
TTCTCCACCAGTTGTCTATCAGCTACGAGGCGACTTGGCTCTTACCTCGGTTGGACTTTCACCAACTAGCAATTAACGGCTTGCTGGGCACACAGACACCAAAAACCCGGAACCTTGTACGTTAAGGGTTCCGGGTTTTGTATATTAGCTGTCCCTAACTGAGTGTCGCTTCAAGCACGTCAAGCATCTTGGTCCAGCCAGCCTCGGTGCGGCTCGCGAAGTCCACCCAGTTCGGGTGCAATTCGTGGGTCAAGGTGAGCTCACACCCGTTCTCTAGCGGTACAATGTCGATGATTACGCGACTGCTATCCCCCACATTCGCTACCCCCCAGGTGAACACGAGGCGGCGAGGCCGGTCGATTTCAAGATACTCCCCTACATGGTCAATTTCCTGTCCTTGTCGACGCACAACGAAAGAGAACGAGCCTCCCACGCGCGGAACAAGAGAGATGCGCACGACTTCTTCTTCACGTTCAGGATAAGCAGGGCCGAACATCCATTTGCCAATCATCACAGGGTTCAGCCAAGCGTCGAAAACTTGCTCCGGCGATGCGCTAAAGCGACGGGTGATGCGTACATTGACATTCGACTCAAATTTCATCGGATCATCCTTTCTTCTCGGGGGTCGCTGCTTCTGTTGAATGTTTGTCCTCCACGTTTAGATGTTTTTCAAGAGCATCCAGCTTGTCGGACCAGAACCGTCGATACGGCTCAAGCCAGTTATCGATTTCTTCTAGTGGTTCAGCGCGTAAATGGTACACGCGTTTTTGTCCTTTTTGGCGAACCTCAACCAACCCGGCTTCACGAAGAACCCGAAGATGTTTAGAGATTCCAGGTTGACTAAGTTGGGTCTCTTTAACCAGTTCTCCGACAGAACGTTCACGTTCTCTCAGAAGATCAAGTATTCGCCGACGGTTGGGTTCAGCCATTACTTCAAAGATTGAACTCCTCATGGTTTCTATATTACCCATCAGTTATATAACCGTCAAGTTATATAAGTTTGGTGCAGGGTGAAAGTCTGGACTGGAGCCGCACCATTCCCTTACCGTTAAGATTGTGTACAGGACTAAAATTTATCCCGCGAAATCCCTCCGCTGGCTGAGAAAATATTACCCTGACTGGCGAATATGTTTGGAATCTTAAACAACGCGTGTCGACTTCACAACCTGCGCCCATTGCGGGAAAAGATCGTGCTACTGAGTATTAAAAAAGTGCTGATTCTGTTTGTAACTTATTTATCTGGGTTATTCTGGAAGATGAAACACTGAGAAAGTGCAAGTGTGGAATTAATCGCTTAGGAGGATCCTATGACTACTGAAAAAGATCATTCAAATAATGCCTTTCGCTTTGCTTACTCATCTCGCAATTTATGGTCGGGCTTCCTGTTCGGCCTTGGTCTTGTCGCCTTTTTTGACGAAACAGTTTTTCATCAACTACTGCATTGGCATCATTTTTATGACAAGTCCACGACCGATATGGGACTGATCTCCGATGGCCTTTTTCACGCTTTTAGCTGGTTTGCGACAATCGGGGGATTGTTTATGTTCGCCGATCTTCGCCGCCGAAACGCATTGTGGCTCACAAGGTGGTGGGGAGGCGTGTTACTCGGGGCAGGTGCATTCCAGTTATACGACGGGACAATCCAACACAAGCTGATGCGGATACACCAGATTCGTTACGTGAAAAATGTGCTTATCTACGACTTGACATGGAATATCATTGCCATTGCCATGATTGTAGCCGGTGCCATCCTCATTGTTCGCACACGACACAGACAACAACAGGAAGAGGCGATCTCACATGAACATTAATAATCACATTCATCACGGCGATGGAATTCACATTTATCTTGCAGATGGGATAGTACCCCAGCTACTCTTGGCACTACCATTTGTGCTGGCATTGGTTATGTATATCCTTGCTGCGGTCGTATCTAGCAGTCGCTACAAACAATGGCCACTATACCGTTACGCCTTCTGGATTTTCGGAATTCTCTGCGCTGCCGCCACCGTGGTTGGACCCCTAGCGAATCGCGCCCATATTGATTTCACGGCACATATGATCGGTCATCTGCTGCTTGGAATGCTCGCTCCACTCCTTCTAGTGCTAGCTGCACCTATGACTCTTGCGCTGCGAATACTCAATGTGAATTCGGCACGATGTCTTTCACGCATACTGAAGAGTTGTCCAGTACGCATTCTTAGCGATCCCATTGTGGCATCCCTCCTTAATGTTGGAGGGCTATGGGTACTCTATACGACTGACTTATACGTGATGATGCAGCAGAATATCATTCTGCATGTGTTGGTGCACATACATGTATTCTTTGCAAGCTACCTTTTCACTGTGTCCATGATTTATATAGACCCGACACCACATCGAACCAACTTCGTCTACCGTGCAATCGTGTTGGTGATTGCTTTAGCTGGCCACGGAATCTTATCCAAGTATATCTATGTTCATCCACCCAGTAATGTTCCCATAGCACAGGCAGAAACTGGCGCATTGTTAATGTACTACGGTGGCGATGCAATTGACCTTGTTCTGATCTTTATACTGTGCTTTCAATGGTTTAGAGCCACCCGGCCTCGAGCATCGTTGTCCATGAGCCAGTCAGTAAACTCGTAAATATCTCAAATGGATCGATGTCGGAAACTTACCAATTCTATACGCAAATGAAATAGGAGGGGTGGATTAGCAAAGCTCAAATTTGGCGCCATCTTTCCAATAAATGAAAAAATGACTTGAGACGCCACTTAGGGAACTCAAGTCATTTTGTGTTTATAAAAGAAAAATCGGGGATAACTCGCCCATAACAACACCTTGTGTCCAGAAAGTCCTCGTTTTTGATACCGCAGCTTCTAGGAATATTACGCAATCCATCAGGTTTAGTTAGACGATCCGGACTACCTGCAGAAAACATCGTTCACTTCGTATTATTGTTCTGATGTAATGCAGCGATGCGCTTCGCGTATCTCCCACGCTTTTCTCCAGACCTTGATAGGCACACTTGAGAACGTCCCCAAGTGTTTCAAATAATTTTGATGGGACTGTATCTTTTCCTTCCCAATTTCTTCACGCAGATGATGAGGACACCGAAAAAAAGCCCCATTACTTCCAAAACCGGCGTGGTATAATTCTCCCCGTTCTATTCATGTAAGATTGATACTCTTCTCCAAACTGATCAAGCATCATTTGTTCTTCTCGCGATACACGCAAGAAATACATTAGCATCAACGACAACAAAGGGGACCACCCTGCTATCCAGTTATGCAATAACAAAACTTGGGCGACTCCCCACATCAAACTAGCTGCATACATAGGATGCCTAACATATTTGTATACTCCACTGGTAATCAGTTGATGTCCTTTCCTTAACTCAAGAGTAGGAGACCAGTTTCGTCCTAAATCAGAATGGGAACGCCAAAATAGCCAGAGGGCTACAAAGGAGACCACTACTCCAATCCATCCCGCCCAAGAAGGAAGCTGGTAATCGGCAAAACTCAGTAACGGAGTGAAGACATAGATTAGTGGAATGACTAGCATCCCGACGGACATCAGAGAAAGCAGGAATATCTCTAAAGTTGTTTTACGGCTGTCAACAATCTGATTCGTTTTAGTCTGCCTACTAAAAGGAGCGCGAATAATGGACATGATTACCAAGCCCGTAAAATAGATGATTTTGAACATACTTTGTCCTCCCTCAACATCTTTTTATGATGGATGGAAGAAACTCATTACAAAGTAAAGGAAAATCTCTAACCTACTTGTGCGAAAGTGCTTACTATCAACAACAGAAAAGGCCACGAGAAGGGTGTCTTCACGCGGCCTTTCTGGCACAGCAAAAATAGCCGTGCTCCTCTGCGATTCTCACTCCCCCTCTCACAACGCCTACGAGGTTAGCTGTCGGATTCGGGTGGCTGAGAGTCACCCTACCCAGGCATGGAACAAATCCACCCCAGGATTCACCCCATGCAGTCCGTGACAGATTAGCCACAGTCTGCAGTTGGTTCCCCCGCTCCCGCGTATTGCGGGACTCAGCGATTTACGAGGATATATTTATTTTTTATCGAGCTCATCATACTCCCCTAATCACTGATTGTAAAGTATCACTTTTCTCAAAAAGAAACGAAAATCCACCATGTCACCTGATCCATGTGCTTGGAGATCCATTTCTCTCTGTTTATCCCCTGTTGAATTCAATCGATCCACAGATAGACAATGCTCATATCGATTCCCATGATTCGATCCGAGTCCAGTGGTTCCTCTTGTTTCTCGAACTGATCGTTGATATTGATGAACCACTTTTTCTTGTAGTACAGAATTTGGGAAGCGCCGAGTTTGTACTCTTTTTCAATGAGCCGATCCAGTATAACCCGTTAAATATTGATGGGCAGAACTGCTTTAAATCTACGGAGGATTGAGTCTTTGGTTTCTTCGCTAATAAGATAATGATGAGCATCATTTTCGGAAATCCACTGATAAGCAGAATGATCTTTACTCAACCGGATATTTCCTGGATCATCTGTGAGTTGAACCTGATAAACGATTTCTACTGTGTGCCTGTTTCCGTTCTCTGAAACATAGGAAAATATTTTATACGGCTTGATGACTTCAACATTTAAATTTACTTCTTCGCGGAATTCCCGTTTCAGCGCATCGCCCGGGTCTTCACCAAAATCTACCTTACCTCCTGGCAACTCGTAGTAACCAGGCAAAAATGTTTCTTGTAAAGACCGTTGAACAATAAGCGTCTTTCCTTGATGATAAATAAATCCTGTACAAACGATTTTCTGATACATTTTCAATCCCTTCATTCCATTTTGATTACCAGTATAATTATTATGAGAGATTAAATAACTTGCCGAAAACAATATTTTGACAATTCACTGAATTAAACTTGAAATTCCGCCACCACCCCTTTCTATAGGCTTTTCCCATAGATATTTTTGGGGCTGGTGGCTCAATTCGATTGTTGGCTTGAGTTGGTAACAATTTTTCTAATATTCATTTTGGTTAATCTGAGGAGGTGCTCCGCTTGGCAAGAAAGGATTATTATCATCAACCCGGTGCTCCAAAGCCAAATTCGTTAGTTCCTGCAGCTTCTGCCGTCGTCACTGATCAGGAAGGCAGAATTGTACTTCATAAGCGAAGTGATAATCACCTCTGGTCATTACCTGGTGGGGTTATGGAACTAGGAGAATCGATCGAACAGACAATCATTCGAGAGGTCAAAGAAGAAACAGGGTTTGACGTGGAAGTTCTGAAATGTATTGGGCTTTACACTGATCCGGGTCATGTGATTGCATTCTCAGACGGCGAAGTTCGGCAACAGTTCTCAATCTGTTTTGCCTGTAAAATCTTAGGGGGAGAGAAGTCGGTAAGCTCTGAATCCACTCGAGTTGAGTTATTTACAAAAGAAGAAATCGAGCAAATGGACTTGCATCCAGCACAACGTATACGTATTCAGGACTTTTTTGCAAATCAAGAAAGGGCGTTTATTAGATGAGTAAAACCGATGAAGTGGTTTAAAACATTAAAAATCAGATAGCCGTTTCATTTGTAATGCCTCCTTGCATGAGTTTGACACCTATAACATTCTGCCATCTGCCCAAGAAATAGAAAAAGACTTGAGTACCCTAAGAGGTGGCTCAAGTCTTTTTGTTTTCCATTCTATTGTAGATGCAATCCATAAAACTGATAAAACTGAAGAACATACGTTTTCATTCTTCTGATAAAAAAATCGACTCCTTGCTTTCTTTTCACACTCCATATTTCAGCCGAAGCAAAAGGGGCCTTCCATACTTACTTTTCATGATGAATAATATAATCCATAGCATCTTATCCGAATCTACAACCGGTACTGGCCAAGAATCCAAATAGGACTCACAGTTTTCGATGGATTCCATAATAGATAATAACGGATGCCTTTCTAAATAATCGTGACTGAATCCCAGCCTGAATTCGATCCCGCAACTGGCTCAAACGTTTAGTGATATCGAATTCAGTTAATGTCGAAATTTTGGTTAGGGAGGTGAGAACATTGGTAAAATCCTTTGGTGAATTGGCTACGGAAATCACCGTCGCTTGGATTAAAGCAAAAGGCGAAGCATCAAACGAGCCGACTGGTGTCCCGGATATAGATGCGGTCAAAGAGTTTTACGATACCATTTTCGATACCATTCAAGATAGTTACAATAAGCTGATTCGTTGGTAGCACCCTACTGGATACTTTTCTATTTCCTTCGCTCGTGTCGTGTCAGTCACGCGACTACAACATATCCTATTTGGGGTAGAGGGAGCATCGGGCAAATTTGGTTCCATTTCTGAAATAAGTGGTAATCAATGAATCAAAGATAAATTGTGAATAACCTGTGAAAATTGTTGATAAATAGAGTGATTCTTTATCGAATAATCCGATTAGTATTGGAACGACCTAAGTATCTTGAAATGCCATAGAGAATTCTCCTGTTCATTTCGTTCCTCCCAAAAACAAAACCCTCCATTTGGGAGGGATTACGAAGGTTCATTTATAGTTAAGTGAACTACATCGCCATTGAAATAGCGAACTTCTCGCTTCATCTGGCGTAGCTACCTACATCCATTCACGAAGGCACGTTCTATGCCTAGTTATGTTGTAGTTTTAAGTCTTTTCGCACTTCGTAACAGATCGTACCACATATTGTTAAGTATCCCACAAAGGGATACCGAGCAACGCTCGCGATAATGATGACTACTTTAGGACTTCTTCACCGGCCTTCTAATCGCGGGATGCCTATGGATTCCGGGCAAGGTCTCTTTCAAGATATAGCATGCCTTCTACACACGTCACTGCGTGCCCGCCCAGCAAGATGGTACCATCATCTTGGAACCGCACTTCAACTCGGCCGTCACGGCCCACACAGCGACCTTGGCTTGCGACGTAAGTCGGTTTCTCGATTAGTCGGAATTCCCTCACGAGCGCTGCCACGCAACCATTACCGCTGCCGCACACCGGATCCTCCGGCACGCCTTCGATAGGTGCGAAGGAGCGTACCTCAATCTGCGGTTGAGTACCTACCGGCGTTAGGCCAAACACTGTCACGCCGGCAACGCCAGGCGGAGTTAGCGCAGCAATCCGGGCCATATCGGGTTGCAGACGCCGCACCTCCTCTGCATCGGTCAATTGCAATGTAATCCACACCACTCCGACGTCGACGGTTGCGCTGGCACGCACACTGTTTGAAGCAATGCCGAGTGCATTTGCAAGCTCGGCCAGCTCCACAGCCGGGATGTCGTGCAGAATGGGTTTCGGTAACGTGAGAAACAAACGATCTCCGTCGATGAGGATAGAAACCAATCCCTTGCCGCACTCCTGTACCAGACGCCCCGTCGTCTTGGGCTTCAATCCGTGCTGCAACACGGCATAAGCTGATCCGATTGTGGGGTGGCCGGCAAATAAAAGTTCTCTCCGGGGTGTGAAAATGCGCAGCCGATAGTCAGCCCGGGGATCAGTAGGCTTGCAGACGAAGGTGGTTTCAGACAAGTTGGTCCATTTGGCGATGGCCTGCATCTGTTCGGCCGGCAGACCGTTGCCGTCGAGCACAACTGCAACCGGATTTCCCTTGAACGGAACGGCCGAAAACACATCAACTTGTTGGAAAGGAATTTGATGTTTCACAACGTTGAACCTCCATTATTCGCTATATCATTAGTTTGTTATATTATACTCTACTCTAGTTGAGCAAAAATGCTTCAATAAATTAATAATTACAAAACGTCCAATTAAATCCCTCCTTTATCGGTTATAGGTATACCAAAGGCTTATCTAGTTTTTATAGCTCCTTTTACTACTTTTTGGTTTGTATTACAAACAAGTTATTACTTTTACATTTATTTACTTTTTGCAAAATTAAAGGCTTCACCATCCTAACAGATGAAAGAGCCTTTAATAATATTTTGCTATGAAATAGAGACTCACTCAAATTCCTTCTAATTGATCCACACGCTTTCTCAAAACTCATTAATCGTTGAATTTCAATACCTTATAGGTACATCATAAACCCCTAAACACCGCATAAATCCTACACTTATTATTGTATCGTTTGAAATCTGAAAATGAAAGAGAAATGTAAAACCCTTGAAAATAGTGAAAAATAAAAGTCGTCGATCTCCGGGGTTTTTTAACTACTCCAGATCGACGACAACAAATAGAACGTTCCATCTGATATCAATTACATCTTCATATTAGTGATTACTGAATCCATCAGTGAGCGTATGCTTGAAACTATTGTATTTGGCAAATTGCAAATTCTTAATAAAGGATATTGTTTCAAAGTTTCGTAATCGTAGCCAACGATCGTTTCAGTAGTATATATTACCAAAGGCATGTTGTTGTTTTTCTGTTTTAAGGTGTCAACAATGAAACGAATTTTAGACGTTTGATTTTCTCCGAAACCATACTTGTAAAGTCATTAGAAGCTAGCTTTGAAATAAATTCTTGTTCATCAAAGGGCATCAGAATTTTTCACTTTTTTCGGCACCAAATACATTTAATTCATTTTCATACATTGCTTCTATATCTTCTTTATCTCCCGTTTGATCCCCGAATATTCCCTCGAGTGATCAATTGTGAAGCGTATTTTTATCATTCCTTTCCTTCCAGCTCTTCCAGAGTATGCTGGATGAGAGGCACCTTCTTTTTGTTCTTTTTATTCGGCTTTCTCCATTGGTCAGCACGGTGGGTCAAATACCAGTTTTTCAACAGTTGGGCGATTTTGAGTCTCACTTCTACTGTTTCATGGATATCTTGCATCCGATGAAGCCATTTATTGCTCAAGGCTTCCATGAAGCGATCGGAATTGCCCTCTGAAAACAAAGTAAAAACGCCTGGACTCTTTCTTTTCTTTTCAGTCTCAAGTCTCGTCATCCGATCGTTTTTGAGATAAACAAAAAGATTGCCTAAGCGATCCACCGAGGAAATAGAAAAAGACTTGAGTACCCTAAGAGTTGGCTCAAGTCTTTTTGTTTTCCATTCTATTATAGATGCAATACTTGATGATCTGAAAATACATTTCGTAGCAAGTTTTATTTGCGTTTTCATTCTATCGTAGTTCCAATCCTCTTGTTATCCTTAGTATACACCCACTTCACCATCCCCTTCAACACTCCTTTTTTGAGCCAATCCTTTAAATGTCGATGTGGTGAACGATCACTGTTGGCTCCAAGACCCCACGTTCCAAGCATATCTGACATAGATAATGATCCCGTGCTAATACCGCTTTCCTTGCTTTCCTCCATACTGGACTATTGTAGAATGGTAATACCTTCTTCCCATTTTTCCAACTCTCCCTTTACCCACATTTCTTAGTTCTAAATTCGTCAGTATTTGTGTTAGTTTTGCAGGATTGAAGGTTAGCGGTATTGTAATATAGTTAGGAAAACAATGTATTTCCTTGTGTCGTCAAAAGAAAAAGACCCTATATGGGTCTGTTTGTGGTTTTTGTATATTTTCAATATAGTGGCTTTATAATGACCCCATAATCTTCCAGACAAAGTTTAAGTTATAATGGAGGAAGAAGAAAGGGGTCGTTTTTAATGGGAAGGAGAAAATGGACAGCTGAACAGAAAATGGAGATTGTGTTAGCTGGAATGGCACCAGGAGCAAATATCTCTGCTGTATGCAGAGAATACGGAATATTACAACCACAATATTACAAGTGGAGAGAGTCTTTTATTCAAGGCGGACTATCTGCCTTGTCTAGTGGTCCATCTAATAGAGAAGGTGAGCTGGAAAAAGAGTTAAAAGAAGCTAAGGCTCTGATTGGTGAACAGGCCATGCAAATTGAGATTCTCCGAAAAAAGACGAACTGGGGTCGAAGGTAAGAACTCGAGGGCTCGTGCAAACCTTAGTGGAAGAAGGGTATTCGATCCCACAAATTACGAAGGCCCTTCGTATTAATCGCACCTATGGATACGAGCTAATAAAAGAGAAAGCGCCAAAAAAGCGTGTACAGAATGACGAAGCGTCGCTTCGTCAAAAGATTCAAGAGCTTTGTGGAATGTTCCCAACCAATGGATATCGGCGGATTTGTGTCTGGTTAAAGAAAAAGTATGGCATCAATGTGAATCATAAAAGAGTATACCGGATCATGAAAGAGCTTGGTTTGCTAAGCAAACCAGCACATTACCAGGCTAAGCGAAAAAAGAAAGGCGGAAAGATCCCTGTCTCACGATCCAATGAGCATTTTCAAGTGGACATGACAAAAATCTGGTGTGGTCAAGATGGCTGGGGCTATCTCTTTGCGGTTATTGATGCATATGACAAAGAGATTGTCGGATACAAATTTTCACGATTCTGTCGCACTGATGAGCTTCTTTTTGCTGTTGATCAGGCTCTAAACAACCGATTTCCTTTTGGTACACAAGGTAAAGGTCTTACTATTCGGAGTGACAATGGGTGCCAAATGACGAGTCGTCGCTATATGAAAGCACTAAAAGATGCAGGGATTAAGCAAGAGAGAACGGGATACAACAATCCTGACGCAGACGCTTATATTGAGCGCTGGTTTCGTACTCTGAAAGAAGAAACGGTTTGGCTCCAAGAATATTCTTCCTTCTTGGAAGCCAAAAACGATATTGATCAATATATAAAATTCTACAATGATGAGAGACCACATTCTGCTTTGGGATATTTATCCCCTAAAGAGTTTCGTCAATCTATAACTTCAAATGTTGCTTAAATGTCTGGACATACGGGGTTCATTAAGCATGTAGTAATTTTGTTTTCATTTACGATTCCCCTAAGATATTTTAATGTTCCTATTTTTATTTTGGTTATGGAACAATGTGTATTTTCCCTTTATTTTTATAGTTAAAATCAATGTACGTTATACCCAGATATGATAGGCTAAACCTTTTTAGATTTTGTTAATAATACAAAAAAGTTATTTACTAAATCGCTTTTTCTTCAACTAACACCCCGTTAGTTTAACAAATTTTGAATTTGGATTGTCCTTTAATCCTTATTCATTAAATCTTCCCATTAATATGGTATTATAGTAATTCCCATCAGATAGAACTTTGTCCTTTTTTAAAATACCTTCCACTTCAAAACCATATTTTTTATACAGCATTATAGCTTTTTCATTTGTTTCAAGAACATTCAAAGTTATTTTCTTTATTCCATTTGAATCTGCCCAATGAATAGATTCTTTTAATAAGTTTTTTCCTATTCCATATCCCCAATATTCTTTTAATACACAGACTCCAAATTCTACTTTATGAGAAGTTCTTTTCAATTTATTCCCTTTACATCTTGAAAAACCTACAATTCTTTCTTTAACTTCAGCAACTAAAAATAAATTACTAATACTTTCTGTATCATCTTTAATTATCTGCTTAAAACCTGATTCATCTATGTACGCCTCGCCTTTTTCCCTATCTAAATTTTCTGTTTCGCCATCTATCTGCAGTCTTACTTCGGACAAGTTTTTTGCATCCTTTTCTGTTGCAGACCTTACAATATAACGCAAATTATTAAAATAAAATTCTTTTGGATTAATTATCATACAATTTCCTCCCAGGATATTGATAAAATTGATCTGTGCTAGTTCGTAGTTGTTTCGCCATAAATTCGACGATAATAAAAGGAACCTTATCTGCATCTGCTGGGAAACAACTTCGTGTTGGAAATACTTAAATCGGAACTTAAAAAAATGACTTGAGTTGCTACGCATGCAATCTCAAGTCATTTTCCATTTATTGTATCTATGATACCAAAATTGACGGATGCTCCCTTCACCCCTTTTACTCGAAATGATACGGTGACACCCAATATACAGGAAAATGAAAGAAATAAAGCTTAGTCATGCGGAGCTCTTTTTTTGTGTTCATCTCATGGGCTAAAGAGTTTTTATAATGTATTTTTTATGATGCATGGGTTCGATCCCTGGCCAGGTGCGTCATGCCCGATATTCAAGATGTAAAGATTCTAATTTATTTATCAACATTTTTCACATTTTGTCCACATACTAAAATCTAGGAATATCTAGGTTTTTCACTTATTTAGGGAAGACAAAAAAGCCCTGGGGCTTTTGCTGTAATAAGATAGTTTTGGATCTTAACAGCATGATCTTTAATATCCCATTCTTTTACTAAGTGTCCAAGTGGATTAGGCCAACCTACAAAAAATCCTCCTTTTAGCATGTCAACTGTGATCCCTTCTAATGAAGATGTGTATTTCATTTACAAACAGCCTCCTTCAGATGCACAATTTCTTTGATTAGCATTGTTATATTGGGATAACAATTCGTTTTCTCGATATTTAAACATTGTTGGATAACCGATATAATCCCCTCAGGAATATTCCTTGACAATTCAGAACGATCCCATGCCCGATGATTTTCACTTCACAAAAAATATTGACTATTATTTTATGTTCATATTATATTAATTATTGCAAAGGAACAAGGGAGGTATTTTATTATGAATTTTAAATCTATTGCATCGTTTGTTTTGTCGCTATTTGTTGTCACTATCTTAACAAGTTCTCCTGTTTATGCTGTCACCTGGGAAAGAATATATAGCGATTATTGGTCAGGGGACATGGGGGGTCATTGGGGTAAACAATCCACTTATGCACCTAATTCGGGAGAGATTGTGAATGCCTGTGATTGGGATGATAATTACATCGAGGTAGATCTAAAAAATACAAAATATAGCTCCAGTTCGATCAACGCAATACACAATTATTATTATAATAATGGTTATCGTCATACTATCGATTTTCAGGCTGAAGATGGTGACTTGGGCTCTACAACAAGTTGGTACTATACGAACTATCCTGATCCATATCCAGATGTAGATGATGATATTTACGATTACTACGCCCCAGGAGCAGAAGATGAATTTGAAGTAACAGCCCAACGAGTTTTATCAATGAATACTTCGACCAATTATTATTTATACGCCCAATTCCATGATGTTTATCCGTACGACGGTGGTGACACCGGTTACATGACTGTAACAGCTCAGCAAAGTTTCTGGGGTTGCTATGATGAATGCGGCTATCAATCGGATATGTTTGATGAATTACAAGACGCCTATTATGATGTGAGGTGAAAAAAATGAAAAAAATAATCCTTACGGTTCTTGTATTTGCATGTATTCTTGGAGCTGCATGTCTTTCAGTAACCTTGGCGTCGTCCAATACTGACCATGATTTGGGAATTGGAAAAAATAAGATTGAGTTGATTGATAAGAAACAATTGGTAGATAATTCCGGGCTCTATTATTTCGTTGCAAGGAAGGAAGGCAAAAAAGATATTAATGTAAAAATTAATCTTCCTGACAATCTAACCAAAGAACAATTCACAGAGTATAAAAATAAGATGCCTGCCTACTTTGACCAGATTGTTAAAGAAAAATCGAACAGAATCCCTGTTGTAATAACATTTAGTAAAGCTCTTTCGGTGGAAGAATACAAGAATTTTGTAAAAGAAAATGATATCGATGTTACTCAGTTTAAAATTAGAACTATGGATAATGGAGTAAGGGCTACTTTAGTTGGGGCTCCTGAAAACGGAGATCTTCTCCCACAAGATAAGCTAAATCAATTTCTAAGTAAAACTCCCAATGCACAATTTATTGGTATTATCTCCATCGAAGGTACCATCGAATCCAATAAAGACAAATTTAACAAAATTTTCTATGACAAAAATGTTGCAATTGCTGATGTTTCCAAATATTTACTAGAGAAAAGAGTGAAAGAATCAAACAAATTTAAAGAGCTAAAGCAAAAAGACAGCTCCTATTACATCGATGTACGCGTTCCGGATTTTTACTGGTATATTGAAGATTGGAAAGAATAAAAACTGTTAACAGACTAAAAGAATCATTGTTGAAAATAATTACCTTATTAACAAAAAATAATCCCGAGTTCCCTTTAAGGGCACCCGGGATTTCAATTTATTATCCAAACAAATTCGCATAACAACACTGGGTGAACTACATCGCCATTGAGATGGCAAGCTTCTCGCTTCATTTGGCGTGACAACCCACATCCATCCACGAAGGCACGTCCCATGCCTGATTGATTTTATAATATTGCTTTTATGGATCATGAATAATTATTCTTTACTTATTCATTTTGAAATAAGCTCCCTCCATAAATGAATTCAATTCTCTTCAATACTCTCGTTTTCTCACTTTTTCAAAACGAGGCTAAAGACAAGGGGATGAATTTAATTCCTAATATGTTATAAAAAGGAATATAGGGGATAGCAATATCCTGCTCCTCAAAAACCAATTTTTAGAAAAATATAAAGGCGTATAGCGGATCTCCACAGGAACCCAAGTGGTTAACCCTCCCATGTCTCCCTGGATCGCATCCTTACATTCCTTCGTTCGACCTTGTCTTGGGGTGGAGGCTGAAAGTTGCTCTAGTGCAGGGTCTATGCCCGAATACTTATTTTGATCAGCTTCTCCGCGCCTCGTTTTGCAAAGAAAATTAGGTGGCATTCCGATATTGTGCCATCTGCAAAGCTTCACGAAGCTTTGCAGGATTATAAGGCATTTTACGAACTCCAATCACAAACAGGGTACGAATCAGTTTACAGCAAAGGGCAATCAAGGATTGCTTACGTCGCAATGGATTCTTTCTCCGAGAAACATAGTATTCATGAAATGCCTTGAATTCAGGATTCTTGGCGACCAGTGGTAGTATGCTCCGATATAAAAAAGCACGTAATCGCGATCTTCCTCGTTTGGTAATATAGGTTTTTCCCTGAGCTATATTCTTTGAGATTCAATCCTGCCAACTTCTGAATTTGTCGTGGATGGGTATATCGCTTTAGGTCACCGACTTCAGCCAAAAAACCGGCTACTGTAAGAAAACTGACCCTAGGAACCGATTGCATTTCTTGTGTACCAGGGATATGATCTAACAATGTTTTGATCTGCTCGTCAAGCAAATTCAGCTGTTGTTGAATCATTTCCACCTGTTGTAAAAGGAATTGAATTTCCATTCTGGCCATATCCAGACCAATATTCAATCCAATGGATTGTTTAGTCACTTCCATCAAACGTTCTGCCCGTTTTAATCCAACAGAACGTTGAACTTTTTGTTTCCAAATTTCCACGATTTGTTCAACGCTCAAGCGTTGAACATCAGAAGGAAGGGGGAAGTGTCGTAACGATTGGGTCGCCGTTTTCCCCTTCCAATCCTTGAATACGGTAAGAAACTCAGGAAAATATTGATCCAACCAGCGATGCACCCGACCTTCCATTCGAATGAGATCTTTGGACAACTGGTCTCGCATTTTCATGGCCGTTCGTAAGTCTGCAAATGTATCTTCCGGAAGATACGCTTCAGAGTACCGTGCCCCTTGGATTAGCCGAGCAATGACATAAGCATCTTTTACATCGTTTTTGGTTGGAGAATTGTCGTCAAGTTCCTTTGTACGATGAACATGAAACGGATTGACCACGACTACTTTGATTTTATGACGTTTCAAAAAGTAAGCGAGGTTCAGCCAATAGTGCCCCGTTGGCTCCATTCCAAACAACACGTGTTGTTTGGAATGAGACTTTTGGATCGTTCGGATCCAAAACAAAAGCTGGTCAAATCCTTTTTTGGTGTTGGTAAAGGCCAAAGGTTTTGCTAGTTCTTTTCCTCGGTCGTCCACTGCTCGCGCGATATGTTTTCCTTTGCCTATGTCCACTCCTACAATGAGCGTGCCAAAATGAATTTGATCAATTTTTTCGTTTTGATTAAAATTCATATTGAGTACCTCCTTGGTGAAAATTAGGGGTCAGTGCGCGCAACCTGACATCCCATATGTTACAGGAGGTACTCTTTCTTTTTCAAAGCTATAATTAATTCATTACAGGAATGCTCTAGTATTAATAAGAGTATTGGGTCTACTATTGAATCCATTTGGGGATTAGAACTAACACCGTCCTGGTACAACCAAACCTGAACCAAAGCCGTGAATGGTTAGTACCATTGAATCCATTTTCGAATTAGAACTCCCACTTATAATTGACAAGAAGCCCAAAAACATGGATTCTTAACAGGTATCATTGAATACATTTTGGAATTAGAACAGTTACAGAGAATCACTTACCAATAATACTTTCATTTCATCACCTTCGTTAAATTGAATCCATTTTGGAATAAACAAAAGGCAACGACCTTGGTCTCAAGGACTCAGGCTCGTTGCCTTTTTTGGCTTTCTACCGTAACAGAAAAAGACTTGATCCACCTCTTGGGGTAGAGGGAGCGAGCGTCGATTTCGGGGCCATCTCCCCAGAAAATAGAAAAATGACTTGAGGCTACATATGTAGCAACTCAAGTCATTTCGTGTTTATACAGAACCAAATTAGATATATTTTGTTTTATCTCCATATCATTCTTAGTGCATCAGTCCTAAGGCAAGGCATCCGCCGATATTGCGGCCATTTATCCAAGAAATTGAAAAATGACTTAAGAGCACTCAAGCTTATTAATTTTTGATTGCACTATGTAGTTAAAAATCTAGAGAAACAACCTTCATTCTTGCACGAATCCCAATTCATTACCATCTAAATCGCGGATCGTAAATTTTCTTGATCCATATGGAGTATCGAACAACTCCTCGACAATCTCAACTTTATCCTTTATTTTTTCCCATAAACTATCCACATCAGAAACATAAAAGTTAAATCGTCCATTTGATGGAACTTTTTCATGCTCCATAATCGAAAAGATTGCCCCTTGATCTATCTCAAAATGAGCATAATTAGGTTTTTCAGGTGGCCATAAAGCCGTGACCTTAAATCCCAACATTTCCTCATACCAACTAATAGAACGGTTAAGATTTGATACATTAGCTCGTACATGTAGTAATTTTGTTTTCATTTAAGATCCCCCCTAAGATATTTTAATGTTCCTACTTTTATTTTGGTTATGGAACAATGTGTATTTTCCCTTTATTTTTATAGTTAAATCAATATACGTTATACCCAGATATGCTCAAAAGTACCGACTCTATACATTCTAGGAACTTTAGAAAGGACTGACATCTGAGTTGGAACAACAATGGACAAAGGAAGAACTCATTGAATACTTTAGTTTATTGCAACCGGAAAGGCAATTGATTGAAGCGAAGAACTTCGAGACACGGTTGGGATTTGCTGTCTTGTTCAAATACTTCCAGCATGAAGCCCGTTTTCCTGACCGAGCTGAAGACGTTCCTCTTCCTGTGATTGAGTTCTTGGCCAAGCATCTAAGAGTAAGCACGGATCACTTTAATTCCCCGAGTTTCCTGTATAAACACAAAATGACTTGAGTTCCCTTGTGGCTCTCAAGTCATTTTTCCATTTACTGGAGAGATGGACCCATAATCGGTTTCGCTCCCTCTACCCCTAATAGAAAATAAAAAGACTTGAGCCACCTCTTAGGGTACTCAAGTCTTTTTCTATTTCCTTACTCTTCGGCTATGGCGGCCATCATGCCGCTTTTTTTGTTCAACTAAAAATGGAGTGGCTATCTTACCCCTCGGAAGATATTTCAGAGTGGTTACAGGACAAAATAGAAGGGCTTGGATATGTTTTTTCGCTCAAATAGGGGTAAAGTGAGCATCTATCGATTCTCACCGCAAAAAAGGAATGTTGAAAGGGATGGGGAAGTGGGTGTATATTAGGAATAATAAGAGTACTGGGGCTATCTACTATTGAATCCATCTTGAAATTAGAACTGTGACAGGCGAGCTAGTTTGCGAAGAGTCTAGGGAATTGGTCATAGGTCACATTGAATCCATTTTGAAATAAACAAAAGGCAACGACTTGGTCTCAAGGACTCAGGTTCGTTGCCTTTTTTGGCTTTCTAATAGGTTTGGTGTTGAGATTTAGTCATACAGTTCGTTTTCGATTATAAAATCCTGGATCTCTTTGATATATTCATCAGTACGACCACTTTTTATGCTTTGGTCTTTCTCATGATAAAAAACATAAGAAAAGCCCTTCTGTTGGGGACAAAAGGGCTGAGGCTGTTGACAAAGAAGGGTCAACAGCTTTTTTTGTCCAACGGATGATACCGCAATGACTATAGCTGTTGCAAAAGGTCTGATTTCAAACCCATTCGATCCTGTTCAAAGCATCAGAGAGGAGATAAAAAACTGGATCGAAAACGATCAAAAAGACATCGGAAATATTATTAATACGACCTATCACTGTTATGCCGAAAATTTATATCTAACTCGTCCGGTGTCAAACAATTTCTTCCTGATGAAATGAAAGCCAACCGCTCGATCCGGACCTGTTTTTCACTCTCTTTCATCCACTTTTTCACATTCCTTTCCGTAAAGGTCCAACACCGCCTGAGCCATCTTCTTTATTTTTTCTCTCAAGGACGTTGGCGAAAGGATTCTGATCTGATTATGGAAACCGAGTATCGTTTCCGCCGCTTCTTGTTCGGTATCAAAGCGTAGTGTAGCGGGAATCCATCCGGTTGGATCGGGTTGTCCCGCATCCAAAATCCGCACAAAGCGATCCGTCCATTTCATCCGCTGAAACGCGCGCGTGGTCAATTCCGCTTGGACAATGTACTGGGGTAGGTTCGCAACAAATTAGGCTTTCGCTTCCTTCCAATATGAGGAAAGATCAAATCCTTCAGGCCGCACAAACTTCTCTTCCAAGACAACGGCGGAACAGATCCGGTTCACCTTGTAACTTCGGATTTCGTTTTCTTCGTTGACGGCAACCAGATACCATTTGTTTCCCCGTGCCACCAAACCAAGCGGTTCGATCGCCTGCTCTTTTCTTTGCCCATCCGCCCGCTCGTAGTCTATCCGCAGCTTGCGCTCCTCCCACACCGCCCGCAAGATCGGCTCCATCCAATCGCTTTTTTCCTTGGTTTCCTTCCATGGCTCGACATCGATATAGATGCGTTTCCAAAACTTTTGCGCGTGCGGCTCCACCATGGAAGGAAGAGAAGAAAAAAGTTTTTGGCGCGCCGCTTGAAAGGGCTGGTCGATTCCCAAATCCTTCAGCAAAGATTCCGGTATGGCGAGAAAAAGGGAGGCGATTTCTTCTTTCTTCAACGCGAACAATGTTTGGCGATATTCATCGAGAAGCCGCCATCCCCCATTTTTTCCTCGCTCCGCAACAACCGGGATTCCCATGCCGCTGAGGGCATCCAGATCGCGCAGGATGGTGCGGCTGGAAACTTCCAATTCCCTCGCGAGTTCTTTTGTGGTCACTTTCCCTTTTTTCTGGAGGATGAGCAGGATTGACATCAATCGGTCTGCACGCATAGGGGCATCTCCCCTTCTTTTTTGAATGATGACAATAGATGTCATCTTTCATCGTGTATTATGTATATTACCCTTTTACATTGCCCACAACAAGATTCCAAGGAGGCATTGAGGTTGGACAGAAAAGTGATTGTATTTATCGCGATGAGCCTGGATGGTTATATTGCGAGGGAAAATGGCAGCATCGATTGGTTGCTTGAAAACGCTCCTACAGACCCTGAAGAATATGGTTACTCCGATTTTTACAAAACGATCGATACCGTGATCATGGGAAAAGCGACCTATGATCAACTGCCGGAGTTATCCGATTCTTTCCCTTATGCGGACAAAAAGTGCTATGTCTTTTCTAGAACCGCATCCGGACGTGATGAGCATGTGGAGTTTGTGAACGAGGAAATCGGGCCCTTTGTGGAAAAGTTGAAATCACAGCCAGGAGCCCATATTTGGTTGGTGGGCGGTGGTGAGCTGATTGAGGGGTTCATGGAAGCGAATGTGGTCGATGAATTCATGATCGGTGTGATCCCTGTTTTGATCGGCAAAGGAATTCCTCTGTTCAAAAAGAATAACCGTGAAACCCGATTGAAGTTGAAAAAACACTTCCGTTTCGGAGACTGCGTCATGCTTCATTATGAAGTGCGAGCGGGAAAACCCAGTCCATCAGGATTGGGATGATAGCGAGCGTCAGACGAGGGATTCATCCCTCTCACAAGTCCGACAAAAAAATTGGTATCATCAAATCAGAGTGCGGAAACACTTAAAACTACGATAAGATCGGAAACTCGTTAAACTAAACAACCCAGGAAATTAAAAAAACATCCCAAGACTGGAATCGGTTCATTCGATTCATCTTGGGATGTTTTGTTCTTTCGTTTCGCATTTTGTCGCATTTTTGGATTAATTTCTACTATAGAAATAGTTGATATTTCTGGCGTTCACACACAGGGTTTAGTTGTATCCATTATGGAATTGAAAGAAGTATCCAGCCAAAAAGAACCACCTATTATCATTGTGTTTAGTTGTAGCCATATTGGAATTGAAAGTATGTGGGAATACGAGCCTTCCCCGTTTCCAGAAAGGAGTAAAAACATATGATCTTCAATATTTTGAAGCTAATCCAGTTGGTCCAGCTCCGTTTAATACTGAAGAACCTGGTAGTGGGATGGTGTATGGGAGAACATATTTTTTTACTCTACTACTGCCCTCGCAAGGCGCACATGTTTACTCGCATAATAGCCGTCCGTTCGACTCTGAAAATAGCGTTCTTGGATATCGGATGGGCTTAAGTTCTCATGAAGACGGAGACCTAAACTTTCCAGTTCAAAAGCCAGTGTTGACGGGTCAAAGGTCGTTTTAATCGGCTCGCCTATCTTTCGTAAATCCTCCTGCATCTCTTTAATATGTGAAGTAGCTTCTTCTGGTACAAAGTAATCGAAAATAACCACACTGCCCACGGGGGCAATATCGGTAATGGAACGCAGCGTTGCGAACACTTCGTTTCGAGTTAAGTACATTGTGACACCTAGCCAACTAAAAAAACTTTTTGTCTGCAAGTCATACGAAGTTCCCTTGAGTGCATCAGCCAAACTCTCCTTTGTAAAATCCACAGGTACAAAGTGAAGATTTGATGGGATTTCCCATTCTAATTCAGCTAGTCGATTAAGTTTGAAGGCTTGTGTGGCCGGGTGGTCAACTTCAAATACCTGAACCTGACTTAGGAGATCCGGACGACGAAAAGCAAAGGTATCCATCCCAGTCCCGAGTATCACATACTGCTCCACCCCTTGTTTTACAGCCTGATCAAGGTTGTCTTCCGTATATCTTGAACGGCTAAGTTTGTCAAGGTTTTATTTCGAGGAGTAGCCGAGAAGATGCCCTATGGTGAATTCCTAGAGATTAAAGCCGCTGTTCATGCTGGTCTCTTTGCGAAGGCTAACAATTCATTGATTGACTTCTTTTCTAAGCAACAACACCATAAGATGTAGTGATCACATTTATAGAATGCAATCGAGAAAACCCTTATAGCTTAATCTATGGGGATGAGAGCGAGCATCGGATGCAGGAGGGTGTTAACCTTCTTGCAAGTCCGAAAATTTTTGGTATCCTTAAAGCATGTTACTCTTCCGCTAGGCTGAAAAGCGAAAACCAAGCAGTAGGTCTAGTTTGAAAAAAACAACTTTTCACCGCTGGACTGGCGGGTTGAGCACTCGGGATTAGTTATATCCATATTGGTATTGAGGAAGGTTTAGTTGCATCCATTATGGAATTGAAAGCTCTATGATCGGATGGAAGAAAGATAGAAAAAGAAGGTTTAGTTATCCATAGTGGAATGGAAACTGAATCTTTCTTTCATTATTTTTACTGCCTTGTCTGTTGAATTGTATCCATAGTGGAATCTCCTAGCCGCCAAATGCAGATGGTGGACTTTTTTGTTGCCAATTATGTTATAATACCTTTATCAGATCGGACGAAAGGTGATACCATGAGCGACCAAGTATTACAGCAGATTTTGAATGAGCTTCAAAAGCTTAACGACCAAGTCAGTAATATGGAATCAAGTCTTAAATCATTGAAAGAAGACATGGCAGTAGTAAAACAAGCAGTGTTGGAAACAGCAGAAAAAGTGGACAAGCAAGAAGCATCGCTGGCCGCCCTCGCTCTCAGATCCATCGAGCATGAGAGCGCGATAAACAAGTTGCGGCAAGCTAAATGACCACCGAGTAAGGTGGATTTTTTATTTTTCTCTTTTTTTCAAAAATGTTAGACTATACTGAACCATTAGTTGAACCCGATAAATGATTTCTACTGTGTGCCTGTTTCCGCTCTCTGAAACATGGGAAAATATTTTATACGGCTTGACGACTTCAACATTTAAATTTACTTATTCGCGGAATTCCCGTTTCAGCGCATCGATTGGGGCTTCACCTGTACAAACGATTTTCTGATACATTTTCAATCCCTCAATTCATTCCATTTTGATTACCAGTATAATCATAATGAGAGATTAAATAACTTACCGAAAACAACATTTAGAAAATTCACTGAATTAATCTCCCAAAGAAATTTTTTGGGCCCAACCACCGGAACATGATTAACTTGAATTAGAAAGGATAATGACTTATGACTCTATATTTCGCCTATGGTTCCTGTATGCACGAACAGGATTTCCGAGATACTGTACCGGTCTTCGAACGATTGGGCAGAGCTATTCTTTATGATAGATCACTTGCTTTTACTCATTGGAGCACAAGTCCACGTAGAAAGGAGCCAACCGGGGCGGCTGATATAGTGTTTGATCCCGGACAGATTGTCGAAGGAATCTTGTATCGTATTGACGAGAAATACTTGTCTCGTCTTCGCAGACGTGAGGGGTACCCATTGGTTTATCAAGAAGAAACTATAACTGTCGAGTTTAACGGCAAAATGGTAGAGGATGTTTTGACCTACTCTGTAGTGGATAAGTCTGAACGTGAATTCGCACCTAGTGAAGAATACGCAACACTGATCCTGGAGGGTGGACGAACAGAACTGGATGATGCGTACCTTCAACAACTACAAAAGCATATAAAACGGTTACAAGCAGTTGGATATCGCCCCTGAAATCCCACGAGAACAACAACCTACCCCTATTCCAATCAAATATGGGTGACCAAAGTAACTCCAGCCCAACCATGTTTTTAAATTCTCAACATAGTCTTCACAACAAACGGTTTTCTCCTCAAATCCCGCAAAATTTATATAAAAGTATTACAAAATAATTTGAAAAGTACCGAATGCCACTGGCCATTTCCTCCCGAAGGGATGTCCGCAGACGCTCCTCGGGAGTCGGGTCCGCCGGCAAGAGAAACAACGACAGCCCCGAAAAGATGAAAGAGATGCCCATGATCGCAATGGACACTTGAATGCCAAAGTTTTGGTAGACGAAAGTTCCCAAAAAAACAACCTCCATCGCCAATGATTCTGCCCATTCCAATAAGCTCTGAATCATCACCTCTTATGATCACTGAAAAAATCGAATTACTCAAAGCCGTTTGATTCGGGAACTTCATATAAAATTTTCATTTGATCTCTCCTTTTATTGTGATGACCTACGTAATCCATTTTACAACATTAATGCAAGTGATAAGGTGAGGGGTCATTATCCTTGAAACTATAGTACAGGAAGTTTATCAAAGCACTTTAAGGTTTTTCTTTAATGTTTGCCTAAACAAACGCTTTTGGACTTATCTCTGAATTGCCCATGGAGAAAAAGTGGAATTGACGACCGATGAACCCGTTCGTCTTCTCAAATATGTAGCGATGAGTCAAGTGGGATCTGCTTACTTTGGAAGATACGGTCGGTATAACGAGTGTTGAGAAATTCGGGGTTCGCCCCCACCGACTGCGCTGGCGGTGGCTGTCACTTAGGGAGCACCGTACCGATACGAGAAAATAGTACGTTAAGGGAATCGACGGACTCAAAAAACCCGGGCCCCTGTACGTTAAAGGTCCCGGGTGGTATATTGCTTCCATTAGCTAACAAGTATCGCGGCAAGCACGTTGAACATCTTGGTCCAGGAGTTCTCGCAGCCAGACACGCCCTTGTCTCAAAAACGATCGTTTTTGAGACAAAGAAAAAGACCGTTTAGCCTTCTATACTTCCATAAATATATTTACCAAAACAAAATAAACTAAAATATTTAATAATTGTATATAGAAAACATCAACCCACCTCTGTGATAATTTTCTTATTAAACCCATTTTACGAAGAAGGATTTTAATTATTACGAATAGAATATATTTTATATATAAATATTAAAAAGGGGAGTTTAACATGAGAAGATGGAGTCAAATCTTATGTTCTGCTTTTGCTGCGTTTGCCTTGGTCCTAACGTATACTGTAGGAGTTTATGCTGCTTCATCCTCTTGTACATTAGATGGTTACGGAACAGTCAGCACTGCTGCAATTACGATTACATCTAGTACGCAAAAATTAAATTTCACGGCCACTAACAATCGAGATGCGGATGTAATCATGTGGGTACGTAATGACACTACCGGAGGATAC
The DNA here is from genome assembly GCF_900114055.1 of Thermoflavimicrobium dichotomicum. Classification (GTDB taxonomy): domain Bacteria; phylum Bacillota; class Bacilli; order Thermoactinomycetales; family Thermoactinomycetaceae; genus Thermoflavimicrobium; species Thermoflavimicrobium dichotomicum. The sequence goes on along the minus strand of NZ_FORR01000005.1, from coordinate 153,980 downwards.
CTTTACGGACCAGTCACTTTATGGAATGAAGGAAGCACTCATGGTCCGCGTCCTACCCCTTATACAAACCTCAAAAGCGGACAATACCGTCTCTACTTGCAATGTGCTAGCTCGTTACCGTGTCATGCTACTGGAAGACTCTATACTCAATAAAGCAAACTTTTATGATTTGCGAGCAGGAAGACTTTCCATTTCAATGAGGAGATGAAAGCTAGCATTGCTCGGTATTCTCTTGCGGATTGCTTAAAACAACATTGAGCAATGCCTCCTTACTGTTGTTGCCCAAAACATCAAGAAATTGGCTCTGCTCCTCTCGAAGAGAGGAACAGGCTTTGCATTGTGCGTCATTCCATTACATTAAATTTCCTTTATCTGTTTATATCCGTGAAATATACACCCCCTAGCCCTTCCTAACGAAAAGAGCTCAGAGGTTTTTTATCAATCTCGCGACCCAATAAGGGTTGGATGTAGCATCCGGCGTTTTGGGGTCATTTGCCCAAGAAATAGAAAAAGACTTGAGTACCCTAAGAGGTGCTCAAGTCTTTCTGCTTTCCATTCTATTGTAGATGCAATGCTGACAGAATAACTATGGCCAGTCAGTTTTCATTCTACAGTAGATGCAATACTCGAGATCCCGTCAAGCTTAATTGGTAATTATTTTAATTCAGTTTTCATTCTATCGTAGACCCAATATCCTTGTTATTCCTAATATAAACCCATTTCCCCGGGCATCCTCATGCGCATTTAGTTGGATCCATATTGGTATTGAAATTTTCGCCAGCAATTGCGTTTGCATGGAAGGATTCCGGGTTTAGTTGTATCTATAGTGGAATGCCCTAGCCGCCAGATGGGGGCTTTTTTCTTTTTTTGCAAGAGAGTCTGTGAACCTCCCGGGATTTTTGCAAGATCAGAGGTTTACAGACTTTTTTTGTTTTTGCTATAATAAGTTAGTTGATATTTCTGGAGTTCACACATGGGGTTGAATTGTATCCATAATGGAATAGAAACTCAAGCACCGTAAAGACTTTTGGGGAATCTCCATGTTGAATTGTATCCATAGTGGCATGAAAACAAAGAGTGACTTTGCAATAGCTGTTTTTCAGCCCGAACCATTGTTTAGTTGTATCCATAGTGGAATTGAAAGGCATTATAACCGAAGATTTTTGTCTCTGTAAATGTGATTTAGTTGTATTCATTTCGGAAAACCGGCGATCATGCCGCTTTTTATTTTTGAAGAACATGTTGAGATTATATTCCAAAGAATGAAAACAAAACGAAAAACCCATCACCTGTTCCAAATTAAAAATGGTGATGGGTTTGTTGTTGGGCTAATAGGGGTAGAGGGAGTAAATATCGATTTCGCTGCCATCTACCCAAGAAATGGGAAAAGCTACCTAAGATTAAATCAAGGGTAGTTTTCTTGTGTGTTCTGCGAGAACGTTTCTGAAAATTTTTCGTAAACAATACTCCTATTTATGTCCATCAACTAATCGAAATCAATGATGGTTGGTAATACATCGCGTCGAATTCCTTTTTTCCGTTTTTAGGCACCTTTATTCGCCTACGGAGTATTATAAAGATGAAAAATTAAAAGGGGGTACATCACCCATGGAAAAAAATAAGTATCTTCAACCCGCATTTGCTCCTTCTCCAACTTTTGAGATGATTCAGGGGTATCAAAATCCAGCTTATACTGATCAATTTGGATTTCCCTTTGGTGGCTTTGGAGGTCCCTTTGGAGGTTTTGGAGGTCCCTTTGGTGGTTTTGGAGGTCCCTTTGGCGGTTTTGGAGGTCCCTTTGGTGGTTTTGGAGGTCCCTTTGGTGGTTTTGGAGGTCCCTTTGGCGGTTTTGGAGGTCCCTTTGGATTCTAAGCAAGAAACCGCCTATCCGCATTCGCGCAGGAAAAAATTGAGAGAAGAATTGGAGAGGGAAGCGAAAGCAGACTATCGGTCTCTCAGCAATTACGCAGTTCCTAAACAACTTCGGCATGGGGGTTACATACGAAGGGCAACCAGAACAGGCAGAGTATTAACCAAAGTGCCAAAATCCTTCTTTAAAAGCGACCGATGCAGTTGACACGCTTAGATTACAAGGCATGGAGATTTCAGATGAGTACCTACAAAACCTCTCCCCGCTGGGATGGAAACACATTACCCTGACCGGTGACTATGTTTGGAATCTTAAACAACGTGTCGACTTCAACAACCTGCGCCCATTACGGGAAAAGATCGTGCTGCTGAAAAGTTCTGCAAGCAATCGATAAAGCACAAGCTACAAACCGGCCACCCCTTAGCGTACAGGGGCCGGTTATTTTGTGTCTAAAATATGTCTTAGCGTACAATTTTCCCGAAATGGTCTGGTGACTCCTTTATGACAAAGAGAGTCTGTGAACCTCCCAGGGATACTTCAGGTTTTTGGCTTTCCTTCCGGATTCCGGTATGGAAATAACGTGTGTAATTCTGGGATGTAACGTCCAGTGTTTATTTCGCGTACAGTGTCCCCATCCTTACGTATGTAGGTCTCAATCAATCTCCATCTTGGCAATTCTTCACCTTCGTTTTCCAAGTCATAGTCGCCTCCCGCAGGATCCGACAGTCGATGAAGAACTCCAATATAAGCATATCTAGCAATCCAATAGGCAAAGAGACCAATATCTTTAGGGGGAATACCTGCTTCAAGCATTGAATTTATGATATGCCCTATTTCACTGTGACAACGATTTAGTTCACTATTAATCCAATCTTCAGGTCTTTCAAGATAACCATCCAGGTCATTTTGAAGAGGTCTGAGAAAACGAAATGCCGCCAAATGAGCCCAAATATCATTATTCAACTCTTGATCAGCCCAATATTCCGGGTCAGGTATACCGAAATCATAAAGGAGTTTAATCAGCGTTTTTTTATCCAATGGTCCTATCCTCCTTTTGTTGTTATGTGGTTATTATATTAAAATTGCTTTTGTTCAGTGGGTGGGGAAGAAGATTCTCCAAAACACATGTTAGTACTACAGTTGTATTTAATCCAAAGCATCAAAAAATGATATCCAAGAGTTTGATATAACCAGCGATATTCCAATCAATCTATTGGCGAGGACTTGAAATCAGTTGGAAAAACATCGATCTTCTGCTCAAGTACAACTGTAGTACTAGAGAACAAATGCCTTACGAATCATTCGTAAAAAGAAGGGCATTGATTCAATGGTTAGACTTTCAACAAAAAGCAATGAAAAATGCTTAAGGCAAAAAAATAAGTTGCTTGCAAACAAAAATTCGACAACAAGGAACATGAAAACTTGAATTAGAAAGGATAATGACTTATGACTCTATATTTCGCCTATGGTTCCTGTATGCACGAACAAGATTTCCGAGATACTGTACCGTTCTTCGAACGATTGGGCAGAGCTATTCTTTATGATAGATCACTTGCTTTTACTCATTGGAGCACGAGTCCACGTAGAAAGGAGCCAACCGGGGCGGCCGATATAGTGTTTGATCCCGGACAGATTGTCGAAGGAATCTTGTACCGTATTGACGAGAAATACTTGTCTCGTCTTCGTAGACGTGAGGGGTACCCATTGGTTTATCAAGAAGAAACTATAACTGTCGAGTTTAACGGCAAAATGGTAGAGGGTGTTTTGACCTACTCTGTAGTGGATAAGTCCGAACGTGAATTCGCACCTAGTGAGGAATACGCAACACTGATCTTGGAGGGTGGACGAACAGAACTGGATGGTGCGTACCTTCAACGACTACAAGAGCATATCAAATGGTTACAAGTAGTTGGATTTCGCCCCTGAAATCCCACGAGAACAACAACCTACCCCTATTCCAATCAAAAATGGGTGACCAAAGTAACTCCAGCCCAACCATGTTTTTATCTTGATAATTACCTTTTCTGGCATCGTTTTCTCGAACTGAATAAGAAAATGCCGTTTCAAGAGCGTGTAAAGGAAATGCTTTTGGGTTCTTGTACCTTAGTGTAAATAGTTTTAGAAGTACATAATAGAGCCTCTTGGGTTTGAGAGGTCTTATTATGCTATATCATTTTCAATTATAAAGTTTGCCCAATTCATTCCTATAAAGTTTGGTTTCGAACAAATGCCTTCAAAATGCCAAATGTTTGTCTGTGTCTCATATGGTCCAATTACGTACCATTCTCTGTTAATTTTGTTCGCCAGTATTAAAGACTTAAAAACTGCCTGTTCTATATTTGAGCAATTTAAAGGAATTGTAAAATCAACTTCATAAAGAGTTTCATCCTTCCAATACCTTTCGCAAGTACCTAAAACAATCTTATGACCTAAAGTCTGTTCTATTTTTGAAATCATTTTTAATGCTTTATCTCTTGTATTAACTTCTAAAAACACACGCCAAATCATATTATCAAAATGCATCTCATCAACCCTTTCTTTATCTAACAAAAAAAAGACGGCATTGACGCCTTATCATACTCTTTTATTGTCTTCTGTAAGTAGCTCAAAACATACAACACAAAGACCGCCAATCAGATTATCAGTTTCTCTTCCGCATGATTGACATTTTGATTTTGACATAACTTTTCCTCCTGTTTTGTCCTTTTATAATATATACCCATTTCATTATCTGAATCTGTCCTGTTTGCTACCTAAAGATAAGGTTTAATTAGAATCAGCATAAAATAAATGTAGGTGCGACCTGCCGCAAACAGGTCGCATCCGAACAGATTAAAGGTTTTCTGTCCGACTGTTTCTGTTTGCAGCAGTGTTGGACTTTTCCCTTTGGTGATGTATGTAGAGCTGAACGATGGGTGGGAGCAAAATCACTACCTACTCTTTTAGTTCCTGCAAAAACCCCTTACCGTCTGTTTGATTAGATAGCGTGGGTGGAGCACGTTTCATATAGCATAGACTGGCAAGGATCCAAGAAAGTCCGACTTGTCGCACCACATGATAACTTCGACACCAACAAAAAAGCCCTGTTCCCAGGACTTCAACGGAGTTATGTATTATATGCTTGATTATGTACCAATACTTTTGATTTCAGGTAAATCAGCGTTTCAATGTGGTCGACCCATCTTTGAACGGCATCGATATCTCCATACTCAACGTCAAAATCCTCAGATTTGTCACTGCTATAGCTTAGAGTCAATGTTTCGGTACTGGGGTATTGCTTCCACATCCACTCTGCGCTTTCTTTAAGATGCTCCACAAAGCAGACAAATTCAAATCCATAGTAAGATACATAACATCTTCGCCATTTCAATACTTTCTTTTTTTCTTCATTCTTTTCACAAAGAATAGCTATATAGGAATCAACAGCCTTGGGCGGATACCCCAGAGTAATACCCAAAAGTCGTTGCGCTTCTGGAGACTTGATGCTTGTAATATTTAACTCTTCAACCAGACCTATTATCTCTTGTTTCTGTTCCTCGGTCTGAAAGAAAATCCAATCCTTAAAATAAATCCTCCTTTGATAATCGAATCAAAATAAATCCTCCTTTGATAATCGAATCGGACAGGTGAAATATCTGTAATATATGGGTATTTCAATAAAACCGATCATGTCTTTCGTTTGTATAAACAGCCGGTTTGATCCCCATTAAGAATGAATCTATATCTGTGATTTTTTGCATATTCTTAACCCCTTTCCGAATAAAAAAGAGAAGCCATAACAGCTTCTCTTGCGACTGTAGAAAAACCACTTCTGAACACGGCTTTCAGAAGTGGTTTTTCTACAGTCTGTGCAGGTAGGATATCTACCTGCTTTCTTTTTTAGCATATCCTAGCCCTTCTATTTTCGCCTGTCACCCCCCTGAAATATATCATTTTCGACTTAATATTTTCCAGTATAATCATTTACTTTTTGTATACATCGAGCGATATTGTTGTTTATTTCTTTGCCAGTGAATCTCATCACTTTCCATCCGGCTTTAGCGATCTTTGCACTTTTGCGTCGATCTCGTTTCTTTTGTTCAGATGAACGATGCCACTGACGACCATCACACTCGATAGCCAAGCGATAACGAGGAATTACAATATCCACATCATAACCACGAATTCGGTATTGGGTTTTCACTCTGTATCCTTCACGTTTTAATGCTTGGTATAATCTCCGCTCGATGTAGCTATCACATTTGATTAATTGCCAATCTGGAATCCGTCTTTCAACGATAAGTATTTTCCAGAAACGAAAGATCTTCTTTAGATGGTTCCAATTCTTCTTCAGCTGAACATGGAATGGTGCTGCCACTCTTATTCCTCCTTAGGTATATCCAGATTTAAACTAAGCTGAATCGGACGCATAAAGAACGGTAATTCCTCTTTTTGTGTGCTTAAAGATGCAAGTAAATAAGGATTTTCCAGGCACTCTTCTGGATCTATTTCAAGCCAAGGATATTGATTTATCGATTTTGCTCTTTTCTTTGGTCGAAACTCGATTCCGACGAGTAGCTGGTTCCAATTATCAAATAAAGCGAGATGGGCGGTAATCGATTTTGCGGAAGAAATAAGGACTTGATGATCTAGCTTGATCGTTCCAATTTCTTGAGGGGGAATTACATATCGGCGATCTAGGAAGAACTTCACTTCAATGGGTGGACCTTTGCCACTTAGCCACTCTTGAAGTTTCTGATATAAGATGTGTTTAGCTAAAGTTGGTGCTGATCGATCAATGCTACAGTTACCTCTTCGATAATGAGCAAAGTAGATATTTTTTAGCTTGCTTTTTCGAACAATAACCGTTTTCTTGCACTGAGGGCATCGATAACTTTCATGCTTCGATGCTTTTTCTGGTGGAATCATTCTATTTTTCGAATCTAGAGCATAAGGAACTGTCTTATATTTCGCTCTAAATTTGGATTTGATCTTCATTGCTCCCCTTCCCAATAAAATTCTGTATATTCTCTATAGTTGTTAATACCCGATCAAAGCTCGTTCCATATATCGAACAATAAAAAAAACCAGCATATTCGCTGACTTTATGGCTCTTTGACATTTAAAGGTCCTACCTTCTCTAATTTGAGGCTGATCTTTTTTTCTTCTTCCTTTTGCTTGAATGGAGCAAGTAATTTCTCGATTTGTTGATCGGATAGATCGGCGTTGATATTGATACTAGGTGGTTTATTGTCTTTTTTGTCGTCTTTCTTCATTTCGACAAGTTCGAATTGGGGTGTGATTTCTTTTTTCTTGCGGTCAAATGGAGCTACGATATAGAAGTCTTTATATGTAGTGAGCATGACTTTGTTGATGGATTTGTTATTTTCATAGAGGATGTAGTAGTTTTCGTTATTCTGGTGTTTTCCAAAGTTTATAATGAAAGGAATATACATAATAAACATAGCAAGGAGAATTACAGGAATTATATTTTCGGTAATTCTTTTTATCGATAAAATCACATAAAAAACACTGATTAATGCAGGGAACGTATATTCTATTTTTTCACCAGTTGCAAATGCATAAAGGAATGGAAAAGAAACTAACAGAATTACTACAGAGAATTTAATTGACCAATACAATATCCTCATCATTTTCTTCTCAGTACTAGATGATATTTTGCTGGGAGATCTAAAAACAGTTATAGGAATATATACAATAAATAAAAATAGGCATTGAACAATCACATCACAAGCAAACAATCCTAATTGATAAAAGTAAGCAATAACATACCAAGCAACCACAAACCCTCCTATGGCCAATTCCACCTGCACAATATTATTCAAGATCAACTCTTTCCAATTGGTTTTACCATTTGGTTGCTTATTCTTTTCTTTCTCATCCTCTGTCTGATCCGTTTGTTCCTCATTCTTTTTCTTCTCCTCATCTGACTGCTCAACAGGAACAGGCAAATAGCTTATTTCTTCTTTCTCCTCTTTTTCCATACTAATCCCCTCCAAACTAACTCCTTTTAACCGGTACAGATAAATATCACGATTAAACTTATTTGACACTTTTTGGATCACATTTAATATTCAATTCCAATTTCCACATGGAGTCCTGCACTGATTCCACATGAAAGACTAATCTTAATCCACTCTTCTTTTCCACGACCCCTTTCTTCTTCCTCCATGATAACTTAAACTTTGTCTGGGAGATTATGGGGTCGTTATAGATCTACTATAGAATGAAAACAACAGATGGGTTTGTTGTTGGGTAGTCAAGTGAAACGAGCTACATAGCACGAAGCAAAATTGCCCTATATGCTAGTAAAAGAGATAAAATCTGTGAACCTCCCAGGGATTTTTGCAGGATCAGATGTTTACAGACTTTTTCTGTTTTTGCTACAATAAAAATAGTTGATATTTCGGGTGTTCACACACGGGGTTTGTTGTATCTATAGTGGAATTGAAAGCTAAAGGAAACCATATTCTATTTCCACCAAAACGGTGGCTTTTTTCTTGTAAACAAAAAATAAGAGTCCCCAAAAAATAGGAACTCTCTCCTCAGTTACTATCCACTGGTGGTGTTCCGCCGTGAAATTGACTCCACCTGCGATTATGCCTAGATAAATTAAATTTACTTATTTTCGCTCATTCGCTCAATATATTTGCTTCATTTCTCGCTCATATAGAAGATAAATGAATCATCTGTTTCCTCATAATAGTCCAAATCAACTAATCCGTAGTTTGGAAAGCGTGATTGGTTGCTTAGCGTATGGAATTCGCGTTTTGACAACAGACTCCCATCACCATCAAGTTAAGATCTTTTTATATCCCCAAACGAAAATACATCTTTTCCACAACATAGCCCATTTTTTTAGTCACTTTGGAGTATCCATCCGTCACTTTGCGATACATTGGTATTACCCAAGATGATATGGATAACGTTATTATTAACCTAAATCTTTGAAGTAAGGAAATAACATTAGATCGCTAAATATTATTCAAAGATTCTAATAGAGAAAGGTGAATCGATAGATGGAACAATTTTGTGGGAAAGTGGCTTTAGTTACAGGTGGAGGTTCTGGAATTGGAAGAGCAACTTCATTGGCTTTTGCTAGAAAAGGAGCAAAAGTAGTTGTTGCTGGACGCACAAGAGATAAAATTGAGGAAACCAAAGAAATGATCAAGGAATTGGGTGGAGAAGCAATTGCAGTTCAAGTGGATACCTCCTTCGACGAACAAGTCAAGAAGATGTTGCAAATAACTATTAATCAATTTGGGCATTTGGACTTTGCATGTAACGCCGCTGGAGTAGGCGGAAAATTAGTACCCACCGCTGATGTTACAGAAGACGATTTTGATTTGACTATGGCAGTTAATCTTAAAGGCGTCTGGCTTTGTATGAAGTATGAAATTAATCAAATGTTAAAACAAGGTAATGGTGTGATTGTTGAATATCTCATCTATCAATGGCTTAGATGGTACTCCAAACGCAGCAATTTACGCAGCAAGTAAAAGCGGAGTAATCAGTTTAACCAAATCCGCTGCGCTTGAATATGGCAAATATAATATTCGCATTAATGCGGTATGTCCGGGAGCCATTCGAACACCTATGCTAGAGAAGGTATTTAACGAAACAGGAATTACACAAAGTCAATATGAGTCTCAAATACCAATAAATCGAATTGGTGATCCAAATGATATTGCCCACTCGGTGACTTGGTTGTGCTCAGACGAAGCTAGCTATATAACAGGACACATTATGGTGATTGACGGCGGAGTATCTGCTAGATAACCTGATTTTATCAATAAATCAAATATACTGGGACTTCCCTTTTTTGTAGCTCATATTGGGGTATATTCGAGATATGCACAAAAACGGCACATGACCCCAAATGAACCAAAACGACAAACCGGATACCCCGCGAGGTGGAGCGCAAGCGAAATCTGCGGAAAATCGTGATCGTCTACCTCTTCGTTTACAACGGGCTGAGAGTGTAGAGATGGTGCTCTCAACCGGGATGATGTGGCGATCGGCCAGCGTACTAGAAATGAAGGTGAACCCCATGGATAAATTAAATCGAAAGATTTTGGAGCGTTTACAGCAGGATGGACGGATTACAATCAGCCAACTTGCAAGGGAACTGCATCTTAGTCATCCCAGTGTAGCGGAACGAATTCGCCGTCTTCAGGATAGCGGCATAATTGAACGATTTACAGCTCATGTTCCTCATGAGAAAGTAAATCGCAAAGTGCTCATTATCATTCAAGTGGGAGAATTAAAAGTGCCTTGCAGGGAGTTTGAAATGCAGATTAAAGAGGAGCCTGCCATCTTGGAATGCCATCGAGTGACAGGTTCCTTCAGTTATTTCATCAAGGCAGCGGTACCATCCATAGAAGAGGTGGAACGCCTTGTTGACAAGCTTACCCCAATCAGTAGGGTCTATACTTCCATCGTACTCTCTTCTCCCGTTCCCCACCGGATCATTTTGCCGATAGAAGAAACCCTCGAAGATGTTTAAACTTTTTGATTTAGCCTTGCTTGAAGGTATTGTTTCATGTCCGGTGAATCATTGCTCAGGACCGATCGAATCCAAGCTTCTCGTTCATACCCCAATACATACAGCTCCCAAATACAGAACATTCTTCCGGTAGGAGTCACATTGTGGAACACGATGGATCCTGGAGACGCTATGAAAGAATAATGGTATAACTCATTTTCGTTCCACCACCAGTCTGCAAACAAAAAATTCCCGTCGTCCGCTGCATGGATTCCCATAAAACCCACTCCGTGACGTCCTTCTCCTGTGGCTTGACGGGGAAGGATGGAAGCAATCGTGTCCTTGGCAGCTTTAATAAGAGTCTTGTCTAAATCACGGGAGGGACTGGTAATTCCATATACTTTAATGTTCCAGTCTCCCGGGTTCCACAGCTCTAAAAACATGATGGCCCTTTTTTGATAGGGCTTTATTGCCAATCGTTCGTTTTCCACGTTCATAGGTACTCCTTTCGAGCTTGTAAGTAGGGTGACTTAACCCTAAGGTCGAGCGCAACCGAAATCTGCGTAATATCGTAATCGTCTACCTCTTCGCTTACAAGGAGCTCAGGATAAGATCAGAAAGAGAAGTCATTGAATTACCACTTGTTGTTCCTCCTTTCGCTTTTGAGCTTCATGCGGCAACAAGAAACTAAGAACCACCGCTCCCCCCAACATAATGGTTGCAGTGAGAAACGCGAGACTGTATCCCCCTGTTAAGTCGAACAACCATCCTGGAATGAAAGCACCCAACGCGGAGCCCACCTGATGGCCGAAAGAGAGCCATCCCAAAACTAACCCCACGTTCATCGACTGAAAATATCGGGTTGCTAATAGCGTGGTGGGAGCCACGGTGGAGAAGTCTACCAACCCGAAAAGAATGGAAAAAAGCCAAAGAAAGTACGGCTGATGGATGTAAATCAGGAAGAAGACCGTGATCGCCCGGACGGCATACAAGGTAACTAACATCCACCGATTGCTCCAACGGTCAGCGAAATGTCCCGAGGCCAAGGTTCCTATCACATTGAACAAAGCCAATAGACTTACAGCCGTTCCCGTCGTTGAAGCGGAAAAGCCATGGTCATGGGCAAGAGGAACAAGGTGCGTATCCATTAAGCCCGTAGTCGTAAAGCCGCAAACGAAGTAAGGAAGGATTAGACACCAAAAACCTCGATGTCGCCAGAAAGAGGAGTTGGAACCTTTGATCTTCTCTTTTGTGTTTGTTTTAATGTCTGATTGGTTATCAGAAGATCCTCCATAAGGCTGAAGCCCCATTTCCGAAGGTCGGTTTCTCAGAAACAGCAGAAGAAGGGGGAAAGCCAAAAAAGCAAGGATACTTCCTAAAACGAGGGACGCAGCTTCCCAGCCTTTCTCCTGGATGATCCCCAGAGCCAAGGGCACCATGAAAAACTGTCCAGCTCCAAACCCCGAGGTGATAATGCCTAAGGCCAAACCCCTCTTCTCATTGAACCAATTCGTTACCGCAATGGAAGCCGCAACACTCGATGCCCCTCCAAAACCAATAGAAGCGAGAATACCAAACCAGAGCCACAATTCCAATGGAGTGGATACAGTCACTGTTAAGATAATTCCTATTCCCGCTATTAAGGCACTATAAGAAAAAATCTGGCGAACTCCCCATCGGTCAATTAATTTTCCTACCAAGGGTTGAGTCAACCCATAAACGATAAAACTCAACGTTCCGATAAAAGAAATCATCCCTCTCCCCGTAGACAAGGATTTTTCCCATGGAACAATGAATGCGCCAAACGACAAACGAGCTCCCTGTACCGTTAGAAGGGAGAAAAAGGAGAAGAACAATACCCACCACCCATAGTGTACTTTTCGCATCTCGATCTCCTTTCCAGTCCTTTTCTAACAGAATAAGGGTTATCAAGCCCTGGATTAAATATAAAATTGAATGATTTAGAGGGGTATTACTTACAATTTGTACACAATTATCGTTATATAACTTAAAATAGAAGGATAATGAATAATCTTTTAATTATCATGAAAAGCGACCCCAACTACATAAGGCTGGAACTAAGAAATCAGATTTTCTAAAAGCCCAAAAAGACAAATATATCTATGTATCAGCAACGATCGAAAACATTGGAAACGAATCAGTGAATATATCATTGATGCTGAATTTCAAGCTACAAGACAAGGAGCAGACGGAACCAGCTACAATACAACGATCACAGACAATATGAACGGACAATTCGATGGTGAGTTTGCACCTGGTCGGAAGATGAAGGGTGAATTGATCTTTGACGTTGACAAAAGCGAGTATTACGAATTGATCCTCTCTGAACCATTCAAGAACGGTCAGGTGTTTTGGAAGATCGATGATGTCAATTAAAACGTTTAATCCCCTGGGTTTCGATCCAGGGGATTGTTTTTTATGTATGAACAATAGATGCCCTCTTATTTTTTAAACTGTAATTAGTCCTAACTGTTTTCTAGCTTCTTTTTCAAGCTGGTACAGTCCATCTATATCCCCATATTTGATAGAGTGAAACTTGGAACCTACTCTGACCTCGAGGGGGCATTTGATTGCTTCTGGATGGTTATACCTTTCCCATAGCCATTGGGCTTCATGTCAATATGTGTCTGAAAACTAATTCCAGCATAATAAAGCCCAACTCTTGTTTTTTCCATTTTCTCTACTGGTTCCCCTCCTAATTCCATCTCTCTGAGTTTGACAAAGAAATTGACTGATTTCTCTGGGAATCCTAAGAAATGACCTTTGATTCTATGAAACTCTGGTGAATCCACTTCTAGTCCTTCTGTCTGGGCAATAAAAGCCTGTTTTTGCTCTTCAGTTTGAAAAAACATGTGATTCTTGGGGTTCTTGTCAACCTTCAATATGTATGGGTATTCCCACAATGTCGGAAAGTTACTATTGCCCTTGGTGCTCTTGCTTGTATGGGTGTCTTCCAAATATCTTGAAAAACTCATCCCGCCGTGCATCCGGGCATTCAGAACTTTATAATGTATATGAATATATAAGAACACATCGACTCAGGAGTGGATGTTTATTGAATACAATCCTTTCTCAATTAGAAAATATATGAATAAGTTAGAAGAAAGTGGTTATTTTAATGGATCTGTATTAGTGGGTTATAAAGGAGATATTTTGCTAAGCCGTGGTTATGGTTGGAGTAATATAGAACATGCTGTACGGAATACACCTCAAACTAAATATCGAATTGGCTCCATTACCAAAGGTTTTACAGCCATGGCTATTCTCCAGTTACAAGAACAGGGACTACTTTCGGTGCTAGAACCCATTAGTCATTATCTTCCTGACTTTCCCAAGGGTGACCAAATCACGATCCATCACTTGCTCACCCACACTTCCGGCATTCCTGACTTTGTTAAGTTTCCGGATTATTGGACACGGATTATGCGTTTGCCTTCTACGTTGGATCAAACCATCGATTTATTTAAGAATCTTCCTCTTGAGTTTACACCTGGAGAACGGTTTTCTTATTGTACATCGTCCTATATTTTACTTACAAAGATTATTGAACTACTTTCCAAGCAATCCTATGCCCGTTTTTTAAGTCGGTACATTTTTAACCCGCTTAAAATGAATAAAACGGGAGTAGATAATGGTCGTACCATAGTCAATCATCTGGCTTCGGGATATTCTGTATGGAAAGAGAAAATTCATACAGAACACGTGGATATGTCCATTCCTGTTGGGGGATATGGGATGTATTCTACAGTCGAGGACTTATATCGTTGGGATCAGGCTTTATATACCAATAAACTCGTATCATATGAGTCACTCCAATCCATGTTTACTCCTTATCAGGCAAACTATGGTTACGGATGGGCTATTCAACAGATGGAGATCGGTAACAAAAATCATACTTGTATTAGTCATTATGGGGATATCAATGGTTTCTGCGGAAATATTCTTCGATTCGTAAACGATCATCTTACAGTTATTGTATTGAGCAACCTAAATATTACTCCTGTAACCTGGATTGGCAAAAATCTGGCCAGTTTATTTTTTGGTGTACCAGTCTCATTTCCTGAATTAGCGACACCCATTGATCTAAGTGAAAGGGAAGTCCAACGCATCACTGGAACATATCACATAGAAAACTCTGAAAGAAAATTAACAATTACCCATGAAGAAGGACAATTATATATTCGTGTGACTAAAATGCATGGCGCTCCTTTTCAATATCCCATACACCCTGTATCTATCACTGAAGATTACATCCGGTGCAGAGCTGAATATATCGATGAGACATTGGTATTTCATATAAACCAAACTCCCACTCAATTAATGTATAGAGAGATGGATCAGACACATATTGCCTTTCAATTAAGCTAAGTAGGGGTGACGGGTAGGACAGGCTCCTTTCAGTCTATCTCTAAAAAGTAGTACCACCAGTGTTTAAACTGACACTAGAGGCAAAGTATATGTTATACCTTCAGATGGGAGTCAGGATATTGAGTCAGAGACTTACTATAGTTTTCCTTCGCCTAACTCAAGATAAACATCTGCTCCTTCGAACGCACTGCGATTCTTTTGAGTTTTCTCTGAGAAAAAACGCATCATAGTAGACTTCCCTAAAGAATCACTTCTGAAAGGCTTATTTCGCGGGATGCTTAGCGTATGAAATCCGAGTTTTTCTGTTCAGTCCTCAATGAATTTTATATCTATAATCATTAAAATCTTTTTACCTGATCTGTACAAAAAAATAAAAATTCAGATCAGAAAATAAAACCCCCTGCCCCATCTTTTAGAACAATAGACGGTAATCGACTTTAAGGAAGAAATGAGGGCTTGATGATCTAACTTAATCGTTCCAATCTCTTTAGGGAAATAACATATTGACAATCCAGGAAAGACTTCACTTCAAAAGGTGAACCTTTGTCACTTAGCCAAATATTGTTGCTAATAACCGATCAATGCTCGTTCCATATATCTAAACAATAAAAAAAGACAGCAAATTCGCTGACTTTATGGCTGTTTGACTTTTAAGGGACCAACATTCTCTAATTTCAGACCCTTTGCGGGTAGCTCTTTTTTATTATTGAACATAAATTTAACTTGGTACCGTCGGTCGTGGCTGTGGCCTTGAATTGGTACGTTGGCTGAAGCCGGGTGAAGTCGTCGAGCTGGAGATTGAGGGAATCGGCGTGCTCCGTAACCGGGTAGTGCATCCGGAAAACCGGCGAACATTGGTTAGGGTGATCAGACAACAGGTGACGGCGGCGCCGACCAACATGGCGACCAACATGGCATCGAGGTCGGTTCCCATGCCTGGAATCACCTCTTTGAAACCGGTTCCGCCAGACGGCGGATGAACTTCTCCGTTTCCCCCTTGATAATCTCCTTGTCATTGTCGAGGGTGGCCACATGGTAGGAGTCGTGCAGCTCTGCCAATCTCTTGTCGTTGGTCGGAAGATAATCATGGATATAGTGGGAGTTGGACGGGGGAACCACATGGTCCTCCGTGGAAACGAAAATCAGGGCGGGACAGGAGATGGAAGGCACTTTTTTCTTGGTAGCCGCCATAAACTTGACAAGTTCCCGAACCGACTTCAGGGGTGTTTTTTCATAGGCCAGTTCTTTCACACCCGGCGCCTTGATATCCGAGCCGATGGCATCCAAAAAGCGTGGCTCCTCCATTTGCGCCACTTTCTCCAGTTCCTCCATGAACAAGGCGGCATTGATCAACACAATGCCCCGAGTCTCCGGATACTTGTGTGCCAGATGGAGGGCCAGCGTCCCGCCCATGGACAAACCGACCACAAAAACACGGGAACATTTCTCCCGCAACATCAGATACCCCGCCTCGGAAGAAGCGATCCAGTCCTCATAAGTTGTCCCCTCCATCTCTTTATAGTGAGTTCCGTGACCTTTCAGACGGGGGCCGTAAACGGTGAAACCGCATTGGGCCAAGTGCTCCCCCAGCTCCCGCATGCTTTGAGTGGTTCCGGTAAATCCGTGCTGAACCAACACACCCACATCATTACCCGGAATATAGAAGGGTTCCGCCTCTTTCATCACCGGATAGGATTCTATCACCGCACGCGCGACCTCCTTTATGAATTTTTCCTCTTTTCATTATATAATTACCCGGGAAAGGCGTAAGTACAACAATTCAAAGAAATCAATGAAACAAAAAATACGATGGGTTTTATCCTCTTGTCTACTTTACCTCACAGAAAATGTTCGCTTATGTATATTAGCGAACATTTTAGCGGTGAAGAACTAGATAAGCGCTTATTTCAAAAAGAGTAGTTGCATCCATAATAAGTACTATGGAATATTACAGCAGACATGAGTTAACCGATTATTAATACAACTCTATAATAAGAAAGTGCCAAAAACGGCACTTTCTTATCACTGGGTCTTTTTCATCAGTATCAAACCAATGTGAGAAGGTGCTTCTTAGCATCATATTCCACCAAGTCCTTGCCATTTTTCACTCTATGCAAAAAGTCCGGATTAGCGATTAACGGACGACCGAACGCTGCTACGTCGATAGTCCCTTCTTCCAAAGCTTGTTCGGCAGTTACGGGATCCAGATTACCAACGCCTACAATGACACCATCCCAGTATTTGCGTACCAGTTGGTGCATGGTTTTTCCGTTAGCAAGTACTTGGGTAAAATTCATCGTAGACGGATGAATCATGGTGACGCCTACTTCTTTAAAAGCTTCCATAAAGGTATGAATGGCCGCTTCTGGATCTTCCCACATATAATAAGGATTATCCACCTTCAAAGCTGAAAAGCGGATCAACGTCCGTTCAGTCCCAATGGCATCGATAACCGCTTTGGTTACTTCCTTCATGAAAGTAAGACGCTGAGCCAAATCCCCGCCATAACGGTCGGTTCGCTTATTGGTAATGTCAGAGTTGAACTGGTCGATTAAGTAACCATGAGCACCATGTATTTCTACTCCATCGAAGCCAGCAGCCATGGCATTTTTCGCAGCCTGTGCATATTGGGATACCACTTCCTGGATATCTTCTACAGACATCTTCTCAGGTACATCATATGGCTTGCGGAAACGAGGAACAACTCCTTCAGCTTGGATGGCGGATGGGGCTTGCGGTGGAAATCCACCCGTCAGTTCATGATGGGTCAGGCGCCCAACATGCCAGATCTGGCAAATAATCGTGCCACCCTCTTTATGGACAGCCTCGGTCACTTTTTTCCAAGCTTCCACTTGTTCTTGTGTGTAAATGCCTGGTACACCCGGATTCCCTTTTCCTCTGGGACTAATTACAGTTCCTTCGGTAATAATGAGACCAATCCCATCTGCCGCTCGTTTTCGATAATATTCCACTACGTCGTCGCCTACTATTCCTGTTTTGTCATCTGCAAAACAGCGAGTCATTGGAGCCATCGCCGTTCGGGTACGGAGGTTCCAAGCTCCAATTTTGGTCGGTTCGAAAAGCTTGCTTTTTACATCACTCATTCGTTTCCCACCTCATGTATCTGCGATTGAATTCATGCGTCTATCTCGGAAATGAATATCATTTACACTTACACTGTTTAATTTTTTCCAAAACTAAACTGATCGCAAGGTCTTTTTGTAAACCCTCCAGGGATTTTTGCAGGATCGGAGTTTATAGACTTTTTCTGTTTTTGCTACATTTCCTCAACCTTTCAGGAGACGCCGATCGATATTTTCTTGCATCAGTCGCGCGATTTCCTGCGAATCGTACCTCTCTTCCTTTTTCATGTGCCGTACCGTCCGTTGTTGCCGATCAAGCGGGTGGTGCTGGTTCAGCTTCCATTTCCCCTGGATTTCCATGATGTGAATGCGAAACCCTTTGATCCCCTTCATTAACTACATAGTATCATCTTTTTACAAGAAGATCAGCAATAGATGTTTCCTAGATGACTCCTTTGACACTCCACACGGCTTAAGCCGTTGGATTCTTGGGTCGCTAGCGTCCGCAGTCTGTTTCCGTTTTGGACAACGCCCAGTTTAGACGTACACAGGAACATTCGACCTACTACCAGTAGGATGAGCACCGCTCATATGTTTGATTATACCGCAGAAGTGAAGTTCTACGATGAAAAATTCCTTAGCGCAGGTTTGCTGCAAAATGATGTCAGTACCCCATATAGAGAATTGAATATCTAAAGCTGATCTCTCTAAGAAAGAGGTCATTAATCTTCCAAAAAGTTGATAAAACGACCTATCTTTAACTCATTTGCTTTTTGATAAACTAGCCAAGCAGCAGCCAGATCTTGAAAAGCAAGTCCAACAGCTCCATAGATGGTAATTTGCTCAGAACTGGTTCTTCCTACTTTATCTCCACTGATCACTTCCCCTAATTCAGCATGTATATGGTTCTGATCCAAACCGGCACCACCAATGGCACCCATATGAACGGCTAAGTCTCTGTCATCACATACAAACAAGGCTTGTTTAATTAAACCAGCATCTATTTCGCATTTTCCTGGCTCATCTGGTCCCAATGTCGTGATATGAGTACCTGGCTGGATCATGCCAGAGAAAATAAACGGTTCTCTTGCCCAAGTGGAGGTTATGATGATCTCTGCTGTTATCAAGGCTTCTTCTAACGATTTAACCGGTAAAATTTCTATTCCAAGTTCCTCCTCCATTTGCTTAGAAAAACGAAGAGATTGACTATAATGAATGTCATATACAAATACTCGATTGATTTGGCGTAGTGCCATAAGAGATTTCAATTGTAAAGTTCCTTGAGCACCTGCTCCCACAATAGTAACCACTCTTGCTTCAGGGCGAGCTAGAAGATGAGTACCCAATGCACCTGATAATCCAGTACGTACCGCTGTAATATAAGTAGAATCCATGATAGCTAAAAGAGAACCAGTTTCTAGATCATGGAGATGGATGGTACCTTTGATAGCGGGCTGTTGATCTGGAAACTTTGCATGAACTTTAACGGAATAAGCTGGTATGTTAGAAATTAAACCAGGAAATAAGATCATGGCGCTATTCTGATCACCACATGGAAGAGTAGAACGAGCACGTTGAGCTGAGACAGTTCGATATAAAGAGTAGGACTTAAAAGCTTCTTTCAAAACAGGCAGCAATTCTGAAATAACTAATAATTTTCTTACTTCAGCTCGGGTAAGTAGTAATGTCTTCATACACTCAACTTCTTTCCTTTGAATTTCACTATGAATATGGAGGTCTCCAGCTAGATTCCCATCCTTTTCACAGCAAAATGAAGGTTCTTCACAGCGAAGGTGATGTGTCGAATCAAAGCATGAGTAAGCTCCTACCTGGATGTTTGGGAATTATTTTTAAATATATTAAAATGATATAGGACTACTAGCAAGTAGAGCCAATAGTAGTATCAAAATGAACAGAATGTCTTAATAGGGTAAGATCCCATAGACGATAGCATCAAAAAAGACTCTCACTTTACCAATATAGACACCAAGCAAGAGTCTAATTTTTTTGGTCTTCATTTCTCACTGAATCTGTCTTTAGACAAATTCGAGTTCAGTTACTAGTCCTATCTTTTTGAAATGAATTCTCTTGAAAGGATCATTTATTCCAAATAAAAGTGAGTTTATACAGGAAACTCAAGATTACACGTTCATATTCATCCTGATCCTCGTTGATGGCTAACCTATATGCTGGATAAGGTTCAAAATTCATGAATTATCTGCTCCTTCACTTCTTCAATGGGAAACTGCTGAGGATAGGCAGATATCATCAACATGCCCCCCTGAAGCACATGCACAGATGAAAAGTATAACGACCGTTTTCTTGGCTCCTTTACTCCCAGTTTTTCGAACATCTCACATTGTAATTCGAACTGTCTAGCAGATTCTTCATTAAGCAATTTGCTATATTTCTTCAACACTTGCTCCGCTTCTGGCTGAGTTTGCAAGTGCAGATAGAACCGGGAATACATCAGGCTTTTGACGGGCATTATCGATAGCGCCCTCTACAATATACTTCATGACAGGTCGCCCAGTTAAGACATATCTGAAAGAATCCGGTCAATGACGCTTTTGAGCAGCTATCGATACTCCCTGGCCATCTTCAAATGTTCCAGCTGCCGCTATTTGGATCAATACCTCAAGATGAACATATTGCTTCAGCTTCTTTTTAAATTCGAGTTGGTCATCATGAGGCTGCCGAAAAGAAATTTAGAGAAAAATGGTCCAAAGAGACAGAAAAATGGATCAAAGGGAATGAGGCAAGTATACAGGCTTCCGCACACGCTACAGAAATTTATGAGCATGCTAATTTCACAGGTTGGCGGGAGGTAATTCCGGTAAATGAAATGGAAAAATGACTTGAGGCGCCACTTAGGGAACTCAAGCCATTTCGTGTTTATTCAGGAAACTTCAGGATGACACGTTCCATGTAGACGGACTGTTCAAATCCTTATTCGTATCCTCCACTTTTTTTGGTACCTCATTTTCTACTTGCTCACTCTTGCTGTTGAAGCAAGAGTTTTTTACATGCTCCCTTTACTTCTTGGCTAAATATTTACGAATATCAAAAGCCACTGCAACCACGATAATGAGCCCTTTAATGATGAGTTGCCAGTATGGATTAACACCAATAAAAGTTAAACCATAATTGATGACACTGAAAATAAGAACACCGGTTACGACCCCAGCTACGGTTCCTACCCCACCTGAGGTAGATACGCCTCCGACGACACAGGCAGCAATGGCATCCAATTCATACATGTTTCCGTAGTTATTGGTGGCACCACCGGTTCTCGCTGCTTCAAGAACGCCGCCTAAACCATATAAAGCTCCGGCAATGGCATAAATAATGATTAAGTTGAGTGCTACATTAATACCTGATACTTTAGCTGCCTGAACATTTCCACCAATCGCATACATATTCTTGCCAAAACGGGTTTTATTAAAAATGACCCAAACAATCACAGCGATGATAATAGCTATGATAACGACATAAGGAATGGAATAAGGACCACTGCCAATCGCCCCTGTCCCTAATTCGCTGAAATCAGAACGCAATCCTCCGATCGGTTGGGAGTTGTTGGGAGGGAGATCAAAGTAAATCGAGTTTAATCCATACACTGCCACCATGGAACCAAGCGTTGCAATGAATGGTGGGACACTTAGTTTGGCAACAACAAATCCATTAATGAAACCAATGATAAGACCCGCCAGAATCGCAAGCAGGATGGGTAACCAAAGTGGCAAAGATGGCAAGTCAGGGAAAAACTTTCGTGAATATCCATCTAACTGCAGCATGGATGCAGAGAGTACAGCCGTTAATCCAACCACACGACCCGCTGACAAATCCACGCCTCCCGTTATTAAAACAAAGGCTGCACCGAGCGCGATGATGATCCGCGTAGAAGATTGCAGCAAAATATCACGAAGGGTAATAATCGATATAAAATTGGAGTCATATAAGGCGATGCCTACAATGAGAGCTATCAATACGATATAAATTGCATTTTGCACAAAAAAATTCTGTATCTTTTTCGCATCAAGCTGTTTCATCACGCAAATCTCCTTCCCTGTCAGACCATGTACTTAGTAGCCAGTTTCATAATTTTTTCTTCAGTAGCCTCATAACTTTCGAGAATTCCAGAAAGTTTACCATCGGACATAACCATAATCCGGTCAGACATTCCAAGTAACTCTGGCATTTCAGAAGAAATCATGATAATCCCTTTGCCTTGTTTGGCAAGCTCTACAATCAAGGTATAAATTTCAAACTTTGCTCCAACATCAATCCCTCTCGTCGGTTCATCCAACAGCAAAATCTCTGGCTCAATTAATAGCCATCGAGCAAGCAATACTTTTTGTTGATTTCCGCCAGAAAGGTTTTGTATCGCTGTTTTATATGAAGGCGTTTTTACTTTCAGCTTGTTTATACTCTCATTCGTATCATTTATTCTCTTTTTATCATCGAGAAGGAAATAGCTTTTTTCGTAACTCGCTTGATTCGCAATCGTTGTATTTTCTAAAACCGATAACATTGGAAAGATACCAGTCGCACGACGTTCCTCCGTTAATAGTGCCATCTTGTTTTTCTTGGCATCTACTGGAGAATGAATCTGAACCTCTTTATCGCGAATGAAAATTTTGCCACTTTTAATTTTGCGCAAGCCAAATAAGGATTCGACTAATTCTGTTCGTTGTGCACCAACCAGGCCACCAATCCCCAGGATCTCACCCTTTCTGAGTTCAAACGATATATTTTGAAAGGAATGTGGAGAAGCAGAGGTTAATTCTTCTACGCGTAACAGTACTTCGCCTGGAGTATTCGTTCTCTCAGGGAAACGTTGACTAAGGTCACGCCCTACCATTCTAGAAATAATGATATCCGTGGTCAGTTCGGAGGCAGGCCATGTGCCGATTCGTTTTCCGTCTCGCATAATGGTGACTTCGTCAGATATTTGAAGAATTTCTTCCATCTTGTGCGAAATATAGATAATCGCTACTCCGCGACTTTTCAGCTTGCGGATAATCTGAAATAATTGTTCAACTTCATTACTGGTCAATGATGATGTAGGCTCATCCATGACTATGATTTGGCTATTAAAAGAAACCGCTTTTGCAATTTCGATCATTTGGACTTTTGATACAGACAAGTTGCCTACGATAGCCTGAGGATCCATATCCATTTCCAAATCTTCAAAGAGTTGCAGAGAATCCTGGAGCATTTTTTTATGATCGACAAACTTTAGAAAGCCGATTCGTTTGGTTGGAATTCGCCCGACCCATAGATTTTCCATCACGCTTCGATATGGAATGGGGTTAAGTTCCTGATGAATCATAGAGATTCTATGATTTAAAGCATCTCTGGGATTCTCTATATTTACTTTTTCTCCATTGACGATAATCTCACCAGCATCTGGCTTGTAAATGCCGAACAAACACTTCATCAGGGTTGATTTGCCAGCTCCATTTTCCCCCATTAAAGCATGAACGGTTCCTGGACGAACCTGTAAAGTAACATCATCAAGTGCTTTCACGCCAGGAAATTCTTTCGATATATGCTTCATCTGTAATACAAACTCATGATTGGCCATCGTTACGACTCCCCTTGCGCACAGATAAAATCCACCTCTTTTTTCTTGGCCTAGTGCAATGGGAGAAGAAAGAAAAGCGTGATGCCTCTTTCTTCTCCTGCGATCAACGGTTTACTTTACTTCATTCATATTTTCTTTTGTAATCTTTTTATATGGAATCCACACATACTTTCCATCTGTTATTTCATATCCGATATTTTCTTTGGTTGGTGTTTGCCCTTGTGACAATACCTGAGCAAGTGCCAATGTGGCTTTCCCTTGGTTCTTTGCATCATTTAATACAGTTCCCAGCAAGGTTCCTTCTTTAAGCGCTTGCAAAGCCGGTGCTGTAGCATCTACACCAACAACTGGCATGAACTTGTTATTTTTAAAATATCCTTTTGCCTTCAATGCTTCGATCGCTCCAAGTGCCATATCATCGTTATTGGCAAAAACGGCTTCGATTTTATCTCCATGTGCTGATAAAAACGCTGCCATTTTTTCCTGTCCTTTTACACGATCCCACATCGCCGTATCCTCAGCAAGTTTTTGGACCTTGATTCCTGCTTTCTCAACAGCCATAATCGAATACTTCGTACGCAGCTCAGCATCTTGGTGTCCGGGTTCCCCTTTTAACATGACATACTGTAATACCCCATCTTTATTTTTGTCTGCTTCTGGATGAGATTTGAAATAGTCTGCAATGATTTCTCCCGAAAGGGTTCCGGACTCTTCTGCTTTTGCTCCTACATAATAAACTTTGTCCCATTTTTGCATATCTTCTTTCAATGGCTCACGGTTAAAGAAAACGACAGGAACATTGGCTTGTTTTGCCTTATCAATAATCACTCCAGCAGCCGTACGATCGACCGGATTAATTGCAAGGGCACTGACTCTCTTTGAGATAAACAGGTTCACTTTATCATTTTGTGTTGGCTGATCGTTCTGACTGTCTACAATATCTACCTTTACCTTTCCTTTTGCCGCTTCCTGAATGGCGTTTCGTACACCGGTCATGAATGTGTCATCAAATTTGTAGATCGCAACTCCAATGGTCTTGGAATCAGAATTCCCACTATTTGAGCAACCAGCAGCAGCTAACAAAACTCCAGTAAGTAATAAGGATAAAACCTTTTTCATGTGTATATCCCCTCTGTAAAATAAGATTTCAAAACAAAAGGCAAATGTTCACAACTGCTTAGGTACCAGTCATCCATGAAACCGCTTACGCATTTCTGCAATTTAGTCGAGTAATCAGAATAGCAACAGGCAATATGAAAATAATGAAAAAGGCGATTCTTATATTTAATTATCCCTCCTTACTATTTACTGACAAAATTATGTGAACATCATGTTAACTAATTAATATATTAAATAAAAAATAGTAAATAAACAATGGGTTTTGGTATTTTTCAAATTAATAATACGGACATATGGAAACTTGATCAGCTTGTTGACAAAGTTTCTGTTATATGCCGGTTTCCCTTTTCCGTTTCACTCCCGTTGCTTAAATACGAGCAAGAAGTCGTTCAACTGGAAAAGGAAAACCGGGTTTGTCAACAGTCTCCTTCAAATTCAAAGGGACTACTTTAACACAGCAGTCCCTGGCTTCTGGTTTTTTCTTATGTTGAGTCCATTTCTGTATAACCTGATTCCAAAGTTCCTTCTATTGCGCGGGCAATAATCAAAGTGGCTGCACCGATCGGATAAAGCTTGCTGCGAAACCTGGAAGGAACCACAGGTGTTTTTTTGGCTTCTTCTCCTAATGCTCGCTTTTGAATCATTTCTCGAATTGAAGGCAAGATCAGATCTGCTACTTGTGCAAGTCCGCCACCCAATATCAATAATGGCGGATTAAACAAATTGATCAAAGTCGTAAATCCAATCCCCAGGTATCGTCCAGCCTGGAGTAAAATATCTCTTACCAAATCATCTCCCAGGATTGCAGCTTGATAAATCTGCTGAATGGTTAATTGATTCACATCTTCGACCAATTCCAGCAGTAAACTGTCCTCGCCCATTCGCAACCGTTTTTTCACTTGACGTACAATGGCCGTTTCAGATGCTACTGCTTCAAGACAACCATAATTCCCACAAGCGCAGCGCGGTCCATCCTCATCCACTGTGATATGTCCAATCTGTCCTTCTGTATGATGAATCCCTCTATAAATCTTGCCATCAAACACAATCCCGGAACCGATTCCATAATCTGCAAGTACAGTGATAAAATGTGACAGGCCTTGTCCCAGACCAAACCACATTTCACCCAATGCTGAACTATTGCAGTCTGTTTCCACGATCGTAAGCATTCCTGTATGATGCTGGATATAATCTCTAATCGGAACGTTTCTCCACCCCAAGTTCGGAGCAAAAATCGAAACGCCTGTTTTGGCATCGACAATTCCATGCATCGCGACACCAATGCCCAACAATTGTTCTTTCGATAACGACAACTGCTCAATCATTTGATGGATCAATTGACATGTCATGGATAGGATTTGTTCAGGTTCTTGTTCCTGTAAAACAGGAAAACAGCGCTCAGCCAGGATTTCCGCACGCAAATTGCAGATAACCACAATCACCTGAAAAGCCCCTAATTGAACGCCGATCACATACTTCCCATATGGATTTATCTCAAGAGGAATAGGTCGTCTTCCCCGACCGCCCTTCTCTGCTTCTCTCTCCCTCACCCAACCTTCTTGGATCAGATTTGAAACAATTTCAGAAACCGATGGACGAGAAAGATTGAGTAAATTGCCAATATCTGCACGAGCAATCGGACCATATCGATGGATGGCTTTCAAAACCGAAACGGTATTAAATCGCCTCATTAGCTCAATATTCATCTTTTTCGATTGCATATTTCAATCACCTAAATCAATTTTCCATATAAACGATTGTAACTGGCATACTTTTATTCTATCAGATGAAAGTAGCGCTTTCAAAAAAGTCATACTTTATCTACGAAATTAGATATATTTTATCTTTTTGGTCAAGTTTAAATGATGAATCAAAAAGACTATACATTCTATTTTTCTATGTTATATTAGTTATTAGCAATAACTAATTAATCATCACAGTATTTGAATAAATCTTTTTTTAAAACAAGATTTTCTCTAGGAGGAACATTGATGAGATTAAAAAATAAAATCGCGATTGTAACGGGTGCCGGCAAAGGGATTGGGCGTGGAATTGCTAAGGTATTTGCTCAGGAAGGGGCAACTGTCATCATTGCAACATTGGGAGAAGATGAAGGAACAGCAACTGAAAAAGAGATTGCCGAATCAGGGGGACAAGCCTGGTTTATCCAAACAGATGTTAGTAAAATTGATAGCATTCAAAACATGGTACAGCAAGTCGTCAAGCGCTATGGCCGAATTGATATCCTGGTAAACAATGCAGGTGTCACTCTATTTAAAACCTTGCTGGACGCAACGGTGGAAGATTGGGAATTTGTTATGAACATAGATTTGCGCGGAGTATTCTTCTGCAGCAAATATGTGGCCAGTGAGATGATTAAAGGAGGTATACGAGGTTCCATTATTAACATTTCTTCTAACCATGCCATTGCCACATTACCAGATACGGAGATTTATGCTGCCGCCAAGGCAGGTGTAATTGGGATGACCAAAAGTATGGCATTAAGCCTTGGAAAATATGGAATTCGTGTTAATGCCATTTGTCCAGGTTTTACAGACACCCCCCACTTGCAAAATTGGTTCTCTAAACAAGAAGCTTGGGTAAGACAAGGGGTCAATGAGATCCATGCTTTAGGTCGCATTGGCACTCCGGAAGATGTCGGTTACCTGGCTGTATATCTCGCTTCAGATGAATCTGAAATGATGACAGGCGGACAGCTTGTACTGGACGGTGGAGTCACAGCGCGTCTTTATAACAGCCTGCCATAGTTTCTACTATCAGCTGTTTCAAAACTTATATTTATTCGAAACCACATATAAAAATAAGCGGAGTTTTTCCAAGCGAGTGACTTACGAGCCCTGCCCAGCGGAGAGGCCCTGAGATACTTCCTTGCAGGGCGCAGTCGGAACGAGTCGGAAAAACGGAGCGGATGTTGAATCGATCTGTAACTCCAGGGACTTTTGAAGTGACTCCCAGAAAAGAGGTGAACCAGTTGGATAAGATTTATAAAGCAGGTCGGGAACTAACCGAAGAGTTTGCAAAAACAGAACTCCCTTATGGAAGCGTTGCCATTTGGAATATCGGGCAAGTTGGCACAGTGATCAAAGGAAAAAAAGAAGGTGGTTTTATTGTCATTGACCCTTACCTTACCCATTCCATCGAAGAGAACCATCCTGGCACCGAATTTGTGCGTGAATACGAACCGCCCATTGATCCAGAAGGTCTCAAAGGTGCAGCAGGCATCCTGGTCACCCACTTCCATGATGATCATCTTGATTTAAGTACCATACGAGGTATTCAAAAAGTCTCACCTGAAACCACTTTAGCCGTACCAGCGTCTCATCTTTATCTGGTAGAAGATATCGTGGAAAGAGAGAAATTGGTTGCTTGCAAAGATGGTGAGAGCTTTCACATCCATTCATTTAAAATTACTCCAATCGCCAGCTCTCATACCATCTATGAAAAAGATGAAGAAGGAAACCATTTTTATCTCGGGTTCTTCATCGAATGTAATGGTGTTAAACTCTATCACAGTGGAGATACTGTCGTCACAGATGAATTGGTTGAACGTGTGCGTGCTTTCCAGCCAGATATCGCTTTTCTCCCAATCAATGGGGCTGATTATTTCCGAACCGCAAGAGGCATTGTCGGGAATATGAATTTCCGCGAAGCTGCCGATTTTGGGGTAGCCATCGGAGCTGATCTCATTATCCCAAACCATTATGATCTGTTCCCAAACAATCGTGATAATCCCGCTTACTTTGTTGACTATTTGTTTCAACATTATCGAAAACAGAAGTTCCACATGTTAGCTGTTGGGGAACGTTTTATTTATATGAAGTAGGTTGCTGATAGGAAAGGGGCAGACCCCCTTTAGACTGCCCCTTAGTGGCCTTTTTTCATAATTGTTAGTATCATGAAAAACAGTGTGTATTTACATAATTGCTTTAGAAAAGAAAGGTGATGGTGATGAACAGGAAGTTTCTTTATAAAAAGCCCTGGATCCCTGGTGTTATAGATGATAGTGATAATAATGACTTAAGTTGGATGGAGGAATGGGATGATTCACCTGATTTGCTTAAGAGAAAGTTTACAGAAAGTTCATTGGATGAACTTATGATCGAGTTAGTAGATATATTTAAAGAAGGAAATCCTGGTTATACAACCTTAGCGGGGTTATTTGGTTTTGGTTTTAAATTTGATGAGGAAAAGAAGATATTCAGTATACGTGAGGTCGAACGGACAAATAAGGATATTATTAGGGTTGAAATGCATCTGGACGCTCAAAGTTATATCATTCGTCATCTTAACATATATGTTCAGAAAATGCCTCCTTTACAATTACTAAAAAACAAATTAAATGAATTTCATAAGGATATCGCTTTTCAAGAAACAAATAATGGGTTTGTCATAGCTGAAAGAGAGTGTGTTATAGCCATTCTTAAAGACAAGGAGGTAATTAACAGCCTCTAGAAATATAGTAAAAAATAGATAAGTTTAAAAGGAGGGAAACTGCTACAAAGCATAGAAATTAATATCCTAAGACGAAAACCAAGTCTAAAATCCATACATGATGATCACATAACAAAATCATGTATATGTACCGGTGGCTAGCCGGGAATTTACGCCTGTGGAGTGTTATATCAAACGAAAGTAGTATCTTCCCTGGAAGTACGAAATCGGACACGTTGATACAGGAATCTTCTAGACATAGGGATATTTTTCTATGTTTTTAGTAGCAGATGTTGAATTTCCCCAATGAACAGTCGCTTGCGAAAGTGGCAAATAAAGACCAAGATCTCTATTCACAGAAAGGAATCTTGGTCTTTATTCTCTCTATTCAACTACTGCTTTTCAAAAAACCCTTGCCACAAAACTACCAATGGCCCTAGATAGATCAGACATACTGTATACGAAGCTGAAGTAATGATGATACTCAGGATGAAAATCTATATGAGGAAAATGCGGATTTCGTAGCATGTCTTGAAGAACAAACTCAACAAAGTCCTCTAATTCGGACGGTCGATCTAATAATTCATGAGAGAACCAAACTTGTCTCTTTAATTCATGTTCTCTCCAGAACCAGTAGGCATCTAGTTTCAAATTCAATAAAATTCCTTCTCTACTGAGCTCCGCTACAAATTTAACTTCTTCCACCTTTCCTCTCAAGAAAGAGGCAGGAGCAAATACAAATTCCTGATAGTGACCATTAAATCTACGAGATCCATATTTCTCTTGAAATCCTAATTGTTGAAATGAATCAATCAGTTGCTGTAAATACGATGGAGGAACAATTTCAAAATACTCACGATTAGACAAACTCTCAGACCTTTTATTCGATTTGGTCTCGAAATAATAAGTTGTGGTGTGAGAAGATACTAATAGATCTTCACGAATTCCAAAGGTAAACGCATAACACTTCCGTTCATTCACATCTAGACCCGATTGGATTCTAATAGGGTATGAGTATACCAGCTGAGTCTGTTCGTGATTATCAATGACAAAGGAAACATAGCACCTCACATAAATCTGATTAATATACTGTTTTACACTTCCAGCAATCACTTCAATCTCTCCACAAAGGGTTTCGCCTAATGCATATTGATTTTTAGAGAGCCGAAGATCTACTCTGATATCTCCATCTCCGTATCCCATATTAGAATGTATGTTCTTGAACAATACCTTACCTTTCCTCCTATACATCTTTTTTATCATAACTAACTCTGATTTACCCCATTCAAAAACATCTTGATAGATTTTTTATCCACAAAAATAGCCTTCATCAATCGTTCTCAGTGTTTCTATATTCAACATCATAAATTCTTCATGTGGATCGATAAGCTGCTGTTTGTGGTAGATCGATCAGGCTGGGAAAGTATAGGCTTATGGTCATATCAACGAAACAGACATTTGGCGCTTGTTGAAAGCAATCTGCCATACGATAGAGATCAGGCAGGTCTTCTGTAATAAAGTAGTGTCTTGACAGTCAATTCATCAATTTTTCGATTGCAGGCGTCTACTGCAAAACCGTCTCGAAAATTCTCCACTCAAATGTCCGTTTTATATGTTGCGTGTGCATTTCAACCATCAGAACTCGGTGTGACCAACCATAATCAGCTATACGATTGAAGGGCGGAATACTGGCCACTCCGTCATGAAAAATCCACTAAATCTGAAATTGATCAGATATAAAACTCAGTCAAAAGAGGCTTGGAAATCACTTGATATCCTAAAGATTCATACAACCGAATTGCTGGTGTATTATCGCTAAACACATATAAATACACATCTTCGGAGATTTCCCTTCCCTTACGTGTAAGCTCTGCAGAAATTCTTTTCCCCCATCCTTTTCTCCTCATATGTTCGACTGTCCCTATATTTCCAACTTCTACATAATCATGATCAAAGACATGATATCCCCCAACAGCAATCAGATCTTCATTTTGAACAACTCCATAGAAAGGTAAATTGAGTTCTTCTTCAGAAAAAGCCATGGCTTTAAACTCAGTCATTCTCAATTTAATCAAACGAAAATGTGTGGGATCTAACCTAATTACTCTGTCATCTGCTGGAGGAAGGCAAGTGAGATCTACATGTTTCATCAGTAACATTTCTTTCATGGGATGAATAAGTTCAATTTGAGATGAGAAAAAGGTTTTCTCCCATTCATGAATGAGGGTACTTCCAATAGAATCATCTGGAATACTTAAATCGTCCTTGATATAGGACAGCAAAGGACGGATTTTAACATTTTCCTTAATAAAGTAGTAGGAAAAAGCATGAAACGGTAATCCCTTTAAATAGGCTATAACCCCTAATAGTTCACCATCATCTGAAAATTGTCCATAATGGATGGTTTTCTTCTGTCTTACGGTAAGATAGGTATAGAAAAGAAGTTGTTTTTCCTTTTCAATATTTTTTAAAATGTAGTCCATTTCTTTTTGCTTTAACCGTCTATGAAACATAAAAACTCTCCTCCTTGTCAAAAAGAGCCGAGCCAGGATGATATAAAAAAGGTAACAAATAGCCCAATGAGTTACAGTTTTCAACCCCTATAGCAAACCTGATGCGCCCAGGATTAATGCTCCAGTACAAACAGAGGTTGTCCAACGTGTTGTTTTATGTAGATGCTATCGAGGATCTCTTCATCTTTTATAATCAGTATGAAATAGAGGAATTCCAGTGTCTGTTTGAATCAATCCAGTCTCTTTGGCAACGAAACAAAGCAACTAGAAGATCAGGTAAATGCCAGTTTAGTTGGTATTCGAGTGGTTCTCCAAATCTAAACACACTAAATGTAAAAAGTGTATTGACCTTAACGTTAGGACAACTGTTACTCTTATTATTGAAAAAAATTGCTTGAGAGGTAATCTTATGCCAGATCACACAGCCATTTATACTAAGAAAGCTGAACAATATGACATTTTGATTTCAAGGCAGAAAAGTGTTTATCAAACCTTGGAAAAAATTAAACCATTTGAAGGACTAGATATTATTGATATGGGAGCAGGGACGGGAAGACTGACATGTCTATTGGCCCCAAAAGCAAAATCAATACTTGCTTTTGATATTTCACAAGCTATGTTAGATGTTACAGCCAGCAAACTCAAGGAAAAAGGGCTTAATAATTGGAGAACTCAAGTAGCCGACCATCGACAACTCCCTGTAGAAGATAACAGTGCAGATTTGATTGTTTCGGGCTGGAGTATTTGCTACTTAGGTAGTTCAAATGTACCAAACTGGAAACAAAATATTCATCAGATTATGGAAGAAATAAAACGCGTTCTAAGACCCGGGGGTAGCGTGATTATTTTTGAAACAATGGGTACAGGAACCGTGCTCCCTAACCCTCCCGATTTTCTGAAAAGCTATTACTCATTGCTAGAAAATGGTTATGGCTTTTCCAATACAATCATTAGAACAGACTATACCTTTGAAAATCTAGCGGAAGCTGAAGAATTAACTAGATTTTTCTTTGGCAATGAGCTAGCAGATAAAGTTGCTGAACAAGGACTGGTTCAATTGCCAGAGTGGGCTGGAGTTTGGTGGCGTGAGTTTTAATAATTTCGGCTAAGAAACACTTAACCATTTCTAAGGTAAACTGATGACGGTACAAATCCGGCGGATCCCTAAACGGAAATGTGGGGTCCGGCATATTAACCTAAGTCCCGACCTCTTCAATCAATGAAACCAGCTTACTTATATAGCTGGTTTCATTGATTGCATTTTATGCAATTTACTTTACCCCTGGCGACAGCTTCGCTGGTATTCATCCAATTACTACGCCAGTTCATCTGTAATTTCTTCTCATTTTTTTACCACTCAGCCACACTACCATCTTTATGGCGCCAAACGGGGTTTTTCCAATTATGTCCAACTGCTGCCATTTTTCTCACATGATCTTCGTTAATCTCAATTCCCAAGCCATGGCCTTGCGGAATTTGTACATATCCATTCTCATACTGGAATACTTTTGGATCTACAAGATAATCGAGTAGATCGCTTCCCTTGTTGTAGTGAATACCCAAGCTTTGTTCCTGGATAAAGGCATTGTACGCAGTTGCATCCACCTGTAAACAAGCAGCCAAGGCGATCGGACCGAGAGGGCAATGAGGTGCTAAAGCCACATCATACGCTTCAGCCATGGATGCAATCTTTTTGCACTCGGTAATTCCTCCTGCATGAGAGAGATCGGGCTGAATAATGTCAACATAGCCATCCGCTAACAACTTTTTGAAATCCCATCGCGAAAACATTCTCTCTCCTGTGGCAATCGGAATGGAAGTAAGATTGGCAATATCGCGCAGTGCTTCATTATTCTCGGGCAAGACAGGCTCTTCTATAAACATGGGATGATAAGGTTCCAACTCTTTAGCCAGCACTTTGGCCATGGGTTTATGTACCCGACCATGGAAATCAATGCCAATGCCAATATGATTGCCTACAGCTTGTCGAATGCTTGCAACTCGCTCCACCACTTGCTCGACTTTTGCATAGGAATCAATAAACTGCAGTTCTTCTGTTGCATTCATTTTAATTGCCGTAAAGCCTCTTTCCACTGCATCCTGAGCCGCTTTTGCAACATCACTCGGACGGTCTCCGCCAATCCATGAATAAACCCGAATTGAATCCCGGCAAGCTCCGCCCAGCAACTGATAAACAGGGGCTTGATAATATTTTCCTTTAATATCCCACAGGGCCTGATCAATGCCTGAGATCGCACTCATTAATATCGGTCCGCCACGATAAAATCCACCTCTGTACATCACCGCCCAATGATCTTCAATACGTAACGGATCTTTTCCGATTAAATAAGTCATCAATTCCTGAACGGCAGCCTGAACCGTATCAGCACGTCCCTCAATAATGGGTTCTCCCCAACCAATAACCCCTTCATCTGTTTCAATTTTCAAAAATAACCAACGCGGTGGCACTTTAAATGTCTCATAGCCAATAATCTTCATTTTGCAAATCTCTCCTCTCTTTTATTGTCTGGCCTTTTTCACTTCTTCTACAAAACGGGTCGCTTTCTGGGTGATTATTTGTAAATATTCTTCATCTACATGATTGGTTTTGTGTACCAGTGCTCCCCCGAGTCCGACTGCAAAAGCACCATTTTTAAAATAATCCCCAACATTTTCCAAAGAGACTCCGCCTGTTGGAATAATCGGAATCTGAGGCAACGGATCTCGTACAGACTTGATGTAAGCAGGTCCCAATATATTAGCAGGAAATACTTTTACAGCATCAGCGCCATGTTCATAAGCAGCAAGGATCTCTGTCGGTGTAAAGGCCCCGGGGATACTAACTGCTCCATAGCGCTTGGTCATACGGATGGTTTCAATATCCAATGATGGAGAAAAAATGAATTTGGCTCCCGCCAAGATTGCCAGACGTGCAGATTCACGATCCAAAACGGTTCCCGCACCGATCAGCATTTCATCCCCAAACTCATCGACGACTTGTTCAATCACTGAACAGACTTTTGGGGTATCCATGGTAATTTCAACTGTTCGGATACCCCCTTTTTTCAAGGCTTCCACTATAAGAGGGATGGACTGGGGATGATGCCCGCGAATGATCGCAATGATTCCGTAATCCCTGATTTTTTCGATTCCCATAATGCTCCTCCTTATCGATGAACATCTTGGCTTGACTGATTCATAAATCGCATAAGTGTTTCTCTTTCCGGTAACCCTTCATAATCTCCTTTTACCATCACTACCATAGCTGCGACTGCATTGGCTCGCTGAACAGCTGATTCTATTGAAATCCCTTCCAGCATTCCAGATAAAAAACCTGCAGCAAATGCATCACCTGCTCCAACCGGGTCAACGACCTCATCAACTGGAAAACCGGACACATAACCAGACTCTTCAGCTGACTGGTAATAAGCGCCACGAGGCCCCAATTTCACGACCACCAGTTTGGCTCCCAAATCCAAAAGGGCATCCGCAATTTCTTCCGGCTTGTCTTTTTCCACTAACAATGTGCCTTCATCCAACCCCGGGAGGATAATATCCGACTGTGCAGCAATGTCCAATAATATCGGCTTTGCAGTATCGGTATCCCATAACTTTGCTCGATAATTAGGATCAAATACGACTTTTACTCCATGGTGTTTTGCAATTTGAATCGCCTCAAAAACCATTTCACGGCAACTTTCGCTAAGAGCGGGTGTAATACCCGTGATATGCAAAAATTTTGCTTGGGAAATATAATCCTTATTAATATTTTGCCTATTCATCATACTTGCTGCACTTTGATGGCGATAGTAATAGATTCGTAGCTCTTTCTTGTTTAAATACTCTTTAAACATAAGACCCGTTGGTGCAGTGGGATGTTTCTTCACTTCACTTACATCGATCCCCTCCCCTCGTACAAAAGAGAGGAGCGATTCGCCAAACTCATCCTGGCCTACTTGACTGATCCAACCGACCCGATGGCCCAGCCTGGATAATCCAATGGCTACATTGGTTTCGGCACCTGCATAACTTAAAACGAACTGTTTTGCGTATCTAAGCAGGCCCATCGTTTGCGGAGTAAACATGACCATCGTTTCTCCTACCGTCACTACATCCATTTGGTTTAAACCCCTTCTTTGCCTGTTTGAGAATAACCCATATTTCTTGAGATCGTCCTTGTGGTATTCAGGACATGAAAAACAATAAATTCATGCCTTTTCTTCATCCGATCTTTCGGACCTGCTACGCTGACAGCTGCCACGACATCCCCTGTAGCATCAAAAACAGGAGCAGCAATACAGTAAAGTCCTTCCTCATTTTCCTCATTGTCAATGGCATAACCTTGGTCTTTAAATAAACGTAGCTGTTTTTCAAGTTCATTCCGATCCGTAATCGTATGTTCTGTAATCGGTTCCAATTTCATTTTGGCTAAAAGCCCTTCTCTTTTTTCATTGGACAAAAAAGCGAGAATTGCTTTTCCCAATCCTGTACAATACATGGGTCTTCTTGAACCGATTTGAGCACTTGTTCTGATCGAACGATTATTGTCTATTTTGGCAACATAAACCATTTCATCTCCTGACAGAATCGCCATAAAAACGGTTTCTTCTACCTGTTGCATCAATTTTTCCAAATGCACTCTTGCATCCCTGCACAAGTCCATCGATTCCATCGAGCTGGTTCCCAAGTCAATCAGCTTGGGGCCCAGTTTGTATTTTTTTAACTCTGTCCTCGAAAGATAACCTTTTTCATAAAGCGTCTTGACCAGATTGAATGTACTGCTTTGGGGAAAGTTTAACATGGTTCCTATTTCTTTGATGGTCAATCCTTGAGGATAATTCCGTAACAGCTCAAAGATTTCCAACACCCGAACAGCAGATTTGACAGACATAGAACCCCCTTCAATTCACATATGTGAATTCTTTCAGCTTGTTGACAAAGTTTCTGTTATATGCCGGTTTTCCTTTTCCGTTTCACTCCCGTTGCTTAAATACGAGCAAGAAGTCGTTCAACTGGAAAAGGAAAACCGGGTTTGTCAACAGTCTCAAATTCACATATGTGAATTCATTTCATATATATGATTTTATACTTGTATATTACAATTATTCACGAAATATCTCAAGATCAAAAATGAAACAAAACCATTAATGAATCAAATTTTACAAAAATAGAACGGCTCTGGTTCGAAATGAATTGGTAGGATACCAAGCATTTGAACGTGGTGGAAATGTACGCATGGCAGTTTAAGAGAATCGGGTTGTGTTGAGTGGTCAGGCTATAACGATCTTCCGTAGAGAATGGGCCTTTTAGGATCTTTTATGTTAACATGCAAGCATATTCGTAATTTCAAGCATAAGTATTGAGGCACATCGGACAGGTTTTTTTACCTTCTCCGTATAATCTGAAAAGCTGTTAAAAGTAGCAGAACCCCAACTATCATTCTGATGTTGGGGTTCAAAAACGATTGGATATTCTCTTGGTCTCATCCTAAATCCATTTGATCATATCAATCTTAACTCGCCTGTTCCTTCATTCCTTCTCGTTCCTTTATCTGTATCCGCCGCTGCAACCTTACCAACCGTCCAGATAGAAAAATAGCACCAAAAGCAAGCCCCGATATCAAGCCGATCCAATAGCCAAACGCCCCTAATGTTGTATACTTCGCCAATAGATATCCAATAGGAAGGCCGAGGATCCAATACGATATAAAGGCCATGATGAAGGGTGCATTCACATCCTTATATCCTCGCAACGCTCCTTGGACAGGTGCAGCAATCGCATCGGATAATTGAAAAAAGATGGCATAAATGAGAAATTGTTTGGTTAGCTCCAGTACAGTTTGATCCGTTGTATATAATCGAGCCACTTGCTCATTGAAAAGATAGAGCCCCACTGCACAAATCAGCCCAATCATGACGGCAATACCAATCCCCAAATAGCTATATTTTCTGGCATCCTGATATCTTTTTGCTCCTACTTCAAACCCAACTGTGATAGTAAGAGCCATCGAGATACTCATGGGGATCATGTAAACGAAGGACGCAAAATTCATCGCAGCCTGATGTGCCGCAATCGTTGCTGTATTAAATTCACTTAACAGTAAAGTAACTGCTGCGAAAATACTGGTTTCAAAGAAAATGGCAAACCCAATGGGGACACCGATTTTCAGGTGGTCTTTCCAGGTATCAAGAGAAATTCGATAAAACCGTTTAAACACTTGATAATCTGAAAATGGCTTCATCCGTAGCACTACATATAAGATCACAAACAAAATACACCAGTAAGTAATCGCTGAAGCATACCCTGCCCCAACACCTCCTAAACGCGGAAAGCCAAAAGCTCCAAAAATAAGCAAGTAGTTAAGAACGACATTGATCGGCAAAGAAAGCAGCGTAATGTACATGGTGACTCGTGTTTGTCCTAAGGCATCGATAAAACACCGGAGCACATTATATAAAAACAAGGGAATGATGCCATAGGATATCGCTATTAAAAACTGATGAGCGATATCTCGAACATCTTTTTCCAAATCCATGCTGTCTAAGATCGGATTTACAACAAACGCACCACAAATAATTACACTCAAAGCAATCGTAAAGGCTAAATATAGGGATTGCATCACCTGATAGGGAACCTCTTTCGGACGATTCGCTCCAATCAGTTGAGAAACAATCGGTGTAAGTGCGAGGAGAATTCCATTAAGACCTGCAAACAAAGGAGTCCACAAACTCACACCTACGGCAACTCCAGCCAAATCTTTTGCACTGACATTTCCAGACATCATGGTATCAAAAAAAGTCATAGCAAACATGGTGATCTGTGTAATGAGAATCGGTAACAAAATACGAAAAAACAAGCGAATCTTTTGCTCTATTGTATAAGTCTGTTTCATAGTTCCTCCCCTTTTGAAGTTTTTGCCAAATTTTAATTAATAGCCGTATTTTTTCCGTTCCGCATCCCGTATCTTCTGGATCTTTGCATGCCGAATGAGGTATGGAATAGCAGTTTCTATCAGCCTGTCAACACGATCAAAATATTTCCCGTGCCCGGATCGGAAAGGACAGATATAATACCCTTCCTCAGTTCGCTCAATAACAGTGCGGGGATGATCATTCTTAAATAATGTGGAGAATAATAGATTCTTGGAATTTGTTACCACATCCTCATCTTCCATGGTATCCTTCGTTACCCGTCTCCAAATTTCTTCAACCTGCTCTTTTGTCAATCCCTCCGATGCTGATTCTTCCTGAACCGATTCCATTTTTTCTTCGGGCTCTGTTTCCTGTAATATTTCGACAGGTAACCCCTCAGCCGATTCTACGATAGCTGGAAGGGAAATGGATTTGTGATCCAACTTCTGGTTTGGATCTGTCGGGGGTTCGTGTTTTGGCTCTTGTGCCCTTTGATTCAATTCAATCGTTAGACGCTCCAGCTTCTCTTTTAACTGTTCATTATCGGCTCGTAATTGTTTATTCGTTTCTTGTAATAATTCATTTTCCGTTTGCAAACGATCCCGTTCTTTTTTAACTTCCTCGTATGCTTCACGGATCGTCTTTATAGCTTTGGTTAGCTCTGTTACAATATCCATATCCGATGGTTTATGTTCCTGGATCCATTGCTCCAAATGATTGGAATCAATTCGCCATTCATCCTGTTTATGGGATGATTTTTCTGCCTTCAGTTTCCCTTCCTTGATCCACTGGATGATGGTATGTATGCTTTTTGAAATTCCTTCACGTTTCATTCGTTCAAATGCTTCCCAGACGGTTAGCCATGCCATGAAAACATAACCCCTTTGTTTTTTTCGAAATGTTAAATCAGGTTATCAACAAATGATTATAACATGTTTGTCATCTAGCTCTGCAAAACTTTGCATAAACAGCGGAAAATTGGCTACGTGATCCTGAAAAATACAATACAAAAACCATTAAATCAAATAACTCAAAATAAAGCTATTCTCTTTTTTATAACGAGCACAAAATCTGCCTTTTATTGTTTTTTCAAGAACATGAGCGATGCTTGATCTCAAAAAAATTTAATCATGAAATTGAAGAGAAAATAAATCCGATTGCCTATACTATTTTTGTCTCCATGTTTTAATATCGGACTTCATGACTGCTTAATAAATATAGAAAGGAAGATATCTATGTCTGCTACTTTGCCACCAAAAACATGTACCATTGATCGATTAATTACCAATCCGGAAGATATTGAACGTGTATTGAAAGGTGATAAAACAGCTACCAGAAGAAATGGCCGCTATGCAGATCCTGGAGAGATTATGGAATTGCAAGGATATCGATTTGAGGTATACCATGTTTATCAACAATCTTTAGGAGAACTCACCGATCAAGATGCACAATCAGAAGGTTTTTCATCGGTTGACGCATATAAAGACCACATTTTATCACTTCATCCCAAGATGCCCTGGCTTCCACAAATGAAAGTTTGGGTTCATGAGTTTCGCCCTGTTAAGTAAATTCATTTTCCAGAAAATCAATCATTGCACGAAATGACTCCAAGGAAATTTTTGTTAAATAGACAATACTAATATACTTATTTATAATAATACCTAGTCAAAATCATATAGTATGTAGGGGAGCTGGATAATGGCTGGCTGAGAGTGTGTACCTATACACAGACCCTTGAACCTGATCCGGGTAATGCCGGCGTAGGGACGAAGAATGTTTGTGCGAGTTTTTTGCGCGAAACGCCTTCTGACTGGATCAGAAGGCGTTTTTTGGTATGAGTAGAAGAAGGAGGATATTTATGCGCAAATGGTTTGGTCTTTTTCTTGTTTTTTGTCTGATGGTTCTAGCTGCCTGTAGCTCTCCCGGACAAGGGAAAACCACTGAAAAACATAAGAAGGTAACGGTTGTACTGGATTGGACACCAAACACGAATCATACAGGCCTATATGTAGCGAAAGAAAAAAAATACTTCCAAAATGAAGGGCTGGATGTTCAAATCATCCAACCTGGAAAAACGACAGCAGAACAGATGGTTGCTTCGAAAAATGCAGACTTTGGTATCAGCTATCAAGAGATGGTAACGCAAGCTCGTACCCAAAACATTCCTGTTATCTCGATCGCTGCCATTATTCAGCATAATACTTCCGGATTTGCTTCCCCTGTAGCCAAAAATATCAAGCGGCCAAAAGATTTCGAAGGAAAAACATATGGAGCTTTTGGCGCACCTGTTGAACAACAGGTGATTGGCTCTTTAATGGAAAAAGATCATGGAGATGTAAAAAAAGTCAAATTCTCGAATATCGGCAACATGGATTACTTTACAGCAACCAAAAAAGGAATCGATTTTGCCTGGATTTACTACGGATGGACAGGGATTGAAGCAGAACTTCGTGGCGAAAAACTGAATATGCTTTACCTCACCGATTATTCGAAAGATCTGGATTACTATACGCCTGTCATCATTACCAGCGAACATAAAGCCAAACAGGATCCCGAAACCGTTCGTGCCTTTATGCGTGCTGTAGCAAAAGGATATCGTTATGCCATTGAACATCCAAACGAGGCGGCAGATATCCTGATTCATGCTGTACCGAATCTGGATCCCCAATTGGTAAAGAAAAGCCAGGCATGGTTAAGTCCGCGCTACCAAGCCGAAGCCAAAGAATGGGGCTATCAGAAAAAAGAGGTTTGGGAAAATTATGCCCGCTGGATGAAAGAGCACAAATTATTGGAAGGAAACTTTGAAGCCGAAAAAGCATTTACGAACGAATTTTTGCCTGGAGGCGGAAAATAATGCCCAATACCCTTCTTAGCATACAAATCATTCCTCGGACCCCTAATGGAGAAAGCGTCATCCCTTACGTAGACCGTGCGATAGAGATTATCGATCAATCGGGCGTTCCTTACCGGGTAGGCCCTCTTGAAACCACGATGGAAGGAGAGCTGGAAGAACTACTGGCGATCGTCAAACAAATCAACGACGAAATGGTCAAAATGGGTTGTGATTCTGTTTTGGCACAAGTAAAGATTTATCATCACGTTCATGGCACTTCAATAAGTGAGTTGACCAAGAAGTATGATTAGAAAGCTATTCCCTCCCCTCCTGGTATCAGCATTGTTTCTGTTGATCTGGGAAGGAGCCGTACGTTTGTTGGCGATCGAAACATGGATATTGCCAGCTCCAACACAGATATGGAAAACCTTTTGGCAGCAACTTCCCCTGATGCAAGCAGATATTGCTGCAACCATCTGGATTGCTTTGCTGGGTTTATGTATTGGCATTGTATTTGGAGTCATTGTTGCGGTATTTTTGCACCTCTTTCCGATGATGGAGCATGCTTTTTATCCCATCATTGTTCTAACCCAAAATGTCCCGATTATTGCCCTTGCACCTCTGTTGGTTTTATGGTTTGGATTTGGTACGCTACCTAAGGTTCTGATTGTTGTGCTGGTATGCTTTTTCCCCATTACCATTGCGACTCTGGATGGTTTTCGCCAAGTCGATCCCACTTTGCT
Source organism: Thermoflavimicrobium dichotomicum (assembly GCF_900114055.1). GTDB lineage: Bacteria > Bacillota > Bacilli > Thermoactinomycetales > Thermoactinomycetaceae > Thermoflavimicrobium > Thermoflavimicrobium dichotomicum. The sequence continues at coordinate 111,992 of NZ_FORR01000005.1, read as the reverse complement.
CCGGTATATGAAAATTGCCGGAGCATCCCGTTTAGAGATCTTTTACAAATTGGAATGGCCATCTGCCCTCCCTTCTTTTTTCTCTGGATGTAAAGTGGCTGCTACCTATAGTGTCATGGGCGCTGTTATTTCCGAATGGCTTGGGGCACAAGCAGGTTTGGGACTCATGATGCAAACGGCCGCATCCGCATTTAGAACAGATCGCGTCTTTGTGGCAATCGGGACCATCGTCATTTTAAGCCTTTCCCTTTTTCTTTTGATTCAACTTTTGGAAGAGTGGTTGATTCGATGGAAAATAAAGAAGGGAGAATAAGATGTTATATTGCGAACAACTTTCTTTTCGATATCAAACCAGACAGATCATTCAACATCTAACATTTCATGTCAATGAAGGGGAATTTGTTTCCCTGATTGGTCCTTCTGGGAGTGGAAAAAGCACCTTATTTTATTTGATCGGTGGATTATATGAACCAGAGGAAGGTACCATTTATCTAGAGGGTGAACGAGTGAATGGAAAAAGAGGATTGATTGGGTACATGCCACAAACCTCTTCTCTTTTTCCTTGGCGAACTGTTGAAGAAAACATTCGTTTAAGTCAGGAACTGGAAGGACAAATCGACCCCAAACAAATCAAACAGCTTTTAGAACGGATCGGACTCAGCTCCTATGCCAATCACTTTCCGCATCAACTCTCAGGAGGGATGCAACAAAGAGTGGCATTTGCCCGCACCTTGGCAAGTAAGAAAAAACTACTCTGTCTTGACGAGCCTTTTGGTGCTTTGGATGCTCTAACCCGTAGTGAAATGCAACGCTGGTTATTATCAATATTGGAAGAAGAAAAACGGACAGTCTTGTTCATCACTCACAGTGTGGAAGAAGCCATTCTGCTTTCAGACCGGATCTATGTCCTTACTCCTGGTCCTATGAAAGTAAAAAAGGAATTTCATGTTCCATTCCCTCGCGAGCATCGCTGGGACCAACGAGGGAATAAGGATTTTCTTGAGCTTAGGGAAGAAATTGAAGCCATGCTATTAGGATAAAAATACCGCCGGGAAGCAACTCGGCGGTTATTTTATATATAAGGTTTAATTTCTTTTATTGACTAAGGAACGACTTTTTGACCAATATAGAGCAAATGTGATGACATCCCAAGAACATATGGATCAGCTGCTGTTTTCTTCAGCAAATCCATCACTTTGGATAATTCACCACGTTTTCGCCAATAATCCAGGTGTTCCTGTTTGAAAGTGGCACCGATATTCGTTGATCCAATTAGATGGAGGCTTTTAAATCCGTGAGCTTCCATAAATGGCTTGATTTCCTCTATTTTAAAAAAATAAGCTCCAGTAAAACGCCCTTGATCGCTATGGTTAAAAATACCTGTTTCCAGAAACTCGTTGATCTCATCCATGTTATCATTGGGTTTCCAATGTTCAGGAAACAGGAGTGATAAGAGCACATGGTTGATTCTTGATCGAAAGGCAACAAAAACCACACCGCCTCTTTTGGTCACACGGTGCAATTCTTTAACGGCCGCGATCCGAACATGTTCCGATTGTAGATGATATAATGGTCCCATCATTAAACAGGCATCAAATTGTTCATCTTCTAATCCGGCTAGATTTGTTGCATTTAATACATGAAAGCCCCGAAATTGATGAACTAGATTTAATTCTTTTGCTTTTTCTCTAGCAATTTCCACCAACTTGGGTGTAAGATCAGTAAGTGTTATATAATATCCAAGTCGTGCCAACTCCATCGAATATTTTCCAGGACCAGCTCCATTATCAAGGATTTCACCTGTTTTTGGAAGTAATTTCATTATATAATGCCAATTCACTTGAAATTCAATGGGTTCACGTTCAAGACGAGACCATTCTTTTTCTCCAAAAAAAGTATAATATTCAATCACGTTATTCAATACAGTCTACCTCTTTCTAATTATAGAGGATGTTTTTAACAGGTCGAGAACAACTCGGTGCATGTAAGCTAGATCCTCCATCCATCACTCAACATCTGATTCACAATCTTTGCTATATTTCTGGCATCGTCAATCCCTCGGTGATGGGTTCCGTCTAAAGATAACCCATGATATTTTAGAGCTGCCTTCATTCCCATTTTTCTTTTCAAATGGTAAAAATCACGATGTGCATGTTTTAAACTGATATGTTGATCCGAAAAGGGATAGGGTACTTTCAATCTGGAGCAAACGGAATGAAACTGTCTTCGATCATAATAACCCCATGAACAAAATAGAGCTTGATATTTAAGAGATAAATGACTTAATTCTCGAACAGCTTCAAATAGAGAGAGTCCTTGGTCTACCTGATCTTGGGAAATCGTGGTCAGCTTTTTACAAAAATCGCTTAATTGTGGAAACAAAACGGGTTTTACAAAACACTGATACTCCTCCACGATTTTTCTCTCTTCTACATCAAAAACGACTGCTCCAACTTCAATGATTTCGGAAAAGAAATGTTTGGGTTCTTGTCCGTTTTCGTAACAGGTCGATTCTACATCCAAGATTAACAAATATCTTATATTTTCTGCCATCATTCATCCCATCCAGAATGCTTATTCGACATAGATTGCAGTTCATTGAGAGATTAAATATTGGGTAAAACCAACCACTTTTCTTCTTGTTGTACCAAACAACCAGAAATTGAGATGGTAACCAGATCTGTTCCAACTTGTTCCCGAAGTTGGGTGACATTTTCTGCATAGACTTGATGGGCTTGTTCATCTCTCCATAGGCTAAAAACCTGATATCGGTTCGGTATATCTATGGCTTGTCCCATGGCTCCTGCCAACATCCCTTCAGCTTGATGCATGGCTGGATTCCAAACGGTTAGTTGGGCTGTCATAAAGGATGTTACCCTTTCAGGCTTAACCAGACAATCAGCCATGTGTAGCCATCGCCCAGACAAGGCTTGATGAATGGACTTTTCTTCTCCCGGAATGGATAGAATCTGTTTGGATAAGGTTATCGAAATGCTTTGATAAGTTTTCGCCTGGTTGCTTCCAAGAAATAGAGTGTCATGGACGTTGGACATAAAGGATTCATAGGAGGACAAATCCCTCCATAAACCAAGGATACAGGCTTCTGTAGATTGGAGAACATTCCATCCGCCCCATTGTCCATAGAAACCATCTACATCTGCAAGCGCACTCCATATCGTTTGAGCTTCGGTAAAAGCGGCTTTTTGTTCCTCGGGAACTTGGCAAACAATCCATTTGATTAACATGATAGACCCCCGTGTTGCAGAGTAACACCATCTGAGAGATGAAAAAGGTGTTCTGTTTTCTATAGCAGAGGGATTGATTCCTTACGGAGTGACTGTGATGGTACAAAAGTCGTCACGGAGAAAGGAACCAATACCGAAGCGTGGGAGTAACGTATCCATATTTTCAGGATAGACCTCTTTTTTGGTTTTGTCATCTGTTCTTTCTTTACTGATTACCACTTGTTTGCATCATCATTATAATGATATAATCTTAAAAATCCTAAAGCTTCTTCTATTTGTTTTCATAGGCAATTTGTCAGGGAGGTACATATGGACAAACATTATCAATTGGAGTTGGCGATCCAGGATCTGAAAAGAGCAGAACATATTCTCCACCAAGTAGCTGGTCGCTTAGAGTTAATTCAGCATGAAAAATCATATACGCTAAATAATTTAATCGCTGATTTTGAGGACTTAATTGAAGAACTCGAAGCAAAAGATGAAGTTTGACTTTTGATATCCCTGGTTGCTTTTGGCTGCTGGGGTTTTTTTGTAAGTTGCCTCCCAAGTTAAAAACATACAGAACTTCATTTTTCTAGTACGCTTTCGATTTAACATAAAAGACAATGAAAATTAAAATTGTATCCGCTTTCACCACATTTCCTTCCCATTGCAAATCATCAAATCCAGAATTATGTTATGTTCAAGGCAAAATTTCCTATCGTAGAATAGAAAGGCTGGGATCAATTCCATTAGCATCATTCCCCAAATCCATTAGCGATTCTCTGTAGGTGGAAATTGGTTTTAACCAGTTTGTATCATGTTTATCACTGCAAGGGTTATACTACCTTTATGGCATTTTGTTATTTATTTTTGATAAAAAATCATTTTGGAGGAAGGTCGATTTCATTTATGAGATTTGGTCAGATCAAACGTTTATTAATCGGCTCGCCACTGCGAACCCGGCAGTTAACTCATGAAAAGTTGCCGAAATGGAAAGCGCTAGCCATTTTCTCTTCAGATGCTCTTTCATCGGTTGCATACGCTACAGAAGAAATATTACTCGTGCTGGCAATTATTGGGGCTAGTGCTTTTTCCTATTCCATTCCGATTGCTGTTAGTATCCTGATATTATTGCTTGTTGTTACCCTCTCATACCGTCAAATCGTTTATACGTTCCCATCTGGTGGGGGAGCTTATATTGTTGCAAGGGAGAACTTGAATGTACCTTTAAGTTTAATTGCTGGAGCAGCCTTGATGATCGATTATATTTTGACGGTTGCAGTTAGCATTAGTTCGGGTGTAGCGGCGCTTGTATCTGCCTTTCCAAGCCTGATTCCATGGAAAGTAGCACTGGCCGTTTTTCTTATTGTCATCCTGATGATGCTGAACTTGCGAGGAATTCGTGAATCAGCCACCATATTCGCTTATCCTACATATCTCTTCATCTTTTCGGTCTTGATTATGATTGGCTTCGGATCGATCCAACTCTGGAAAGAGGGCTGGCATGGTTATCAAGCTCAGATCGGAAACCAGGCTCATGACTTGGGTTCATGGGTGGGCATATTACTATTGCTTCGGGCGTTTGCGTCAGGTTGTTCCGCTTTGACAGGTGTAGAAGCCATTAGTAATGGTGTCCCGGCTTTCCGATCTCCGGCTCCACGCAACGCCGCGATCACCATGATTTGGATGTCTCTGTTGCTGGGGATCATGTTTTTTGGGATTACACTCCTGGCACAGGCTTTTGGTGTCGCTCCAAAAGAACATGAGACGGTTGTATCACAAATTGCAGAACATATATTTGGACGTGGGCCACTTTACTATCTGATACAAATTGCAACCATGCTTATTTTGTTTTTGGCAGCCAATACCAGTTTTGCCGGTTTTCCACAGTTAACTTCCATTATTGCTCAAGACCGTTTTCTTCCTCGAAATCTGGCCATGCGAGGAGATCGTCTTGTATATTCAAATGGAATCATTCTGTTAAGTCTGCTTTCTATCCTTTTAATTATCGGTTTTAAAGGGGATACACACTCCCTGATTCCTCTTTATGCAGTTGGAGTCTTTCTTTCCTTCACCATCGCCCAGTTGGGAATGGTAAAAGTCTTTTTGAACGAAAAAAAGAAAAACATGTTCCGCATTGCCATTACGGGAATTGGCACAATGATTACTGGTATCGTCACGGTAATTACGGTCATTTCCAAGTTTACTGAAGGAGCATGGATGGTAACGGTGGCCATACCTTTACTTGTTTGGTTGTTTTTTGCGATCCGAAAGCATTACAACGATATTGCCAAAGAGTTGCGATTGGTTCACTATACCCAGCCCAAAAAAGTGAAGACGAAAGTAATCATTCCCATATCTGGCATTACCAAAGTTGTATCGCAATCAATCTCCTATGCCAAAGGCATTTCGGATGATATTGTGGTTGTAACCGTTGATTTTGATGATGACCATGCAGGACAAATGCGAGAAAAATGGGAGGAATGGAACCCAGGTGTACCACTGATTATTTTGCGTTCTCCTTACCGAACTTTAATCTCGCCGCTTTTGAAGTATATTGATTCGCTTGAAAAAGAAAAAGAAGAAGGTGAATTCATCACCGTACTTGTCCCTCAATTCATCATCAAGAAATGGTGGCATACATTTTTACACAACCAAACAGCATTGTTACTAAAAGCTCTCCTGATTTTTCGAAAAGACGTGGTTGTTTCAACCATACCGTTTCATTTACATCATTAATTCCCTTCAAACATACATATGGCGGAATGCCGGCCTTCGGAAATCCCAAAAAATAGCCCGTATCGCCATCAGAGTGATACGGGTTCATATTTTTTATAAAAAGCGAGCGAGAAAACCCCTAGCTTCAGCTATGGGGATGAGAGCGAGCGTCGGACGAGGGAGGGCATTAGCCCTTGTGCCAAGTCCGGCATGTTTTCAGAAAAGTATTTACAAACAAATGTTCCACTGTTAAACTACATTTAGTTGCTCCTTGACAAGTGGATAGCATATAGGGTTGTGCAAGCCAATCACCTTGCACGTAAAATGCTATGTGTATGGACTGGCTAGACTGAAAAGCGAAAACCAAGCAGTAGGTCTAGCCTGTGACGTAGCAACTCAAACTGTTTAACCGTGGGGCCCACGGGGTTAGCTTGGTCAACTTCCTGTCAGTGGACGGGATTACCCAAGAATCCCCTGCGTTTACGCATGGGGAGTGGTCAAATCCAAAGTGCAAAGAATTTCTCAACCAAAGGTGCGAGCAAAGGGATAAAGAATACACCAAAAATAGCTGCCAGAATCATCGCCAGGCTGGAAAAAGTCCCTTCTATTTCCCCTATTTCGAAAGCTTTTGATGTTCCGATCCCATGTGCTCCTACTCCAAACATCATTCCTTTGGCGAGAGGCGTTTTTAGACGCAACAGTCGAATCAAAAACTGGCCAAGCATCAAACCTGTAATTCCTGTCAAAATAACAAAAGCAGCAGTCAAACTTGCATTTCCACCAATCTTTTCAGTAATCGTCACGGCAATGGGTGTCGTGATGGATCGTGGGACTAAGCTATGAGTAATGAAACTGGAAAAGCCAAAGAGCAAGGAAAAAAACATCGTAACAAAAACAGAAAATGTAACACCAAATAGGACCCCACTTAGAATCTCCACCATATTTTTCTTCAGTAAATGCCAATGTTTATACATGGGAACTGCAAAGGCTACCGTAGCAGGCTGTAATAGATAGGTAAGCCATTTCGTTCCCTGATGATATTGTTCATAAGGAAAGTCCATGATTATAAGGAGAAAAATAAAAAACAATGGACATATAAATACCGGGATTAAAACTATGACCTTCCACTTGCGATAAATATTTTTGAACAATAGGTAAATCATAATCGTCATAATTAGACTGATCCAGACTTTCATTCAGTTGTTTCCTCCCTTCTGAGCCGATACACTTTTTCCACTAACCAGGCAGTAGCAACCATAATGACGACAGTTCCGATCACAATGACTAACAATAGATGAATTCCGCTAGACAGGATCACTTCTTTAAACTGAATAATTCCTACAACAGGGGGAATAAAGAAAAGAAGCATTTCACCTAGCAAAAAGCTTGCCCCTGCTTCTACCCAACTTATAGAAATCCACTTCCTTTTTAGACAAAAAAATAAAAGAAAAAAACCTATAATACTACCTGGAATAGGTAAATGTAACCAATGGCTAATCATTTTCCCCAGCTCATTGAGAAGAATCAAGATACCAACTTGTACACCGATCCGTATCCATTTCATTTTTTCGCTAGCTCCCCTTATTCTTCTGACTCCTAGTAGGTTTTCTTTTATATTATCACGAAATTTTCATTTGTTTTTATATGAATCATTCGTAATAGAAAAAATAAGGCAAAGGAAAATGTAGCGCTTGACTTTCCTGACTTGTTGTAACTATAATGATTACAACAAAAGAGGGTGAACTTATGAAAATCAGTAGCCGTTTTACCGTAGCTGTTCACATTTTGTCTCTGTTATCCATAGAAAAAAATGCTCATTGTACTTCGGAATGGATCTCCGGAAGTGTCAACACTCATCCAGTCATTATTCGCAGAGTCATTGGAAAGCTGAAAAAAGCAGGATTGGTAAATGTTCGCCCTGGAACAGGCGGAGCATATCTTTTAAAAGACCTAGACGAAATCACCTTGCTTGATATATACAAAGCGGTGGAAGTAGTTGAGGAAGGTCAACTCTTTCAATTTCATGAACATCCCAATCCCAATTGTCCGGTTGGAGCCAGCATCCAATCTGTTCTTGAGTTGATTCTGCATCGTGCTCAAGCTGCTATGGAACAAGTGTTGGCAGAAATTACCATAAAACAATTGGTTACAGAACTGATTCAAAAAAACAAAGCAACTCACAACTAATTTTTTTCGATTAGTTGTAACCATATTTGTTACAACTAATCGAAAAAAGTTCAACAGTTAATGATCACAATCTTTCACCCTTCTTTTATAAATCAGTTGAACGACTCTTGCTAGCAGTTAAAAACTGAAAAGGAAAACCGGCATATAACAGAAATTTTGTCTACAGGCTGGTAACCCGCTCTTATCATCACCATCAAAATTTCAGGAGGAACAAATATGACACTTAAAATGAAAGTTTATTCTGATTATGTTTGTCCCTTTTGCTTTTTGGGTAAAAAGCTGCTCGAAGAAACCATTAAAGGAAAAGATATCGTAGTGGAATGGATGCCATTTGAATTGCAACCTTATCCCACCCCACCTGTAGATCCTTGGAATGACCCTGGCAAATTAGAAGGATGGAAAACCGTAATTCTCCCTTATGCAAAAAAATGGGGGATCGATATGAAACTGCCACCATTCTCCCCTCACCCCTACACTCATTTGGCTTTTGAAGGGTTCCAATACGCCAAAGAACACGGAAAGGCGAATGAGTACAATGATCGGGTATTTACTGCATTTTTTCAAGAAGGACAAAATATTGGTGAAATCGACGTACTCACCAAACTGGCCAGTGAAATTGGCCTGAATGCCGAAGAATTTAAAAACGCTTTAGAAACAAGAAAGTACAAAGATACCCATTTAGCTACCTTGCGTCATGCATATGAAGAGGCAAATATTCACGCCGTTCCTACCTTTGTCATTGGAAAGCAAGTAGTTCAAGGGATACGCAGCAAGAAAGTCTTCGAAAAAATCATCAATCAGGAATTAAAAAATGAAACGTTTAATCCCTCTGCCGGCCTCGCCTGTGATATGGAGAACCATGGGCCGTAGAATTTGATGATTGGTTAATCGATAAAATTCAAAATAGGGATTTGTCTTCCCTATTCTCCTATCAAGAGCTGGCTCCACATGCCAGTCTGGCAGTGCCCAGGCCTGAGCATTTCGTTCCATTGTTTATCGCAATGGGAAGTGGAAATCCTGATAGCAAAGCAAAGATTTTGCATCGGAGCTATGAACTGGGCACTTTGAGCTACCTGTCTTTTGCATTTTAAGCCTTCCTCCGCCAGTTTTTGCTCACCAACTTAGTAAAGTAGACCAGGAAAAATCCACGTTGCCTAAGCAAGCAACATGTCAGCTTGTTGACAAAGTTTCCGTTATATGCCGGTTTTACTTTTCCGTTTCACTCCCGTTGCTTAAAAACGAGCAAGAAGTCGTTCAACTGGAAAAGGAAAACCGGGTTTGTCAACGGCCTCATGTCTCTACTACTTCCCACCTAAGCGATCAGTTTTGGAACATTAACAAATCTAGGTGAATATCCTACTGTGCACATTATTATCCAGGGGGTATCACCTATGATTCCAATGTATCCATATTATGGATTTCAAACCATATGCAAACAAATTCCTGTTACCTTTCCTCCACAGCATCAGGAAAAACAACCTGGTTTAGAATACTTAATGAAACCCTTGCCAATATCCGATAATCCTTATTATGTAGGAAGTGGTAAATTAACGGACAAGGTTGCCATTATCACCGGCGGTGATAGTGGAATCGGTCGTGCAGTTGCAATCAGTTTTGCAAAAGAAGGCGCTGACGTGGCGATAGCTTATTTGTATGAGCACGAAGATGCAAACGAAACTAAGAGGTTGGTTGAACATTACGGTCGAAGTTGCCTGACGATCCCTGGTGACCTGCGTGAAGAATCCTTTTGCCATGAAGTCGTACAAAAGACCATCGAGCATTATGGGAAAATAAATATACTTGTGTTGAATCAAGCTGTACAGTTCCCGCAAAAGAGTATCCTAGATATTTCTAGAGAACAATTAGAAAATACTTTTCGAACTAACATTTACCCGCATTTTTTCATGACCCAGGCGGCGTTGCCCTACCTGCGGAGGGGAAGTTCCATCATTAGTACTACTTCAGTGACAGCTTATGCGGGTGCTCCTTTACTCGTTGATTATTCTTCAACAAAAGGAGCGATCGTCTCTTTTACTCGTTCGTTGTCATTGCAATTGGTTAAAAAAGGAATACGGGTGAATGCTGTGGCTCCGGGACCGGTTTGGACCCCCTTAATTGTATCGAGCTATTCGGCTGAATATGTAAAAACTTTTGGTACGGAAACACCCATGAAACGTGCAGGGCAGCCGTTCGAACTAGCCCCGACATACGTTTATTTGGCGTCTGATGATGCCTCATTTGTTACCGGGCAGGTTTTGCATGTTAATGGAGGTGTTATGACCGAAACTTAAAAGAGTTTTTCGGCATTTTATCATAAACGACAAGTACCTAAGCGGTGCTTTTTCTTTTGCTTTTTGGGGTTCCGACGTTTTTTCACAGATAAGTAAGGTTAAGAACCAATGAAACATAAGATCAGTTAAGTACTATCTAGCCAATGCAATCCGTAATCTATTATTGTTATCGTTTTCCCTTTTGCAACATCCCATTCAATATCCTGAGGGCTACCCAATTTCTTCTCAAGCCTGTCAGCCAATTTATACAGCTCGAATGCGTACCTCTTAAACTCATGTGGACCCTCATATTTTAGTCTTGTAAATGTAAAAGAATAGGCATTGGCTTCTCCGGATACAAGCTGCTCCCCCAATCCATAGACGAAATTCCCTGTCATTTTTGTGCAGCTGCCTGTAATCGAATCAGCCGTAAACAATACTTCCGAAATTTAAGACTGCACCATCAACTGAACGACTACCGCAATCTGGTGAGACTGTTCGATTCCTTGTACAGAGCTATATACTTTCACTCTCTCCGACTGAATTGATTAGGACATCTTGAGATCATTAATCATGACAAAAAAATGACGTATCACCGACGTGACAGTTACGCTAGGAAGCGGAGCAAAAAGTTGCGATTGGAAGAAACTTTTCTAAGCGTTTAGTACTCGAGGTAATATTCGGGGTAGAGGAAGCTCAAGTAAGGATTGTCATCCTAGATGAAGAAACAGTCGACAAAGGAAAATCTTATTGAACAATTTACTTTATTTCTTCAAGAAAGATAATCGAAGGAAGAATATGTGTTAAACTGGAGATGATTAAACTAATAAGCTATATGACTGAATAGCAACCAGTCGTGATCATCTTGATAATTGAAATGAATGGTATTTTTGTTAAAGCTCTGCTTACAGGTAGAAAGTGTTCTAAACAACAATTAAAACATAAATATTTTCAAGCCAAAGAATTCACTTACGAAATTAGAGACCTTCCTAATGTATTTTGCAGGCTTCATAACTTTGAACAAATTCCTTATGACAATGACATAGAAGTTGATTTTGTTATAGACACTGATATAGATAGAATTTATTCACCCTTCTTATTAAGCTAAACAGAACCAAGAGGATGAAGTATTGCATGTAGTTGAAAATGAATTCAGTCTTATCCGTCAATGTCACGTCCTCTGATTCAGCCGTGACGAATATTCCATGATCCATTGTTCGATTCATCAATGCTCGTAACTCATATTGAATTTGGTTGGCTTCCATTGTTCGTTTCCTGCTTGCTCTACTAGTTCGTCTACCTGGGTTTGTAATACTCAACCTGTTCCATAGCAAACTGCCTCGATAATTGCTTGAAATAAGTTTGTAGCAATGAAGAGGATATCTTGTCCTATAAATGGTTCAGTCCGAAAGAGATCAAAAAACTTGATAAAACCAAGCTGTTAAATCCAAATAAACATCGCAAAATATTGGAGGATCTGGAAAGCAATAAAAAATTAGCTTGGACTTTTTAAATGCGATCATTTATGATGATTGATAACATTGATTGAATGATTTACTTCATTTAAGATTCATATAAACAAACTTTTTAAGAGTAGAGCCTATTTCATTTCCTCAGAAAATATCAAATCAGGAGGATCGCCAATGACCAAACGAAAGTTAGACGGAAAACGAATAGTACTAACAGGCACACGAAAATTGGAAGAAATGAGTAAGATAGTAGAAAAACAAGGCGGCATTCCTCTGATCCGCTCTTTAAATGTAACCATTTTTTTTGAAGATGAAAAAATCAAGTCCCAAATCTCTCGTGTCGTCAACGAAAAAAATGATTGGTTTATCTTTACAACAGGCATTGGAGTAGAAAAGCTCTTGGAAACAGCCAGAAACATGGGCGTAGAAAAGCAGTTTGTAGAGAAAATAAAACAAGCAAAAGTAGCTGGACGTGGTATTAAAGTCGTTCAAGCCCTTAAAAAATTAGGCGTGGATCTAACTGTTCGCGATGAAGATGGCACGACGGATGGTCTGATCCGCCCGCTTGAACCTCAACTATCACCAGGAGACCGTATTGCAATCCAATTGTATGGAGATTCATCTTTGAATCTCATACAGATGCTAAAACAGAAGGACGCCCAAATACTAGAGATTCTTCCCTACCAGCAAATTCCTCCAGACACCAGCATACTAGAAACCATATCAAGTGAAATCGTAAACAGAAAAATTGATGCCATCACTTTTACAAGTGGTGCCCCTGTCCCATTCCTGTTTGATTATGTCAAGAAAAAAGGACTTCTATCTCAATTCCTTGATGCTTTTTCAACAGACATTGTGGTTGCAGCCGTTGGAAAATTTACTGCTCAGTGTTTGCGAAATGAAGGGGTTGAACGAATCATCGTTCCCCAAGAAGAACGAATGGGCAGCATGATTATTGAATTAGCGAATTATTTTCAATCAAATTCCAAATAAGCGTTTTCGATTTGGGAGGCAGGTCACCATCTATGTCCTGCCTTTACATTATTGATGTTCTTTTGATCATTTCTTAAACAGAAAGCAAAATACATTTACTATTTTTATATAATCCTTTTATTTAGTCATGGTAATATAAATGTATGTTTATATAGAAATGCGAAAGGAATGGATCACTATTGCCAACCTTAAATTACTCACTGCTGGTTTCGGATTTGGATGGGACATTACTGAACAATAATCAAATTTCTGGCATGAATCAAAAAAGTATTGAACAATTTCAAGCGTTAGGTGGATTATTTACCATTGCATCAGGACGGAACTATCACGAATCAAAGCGTATTATTCAACAATTAAACATCCGTATTCCCGTTATTCTTTGCAACGGTGCCATGTTATATGATCCGAAACAAAATGAAATGATTCCAATCAAATGTTTGGAATATGCATTATCTATTGAAATCGCTCAAGAACTGGATCATATGTTCTCTGACGTTGCTGATATCTTTATTTTTACCATAGATAAAATCTATGCTACGAAAATGAATCCATTTACGATCCAAGCAACTGGTTTCCAACCCCACTTCGTTTCTTCTTTCAAAGAAGTTCCAAAAAAACAGGAAATAATGAAAGTGGCTGCGATTTCCAAACCGGATCAAATCAAACAGATCGCAGAAAAATTATCAACGATGAACTGGCCTGTGGACTTCATTCAAACAGGAGAGACTTTTTTTGAAATCGTGCCTCAAGGAGTGTCCAAGGGAAAAGCAGTCGCTCGTCTCCTCAATGAGCTTCAGATTGCCAGCGAACAAGCTGCTGCCATTGGTGATCATTGTAACGACCTTTCCATGATTGAGCAAGTTGGTTTATTCGCAGCAGTAGCCAATGCTCATCCAAGTGTATTGGAACAGGCAAATGTCGTGGTCCAGGCAAATGTTGAAGATGGAGTCAGCGATTTTATTCACCAATATCTGATTCATAAACCACATGCCGAATGACATGTGGTTTTTTATAATCTTCGTATGCTTAGCCTTTATACCACTTTTCGATTAGACTTTTTATTTCTTCTTTGGATTGATTTTCTTCCAAAATCTTTTCTATTAAATGAATGAATTCTTCTTTGGAGACACCATCTTCAAAGAGGTTTTCAATCTGTTCCTCGATCTCACTATACTTCTTTTGCCGCCATTCCTCATACTTCTTTCTTCTGTTTTCATAGTATATGTTTCCGCGAATACGCCAGCGCATAAGAGATTGCGGGAATAGCTCAGGATCATAATAAGTATAGTAGAACGACGATTCATGAAATCTTCCCAGAGAATCTTGAACACGGATTTTGATTTTCAATAGATCCTCCCATGATTCCGGTTCCTCTTCAATCCATTCCGTTCTTACAACATAGTCATGGTCGGTTTTCTTTATTCCTGTAATCAGATGTTTTAAGTCAACTAGACGGATCGTTAAATAATCCCCTGTTTCCAAACGCTTGGGGAGTATTATTTCGTTGAGATTGGTGTAAGGAGAAGGTATATCATTTAACATCACATAAAGCACTTCTTTGGGTGAAATTAAAGTAAGTTGTACATCGACCTTTTCTACCGTAACAGGAAACGTTTTTGGGTTACTTAAATGAATAATGATGGGGTTGTCACGTTTGTCTTGCCCTGCTGAACCAGATGCCAAACGAATTTTAATCTCTGTAGATTGCATGTGACGCTGTTCCTCTAATTGCCTTTCAAACATTTCTTTTTGTAAATCTTTTGTTTCTTTTGCCACCTGCAATGCCACTTTGGCAGCCCAAAAAGTAAAATAAGCTCCCAAGCACTGCCCGATCGCTCCAACCCATTGTGCAACACTATCCCAATTTAATTTATAGACAAAGAGGATACTTCCCACATTCGATTATCTCCTTTTGATCACTTTTGTTTCAAGCATGAAATTCTCTGACTCTATATTAACATATAAATAATTATTAAAAAAATATAACTATTATCAATTTAGATCCCAAAAATAAAAAGATCCCAAAACCATTCGGGATCTTTTCTCACATGATCTTGATTATATCATGCTTTTTAACTGCTGATTCAAATATTGTGCATCTGACATTGCACGGTCATCCTGGAGAACATCTCCGGGCTTATTTCCTTGACCAATCATATATCCAGCAAAATGCATCGACATAAAATCGAAAATATACTGGAACTGTTGGACCAGGGGTAATCCCTTGATTCGAGCTTGTTCTCCTCCTGCAATGATCACGTATGCTTTCTTCCCTTGCATCTTTTCCTTAAAATTGTAACGATCATCTCGCAAACTATGAGACCATCGGTCAATAAAATTTTTCATGATTCCTGACATGCCGTACCAATATAATGGAGTAGCAAAAATAATGACATCATGTTCCATTACTCGGGTAATGACTTCATGATAATCATCATCGACAGGACTAAAACCTTCCGCTTCATGTCTTTTGTCCACGATCGGAAGTATATTTTTTTCCCGCAGATAGATTCGCTCTGCTGGGATCTCTTTCAGTACCTGCTCTGTTAGCAGTTCAGAATTTCCTTTTTCACGGGAACTTCCATAGATGGCAATCAACTTCATCGGTTTAACCCCTTTTTAATCAAACGTTTTGAACATCGATCATATCTGATTGCAATCGCCATATTTCCTTTTTTATCATATATACTCTTCGCTTGGCAACTTCTTATTTCATACTTCTCCTGCTAAGACCCAGCCCATCACGGCTCTTTCTCCCAACGCTCATCGACATTAAACCAATAAAACCAAGAACTGGGCTGTTCTTTGATGATCCTTTCCAGGATCCGATTCAGCTCATTGGTCGCTTCTTCTCGTTGCTTTTTGTCATATTTCTCATGTAGATAGAGTGACGGATGAAAAACCAGTTCATGCTGATAACCTTGTTTTCTATAACCATAAAAAGGAATGACAGGTACTTGTTGCTCGATGGCTAAAACAGCTGTTCCCTGTGGAGTGCGAGTAATTCGATCAAAAAAATGCGCTTTGGGGAAGTTGGGTCTCCAAAAGTCGCCGAGCAAAAACACAACCCCATTATTTTGCAAGTGATCTCTCAGTTCCCTTAAAAGAGCGAGTGGTGGTGTATGATCATAATCAAGCCCTTTACATCCCATCTCTTGAAATAGCAAATAGATCGGACGCAATTCCGGACTGCCCGCAGTTACTACTGTCAAGCATGGATATCGACGAGACAGATACCAATAGTAGTAAAAGAAATTGCCCAAGTGCAATGTATAAACAATCGCTCCTTTTCCTTCCTGTAACGCTTGACGTAAATATCCTTCACCTTTTACTTCAAATCTTTCTAACTGCTTATCCTGAAGGGTATGAAAAAATATCTCAGATAAAATCACGAATAAGTGAACATAATAGCGTCTACACTCTTGATGTATTTCTTTTTCAGACTTATCTGATAAAATATCCTTCATGTTCCTCTGAATTTGTTTTCTTAACGATGGTATACAAAAATAAAAGAGATGAGCAAGTGCAGTTAAAAAAAACAGAGAAACCGATTTGGGAAGCAGTTCAAATATACGAGCCAGTGTTTTACATATGCGTTCATGAGCCGTAAGCTTGCCAATCCAACTATACATCTATGAATCGCTCCTTAGTTTGTGGACAGAAAACGTCGCTGATATCGCTTGGTGATCTTTGCAGTTTCCAATACTACAAAGAAATCAATCGTTTGAAAGACAGGGTCAAACGCTGGTTGCCCAGCCAGTTTTGCTCCCAGCCACTGGTATCCTTTAATTAATGGCGGAAGTTTTTTCTGCCACTGTTTTTTCAACTTGTGATCGATCTGCAAATAATGAAGCTGTTCCATGCGGTGAGTATTCTGGGGCCGGACTTGAAAGTCGTCTGTAATCATGTTTTCATCTTTTAAGATACTGTAGATTTCATTGATATTTTCTTTGCATTTCCCCTCCATACTGACACACCCGATCAGATATTGATGTCCTGAGCGTTTAATATAATCTGCAATCCCTGCCCACAATAACTGAATCACTCTTCCATTCCGATGTTCTGGTGCTACACAACTTCGCCCCACTTCCAAACATAAAGTCTTATTGACAGAAAAATGGGATAAATCAAATTCTGTTTCAGAATAAAATCCTTTACCAATCACTGCCCGTTCTCCGGGTAATAAACGATAGGTTCCTATCACTTGATTCGTTTCCTGATCCAATACAATCAAATGATCACAATCGTCATCATATACATCTTGTTCGATCCCTTTTTCATTTTGCAAATGCCTGTTATTCGCTTCTTCCACAAACACTTGGTAACGAAGGCGGAATGTTTGCTCCAGTTCATGCTTTGTTTCGGCTATCTTTACTAGTAAAGACTCTTTCTTTTCAAGCGTTGCCATATACTCCCCTCTTTCTATTCACTGCTCTCATTATCCTAACAAATCAATGTTTTATTTTTATGAATTGATTATTAAAGCCAATAAAAAATTTGTTAAAGAAAAAGAGAGCAGCTATCCCATTGTGTCATATGGAACATCCGCTCTCTTTTTCTTACAAGCCTATTTTCAAGCCTCAAAACCAGGAATTACCCCAAATGGAATAGACACTTTGATACAATAGGAGGTTACCTTTCAGTTGGGTCCCAATTTTCAAATTCATCCAATTCTTGTTGCGTAAAAGTACGGGGTTCCACCAAAACAAACTTGTTTCCGTATAAATCAGTAAAAACAGCCTGTGTTCCCCAAGGTGCATAATTTGGCTCCATCAAAATCTGTACCCCTTTTTGTCGGAGTTCTTCCACGGTTTGTTTGCAGTTGTCCGTATCAAAGACCCAACCCGAAGTCATCCCCACCTGTTTCAATGCAGGATCTTTTTCATCCGGTGATGTTTGATATAAGACGATTTCGACATTTTCCTGTCCTTTTGGAGAGACGGTAACCCACCGAAAACCAGAACCATTAGATTCATTCACTTTGATCGTAAGCCCCAGTTTTTCCGTATACCATTGCAATGCTTCATCATAGTCCCTGACTACAATACAAACATGCGACAAGCTTCGAATCATGTTTCAACCTCCTTTTAACATAGGGTGAAACATGAAAAAACAAATTATACGAAGTTGAAAAACGACAAAAGAGCCATCCATCCTGCAACCAAACTTTATAAACTTGCTTCCAAAACAACACTTGAAAAAGTATACTCACTGTGGATGGGATCCCCGAAAACGCCAATAATCCGATTAAACCCGAGTCGAGTCCAAAATCGAAGGGCAGGCCAATTCTTTAAAGCTACACCTAGACGAACTTTTGTATAGTTCGCACCTCTAGCACCATGAAATAATTGTTGAATGACCTCTTGACCATACTTCTGTGCCTGATATTCCTGACTGATAAAAAAGAAAGCAATCCACAAAATATCAGGCGATGGATACCCATGATACAAAAAAATAAGACCCATCATTTCATTCGACTCTTTGTGAAAAATGGGTTGTACTTTAAATAGTTCCTTTCGCCCATTCGGCGGCAAATCTCCCTCTGTCAAACATCGAAATATATACTGATCTTCTACATTTCTCCGATGGTTATCCCATTTTCCGATATAGGCACTTTTGTCGTAAAGAGACTGTAAATATTCCAAATCTTGATCCATGATGGCATCTCTTATATATAATCGTCTTGTTTCCCAATAGTCAGGTATCAGTTGCATTCATATCATCCTTAAAGATATTTGTAAAAAGTAGGAGATCACCTATTTACTCGTATTCCAAAGATCAGGTGGATTTAATTCATAAATTCCTTTATCTCGGTACATAAAGTTGTGAACGACTAATTCACGACGGATGGTAGCATAATCCTCATGAAACTGCTTGATGTACTCGTTGATTTCCTGTTCTGTATATTTTTTTCCGACTTTTAGATCCCGGACCAAATATTCCAGCACCATCAATTTCTTCTTAAGCTTCACTGGAATTTGCTTGAGTTTTCCGTCAGCGGTGAAAAAGTTTTGAATCACAGCCAGTCTTTCACGATCTGATTCCATGGTTTCTTCACTCCGCTCTAATGGTTCTTGGTCTTTCAGGACCAAATCAATAATCGCTTGAGCATCTCTTCTCAATGCTTGATCGTTCAAATGAAAATAAATCGTATTCTTATATCGTCGTTCATACACCAATCCTGCTTCTCGCAGTTTGGTCACATGATGGGTAATGGTTGGCGGAGTTAACCCCAACTTTCCAGCCAGAGCCTGACCATGCAAAGGGCCATTGGCCAATATTCTCAAAATTCGAATACGAGTTGGATCAGCTAACACCTTATGAAACTGAACAATGCGACTCAGTTGCAAAACCATTTCTCCTTTAAATTTGATAACCATCTAATTAGATAATAATCTAATTAGATGGTCTGAGTCAATCCATTTTGGTTTATGTTGCACTCAATGCTCTTCTTACTGCATTGACAAACTTCCAAAAGTCCGGTGTCGTTGTTTTTCTGCGCTGACTTCTGGTATGGTTGGCAAAAAACGACCAACGTAACGAAGTTGTTAATTCTAACTGAACGCCTTTGGCCTGTTTATTGCGATTAATTAAATTTTTCGACGAATGCCCTCTGAGCCTTTTATCTCGGGTGATCCACGCATGAAATCCTTCTTCTGCCAAATGTCTTCTTATTTTTTCCATCAAATCGATATCCCGTCCCCCTATCAAGCACGCTTGGTAACCATCATAACCACCGGTTGGCTGTAAATCTCTGCAGCCATGATAAGCCAGTGTACGCATCGAATTTTCGATTAGCTCCAATGCAATGGGATCATCATAACGCGTACTGGTTACATGAAGTCTCTGATTTTCTCCTCTTTGATTAAGACCATTAAAAATGAAGTAGTCATACACTTCGGCTGTTTCCGTTGTGCCATTGAAATCACTTGTATAGCCTGCTGTAGCCAAAGCCAATTCTGTCGTTCCTATTTCAATCGATCCCCCATGCGGAGCAATAATCACTGTTTCAAATCCAGGATCTGAATATGTACTTTTTTTATGTCTTTTCCATTCTTTCGTATAATTGACTCCTTCTGTTTCATGCTGATAGAGCTCTGTCATGCTACGATAAACATCAGGCATGAATAAGGTCTCACCTCATTACTCTTTCGGGTTACGAAGGCATCGTAAAGCTTCTTCAAATTGACGCTGATTGGCTTTTTCATTGGTGATGTCAGCCATAAAACGTTCATGTTCGTTTCGAATGCGATCCGTTACCTTCATTTCCAAATCATGCAGCCTTAAATAATAGTAATGCCATTTTCCCAACAGGTCAAAATAAGGAATCGATTTTCGAAGTATCTGAAAAAAGCGTTGCCGTTCTTGATAGGTTTCCGTCTGTATTTTTAACTGATCCGCAATACAATACATCATGCGATTGTACACTTGGCGGACTCTATGCTCGAAATCTTCTGTCACGAGATAGTCTGTGCTCAATTCAGCCAATAGCCGCTTCCCTTTTTCAACGATTTCGTTTAACTCATTTTGGGTGCGAAACATCGTATCTGGAATTTGTTTGTATAGGGTATATAAATGTAGCAGTTCATGATTCGCCGATTTTGTTATGTATGGGTGGAGTTTATCTAGCAGTTGATTTATTTTATTCCATTTCCACATGGGTCTTTGGGTTAGTTTGTGGCACTTTGTTAAAATCACATTAATTCTTCCATCTGCATTAAAGATTAAACTCATAGGCTCTATACTTTCGTAAAAAGATGGTACCATCCCATTAGCATTAACTATTAAGATCCCTTTAATATCCTTAGAAATAACCGTTCCTGCTTTTCCATAAAAAAATGTTGCATAATGATAAATATTTCCTGAGCTCAAAGCCCTAATATTGTATATATTATATGTTTCTCTAGGTTGAGCAAACAACCGTACTGCCTCTCTAACTACTTCTGGTGTTGTTGGTGGTGAATTTACCAGTTGAAGATTCAAACTCATATCACTACCTCCATAAAAAACCTATCTAAAAAAACTAAGATGTTGATCCATTCTGTGCCTTGCCTCCGTATGCACTTTTCTTTATGGTAACTGCTCGCATGCGATATCGTCATGATCTCGATCCAGCTTGTATGGATCGCCAGGTTGATAGGATTCAAAGAATCGCTGAGCTTCTTTTTGTGTTTTGAAATCCGTACAATCTAGGTCACCAGTTATGGGTTTCTTCACTGGAGCAGGGAGTATACTTGCACACGTGCTATTCCTCCTGATGTCTTTTTAACCCATTGCACATGCAAATCAACATTAATCTCAACTAATTATTTCCATCGCATCCGCTTCTTTAACCAGGTTTAACATAACGCAATGTCATTTCAATGTTTGGGGTTCCGTCTGCTTTTATATGGCCTGCAAATCCTTGCCCTTTATTTTTTTTTAAATAATATGTTATATATACTCATAACTTAATTACTTTTTTTAGATAGGAGGTATAACCAATTGGATATGAATATAAATATGAATAACCTTAAAATATTTTTGAAAGCCGCGGAAAAAATGAATATTACAGAGGCGGCTAAAGAGCTATTTATTTCACAGCCAGCGGTCAGTAAAGCAGTGAAAAATTTAGAGGAATCCCTGAAAATTAAATTGTTTAATAGGGATAAGCAAAATGGACTAACACTCACTGAAGTGGGAAAAGAAATTCTTATATTGGCGAGACAAATGAAAGTTATCGAGAATAAAATATATCAAGTTGCTAGTCGGGAAAATAATCTTCTAAGTGGTAAGGTTAAGATTGGTTCTTTTCCTGCTGCATCAACAAATATTCTACCTAAGCCCATCGCATTATTCAGGTCGAAATATCCGCTTGTTAATATAGAATTAGCAGAAGGAACCTCAAATCAAATAAAAGAATGGGTGAAGGATCGAACTGTTGATATAGGGATCGTTATATCTCCCTTTGATCCATATGAATTTGAAATACTATACCATGATTATATGGTCGCAATACTTCCTCATAATCATCCATTAAGTCAAGAAAAAATTGTTGACCTGGAAAAATATCGTAATGAAATTATTTTTTGTAAAGGAGGACACGAAACCGTTATATCAAACATGTTTCAAAAAAATAATATTGAATTTAAAGAGAACCTAACAGTCCAAAATGTCGAAACTTTAATTACTATGGTCAAAAATAATTTAGGTATAGGTATTACTTCAAACTTTACACTTTCTTCTGTGTCTCATAATTTACTCGTAAAAGATATTAATCCAAAGATAACTCGTGAGATCGGTATAATTGCACACTCATTTAATGAAGTAACACCTGCTACAAAAGAATTTATTAACATCATGAATCAATTTCATAAATCTGAGCCTTTTTCTGCTTAAGATATTTATTATATTAACAAAAAAGTAATAATACCCCAAATGAGGAGGGATTTTAACGAAGGAAATCAAGTTAAGAAGAAACGCGCGGAAAACCGTGCGTTTCTTCTTTGAAGGCCTCCCCCCACCCCCCGGATTCCCATTTCGACTTTCCTTGTGATCCCGGGGATTAAGCCCGCAAGACCCCGGGAACGGCTCCGGTATTCCACGGTTCGATTGACAGCGAGCCTCCGCCCCCTCACTCTATTCACGCTCGCTTTTCACTTCGAGAAAGTAGTCAAAATCCGTATCACAACTTGATCGGATCGAGGGAATTAGTTTACCGAAGGGCGCACTTATACATTGGCCAATGTTCCATGCGATGACCTCCGGTCGTGGTTTTCGTTTCGCGAAAATTTGTGTTTCCTCCGGCCGCAAAAAACCCGGAGGGTACTTCTGTACCTCCCCGGGTCAATTTTTCTTTCAGCGGGCCTCAGATTCGGTAATGGCTTGTTTGTATGATTCTTTTTGCACCAGAACCTTGGAAAGTTACTCCTGAACTCGAAGTATAATTTTTCCAACATTCCGGTTCTCTTCCATATACGTATGAGCTTTTCCTACCATTTCGATAGGAAACGTCGTGTCAATAATGGGCCTTATTTCTCCCCGTTCTAAATAAGGTGTTACGATTTCAGCAAAGTCTTGGGTTAAAAGAGCTTTGTATTCATCACTTCTTGGGGTTAGTAATGTCCCTGTTAATTGGATGCACTTTGACATCAAGGTAAATAGGTTAATCTTTTCCAATTCACTTCCGCCCAGTATACCAATAAGGACCCATCGACCTTCGACTTTAATACTTGCGAGGTTTTTCTCCCAATAATCAGCACCGATAAAGTCTAAAATCAAGTCTACACCCCTACGATTAGTGGCTTTTAGTACCTCTTCGTCGAATGACTGCTCCTTGTAATTTATAAGAACATCAGCCCCAAGCTCTTGGCAGAAGTCGAGCTTTCTTTTAGAACCAGCAGTAACGATAATCTCCGCGTCGCAAAGTTTTTTTGCCAGTTGAATAGCTGCTGTCCCAACTCCGCTTGCACCTGCATGAATTAAGACGGTTTCTTGTTTTTGAAGCTTACCGATCCAAAATAACGTTTGGTAAGCGGTTAGGAATACTTCAGGAATGGCGGCCGCTTCTTCAAACGATAAAGACTCAGGAATTTTCATAGCCCGATCGGCTGGCATGACTGCATACTCGGCATAACCACCGCCGTTGACGAGACCCATTACCCTATCACCTACAGAAAAGGAACTCTCACCGTTGATTTTGACCACTGTACCAGCAATTTCAACACCTAAGATAGGATTTGTTGCATATCCCATTTTCCCTTCACGCGTTAATATATCTGTGCGATTTACCCCTGCTGCATGAACTCTTATAAGCAATTCTCCCTCTCCAGGTTGGGGAATTGGTAGATCAACAAGTTCAAGTTGATTTGGACCACCTGCTTTTTTTACAATAACACCTTTCATATTAACATCCCCCTATTATTCTTGAATTAAGCGATTTTTAGTTCTTATTTTTACTATATCCACCCATTTCTCTTTCCCATCTTCAATTCCGATAGAAATTTTAAATAAGGAATTTATTTTATATATCGGTAATATCTAATAGTAACTAACATTTTCAAGAAACATCGCGTAGTTTTTTTATTGAAGTGCTTTTAGAAGCGCTTTTAAACCTATAGGCAATCATAAAAATGCTAGCACATATAAAAAATGATCCGATAATAATATTAAATGTTATCTTCTCCCCAAGTTGTAGCCATCCGAATATAAGACCTAAAATAGGAACAAACATTAATGCCATAGATGCTTTCGAAGCATCTATTTTATTTAGTACCCAAAACCAAACTACAAATGTAAAGGCAGTTGAAAATAAACCATTAAATAATGTTGATAAAATTGCTTCATTAGACCACTGGATTGAAGGGTTGGTTTCTAATATTAAAGAGATAATCAATAAAAATATTGCTCCCATAAAACATTGCCAAGCATTCATTTGAATGATGTCTTTATTTTTGAAGTTTAGTTTGCTATAAACATTTGCTGATGCCCAACAAAGAGCCGAAATTAATAATAATAACTCTCCAAATACTACTTTTTTATCAAAATTAATTAATTCTATCCCTAAAATAAATAGAAGGCCGATTAGACCAAATATCAATCCAATCATTTTATACATATTAATTTTTTCGTTTAATTTAAAATGACTAATAATGGTGACAAATATAGGCATTGTGTACACCAAAACAGAAGATTTCCCTGAATCCACAAATTGCATACCATAAGTCGTTACTCCCAAATAGCCTAAAGGCATTAATAAGCTCATTATCAGATAGGGTTTTAAATTCTCTTTACCTATAGAGAGCCTTTTTCTTTGTACTTTGAGAATGATAAATAAAGCAATCGCCCCTATTAATAAACGCAAAGAGGCAAATAAAAATGGGGGGATGTCACGAATGGCTATTTTCATTGTAACCCATGTATACCCCCAAATTAGAATAATAGAAATAATCCCTAACAGAACTCTAATCATAATATAAGCCACCTCTTTATTATTTTTGCTCCTATATATCTTATATCTTATATCCATTCATAACTGAAATACATATTTTACATAATGTATATAACTAATTGGTTATGATTATGAACAACCTTAAATAGGGGTAGAAGGACATCGCCATCAAGATAAGAGAAAGCATTTATAATCTGACTATCTCTATGATCACATATGTGCTTCTTCTGAAGGGGTTTCAGCGTATATAAATAAGGGAGCCACTCTACAAAAGAGTGGTTTTTTCTTGTTTCAAAAACGATCGTTTTTGAGACTTTCCGACGGAGCCCCTTGTGTACCGTCAAACAGGCTTTATTCGAATCCACCTTTGTTACAAAACCGCAACCAGTCGTACAGGTAGTATTTTATCTTTCGTTCTGGTTCCTGTGTCTATTATCCATCCCCATGTCTTACTCAATCCTCTCCGAATACCATTCCGATTCAGATAAATGGCACTTCCTATCCATAAACATGCCCCTATATCTTTCATTTGCACAGGCTCCACTTTGGTTTTTGTTTCGACTTGGGCAGGCTCAATTTTTGGGGTTTCCACATGAAAGTCAGGCATAGCCATGATCCATACCGGAAAAAGAAGAAAATAGAGGATCAATACCAGAAATATGATGGCAAAAGACCGTTGAAACCAACTTTGAATGAGAATCACCTTCTAACCTTATTTGTTCCATTTTTGTATAAATTTGACAAAATACAAAAAATCCCTTTGCTATTCACGACATAATACAGGAAAGAAGGAAATCATCTCGAACCGCCCACAATTTCAATGGCTGATCTTTTCTACGGAGACTGTCGACAAACCTGGTTTTCCTCTTCCAGTTGATCGCCTTCTTGCTCGTTTTTATTGAGCGGGAGCGAAATGGAAAAGGAAAACCAGCATATAACGGATACTTTGTCGACAGGCTGAAGTTTAGCGATAGGGAATTCAATTTCTCCGGGCGGTTATAAGGTAACCTATTTGATTCTTGACTTCTGACAAAATAGGGTCAGTCATGGATTTCACCTGTTTGAACCCGATTTAGACCACAGTTCTTTCAGTTTTGTTTTTATGACTTTTCCACCAGGGTTCCGGGGTAATTCAGAAATGAATTCTACGTAGGCAGGAACTTTATAGTCGGCCAATCGTTCTGCCACGAATCCCCTAATCTCTTCCTCGTTCACCACGGCACCAGCTTTCGGCACGATAAAGGCCGCCACCACTTCTCCATAAATGTCATGAGGAGCTCCTACAACCGCTGCCTCTAGAACTTTAGGGTGATTATATAAAACATTTTCTACTTCTACAGAAAATATTTTTTCTCCCCCGCGGTTGATCATATCTTTCATCCGATCCATGATATAGACAAATCCATCTTCATCCATTTTTGCCATATCTCCGGAACGCCAATAGCCATCGATAAACGATTTTCGATTTGCCTCTTCATTATCCCAGTAACCTTCCACCACCATCGGCCCCTTAATGAGAAGTTCTCCCACTTCTCCGATCCGACAAGGGTTTCCTTCACTATCCACCACTTTGACATCGGCTACGGGAACGGGTAGCCCGACGGAGTGCATTTTGCTTTTGGCATAGACTTGAGGCATCAGCGTAGCCGGAGAAGACGTTTCAGTAGCCCCATAAGCATTATGAAGATAAACGCCAGGAAAAGCCTTTTGTAACGCTGAAATCGTATCCTCAGACATCGGTGCCCCACCGTAGGCAATACAGTTGACGGAATGATAGTTATACTTAGGAAAATCGGGATGCGCTAACATCATGACGTAAATAGCAGGAACATTAAACAAGAAGGTAATGTTCTCTTCGGATATTAAGCGGATAAACAGTTCACTTTTAAATCTTTTCATGATCACCGATGTTCCGCCGACTCTTATCATATGAAGCAGCTGACCGATCAACCCGGTCACGTGAAAGAGCGGAACAGCAATAAGCGTCTTGGTTTGATGAGTTGTCTTCAGCACCATCTCATAGTTCATGGCACTGTGGATGGCGCCTAGATGACTGCCTATCGCCCCTTTGGGAAGGCCTGTCGTACCCGATGTATACATAATGAACAAGGCATCGTCTTCGGATACCTCCGTATCGGGAGCCAGAGCCTTCTGTTCCAAAATTTCAAATGGTAAATAATCTTGGTTTAATGTGGTCTCCCCTGCTGTCAGGAAGAAATGGCTGATGCCAGGAAGAGCCAATTCCTTCCTCAGGTGATCGATTTTTGCAACATTCTCTTCATCTGTAATCAACACTTTTGCACCTGAGTGGTTTAGCATATAGGAAAGTTCATCCTCTTTCAGCCGGGTATTGAGCGTTACGGCAATCGCCCCGAGCCTGGCGCAGGCAAAGATCGCATAAACAAATTCCAGGCTATTGCTCAAGAGGAGAGCAATCCGGTCTCCTTTTCGAACCCCATAGAAAACATATAGATTTCCCGCCATCCTTTCCGCCTTTTCCCACAACTGGAGATAGGTGATACGCCGGCCGTTCATGACCAGTGCTTCCCGCTGAGGATAGGATTCAACAGACTGCCGCAGCATGTCCGTAAGATTTTTCGGCCTATTTTTATATACTTTCACTTGCCGGTTAAAATGGGTTTCATAAACTATTTTCATGTTGATTACCTCTTTTCAAAGCTACTTGGCTGTCCATCCGCCATCGACATGAAGGATTTGTCCCGTTACATAGGCTGATGCATCTGAGGCGAGGAAAACCACGGGTCCATCCAAATCAGACAGTTCTCCCACCCTTTTCTGCATCGTAGCATTGACAATATTTTGATATCTCTCCGCATCATCTAACCACCCCGCTGTCATGGGCGTACGGATGTATCCCGGTGCAATGGCGTTTACCGTGATGTTATACGGCGCCAATTCGTCTGCCCAAACTCGTGTCAGTTGATTGATTCCGCCCTTGCTTGCCGCATAGGAAGTCTGAAAAGCCATCCCGACCGATCCGAAAATGGATGATATATTGATGATCTTCCCATACTTTTGCTTCATCATTTGTTTAGCCGCCGCTTGTCCAACGAGGAAAATTCCTTTTAAATTGACGGACAATACCTGATCCCAATCGCTTTCTTCGACTTCGACCAACGGCTTCCGTATGTTCATTCCGGCATTATTGACCAAGATGTCAAGAGAACCGCACCGATTGACGATGGTTTCAACCAAATCGTCGACTTCTTCCTTATTTGTCACATCGGCGGCAACATAGAAAGCCTTAATGCCCTCTCCATTCAGTTTTTCGACAGCCGCTTTCCCTGCATCCGCACCCCGACTGGCAATTACCACTTGTGCTCCATGCCTCCCCAGGGAACGGGCCATTCCGAATCCGATTCCCTTGCTCCCGCCGGTCACGAGAGCGACTTTGCCTGATAAATCGAAAATTGAAATTTTCATATCAGTCTTCCTTTCCAGATATTTCAAGCGATTCATTGATTATAGATATTTGCTGATTTCTTCGTAATCTTTTCTTTGAGATTTACTCATCCCCATATTCAAGCAAAAAACATGCCAACAACTCTATAACAGTATTAATATTTATAAGTTTTTGATGTTTGGCACAATATTTGCAAATATTTTTATTGGAAAACAATCGAATTTAAAAATTTTAGGAGGGATCATTGCATGGGTAATGCAGCTAAAAAAGTTTGGGGGTATAGGCATATCGTTTTATTGGTTCTCTGGTTGCTCTACATTGTCAATTATTTTGACAGAATTTCCGTATTGACGTTTCTTCCGTATATACAGAGAGATCTGAATTTAACGCCGGTGGAAATCGGACAACTCGCCTCAGTTTTCTTCTTTGCTTACGCCTTGGCCCAGGTCACAGCGGGTTTTCTGGCTGATAAGTTTGGATCGAAAAAAATCATGGGCATAGCCATTATTGTATTTACAGCGGTTACAGCCCTGACCGGTGCGATTCGAAGTTTCGGGCAATTTATCGCCCTTCGTATCGGTTTAGGATTGGGAGAAGGCCATCATTTTGCGCCTGCCTGCCGGACCATTAACCATTGGTTTCCTATACAAGAAAGAGGCAGAGCAACTTCCTTCTTCACCACTTCGTGGGCGATTGCGCCGGCCATTGTCCCCGTCTTGATTACTTCTTTATCGGCTTACGTCTTCAGTGGCGAATGGAGGCCGGTATTTTACTTCTTAGCGATACCAGGAATTATCGCTATCTGGGCGTTGTGGTATTTTGTGTTCGATTCGCCGAAAGAGGCATTAAATAAGGGAAGAATCAGCGAGGAAGAATATCATTTGATTAACCAAGCAAGCACGGCAAAAGAAGAGGAACCTAAAAAGAAGAAAAACTACGGTATTTTCCTGAAAGACGGTTACTTCTACGTTTATGTTATAGCTTTGTTCAGCCAGCTGATGGTCTATTGGGGAATTACAACCTGGCTAACTACTTTTCTTGTCAAGCAGCACGGAATGGATATTAAACAGATGGGCTTTTTTGCATCCGCACCCTATATTGTCGCTTTCTTCGCTATGATGTTGGGCGGATGGCTGATGGACAAAGTATTCGGAAGAATGAAACCGGTTGCATTAATCGCTTACTTGGGAGGAATACCGGTGCTATGGTTCCTCGGAGTCGTTGAAAAAGGTAACAATGGCCTTCTTCTCATGCTGTTACTGCTTGCCGGATTTTTTATCAACCTTAACTTCGGCTCGATCTATGCATTTGTGCAAAAACGGTATCCAAAGGAAATCGTTGGAAGTGCCACAGGTTTAGCCAACGGACTGGGGCAGATGGGGTCTTTCGTTTCTCCGTTGGTAGCTGGTTATTTAGTTCAAACAGGGCCTAATGGAGCACAGGATTTTAGCATGGTATTTTTATTCTTTGCTCTAGGTTCAGCGGTTGCTGCTCTCTGTTCCTTCATCCTGAAAGAAAAACAAATCGAAACCTCTGAATAGTCTATATAAAGAAAAAAGGCGAAAACGCCAACAGTCTTATCACCGGTAATTAAAAAGGGGCTAACCTTAGAGTATATGATACTTTGAGACTTAGTCCCTTTCTTCTTTATAGCCAATTAAGTTTTTCTTTTCAAACTCGCATATTCAGCATGATCTCATCAATTTTTCGGTTATCTTTTACCAGGCTGATTCCAAAAAGAATCAGTTTAAAAACATACCATCGTTGTTTCCCCTTAAATTGTAAGGTTCCACTACTTTCTCATATTGATTCAAAAAGGAATCGTTGATGAAATTTGTAATCGCTTTCATTTCAAACCTATGCGATGCATTTTCTTGACCAAGGCAGATTGGCTGATCCCTAAGATTTTGGCCGTTTTACGTGTGGTTTTATACTTAGCCAGATAATCTCTGATTATTTTTCTTTCAAATTCTTCTACCATGCTCTTGAGAGAGATTGGCTTCCGAACATCCTGGTTCAATAAGGAGAAAGGGAGATCGCTGACTTGGATTTCTTCATGATCCACAGTCACAACAAGCCTTTCGATGAGATTTTCCATCTCTCTGATATTCCCCGGCCAATCATAATGCTCCATCATATAAATAACTTCGGGATGGAACCGCCGATTGAAGCCATAGCGCTTATTCATTTTATTTAAAAAATAATAAGCCAGGGGGGCGATATCCGCTTTTCGCTCGCGAAGCGGCGGAATTTTAATCGGAACAATATTCAATCGGTAGAATAAATCCTGACGGAATTGTCCGTTTTGCACCATCATTTCCAAATTCTTATGTGTAGCGGAAATGACTCGAACGTCAATTTTGATGTTCTTCCTCCCCCCCACTCTTCTGATTTCAAATTCCTGCAACACTCTTAACAGCTTTGCCTGCAGATCCAACGGCATATCCCCGATTTCATCCAAGAAGATGGTTCCTCCGTCGGCCTGCTCAAACAAACCGGGTTTGCCGCGGCTATCTGCTCCCGTAAAGGCTCCTTTTTCATATCCGAACAGTTCAGATTCGAGCAAATGCTGAGGGATGGCTGCACAGTTGACTTTAATGAGAGGGGCTTGGGCACGGTCACTATACTTGTGGATCAAATTGACGATTACTTCTTTTCCTACGCCCGATTCGCCGTGAATCAAGACTGTCGAATCAACCCTCGCAACTTTCTGGGCCAGATGAATGACATCCATGATTTCTTTACTGTGAGCAACCACTCCATCCATCATCATCTGAACGCTTTCCTTTTTCTTAAATTCCTCAATTTCATATAAATACTGATTCGACAGCGCTTTCGTTTTCTGCAGTTCGAGCTTCAATTGATTAAGCTCGGATATGTCCCGCACATTGGTTACAACGTACAAAATTTCTCCGTTTTCATCAAAAACCGGATTTCCTGTAACGAGAACCTCTTTTTCTTTGACTCTTTGAATGATCGTATGAGTCCGTTTTTTATCCAAAACCATCAATGTCACGGATTCTGAGATGATTCCTTCATTGACTAGATCTCTTATATTTTTGTTTAAAAGCTCCTCAGGCTTCACACCCGTAATCCGGGTATAGGCTTCATTGACCATCAACCCATTTCCATCCTTATCAGCTACGTAAATACCGTCATAACT
The DNA here is from genome assembly GCF_900114055.1 of Thermoflavimicrobium dichotomicum. Lineage (GTDB taxonomy): Bacteria > Bacillota > Bacilli > Thermoactinomycetales > Thermoactinomycetaceae > Thermoflavimicrobium > Thermoflavimicrobium dichotomicum. The sequence continues at coordinate 80,612 of NZ_FORR01000005.1, read as the reverse complement.
TGATTGAAAGATAAACTCAAACAACTGATTCATGTTTATTCCCCTCCTGTTCGTTCGGAGAATTATTATTCTATTATAACTTAAAATTATTCATAAATCGATGAATTTCCTAATTATTTCGATTACACCTTTGTTCGCTTATCTTTTTTGGCATGAAAATTGCTTTATAAATTTATTAAATAATTTAATAGGAGTGATGAAGGTGTTTGATTTTAGTCCAACTCCCGAGCAACAAGAGATGATAGAAAAGGCAACTGCCTTTATGGAAGAATACGTATACCCGAATGAAAAGCATATGATTCCTCATCGCGGTTTGCCGGATGAGATTTTAAAGACGCTGCAACAAAAAGTAAAAGACTTGGGTCTATGGGCAGGGCATATGCCCAAGGAAGTCGGCGGCATGGGCATTGGATTCGTTTCTCTCGGCCTGCTTTCGGAAATTATAGGAAGGAGTCCGATTGCTCCTTACATTTTTGGTTCGATGGCTCCACATGCAGGAAATGCGGAGATTCTATGGCATGCCGGAACACCTGAGCAAAAAAGAAAATATCTGATTCCTTTGGTGAATGGGGATATCTATTCTTGCTTTGCCATGACCGAGCCCGAGGTATCCGGTTCCGACCCGACCATGCTGCAGTCCCGCGCCGAAAAGGACGGGGATGAGTGGGTCATCAATGCCCATAAATGGTTTACGACCAGCGCAATCGGCGCGTCCTTTTCCATTGTCATGGCCATGACAGATCCGGATGCTCCACCACATGAACGGTACAGCTTGTTCATTGTTGATGCGGATAATCCCGGTTTCGAAATTATCAGGGAGCTGCCTGTCATGGGTGATCATTTTGCCGGCGGTCATTGTGAGGTTCGCTACACCAATTGCCGCGTTCCAGCGGAGAATATGCTTGGAAATCGCGGAGAAGGCTTTAAGTTAGCCCAGCTACGCCTGAGGTCCGGCCGCATCACGCATGCCATGAGATGGATTGGCGTAGCCAAGCGGAGCTTTGATCTGATGGTGGAATACTCTCTCAAAAGGGTTACTCGCGGAAAAACATTGTCCGAGTTTCAAACCATTCAGAACTTCATAGCCGATTCAGCCACGGAAATTGAAGCAGCCCGTTTGATGACCCTGTATACCGCATGGAAGATGGATCAGGGTGATGAAGCCCGCAAAGAGATTTCCATGATCAAATTCTTTGGTGCAAAAATACTGCATGATGTCATTGACCGTGCGATCCAAGTTCATGGTGCGCTAGGGATAACCGCGGATACACCGTTAGAAGGCTTTTACCGGGAAGCCCGTTCGGCACGGATCTACGATGGCGCCGATGAGGTTCACCGCATGGTCGTGGCGAAACAAGTCTTGAAGGCATTTCAAAAGAGGTGATGAGAATGGGTCAAGGAGATCTTCAAACGATGGGTTCCACCCCAGAGATCAAATGGGATCAGATCGAACGCTTTGTTCGATTTCATGTGGAAGGACTTAGTGAGAAACCCATGCAAGTGAAACAATGTTCCGCCGGTTATTCCAACTTAACTTACCTGATCCGCATCGGCGATTGGGAGGGTGTACTCCGCCGCCCGCCTTTTGGGACGATCCCTCCCAAAGCCCATGATATGGAACGGGAATACCGGATCCTGAAAAAGCTCCATCTGGTGTTTCCTTTGGCCCCTAAACCTTATCTCTATTGTGAAGATCCGGAGATCATGGATAAACACTTCTATATTATGGAAAGGAAACAAGGAGTGGTATTGGATGAAGTTATGCCGCCTGAATGGGCGAAACAGGAGGAAATCTGCCGCATCATCTCTGAGACTGTTGTGAATACCCTGGTACAGCTGCACGACATTGATTATCGGGAGGCTGGCTTATCCGATATCGGACGACCGGAGGGATTTTTGGAGAGGCAGGTTCACGGTTGGATTAAACGATATCAAAATGCGAAAACCGATGAAATCAGGGTAACCGGAGAAATCGAAAAATGGCTGCTAGAGCATATACCTGCCTCTCCTTCTCCGACCATCATACACAACGATTTCAAATTAAATAATATGATGCTGTCGCCCAACGATCCCAGCCAAGCGGTGGCTGTCTTGGACTGGGAAATGTGCACGATCGGCGACCCTCTGATGGATCTGGGAGTTACCCTTGCCTATTGGACGGAAGAAGGAGAAGCAGAAACAGGCCTTACCTCGATTACCAAGACCGCCGGTTTCATTAAACGCCGGGAATTCATCGATCTTTACGCACAAAAAAGTGGAAGGGATCTATCTCATATCCATTATTATGTCACGTTTGCTTTCTATAAGATTGCGGCTGTCCTTCAACAGATTTACTTTCGTTGGAAAAAAGGTGAAACGAAAGACCAACGTTTTTCAAAATTAAATGTTGGTATAGGTAATTTAATGGAACAAGCATATCGAACTCTAAGAAAAGAACTGTTCTAAGTGGATCATGCGAAGGATTCACGTCAGAAGATAACCTTGCCATTATTTACGAAACAAGAGGAACTTGCTATAACTAAATTAGCTATAGCGATTCCTTTAGAAAAATAGACTAGGAGCCGATTGCCAAATGAATTTAAGATTGCAAAAAGAATTGCCTGATTGCCAACAATTTTTTGATCTATACCAAACAACCGGATGGAAACATCCTTTTAATGACCAGCAACTATTTCAAGCCATTTCCAATAGCTGGTTCACTCTTAGCGCCTACAAGAATCAGGAACTCATCGGCTTTGGAAGAATTATTTCCGATGGAATATACCAGGCTCTCATCTGTGACTTGATCGTGAAACCAGAATTCCGAAATCATGGAGTTGGAACGACTATATTACGAGCATTATTGGAAGAATGCAGGCAACATAACATCCTGCTTGTTTCACTTTTCAGTGCCCGCGGAAAATCAGACTTTTACAAGAAATTTGGTTTTGTTGAACGGGATGCCAGTGCGCCGGGAATGATATGGGATCAAACCAAATCCCCCTTTTAAACTGTTGCATATTGATCAATGAACAAAAAGCACTCGCCAGAAAACAAACAGCGTGTCTGGTGAGTGCTCCTGTTCATTCATATTTTAAACGCATCATAGACCGCTTCTTTCTCCCAGATCTCTTCCATCTTGGTTAAATGCTCTGAAATCGCATGGTAGTTCTTTTTGGCGATGGCAGTCAACAATGCATTGATCAGGCTAAGAGGTGCTACAAATGAATCGTGAAAAGAAGGCAAATGGCTGGCAGCCAGCAGATGGAGGCTTGAATAATTGACGGCAGGCGAGGTCAGCTGATCGGTGATCGCCAAGGTTTTTACGCCTTTTTCATGAGCAAATTTCAAAGCCTGGATCGTACGGGCCGTATATCGGGAAAAAGTAATTCCCAGCACAAGATCCTCTTCCCCCAACCGAGCCAGATGTTCAAACATGGTATCGGAGTGGGAAAGAAGATGAACTTCTTTCAATAACAATCTCAAATAAAATGCCAGAAAATAACCGAGAGCATGTGAGCTACGGAAAGCCACAATGGTAACCGAGCGTGCGTTGGTGATCAATTCGACTGCTTCATGAAATACTCGACGATCAAGCGTTTGCATCGTTCGCTGGATATTGCGGATATCATCGGATAATATATCAAAAGCCAATTGGTTTTGGACAGCATATGTATCGTCTGCTATTTTCAATCGCTCCACTGTATTCAAACGTTCCCGCAAATAAGACTGGAGGGCCTCCTGCATATCCGCATAACCCTGAAAACCGAGATAGTTGGCAAACCGAACCACTGTCGCTTCACCTACACCCGCCCGCTTCGCCAATTGGGCAACCGTAAGAAACGGGACTTCATCGATATGTTGTTCGATGAAATGGACAATCTTTAGTTGGGATTTGCTCATTTGCCCTTTTTTCTCTTTAATTCGCTCAAAAAAGCTATTCTTCATCTGACTTCACCTGATCCATTTTTTCACACCTTGCTCAAAAAGGTTGAGTGTTTCGTGGATAACAGATAAATCATGTGCGGTCGAAACCGAAAACCGATTGAGCGGCTTCACATAAATTCCTTCACTCAGCAAGAGATAGTCCAGTTGTTTCCGCAGTGATAAATCAGACCTCAATACATCCTGGATATTACGAACTTCATTCTTTGTCAACACAATATTAAATATACTTCCATCTCCTACTGTTGTTCCCTCTATTCCATAATGTTGAAAGATCTCCTCCACTCCCTTTCTCAGTTGGATGGTATGCGATTCAAGCTTTTGGAAAGTGGAGGGATTTTTCAACTCCTGAATCGTCGCTAATCCCGCCGCTAGAACTGTCGGATGGCCATTATATGTTCCGCTATGAAACAGGGTATTCGGTTGTGATGGGGACGAATCATGATCTGCCACTAAAATATTCTTGTCATCCTTACTGGCACAAAGGGATAAAATCTCTTTCTTCCCTCCAACCGCCCCAACCGGGAATCCGCCACCCAACACTTTTCCCAGAGCAGTCAAGTCGGGTTTGACTCCATATTTCCCTTGCGCACCAGCCAAACTGATCCGAAACCCTGTTTTCACTTCATCAAATATCAAAACAATTCCGTAATGCTCAGTAAGTTCACGTAATCCTTTTAGAAAAGCAGGTTCTGGCGGAATATATCCAGCTTGTACAGGTTCTAGAATCACGGCAGCCAACTCTTGGTGGTGTTTTCTTAAAATCGCCTCCGTTTGTTCCAAGTCATTGAAAGGCAAAACAATGGTATTTTCTACATAATAGTCGGGAAGTCCCAGCGAATCGGACTGAACTCGCGGGAGTTCCCCTTGATCACGTAATGTAGGTTGTACACTGATTAAAACCTGGTCATATCCTCCATGATAATGTCCTTCAAACTTGGCGATCTTCTTTCTGCCTGTCCAGGCAAAGGCTAGCCGAATCGCCAATAAGGTGGCTTCAAGCCCTGAATTGGTAAAACGAACGGATTCGATCCCAGGATAAAGGTCAACCAATTCCCTGGCAATCGTTAATTCCAGTTGGTGCGGTGTCCCCAGTACCATCGTCCCCATTTCACTTAGCTGTTTTTCCACTGCCTGAATCACCTTTTGATGCCCATGACCCAAAACCAATGCTCCATAACAAAGGTTATAGTCAATATACCGATTTTCATCAATATCGTATAGATAAGCACCCGCCGCTGATTTCATTGTAATTGGATAAGGCGCAAAAAACTTGATATTCGCATTGACTCCTCCTGGAATCACCTTTTTGGCTTCCTCATGATATTGAAATGAATTGACCGTTTTTTCCTCATAAGCCGTTCGCATATAAAATCCTCCTTATGAAATATATACTCCATTTAATCCTTTATTTTGGAGTATATATTTCATAATAAAAGAAATCAAACACGTATTTGCTGAAAAAAGAAGAAATCAGGCTGTATTTGCCTGATATAACGAATTATCTCTAAGATTTAAGCTTATTCACCTTTTTTCAGATAAAAACTGGGCATATACCTAAAATCATTCTGGGCATTTGCGGAATACAATAACACAAGGATAAAAAAGGCGAGGAGGATTCCATTGTGCAAATTCATGTGGTTCAAAGCGGCGAAACCGTATGGACGATTTCCCGACGCTATGGCGTAAGCGCAAACCAGATCGCCAGAGCCAACCAACTACCCAATCCAAATGTTTTGGTTATTGGCCAATCCCTTGTCATCCCTACACCCGATCGGATTCATGTGGTTCAACCAGGTGAAAGCCTATGGGTAATTGCTCAGCGCTATGGTACCAACGTCCAAACAATCATGCAGGAAAATCGCATTACAAATCCTTCCATGATCGATAGCGGACAGGTTTTGCGCATCCCACAACGCCCCAAAACCAACATTGAAGTCAACGCCTATGTCACAACCATGGGTGAGCAAGGAAGAGCATTGGTTCGTGATACTGGCCAACATCTCACTTATGTGAGTCCATTCAGTTATCAAATGCGGCCCGATGGCAGCTTGACTCCTCTAAATGATTCAGCTGTTTTGGAAGCGGCACGTGCTGAAGATGTGGCCCCTCTCATGGTGGTCACCAATATCGACGGCAAAGGGGCATTCAGCTCCGAGCTCGTTCATGCTGTACTATCCAGTCCAGAAGCACGAGAACGTTTAATAACCAATATACTCGAAACGTTGCGAAACAAGGGATATCGAGGGATCAATTATGATCTCGAGTATGTCCCGGAGATAGATCGTGAATTATATAATCAACTTCTGCGACGAACGGTTGAACGACTGCGTCCTGAAGGGTATCTTACTTCGAGTGCAGTGGCCCCCAAAACCAGAGCTGATCAGGAAGGTTTACTTTATGAAGCGCATGATTATGCCGCTCATGGCCAAATACTTGACTTTGTCATTTTGATGACTTATGAATGGGGATGGGCTGGTGGACCACCGCTGGCCGTCTCTCCGATCTATGAGGTACGTAAGGTGTTGGATTACGCAGTTACAGCCATCCCTCGGAACAAAATCCTGATGAGTATTCCATTATATGGTCGCGATTGGACCCTTCCCTTTGTTAGGGGCGGACGACCGGCTGCCACACTCAGCCCACAAGAAATGATCAGCCGTGCCATTCGCTATCGCGCTTCGATTCAGTATGATTACAGGGCTCAAGCTCCTTTCTTTCATTATTTCGATGAGCAAAGGCGTGAACATGAAGTCTGGTTTGAAGATGCACGTAGTATACAAGCCAAGTTTAATCTCGTAAAAGAATACGGCATTCGTGGGATCAGCTATTGGACTCTTGGTTTCCCATTCCCACAAAATTGGCTATTGCTAGAAGATAATTTTCGAGTACGAAAGCTGTAGTAATGAAAAAGCGGGGTTGAAATAATCTTCCCCGACTCTTCTCATTCCCATTTTTGATCTTCTGTAAGTTCTCCCGTTTCAAAAAAATGTTTGAAAGCTTTAATCATATCACTATATTCAACAAGATATTGCTTGGGTATGTCAGTCCCAACTCTCTCAACTGTAATTGTAATGTATTCTTCATTTTCCCTCGGTACTGAGGGATTGACTAAATTTACTAGAGATCCATCATAGAAATAGGAAACGTGATATAATCGGATCCCATTTTCTTCGTTCCCCCCAGCAACCAGCAAATCCCCAGCTTCTTCGCATTCCAAAAAAACATTGTCAAGATGATCATATCCATCCACTTGATCCAGGACTGATTTAATCTGGTCCCAACTTGGATTAGATATGACTTCTTTTTTTCTAGGCTTTAAAATATGTAGTTTCCACTTGCGCATACTTTTTTTCCTTTACCATGATTTTCTTTTGAAATTTGGATTAGGTTTTATGATTTGCATTTCACTTGGCTTATCACTGTTAGCTCATTAATGGAGCATTTCTGTTTTGCTGAGCTAATGGCCACGCTACCTTCGCCATTCGGACTTGAAATCAGACTACGCCCATGCCAATCGAACAAATAGAACCTTGAAGAAATAATCCTCAAGATTCACTTAAACATCTTAATCATTCAAATCTTTTTTTTCAATAAGTTCTGCTTCATAAAAACCTCAAAATCTCCTTTGAGGCTCCATATTACCATATCACCAACTTTTATCTTATCCCAACCAAAACTTCTCCTTCATGATATATTTCAATTACATATCCTGAAGATGGTGAAAAAATCCAAGTATCAAAACTGACAGCAGTAACATCATCAATACATTCTAGAACCTTTTTTAAATCAGTCTTTATAATAGGTAAAGTCCCCTCATCCCAAATTACATAAACAACTGTATTAAAATTTTCGTAACACTTTTCCAGATAAGCAGTTATGTCATTTACAGTATTTACATCTTCTTTTTTACTAACCTTGTCCCAATCAATACGTCCCCACTCAGTAAATGAAAAAAAGCTTTTAAAGGTATCAAGAATTTTCTCTTTTTCACTATCAGTAAAAATTTCAGTATCTGCACCTAAAACTTCAATACATTCATCTAATAAAGTCATTCAAATTTATCCTTTCCTATAAAAGAAACCTTGAAAAAGTGTTTCACATTTATCCAAGGTGTTTATCATTACTTATATTGTACAGTTCCTAAAAATCTAAACTGATTTGTTTCATTTATATTTCCATTATATAGAAAATTATAAAGTAAGATGACTGAGTTCGCTTCTTGATTTAAACATTCGCCGCAAATCTCGATAAATTTTGGGATTATTTCTTCGTCATAAGAAAAACCTTCAAGTAGAACGCGTAAATCATTTGATGATTTATTATAGCATTTTACTTCTCTAAAATCTTCATCATAGTAATCAATGTTAAAGTCTTTTTCAAATTCGGAAGGTAATGCATCCCCATCTTCTGTATAATTATTCGAAATATAGTCTTGAAGTTCCTTATATGAATGAGAATTGCCAATGAACAATGATACAAATCCTTCTTTCTCCATATACTCCCCCCCTTTTTTGGGTCAACAAACTTTATATCTTCTACAGCAGTCTCCCTACCGTTTAAAAGATAGAAGTTTGAGATACTAAATGCCACTCATGTGTACTACACCCGGACATCCAAGTTTACTTTCAATAGCATTTCTTTAGAGCCAGACCATACTTTGGCAAACTCATGTTGATTTAAGCAAGTCTCTAGCTGGTCATGATTTCTATTTTTTTCCACCAATATATGATATAATAAGTCCACGATCTCGAACGGAAAGGTTGGGCAAAATGGAAGAATTGAAGTCCCTGTTAATGGCTGTATTAGAAGCACAGCAACTAACAAACGCCAAATTGGATGCGCTGACAAAAGAAATGGAAGTAATCAAAACTTCCATTCAGGAAATTCCGGTTCTCAAACAATCCGTTCTTGAAATCATCGAACAAAGAGCGGATTCTTCTACAGAGTTTCTGAATGTTTCAAATGGAAAATTTCTTGTTAATGAGACGATCAGATAATGTCAGATGGATAAAAAAAAGAGAGCAAAAACGGCTCTCTTTCATTCATTCGTCTTGGTTGGTTGTTTCAATATCTCGATCTCTTCTTTAGTAAGCTCCCGATATTCTCCCGGCTCTAATGATGGGTCCAAGCGTAAAGACCCCATGGCCAATCTTTTCAGATAAACCACTTTTTTCCCGATCGCCGCAAACATTCGTTTGACCTGATGGAATTTGCCTTCGTAAATGGTTAACTCTACTTCGGATCGCAAACCCGAGTGAAGAACGTTTAACTCGCTTGGCATCGTCATATATCCATCATCCAATATAATTCCTTGACGAAAAGCGAGCTGATCTGCTTCTGTAACCTCTCCATCTATCACAGCATAATAGAGTTTGGGCACATGTTTTTTGGGAGAAAGAAGCTGATGAGCCAATTTTCCATCATTGGTAAGCAGCAGCAGCCCTTCTGTATCTTTATCCAACCTTCCAACTGGAAAAGGCTCAAAATGTTGATGTTCAGGTTCTAACAAATCAATGACTACTTCAGTAAAGCGGTCTTCGGTAGCAGACAAAACTCCTTGTGGCTTGTTCATCATGAGATATATGTATTCACGATACTCGACAGATTCACCATCCACTTCAATCACATCTTTATTGGGATATACGTGCATACCCGGATCATGGATACTTTCTCCATTTACAGTAACCAACCCGGCTTTTACCAACTTTTTTATCTCTTTCCTCGTTCCAAACCCCATATGCGCAAGGATCTTGTCGAGGCGTTGTCGTTTTTCATTGGACATATTCGTTCCCCCAGCCTTGATTTCATTTCAGATGGTCTATTCTAACATATTCGATCTTTTTCGGGCAAATAGACTGTTCGGTTTGTACCATATTTTTCAGGGAAGCTATATTTTATTGGCTGGAATCGGAATTATGTATTATCTACTCCAGAAGTAGCTTCAGCCAGAATACGATCTCCCTTGCTGGTCGGTTGGGAAATGACCAAAAATTCAACGGGTTCGTCTGAAACATTCATCATTTGATGCGGAACCCGTGGTGGTACCTCTACTCCCTCCTGCTCTTCGAGTTGAATCACTTTTCCATCGATTTCAATCGTTGCTTCTCCTTTCAAAACAAAGAAAAACTGCCTGGCCCATTCATGATAATGCCGGACTTCAGATGTATGCGGAGGCATATGTTCATGAATAATGCTCAAGTCCTGTCGTTTCATCAGATACCAACCATCACAATCATTCCCCCATTTATAATGTTCTGCGATCTTCTTGCTGATCTTCATCTGTATCATCCTCTCCCTTTTCTTTATTCGACAATAATTGTTCGGTTCCAAACACAAAACCTCATCTTTCAAGATGAGACCAGCTTGTTGACAAAGTATCCGTTATATGCCGGTTTTCCTTTTCCGTTTCACTCCCGTTGCTTAAATACAAGCAATAAGTCGTTCAACTGGAAAAGGAAAACCGGGTTTGTCAACAGCCTCACCTCATCTTTCGAGATGAGGCTTTTTTATTCCTTTATCACAAACTCGTTACCTTCTGGATCTTTAAAAATAGCAAATGTCCCCCATCTCATCTTTTTGGGCTCTTCCTTAAACTCTACACCATTTGCCTTTAACTTTTCATAGGTTTGTTGAATATCTTGACAAATAAATACAATGGATGGCTTGAACTCCTGCCAGTTGGGCATCACGGACTTAGGGTAAAGCACCAGACAGGTTTCAGCCCCTGATGGCGCAACTTCCAACCAATTTCCTGCAGGTCCCATGCTTTCATTTCTTCGTACCTCAAAGCCCACCTTGTCTCTCCAAAATGATAACGCTTCTTCCTGATTATCAACATAAACCGCAACAGTCGCAATCTGTTTGATCATTCTTTTCACCCGCATTATAAAAATTTACAGCCATGGTTACTTTTCATAACAATTATTATCTCCTATACTTAAGAAAATATTAAGATTTGAGCTTCGTTGATTTTAAGAATTAAATCGTATTGTATTTGGCAGGATACAAAAAAAGGAGTGATATTGATGCAATCGTTTATTCATAGACTTCAATTTTTTTCACGCTTTATACTATCTCCTCGTACCATCGGGAGTATCACGCCGAGCTCAAAATATTTAGTCAATGCTTTAATCAAACCGGTACCCTGGCACGAAATTGATACCATTGTGGAGCTGGGAGCGGGCACAGGAGTGGTAACCGAACACATCGTGAAAAAGGCAAAACCTGCATGTAAAACCATTATTTTTGAATTGGATGCTCAACTCCGTCAGTCACTTCAGGAAAGATTTCCCCATCATATCCATTGCATGAATGCGGAAAAGATGTCAGATGAATTGAGACAGTTAGGAGTGGACCAAGTCGATTGTATTATCTCGTGCTTGCCTTTTGCCTGTTTTTCACCAGAAGTAAGAAATCAGATTCTGGATGAGGTACAAAAAGTGCTAACACCCGATGGACTATTTATTGCATACCAATACTCTTTACAGATGAAATCTACACTTCAAAACCGTTTTCAACAAGTAGATATCCATTTTGTCCCTTTCAATCTACCACCTGCTTTTGTATACACCTGCCGTTATCTTAAAAATAGATAAGGAGTTTTCATCATGGGAGTGGAGCAACTTTTATCTTGGGTTTCAGCATATGGATATTGGGCCTTATTCTTTTGCTTATGGCTCGGAATTGTCGGCTTGCCGATTCCTGACGAAGTGATTGTGATGACAAGTGGATTGACTTCTTCATTAAATCTATTGAAACCTATTCCTGCTTTTCTTCTTATCTATGTAGGAGTCATTTCTGGCCTAACACTTGGATACATCATCGGAAGAGCGCTGGGTGTCACTGTCCTGGATCGGCTATTCCACAAAGAAAAATGGCAAAAGTACCGTAAACGTTCTGAACAGTTGATCCAACGTTATGGAAGTTATGCTCTTTGTCTCGGTTACTTTCTACCAATCATCCGTCATTTACTACCCTATTTAGTAGGCATCCATCGCATGCCTTATTACCAATATGCCCTTTTCTCCTATACAGCAGGGCTTGTGTGGACTGGCCTTTTTTATTGGCTCGGCTATCAATTCGGTCATTCCATTGACTTTATTGCCCAAATCATTCAAAAATGGGGTATGATCGCACTGGGAATCATTATGCTTCTGGCCATTCTATTTTCGTTCGTACCAAAAACACAAATAAAGAAAGAGGCAAAAAAGGGGTAGGTTTCACATGAATTACCAACCAATTGTTTTAATTGTCGATGATGATGAAGAGATCCGACAGTTGCTTCAACTCTATTTGCGCAATGAAGGTTACAAGATTCTCCAAGGCTCTACTGGAAAAGAGGCTCTCGCTCTTGCCCGGATACATCGTGTTGATCTAATTGTACTCGATCTCATGATGCCGGATATGGATGGCATCGCGGCTTGCATCAAAATTCGTGAAAAATATCAGATGCCGATCATTATGTTAACGGCAAAAGCCAGTGATATGGATAAAATTCATGGATTAAGCATCGGAGCAGATGACTATGTCACCAAACCATTCAATCCATTGGAACTTATTGCCAGAATCAAGGCCCATCTTCGACGGTATCACCACTTCCAACCTGCTGAAGCGAAAAAAGATGTGATCCAAATTCAACATGTTTCGATCCATACTACCACAAGGCAAGTCATGGTGAATCAAAGGGAAGTTCAACTCACCCCAAGGGAATTCGATATCCTGGTTCTGCTTGCACAGCATCCCGGCGTGGTATTCAGTTCGGAACAAATTTACCAGCAAGTTTGGAAGGAACCGATGTTGACCTCCAATAATACCATTATGGTACATATTCGAAAAATTCGAGAAAAAATCGAGTTGGATCCGAGACGGCCAACTATTATCCAAACGGTATGGGGAGTCGGGTATAAGGTACAACCAACACGAGCCCAAGATCCTCATGCTTAAACCATTATTTTCAAAAATCGGAAGTATCGTTCACTATCTCTATGAAAAATTCTCAAGCAGTCTACGATGGCAGTTTATTGGAATCATCCTGATCTGTACACTAATCGCTGCCTTGGCTGGCATGATCGCCAGCAATATTGCACCGACTACTTATCAACGCTATTACTATCCAACCAAAGCAGAATTGGAAATGGAGTTAAAATCACTTGCTTCGATCATTCAAGTCTCATCATCACAAATGATCCATCACCATTTAAACCATTTTGCCCAGCAAGAGAAAAAAGTGCGAATTATCACTCCGAATGGGCTGGTTATCGATCGATCCAACAACACAACCGAATCCCATATGGATTTGAGCCAGATCCTTGTAAAAATCGCACATCAAGACAATTTTCCAACTGATCTGCCAGAATGGAAGGAAATCTACGCTCTATATCCAGTGGAAATTCATAAAAAAACCCATTTTCTGGTGGCTAGTGTCCAATCCAGCGGAGCATTACAGACCTATCAAACAGGCAATCCTTTCTATCCTTTTGTTGTATCTCCATTATCATTTATTTTGACCTATATCTTTCTTACCAGCAAAAAATTAAAACAACTGAAAAACGTGTCTGAAGGGATGCAAGAAATCGCCAATGGCCATTTTCATTTCCGCCTCCCAGCCAAAGGACAGGATGAAATCAGTGTTTTAGCCATGCATATCAATCAAATGGCAGAAAAGCTGGAGCAAAACAGAGCAAAAGAAAAGCGAATCGAACGAGAGCGTACAGAATTGATCACAAGCCTTTCCCATGACCTGCGTACGCCCCTTACATCTATCATCGGCTATTTAAAATACTTGCTGGATCAACCTCATCTATCGAAAGAGGAAATGAGAACCTATGCGGATATTGCTTTGGCAAAATCGGAAAAACTCAAGCAGATGATTGACAATTTGTTTGAGTATACAAAACTGACTCATCATGAAATCAAATTGAATAAAGAGCTCATTTCTGTTAACGAACTGGTCAATCAGTTGATTGAAGAAACATTTTTGCTAAGCGAACTCGATGAATTAAAAGTGGAAAGAAATTTGACGGATGAGCAACTGCTGATCAATGCCGATCCTCTTTTATTGGTAAGAATGCTGGAAAATCTCTTTCAAAATGCGGTCCGTTATGCGAAGAGACCTGGAAAAATCATTATTGTAACTGCAAAAAATGAGAATACAGCACTGATTCAAATCAGTAATTCGGCTGAACCGATTGACCTGGAGGTTTTCAGACATTTATTTGACATGTTCGTCACCGGTGACAAAGTTCGCTCCAAACATGGATCTGGCATTGGTTTGTCCATCGTCAAACGAATTATAGAACTACATCAAGGAACAATCCAGGCCGACCAACAAGAAGGATTCATTACTTTTTCCATTCATTTTCCACTGGCCAAATGAAGCACAACTTGCCTATCTTCGTTGTGCTTCATTTTCTTTTACCACGATTGATTATGGATCGTATTGTATTCTTTATTCAGGCTGTGCATGACTCATCCGAATCATGGAAAAAGATACCGTTGATGAAGCCAAAGCGTAATACAATTTCCACAAAGATGGAGTCAGACGTAATTCTATTTTGGCTTCCACTAGCCGCTGCAATAAGTCTCCTACCGGCTCAACGGTTAAAGGTCGCACTTCTTGATGTGAAACATAATAGCCAGCTGTTTCATCAATGCATTCAAATGTTTCACCAGGTAACTGATACACATACAGTTTGGTTTCACGAATTCGGCTTAACCAGTTACTTTCTACGGCAATAATTTTTGCTGCAGAAGTATGGGAGAAAAAACGTTCCTTGTCATTCGATGATGTTGATGCAGTAGCCCAATAAGCAATTCGCGGACAGTCTCGGGGAAAGAAATAGTGTGGTGCGTGTTCTTCATCGATGGCCCAGACCAGTGGCGGATGACTTGGATTGGAGCGTGGAACACGGGGACGAAAAGTAGAAATAGTGGGATCTTCACTAAAATGATATAAATTCATTCCTCGCACCCCTTTAATCCTTAATAGTGGGAATTATAATATAACTTTTATGTTCAGAAAACGTAAATACCCATCTACCAAGGTGTTAAATATCACCTTTATCCTGTCTGAAAAATAATTTCTCCTTCATCTCCCGGAAATACCAGATTCTCTTTCCTCTTTCATCGTTTTCGATCTCATCACACAGACATGAGCCTACATGCATAAAATGTAGCTGATCCAATCTGCTGTAAGCTTAAATGAAGGAGAAACCTTATGAATGAATATCCACATCAATCATTAACAACTTCACAAATGATTACGATCATCCGATATGGTTTACCCAAAACATCCCATCCGCAAAAGGTAATTGTTGCTGGAGCGGGAATGGCTGGTCTTGTTGCAGCTTCCCTGCTAAAAGACGCAGGGCATGATGTTACCATTCTTGAAGCGAGCAACCGGGTTGGCGGACGAGTTTATACCTTACGCGCCCCCTTTACCAAAGGACATTATCTCAATGCTGGTGCGATGCGCATTCCACACATCCACCCATTAACATGGGAATACATCCTTGACCACTCCCCATGCGTAAACGCTTGGGATTCTTGGGTAATCCCGTCCACTGACAGGAAGTTGACCAAGCTAACCCCGTGGGCCCCACGGTTAAACAGTTTGAGTTGCTACGTCACAGGCTAGACCTACTGCTTGGTTTTCGCTTTTCAGTCTAGCCAGTCCATACACATAGCATTTTACGTGCAAGGTGATTGGCTTGCACAACCCTATATGCTATCCACTTGTCAAGGAGCAACTAACTGTAGTTTAACAGTGGAACATTTAGTTGTAAATACTTTTCTGAAAACATGTCAGACTTGCGAGAGGGCTAATGCCCTCCCTCGTCCGACGCTCGCTCTCATCCCCATAGCTGAAGCTAAGGGGTTTTCTCGCTCGCTTTTTATAAATTCCGCTTGCCTACCAACGTGTTTCAAAATATCACGCCACATGATCAGTTATGCTGGTGCCTTTTCGATGTTTAAACCGGAACAAGAAATAGATCTTTTCCCTTATATTCAGTCCATCGAAGGAAGAGTACACTTTGCTGGAGAACATACTTCAACCGCACGTTCTTGGATTCAGGGAGCCATTGAATCAGGAGTTAGAGCAGCTTATGAAGTCAATCTGACAAAATCTCCATAGATGTATTGAAAAGAAAAAGCCACAGGGGTAACCTGTGGCCAACAGACAATGATTCATTTGATATCCAATCACAATTTAAGAATTTCATCTTTTAGGCGTTCGGATTCCGTACCGAAAACAATTTGAACACTGCCCTGTCCTGGTTTAATAATACCAGCGGCTCCCAGCGATTTTAACCCTTTTTCATCAACCTTATTTGGATCATGTAAGACCAAACGCAGACGGGTAATACAAGCATCAATATCTTTAATATTCTCTTTTCCACCAATATATTCGACTATTTTTGTTGCTTTCTCACTCAAAGGAGAAGTTGCACCATCCACTTTTTCTTCCCTCTCTTCGGCAACATCATCGTCTTCACGTCCAGGCGTTTTGAGGTCGAATTTGATAATAAGAAAACGGAACAAGAAGTAGTATACGATTGCAAACGCCAGACCAATTGGAATCAACCAGAGTGAGTTTTTCCCAATGGGGATACTGAGCACGAAGTCAATCAATCCTGCAGAGAACGTAAACCCACTATGAATATCCAATGCTGTAGTGATAATTCCAGCTACTCCCGTTAAAATCGCATGAATCACATATAATACAGGTGCAACAAACATGAATGCGAATTCAATCGGCTCCGTGACACCCGTTACAAAAGCAGTGATCGCTGCACTAATCAAGATCGATGAAACCAGTTTGCGTTTTTCTGGTTTGGCTGTATGAATCATCGCCAAACATGCAGCAGGTAAAGCAAACATCATAATCGGGAAGAATCCGGTCATAAACATGCCAGCATTTGGATCTCCAGCAAAGAACCGGTTTAAATCTCCTTGAACCAGTTTACCTGTTTCAGGATTGACAAAATCACCAATTTGGAACCAGGCAATGGTATTTAAAACATGATGAAGCCCCAGAGGAATGAGCAAACGGTTAAAGAATCCAAATAATCCGGCTCCAATGGCTCCTTGACTTACGATCCAGTTACCAAACGCACTTAAGGCATCTTGGATCGGGCTCCAAATCATTCCGACCAATAACCCGATAATGACCATATAAATCGACGTAACAATGGGTACAAATCGTTTGCCGCCAAAAAATCCTAACCAATCTGGCAGCTTGATATCGTGATATTTTTTATAGAGATAAGAAGCAACGCCTCCGGCCAAAATCCCACCGAGTACACCCATTTTTAATTCTGCTTTATCGGGAATAAAAGGAAACATGAGTGGAACTTTAGCCAGCATATTGATGAGTACAAAGTGCGCAATCACTGCTGCCAAGGTAGCAACAGCGTCGCGCGCAAATCCAATCGCAATCCCTATCGCAAATAGTAGCGGTAAATTATCAAAAATGGCTCCTCCACCAGCGGCAAGGATCGGTGCAACGTAATGATTAAGGAATCCACCAACGGTTTCTCCCATTTTAAACTGCTCTACATAGTCAATGGCACCAAAACGGATCAAAAGGCCCGCCGCTGGCAGTGCGGCAATGGGTAACATTAAGGACTTACCCACTCTTTGTAAAAAGGCTAACATGAACACAGCCTCCTTGTTTTCTCCCTTTTTAAGGTAAGCGTTGAGACAAATATTGTTGAACCTCTTCTACTGTATTTAGGTTCAACACATGATCCGCCACTTTTTTGGCTTCTGTAAAAGAAGTGGAACGAATGCGCTCTTTAATCTGCAGGATATTTGCAGAAACACTAAACTCATCCAACCCCAGGCCAAGAAGTAGTTCTGTTGCCAATGGATCTCCAGCCATTTCTCCACACATGCCTGTCCAAATCTGATGGCGGTGTGAGGCATCAATCACCATTTTAATGAGTCGCAGGACAGCCGGATGGAAGTAGTTATAAAGGTGTTGGATCCGTTCATTCATCCGATCTACAGCCAAGGTATATTGAACCAGGTCATTGGTTCCGATGCTGAAAAACTGTACTTCTTTGGCAAGAGCATCTGCAATCAGACAAGCACTTGGCACTTCAATCATAATGCCAACTTCAACATTGGGGTCAAAAGCAATCCCGTTCTGTTTCAGTTCTGTTTTTACTTCTTCCAGTATGCTTTTGGCCTGACGAACCTGTTCTACATGCGAGATCATCGGAAACATAATCATTGCTTTACCAAATGCACTGGCCCGTAGAATGGCACGCAGCTGTGTTTTAAATAAATCTTTTCGATCGAGGGAGATACGGATCGCTCTCCATCCCAGGAAGGGATTCATCTCTTCCGGAAGACCCAAATAAGGAAGATGTTTATCTCCACCAATATCCAGCGTACGGATAATGACAGGCTTTCCATCCATTTTTTTCACGACTTCAGCGTAAGCCTCAAATTGTTCCTCCTCAGAAGGCAGATCTTCACGATCCATGAAGAGAAACTCACTGCGAAATAACCCAATTCCATCTGCACCACTGGATACAACTGCATCCACTTCTTGTGGTCTACCCAAGTTGGCCTTTAGTTTTACTTGCCGTCCATCGGTTGTTTCAGCTTTCAGGTCACGCAACTGTTCCAACTGTTTTTTCCGTTTTTTCTCTTGTTCCAATTGTTTTTTATAATTTTCCAATGTTTCTTGGTCAGGAGAAATCCAGATTTCTCCGGTTGTACCATTCATAATCAGTTGGTCTCCCGTTTGGATCCGACCGTCCAGACTTGCTTCAATGCCCATCACAGCCGGGATTCCCAAAGAGCGTGACAAAATGGCAGCGTGGGATGTTTTACCACCTTTTGCCGTAATAATACCTTGAACGAATTCACGTGGTAACTGCACCGTTTCTGATGGAGCCAAATCATCTGCCACGATAATGACAGGTTCATCAAACTGGAAGCGCCCATCATCGGCACGACCGGTTAATAGATGGATGAGCCTTTTTCCGACATCCTGGATGTCAGTCGCTCTCTCCCGCATATATTCGTTATCCATCGCTTCAAAGATTTGAACATAATGCTTGACTACTTGCTGCACAGCCGTTGCCGCATCCACCAGTTCCGTTTCAATTTTTCTTTTCATTTCTCCCACAAAATCAGGATCTTGCAAAAAAGCGAGGTGAGCCATCATGATAGCTGCTTTATCTTCTCCGACGCTTTCTAACATTTGCTGATACAATTCATTAATTTGCTCCGATGCTTTTTCAATGCTTTGATCCAAACGTTGAACTTCTCTTTCTACTTCATCTGCAACGATTTTTACTTCCTCAGAAGATTCGACATTTCCACTCCATACTACTGCTTTGGCAATAGCGATTCCTTGAGAAGCTGGGATTCCTTGTAATTTCAATTCGATTCACCTCTCCATTTCAAATTCCCAATCGATGTTCTTGTAAAACGCTTTCACCCTATATTTCTGGTGAAGGGCAAATCTTTTAACAAATAAGCTACTTCTGAAGTAACCAAAACTGAAACATTTGGATGAAGCTGCAAGATCGACGCAGGAACTCTTGGGTCAACCACGCCGGAAAAAAGTGATTGTACTGCTTCTGCCTTACTCTCGTCATTGGCCAGAAGAAGAATGTGTCTTGCTTTCATAATGTTTCCGATTCCCATCGTAATGGCTTGGCGCGGGACTTCCGATTTATCCTGAAAGAAACGAGCATTTGCTTCAATGGTTCGTTCTGTCAATTGAACAATATGTGTACCCATGACAAAGACATCCGATGGCTCGTTGAAACCAATGTGACCATTTGCTCCAATACCAAGAATCTGTAAATCTATAGCCCCAATTCGTTGTAATTGGATTTCATATTCTTCACAAGCCTGCTTTGCATCCTGAAAAATACCGGAAGGAAAATGGATTTGACTCTCTTGAATGCCCACTTGTCCAAAAAGATGATCCCACATGAACCGATAATAACTTTGTGGATGATCTTTCGCTAACCCCACATATTCATCCAAATTAAATGTTTGAATCCGCTCGAAGCTCACCTCCTTATTATGGTACATGCGTACAAGCTCTTGATATAAGCCTAAAGGCGTACTTCCTGTGGCAAAGCCAATAACCGAATCAGGCTTTTGCTGTATCTGCCTGGCCACAATCTGGGCTGCCTGTCGGCTCATCTCTTCATAATGATCGCATACCATCCATTGAAACAAGGCTCCTATTCCTCCCGATAGACTACTTTTCCATTAATCATGGTTAACTGTGCGTCAAATACATGCGAGAAAACCACTACATCTGCATCTTTACCTACTTCCAAACTTCCTTTTTTCTCTGCCAGTCCAAGTTTTTCTGCTGGAGCTGTAGCGGCCATATAGACTGCATCGGTAATCGGGATCTGCAATTGTTCGACCAAATTTCGAATCGCACGATTTAAGGTTAAGGTACTTCCTGCCAATGTTCCATCTTCAAGGCGAGCGATACACTTGTTCACATAAACTGTCTGCCCACCTAATTCATAAACTCCATCCTCCATCCCAACGGCTTCAATGCCATCACTAATGAGCAGGAGTTTCTCCCGTCCTTTTACTTGATAAGCCAGTTCCACAGCGTTTGGATGGGAATGAATGAAATCAGCGATAATGTCACAGGTCATATCCTTTTTGGTCAGTGCTGCACCAACCACACCGATTTCCCGATGATGCAATCCTCTCATGGCATTATATAAATGGGTAAAATGAGAGGCACCACATTCACAGGCTTGATTGACTTGCTCCAATGTAGCATCAGTATGCCCGATCGAACAAATAACTCCCCGCTGGCTCAAATTGGAAATCACGGGTAAAGCTCCGAAAATCTCTGGGGCAATCGTTACCACCCGCAATTGATCGCCAGCTATTTCCAACAATTTTTCTGCCTGTTCCAGGGAAGGTTCCATGATATCTTCTTCTTTTTGTGCACCTTTATATTTTTTGTTAATCCAAGGGCCTTCGAGATGAATGCCCAAAATTTGCGCATACTCATTCGCTGTCTCTGTAAAATGGACAATATTTTGCACAACCCGATAAATCTTGTGAAGTGGTGCTGTCATCGTCGTCGGCAGAAATCCAGTGACTCCATATCGACACAGGCTTTTACTGATCGCTTCTAATGCCTCAAATGTGGCATCCATTACATCATGGCCTGCATTTCCATGAATATGAAAATCGATCAATCCGGGACAGATCCAGGAATCGGGATAGTGAAAAACAGCTTCATCCCCTGTTCTGGAATACCTGTGTTCTTCACCAACGAATACAATTCGTGCTCCCTCAACAACTACAATCCCTTGAGGAATCACCTTATCCTTTTGTACCACATTTCCTTTGAATAAGGTTTTCATTTTTTCTCACCACTATTTCAGTAGAATGTGTAAAACCTTATCTTCACCCGCCTGTACATTTCCCTCTGCCAAGACCTTCTGTTCGGCGACAACCTCACCATTGGTGATGACAACCGGTGTCGAAGTGGAATAATTCGCATTCCTGATTACTTCCATGTCAAATCCAAGCAATTTCTGCCCTTGTTTGACTTGGTCTCCCAATTGTACAAAAGCTTCAAATCCTTCTCCTTTCAAATTCACCGTATCCAATCCAATGTGAATTAAAATTTCCAGTCCCCCTTTTGTTTGAAGACCAATCGCATGTTTGGTTTCGAACAGATGAGCGACCGTTGCATCGACAGGAGCCACCACAACGCCTTGCTCTGGAACAATCGCCAATCCGTCCCCAGCCATTTTATTCGCAAATACAGGATCCTCTACCTGTTCGAGCGGAATCACTTTTCCTGTGATCGGTGCAACCAATGTAACTTCTTTTTTATTCTTCAACCATTTTTTCAACATCTTGTTCACTCCGTTCCACATGTCCACCTTTTAATTCGTTCAAACGGTATAAATGCATTGCAATGTATCCCAACTCATCTTCTATAACGCTTACATTTAACCGCTCGGAAATCAGCTCACCAATCCCTTTGGCGATGCGAAATTCATGATGCAGATCGGTTTTTATGTGATCCAAAAAGGGGTGTTGGATCGTCTTTTGTTGGCGGATTCTTTCCAATACAAATCGCAAGTGCATAATCAAGCGAATATATTCCATGCTTCCTTTTTGGATTTCAACGGCCATTTCTTTCTCGATCTTGTCCACAATCTCATATATGACAGATGTCAACTGAACCGTTTTGGATACAGGATAATTGCTGATGGCTGAATGAATATGCAATGCTAAAAAGCCCATCTCACTTTCTGGAATCACAATATCAAAAGCACGACTGATCAGTTCAGCCGCTTTTTTAGCTAACGAAAATTCTTTAGAATACAATACTTTGATCAAGAAAAGAAATGGATTCGTGATTTCCAAACCATTGCGCAATCGATCCATGGCAAATTGGATATGTTCAGGCAGGGCGACATGAATATGTTCGTTTATTTCCGCCTTCAATTCCTGACTGATCAAGGCGATAATTTCTTCTGATATACCAATGACAGCTTGGTCAATATGATTCATCAGATTACGATACTTTTTGGCATGCGTTTCATCTTCCAAACGAAATTTTTTTTCAATGCGCGGGTCCGAGAGTGAAATCGTATTTCCGGCTTTTTGTCGAAAGCCTATTCCTTTCCCTAGCAAAACAATTTCGCTGCCTGCAGGTTCTTTCACCCACACGACATTATGGTTTAACACACGAACGATCACATAATCATTCCCGTCCGTCATAAAACATCACCAGATTTCTATATAAATTCCTCTTTCATTATAGTATTTGCCATCCAAAATGAAAAAAAGCCAAAAAAGACCTGTTATACAGATCCTTTTTCGGCTCATGCCTGCATTACCAGTAACACGCCCTACTCATTCTATTGTCGTTTATTAATATAATGTTAAGATCTGTTTCTTGTCAACATGCGCATTTTGTAAAGTAACAAGCGGATATGATAGAATAATTTGTTTAATAGAAAAGTTTATTTACTTGTTATTTTTCACCGAAACAGGCAATTGGGATGATATTTAACTGATGGTTTTATTCATTTGTCTTGCTTCTTCGGCCGCACGAAGAACCTTTTCCAGCGAACTGCCGCAACCAGATTGAACAACAGCTGTATAGGCCCCCTCTACCAGTGGAGCATTGGCTATTTTCACATTTTCGCTATTCTCCATCCACTCCAATGCGATTTCCGTCTGCATGAGAGAACTGCCCAAATCAAATAAAACCACAACACCCTTATCCGAATATACGGATTCAATCGCTTCCTTGATCTTCTGGGCACTTGTCCCCAACCCATCTTCCTCATCGCCACCAGCCACTGCGATGGGAACAGAAGGCTGAATTTGCACCAAGAGTTTTTTTAATCCAGTGACTAGTTCCAAACTATGTGATACTAGTACAATTCCTACAAAACTCATGACATTACTCCTTCATTTCCATTGTTTGGCACAAGGCAGCAAATAGATAATAAGAAGAAACAGCTCCTGGATCCCTATGTCCAATCGAACGAGCACCTAGAAAAGCGGCTCGGCCTTTTTTAGCTTCCATTGATTCCGTCGATTTCATTTGCTGGTAAACAAAACGTTCTACCTCTTTCCACGATACTGTTTCTGTCTCCCTGGCCAAGTAATCAGCCAAAGGCAACCAAACATCCAACATCGTCTTATCCCCAAGTCCTGCTTTTCCTCTTGCCTGAATGCCATTGGCTCCGGCTTCAATCCCTTGGACAAACTCTGGATAAGTAACCGATTGCTTTCCTTTCCAGGCTGTGGCCATCCGAACAAACGCAGTTCCATAAAGGGGTCCAGATGCTCCACCGACTTTCGCGATCAAAGTCATGCCAATCTCTTGGCATAATGCCCCCAGATCTTTTCCTTCATGTGCATCCAGTTTTTGAACGACAGCTTCAAAGCCTCTAGCCAAATTCACGCCATGGTCCCCATCGCCAATCGCCTGATCCAGTTCCGTCAATTCATTTTTATGTTGCTGGATTTTTTCATGAGCGAATCGAATCCACTTGAGGAATTGTTCAACCGATATCACTGATATGCCTCCCCTTTACAAAAATGCCGTCTGAAAGCCCACGGTTTGAATCGGAGGATGAAAGACGGCGTTGCTCGGTAATCCCTTCAGGGGATTGCTTAGAGCAACAATTTTCTATATAATCAAACATACGAGCGGTGCTCATCCTACTGGTAGTAGGTCGAATGTTCCTGTGGACGTCATGGTACGAGGTTCTGGTAGCGAAAGGTCTCCTACCAGGTAAAACCATGAGAGTGAATGAAAGGAACTAGCATACTGGTAACAGGTATGCCGCCCATGTGGGTACATGCGGTCCAGTGCCGTAGAACTGCATGGGACGGGGTGATGACACACCCCTGAACTTGGGCGTTGTCCGAAACAGAAATGGACTGAGGGCGCTAACGACCCAAGAATCCCACGGCTTCAGTCGTGTGGAGTGCAATTATGACCAAGCAATGGTTTGTGCAGGAGCATCAAGCAGCTCCGTCAATTGATCATCCAACTTAAGCAGGGTAACCGAGCAACCAGCCATTTCCAACGAAGTCATGTATTCTCCCACAAATGTTTTATGAACCTGGATCTGTTTCTCCTGAAGAAGCTTGGCTACCTTCCGATTCACAATATACAATTCCATGAGCGGAGTTGCACCCAGTCCATTGATCATGACCGCAACTCTTTCCCCTTCTCGACAAGGCATATCTTCCAATATATAGGAAACCAAGGTACTGGCCACCTCATCCGCACTGGCTATTTTGGTCCGATCAATACCTGGTTCCCCATGAATACCCATGCCCATTTCCATTTCGTCTTCGCCAATCTCAAATCCTGGTTTACCTACAGCCGGGATCGTGCAAGGGCTGAGAGCCATCCCCATACTTCTTACACGACTGATCACTTTTTCCGCCACTTTCTGAACTTCATCGAGAGAAGCTCCCTGTTCAGCGAGTGCTCCTGCAATTTTATGAACAAAAACCGTTCCGGCAATACCCCGCCTTCCTACCGTGTAGGTACTATTTTTTACCGCAACATCATCATCCACTATCACTTTCTTGACCTGGATTCCTTCCGCTTCAGCCAATTCCATAGCCATTTCAAAATTCATGACATCCCCTGAATAATTTTTAATGACAAGAAGCACACCTTTGCCACGGTCCACCGCTTTAATCGCTGCCAGCAACTGATCTGGTGTGGGCGACGTGAATACTTCACCAGCAACGGCCGCATCTAACATGCCTGTACCGACAAAGCCGCCATGAGACGGCTCATGTCCGCTTCCACCCCCACTAACCAGCGCCACTTTTTCTTTTGATAAATCGGCCCGTACCAACACATGAGTATCTGGCAATTTTTTCACTATTTGCGGGTGAGCGAGAGCCATTCCTTCAATCATTTCCTGAACCACATATTCAGGATGATTAATCAGTTTTTTCATCCAAAGCACTCCTTTTCCCATCAAGTATAAACAGCTCTATCATTCGCTATATGATTATTAATTTTTATAATTCAACATATTTAGTATATCATAATCCCAATTGATATTTGACAAACCTTCTTCTCCTATAAAAAGTTTTTGGCGATGATGACTGTAAGTATCGCACTAAATAGAATCTTTCAAGCATAAAATATCCCTTTAACCTATATGTTTTATATTGTTGAGTGACTTGTATGTTTTTAGAACAAAGGGGAGAATCCTCATGAAAAATAAAAATCATTCACAACCAGATCTGTCTGCGATTCAAGGTCACATAGATGAAGTATTGGGAGAGAATTTTTGGAACAATTTATATCGAATGATTCCAAAAAGAGGGCCTAATGTTGATCTGTATCAAACGGATTTGGAAGGTGTCATTATCGCTGAAATACCAGGTCTGCAATCTCCACAAGATATAAAGATTTCCATCGATGCAAATCAATTGGTGCTAGAGGGGCAAATCCCCTACCCCTATCCCATCCCCACAGATCAACTTCTGATCAATGAACGTTTTCTCGGTTCATTTAAGCGAGTCATACAGATCCCTTTTAGCTTCACAACCGAAACGATTACAGCTGATTACAGGTCTGGTTTGTTAGAAATACGTTTACCCAAACTGAACCATCACGTAGATGTCTCGATCCAATTTGATGAAGAATAATAAACTTTGTCAACCACTAAAAACAGGGATGGCAAGATCACTGTTCCTTTTTTATTGCCATATTTTTGATCCACTGCTCCCAAAACCCTCAACTGAAAGGCAACGGATCCGCCATAGAAGAATGGACTTCTGACGGGATGTACAACCGACATACGTGCGAATTTGTGAATACATCGACTGTTATTTATAGATGAAAGGAGAAAGTTTTCATGGAAAGACGACCTAAGAATTGCCCTTCCGATTATGTACCTGTACCACAGCCTATAAGGGATGATGGTGCCGGTGGGATCGATCTCGGTCCGCGGGACGTGATGCGCGATCTTGAGAACCCTGACATGCTAGTTCCACCGGCCACCGACGCCGGATCGATCCCTAACTTGAAGTTCTCTTTCTCCGACACCCATATGCAGTTAAATCACGGCGGCTGGTCGCGGGAAGTGACAGTTAGACAGCTGCCGATCGCAACAACGCTAGCAGCGGTGAACATGTATCTGACGCCGGGCGGTGTGCGTGAGTTACATTGGCATCAGCAAGCGGAATGGGCCTACATGCTTTGGGGCCGCGCACGGATCACTGCAGTCGACCAGGACGGGCGGAACTTCATTGCCGATGTTGGCAGGGGCGATGTGTGGTACTTTCCCCCTGGAATTCCACACTCGATTCAAGGGCTGGATGAAGGCTGCGAGTTTTTGCTCGTCTTCGATGACGGCAGCTTTTCCGATCTCAACACCCTCTCCATCTCCGATTGGTTCGCGCACACACCGAAGGATGTGCTGGCGGCAAATTTTTGCGTACCGGAAAGAGCCTTTGCCCACATCCCGACGAAACAGCGATACATTTTCCAAGCAGAGGTGCCAGGCCCGCTGGAAAGCCAGGAGGTATCGAGTCCTTACGGTACTGTGCCAAAGAGCTTCACACACCGGCTGCTTGCACAGGAGCCGATCATAACACCGGGCGGGACAGTGCGCATCGTCGATTCCACCAACTTCCCCATTTCGACCACAATTGCGGCGGCGCTGGTAGAAGTCAAGCCGGGCGGCATGAGGGAAATGCATTGGCATCCGAATAACGACGAGTGGCAGTATTACCTTGCGGGTACGGCGCGCATGACGGTGTTCGCGGCGAATGGCGTGGCCCGAACTTTCAATTACCGGGCTGGTGATGTAGGATACGTACCGTTCGCCTTCGGGCACTACATCCAGAACACCGGCGATCAAAGCCTGTGGTTTCTGGAAATGTTCAAGAGTGACCGGTTTGCCGACGTCTCACTGAACCAGTGGATGGCGCTGACTCCTCGGGAGCTGGTAGAGGACAACTTGCATGTAGGACCAGAGCTGATAAACGTACTGCGAAAGGAGAAATGGCCAGTCGTCAAATGCAAGCAAAGATGAAAGCGATAGTGGAAAATGAGTCCATACGATCAAGGAGCGACCGTATTATAGGGTAGCTTTCCATCACTTCTCATAAAAGGTATTTCTTCCAATTTGCTTGCAAAGGGTAGTGATTGTTGCATGACTTGTTGAATATATTTTTGTAAATCCATTTCATTCATCTGGAAAAAACTTTGATTCTTCAATTTATCTAATATGTGAGTTGTCTCAATTGATTTAAATGATCCCAAAGGTTATTCATCTTGCTCACTCCTTTTATGAACCTAAGACAGATATTTCGATTGGAAGTGATTGATATGGTTCAAATTCGGTATAAAGAGTTAATTATCAACACCATTACCAGTTCATCCGGCGTATTTTCAGGTGATAATGTCCTGTATCGATTCGTTTCCAAACAGAAAACAAATGAATGGTGACCAAGTTCAGTTTATACATAATAGCGGCATCGTGATCGATACAGATGTATTGGATATGATCGAAGGAATCAAAACAGAATTCATTGGATATTGAAGAGCTCAGTGGTGCACTGAATTTGGGAAATAATTTTGGTGCTTCACCTAGAGATAGCAAAAAAATAATGAAGAAAAATCTGACAACACAAGAAAAAAACAAGGAACTCATAAAATTCAGAAGCAAAATGAGTTAAAAAATCAACAGACTGAAGGATTTACCATGAAAAAAAGTCGTTCTGGCTTTTCCGTTTCAATGAACAATTAACAGAGGGAGGGATAAGATGTCATCTGTTTTCTCCCCCAATTTTGTTATTGGCACCATTCGAATTAGAACGATCGAAGGTGCTTCTTGTTTAAACATGGGAAACAACTGGCCCACTCATTTTGAAAGCTATAAAAAACATAACCAAGGTTTTGGAACCATTACCGGAGACAATTTACGCACATTATTAGATGATAAAGATGCCATTGATATGATAAACTTAGATGATGAAGATGAAGTGCCTGACTGGTTAAAAGAGATGATCCTTTCTCGCTTGAAAGACCATCACGATCTAGATGATAAAGAGATGAGTTCCTCCAGTACGGTATGATCGCTTGTGTGGAGTTCAAAACATAAGCGTCACCTTCTCTGGAGGAATTTTCTCATCTGTTGCCGGCGATTCATTCCCTTTGTTATTGTTTTCATTTTTTATATTAAGCATATCGTAGAGATCATGATCATAAACAACATGGATATTGTGAAGTACAGAAATTTCGTCCCCGCAAATAACCCCACTACCTGAATTTGTTTTTTCGCGCGAACTCCAATTCATCTGTGTATTGGAACCGACAAAAATCCCTGAACAATTCGAAATCAAATGTACATGGATCTGATTAAACTGGATATGAACCATTTTTGTATTACCCATTAGGCACCTCTATATCTGAACATTCGGTTGAGGATTGTTCAACTCTGGTTGAGAGATTTTTGTGTCAATCACATCTTGATCATTAATGATATTCAAGTTGCTGGCAGTGAAAACAACCCCAACATTAATCCCTTGTCCAAATAGGCTTTTCCCTGTCGTTGACCAATCTGACTGATTATTCTGACCCGTTGTAACAGCAGAGTTAAATTCGACGGAGTTGACATTGATTTGGTTAAAAATAATTGTAGCTGGCATACCGTTTCCCACCATCCTTAGGTACAACCTATGCCCAACATTTTATAATAGGATATTCGTCTAGACTGATTTGGTGATTATCGATAAAAATATTGGAAAAGATGATTTCCATCACCAAGTGTTATTGACAAAGCGCCTATGCGCCTACTCGTCGGTTTATGAATTTTGTTTTGCGAATAGTCTCTATAATCCCTTAAAATCGCCGATATTCTACAAGTAAACACCGGGGATTTTAATGGTCAGCTTTAATATCACAAGTTTACGAAGTGACATTGACGCTTGACCATAAAATAATCCCCGACGCCAGCATTAATCATACGCGAACATTCTTGCAAAATAGTCTGCGAATTGGAGCCATAGTTAAGAGTTGCCCAGCTATTATGCTACTTGTAGACGTGGCTTTATCGTACTTCCAGACTTTTCCCATCAAGCATAATCAGGTCTATCATTCGCTATATGATTATTAATCTTTATCATTCAACGTATTTAGTATATGATAATCCCAGTTGATTCTCTATAAAAAGTTTTTGGCGATGAACACTGTAAGTATCGCACCAAATATGACATACATGATGTGTAAACGAAAAAAGGCAAGACAGCCAGCTATCAAGCCTCCAAGCAAGCCAATTAAAGGTTTCCCTTGTTCAATCGACAAAATCCCTGGAAAAATCAAAGCACCTAACGCCGCATACGGAATGTGATTCAACCATTGATTTGCCCAACGTGGCAAACTGACTCGTCCCACAATCCAGATGGGTAACCAGCGGGGAATCAACGTTACAAGGGACATCCCGATAATGACCCAAATGAGATCATTCATCATTTTTCCTCCTCCTGACCAAAGAAAATACCGATGGAGCTGCCAATGATGGTTGCCAGAATAATGGACCAGCCACTACTTAAAAACAGGCTGAACAGGCTGTTCAATCCCATACTGATGACGGCAATCATCCCCAATTTCCATTTGCCACGGATCGCCGGTACCAACAGACCAATAAACATGGCATACAAAGCAATCGACATACTGGTACTAATGCTTGGAGGAATCATATTTGCCAAAAGACCTCCGCACAATGTACCCAATACCCATGTGAAATAAGCAGTAGAAACAAGTCCAGCAATATAAAACGGATGCATTTGACCCTTGGTTAACGAAGCGACTGCAAAAGTTTCGTCCGTAATGCCAGATGAAATAACGATTTTCCATTTCGTTGAAAAGTCTTTCAAACGATTCATCAGTGACAGTCCCATTACAAAATGTCTAAAATTCAGTACAAAAGTAGCGAAGACAATCTCAATCATGCCTGTTCCAGCTGCAATCATGCCAATGGCCATAAATTGACTGGCTCCAGCATATACCAAAGCAGACATACATACGGCTTGCCATACTGAAAGTCCCATTTGTTGTGCCATCACACCAAAAGCAACCGCAATGGGCAGGTAACCAATGACTAATGGCATCGCAGCCATCATCCCTTTTGAAAATTCGTGTTTTTTGGACTGAATGGCTTCCTGCGCATGACTACTCATGTTTCTTCAGCTCCATTCATCAAATGTTCAAATGTATATTAAAATTTACTTTTGGATAATTATAATGTACAATCCAAACAAAATACAACCATGGATTGAATCGAAAGAGGGGAGATCAGGTGAATTCGTATCATCCGTTTGAAGATAAAGCATTGGGAAAAAAGATTGGGGAAAAGTTACGTCAGATCCGAATCAACCGGGGATTGAGTATGGAAGCGCTCGCAAAACAGATTCAGATTAGCAAGCCAACATTGGGACAAATCGAGCGAGGAGAAGCCAATCCTACTTTATCTGTCCTATGGAAAATTGCTCATGGTTTGTCTATTCCGATTACTTCATTATTAGCAGTCGAAAATGATGTAGCCATCGCCAGGAAGAATGAAGGTTTGAAGTTGACCAGCCAGGATCAGGCATTTGTGGTTGAGCCTTTATTTACCCATCCACCCAATTCCTTTGAATTGTATCGTGGTTATCTAAAACCTTATGGCGAATATCAATCCGAAGCACATCCTGCAGGTGTGATTGAAATGGTTACCGTAATGACAGGAAAACTCGTTATTGAACTGGAAGGAAAAAGATATGAGCTAGACGAACATGATTCCATTCGTTTTTATGCTGATTGCCATCATAAGTATATCAATCCTACTTCTCATCCTGCGATTTTACACTTTGTCATTGCCTATCATGGATCCATGGCAAATCAGACATTACTCTTCTCCAAAAATAAATAAAAGACCCAGCTCGTCGCCGGGTAATCATTTATGGTTTTCTTGCGATAAGGACATTTGCGGCATGCTGATGTGGAATTCCACTTGAATGACAATCAAAAATCCATTCATCACAGTCAAGGACTTTCCAGTCTCGGTAATACTCCTGGAGTTCGTCCCTTTGATAAAGATATTCATTCCTCCCCCAATCTGGAGCAATCTCTATATCAGGGTGTTCAATAAAAGCAAATAATACATGCAACCCTCCAGAAACGGTTCGTTCCTTGAAGTGCTGAAACTGTTTGAACCGGTTATGGGGGACTAAATATTGTAACGCCCCAATCGAGTACAAAATATCGATCGAATTTTCCAAACACAGAGAGTTGAGATCTGCTTCCTGTACAGACACCGACACGTTTTTTTGCTCTGCCAATCGTAGCGTTTTCATCAACCCCGCCGACGAGATGTCGACTGCCAATACATCCAGTCCCTGCTCAGCAAAATAAACACTGTCTCTTCCCTCTCCAGCACCCAAATCTACCAGCTTTAACCCCTTTGCTTTATCCTTTGAAATAAACTCAAACACTCTTTTAGCCAAACGATTCGGCTGCTTTCCCCAATAATATTCCTCCTGTTCATAGAGTGCTTGCAACTGTTCACGATCCATCTTTCTTCCTCCCGACCTTTTATCTTGACGTAAACAGAATAATCGTTATCGTAACGGAAAGGTCAAGAAAAGAAAAACAAAAATGCTAACCTTTTCATTCGGCTAGCAAAGACTGGTTTAAAAGCTTGTATCTTTTTGTTCATTTGAGTCCCAAAGTGAAACATCGCGCGCTGTTTCATTCTTCTTTTCCCAATATCTTTTCCAATTTCTTCTTCATCGCCAGGCGTTCATGATCAAATAACCCATTTCTCATTTGATCCATCAATTGCTTTTTGGTAATCTCTCCCATCCGATAGAGGCGATTTAACTCATGTCTTACTTTTTTCGGAACCAAACCCATCCTGAATAACTCCTTTCCTATTG
Source organism: Thermoflavimicrobium dichotomicum (assembly GCF_900114055.1). GTDB lineage: Bacteria > Bacillota > Bacilli > Thermoactinomycetales > Thermoactinomycetaceae > Thermoflavimicrobium > Thermoflavimicrobium dichotomicum. The sequence goes on along the minus strand of NZ_FORR01000005.1, from coordinate 48,233 downwards.
ATATCCATTAAAATCAGTGGATACAACAATTTAGAAAACAGGACAACACGTTCAATCTCAATTTTTTCATATGCATCTACCGGTTTTCCGGTTAGAGACAAAACCCCTATACACGTTGATTTATCTTGCCCAATACTTAGTGGTACAGACAATATGCTACGATATTGTTTACTTGAGTTCATTTTTCGATCATACTCAGCCTGTGAATCTTCCACATCTGGAATATAGTAAACTTCATTGTTTCGCCAGGCTCTTCCCGCCGCGCTTCCATATATAGGTGGCTCATATTCCTTAATACGGTGGGAATGACCACCGGAATGAGCATAATGAACAAGTACATCCTCTTTTTCCGGATGTGGAATGTGAATGACAATTCGCGGATTTTTCTCCCGGTAATCTCTTAAGGTGTTGATCAGATAATCCAGTACATTATCATAAATATCGTCTTTATTTACCAAAAAATTTTCTTCATCCACAAGAGCAGCCGCCACCTCTTCAGCTGTATACATAATCTGTGACATTGTATAGGTTTCATCTGCATACTTTTCATCCAACTCTATATATAGCTTTTTAATTTCATTGATTTCCTTATTTAACTTTTGGATCATTCGGTCTTTTTTATTCACTTGTTTCAGAAGCAATTCATTTTCTTGAATCAGTTTGGAAATCTGGCTTTCCAACTCTTCTCTTTCCTTTAGGGACAGCTCGGGAATATTTGGATCTTCGATCTTTTGCCCAAGCCAGTTAATTTCTCCACGCCATAAACGAAGTAAATAAATAATAAAAAGAAACACAAGTCCCACAGCCACAAAATAGCTTAAAAAATCATAAAACCAACCACCACTCGCCTCCAACTGTTCAAAAAACTCCAGGATTCCGGAAAAATCCATCCGATAACCCCTTTCATTATAATACGAGGCAGAATGTTCGCAATAATATCATAATATCTTTTATCTATGATATAATCAACTCTTTTTCTGAAAAAATGTGTAAAGAATATAATAGAGAGAATCCTGAAAATATGGATACGTTTCTCCCGGGCTTCGGGATGGGTTTCTTCCTCCGTGACGACTTCTGTACCATCACAGTCACTCCGAAAGGAACCCATCCCTCTGATGGTGTTGCTCAGTCTTTTTCTACAAGCGGTGTGTAAAGCCATTTACATATATAACTATTTTTTATATGAATACTTTACTCAGCAATTAGCAAAAATAAGCGTTGTAAAAAATATGAAGGAGTGACTTTCTCACATGACAGTCGGTACAAAGATTCAACAAACCATTGCAAACGCAGAAGGCATAGTTGCTAACCTGAAATCCTTTGCTTTGGACACAAATAATCAGCAAGCCAAACAGATGTATAATCAATTGGCACAACAAATGGATGGCATCGTTCAGCAATTGAAATCACGTGAACAACAAGTGATGAGCGAAGAACCTCAATACAATGAATAAACAGCGGGAGCACTCTGCCTCAAAATGGGCAGAGTGTTTTTCAACTTCGGTATTATATGATCAATAGACCAATGAGGAAACCCTGATCTTCATCCCGCTATTAAATGTTAGAATTTTCAATCTCATATCCTCTTTTTATCAAGAGTCACTATAGTAGAAACGGGGTCACCAACTGTTTATCCGCCTATCTATTTGAATGAATAATACTAACTTGTTAAAATAGAATAAAAAGGAGGAACGCCTATGAATTTTTCCAAACTATTAGAAAAATACCGTGAGGATCACCAGCATCCCGTCAATCAAGCGTTGCATTTCATTGGTATCCCGATGATTATTTTCTCCCTCATCTATGTTTTCTTTAACTGGAAAATAGCCCTCATTTTATTTATCGTTGGATGGATTTTCCAATTCGTCGGGCATTGGTTCGAAGGTAAAAAGCCAACCTTTTTCTCTGATCCCAAATTTTTGATTATTGGACCGATTTATTTTGCAAAAAAACTTTTTAAAAAAATCTTTTCCCGGTCTTAAATCAATCTATTTCCAAAGTTAAAATAAAGATAGACATTTGAAAAAGAAGGTGACTGATGATGAAAGCAGCAGTATTAAGAGAAATTGGTGGACCACAGCAAGTAAGGATCGAAGAAGCATCCACTCCCGTCTTAAAACCGGATGAATTGCTCATTCGTATTAAATTTGCCGCTCTCAATCGGAGAGATGTATGGATTACACATGGGTTGTATCCTGGCATGCAGCTGCCTGCCATATTGGGTTCTGATGGTGCTGGAGAAATTGTTGCCATCGGAGAGCAGGTAACAGATCTTCAAATCGGCGATGCTGTTATTATCAACCCTGCTTTAAATTGGGGAGACAATCCTCATTTCAATGGCCCCGACTTCTCCATCTTAGGAATGCCTCAAAATGGAACTTTTGCGCAGTATGTTGCTGTCTCCCATAAACAAGTATATCCTAAACCCAATCATCTTACTTGGGAAGAAGCAGCTGCCCTCCCTCTTGCCGGCCTGACAGCTTATCGTGCCTTAGTGACCCGTGGTCAAATTCAAAAGAATGAAACCGTTTTCATCCCTGGCATCGGAAGCGGTGTTGCATTATTTGCCTTACAGATGGCTGTCACCCTTGGTGCAAAAGTATTTGTAAGCTCCAGTAGTGATGAAAAACTGGAGAAGGCCATCAAACTGGGAGCAACAGGGGGAGTAAACTATCGTTCGGAGAACTGGGCAAAAGAGCTGAAAAAACAAATGGGCGGTGCTGATTTAATCATCGATTGCGTCGGTGGCGATACATTTAACCAACTGCTCAATCTGGCCAAACCAGGCGGACGGATTGTAAATTTCGGGGCAACCACAGGACCTGTTCCAAAACTTTTACTCCCCAAATTGTTCTTCAAGCATTTGGACATTCGAGGAACGACCATGGGAAGTCCGCAAGACTTCGCCGGTATGCTTGAACTTATTACGAATCATCAAATCCACCCTGTTTTAGATCGATCCTTTCTATTAGAAGAGATTCAAGAAGCATTATTCCACATGGAAAAAGGAAACCATTTTGGGAAAATTACAGTGAAAATTCCAGAAGAAAAGTAAATCATTTGAGTTAAAAGGAAGAGAGTGTACTCCTGTTGACAAACCCGGTTTTCCTTTTCCAGTTGAACGACTTCTTGCTCGTATTTATAGAGCGGGAGTGAAACGGAAAAGGAAAACCGGCATATAACGGATACTTCAACAAGCTGAAAAGGAGGAGAATACACTCCTTTTACTTTTTTTCTGACTTGAACAATTTTCACTGGTCAGTGGCATTGACTGTCCAGAACAAGGAAAACTGATTTGCATCTGTATCCAAATTTCAGCCAATCAACACCACTGATCACCCGTAATTACGAGCGTCTAAACAGATTCATCCAAAAATACAGAAATCGTACTTTTTACCTTAACCTGTTCCCCTGGGGACAAAACCTGTACCCCAGTCAGTGATGGAGGCAGATTCAGATTAGGGGCATTGGTAATCCACGTATACGGTTCCGGACACAAAAAGCCCTGTGTGCCATCCCCATTATAAACGACCCAATGCTTGAAATGGGAATCGCATTGGTAAATCACTTGAATGCCTGCCTTTCGGTCACAAATGGTTGCCTGATTTTCTCCGCCTGTATATGCCAAGGATAAAAAAGCATCGTCCAGGCTTTTGTTCTTCAATGAAATCCCTCTTTGGAACTGTTCTTTTTCCTTGATTTCCTCCAGTTCTCCTGTTGGCAACAAGCGTTCATTTAATTTCCATCGCTTATCAACCGTTAAAGCCAGAGTGCAATCATCCAAGGTACTTGTTTGGCCAATCGGAAAGCGAAAAGTGGTATGAAAACCCAATCCCCACGGAAAAGGCTCTTCATCTCGATTTAAAATCGTTGCCTGTTTCGATAATGTAGCCCCCTCCAACCGATAAGCCATCTTCATCGTGAATCGATGCGGAAACTGCTTATACAGCGTCAGATGCTGTTCTGAATGAATTTCGGTTACGATCTCTACCCGTTCTTCGACAATCTCTGCCTGAACCACATCCCATTTCAGTTGATAAAGACAGCCATGGATATGGTTATGGCTTGTCGGTTCATTGATCTCCCATTGATATGTCCGTCCACCAAAGCAAAACACGCCATCCTCTATACGATTGGGAGGAAATAAGACGGGAATGCCATATAGGCAAGGATTGGCTTGATACGCTTCGACTGTCTCTGGCACACGTAACAGCTCACAATGGATATCTTTGCTGATCAGGGAAATAAGATTGCTCCCCCACCCTGGCACTAAAATAAACTCCAGTTTTTCATTCCCGGCTTGCAGGGCCGGTTCTCCCAAAAAAGTGTTTTTTTTGATGTACTTCATGGATGATCTCACCTACTATCGATAAAATCTTCTTTTCACTCTGAAACTCTTCTTTTGCCTGTATCCACTGTCGTAACCGTTTTCCAACCGGTTTACTTAAATAACAGAAAAAAACAAGTATTATATTTTAATATGACAAGTTTCCATTGTGATGTTAGAATGAATATATCATTAATGAGTTTGTTTGTCCATTGTCCTAACTATGTCTCCATAAAGAGAACGATCTTGAGGTGGACATCCTTATGGAAAGTTTTTTTCAGGACTTAAAACAAATTTTTGGATCTGATTTCAACTGTGAACCAAAACATTTTACAGAGCAATACCCCCTCTTTTCCATAGAAAATCAGTCATTCCAAATCTGTCGTAAACTGACTGAATCGGAAATACAACTGATCCATAAAATGATGGACCTGTATCAACAGCTGCAAAAATCCCAAAACAATGAATCCCTTGCCACCTGGCTGAAAAAAGCTTGGCAAAACGAAGAAAGATGTTTCCTCCCTCCACATCTTCAACATGTTCAATGGAATCACTTCCTTTTTTTCTACCTAAAAATCGATGAGCCATTGACAAAAGAAAAATGGAAAGAATGCAACTATTTTCTGGAGTCCTATTTTCCTTCTTCCGAATCAAAGAAAATCCAGCTTTCTTCACAAGAATGGCTCATTCTCCTTGATCGCAAAAAATTATGGGACCTGGAGTGTTCCGAGCCGATGGAACGAAGTCTTTATCTCCAAATTGCTGAAGGGTTTATGGAGACCTTCACTTATGAAACGGGTCTTCGTGGAAAAATGATTGTTCATCCCCCTATTTTACAGGCCGAAGAATTGCAAAACTTGCGACATGCCATTTTAGAAACAGAGCAATTGACAAAAATCTTTCAACCCAATAAATCTGTACAGGCTATATGGAATATTGCATTGGAACAGTTGCTTTCTTCTCTAGATACAACTGCCATCCAACAATATCTGAAAAAAAGCGGTCTAGAACCCTTTTTGCAAAATGAGGACTTTCGAAAAAGCCTGGAAACCTTCTTTCAATTCAATTGCAATATAAGCGAAACTGCTCGGCAACTATATATCCATCGTAACACCTTACTTTATCGGATCGAGCGATTGAAGGAAGAAACCGGATTAGATATACGAAACTTTTTTGATGGCATGATGGTTCAAATCGCTTTAATGCTTTATTATCAATTATCTTCACAAAAATGTATAACAAAGAACGTATCAAAGTAAGCCACTGCTTTGCTAGTCAAAATAGACAAAAATCAATTGCACTTTTCGTATAATGTGTCTAATATCCCTTTTATCATTCAGTTATTAAAATAAAATATAGATAAGGAGGTATAAAAAATGGCAGGAGTAAAATTAAATCATGTTTATAAGCGATATGGCGAGATCACTGCTGTAAAAGACTTTCATTTAGAGATTGCAGATCAAGAGTTTATCGTACTAGTAGGCCCTTCTGGTTGCGGAAAGTCGACAACACTGCGTATGATAGCCGGTTTAGAGGAAATTTCAGAGGGTGAATTATACATAGGTGACCGTCTGGTGAATGATGTACCCCCGAAAGATCGAGACATCGCCATGGTATTCCAAAACTACGCCCTTTATCCACATATGACCTGTTACGAGAATATGGCATTCGGTTTAAAACTTCGAAAATTGGATAAGTCTGAAATTGACCGGCGAGTAAAAGAAGCGGCACAAATCCTCGGTATTGAACATCTATTGGATCGTAAGCCGAAAGCGCTCTCAGGAGGCCAAAGACAACGAGTCGCCTTGGGACGGGCTATTGTTCGTGAGCCCCAAGTATTCCTGATGGACGAGCCTCTTTCCAATCTAGATGCAAAATTACGCGTGCAAATGCGTACAGAAATCAGTAAGTTGCATCAACGTTTGCAAACCACCTTTATCTACGTAACCCATGATCAGGTCGAAGCCATGACGATGGGAAACCGTATCGTTGTCATGAAAGACGGAATCATTCAACAAGCTGATACCCCAACGGAAATCTATCAACGCCCTGCCAATATGTTTGTAGCTGAATTTATTGGTTCACCTGCCATTAATTTTGTAAGCGGTTCCCTTGTTGAAGAAGAGCAAAAAGCCTACTTTGTCACTACAGGTGTAAGGCTCCCTCTGCCTGATGAGCATGCTGCTGTTCTACGCGAGAAAGATTACATCGGGAAAGAAGTCGTATTCGGTATTCGCCCAGAATCCATCCACGATGACTCGCTCTTTCTCGAATCTTCGCCAGACAGTACCTTCCTGGGTAAAGTAGAAGTGGTGGAGAATATGGGATCAGAAATGATTTTATACGTAAGCGGTTTTAGTGATCAATGGCTAACAGCCAAAATTCATGCCAGAACGTTACTTTCACCAGGAGATACGATCAAGCTTGCTCTTGACATGAAAAAAGCGCATATCTTTGATAAGGAATCAGAAATGAGAGTGATTTGATTCTTTTTTGACCGTTGACAAATCCGGTTTTCCTCATTCAGTTAACGACTTTTGCTCGTTTTTATCGAGCGGGAGTAAAACGGAAAAGGAAAACCGGCATATAATGGAAACTTTATCAACAAAGTTAAACCACTCTCCCAAAAACCTGGGAAAGTGGTTTTTGTGCCTTGGACTGGATCAGCAGTCTGTTTACTTTACTCCACCTGAGGTAAGGCCGGAAATGAGATATTTCTGTGCCACAATGAAAAATACAAGCACAGGCAATGTAATGAGCATTGCCGCTGCCGACATATAGTGAAAGTCGGTATTGAATTGATTGACGAATTGTTGCAACCCGATTGGTAAAGTGTACATTTGCTCTTGATTTAATAAGGTAATGGCCACAAGGAATTCATTCCAAGCTGTGATGAAAGAATAAAACGCTGTAACGGCAAGTCCCGGCAAAGCCAGAGGAAGAACAATCCGATAAAACGTACCAAAATGAGACAAGCCATCCACTCGGGCTGCTTCTTCTAATTCATAGGGTATGGTATCAAAATAGTTTTTTAGCATCATCACACAAAAAGGAACAGCTGTGGTCGAATAAGCCAAAATAACCCCGGCATAAGTATTTAGCAAACCGAGCTTATTCACAATCAAATAAAGCGGAATAATCAAGAGAGCTCCTGGAAACATCTGTGTAATCAAAAGCCCCAGTTCAATCCATTTTTTCCCGAAGAACCTGAATCTGGAGATGGCATAGGCCGCAGTTGTCGATAAAACAAGACCGACCACTGTGGTAAACAAGGCAATTAGAGCACTATTCTTAAACCATGTCAAAAAAATGCCATTTGATTTTGTTAACACGGCCTTATAATTATCCAACGTAAATGATTGCGGGATCCATTCAATGGTATTCGAAAAGACCTCGGATTCAGGCTTAAAGCTGGTAGATAAAATCCAAAGAACTGGAAAAACTGCAATAAAGGAAGCGATCGTCAGTAACACATGAACCCACCAATTGGATTTTTGCATCAATAGTTAACCTCCTGGTTTGATTTGAGTACACGTCGGTAGATAAGGGTGAATACGAGCAAGAAACTCAATATAACCACACCATATGTGGAAGCCAAGCCCAAATTCCAATTGCGGAAAGCCTCTCTATAGGCATAGGTGACCAAAATTTCTGTCGAATGGATAGGCCCTCCTGCAGTCACGAGATAAATAATGTTAAACATATTAAAGGTCCAAATGATCCCAAGCGTTGTTGCCGTAACTGCAACCGGTCGCAATAGGGGTAAGGTAATATGTCGAAATTGTTGCCAGCTGGATGCCCCATCAATCCGTGCCGCTTCATATAAAGAATCGGGAATACTTTGCAATCCTCCTAACAGAGTCACAATCATAAAGGGAACGCCAATCCACACATTCACCATGATCACTGAAACCATGGCCCAAAAGCTATCTCCTAACCAAGGAATGGTTGCAAGCCCCATCTGTTTCAGCATCAGGTTAAAAAACCCGTATTTGTCATTGTACATCCACAGCCAGGCAAATGCGCCCACAAACGATGGCACCGCCCACGGTACCATCAACAAAGTCCGATAAATGCCCCGTCCTTTGATTTTTCGGTGAAGAAGAAGGGCCAGGCCCAATCCAATCGTAAAATGAAAAAATACGTTCACAAAAGTCCATATCAATGTCTGGATCAAGACATCACGAAAGACCGATTTGGGTGCAATAAAAGAACGAAACAACTCCTTGTAGTTTTTCAAACCGACCCATTCATAGCTTGGGTCAATAAATTTACTTCCCATATTGTATTGATTCATATTTGTAAAACTGTAAGAGATACCTTTAATCAAGGGATAAAAGACCAATACAGCCATCACTACCAGAACGGGTGTCAGAAATACATAAGCAATCCATGTGTTCTTTGGATAACGCATTGTTGATTAGCCACCTTTCAAACCTTAAATCCCTACTTGAAAAGGGATCGGTTCCTCGCAAAGTCACTTCAAGTTGGTACAAAGGCTGTGACAGAGAAAGGAACCGATTTCAGAACGTAAAGAAAACGAGATCAACGGTATCTGATCAATCTTTATCTCTTCTCATCTTCACTGCTTATGCAACAACTGCTTCCAAGCTTGAGCAACGGCATCCAAGGCTTGTTTCGCATTTTTTTGCTTTTTAAAAGCGGCTTGGATTTCTGGACTGAAAGCAATATAAATTTGTCCGCCTTCAGGTATAACAGGACGGTTGGTAGCTTGATTCAGCACTTTTTTCCAATCTCGAACCAAGCGATTATTCTTGACATCCGGATGATCATATGCTGACTTGCGAGCGGGCAGGAGTCCATTTTTCTTGGCGAATTTTGCCTGGTTTTCAGCACTTGTCAAGTAAGAGATAAATTTAAAACTGGCTTCTTTATGTTTGGATCCTGCATAAATAACCAAACCATGCCCACCGACAGGTGAACCTGTTTTTCCTTCCGGACCAGTCGGAATCGGGGCAATTCCCAGATTATTCGGATCCTTGAATTGCTCTCCTTTCAAAATATCTGAAACAGCCCAAGGTCCCTGTAAAACCATCGCGGCACGTCCTGTTTTAAATGCTTGTTGCAAATTGTTGTAGTCATTTTGGGCATCAAACTCGTCCGGCATTACTTTGTCATCACGCAGCTTCAGCAAAAATTCCAGCCCTTTCACCGAGCCTGGGCTATTGATTTGAATTTCTTTATTGTCAGTAATCAATCCACCACCAAACGACCAGATAAATGGTTGAGCCCAGTATGCATCCGACTGACGATGATAATACCCCCACTGATCTTTGGCCGGGTCAGAAAGTGCCTTGGCCATTTTATAAAATTCATCCCATGTTTTTGGCGGTTCCTTGAACCCTTTCTCTGCTAAAAGTTTCTTGTTATATAAAAGCCCCAAGGTATCCGTTACTTGCGGGACACTCCAAGTCTTGCCATTCCATTTGCTATACTTTAATGCAACTTCCAGGAAATCCGATTGATCTTTTAGATATGAATCCAGTGGCTCAAGAAAGCCTAAAGCAGCAAATTCAGGTGTCCAGGCAATTTCTGAACGTAAAACGTCTGGGGCATTACCGGATTGAGCGGCTTGCTTAAATTTGTTTTGAGCTTCAGCGAAAGGAACATTTTCTACTTTTACCTTGATATTTTTATTTTCTTTTTCAAAGTTTGCAATCATTTCTTTTAGCGTTTCTGTTTCCTCATCATTCATCGTATTCCAGAAAGTAATGGTAACCTGACCGTTACTTGCAGAATCATCAGCAGAGCTACAACCGACAAGCATTGAAACCATTAATGCGAGACTCGCTGCAATCGAGAAAAACTTTTTCATTTCTTTTTACTCCTTTCAAATTATTTGGATCAGCGGTTCGGCTCTTTTAATGAAAACGTTTGCATTAACTCGTGAAAAAAATGAGCATCATTTCGCGTAAATAGTGAATAAAGCAATCGCTTTCATCAACAAAAGAGCGAACAACTGATGGATGCTTATTCATTATCCTACAATAAAAAATAAAACAAAGAAACCGTTTGCACCAATCAAATGAGGTTGAAATCAATTGTTTTATCAGTATTATTCATTCATTTCTCATTATTTCTCTTTAAATTGGTAAATATCTTGCTATTTAATGATTCCCATCTAAAACTGAGTTTACAAGCTGATTCTTTTTCGATAAGATACAAATTGATTAATAAAAAATGCAAACGATTGCATTACGATATGGGAGGTCACTATGTCTTCAGTCACAATAAAAGACGTTGCACGTTTGGCAGGTGTTTCCCCTTCTACTGTATCCCGTGTCATCTCCAATCACCCCAAAATCAGTCCAGCAACCAAGAAAAAAGTGCGTGAAGCGATGGAAGCACTTGGTTATCATCCCAATATCATGGCGCAAAGCCTCGTGTCCAAAAACACGCAAACATTGGGATTGGTATTGCCTCATTCGGCAGAAAAGATCTTTGTCAATCCATTCTTCTCTGAAGTTTTGCGTGGCATGTTGGCTTATGCCAATATCAAGCAATACGATATCCTCATGTCTTCGGCCAACAATCCCAAAGAAGAAATTGAAGCTGTTACACGAATGGTCCTGGGCCGAAGAATTGATGGGATTATTCTGATGGCTCCAAGACAAAAAGATCCCATTGTAGAGAAATTGCTGGAATACCAGTTTCCTTTTGTACTTTTAGGAAGATCGATGGAGCATGATCATGTTCTATCCGTCAATAACGATAACATAAAGGCTGCTTATGATATTACCAACCATTTGATCAAACAAGGGCATAAGCGTATTGGTTTTGTAAGTGGACCGCCAGATTTGGTCGTATCGATCGACCGTCTGGAAGGATACAAAAAAGCATTGCTGGAAGCAGGTTTACCTGTCCATCCCGACTGGATCATTGGCGAAGACGTTTTACAAGGAAACGCTTTTCATGCCCTTACGATGATTATGAATTCACCTGAACCTCCTACAGCATTTGTAGTTACAGATGATGTGGTTGCCTTTGGTTTGATTCGTGAATTATATGCTGCAGGTTTTCACGTTCCCCAAGATGTATCCATTGTCAGTTTTAACAATATTGTTCTCTCAGAATTAAGCAATCCCCCCATCACGACCGTTGATATCGGAATCTATCATTTAGGTTACTTAACCGTTCAGCATTTGATTCGCAAGTTATCAGGGGAAGAGATTGAGAAGCCACAAATGATTGTGCCCCATCGTCTCATTATTCGTGAATCATCCATGAAACTGCAATAGTCTCACGCTCTTTAACTTCTTTTTTATGATTAGAAAGGAGTAGTTGGCAGTGAAGATTTCACCCGTCACACAAAAACCTTATATCAATGATGCCATTGTCGGAAATTCCTCGATGCTTGTTGCTTTAGGAAAAAATGGAGAAATCTATCGCCTCTGGTGGCCCCATATCGATATGCCTCAACACATTGAAGCCATGAAAACAGGGATATACATCGAAGGGTTTACTTCCGAAACGGTATGGCTACATGAGGATCAAAAGTGGAGCTATGAACAACACTATATCCCCAAAACAAATATCCTGAAAACGAAAGCCACTGCTCTACATTTACCGATTGAAATCACATCAACGGATTTTATTGTTCCAGATCAAGACATCTTCATTCGCTATTACCAACTTACCAATACCTCCAAACAGGCGATTTCAATCCGCTTTTTTGTTTATGCTTCTTTTACGATAACAGAAAATCGTTTTTATAACACTGTTATGTATGATTCAAAAATAGATGGTCTTATTTATTTCCGGCATCAATATTGCTTTGCGCTTGCAGGAGAAAACGCTTGCACCGGTTATGATATTGGCAATGCCTTCTCACAAGCTTCGAAAGGAACGTTGTTGGGGAATCAGATCGGGATGGTACCTGATGGAACTCTTGGCTATAATTTCAAGATTGATGCAGGCAAGACGGTTTCATTACCCATTTACCTGACAGCAGGAAGCACTCTGCATGAAGCCAGGCATCAAATGACCCAGGCTAAACGAAATGCTGTGGAGGATTATCTACAAATAACCCAATCTTATTGGCACCAGTATCTAAAAGAAACCAAACCGCTTGTTACCAACCATTCGAAAGTAAAACAAATCTATGAACGTTCCTTACTCGTTTTCAAACTGATGACAGATAAAAAAACAGGAGCTGTTATTGCCGCTCCCGAATTTGATGAAGCATATACCCGTTGTGGTGGTTATGCCTATTGCTGGGGACGCGATGCCGCTTATATCACAACCGCTTTTGATTGCGCAGGACTGCATCAACTGTCACGTGATTTTTACCGCTGGACCATCAAGGCTCAAGATCCTGACGGTTCCTGGCAACAACGCCATTACCACGACGGGCGTCTGGCACCATCCTGGGGATTGCAGATCGATGAAGGTGCTTCGATTCTCTGGGGCATGTATCAGCATTACCTGGCTACACAAGATCTCGCTTTTCTCAAAGAAGTCTGGCCTACTGTCCAAAAAGGGGTTACTTTTTTATTGCACTATCTGGATTCAGAAACCGGGTTACCCCTTCCGAGTAATGATTTATGGGAAGAAAGAAAAGGGGAACACACCTATTCTGCGGCTGCTGTTTATGGTGGAATCAAAGGTGCTGCCGCTATCGCCAAAACATTGGGAGAACTCAAGATTGCCGAAGAATGGGAAAAAGTGGCCGCTCAAATCAAACAAGCCATCGAAACAAAGACTTACAATAAAGAGAAGAATCACTTTTACAGAGGCGTCAAATTATATGTTGATCAAGAAAAGGTTCGACAGGCCGAGAATGAGGGAAAAATAGCCTTCACGGAAACCGATGAAAAAGGATACACCCGGTATTTCCTCCTCTATGATGAAACAATCGATATCAGTTTGCTAGGCTTAACCATTCCTTTTGAGGTGTTGGAGGCAATTGATCCGCGTATGATGGCCACTGCGGATGCCATTGAAAAAAAGTGCACTTCTCCCATCATTGGTGGCATTCTTCGGTATGAAAATGATTCATATATCGGAGGAAATCCATGGATTATTGCTACCCTTTGGCTTGCCCAATTTCGTATCAAACAGGGGCGGTATGAAGAAGCAAAAAAACACTTTTTCTGGGCTGTTAACCATGCCACCCACCTCGATTTATTGCCTGAACAGATCGACAAACAAACAGGAGAAACGGCTTGGGTGGTTCCTCTCACCTGGTCTCATGCCATGTTTGTATTGACAGCCCACATGCTGGCTGAAGTTGGGGAAATTTAAAAATCAACTAAAAGCCCTCTGTCCTCTACATAGAGACAGAGGGACTTATTTTTAAAAAGACCATATAGTACTTCCTATAAACAAATCAGAATTCCTTATTCCATCCAGGACGATAGTGTGGATTTTAAAGCTGTAGATGCGCCATGAGATTGCGGATAGTCGTCAATATAACCGAGGAATCCAGTATTGCTATGGCTCAAGAAGCAATTGCTGAAGATTGCGTATACAACTTTGATCAATACCACAAGCTTCAATAAGATATCCTTCAATTGATCCATACTTTTTCAAAATTTCATCAATAACTTCATCCAGAAATTCACGACGAGCTTGAAGAATGTGCTTCATACGATCAGGCGAAACCTGAAAAAGAGTCATCCATCTCATGTATCTTATGAACTTATTTAAACGTTGCTCGTAAAAACGATTCGTAAGAAGGTAATCATCCAAAACCGTTTCATATGGTACTCCAACGAGCAACTGAATCAAAGCAGAAATATAACCGGTTCGGTCTCTCCCAGCATTACAGTGAATGAGTGCTGGCAGATTCTTTTCTTCTGAAATCAAGGTTATGATTTCATTGATTGGAGCTGTACATTCAAAAGCCATTCTACGATAATATTCTCTATTAAAATGATCAAAATCATCTCCACCAGACTTACCAAACAGAAAACCAAACAGCTTCAGCCGGCTAACCTCTTGGGTTTCATGATGATGGATAGGTACATTTACAATACGTATACCTTCATTATGCGGGATTCGTGCCGGTTTTGATTTACATTCTTTTGGAGTTCGCAGATCACAAATGACTTTAATATTGAATTGCTTCAGTTTTTCCAAATCATTACTGGTTAATCGTGATAACTCATCAGAGCGAAAAAGAACCCCTGATTTCATGGTACGCCCATCGTGTGTCATTAAACCACCTATGTCCCGAAAGTTGGACAATCCATCAAATTGTTTTGCTACATCTCTTTCAACCGTATTCACATTTCTCTCCCTTTCAAATGTTTAGGCGTTTTATCACTTTTCACGGAGCGCAATTCCTTTTTGACAGTACTTGGTCATGATTTCTTTTGGAACCAAACTTCCACCTGTTGCCCAGACAATATGAGTAGCATTCCTTATATATTCGTACAGTTTTTTTTCTCCAGATACAGTTGACGTGGATCTGTTCTTGATTTATTAATGCACTTAACAAAATGAATAATTCATCATCTTCCACCGTATAAATCCCGCTTAACAAACCTTCCATGATTTTGCAACAAATTTGAAGGCCTTCCCACAGCAAGACCATCTGCTTCTGTCCGATTGTCAATCCCAAAATCTTGTATCATTTAAATAAATTTCTATAAAACTTGCGATCTACATTCTTCTTTAAACTATGTATCTCCATCGGAATTTGTATTAAACCAATCTATACAAAGAGTCGCCTAGTTCTGTTGAACTTTAGGGGCAACAGTACATTCCGGCTTTATTGATGGCTTGGCCTAGAACAAACGGAGACATCCCTTACTATAATAACATCGTAAAAAGGAAAGGAGGACAGCATCTTGGATAAAAACAAGAACCCTGAAGGCAAAAAAGAGAAAAAAAGAATGAAAAGAGAACAGAAAAGAGAAAAGAAAAGACTGCGTGAAAATCATAAAGGAAAGGAGGGCAGTATCTTGGATAAAAACAAGAACCCTAAAAGAAAAAAAGAGAAAAAAAGAGTGGAAAAAGAAAAGAAAAGACTGCGTGATTGTGATGATAATATAAAAGATAGCGAAAATAGAGAATTGGATCAGGATATATCATCCGACAGCGACAGTGAAGCCATTAACAAGGGCGACTTAAAAAACAAATCTGGTCTAGATAGCAAAAATAAAGCCAAAGCCGATGCTGATGCTGACTCCGATTCCGATGCGGATTTGGATGCAGACGTAAAAGCAAAAGCTGACGCGGATGCTGATGCGCATGCCGATGCGAAAGCTGACGCGGATGCCGACGCTGACTCCGACGCCGACTCCGACGCCGACGCGAAAGCTGACGCGGATGCCGACGCTGACTCCGATTCCGATTCCGATGCGAAAGCTGACGCGGATGCCGACGCTGACTCCGACGCCGACGCGAAAGCGGACTCGGATGCGGACGCTGACTCCGATTCCGATTCCGATGCGAAAGCTGACGCGGATTCGGATGCGCATGCCGATGCGAAAGCGGATGCCGACGCTGATGCCGATGCTGACGCCGACGCTGACGCTGATGCCGATGCCGACGCCGACGCTGATGCTGACGCTGATGCCGACGCTGACGCCGATGCTGATGCCGATGCGAAAGCTGATGCAAACGCTGACTCTGATGCTGACGCCGACGCTGACGCTGATGCCGATGCCGACGCCGACGCTGATGCCGATGCCGACGCCGACGCTGATGCTGACGCTGACGCCGATGCTGATGCCGATTCAGACGCGAAAGCTGATGCAAACGCTGACTCTGATGCTGACGCCGACGCTGACGCTGATGCCGATGCCGACGCCGACGCTGATGCTGACGCTGATGCCGACGCTGACGCCGATGCTGATGCCGATGCGAAAGCTGATGCAAACGCTGACTCTGATGCTGACGCCGACGCTGACGCTGATGCCGATGCCGACGCCGACGCTGATGCCGATGCCGACGCCGACGCTGATGCTGACGCTGACGCCGATGCTGATGCCGATTCAGACGCGAAAGCTGATGCAAACGCTGACTCTGATGCTGACGCCGACGCTGACGCTGATGCCGATGCCGACGCCGACGCTGATGCTGACGCTGATGCCGATGCTGACGCTGACGCGGATGCTGATGCCGATTCAGACGCGAAAGCTGATGCAAACGCTGACTCTGATGCTGACGCTGATGCCGACGCGGATGCCGATGCTGACGCTGACGCTGATGCTGACGCTGATGCCGACGCGGATGCCGATGCTGACGCTGACTCTGATGCTGACGCTGATGCCGATGCTGACGCTGACGCGGATGCTGATGCCGATTCAGACGCGAAAGCTGATGCAAACGCTGACTCTGATGCTGACGCTGATGCCGACGCGGATGCCGATGCTGACGCTGACGCTGATGCTGACGCTGATGCCGACGCTGACGCCGATGCTGATGCTGACGCCGATGCTGATGCGCATGCTGATGCTGACGCCGATGCTGACGCTGATGCCGACGCGGATGCCGATGCTGATGCTGACGCCGACGCTGATGCCGATGCTGATGCTGATGCCGATGCCGACGCTGATGCCGATGCCGATGCTGATGCTGACGCCGATGCTGATGCTGACGCCGATGCTGATGCTGACGCCGACGCTGATGCTGACGCTGACGCCGATGCCGACGCTGACGCTGATGCTGACGCTGATGCCGATGCTGACGCTGATGCTGACGCTGACGCCGATGCCGACGCTGATGCTGATGCCGACGCTGATGCTGATGCCGACGCTGATGCCGACGCTGACGCCGATGCTGATGCTGACGCCGATGCTGATGCGCATGCTGATGCTGACGCCGATGCTGACGCTGATGCCGATGCTGACGCTGACGCCGATGCCGATGCTGACGCAGATGCCGATGCCGACGCGGATGCTGACGCCGACGCCGACGCTGACGCTGATGCCGACGCTGATGCCGATGCCGACGCGGATGCTGATGCCGACGCTGATGCTGATGCCGACGCTGATGCTGACGCTGATGCCGATGCTGATGCTGACGCCGATGCCGATGCTGATGCCGATGCTGACGCTGATGCTGACGCTGACGCCGATGCCGACGCTGATGCTGATGCCGACGCCGATGCCGACGCTGATGCCGATGCCGATGCTGATGCTGACGCCGATGCCGATGCTGATGCTGACGCTGATGCCGATGCTGATGCTGACGCCGACGCTGATGCCGATGCTGATGCTGATGCCGATGCCGACGCTGATGCCGATGCCGATGCTGATGCTGACGCCGATGCTGATGCTGACGCCGATGCTGATGCTGACGCCGATGCTGACGCTGACGCTGATGCCGATGCTGATGCACATGCCGATGCGAAAGCGGATGCGGATTCGGATGCGGATGCTGACGCCGATGCCGATTCTGATGCTGATGCCGACGCTGATGCAGAAGCGGAGGCCGATTCCGATTCAGACGCGAAAGCTGATGCAAACGCTGGGCACAATACCTTTAAAAACACAAACGGGCACAATACGATCATCAACGTAAACGATAATACTGGTGCATATATTGCTATGGCTTTATCTTCACTTGCTATGTTGCAAGCCTTAAAGGGAAACCAGAATTCAGACCATATAGAAGCCCTAATCTCCAAACTCACTAATGCACTGGATGGATTGTTACAAGGTGAAAGTGTTAATCGTAAAGCCATCCTTGATGCGATTAATTCTCTCAAAAAAGAGTAAAGAATAAAAGAGGAGGATATTGTATGTCAAAAACAAACGTCTCACGCTGTTCGATTCCTACGAAGGAAGCCAACGATAGCCTATTTGTGAAAGTTAAAAACAAGAACGAAACGCATAGTCGTCAATTCAACATCAATGTATATGATAAAGATTCGCCAACAAAAGAATTATTACCCGTTTATGTAGATGACAAACTTACGCATTCAGATACCCTGGAGCCTGGAGCAGAGAAAGTCTATAAAGTAGACGTGTCGAGTGTAGAGAGAAAGGTTGTTTTTGAGATTATTCAAAAATCGGGCGGCTCAGGTATTAAAGTTTCCAGAAACAGCAAAGATCCATCTTCCGTAGAATTAACCATTAAATAAAAAACCTTAAGACTTCAGGAGCTGACCCCCAAAGGTTACTTTAAGTATCCTTTTGGGTCAGCTTCTTTTGCTTTAAACGCTGCTTGAATCAATGAAATTGACTAATGGAACATTTGTATATTTGTGTGCAACCCAAGATCTGTTTAACAACGAAATCATTTCCTGCCATGTTTCCGCTTTTTCTCTGAAATACCACTTAATTTGCGAAGTGCAACCCCTTTCATATAATAAGTATCCATAACATCCTTGGGTACCATACTCCCTCCAGTAGCCCAAGCAATATGGGTTGCATTCACCATCTTGTCTTCAAGTCGCTGCTCTCGAAGATAGCTCAACCCCATTTCTGAGCTCATTAAGCGAGCTGCACCTGAAACACCTGCCAAAGCCGAAGGTTCAAGATAAATCCCTTCTAAATCCGCCAGAGCGCTCAATAACAGATATAGCTCCTCATCGCTTACAGTAAAAGAACCGCTTAAAAGAGGTTCTACCAGCTTTCCTACAAATCTTGATGGACGTCCGACAGCCAATCCGTCTGCATCCGTGATATTATCGATACCAAAATCTTGAACAGATACCCGATCATGCATTCCTGTCACCAATCCAAGCAACATGCAAGGTGAATGCGTTGGTTCTACAAAAAAGCAATGCACATGCGGGCCAAAAATCGACTTGAGCCCAAACGTAACACCACCGGGGGCACCTCCAACGCCACACGGCAGATATACAAACAGCGGATGCTTTTCATCCACAACAATGTTTTGTTGCTCTAGCTGCTGTTGCAATCGGTAAGCAGCAACAGCATAGCCGAGAAATAGGTGTGGTGAATTCTCATCATCTATAAAATAGCAATTTGAATCAGTTTCTGCTTGCTTTCTTCCTTCTTCCACTGCCTTGCTGTAATCAGACTTATACTCAATAACTTCAACACCGTGATTTCTAAGTAATCTTTTTTTCCACTCTTTTGCATCAGCTGACATATGAACTGTTACTTTAAATCCGAGTTTTGAACCTATAATTCCTATACTCATTCCTAAATTACCAGTAGAACCGACAGCTATTGAATAACCAGAAAAAAACTGTCGAAACTCTTCATTTGCCAGAACAGAATAATCATCACCTAACGAAAGTCTGCCATTCGAAAGTGCTAAATCTTCCGCATGCTTTAACACTTCATAAATGCCACCCCGAGCCTTAATGGATCCGGAAATCGGCAGATGGCTATCGCATTTCAGCCAAAGTTGACCAGGTATCTCTACCCTATACAGTGTTTTTAAATAATTTTGCATCTTTGAAATGGGGATGAACGGTGATTCGATAATACCAGATGTACGTTTTGTTTCCGGGAATACAGTAGCGATGTAAGGAGCAAATCTTTGTAATCGTTGTTCCGCATCCTGGATGTTTTCTTCACTGAGCCTTATTTCACTCCAGTTCGGATATGGACAATATTTTGGATTAACCCAAAATACTTCTTTTGTCGCAATGAGTTGTTCCAGTATCGGATATTCTTTTACCCATTGTTCTAGTTTTTTCCCTATGATTCGTTTCACTTTTTCTTCCATCAGACACACCTCGATTTATATTTACAGGAAAATGATTCACTTTCTATAAAGAAACATATTTAAGAATACAGGTATCTCCGCTATTAAAGGAGTGGTTTCGACGTGCCATACTGAGGATTTATCCAAAAAATTTCTTTTGTCGCTATAAGAGAAGATAATAAAGGAAATTCTGTAATCCATTCTCGCTTGTTTTTTCCCTGAATCATCAGTCCTCATGGTCCTTTCATATAAAGTTTAATCCCTTTCATTATATGAGATACAAAAGCATACAGGCAAAAAGAAATGGCAGAGAATAAAAGGATATATCTCTGCCATTAACCTTTGGATTTAAAGATGAGTGAAGCTAAAAATCCGAAAACAATCGCAGCGGAAATACCTGCGCTTGTCACCTCAAATATACCTGTAATCACACCAATAATCCCCATTTTGTTCGCTTCTGCCATCGCTCCGTGAACCAAGGCATTGCCAAAGCTGGTAATGGGAACCGTTGCACCTGCTCCAGCAAATTTGATCAATGGTTCATATAAACCAAATCCATCTAAAATCGCCCCTATCACCACTAGGGTGGATGTTGTATGAGCAGGCGTTAATTTAAACACATCCATCATAATCTGACCAATGACGCAAATCATTCCTCCTACTACAAAAGCCCAAAAAAAGATCATCGTTATGCTCCCTCCTCCGACTCAATGGCGACTGCATGAGCAATACAGGGAATACTTTCTTTTTGCTGGTAACTAATCGGGGACAATAACGCACCTGTAGCAACCACTAAAATCTTGCGGAGTTCTCCCTTTCTCATCCGATTAAAAATATGGCCAAACGTAACACAAGCTGAGCAACCTGCTCCACTTCCCCCAGACAAAACAGGTTGTTCATCGAGGTTGTAAATCATTAATCCACAATCATAAAATCGGCCTTTTGGGAATCGAAGCCCCTGTTTTTCCAGTAGATCATTGGCTGTTTGAAATCCAACACGCCCCAAGTCTCCGGTTACTACCAAGTCATAGTCAGACGCAGATAAATGTAAATCCCGAAAATGTGTTTGGATTGTATCCACGGCTGCTGGAGCCATCGCTGCTCCCATATTGAACGGATCCGAAATCCCCATATCAATAACCCTGCCAATGGTAGCTGCTGTTACTTTTAACCCGGTTCCTTCATCAGCAATCACAACAGCTCCTGCGCCTGTAACCGTCCACTGTGCTGTCGGAGGTTTTTGTGATCCATACTCAGTCGGATAGCGGTACTGCTTTTCGGCTGCTGCGTTGTGGCTGGATGTGGCGGCGAGTACTCGCTTCGCATATCCGCCATCAATGAGTAAAGAGCCTAAAGCGAGACCTTCCATCGAAGTAGAACAAGCACCAAAAATTCCTAAAAATGGAATGCCGAGGGTTCGTGCGGTAAAGCTACTGGAAATAACCTGGTTCATCAAATCGCCAGATAAAAAAAACTGAATATCTTCTTTTTGTAAATCAGCTTTATGAATGGCCTGTTCACATGCATCTTCCTGCAACTTTTTTTCTGCTTTTTCAAAGCTATCTTGCCCGATCCATAAATCCCCATGCAGTAAATCAAAATCGTGAGCCAATGGCCCCTGTGCCTCAAAAGGGCCACCGACTGCTGATGAGGAAATGATCGTGGGTTTATTTTTAAAAATCCAAGTCCTTCCTTGAATCACTTAAAATCCCCCTAAATATTTAGTGACAATCACTTTGACCAGTGCAATGACAAAAGCAGAAAAAACACCAAATACAATGACCGAACCTGCAAGTTTGAACATATTTCCGCCCACCCCAAGGACATATCCTTCACAGCGGTGCTCAATCGCTGCAGAAGCCATGGCATTGGCAAATCCTGTAACGGGAATGATCGTGCCAGCTCCTGCTTTTTGAGCGATGTGATCATAAACACCCAGTCCAGTCATCAAGACTGAAATAAAAACCAGTGTCGCCACAGTAGGATCTCCTGCCGATTTCTCGTCAAAATGAAAAAAGTGGATATAGAAAGCAGAAATCGCCTGTCCGATTAAACAAATCGTTCCGCCAACCAAAAAAGCATATATGCAATTTTTAATCACAGGGCGTTTGGGTTCCCGTTTCTGGACAAAATCCTGATATTGCTGTTGAATAGGGGTAAGCTTTTTCTTCTTTTTGTCTGACATACACATTCACCTTACTTGCTATTTTAGTAAGTGACGAACATCATAAATCACTGAAGACAGCTCTTTAGCACTTTGCCGGTACATCTTTTTGGCACTTTGGTTATCCGTTTCCAAGGAATAGGTTTCCAAGTCCGCCTTGGCTTGCTCCAAGGAATTGAGAAGTAATTGCCTGGTTGAAGGTTGAGGGATTTGAATGGTATCATCAAACAAATCTATGTACAACTCCCCCATCCCATCTACTTGAGCAATAAATACATTTTCAGGTGAAACACCTATTTTTTCGAGTTCCGTTCTGAGCCATCCACGATTCAATCCCATTGTCGTAAGTGGTTCATCCAAAATGTTTCCATCCAAAATCACCGTCTGTACACCTGTCTCTGGAGCTGTTTGAACACCCAGATGTTTGGGGGTAATCGGTTGTCGATTGGATTTTAACAAGGCATTTATTTCTCCGTCTGATTCCATTACAGCAAATTCCACATCAGCCAAATTAAAAATTTGTTTGCTTCTCAACTGTTGCAACAGATCTTCGGGGGTATAGCGCATTTTCTTTAACTGATCTTCCATCACTTTTCCATGCTTAATCACAACAGCTTCACGTCCGTGAACCAAATCACGTACCATCTTGCTTTTAAGAGAAAGATAACTGATCCCCATTCCGATCAAACCCCATGTCAATAGGGCAATCACCCCACTTAAGACATCGATCAGACGAATCGATACAGCCGCAGCAATCATGCCTAAAGCAATCGCAAAAACAATATCAAAATAGGTCATGCGAGAAGCAATCTTACGTCCTAACAATCGAGTTAAGACCATTAGAAATACAATCAAGCTGAAGGAACGAATGATGATTTCTAGCCAGGCTGGCAACATACTTCCTCCCTTCTTTCATTTAGAATCCTTTATACTGTGGCTCTTCCCATTCCATCGTCTGCACGCGTTGGCTCAGTCGATCGATCGTAGATTGTAACTTGTCAACATTGCGTTGAAATGTTTTTCTTGCCTTTTCATCTTGGGCAATTAAGGCATATCGCTCCAAGGTGGCTTGGGCGCTTTTTAGACTCACTAATGTTTGCTGCACTTTTGAATATGTCGTCATTGTTTACCTCCTCACTTGTAAATTGTGAAACGAGAGGATTGTTTATACATAAAACAGGGAATTGGAAGGATATGATTAATGGACATAGTAAATACAGGTGATTGGTATGAAACTTCGTATTTCGATCGCTCAACCAACCGATTCAAGGATCATTCATCAAATTATGAGAAGCCTTTCAGGAATATCGACATGTTCAGCCTCCCTCCCAGTGCATTGGAAGAAACAGTGGATTCCATATTCAACGCACTGCATTCGCAAAAAGAACAAGCAGCACTGGGTTACATCAAAGATCGTGCTGTAGCAATGGTACGTTTTCGATGGCAGGATCACGGACTCTACTTTTATCGGTTATCTGTCTTGCCTGCGTGGCAAGGAAAAGGAATCGCCAAATCACTACTTTTATGGTTAGAAAACCTGGCCCAACAAAATGGGAAAGCTTATTGTTACTGTCGTGTCAGGAAAATGGTTGAACGCAATATCCGCTTATATACATCACTGGGATATCAGGTTTTACATGAGGAGATTATAAAAGGGATTCAAGTGGTGACGATGAAAAAGCAGGTATTGTAAATAGAGGGGAGTAGGAAAATGAAGGAAACTGCCCTGTGAAGACCTCGCTCCATCAGGCTGATCGATTCGGTCAGGAAGTATTTCTGGACAATCGATTCAAACAGCAAAAAAAGATCCGCCTCTTCCAAAGTTGCAGCGGATTCTACAGTAATATAGAACCGTTTCTCATGGGGTATACTAGTAAAGGTGGATGTTAAAACAAAAAAAGCCCGTCTGGCTATTCGGCGGGCCATTTATGTATAAAGATGATTATTTGAATCGATTCATGAACTGATTAAACTTCTCTTTCATCGCAAGACGTTCATGGTCAAATAATCCTTTTTTCATGCGACTCATCAGTTGTTTGCGTGTTATGGTTCCTTCCCGATATAACTTGTTCAGTTCTCTCCGCTCTTGTTGCGGTACCTTTTCAGGCTCACCCATGCATGGAAACCTCCCTTTTTTTGATGTCCAAATAAACCAATGGGTACAGGAGACTGGCAAAAAGGGTGATTCTCTCAATTTCTATTTTTTCATATGCACCAACTGTCTTGCCTGTAACTGATAACACCCCGATCCGGGTCGATATGTCATTACCCGCTTTTAACGGAACACAAAGAATGCTCCGATAATATTTCTTGGAAGCCACTTTTCGATCATATTCATACTGTTCATCCTCGATATCAGGGACATAGTAAATTTCACCTGTCCTCCAGGCACGCCCTGCAGCACTTCCATCGATTAACGGTTCATACTCTCTGACCCGATGAGAATGTCCACTGGAATGAGCAAAGTGAATTAAACGGTCTTTTTTCTCTGGATGTTCAATATGAATGGCCACTCGGGGATTTTTTTCCCGATATCCTCTGATGGTATTGACGAGATAATCCAATAGATTGGTGAAAATATCATCGCGATTGAGGTAAAAATTTTCTTCACTGGCCAGAGCAGAAGCCACTTCTTCTGCTGTATACATCACCTGTACCATCGTGTGTGTTTCATCTTCATAGTTTTCATCCAATTCTTCATAAAGTTGTGTTAATTCCTCAATCATTCCGTCTTTCTCGGTGACCAATCGTTGCATTTCTTGCAGTTTTTCTTCCAATTGTGCCTTCTCTTGCTGTAATTGTTCCACTTGCCGCTCCAGACTCTCCATCGCAGGCTGTAAGCCTGTTAACTGCAAAGGATCTTCAGTGCTTCTTCCCAACCAATCCACTTGCCCTTTCCACAGGCGAACCAAATAAATGATGCAACTAGCCAGAAGAACTCCTGCAATCAAAAAACGCAAAAACTCGGAAAACCAACCTCCACTTATTAGTAATTTTTCAACTAATTTCATTATATCCTCAAACATCCAAAAAATCCCCCTTTCCAAATATAAAAAATCAAATGAAAATAATGACATTTCGGATGCTATTCAGTCATGCGGATGAATTTGCTGACATTTCCTTTGTTCATTGAGTAATTCCTCTACTATAAAATATTCTTTGTACTCTATTTATATGATCCGTTTTTGATAAATAATTAACAAAAAGGTAGTATTTTTTGCTTAAAGCTCGTTATTTATTTGCATGCTTTTCAATGATTGTTTTCTTTTCATTTTTATTTTCATAGATGTTCACATATATTTAACAAAAAACAACAGTAGCATCTTTCTGCCACTGTTGTTTGATTTTTGCATTGGTTTATGGTTCAATGTTAGAATTATAAAGACGATTATATTTTCTGGATAGCCTCGACCAATTCTTTCTCTTTCCTGTCTATCAGTTGGAATAGGAGAAGACAAAATGGATCAAGGAGTTTTTTGATGACTGATGTAACCAAGATCAGAGAAGGTCGAACAGCAGAGATTTACACATGGGAAGATGAAATAATGATCAAAGTATTTCGGGAAAATATCCCGATTGCTGCTATTTATCATGAATTCACCATCCATCAGAAAATAAAAGAACTTTCTCTTCCCATTCCAAAAGTCTACGGAATAAGTGACTTTAAAGGCAAAAAAGGGATTATTTATGAACGAATAGAGGGGTCAACAATAACTCAAGCAATTACCAAAAATCCATTTACAATGAAAAAACATGCCATTCTAATGGCCCGTTTGCACCTTGACATGCATAAAATCGACGGTCAAGAGCTTCCTCTGCAAAAGGAAACACTGAAAGAAAACATAACGCTTGCTCCTCTTCTCGACAAACATACCAAAAACAAAATCATTCGATATGTCGACAGTTTACCTGAGGGATCCCAAGTTTGCCATGGTGATTTCCATCCGGATAATATCCTTCTCTCACCACAAGGCCCTGTGATCATTGATTGGATCACAGCGATCAGTGGCAACCCTTTCGCTGATGTAGCAAGAACATCTCTCATGCTTCAATATGCTTCATTGCCCCTCGAAATCCCGGGATGGGCACAAATAATCATCAAAACATTGCGACAAAAGTTTTGTCAGGATTACATTATGTACTATCTATATCAAGCCAAAGGATCTCTAATGAATGTACGCGAATGGGAACTCCCCATCGCAGCCGCAAGATTATCTGAAAAAATTCCTGATACAGAAAAAGAAAAACTGCTCCTTCATATCCATCAACTGCTTTCAATCCTTTAAATAAAACCACCTCCATCGTAAATCCTTCCTAATGGGGGTGGTTTATCCTTTGCTAATGGTGAATGATTCATTCTCTCCATTTATTTGCATCTTTTGGATGCTCATATTCCCTAAACCGATTGAGTAGCTGAACAGGATCGCTTTCACAAATAAACAGTTCTGCATGGGTTTTTGGAATAAATCCCTCTTCTGCTGCATTTCGTACCATCGTCATCAATGGTTCATAAAAACCATCGATATTCATCAAACCAATCGGCTTCTTATGTATCCCCAAATGTCCCCAGCTTACTACTTCAAAGATCTCCTCAAATGTGCCATATCCTCCTGGAAGCGCTATAAATCCATCAGAAAGCTCATTCATTTTGGCTTTTCGTTCATGCATCCCTTTTACTTGATAAAAATGTGTCAAGCTTTGATGAACAATCTCTCCTCGCAGCAAACCAGAAGGCATCACACCGATTACCTTTCCGTGATTTCGCAATACCGCATCCGCCACAATCCCCATCAATCCAACGCTCGAACCTCCGTATACCAGCTCGATATCCTGATTGGCCAAAATCTCTCCCAATTGTGCTGCTATCTCTTTATATTTGGGATTATTTCCCGTGTTCGAACCTGCAAAGATACAAATACGTTTCATATTCCCACCTAACTTTTTCTTTTTTATTCAATCTTTGATCCAATGAAGACACCAATAATTGGATACTTGCAATCATACATCATATTTATATTATTTTCAACTTTCCTATATTTCAATATTCATCATCTGCCACTGCCACTTTCCCTCTTTCTCTGAAAACCCATAACCAGACACCAAAAGCTGAGCAAAAAAATGGAGCTGATGCATACCACTAGTATACATCAGCCATTAATGAATCAATCCGAATTCAAGGCATGGGGTTGAAAAATCGATCACAATGTCTCCGCTGCCATGTGCTGCATAAGAACCCGTACATGCCAGACCAAATGCCGCTCGTTAAAGCCAGAGGTTATTCAATATAAAATACTTTTCTGCTCGGCAACACTAGACAATTTAAGCGGCCACCATAGACACAGCCTCCATCGATCCCAATAATCCGATTCTCACCAAAATAAACATCATAACAACCGTGTAGCTTCATGGTTGGTGTATGACCAAAAACAACGGTTTTTTCCCCTTTATATCCTTGATGAAATTCATCACGAATCCACATCAATACATTCGGATCTGTAGATTCGAGGGGGGTATTGGGATCTACTCCTCCATGTACAAAGATGTAAT
This sequence comes from Thermoflavimicrobium dichotomicum, assembly GCF_900114055.1. GTDB lineage: Bacteria > Bacillota > Bacilli > Thermoactinomycetales > Thermoactinomycetaceae > Thermoflavimicrobium > Thermoflavimicrobium dichotomicum. The sequence goes on along the minus strand of NZ_FORR01000005.1, from coordinate 20,598 downwards.
CATCCTTCTCATAGTAGCATGGCAAGTTTTTTAAAAAGTCGATATGCTCTTTGATTTTACCCGTTTGCAGTAAGGCTACCACTTCCTCTGAACTTTTTTCATCCACTGCATATCCATAACTCTGCAGTGTTTGCTTACCACCATTTCTTAACCATTTTTCCACGACACTTCCATCTTTTTCAGCCACTTTGATCATATAATCTTCATGATTGCCTTTAAGAGCAATGGCACCTTCTTCGGTCAATTGGATTACTTTTTCAATCACTGCTTTTGAATCTGGTCCCCGATCAATATAATCTCCCAGCAGTATTAATTGATCTTGTGCCGGATCATATTGCGCTTTTTTTAACAGCTCTGTGAATTTACTGGCTTCACCATGGATATCACTAATAACAAGCATTCTGCACATGACTGTCTCATCTCCTGGTACTTTTTGACGTTTGTGGCTTTACACGGAATGAGGGTAATATCTATATTTTATGTAAATTAGTAAACAAAGAGTAGTTCCATTTTGTAAAATGTAATTCTTTTTTTATTTGTGTTGCAAACTAGTTTAATTTATATGAACATTATCGACAAAATGGACCTATTCTTCTTCATAATTCTGCTATTATAGAAGTAAATGAATCATAAACACAGGGAGATGAACATGTTCACACCTCAGAATGAAGAGTATGAGCTGTTAGATGAAGCATTCCAAAGAAGACTCCATCTGTTTTGCAATAGCTTAATGAAAAGGAAAATACTGAAAACATGGAATGAACACAAAACAATCTTATTCTATCAAATGAACATTGATAGTTATGAAGAATTTCAAACTCAATCGATTCGTATATTCAGTAAAATGAAGCCTCTATTCGTTCGTGCTTTTCAGGAAGAATATCCCCATACAAGCCCCAATGTAAAAACTTTTGAAAAATGGCTGAGAAATTGTGTGATATCTGCTAGCATCCTTCAACAAATCGATCAGCGTAATGATTGGATTGAAATATGGGATTGTTATACTTATTTGGTAGAACAAAAAAGAATGGACCAAAAAAAGTAAAAGAATCCAGCCTGTGTTGGTGGCTGGATTCTTTTATGAATTGGATTATATGTTGACAGAAGCTTCCTTGTTCATTTTGCTGGTGAGCCAATCTGAAAACTGTGCCAGCTTTACTTTTTTCTTCGTCAACGTCTTTTGCACTTGCTCTTTGGCTGTTCCGCCTTCACTTTTACGTGCTTCAACAACTGAGATTGGATCTAAATGATCGTAAATATCCTGTTCGATCTCCGGTGCAAAGGATTGGAACTCTTCCAGGCTGCAATCCAACAGAAATTTTTCTTGCTTTAAGCAATATAAGACCAGTTTTCCCACAATTTCATGAGCTTTCCTGAAAGGTATCCCTTTATTCACCAAATAATCGGCTAAATCCGTTGCATTGGCAAAACCCTGTTCTACATTTTGTTTCATCCGCTTTTGGTTCACTTTCATCGTTTTTAAAATCTCAGCCATGAGTTCAAGAGAACCTGTCAACGTTTTGACGGTATCAAAAACCCCTTCCTTATCTTCCTGCATATCCTTGTTGTACGTAAGTGGAAGAGCTTTTAACGTCATCAACAAAGAAACCAAATGCCCACAAACCCTTCCCGTTTTTCCGCGAATCAGTTCGGGAATATCCGGGTTTTTCTTTTGTGGCATCATACTGCTACCTGTGCAAAAAGCATCATCCAGCTCGATGTACTGAAATTCTTCACTGGACCAAAGAATCAATTCTTCGGATAAACGGGATAAGTGCGTCATGATCAAGGAGGATATGGATAAAAACTCCACTAAATAATCCCGATCACTCACTGCATCCATGCTATTATCATAGATCCGGTCAAAACCAAGTTTCTCCGCTACATAACGGCGATCAATCGGAAAGGTGGTTCCAGCTATCGCTCCTGCTCCCAAAGGACATGTATTGACACGTTTATAACTATCCACCAAGCGCTCGATATCTCGCTCAAACATCGAGGCATAAGCCAGCAAATGATGGGAGAATCGAACCGGTTGCGCCCGCTGAAGGTGCGTATAGCCTGGCAAGATGGTATCGATTTGTTGTTCAGCTTGCATGAGTAACACTTCTTGTAATTGAAGCAATAACCGAACGAGCTCCATGGTCTGTCTGCGAATGTACAGATGCATATCCAGAGCCACTTGATCATTCCGGCTCCGGCCGGTATGCAGTTTCCCACCAACAGATCCAATTTCATCCATCAGCAGCTTTTCGATATTCATATGAATATCTTCATGTTCGATCGAAAACTGTACTTCCCCACGACGTACACGCGCCAAGATCTTCTTCAACCCTGCTGAAATCTGTTCGACATCTTCTTTGGGAAGGATTCCACACTTCCCTAACATCGCTACATGAGCCAGACTTCCCTGGATGTCTTCTTCGACCAGTTCCTTGTCAAAGAGAATCGAGGCATTAAATTCCTCTACCAGTTGATTAGTTGGTTTGGTAAACCGGCCCCCCCACAGCTTCATGTTTTTCCCCCTTTTCTGCATGAACAGATGCATATACGGAAGTAGGCAGTCCCCACAGTTTGATAAATCCAACTGCAGCTTGATGGTCAAAGGTATCTTCAGGTGTATAGGTAGCCAGACTCTCATCATAGAGCGAATAAGCCGATTGTCTGCCCGTCACGGTTGCATGTCCTTTAAAGAGTGAAATACGTACTTTTCCTGTCACCATTTTTTGCGTTTCATTAATAAATGCATCCAACGCTTTTTTCAATGGTGAAAACCATAGCCCTTCATAAACAAGTTTTGCCCACTGTTGCTCCACAATTGGTTTAAAATGAGCAATATCACGTGTTTGAGTGAGATATTCCAATTCTCTATGAGCGGTAATCAAAGTCGTCGCGGCTGGGCACTCGTACACTTCCCTCGATTTGATGCCAACCAGACGATTTTCCACATGATCAATTCTTCCAATTCCATGTTCACCTGCGATTTTGTTCAGTTTGCTAATCAGTTCATGTAATGGTAACTTTTCACCATTCAGATGTGTAGGAATCCCCTCTTCAAACGTAATCTCTACTTCTGTGGGGGTATCAGGTGTTTGATCTAAAGGTTTGGTCCATTCATAAGCTCCTTCTGGTGGTGCGACCCATGGATTTTCCAACTCGCCGCATTCACAGCTTCTACCCCATAAATTTTGGTCAATACTGTAAGGATTATCCAAATCAACAGGGATCGGAATATTGTGCTGCTTTGCATAGGCAATTTCTTCATCACGAGACATTGCCCATTCGCGGACAGGTGCTACCACTTTCAGATCAGGAGCCAGCGCAGTTACGGATACTTCAAAACGAACCTGATCATTTCCTTTTCCTGTACAACCATGCGCTACTGCAACAGCGCCCTCTTCTTGTGCCACTTTGACCAATGCTTGTGAAATCAATGGACGTGATAACGCTGAGACGAGCGGATATTTTCCTTCATACATCGCATTTGCTTTTAATGCAGGGGCAAGAAACTCCTGAGCAAACCATTCTTTGGCATCCATGACGACAGATTTTACTGCCCCCACTTGCAGAGCTTTTTGCTTTACAAATTCCAAATCTTTTCCTTCTCCTACATCCAAAGCCAGTGCAATCACATCATAGCCATACTTCTCACTTAACCATTTAATTGCGACTGATGTATCTAAACCGCCCGAATAGGCCAATACCAATTTCTGTTTCGCCATCCTATTCATCCTCCTAACGAATTAAATAAATATACAACAACATGAATAAATATACCAAAAGAAACAAAAAAAATCTACACCTATCCTAACAAAGATAACAGCAAAGCTTTCTGGGCATGTAGACGATTCTCAGCTTGCTGAAAAACAACCGACTGCGGCCCATCAATCACTTCAGCCGTTACCTCCAGACCCCGATACGCTGGTAAACAATGCATGAAAATGGCATCCGCCTTGGCTTGTTTCATCAGTGTTTCATTGACCTGGTACTCAGCAAAATCTTTTTTCCGTTTCTCCTTTTCCTCTTCCTGTCCCATGCTCGCCCACACATCTGTATAAATCGCATCTGCTTCTTTTACAGCTTCCATCGGATCATAGTAAAACTGAATTTGTGCTCCTGTCTGTTTTGCTACCTTCTCTATTTCATCCCATACTTTCGGTAATGGTTCATATCCTTTGGGTGTGGCAATCGTCAATGTCATTCCGACAGCAGCTGCTCCATGCATCAGGGAGTGAAGAACATTATTTCCATCGCCAACATAAGCCAACTTCACCCGGGACAGATCCCCTTTTTCTTCCATTAATGTTAACAGATCAGCCAATGCCTGACAGGGATGATACAGATCGGTTAAACCGTTGATCACCGGAACAGTTGCATGTTTGGCCAGTTCTTCCACCATCTGCTGGCTAAAAGTCCGAATCATAATTGCATCTACATATCCTGACAAGGTTCGAGCGGTATCCTCTAACGATTCTCCTCTTCCATATTGCATCTCTTTGGATGATAACTCCAAAAACTGTCCGCCAAGTTGAGCCATTCCTACCGCAAAGGAAACACGGGTCCGAGTCGATGGCTTGTCAAACATCATCGCCAACACTTTTCCTTGTAACGCTGTGTTTTTTACTCCTGCCTTTTGCTCTTGTTTGAGCTTGACTGCCAATTTGATCAGCGCCTGGATTTCCTCTGGTGTATAATCGGTTAATGTTAAACAATCCTTTCCTTTCAGCCCTTGCAATACTGAATCCAAGGAATATACAGCCATATCAGTTCACCATCCTCTTATGAAATCAGTACATGCTGTTTCTTTTTGCCCAGTACTTGCTGAATGATTTCTACCGCTTCATCGATTTGTTCCATCGTAACAACCAGTGGAGGCAAAAAGCGAATGACTTTTTCCCCTGCCGAAATTGCAATTAACCCTTGCTCCAGTAATTCTTTGATAACAGGAGCCACTGGATGATCCATTTCGATGCCCACCATTAAACCCAAACCTCGAATCTCTTTCACGCCATCCTTCTGACCACATGCTTCATGTAATGCCTGGAGAAAATATTGTCCTTTTTCTTTTACTTTTTGTAAAAAGAGTGGCTGGCTCATCTCTTCCAAAACCGCTTGGGCAGCCGCCATTGCCAATGGATTTCCCCCAAAAGTACTGCCATGACTTCCCGGACCAAAGATCGGTTTCAGTTTTTCTTTGGCCAACATCGCTCCAACCGGCATTCCGTTTCCCAATCCTTTGGCCAGTGTAAAAATATCCGGTTCGATCTCATAAGCCTGAAAAGCAAACAATTCGCCTGTCCGCCCCATTCCGGTTTGTACTTCATCGATCATCAGGAGAATATTTCTCTCTTTACACCATGCCGCCAGCTCCTGGACGAAACTTCGATCACAGGGACGAACGCCACCTTCTCCCTGTACCAGCTCCAAACATACAGCTACTACCTGACTTCCAGTAATTCTTTTGAGTCGTTCGAAATCCTGAAATGGAATGGTGATAAACCCTTCAGGGTAAGGAGCAAATCCTGTTTTTACCTTATTCTGCCCTGTTGCAGTCAATGTCGCCAAAGTCCGTCCATGAAAAGAGCTCTCGAAAGTGATAATTTTGGGTTCTTTGATTAATCGCGCTTCACTTCCCCATTTCCGGGCAAGTTTAAACGCCGCTTCATTCGCTTCTGCTCCGCTGTTGCAAAAGAACACCGCTCCCATCTGGCTCAGCTCACATAATTGCTTTGCAACTTCCTCCTGGATTTGGATCGGAAACAGATTTGACACATGCCACAAGTTTTGGAGCTGTTTTTCTACCTTTTGAGTCACTCGAGGATGACAGTGTCCGAGATTGGTCACACCAATGCCACTGGCAAAATCGAGATATCTTTTTCCATTCACATCATAAAGATACGCGCCTTCCCCTTTGACGGGCGTAATCTCATAACGACTATAGGTGGGAAATAAAGACATGACTCTTCACTTCTCCTTTGATCAAACGTGTTCCATGCGAGTCATCGGTTAAACAACCGGGCTGTTGTCCATTAACAATCACAACTTCCTGCACACTGCCTGTTAAAGAACGAAGTCCAGAACGCACTTTGGGAATCATTCCTCCTGTAATTTCACCGGTACGGATATATGCTTCGATCTCATCAGCTGTCGCCTGTTTCAGCGGCTGATCATTTATCTGGATCCCATCTACATTGCTGACTGAAATCAATTTCTTTGCTTTCAGGGCATCAGCAATGGCCGAGGCCACATCATCGGCATTCACGTTATAATGCTGTCCTTCATGATCCACACCCAGTGAAGCAATGACAGGAATCCATCCTTGATCCAGGATCAACTGAATCACTTCTTTATTCACATGAGTCACTCTTCCAACAAAACCGAGTGAATGGTTTAATGGTTCTACTTGAATCAATCCCAAATCAATCCCGGTCATCCCGATTGCTTTTGCCCCGGCTTGCCGAAACTTCGTAACCAAATGTTTATTAACCGATCCAGCCAATACCATTTCCACAATGGTTAGAGTCTGTTCATCTGTTACACGCAAGCCATCGACAAATTGCGGTTGAAAACCAAGCTGATCCATCCACTGACTGATCACCGGTCCTCCGCCATGCACGATTACCGGAGTCAAGCCTTTTTCCTTTAATTGCAAACATTCCTGAAAGAAAGCAGAGTGCAAATGTTCCAATACACTTCCACCTATTTTGATTACAATTTGCAATGGAATCACCTACTCATTAACTGCGATAACTTCCATTAATTTTCACATAATCGTATGTCAAATCACATCCCCAAGCTGTCGCACGACAGTCCCCCTGGTGGAAATTCACCTGGATGACCACTGTCTCATTGCGTAAGAGTTCGGTCACTTTTTCCTCATCAAAGGGGACAGGCATTCCCTGTTTGGCTACCAAAACGGAGCTGATCGAAATATCGGTATGTTCCGGATCCAGCTCAGGAGCACTGTAACCAGCGGCGCAAAGAATACGTCCCCAGTTGGGATCTGCACCAAAAATAGCTGCCTTGACCAAATTGGACGAAACAATCGCACGCGCTATTTGTTGGGCAAGCTCTTTCCTTGGCGCCCCTTCTACTTGAACCTCAATCAGCCGAGTAGCTCCTTCGCCGTCTTTGGCAATTTGTTTGGCCAATTCCTGACAAACATAATGGAAAGCGGCCTGAAAATGGCTCCAGTCAGGGTGAATTGGGGTTAATGCCTGATTTCCAGCTAATCCGCTGGCCATGACAATGACCATATCATTGGTACTGCAATCGCCATCCACTGAAATCATATTAAAAGTTTCATTTACCGTTGTTTTTAACAAACTCTCAAGCTCCTTGGAATCAATCACCGCATCTGTCGTAATAAATCCGAGCATGGTCGCCATATTGGGATGAATCATTCCTGAACCTTTGGCCACTCCTGCAATTTTGACCGTTTGGCCATTCACCTGTACATGCACTTCTACCTTTTTGGGAAAAGTATCGGTCGTTAAAATGGCTTCAGCAAAGGTATCTTCTGGATCATGGCTCGCTTTTTCCACGATTTGCTCCAAGCCAGCCAATAACTTATCCATCTGCAGATACTCTCCAATCACGCCGGTAGATGCAACCGCTACAAAGTGATCCGGGATCCCCAACAGCTCCGCCATTCGTTGTCTGGTTGCCAATGCATCCTGGTAACCGCGCTTCCCTGTTCCTGCATTTGCTTGCCCGCTATTTACAACAACCGCTTGAAGCTTCCTGTCCGTTTGAATGCTTTCTTTCGTTACTTTCACGGGCGCTGCTTGAAATGCATTTTTTGTATAAACCGCTGCTGCGTTTGCAGGTACATCACAAATAATAGCCCCTAAATCCAATTTTCTCCTTTTCAGTCCTGCATGAATTCCGATCGAACGAAAACCTTGCGGTGAAGTAATGCTCGGTTGACTTGCAATCTCAAATGCCTGCATCTCTCTCTCCCCTTTTTACGGAAATAAAGGTGAAAAAGTTAAGCCGCTCTCTTCTGGCCATCCCAGACGTAAATTGGCATTCTGGATGGCTTGCCCAGCAGCCCCTTTCATTAAATTGTCGATGGCAGATAAAACAATCACTTGATGGGTACGCTCATCAATGTGCCAGGCAATATCACAGTAATTACTTCCTTGCACCTGTTTGGTTTCTGGCCACTCTTGCTGACGTAGCCGAATGAACGAAGCTTTCTGGTAGTGATTTTGGTAGATTTCACTCAAGTCATCGATCGAATAATTATTCATCCGTTTTGCATAAATCGTCACCAAAATCCCACGATTCATGGGAACCAGATGGGGAACAAAATTGACACGAATCTCCTGTCCTGCCACGAAGCTGGCAAAACGCTCAATTTCCGGTATATGTTGATGCCCATCCACTTTATATGGGCGTAAGTTTTCATTTACTTCACCAAAAAGCATGGCCTGTTTCAACCCACGTCCTGCTCCGCTGACTCCCGATTTTGCATCGATAATGATGGTAGAGGGATCAATCGCTTTTGCCTGGAGCAGAGGCAAAAGAGCCAGTAACGTCGCTGTAGGATAACATCCTGGATTGGAGATAATCTGTGCCTCCTTGACTTCTTCTCCAAACCATTCACTCAATCCATAGACGGCTCGCCGCAACCAGTTTGCCGGCGCAGGTTGTTTTCCGTACCATGCTTGATAGACTTCTGGTCGATCCAGACGAAAGTCTCCAGAAAGGTCGATCACGATTTTTCCCCGTTCAGCGAGTAAAGGCGTCCATTCACTACTGACACCAGGTGGCGTTGCAAGAAAGATCAAGTCATTGTTTGCACATAATTCATCGACATGTAACCCTTCGAACGAGCGATCGATATGGGACAAATGAGGATACACTCTGGCTACCGGCCCGGTTTGCGAAGTGGAAACCAATGTCCCAAGCTCCAAATAGGGATGGTGTTGAATCAAACGAATCAGTTCTGCTCCACCATAACCGGTAGCACCTATAATGGCCGCCTTCACAACAAACACTCCTTTCAGTGGTACGAGGAAGAAGTTGTGTATTATTATACATATATATTAATATTTATGCAATGCATTTTAAAAAAAAACAACAACAATATGCACTTTTCTTTCTTCAATCATCTCTCTTGATCCATCAGATGTTGAATTTGCTGCATAATCGATTCATAACATTGGATAAAAGGAATAACCTTTTTCTGTGTCCACTCATCCATGATTAGATCCTTTTGTGATATTAAAAACTGAAACCAGCGATTTGGCTCAGAACCCATCTGTTCTGCCAGATATTGCAACCTCCTTTCCTCCAGTTTTCTATGTTGTTCTCGCTTCTGTGTACACCACTTATCATTGAGGGATGATTTCGATTGGACATTCAACTCCCTTAACAGTTCCTCCTTGCTTCTTTCTTTTATCTTTTCTAGCATCATTCCTTTTATTTCTTGGTCGAATTGATAGAATGAATGAGCCAATTCTTTCATTTGCACCAGATTTTTTTCCAGGAAAATCAACTCTTCCGGGTTTAAAAGCAAGCTCATAACAACCAACTGTCTATAACAACGGAAGAAGTAATCAGCATTTCTCTTTGGTCGCTTCATACTGTATAAAAAATCGTTCTTTATAGCCATAAACCATTCATGAACCAAATGGGATAATTTCATTAGCTCTTTCAAGCGATCAGCCTTCGATGTTTTCATCAGACATCCTTTATCAAACATAGTTGAAGACAAACTGAAGAATCCAAAGATCCCCAATACTATTTCAATTATTTTCCCGAGCAATTCAAGCCCTCCACCCAATAATATTGCAGTTAAATTCATTCTATACAAATCACCGATTGTAGTCTATTTCAATTTAAAAAAATACTATAAATATTCCATATTATTTTCCGAAAAAAATACCTAACCATCATAACCAATGATGTCAGGTCAGGTTAATAAAGAAAAGAAATGGACTTGACGTCCATCCCATGCTTCGGTGCTGTGTTCCTTCCAGCGTGACGACTTATGTACCATCACAGTCACTGGGTAAGGAACCCATCCCTACGCTTTTAACACCATTTTTATCTCTCTGATAGTGTTGAGGGTCTGTTGACAAACATATAACGAAAACCTGGTCAACAAACCAGATCTTTATTGAAAAGGCCATTCGATCTTTCCTTCTTCAATCAGCTCTTTCATCATATGCTTCGCATAACCCGCCATTTGTCCCCATGTAATATGTGCCGGCATGGGTGCTACATTCGCATCTACTACAACATCAATAATACACGGCTTTGTTTGCCGTATGGCTTGTTCAAATGCCGGCATCAATTCCTCAGGCTTTTCAACACGATATCCAATCCCTCCGCTTGCTTCTGCAAACTTTGCAAAGTTGGGATTGGTCAAATCCGTTCCATACTCCAGGTTTCCCATCACTTCCTGTTCAAACTTGATCATTGCAATCTTCTGGTTGTTTAGCACTATGACAATGATGGGTAAATCATATTTCACAGCTGTGACAAAATCAGCCATCGTCATGGCGAAACCGCCATCTCCGCAAATGGCAAATACCTGCCGCTTTGGATAAGCGATTTTTCCAGCTATCGCCCCTGGAAGACCACAACCTAAAGTGGCTAACCAACTTGAGATAATGAACGGTTGATGGGTCATGCGAAAATGACGAGCCATCCAAACTGTCACATTACCGACATCCACGGACAGAACGGCATCATCCTGGGCGACTTTTTGCAATGCCTGAATCACATGGGGTGGTTTTATGGGCAAAGACTCATCTTGTTCTTCTTTTTCCATTTTCGTCCACCAGGCTTCTCGTTCCTGTTGAAGTTCCTCTAAAAATGAAACATCCGTTTGTTTTTGAACATGCTGTACCAGCCAATCCAATGTCGTTTTCGCATCGCCAGCAATCCCTACATCAATCGGATACCTTTTTCCAATCTGGGCAGGATCGGTGTCAATCTGGATCGTTTTGGCCGATTCCGGCAAGAAACCTGTAAAAGGAAATGACGTCCCGACCATAATCAAGGTATCTGCCTTCTTCATCGCATCATAGGAAGGTTTTGTTCCAATCAACCCCAAACCGCCCAAACAATAGGGATGTTCATCGGGCACTACGCCCTTGCCTGGTAATGTCAGAACGATCGGCGCTGCCATATGCTCAGCAAAAGCAAGTAATGACTCTCGTGCATGCTTGGCCCCTTTTCCCGCTAAAATGACTGGGCTTCTGGCTTTGTCCAGGATCGCTTTGGCCTGATTTAAATAGGTAGATGAAGGGGAAATTTCCGGTTCTACAAAGATGGAACTGGTTTTTCTCGCTTCTGCTTTCACTTCAAATTTGGGAATGTCGTCAGGAATGGTTAGAACCGAGACCCCCTTTTTCGCATAAGCGACTCGGATCGCCTGGTTAACTACAGCAGGAAGTTGTTCTGCTGACATGATCCGTTGATTATATACGGCTACATCATCAAACAGCCGCTCCAGCTGCACTTCCTGAAAGTAATCCAGTCCCAATAAATCAGATTCGACTTGCCCAGTAATCGCCAGTACAGGAGCATGGTCCAGTTTGGCATCATATAAACCGTTGAGCAAATGAATAGCACCCGGTCCGGCAATCGCCAAACATACTCCTAACTTTCCTGTTAATTTGGCATAGGAGGCCGCGGCCAAAGCTCCTGTTTCTTCATGCCGTACTTGGATAAACTTGATTTTATCTTGAGCTTTCCGTAATGCTTCTATGATGGAGTTAATCGAATCTCCCGGCATACCATAAACATGATCCACTCCCCATTCAACAAGCAGATCTACCAGCGTTTCACCAGCCGTTTTTCCAAACATAAACATGTCTCTCCTTTAGTCATTCATTCCTCCTTATTTTGTACGGTATTTCCAAAATCAAACGGAGAAACATATTTTTCAGGAATATCAAAGGCGGATCGTTAATGAACGACTGGGAGAACTTTCATGATGCAAACGCTCAACTGCCGTCACTGCATACGTATAAGCATGGTTGGCTGAAATGGCAGTATCCACATACACATGCTCCGGGTCATTTGATTTTCGAATGGTCGCCCATATATTTTGAGGTTTGTCTATGGAAACTGGTTCATCGTCCACAAAACGGTACAGGACAAAATAGGCGGTATTTCCTGGATCTGTGTCTTGCCATCGAATCTCAACCCGATCGCCTTTTGGAGTCAGGGATTGAAGTACAGGGGCTTTAGGCGCTGCCCGATTGAGCCATGGCATAATCGGAACGAGAGCGATAAATTTAAAATATTCATTTTTTATTTGGTCCGATACGCCTAATGGATTATTTACAACATCCCTTACACTAAAAAAACTGCTCCCCTTGATTTCCGAACACGAACGGTTGAGTTCCAGCTGGTTTGGAATTTCATCCGGCTGGTTCCAGGCCTGATTATCCTTTCCCACTTTATATAATGCATGACCCATATAAAGATGATGTCCATTATTTTTGACTTGTTGGGACCACCAATCGGCCAGTTTTTCATACGCAGCCGATTGGTGACCGATATTCCAATAGATTTGTGGAATGATATAGTCCAACCACTTCTGTTGAATCCATTTCCGCGAATCCACATACAGATCATCATAACTCTCCAAACCGGATGTGTCTGAACCATTGGGATCAGAAGAACGGTTTCGCCAGATGCCAAACGGACTGATGCCAAACTTCACATGTGGTTTCTTTTGCTTAATCGCCTTCGCTAACCGTTCAACCAACTGATTGACATTATGCCGCCGCCACTCCGCTTTGGAAGGAAACTGGCCAGCGCCATACTTTTGGTAGGTATCCTGATCTGGAAAATCTTGCCCATTGATGGGATAGGGATAAAAATAATCATCCAAATGAACGGCATCAATATCATAATGTGAAACCACTTCCATGACACTTTCCACAATGTGATCCATGACTTGTGGAATGCCAGGATCATAATACAGCTTTTGTCCGTACTGTTTGACCCAATTTGGATATTTTCGCCCAGGGTGATCGGAAGCCAACTGGTTTCGATCTGTATTCATACTCACTCGGTAAGGATTGAACCAGGCATGAAACTCAAGATTCCGCTGATGGGCTTCTTGCAGCATAAAAGCAAGAGGATCATATCCCGGATCTTTTCCCTGATCTCCCATCAAATACTTGGACCACGGATTGATTTGTGAAGGATAGAAGGCATCCGCTGTTGGGCGAATTTGTACCATGACTGCATTCATCCGTATGGATACCAGCTCATCGAACAGTCGGATCATCTCAGACTGTTGCCTGTCTTTGCTTAATCCTGTATTGGAAGGCCAATCCAAGTTCTCGACCGTCGCAATCCATGCAGCCCGCCACTCTCTTTTCGTCCCTGCATGATTTCCACCCAAAGCATTCAACCTCATTTCCATTTTTTATTATAAAGAATATTCAACATTTATGAATGTATTTCCTTTTTATATGTATAAAATGGAATGGTTGATAAAGTTTCCGTTATATGCTGGTTTCTTTTTCTAAGGAAAACCGGGTTTGTCAACATACTGAAACACTCCCTCTACTGATTTCGAGGGAGTGTCTGGTTTTTATCGATTGATCTCTTTTAATGCTGCCGCAATTCGGGCTGCCACTTCTGCATTATGTTTCACCAATGCGATATTGGTTGCCAGGCTTTTTCCCTGGGTCAGCTGTTTCACTTTATCCAGCACAAATGGTGTTACCTTCTTCCCAGTAATTCCATTTTCTTTGGCCTCTTGAAGCGCTTGAATAATCACCGCTTCAATCTCATCATGATTCATGGCATAAGCCTCTGGCACTGGGTTAGCAACCACGACTCCTCCCTGTAAACCGAGCTTCCACTTCATATCCAGCATTTTCGCTACCTCTTGTGGTGTATCTAACCGAAAATCGACCTGATAACCACTTGTCCGAGAGTAGAAAGAAGGAAAATCGTCACACCGATAACCGACAACAGGGACTCCCTGGGTTTCCAAATATTCCAGGGTACGGCCAATATCCAAAATCGACTTCACTCCAGCACAAACGACTGCCACATTGGTTTTTGCCAGTTCGGTCAAATCAGCCGATACGTCCCAGGTCACCTCTCCTTCACGGTGAACTCCACCAATTCCGCCGGTCGCAAACACTTCAATTCCAGCTAATTGTGCAGCAATCATGGTTCCTGCCACTGTAGTAGCTCCGATTTTTCCCGTAGCCAAAACATAAGGAAAGTCACGGCGGCTCACTTTTTCTACCGCAGGATTTTGGGCAAACTCTTCCAGTTCTTCTTCATTTAAGCCGATCTTTATTTTTCCATCCATAATTCCAATCGTTGCCGGGACAGCTCCATGTTCACGAATAATTTGTTCCACTTCTTTCGCTGTTTGGATATTCTGCGGATAAGGCATCCCGTGTGAAACAATCGTCGTTTCCAATGCAACAACAGGCCTTTGGTTCTGTAAAGCATGTTTCACTTCTTCGGTAAAAGACAAATAGTTTTTCATCTTGATTCCTCCTCTAGCATGGCATATATTCGATCGGGTTGTAGCAATGGTGATACGGATTTTTCCGTCTGCAAGGTCAGAGCTGCTGCAGCCAATCCCAACTGACATGCTCTTTCAATGCCTTCATCGTTCGTCATTCCGTATATAAATCCAGCAGCAAACGCATCCCCAGACCCTGTTACATCCACTACTTCCATTTTCTTCAGGGGAGGAAGATGCCCCATCTCATTTTCAGAAGCATAAAATACGCCTTTTTCCCCTAATGTGATCACAATGTTTTTAACGCCTCTGTCCCGAATTCTTTTACATAATTCTCGACAGTCTTTCAACTCTCTTACTTCCATCTGCGCCAACCATTGAGCTTCTTCCAAATTAGGTAAAATCGCTTCTACCCCCATCAGATTTTCAGGCAATTTACATGCCTTTGCAGATGAAACCGGATCCACATACAAAGGAATTTCAGACTCTCGGCAATGCTCTACGAGATAGTGAATGGATTCTTCCGGAATATTGGTATCCAAAAAAACAGCTTGTGAAGTAGCAATATATGACCATTTATCTTGCAAACGCTCAGGCGTGATCTGCTCGTATATTTCCATATCGGCTAACGAAATGACCATTTCTCCATCCAAGTCAAGCAAGGCTGTATAGGTTCCTGTTCGTTCACTCGGAAAGGTCCAAACCTGGCTTACATCAACACCATGTTTTTTGGTCTCCTGTAACACCCAATGCCCTTCTTTATCATCCCCCACACAACTGATCAGGGAAACATTGCACCGCAGCCGCCCCAGATTTTCAGCCACGTTTCTTGCCACACCACCACAGGACTCTGTCATCGTTACAGGATTGGAGGAATGAAACACAACCTTTTGCTTACTTCGAGCTTTACGGTCCAGATTTGCCCCTCCAATACAAGTGATCAATGAAGATTCTCTTAACACATATGCGCGTCCAACAATTTCCCCTCGTTTCATCAAGTTCGCAATATAACCGGCTACTGCAGAACGGGAAATGCCAATTTTATTAGCCAATTCCTGCTGCGAAATAAAGGGATTCATGCGAATATATTCTAAAATCCTTTTCTCTTTATCCACCCATCTCCCTCCTTTCCTTCCCATCACAAACAAAAGTTTATAATATAGACAAATGTTTGTATATATAAATGAATAATATTGTTCTATTCCGAAAATAAATCGGTATATCAATGAGTCTTAGTGTTAGCATAGGCAGTGGCTGGAGGTTCATACTGGACATTACCCATTCAAAAGAAATAGAATATTTATTAGAAAACCGAAATAAGCAGAATGGAGGACAGGACGTGGATCTAGGTCTCAACAGTCAAGTAGCACTGGTAACGGCTTCGAGCAAAGGATTGGGAAAGGCTACGGCATTTGAATTGGCCAAAGAAGGGGCCAAAGTAATGATTTCCAGCCGTAATCAAGAAGATCTTGAAAAAACAGCCAATGAGATAAAAGAGCAAACAGGTGCAGAAGTAGCCTTCTGTGTGGCAGACTTGACCAAAAGTGAAGATATTGACAACCTCATTCAAGAAACAGCAAACCGATTTGGCACGATTCATATTCTGGTCAATAATGCAGGTGGTCCACCACCAGGAAATTTTGATCAATTTCAAGACCAGGATTGGCAATATGCCTTTGAATTAAATTTGCTCAGTGTCATCCGCTTAATTCGTGGAGTTTTGCCTTTTATGCGCCAACAGCAATATGGACGCATTGTGAACTTTACCTCTTCCTCCATCAAAGAGCCCATCCAAGGATTGATTCTTTCCAACACTTTCCGAACAGCAGTCGTTGGTTTAACCAAAAGCTTATCGGTCGAACTGGCCGGCGACCAAATTTTAATCAATACGGTTGCTCCCGGGCGCATCGCAACTGATCGCCTGGCATCCTTGGACCAGACAAAAGCAAAACAACTCGGTATCTCGGTTGAAGAAGTACAACAGCAATTTTTCGCCCAAATTCCGCTTGGACGTTATGGAGAGCCCAGTGAGTTTGCCAAAGTAGCCACCTTCTTAGCTTCCAAGGCCAACTCTTATATAACAGGACAGGCATTACTGGTAGATGGCGGAATGGTTAAGGCCATTTAACCGATGTTTAGGGAATCGCACTGACATAAAATACCATGCGATTCCCTTTTTCATCCATAAAAATAGACACCCAACGATTGAGTGTCTAATCGAACTAAATATGATTCGGCTCACCAACTTTTAAAACGTATTCAACATACTCTTTGGCACTCGCTTCAATTTCTTCGTCTGTCGCCATAGCCGCATTAAAAAATTTAAAAACAGGTAAGAAATTCATTCCCACCAGATTTGCCACCGCTTCCATCGGCCGAACCAGTTCTTCCACTGTATAATAGTTAAATCCATCAGGTTTGTAAGATTCAGCAGGTGCTCCCATCGAAATGGCCAGCATTAAATCCTTACCCAATAATTTTGCACCGTCATCTCCCGACCATAGATAAGCAAATACCTCATCTATCCATTTTTTTAATATGTATGGAACATTATAGAATAACATAGGAAACTGGAGTACAATGCGATCATGTCGAAGGACCAATTCCCGTTCGTAATAAATATTAATTTGATCATCAGGATAAGCAAGAGATAAATTATGTATCGTAATGCCTGAATGTTTCTGTAACTCTTGGACCCAACGCTTATTTACCTTGGAATGTTGGAAGTTCGGATGTGCCACGATGACTAAGGTTTCCATCTGTACTTCACCTTCTATGTTTATTATTGTTAACGATCACTCTATCCAACAATTAATTATACTTTAACAATATTGGATAACTACATGAAAAAGTGAAAACTATTTAAATAAATGAATATACGACGTTCATGGATATAGAAAAGACTCATAATCAGTGTCCCATCTTGTCGAAAAAGTTTCATTAGATGCTGGTTTTCCTTTTCCGTTTTCCATCAAATAATGAAGAAATCGTTTCCATTTTAACTAAAATGAAAGAGAGGAAATTGAGCGATGCCAGATATCATTTGGAAAACTTCTCGTCTTCAAGCTCGAAAACTGACGCTCCTTGATGTGGATCATTTATTGAAAATCTTCACTGATCCCATTGCTATGGCCTATTACCCCTCTACAAAAACGCGAGAAGAAACGATTGAATGGATCAAGCGGAATCTCCAGATGTATCAAAATGAGGGAATGGGTTTGTGGGCCATTGAGTTAAAACAGAGTCAAACCTTTATTGGTCAGTGTGGACTCGTTATCCAAGAAGTAGAGGGGCAAAAAGAAATCGAAATCGGTTATCTCTTCATCCGGGATTTTTGGGGCAATGGTTACGCAACAGAAGCCGCTCATGCATGTAAAGAATACGGTTTTCATGTTCTTCAGCAACAACGTTTCATTTCTCTCATTGACCCAAGAAATGAAGCTTCGAAGGGAGTAGCCAAACGAATTGGCATGAATAAAGAAAAAGAAATAGTCAAATGGGGGAAAAATATCGAAGTATATGCGGTTCACCTTACCAGGCAGTAATGCCGCCATCTACTACAATCATTTGTTCAGTCATATAACTTGCTGCAGATGACGCTATTTCGCAGCATGTTCTCCTACTCTATATATCCAAGTTTTTATTTTCTATTTTTCTTGAGAAATAGAATTGACAAATTTTATCCCTCTGAATTTCCCTTCTAGTTTGACGCTTGTATTCAAGAAATACTTTGAAATATTTACTTGTTCGAGATCCATTTTGAACTATAATAGTAGAGTCAAAGTATCATCTATTTTCTCCAATGTGCCTACTTTTTTTATTCCATATTCATTCATTATTTTCATATCTAGAAAGGAGCTCTGGTGTGGAAGGAAAACAGTTAGCTGGAAGATATCATATTGTCCGATACATAGGTGGCGGAGGTATGGCTGCTGTCTACCTGGCACAAGATATGGTCTTGGATCGGTATGTAGCGATCAAAGTCCTTTATGAAGAGTACAGTAAAGATTGGGAGTTTGTACAACGATTTGTTCGTGAGGCCAAGACAGCAGGAAAGCTATCCCATCCCAATATTGTCAATGTTTTTGATGCAGGTGTCGACAATCACATTTATTATATAGTAATGGAATTTGTCGATGGTGCCTCACTCAATCACATCATTCAACAAAAAGGACAACTTTCAGCTCTTGAAACCATCTCGATTGCCATACAGATCTGCCAAGGCTTGGGGCATGCGCATGATCATGGAATCATACACCGCGATATAAAACCGCACAATATCTTATTCACGCAAAATGGACAAGCAAAGGTATCTGATTTTGGTATTTCTCGCTTTGTCCAATCAAACACAGCTCTCACCCAGACGGGTATCGTTGTAGGTACTGTACCTTACTTTTCACCAGAACAGGCAAAAGGAGCCAAATTGTCCTTTACATCGGATCTTTACTCATTGGGGATTGTCTTATATGAAATGGTCACAGGACAACTACCTTTTACCGGAAATGATTCCGTCAGTATTGCGCTTAAACATATTCAGGAACCTTTACCTGATCCAAGACAACTGAATCCACATATCACAGATAAACTGTATTTTATTATTCGAAAAGCAACCGAAAAGGATCCAGCCCATCGATACCAATCAGCCTATGAAATGGCTTACGATCTGCAACAGGCACTTATGGAGCTGCAACATTATCAACCGACCCCAGTCAACTCTGTTGGGAGCAGTTCATCTTCCCTGCTTCAACAAGCTGGGCAACATGCTCCCAAACTAATCCAAGACTTTATTCAACATAAAAGTAAAGACTTGATCTATAAGATTTTGGGAATGTTAATCAAATATATTCGAAAATGATCATGGATTCACAAACCACTTCAATATAAACATAACAAAAAACGCCTGTACTCCACAGGCGTTCCATTATTTTTAACTGGAAAATGGCATCGTTGCTTTAAAAGAACATGAAAGAATCATTTCCACCTAAATCATGTTATTTTTTACTAATCATTCGGAAGGGAATTCCCATTTTATGTAAAAAATAATAAATAATACTTACAGGAGGTGGAAATGATGTCCAAAACAGTTATTCATCTGGAAGGTATACCACTGAACATAATGGATTTAGAAAGAGCATGGTTTCATCGTATACAGACCCACTTTTTTGATTACCTCCATCAAGTCGCTGAGTGGTTTGCCTATACGTTGCAAACAAAACCAAAATATATGATAACACATGAATACGACCCGCCCTGGGATTCTTCGGGCAAACTCATTCATGCCAAACAACCCTTCCAGCTAAGCGATTATCCTCTGTTGCAGGAATTTATTGAAGAATATAATGGATGTACATACGCTACGTTTATGAGTGGATGTGGTTTCCGCCATGAAACATTTAGAGAAGATTTGGAACATCTTACAATTAGTTGGCTGAATGGCCATCTGGAGGATCTGATCATCGAGCATTACTCATTTCTCCCACCAGAAAAATTAAATGAACTGCTCACGGCCATTTTTGATGAACAATTATTTGATGATTCATTATTTGTCTATTCGATAGAATTGATTGAAAAAATCGGCATCATGGATAGTAAGCTGCTCTTTGAACTGGGAAAAGAAAAAGCGCTCCAGCAAATCGAGCAGGAAAAGTTGGAATCTGAAAGAAAGCACAAACAAGAAGAGGCTGACAACCAAACGGCCAAAATGATCCTTAAAAAGCTGCGAGCACAATACAAGCTCATTTACAGAGAAAATATGCCTGAGCGTATTGAAAAACCATTCTTCAACGCAAAAATCAAACCCTTGCTCATCCAGCTGATTCAGCAAGGTTTTTCTCTTACACAAATCCGTTTGCTGAGTCGATGTGCGATCTGGTCTAATTCCGTTACCTGGGAACTGGAACATTTCTCTCTTTAATTCAAAAACCTCTCTGAAACCTAAAAACAGGTTCCAAAGAGGTTTTCATCTTTTTCAAAACCCAGGAGCGTATTCCCTGAAAACCAAAGAGTGAGAAGGCATAACCCAAGAAGTAAAGTTATTCGGAAATAAACTCCGTAGAAAGGAGGTGATCCATCCCCACCTTCCGGTAGGGATACCTTGTTACGACTTCACCCCAATCATCTGCCCCACC
>NZ_FORR01000064.1 GCF_900114055.1 Thermoflavimicrobium dichotomicum | reverse complement strand
ATCAGGTAGAGAAGCTGGATATCGATCTTTGTGATGAGCAGGGAAGGATATGTGTTCAGATCAGGCAACTCTCTTCCCGGGCGCTGTCAGGAGAGATTCCAGGTGGCAGAAATGGGAATGAGGAAGACCGTACCAGGGTCTCTGGCAAGCTGCCGGCAGGAACCCACCAGCTCGTCCCTGTTTGGGATTCTGTCCCGATTCCAAAAGGGGAACCTGTTTCGGGCCGGACAGAACGGATTGTGATCGTGGGAGGAACCAAGGAACACAGGGATGCAATCCAACGAGAGTATCCACAGGCGCATACTCTTCTGTTTCAGGAAGAGGATTCCATTGACCAGATGGCAGAAAAGGTGAAAGCCTGTGGCTGGATCGATCATCTCATCTGGGTGGCTCCGCCTGCTACTGCGGCAACCCTGGATGATCATGCCATGGTGGAAGAGCAAAACAGCGGGGTAATCCAGCTCTTCCGGCTGATCAAAGCGCTGCTTCGCCTGGGATATGGGAGCCGGGAGCTGGGCTGGAGTGTCATCACCATTCAGGCCCAGCCGATTCATCCGACTGATGTGGTGAACCCCACGCATGCCAGTATTCACGGCCTGGTTGGTTCGATGGCCAAGGAATATCCCAACTGGAAGATACGGTTGATGGATCTGGAAGCAAAAGGAGAATGGCCAATAGCCGACATGTTTGCCCTGCCCGCCGATCCCCAGGGCAATGCGTGGGTGTATCGTGAACAGGAATGGTATCGGCAACAGTTGCTTCCGCTCGATGCCCCCCGGACGGAGGAGACGCTGTACAGATCAGGCGGCGTGTATGTGGTGATCGGAGGGGCTGGCGGCATTGGAGAGGTATGGAGTGAATACATGATCCGAACCTATCAGGCGCAGATCATCTGGATCGGGCGGCGGGAAAAAGAGGAGACGATTCAGGCGAAGCTGGATCGCCTTGCAGCTCTTGGGCCTGCTCCCCACTATATTACGGCGGATGCGACGAACGAACAGGCGCTTCGGCGGGCATATGAGGAAATCAAAGAGAGATATGGCCAGATCCACGGGGTGGTTCATTCCGCCATTGTGTTGCAGGATAAGAGTCTGGCCAATATGGAAGAGGAGCGCTTCCGGGCCGCATTGTCGGCCAAGGTTGACGTCAGTGTGCGGATGGCCCAGGTGTTTGGGAAGGAAGCATTGGATTTTGTTATGTTTTTCTCCTCGATAGGTTCCTTTATGAAATCACCGGGACAGAGCAACTACTCTGCAGGCTGCACCTTCAAGGATGCGTATGCCCATCAGCTGGCGCGGGAGTGGCCATGTGCGGTGAAGGTAATGAACTGGGGATACTGGGGCAGTGTGGGCATCGTGTCGAAGAGAGAGTATCAGGAGCGGATGATGGAACAGGGGATCGGTTCAATAGAACCGCCGGAAGCGATGGAGAATTTGGAGATCCTGCTTGCTGGCCCCGTCAATCAGATGGTGCTGGTGAAAACGACGAAACCACTT
>NZ_FORR01000021.1 GCF_900114055.1 Thermoflavimicrobium dichotomicum | reverse complement strand
AATGGCCTTGCTCCTCTCAAAGAGAGGAAAAGGCTTTGTGATCTGTCTCATTTTCTATATTCAATTCCCTTTATTTGTTTATTTCCCAGAAACATACAGCCCCTGGCGCTTTTCTTGCGAAAAGAGCCAGGGGTTTGTCATCAATCTCCACTCTAGGAAATATTTCCTAGAGTGTTTTTTATGCCGGGTGGGGGACTCGAACCCCCAACGAGCAAAATGCTCACCTATGTGTAGTATAGGCGCAATCCCTTTCTGCCAACCCGGTAATTTCATAATAAAAGAATATTTGTAATTGTTCAATAGAATATATAGTAAGAAATAAAATGAAAATTAATGTTTTCTTTACATTTTATTAATATTTCCTTTAAAAAACGTTTATTTACTTTATAATATTCGAATTGACTTATTATTAATCTTTTTTGTATTCTTCATTTTAGATGGAATTTTATTGTGAAGGAGAATAATATTTATGAAATATCAATTATGGAACAATTTCTCCAATATGGCGGACTTTATAAAAAATCCTTTAATTATTACTCGGGGCGAAGGATCCTATGTCTATGATAAAAATGACAAAGAGTATGTTGATGCTATTTCAGGCATTTGGAATGTAAACTTAGGTTACAGCCGAACAGATATTATTGATTTTATGTATGAAAAGTCTAATGAAGTAACGGGTGTTTCTCTTTTTGGGAGAGCTCATCAAATCGGTATAGAATATGCTAACGAACTTTTAAACCGATTGGATAATGATTTCGATGCGGTATTTTTTACTACAGGTGGTTCGGATGCAGTAGAAACAGCTATTAAAATAAGCAGGAGCTTTTTCTACCACTCGGGCAAGCAAGAAAAATTTAAAATCGCACACTTTGAAAATTCTTATCATGGTGTTTCTTATGGAGCTTTGAGTGTGATGGGGATTAATAGTAATACCACAGGTACAGGACCTATGCTGCCAGGATCTATCACCTTACCAAAACCTACTTCTGTGGAATCTTCCGATATCCATTGGGAGCTTATTGAAAGGAAGCTAAATAATGAAAATCCAGATACAATTGCAGCTATTATTGTTGAGCCGATTATGGGTGCTGGCGGGATTATACCAATCGAAAGCATCATTTTAAAGAAATTAAGAGAGTATTGTAATCATCATGATATTATACTTATTTTTGATGAAGTGGTAACGGGATTTGGACGTACAGGAAATCTGTTTGCCTATAAAATGCACAATATAAGACCAGATCTAATCACAGTAGCAAAAGGAATGACAGCTGGGTATGCTCCGCTTGGAGGAGTGCTGGTTAGCGAAAAAATATATGAGCTGTTCAAGACGAATGATATTGTTTTCAGGCATGGTTTTACGTATGGGGGTCATCCAATTTCCTGTGCTGCAGCATATAAGACATTGAGAATTTTATTAGAAGAAAATGTTATTGATCATGTAAGACAGAAAGAGGAATTGTTATGGAAATATCTATTAGATCTTAGTTTTGAATTTGATTTAGTACAGGAAGTAAGAGGAAAAGGCTTTATGTATGGCCTAAAGTTGGATAGTAAATTCCAAGGTATTGCGAAAACTGTCTCAGTAAAAGCTCAGGAGAATGGATTGCTTTTTAGACCTGCTGAGGAAGAAGTTGTTGTTGTAATGCCCCCCCTTACTTCTGATGAGAATGTTTTAAAAGATATTTATAACAAGTTACAAAAAACCTTGCATGAAGTATCCAGTCAATTTATTGGTTTAAGGTGAAAGCATGGATATAAATACGATTGATCTTAATGGGAAAACTGCCTTTATCACAGGAAGCACCCAGGGAATAGGACTGGCAATTGCAAAAGTCCTTTCCCAGTTAGGGGCAAAGGTTATTATACATGGACGTTCAAGAGAAAAAGTTCAAAGGATAATACAAGAAGAATATAAATATGGTTTTGTTGGCTTTGCCATACCTTTAGATGATCCTAATCAAATTGATAATCTGTTAGATGAAATGCTTAACAAATACAAAGTAGATATTCTTGTAAACAATGCAGGTATAGGAAAACCTTTAAGATTCGAAGAAACTACTCTTGATTATTGGAAACACGTTTATCAAGTGAATTTGTTTAGTCATATTCAGATTATTAATAAATTACTTCCTTATATGAAAGAGAGAGCGTGGGGAAGAATTATTAACATTTCCTCTTCTGTCGCAGAAAATATTAAACCCTACTTTCCTGCATATTCGAGTAGCAAAGCTGCGTTAGTTCATATTACTAAAGTTCTTGCACAAACGTGTGCAGAAAATAATATCTTAGTTAACTGTATTTTACCAGGATCTATAAAAACTGAAATGACTCAATATGCTATTCAAATGTATTCGTCTAAATTCGGTGTAAGCATTCAAGAAAGTGAATACTACCTTTATACAAAGAATGTAGCATTAAAAAGAATGGGTGACCCTAGAGACATTGCAAATTTTGTTGCTTATTTGTGTTCGGAGGCCGCTAATTTCATAAACGGGGCTTGTATTCCTATTAATGGTGGTGTGACTATTTAAATGAGGAAGTTAAATTTATTAGAAGAGCTAACAATTTGCTCTCGAAAAAAAATATATAAGATTTTTTTTGGAGAGAACATACTGAATAATCTTCGAGAAATCTTGGAAGATAATTCTTTGCTTAGAAAAAAAATACTTCTCATTACTGATGATAATGTGAAACAATATTACTTGGATCAAGTATCTAGTCAATTTATCAACTCTGATATATTATTCCTCCACTATTCAATTAAACCTGGTGGAAAGAATAAGAGTCTGGATAACGCAATGAAAATATATCAAATTCTTATAAAGCATTCGTTCTATAAAGATGACCTAATAATAGCTTTGGGTGGAGGAGTAATTGGAGATCTTGCAGGATTTGTAGCTGCTTCATACTATCGAGGAATTAAATTTGTACAAATTCCCACGACATTACTATCCCAAGTTGACAGTAGTATTGGAGGAAAAGTAGCTGTACATTTTCAAAAAATAACTAATGCAATAGGCTTCTTCTACCCACCAGATCTTTGCTTAATAGATCCATCCCTTCTTAAAACTCTTCCTAAACGTGAATTTAACAATGGCATGGCGGAAATTATTAAAGCTGCTTTTGTACAGGATCCTGATTTATTCTTAGCTCTGGAAAGTATGAATTTAAAACAATTCGATAGTAAAACATTTAATTACATAATTCTTCAATCAGTCAAGTTAAAGAAAAAACTAGTTGAAATTGATGAAATGGAAAAAGGCCCGAGATTGTGTTTGAATTTTGGACACACTTTAGCTCACGCTTTGGAATCTCTTACTAACCACAGTTTATTGCTTCATGGCGAAGCGGTTAGTATTGGGTGTGTTTTTGAATGTTTTATCAGTGAATATAAACATGGATTTTTTAAAGAGAACACAAATCGATTGATAAGAGTGTTAAAAAAGTATAATTTACCCACAGTAATTGATACAGAGTTGTATTCCGCTAAGACTTTGGATGATCTTACAGAAAGTATCATACGTTTTATGAAATTTGATAAAAAAGTAAGTCAAGGGCGAATACGTTTTATTCTCCCATTAAATGTTGGTTCTTTTGTGATCGAAGAAGTTGAAGATATATCTTTGATAAAAAAATTACTTTATAAAATGTATATATGAAGAGGATGTTATTATGAAGATTTCTGTAATTTATGGCGGATCGCCAATGGAATATGATATAGCCTTAAAAACGGCCAAATTTGTACATGAAGAGCTAATTTCTCTTGGTCACGAAGTTTTCTTGTTAGACATGAAGAACATTTTTGAGGAAATCAATATGTTAAAGAAAATGGATTTTGCTTTTTTGGTTACATATGGTTGTCCAGGAGAAGATGGTACACTTCAAGGATTATTGGAGTTGCTGGATATTCCTTATAATGGAAGTGGTGTGCTTGCATCCTCACTTTTTAAAGATAAGTCAGTAGCAAAGCATATATTTCAAAGTTTAAAAATACCTACTCCTCAATTTATGAGTTTTACTATTCATGAGTATTATTCAAACAAAAAAGAAATACTTGATCAACTTTCACGTAGTTTATCAATGCCTGTAATTTTTAAACCTGCAGTACAAGGTGGTTCCAGTATAGGGATTAAAAAGGTTTCCGAATTCAACATTAATAAGATTAATAAAGCAATTCAACATGTAAACCAATATGACGATAAAATACTAGTCGAAAATTATATAAATGGTGTTGATTATATTATTGGTGCTGTTTGCGATGTCAATGAGATTACTTTACTACCTCTCATGAGAGCAGTAGTCAATAAAGAAAATTCATTTAAAAGTCGATATCTAAGTAACAAACCTATGTTCGTTGAAAATGATGAGTTAGATAATAAGATTGTTCACGAAATATGTTCGGATATGGTTAAAGCTCTGGAGCTTCTAAATGTTCGAGGCTTTTGTTATGCTGATTTGCGAGTTGATTCGAAAGAACAGTATTACTTCATTGAAATCGGTACTACATATGGGATGCTCCCAAATAGTGTTGTCCCAGTATCCGCATCTAAAGTTGGTTTAGATATTAAAGATGTTTTGAATCGAGATATTGAAATTGGTTTGAAAAGACACAAACAGAAAAGAGGGTCCAAAGTATGCAATTTGCATTGAGGAATCTTGCTTTGGTTTTAAAAAATAAGGATTTCGTATTCCTAACAATAGGAGAAGCTATCTCATCTTTTGGTAATAGGTTTTTCAAAATTGCTTTTCCTATCTTAATTTACAACCTAAGCAAGTCTGCTATCGCATTATCAACAATGATTGTAATAGAAACTCTCCCCCAAATACTTTTTGGGCTTTTCTTGGGAGTGGCTCTAGATAGGTACGATAGAAAAAAAATCATCATGTATTCAATTGTTATTCAAACTTTACTAGTTCTTATCATACCATTACTGATACATGTTAATGCCCATCTCTTTTTTTATTACGTTATAGCTTTCTTGTTGTCTTTATTTGGGATGGTTTACGATACAAGTGTTAGTGTCATAATTCCTAGTATATGCGCCAAGAGAGACATACAAGTGTATAATTCTGTTTTCCAAACCATAAGGACAATCTCTAAACTAGTTGGACCAGGATTAGGTGGTTTACTCATCTCTATATATAGTATCAGTTCTGTATTAATTTTTGATGCAGTAACATTCATCGTTTTATTGTTAATGCTGATTAAGGTTACTGTCCCTCAAATACCTCTAAATAAGAGTAGATTTAAGTTTAGTGAATTATTTGAAGGAATTAAAACCATTAAAAAGAGTAAAGTCATTTGGAGTACAGTAATTTTAGTTGTTTTTATCAATATTGCAATGCAAGCTTTTAATGCATCTTTGGTCTATTATACGAAGCATGAATTGTATTTAAAGGATGACTTAGTAGGAATTATATTTTCTTTTGCTGGTTTGGGAGGAATTGCAGGGGGAATTATTGCGGGTACTCTTACAAATAAATTTACAC
The DNA here is from genome assembly GCF_900114055.1 of Thermoflavimicrobium dichotomicum. GTDB lineage: Bacteria > Bacillota > Bacilli > Thermoactinomycetales > Thermoactinomycetaceae > Thermoflavimicrobium > Thermoflavimicrobium dichotomicum. Next base: position 52,711 of record NZ_FORR01000021.1, on the reverse strand, counting down.
CTGGAAAAATTCTCATATTTTCTTGTTTACTTTTAAGTGGTTTTATAACCTGTTACCCTTTCTTTGCAAACTGGATACTCGCGGGTGCGATGTACGCTGTTATTTCTTTATTGGTAACAGTTATGGATGTTACGATCATCTCTACAATACAACAGACTACGAATAATGATATTTTAGGTAAAGTTATTACAAGTATAAATGTTTTGACTCTAACTATAAGTCCTTTGGGTGCACTAATTAGTGGTCCTTTAACTAGCATTACATCAATTCAAACAACTTTTGTTACTTTTGGATTGGTAACTATTCTAGGAGTTTTCTTCTCGCTGAATAAACAATTCCTTTCTTATAAGTATACAGATACTAATACTAAATCTGTGTAGGTGAGATGAATGTTTAAGGTTTTAAATTTCAACGATTTTACTCAGTTTAAATCATATGTGTTGAATAATACAGATTTCAAAATTGTTCCTGTGTTTGGTTTAAAAGATACGAACTTCTTAGATGGATTAGAAATCTATGTTCCGGGAGATATCGAGTCTTCAACAGGTGTAATTACACAATTAGACCCAACTCGGGAAATAAATAAAAACTCGAGTACATTAGTTGTGTTCGATTTAGAGTCCGATTTTTGGGTGTTTGGGCTTCTATATGCGAAACTTAAGGATTTAGATTATATAGCTGTAAATCACCCTCAACAGATCATTAAAGAAGTAGAAAAAACAAGTCGTGATTATATAATTATTGTTACATCTCCAATGACCTTAACCCATGAATTTCAAAAAGGCTTGTTAGAAGCAAGTTCGATTTTAATTAATGGTTACCCTAGACAAATAAAAAGTTATGGGATTTTTACTGCTAGAGACTTGAGTACGATGAGCAAGGTCTTGTTAAAGAACTACTATCATAATAATAGTAATATTCGTAAGGTATTAATCAATACAGGTGGGTATGAATTTAACAAGATTAACAAGGAACTTTACAAAGAGCCTTTCCAGATAACATATGAAGATGTATTTAATAAAAGTTATGATGTGATATTTCTTTCTGGGGGAGGTAGAGAAGATCGTCTAAAAGTCGGGAAAATAGCGATTTATGGAGATTATCAATCACTGTCAGGAGATTATCAAAATACTTCCCCCTTACCGGACGATTTTAATTTTGACATCAAAAATAAAAATAAATATTTCGTTTCAAATATAGATACAAAAGTACTTGCAGTGAATGGATGTGTCTTAGGGAAAACTACAAGGTCAAAAGTGGAATACCCGAAGGAGATTTTTTTCTCCTATAGCGCATTAGAAGGAAAAGTTATTTCATATATTGCTCCTTATTGTGCAAAGGGATTAGCAGAATCTGAAGCGATTTTGTTATATAAGTTATTACTTAAAGGATTGCCTATAGGAGAGTGCGTAAAAATCCTAAATCAATATGCTGCACATTTGAATTTTTTTCCTTCTTTTGTTCTTTATGGAGATCCTACACTCACTTATAACAAGGAGAGTTTGGAACACATTGAAGCAAGTGACACTATATATTTTAATAGCGAAGAAGATCTTTTGTTTGTAAAAAATGTTGGTTCACAATGGGATTCTTTGATTTCTCAGTCTGATTGGTCTCAAAAAGAGGATATCTATTATTTGATTATATACAATAGCAAGGAAAATAAAGACCTTATATTGTTTACTGCGGATAAATTGAAATCATATAAAGAGATAAAATTAAAAAATAATTATAAAGAGCATTTTCTTGAAACGATTAGAGATTGCTTTAATAGCATGCAAAAAAACAATGTATACGGATTGTATCCTCCTGATACCAAAGGCTTAGAGTCACAAATACTCAACCGTATTAAAGAAATTAATGAGTATTCTATCTTGCTGAATTATAGTTCTAAAAATGATGGACTATTTGTGCAGAAAAAAGAAGATTTTATATCCTTAGTTCATAAATTTCATAAAAAATCCTTATCTTATTGGGAAAAAAACACGATCACCGACAAAAAACGTTTTTATGATAAACATTATGTACAAAGTAAAATTAAAGATTACATCATGAAACAGAACTGTCCAGTTTGCAATTCTAGTTACTATTTTGAACAAACGATGCAATACGCAAGTATTAATAGTATTCATAGAACTATTGAATTTTGCCCCACATGCTCCGTCATTACAGACTTTGACGATCTAAAGATAAGTATTGAAATGGCAACATATGTTGAAAAAGGTAAGGTAAATTATCAGTTTTCTATTGTTAATAATACTTCTTACCCCGCCATTATTGATTGTCTCCTTACATGGAGAGGGATAAAAAATAGAATAAATAACACTGATACAACATCAAGCTTTATTCTTGATGGGAAAATGAAAAAGTTAATTAGCTATAGTATTAAAACTGAGGATCTTTACACACGGGATAAGGTATACCCCGTCTTTATCTTGATGTCCAACTTGAAGTATTACTTTCTTAAACGTCCCCATCTTTTAATTTATTAAAAAGGAGTACGATCTTGATGATTATAGAATTTATTAAATCAGAAAATTCTTTTCTTGAAGAGATTAAAGAAAGGCTAGATAAGGAAGGGATTAAGTCTGTAGTAAATACTGCTGAAAGTAAAATTTGTTTACTTACTCAACCGGAAAGTACAGATTTAATATATACGTTAATTGACTCTCGTAAAATTAAGGATTTCTATAAAGTAAAATATCCATTCAAACTAGCAAGTAGACAATTTAAAAGTGGAAATACAGTTGTAAAGGTGAATGAAAACTATGTTGGTAATGGAAAGCCAGTGTTTATTGCTGGGCCTTGTGCCGTGGAATCCGAGCAGCAACTAATGGTTACTGCAGAGTTTTTGGCTTCTTTAGGTGTAAATTTTTTAAGAGGAGGAGCCTTTAAGCCAAGGACGTCTCCATATTCATTCCAAGGACTAGGAGAAGAAGGTTTAAAGATATTATATAAAGCTAAATTAGCTACAGGCTTGTCCATTGTATCTGAGGTAGTGAATGTAGAGGATGTGGAAGTTGTAGCAGAATATTGTGATGTATTACAAATTGGAACTCGTAATATGTATAATTACCCCCTTTTAAAAAAGGTGGCAAAAACAAATAAACCAATTTTGTTAAAGAGAGGATTCAGTGCGACGATTGATGAGTGGTTGCTAGCAGCTGAGTATATCCTAAGTGAAGGTAATTTTAATGTCATTTTATGTGAAAGAGGAATCAGAGCAAATTCGAAGTATACGAGAAATTTGTTAGATATTAGTGCTGTACCCATCATTAAAGAATTAAGCCATCTTCCGATTATTATTGATCCTAGTCATGCAGTAGGCGTTACTAAATATATTCCTCCAGTTTCAAAAGCGGCGTTAGCGGTTGGAAGCGATGGTCTGATTATTGAGGTACATCCTAACCCTGAACAGGCATTATCGGATGGTCAACAATCGCTTAATTTCGAACAATTTAAAAGGCTTTATGAACAGTTTAGTGTAGAAGCTACAAATAAAGTGGTTTAAAAAATGAAAAGTATCCCCCCGTAACATACACATACGCGGTGTCTGTTGCACAATGGACCCTTAAATAATTTTTCCATTCGGGTACAGCCCCTGTCAAGGAGCTTTTTCAGCCTCCATACCAAGGTATGTAGAACAACAATGATCCTGTGAGATATGGGAGGGTAAACTCCTTGGACATTGTGAAGATCCAAATATACATTTATTCAATCTTATCTTCATCTAAGATGGTTTCATTTTGAAATCGGGAGAGAACAAACTTATTTATAGAGGGAGGTATGAACGTGTTGAAGTGGCTTGTAATTGATTCTTCAATGCTTAATTTTGTAATTAGTAATGAATTGATTTTTAAACCTGGTTATTTACCTATAGTTCATGACGAAACTAATCCACTAGAACATATTGAAACTATAGCAAAAAGATACAAAGTCAGTTTGCAAATTATACATAATCTTGACGATTTACGGGAATTAACTATTCAAATAATTTCCGCAAATAATAAAACTAGGAGTGAAGCCATTTGTGCAATAGAAAAGGGGAGTAAGGCAAAACTGTTTGCCCAGATTTATAGTTATCATAAGAATATAAAATTAATTGAATTTGAGAATATTGAAGAGTTACAGGACTACGAAGTTAACTATGTCACCATTTTTTCCTTTACACCTGATGTAGATAGTTTGATTAAAACTAATCAATTTCTCCATAATAAAAAAGTTGGATTTGTAATAGGTGGAAATTTGGCTGAACTAAGTTTTTTTACAGCAAAAATTCTAACTCCCGTTCAAGATTATGTTCGTAACTCTGTATACCTTCAAATGATTGACGATAAAATGCAATCACAGAATATTAACGATCAGATCTATATTTATACTCGTAAAAAGGATCCTTTCGATCGTTTGATGGAACATAATGTTAAAGGGATGGATAACCTTATTATTGCTGCTCACGGAAATGGTGAAGAGATCTATTTAGGATCGAAAAAAATTGTCAGTAAAGAACCTGATAAAAACAGGGTACTTGCCTCAAAAATTAATGTTCTTAACGTATTTTTAGATTCGTGTTTTGGTTTGAAAACTCATCAACCAAAGAATCATCCACAGTTAAATCCTTTATGGCGGACATTGCTATTAAGTGGTTTAAGATCATTAATATTGTATCCAGGCGTTAAAGATAATAGTTCAGTTGAGTGTAATTGGTATTTGGGCTTGTTACATTTCGGATACACATTTGGTCATATTGTTTCGCTCATCAATAAGAATATCTCTCGATGTGCAAATGAAATTGGGAGATATATATTGTTAGGGGATCCGGAACAAAACTATTCCTTAGTGAAAGATTTGATCACATACAAAGAAGATAAAGTATTGGATACACTAGATATTAACATTGATAATCCTAAACATTTCATAGAATTGGAATTTGCCGACCAAATAAATTTAGAAAGAAAAGGTTTTGTTACTCAAAATGGAGAAAGTGAATGGTTATTGACAGGTAAAAATAAAGTTTTAATTGTTAGTTTGAACCCGTCCACAAAAGGATTAAGTGGTTCTTTTAAAATGTTAGACAATGTGGTCAAATCTAGCTTTAATGAGCTAAATTTAATGAAATTGATGCCACCTTCTGCAAATGGCTTCATTAAGCAGTTAGAAGCAGCTTACGCGTCAATTAGTTCCCACTACCCCAAAGCTAGTTTTAACTCAAAACATTTTAGAAAGTTAAAAGACAACTTAAGCAAAGTGGAGATGCTACGAAGTAAAATCGCTATCAGTGTTTTAAAGAGCTTATTAAACGAAGCTAAAAGTGGTTTATTTCCAATTACTGAAAAGTATTCCGAGAACTTTGTGATGTCGCATTATGAAGAGACAAATGAATTTTGTTTTTGTGGTAAAAACCTGACCAAAAAAGTGCTCATATCCCCTTTGGATACAAGTATTAAGAGAGAAATATTGCTTTGTTCAAGTTGTGGTACGATAGAAGATAAGCCACTTTTTGATGAATTTGTGAGAATCAAGCTTAATTCTCTGGACAATGTTGAATCAGGCGGGATTCTGACAGTTAGAATTGAAAGTGAAGGGATCAATCAATTTGACTATGGTTTAACTTATATTGGGTGTAACTCACCCTTGATTAATATTGCTAACGAGTCTGTGTTCGAAGTAACTCTTACAGTTGATTCGCAATCACAATATAATTCCCTTAAATTTATTGCATTGGTTAATGAAAGGCTCTGGGTAATTACAAAGCCAGTATATGTACAAAATGAACATTTCACCTATGTATAATAGGACAAACAAAAGTGAGTTACAAAAATGCCGTCTGAAAGCCCACGGTTTGAATCGCGGATGAAAGACAGCGTTGCTCGGTAATCCCTTCATGGGATTGCTTAGAGCAACCATTTTCTATATAAAAACATACGAGCGGTGCTCATCCTGCTGGTAGTAGGTCGAATGTTCCTGTGGACGTCATGGTACGAGGTTCTGGTAGCGAAATGACTCCTACCAGATAAAACCATGAGAGTGAATAAAAGGAACTAGCATACTGGTAACAGGTATGCCGCCCATGTGGGTACATGCGGTCCAGTACCATAGAACTGCATGGGATGGGGTGATGCACACCCCTGAACTTGGGCGTTGTCCGAAACAGAAATGGACTGAGGGCGCTAACGCAAGAATACCACGGCTTCAGCCGTGTGGAGTGTCAACACTAAAACGAAAAAAATGAGCAGCTTCTTCTGAAACCTCCTCAGAAATATCTCAGACTTATCCGTAGTCTACGGAGAGAGCGGACATGTCCAGAGTGCCAAACTCACCATGATCGAGACTTCAAAGATTCCAGCGTATCTATTTATATAGATTAAGGGTTCCGCCACATCGCCATCAAGTTAAGGATTTATTATCCTGTCAGCAGATGGGAGTTCCCAAGGCATCCATTAATATCTTGCAAGAAGGTATGAGACTCATTGCCGATGGGCTGTTGGTCTAAGCTTGGTAAATTTCTCTTCGGTAGAAGAGATTACCCAAGAATCACCTGCTTTTAGGTAGGCATGGGGAGTGGTCAATCCAAATAAAACAAAACCTAACATCCATTTGTTTCTTGGATGCTAGGTTTGCAACATCCTCAACTCTTGCTTCAACAGCAAGAGTTTTTCTGTATCTTAGCTTAAACTACTGACTAAATTGATCAAGGATCGTAAAAAACTTGGTAATAAACTCGTAAAATAACTGTTCAGACGGAGGGAGATTCCGTTTTTTTGGAATGATGACGCCTACCGTACGTGATAAATCAGGCTCACTAATCGGAATTTTTACTGTTCCGCGCGGAATGCTGTCAATCAAGGTAACCTCCGGTAAAAGAGTAACGGCCAGACCTGTAGCAACCAATCCTTTTATAGCGTCAATATCTTCTCCTTCAAAGGCCACTTTGGGTTCGAAGCCCATCTGATGACATGCCTTTACAACCAGTTCCTGCAGGACGAATCCTTTTGGAAACAGGGCAAAGGATTCATCTTTTAACTGATTGATCCTAAGCGCAGGATAATGGGCGAGATGATGATTGGCAGGTAATAAGGCGACCACTTTATCCGAGAAAAGGATACGGCCCTGTACTTCTTTAATTTCCACAGGAACAGGGGCAATAAAGGCAATGTCAATTTCTCCTTTGACCACCGCATCAATCAAAAAATGAAAGGTCCCTTGTCTAAGCTGAAAGCTTATTTTCGGATATTTGGCTCGAAAAGCTGATATCACAGTGGGTAAGACATAGGATGCCAAGCTGCTTGGAAATCCAATACGAATACATCCCCTCTCCGGATCTAGAAACTCTTCAATTTCTTGTTTGGCTTTTTCGATCTCTCTAAGTGCTGTTTCGGCATGTTCCAGAAAAATTTTCCCGAGTGGTGTCAGTTTGACATTGCGTCCTTCCCGAAAAAATAATTGAACTCCCAATTCTGCTTCCAAATTGGCGATTTGCCGACTTACTGCGGATTGGGCCACGTGTAGTGAATGGGCAGCTTCCGTAACATGTTCACGTTTGGCTACTTCTATGAAATATTGCAGTTGTCTTAGCTCCATAGAACACTCTCCAGTATGATTAATCTCATTTTGAGATTGGTTTAATCGGAAATATATATTGTTTGTATAATTATTCAAATATAAAATAACAAGTAATGTGAATCCTCGCAACGAGTCTTAAATATCTGGGAACTACCAAATCTTCACAAAGGAGTGAAGAATGTTGACTTATACAGAACTGCCGAAGAAGCAAGGACTTTATCATCCGGAGTACGAACATGACGCTTGTGGAATTGGTTTTATCGCTAACCTTAAAGGGACAGCTACTCATGAAATTGTAGAAAAAGGATTGCATATCCTTTGTCAATTGGTACATCGTGGTGGAGAACATGATGCCACTGGTGATGGGTCAGGGATCATGCTGCAGATTCCTCACGAGTTTTTTAAAAAAGTGTGCAAAGAACTTGATATCAATCTCCCTTCCCCAGGTAAATATGGAGTAGGAATGCTATTTTTACCACGTGATCCAAATCAAAGAGCCGAATATGAACGAAAGCTGGAAGATCTCATTCGTGCGGAAGGTCAAAAATTGCTGGGATGGCGAACAGTTCCGACGAATAGTATGAATATTGGGAAATTAGCCAAAGAAACCGAGCCTGTGATCCGGCAAGTGTTTATTGGTGCAAATAGCGATTCGGATGATCCATTGTCCTTTGAACGGAAACTATATGTGATCCGCAAACAGATGGAAAGAGAAGCAGGTGAAGATTTTTACGCAGTCACGATGTCAAGCCGAACCATTGTTTATAAAGGATTACTGACACCTGCACAACTGGGAGATTTTTATCCAGATTTAAGAGATCCATTATTTGCATCGGCTTTTTCCATGGTACACAATCGCTTTAGTACGAATACGTTTCCAAGCTGGAAAAGAGCGCATCCAAACCGATACTTGTTGCATAACGGTGAAATCAATACTTTACGTGGAAATATCAACTGGATGCTTGCTCGCGAAAAACTGTTTGAATCCGATGTATTCGGTGAAGACTTGGAAAAAATCCTTCCCATTTTGGATTTGGAAGGAAGCGATTCGGCGATCCTGGATAACTGCTTTGAATTTTTAGCCTTATCAGGACGTTCGCTTCCGCATGTAGCGATGATGATGATTCCTGAACCTTGGGAATACAACGAGCAAATGAATGATACCCTGAAATCTTTCTACGAATATCACAGTTGCTTGATGGAACCTTGGGATGGTCCTACAGCCATTGCCTTTTCAGACGGTAAACAGATTGGAGCGATCCTGGACCGGAATGGTCTTCGTCCTGCACGTTATTATGTAACATCTGATGATATGGTCATCTTTTCATCTGAAGTAGGTGTCATCGATATTCCAGAGGAGCAAGTGATTTGCAAAAAACGCTTGCAACCAGGACGTATGCTATTGGTTGATCTGGACGAAGGCCGTATCATTACCAATGATGAGATTAAAGAACAGATTGCGAAAGAAGCTCCTTATCGTGAATGGTTAAACGAAAATTTGATGGAGTTGAAAGAGTTACCTAAGCAGAATCATTCTTCATCTGAATTGGATTCGGAAACGATTTTTCAGCTGCAAAAGGCGTTCGGATATACTTATGAAGAATTAATGAAACAATTATTACCGATGGTATCCGAAGGGAAAGATCCGGTCGGTTCGATGGGAAGCGACACGCCTTTGGCTGTTCTGTCCAATAAACCCCAGCTTCTGTATAACTATTTCAAACAATCTTTTGCTCAGGTGACGAATCCACCCATTGATGCCATTCGGGAAAAATGCGTAACATCAACGGTGACTCTCTTGGGATCAGAAGGAAATCTGTTAAAACCAGAACCGACCCATTGTCGTCGAATTCGTTTATCTTCGCCCATTATTTCAGATGATGAATTGGCAAGACTTCTAAAAAACCCATATCCGGAATTTAAAGTGAAGACGCTGCCTATCTTGTTTAAAGTGGAAAAAGGCGATCTCGAAAAAGCATTGGATGACCTTTTTGCCGCTGCTAACCAGGCGATCCAGGAAGGATGCACTTTGCTGGTTCTGTCAGATCGTGGCGTCAATGATGAGTTTATGGCCATTCCGGCACTCTTGGCTGTAAGTGGTCTTCACCATCATCTGGTTCGTCAGGGAACCCGTACCCGAGTCAGTATTATCGTAGAGTCAGCTGAACCGCGTGACGTGCACCATTTCTCCATGTTGATCGGATATGGAGCTGATGCGATTAATCCGTATTTAGCCATTGCTACTTTCAAAGAAATGATTCGCGATGGCATGTTAACCGGTTTCACACCTGAGGAAGCGGTACAACGATATATCCAGACTGCCACAGATGGTATTGTGAAAGTCATGTCCAAAATGGGAATCTCAACGATTCAGAGCTATCGGGGCGCACAGATCTTTGAAGCGATCGGAATTGATCAGGCTGTCATTGAAAAATATTTTACAAGAACCTCTTCCCCTATTGGTGGGATTCCGCTAGATATCATCGCCAAAGAAGCACAGATGCGGCATGCCCAGGCATTCCATGGTCGTGAGTATGACGAAAAGACACTGGAGCCTGGCAGCGACTTGCAATGGCGGCGTAACGGTGAGCATCATGCTTTCAATCCAAGTACGATCCATACTTTACAGCAAGCTTGCCGCCGAAATGATTACCAATTATTTAAAAAGTTTACGGAAATGGCCAACCAGGAACAAATCACATTTTTACGCAGCCTGTTTGACTTTAAAACAGAACGTCCGCCTGTTCCGATCGAAGAGGTGGAACCAGTCGAATCGATCGTCCGTCGTTTTAAAACCGGGGCGATGTCTTATGGTTCCCTAAGTCAAGAGGCACATGAAGCTTTGGCGATTGCCATGAACCGTTTAGGCGGCAAAAGTAACAGCGGAGAGGGTGGAGAAGACCCGAAACGCTATCAATTGGATGCCAATGGTGATTCGCGCCGTAGCGCCATTAAACAGGTAGCTTCCGGTCGGTTTGGAGTCACAAGCCATTATTTGGTCAATGCCGATGAAATCCAAATCAAAATGGCCCAGGGTGCTAAACCGGGTGAGGGCGGACAATTACCTGGAAATAAAGTCTATCCATGGATTGCAAAAGTACGCGGCTCTACTGCAGGTGTCGGATTGATTTCGCCACCTCCACATCATGATATCTATTCCATCGAAGATTTGGCACAGCTGATCCACGATTTAAAGCGCGCGAACCCTCAAGCACGTATCAGTGTCAAATTGGTTTCGAAGTCCGGAGTGGGAACGATTGCTGCAGGGGTAGCCAAAGGACTGGCTGATGTGATTGTGATTAGTGGCCATGATGGAGGCACAGGCGCTTCTCCAAGAACAAGCATTAAACATGCAGGGATGCCGTGGGAGCTCGGTTTGGCGGAAACTCATCAGACCCTGGTTTTAAACAACTTGCGGGATCGTGTGGTATTGGAGACAGATGGGAAGCTGATGACAGGCCGTGATGTCGTGATTGCCGCTCTCTTGGGTGCGGAAGAGTATGGATTTGCGACTGCACCGCTGATTGTTCTTGGCTGTGTGATGATGAGGGCTTGCCATCTCGATACATGTCCAGTCGGTGTTGCGACGCAAAATCCAGAGTTGCGTAAAAAATTTATGGGTGATCCTGAACATGTCATCAACTATATGCGATTTATCGCTCAGGAAGTAAGAGAAATCATGGCTCAGCTAGGCTTCCGCTCCATCGATGAAATGATTGGTCGTACGGATGTATTAACCATGAGCGAGCGGGCTAAAACGCATTGGAAGGCAAAATATCTTGATTTGTCGCCGATGCTCTATCAGCCAAGTGTGCCAGAAGAAGTAGGAAAATATTATCAAACTGCACAAAATCATCGATTGGAAGAATCGTTGGACTCGCGCGAACTTCTGCTGCTATGCCAACCAGCTTTAGAAGAAGGAAAGAAAGTAAAAGCTACTTTATCGATCAACAATACACATCGAGCAGTCGGAACCCTCCTTGGCAGTGAAGTGTCGAGACGTTTTGGTGAAAACGGTTTGCCAAATGATACGATTCACCTTCATTTTAAAGGTTCGGCCGGACAAAGTTTTGGTGCTTTTGTTCCAAAGGGAATCACGCTCTATTTGGAAGGCGATGCCAACGATTATATCGGAAAAGGGTTATCAGGTGGAAAGATCATTGTTGCCAAACCATCTTCAGCGCCATTTGCCGCAGAAGAAAATATTATTGTTGGTAACGTAGCTTTCTATGGAGCAACATCTGGTGAAGCCTATATTAATGGAATTGCCGGTGAACGTTTCTGCGTTCGAAACAGTGGCGTACACGCTGTCGTAGAAGGCATTGGTGATCATGGTTGTGAATACATGACAGGTGGATGTGTAGTCATCCTCGGTCCTGTTGGTAAAAACTTTGCAGCAGGGATGTCAGGTGGAGTGGCTTACGTGCTCGTTGAAGATCTGGAGGAATTCCAAAAACAATCCAACCGGGAAATGGTGTTATTTGAGAAACTGGTTGAGAAAGAAGATGTTGAGCGGGTAAAACAATTGATTCAGAATCACGTTAAATACACATCCAGCCAACTTGGTCAGGCCATTTTAGAGAAATGGGATACACAGGTTCATAAGTTTGTCAAGGTAATTCCAAAAGATTACAAAGTGATGATGCATACAATCAACGAATTGGAACAATCAGGTTTATCGCGTGAAGAAGCTGCTGTTGTCGCATTTGAACAGCTCAAAAAGAAAGACAAGCAGACAGAAAAAGACAAAGTACTGGAAACGATATTCGCTTGAGGAGGGAGAGAAATGGGTAAACCCACAGGTTTTATCGAATATGAAAGAGAAGTGCCACAAGAACGGGATCCTCTGTCACGCCTACGGGATTGGGAAGAATATCAGCTTCCCTTTCCCGAAGAAAAACTCCAACAGCAGGGGGCGCGTTGTATGGATTGTGGCACCCCTTTCTGTCATACGGGAATGGAATTAAATGGTCAGGCTTCTGGTTGCCCACTGTATAATCTCATCCCTGAATGGAATGACCTGGTGTATCGAGGCCATTGGAAGGAAGCGTTGGAACGTTTGTTAAAAACAAACAATTTTCCTGAATTTACGGGACGCGTTTGTCCTGCACCTTGTGAAGGATCTTGTACAGTAGCCATCCACGATCCTGCTGTTGCCATTAAAAGTATTGAAAGAGCCATTATTGATAAAGGATTTCAGGAAGGATGGATTGTTCCGCAGCCTCCCAAAACACGTACAGGCAAAAAAGTGGCGATTGTCGGTTCGGGGCCTGCTGGTCTTGCCTGTGCGGATCAGTTGAATAAGGCAGGACATTGGGTAACAGTGTTTGAACGGGCGGATCGTATCGGTGGTTTACTGATGTATGGAATTCCAAATATGAAATTGGAAAAAAGATGGATTGACCGGCGTGTTGATTTATTGAAGCAGGAAGGTATTACTTTTGTCACAAACACAGAGATCGGAAAAGATATTTCTCTTCAGGAACTTCAACAAAAATTTGATGCGGTTGTTCTCTGTGCTGGAGCACAAAAGCAGCGTGATCTCCAAATTGAAGGCAGAGAGTTGGCTGGCATCCACTTTGCCATGGACTATTTGACGGATTCCACCAAAACATTACTGGATCCTGAATATGGTGGACCATACATTTCAGCTGAAGGCAAGGATGTGATCGTGATCGGTGGTGGGGATACCGGAGCCGATTGTGTCGCCACTGCCTTACGCCAAAAATGTCGTAGTGTTGTGCAGTTTGGTAAACATCCTCGCTTGCCTGAGAGCAGAGAGGAAGACAATCCTTGGCCGGAATATCCAAACGTATTTACTTTGGACTATGCCTATGAGGAAGCACTCGCTCGGTTTGGCAAAGATCCACGTCAATATTGCATCATGACCAAAAAAATTGTTGGAGATGAACATGGGCATGTCAAGGAGCTTCATACGGTTGATATGGTAAAAATCCGTGATGAAAATGGGCGTTATACCTTCCGGGAAATACCAGGAAGCGATAAGGTGTGGCCAGCACAGCTCGTACTCATTGCCATTGGATTTGCTGGAACAGACGAACATCTAATTAAACATGCAGGGTTAGAGCACGTAAATTTGAAAGTAAAAGCAGAGTACGGAAAGTATCAGACCAACCTTGAAGGAGTATTTGTTGCAGGAGACATGCGCAGGGGTCAGAGTCTGGTAGTTTGGGCCATCCATGAGGGAAGAGAAGCGGCTCGCGAATGCGATAAATACTTGATGGGATATACCAATTTGCCTTGATTTGATGTTATGAAAAAGGCTACCGACTGTTTTTATGCAGTAGACAGTCAGTAGCCTTTTTTAGAACTGTTTCTTTGTGTTCATAGTAGATGGCAAGGGATTTAATTATCTAGTAAAAGATTGGCTTTCCTGATAAACTAAAAAGTAACATTTCACTTGTCAAATAAATTCCTTCAACGCTCACGGGTATTGTTTTTTTATCTTGACATTCACTGGAGTGAACATCGTGAAAAAACATTATGATGTGATTGTCGTAGGCGCAGGTTCCATGGGAATGAGTGCAGGATATTATTTGACAAAAAAAGGTCTAAATGTTCTGTTAATCGATGCTTATGATCCTCCACACACGTATGGCAGTCATCATGGAGATACAAGGATCATTCGTCATGCGTACGGAGAAGGTAGACAGTATGTTCAGCTGGTACTCAGAGCTCAAGAATTATGGGATCAGTTAGCAGAAGAATCAGGTTATTCGCTCTTTGCCAAAACGGGAGTGTTGTGCATCGGGCCACAGCATACACCGTTTATGGATGAGATGATTGCCAGTGCGAATGAATTCTCACTACCTCTTGAAATATTATCCCATGATGAAATCAGGTACCGCTGGCGAGGGATTTTTGTTCCAGAAGGTTTTATAGGCTGTTTTGAAAAGAGAGCAGGAGTTCTTTTTAGCGAAGAATGTCTTCGAGCTTATCGTCAGCTTGCTTTATCCAACGGAGCTGAATTTCTTGTCAATACCGTTGTAGAGAAAATCGATCTTGATTCTCAAGGGGCGACGATCCATACCACAGAAGGTGCATTTACTGCAGATCAAGTGATGATCAGCACTGGAGCATGGACCAAAAAACTGCTGAAGAAAATACATATCGATGTTCCGCTACAACCGGTTCGCAAGACAGTTGCGTGGTTTGAATGCGATGAACAGCTATATGATGCTCATGTTTTTCCAGCTTTTTCTTACAATTTATCCGATGAAAACTACTATGGTTTTCCCAGTTTTGCAGGAAGTGGTTTGAAAATCGGACGCCATGATCAAGGAAAACAGGTAGATCCTGATACAGTCAGTCGCGAATTTGGTTTGTATTCAGAAGATGAAGGGGATGTAAGAAAGTTTCTGGAAACATTTATGCCCCAGGCTGCTGGTAAATGTAAAGCCGGGAAGGTATGCCTCTACACTTTGACACCTGATCGACATTTCATCATTGACCAACTACCTGACTTTCCGCATATCAAGATCGTTACCGGATTTTCAGGACACGGATTTAAATTTGCAAGTGTGATCGGTGAGATCGTAAGCGAATTGGTAACAAAAGGGAAATCATCCTATGATATTTCCATGTTTTCCTTGGATCGTTTTTGAAAAAACGTCTCATTCACAAATAAAAAGCTTTCCTTTATAACAAATCGGTCTGGGGTAAGGATATTGAGGCCGCTCTACAAACCCGGTTTTCCTTTTCCAGTTGAACGGCTTCTTGCTCGTTTTTAAGTAACGGGAGTGAAACGGAAAAGGAAAACCGGCATATAAAGGATACTTGGTCAACAGGTTGGACGTTTATTTTGTTCCTGAAAAAGCGGGTAATAAAGGTAAGGTGAGGAAAATGGTTATCTCAGTGGAAAATGTATCTTTTACACGAAATGGACAACATATTTTATCGAATATCCATTGGCAGGTTCGGTCAGAGGAGCATTGGTGTCTCCTGGGGCTTAATGGTTCAGGAAAAACCACTCTTCTCAATCTGATTTGCGGGTATCTCTGGCCTAGCAAAGGGAAGATATCGGTACTCGGCCATCGTTACGGTACTGTTGATTTACGTGAGTTACGTAAGCAGATCGGTTGGGTCAGTTCTTCTTTTCAAGAAAAAATACATGGATCTGAAACGGCAGAGAAGATTGTTCTAAGCGGGAAGTTTGCTTCGATCGGGATTTATGATACTTTTTCCGATGCAGATATGGAAGAGGCCAAACGCTTGATGTCGTTTCTAGGCTGCGAACATTTGGCAGGTCGCTCTTATCAAACCCTATCACAAGGGGAAAAGCAACGTATTGTAATCGCTCGAGCTTTAATGGCCAAACCCAAATTACTCATTTTGGATGAACCTTGTACCGGTTTGGATCTATTTGCAAGAGAGCATGTTTTACATAGCATTGAAAAAATTGCTTCTCAACCCAATGCTCCAACACTTATATATGTTACCCATCACATTGAAGAGATTTTGCCATGTTTTACGCACACATTTTTACTGAAGGATGGTATGTCTTTTCTACAGGGAGAAACAAACCAAGTATTGACTTCAACAACGTTAAGCGCTTTTTTTGATCTTCCCGTAGAAGTGGAAAAGAAGCATCATCGTTTTTGGGTATCGTTTGACTCAAAAGGGGTACAGCAACGATTTGAGGAATGGACTGCCACATCTGAAATTTTTTCCAAATAAGTAACAAACCTACGCTACAGTTAGTTTGTGATCAAAACAGGATTATTATATTTAATAAACAAAAAAGTTTAAAAAATCGCCGAATAGGGAATAGAGCTGATGTATCAAAAGATTCACCGGGAGGGAATTGAGGTGCATCGCTGGGTGGAACCTTCGGGGATTTATGAGACTCATTTGCATGTGCGGGATTTGAAAAAATCCGTTTCTTTTTACCAGAATCAATTGGGGCTGAAACTTTGTTACAGTGAACCAGAAAGAAAATTAGCATTTTTCTGGGTAGGGCAAGCACGTCAGCAAATGTTGGGGTTGTGGGAGAAACCCGAAGACCAGATCGTTCGCAGTCATTTCGCTTTTTCTGTGTCGTTAAGGGATTTGGAACTGGCTCCGGCATTTTTGGCTGAACAAGGAATTAAGTATCGTGATTTCTTCGGCAATCCTGGTGGTGAGCCTACTGTCCATTCGTGGATGCCAGCCGCATCGTTGTATTTTGAGGATCCTGACGGGCACAGTTTGGAATATATCGCTTTACTACCGGAAGGTCCACGGCCCGAGCTGGGGGCAATCCCGCTTAGCCGATGGCGGGAACTGCATCAACAAATCGACAAGAAGTGAAAAACTGGATATAACAGTGCCTCAACATGTCTCCGGCTTCCCGTTACGGATATATCACCAGATCGGATTCTGTCATATAATTCGGCTAAAATAATGGAAGCCATCATAAGGTATGAATGATGGCTTCTGATTTTATAATCTGTGGTTAAGAGGTGTAAAGAATGGAGAAAATCAAGCCAAAAAGATTGGAGCCTGGCGATACAATAGGAGTAGTTGCTCCCTCAAGCCCGGCTCCTCCAGAAGTGATCCAACAGTCCATCAAAATCTTAAAAGGGTTTGGTTATCGAGTGAAACTGGGAAAGTCTGTTGGTCAAGTTTATGGATATTTGTCTGGAAGTGATGAAACTCGTGCTCAAGACATTCTGGATATGTTTATAGATCCAGAGGTTAAAGCCATTTTTAGCATAAGAGGAGGGTATGGCACCCCGCGCATTTTAGATTTGCTGGACTACGATTTGATTCAACGACATCCCAAAATTTTTGTGGGATACAGTGATATAACAGGTCTTCATACTGCGATTCATAAACATACCGGTCTAGTTACGTTCCATGGTCCGATGGTAGGTGAACTGGTGGAAGAGCATGATCCATTGACATGTTCTATGCTATTTCATCATTTAACTGATCCAGCATCCATAGAATCGTATTGTGGGCGTGAAGAGGACTCCTATACCATTACACCTGGTGTGGTTGAAGGGGAGATCATAGGGGGAAATCTTTCTCTACTCGTAGCCACACTCGGGACGCCCTATGAAATTGATACAAAAGACAAAATTCTATTCATTGAAGATGTGAGCGAAGAACCATATTCCATCGATCGAATGCTCACACAACTAAAGCTGGCTGGAAAGTTAACAGCGGCCAAAGGAATTGTGATTACTGACTTTAGTGATATACCTGCCCCAACAAAAAGACCCAGCTTAACTATTGACCGAGTTTTACAAGATATTCTGGCACCCCTCCATATCCCTTGTTTTTATGGAATGAACATAGGGCATTGTCAACCGAATCTCGCCATTCCTATAGGAATCTCTGTCCGGCTTCATGCTACAGAAAGGAAGATTACATTTCTGGAAAAAGGAGTCATCTAGCGAATTTAGTGGTTTATCTGTATTTAAAATGGGGTATATCTAATGTGTCATTTATTCTTAAAATAAGGTTACAAAATGAAAAAATGTTTTTCATAATATAATTATAGTTATTTAAATTTGATCAATTAATTAAAACTAGTATAAAATTAATACCAGTTTGCGATAAAAACATAAAAATATTAGAAAAATTAACCATATCCTCTTCAAACTACATAGATTGTCTACATACCGTATTTCGGTTATAATAAAAGCAGACAAGGAGGATACAGTGGAACCTACAATAGATATTTTCAAGCTTATGATTCAATTTATCGGATTTGTTGTTGGTTTTGTTATCCTTGCAGTTGTCTGTGATAAGATCGAAAATCGAATAGATCCTAAACGGAAAAGATACACTTCTGCAAATGGAACGATTCACTATGTCAGCAATAACCATACTAGAGATTTTATCAACTACAATAGCAGAAGGAATGGTAGTGGTGGTGAAAGTGGGTACTAAGTCACCAGCAAAATAAAGGGCCAGATTTAAAAAGCTTCTTGTCTCTCTATCTGGAGAGCAGGAAGCTTTTTCTTTTAGATAGGTTAAGAACGTTTGTTCTCTGGATTCATTAGACCAAATTCGCTACTAGGTATCGTTTCAGCTTTGTATTTGTTATACAGTTTTATCAGTTGCACCAGCTTAATGTCGCCTTCGAGTCATTGCTAAATAAAAGCAATATTGACACTTACTTGCTTGGTGGAAAATTGAAACCATTTGGTAGTATTACTGCTTCATTAGCAAGCGAGTTTGCCTAGCAATTCTATCGATCTTTGTTTTGCCACTGGTGGTGGAGTTTCCGCTATAGCAATGGGGAAAGCAGGCGCGCTCCTTGATCGAGAATGCGCTGCGAAAGGGAGCGCTGCCGCAAATCTTCGATATGCAATGGTACGGAATCAGTAAGATCGCGCTCGAATTGCTCCGTGAGTTCCCGCGCCACATCAGCACTGTAAAAGACTTCGCACACCTCGTAATCCAGGCGAAAACTTCTCATATCATAGTTGGCTGCGCCTACTTCGGCAATCTCCCCATCGATGATCATCAGCTTGGCATGCAACATACCTTTGTTGTACAGGTAGATTTGGACTCCGGCTTCCAACAGTTCTCCATAGTAGGTGCGGCTTGCAGAGCCTACGATTTTGGGACTTACGTGGCGAGGCACCAGCAATCTCACGCGTACACCTCGTGCAATGGCTGTCTTTATCGCCATGATGATATCTGCATCAGGGACAAAATAGGGGGTGGTGATGTCAATGGTCTGGGTCGCTTGTGTCAAGCAAATGAAGTAAGCCTGCCGGATGACTTGAGTAGGAATTCCAGGATTACCTTCTAATGTCTGTACGTACGCTTTCTGCAACGTCTCTGTGCTCGTGACGGTGGAAACGTCGGTACCATCCATGGTGCCCAACTCAGTGCTCCACTTTGCCGACCATTTGGAAAGAACATCCCTGCCGGGTGGAACGATGTTCTGCGATATATGCCTGGGACCCTGAATGGGCTTTTTCGTATCCTCAGCTTTTGTATTCCAACGTATTCTCGTCTTCATCCGTTCCGGCGAAGCGATGTTCCAATGGGCGTCGAAGACAGTCTGCAAATCGACTGTAGCTTCACCTACCATTCGCAAATGGGTGTCGTGCCAGAAACCTACGTTCGGCTTCAATCCGGTATACTCATCCCCGACGTTGATACCGCCTGTAAAAGCTTCCTTTCCATCGATCACGACGTTCTTACAATGATTCCGGTAATTCCAATTGGACAACACCCAAGGGAAGCGCATAGGAAAAAACGTCCGGCATTCAATCCCTGCATTCATCATCCGAATGATCTGATGCTGTGGAAATTTCCTGCTTCCCCAACCGTCTCTCAAAAAGCGGATCCGTACACCGGCCTTGGCCCGTTCGATCAGTAGGTCCGTGATGCGTCTTCCGATTTGGTCATCCCGGTATATGTAATATTCCAGATCAATCGTTCTTTGCGCATTCTGTATGGATTTGATTAGATTTTCATATGTTTCAATGCCATTCGTAAGTATCTGTACTCGGACGGGTCGAAGCCCATGCACGGTCAAATGCCGTAAAGCATGTGCGATGACAGAGGCTGAGCGGCTGAAAGAAACAGGCAACGTGTCCGACTCATTGTGCGGAGATGTCAGTCTTTCTCTACGAATGCGTACTGGATTTGATGTGCTGAGATAGAGTCCAAAACCGATTACAGGTAAAATGAGGCCGATGGTTAGCCAATTTAAAGCCTTGGCCGGTCGGCGTACCTCGCGGACTGCTATGATTAACATAAAGACTGTATTCAATAGGTACAGCCCAAGAATCCATACCAAATGAACCCCTCCCTCGTTCGGAGTATAGGATGTGCAATCTGTGATGTGTGTATTCACTTGGAGAGTAAGATAATCATGTGCAGCTTTATTTGATTATGGTTTATCACGATTTGATCATCGAAATGAATTAAGGAGCTTTTTAGAGCTAAGCTGCCAAGGATACCTAATTCATGGGAAGTATTTGATACTGACTGAGAAATCGAGCTGTGTTATATTATCTTTATAGGGATATAAATCATAGTATTCTGGTAGGAAAAGTTAATTTAATAATGCCGACCTGAAAAACTGGAGGCTCCTTCATTGGCTATATGAAGGAGCCTTATCTTATATTTTTAACAAGTTACCAAGGGAGAGCAAAGAAAATATGGGAGGTAAAAAATGAATATCGAAAATATTGAAGCCTTTGTGTATGTGATTCATTATGGTAGCTTTAACAAGGCAGCGAAAGCTTTGTTTTTGTCTCAGCCGTCGGTTACAGCGAGAATTCAGTCGCTGGAACGCGAACTGGATTGCAAACTTTTTGATCGAGAAGGGAAGAAGATTTGTTTGACGGAAAAGGGGAAGCAGTTTTTACCTTATGCGCAGCAAATTCTTCACTTTTTTCAAAGAGGCAAGCTTCAACTCCAACAAAAAAAGGCGGTTCCCCACGAATTAAGGCTGGGTTGCACGGTATCAGTCTCTAACTACTTGATTCCAGAATTATTGCCAAAGCTGAAAGAGAAATATCCTGAGATGAATTTTAAGCTGACAACGGCTTCAACCGATGAAATATTGACGAAAGTGTTAAACAAAGAGATTGAAATAGGGTTTGTACGAAATGTTACCCATTCCAGTATTGATTCGATCAAGTTTTATGAAGACCCAATTCGTCTGTTTGTGTATGAAAATCATCCGTTCATAGGTGCTAAAAAACTTTCTATTGAAATGCTCGCCAACCAAAAGTTTGTTTTTTTTGAATGCGGAGCCTTGGATTGGATGCAAATTTACCGATTGTTTAAATGCTTGGGTCAGCCTCCTAAAATCGAATATCATGTTGACAACTTGGAAACGGCAAAAAAACTGGTCATGAAAGGAAGTGCAATCTGCTTTTTGCCTGAGCTTTGCGTACGTCAAGAGGTTCGTGAAAAAAAACTGTTTCCCGTAGACATTCCAGAATTGACGGGAGTAACCCTCCAAACGAATATAATTACGCTAAAAGGGGAAAACACTGGAGTTTACAAATCTTTTTTGGAATTGGCAGAGGTTTGGTCTTTTAGGGATTGATGACAATCCTTTTTATCGAATTCATCTATAAATTAATAGAAAACACTTATTACCCCGTTAATGAACGAATGTGGTATATTATTTACAATAAATCCTATATATTTTATATGAATTATCGGGATTAAGGCCATCTCAGCCAAAGTGATAGGGGAGAGATTAAATGGGCGAAAAAAGAAAACTCAGATTAGGTACGTTTCTAGGCGGAACGGGTGGAAATATAGCCTCTTGGAGGCACCCCGACGCTGTTGCGGATGCTGCAATCAATTTAAATTATTATAAAGATTTGGTGGAAAAAGCCGAAAGGGCAAAATTGGACCTCGTTTTTATTGGGGATGGGCTGTATATTAGCGAAAAATCACATCCAAATTTTTTAAACCGATTTGAACCGCTTACGCTTCTGGCCGCTTTGGCGGGTGAAACCTCTCATATCGGGCTGGTCGCCACTCTTTCGACGACTTACAGCGAACCGTTTAATGTAGCAAGACAGTTTGCGTCAATTGATCATATCAGTAACGGCAGGGCAGGTTGGAACGTTGTTACTTCTCCTTTGGAGAAATCGGCTTTAAATTTTAGTAAAACAGAACACCCCAAACATGATTTGCGCTATAGGATTGCCGAGGAATTTGTGCAGGTGACAAAAGGATTGTGGGATTCCTGGGAAGACGATGCATTTATACGCGATAAAGAGAAAGGCATTTTTTTCGATCCTGAGAAGATGCATCGTTTAAATCACAAGGGAGAATTTTTCTCCGTTGAAGGTCCATTAAATATATCCAGATCTAAGCAAGGGCACCCGGTTATTTTTCAAGCTGGTTCATCGGAAGCAGGAAAAACATTGGCTGCAAAAGTCGCAGATGCCGTATTCACAAATCATGAAAGCATTGCCGCAGCCAAGGAGTTTTACGAAGATGTAAAAAATAGAGCCGTTACTTTTGGAAGATCTCGTGATCAAATCCTTATTTTCCCTGGTGTAAATATTATTGTTGGGGAGACGGAAGCAGAAGCGGAGCGCAAATATGAGGAAATCGCCAATCTGGTGGACATTGATGTTGCGCTAAATTACTTGGGCCGATACTTTAACGATATTGATTTCAAACAGTACCCGCTGGACGAACCATTTCCTGATTTGGGCGATTTTGGGGCAGAAGGATGGAAAAGCACAACGGAAAAGCTGAAGAAATTAGCCAAAGAAGAAAATCTTACACTTCGTCAGGTAGCTCAAAGAGTGACGACACCGAAGGGAGGAAGCACATTCATTGGAACCCCTGTTCAAATTGCCAATACGCTGCAAGAGTGGTTTGAAGAGGGGGCTGCAGACGGATTTATGATTTGCCCCTCTGTGCTTCCAAATGGATTGGACGACTTTATTCATTATGTATTGCCCATTTTGCAAGAGCGGGAACTGTTCCGTACCGAATATGAACATGACACATTGCGCGGAAATTTGGGATTGCCTAAACCCGTAAACCGGTATTCCAAAACCAAAGCAAAAGCAAGTACCTGAACAAACTTTCGTGAGGTGAAGAAAATGAGTGAAATTTATCGATTGGCCACGTTAGAGGATGCCGAAGAACTATTGGATGTCACTTTGAGAGCCTATGAGCCCATTCGGCAACTGGGAATTCGATTTCCGGCTGCAACGGCAAACATTGAGCTGGTTCAAGACAATATCACCAACAATGACTGCTATGTTCTGGAAAAAGACGGATCCATCATTGCTACCGTTACGGTTGCCGCACTTGAAGAAGTGAAAGAAGTAACCGACTTGCCGTTCATATGGTGGTTTGCAGTGGACCCCGCTTACAAAGGGAAAGGGTTTGGTACGAAGTTGCTCAGTTGGGTCGAAAAAAACATCATTCGGGATACGCTGAAAGCTCCGGCCGTTACTCTTGCGACAGCCGAACGGCACCCATGGCTGGTCCCGATGTATGAACGAAAAGGATACGAACGTTTTTACGAAGTTGACAAGGAAGGCGAAAAAATCGTTTTTATGAGGAAAATTCTTAACCCGGATTTGTTTTCGAAGTATAACCAAGAAAAAACGGATGGATCCCGGCCTAGCCATGGACTACATGCTTAATGACTTGGAGGAAACAGCATGAAAAAGATGGCCATTCTATCAACATTATTTCTTATTTTGTTAAATATAGCAGGATGCAATTTGAAATCGGACGAAAGCGCAGCAAATGGTAAAACCGAAAAAGTTCAGAAGGTTATTGTAGGTACCGGAACACAATTTCCTAATATTTGCTTTATTGATAAAAACGGAAAATTGACAGGATTTGACGTCGAGCTTGTGAGAGAAATCGACAAACGCCTTCCAGAGTACGAGTTCGAACTTAAGACGATGGAATTTTCCAATCTTTTGTTAAGTCTCCAAACGAAAAAAATTGATTTCATCGCCCATCAAATGGAGAAAAACCCTGATCGCGAAGCACGTTTTCTCTTCAATAGCGAGCCGTACAATATTTTCCCGAACAAAGTCGTCGTGCATAAGAACAACAATGATATTCGCTCCATCGACGATCTCAAAGGAAAAAAGGTGATAGTCAGCCCGACTAGCAATCAAGCTTATATTGTTGAGCAATACAATAAGAAGCACAACAACGCCATAAACATCGTCTATACCAATGGCGGAGATGATATCATCAGCCAATTGAAGACAGGACGTGCTGATGCCACGATCAGTACCCAATTTGCGGTGGACTATAATAATAAAACGGTGGACGCGCAGCAAAAGACGGTAGGTCCTGTATTGACCAATTCTAAAGTGTATTTTATCCTGCGGAAGGATGAAAAGAAATTAAGCGACAGAATTGACCAAGCGTTAAAAGAAATCAAAGCAGACGGTACATTGTCCATATTAAGCGTGAAATGGCTGGGTGCTGATTACTCGAAAGAAACGGGATAAACTTCTGTCGAATCGTTTGAAAGTTAAAAACATGAGGGGGAACGAAACTTGTCGGCAAGTAAAAAAGTAGTTTTATGGAGTAGGAGCGGTTGCCATTATTGTGCGGAAGTGAAAGCTTTTTTGGAAGCCAACAACTATCCCTATGAAAATCTCGATGTGGAAGGAAAAGACGTATTGCGCGATGTGCTGGAAGTCAAATACGGGATTCGTCATGTACCGGTCATCGAAGTTGGCAGTAAAGGAACGTTTGAAGCCGTGCTTGAGCCTGATCTGGATCGGCTTAAGGCACTGTTATCCAATAGCCAGGAATAGCTGGAAGATTTCATGTGTGAGAAAGAATTGGGGGTATTTTTATCAGAAATTGGAAGTGGACAACCATGAGTACATCCCTTGCGATGATGCTGATCCTGGCTGGATGCGGTACAAGCTCGGACAGTAAAGTGGCCAGCTCTGAAGGCGATGTGAAAAAAGTAATTGTGGGAACTGGAACACAATTTCCCAATTATTGCTTCATTGATGATCATGGCAAGTTGACGGGGTTTGATGTTGAGGTCGTAAGAGAAATTGACAAACGTCTTCCGGAGTATGAGTTTGAATTTAAAACGATGGAATTTTCCAACTTGCTATTGAGCTTACAAACGAACAAGATCGATGTCATCGCCCATAATATGGTGAAAAATCCCGAGCGGGAAAAAACGTTTTTGTTCAACGGAGAGCCTTATAACAGTTCTCCGACTAAAGTCGTAGTGAACCAGAACAATAAAACCATTAAATCGATTGACGATCTTAAAGGAAAAAAAGTGGCAGTAAGCGCCACCAGCAATGCAGCTTATATTCTCCAGAGGTATAACAAGACTCATAATAACGCGATCAACATCGTTTATTCAAACGGTGGAGACGACATCATCAATCAATTGAAAACGGGGCGGATCGATGCCACGATCAGCACACAGTTCACTGTGGACTATAACAATAGAACTGTGGATGCGCAGCAAAAGGCGGTAGGATCTCCACTGGCAAACGACAAGGTCTATTTCATTCTTCGAAAAGATGAAACGGCATTAAGCGGCAAAATCGATCAAGCGTTAAAAGAGATGAAATCGGACGGCACTTTATCCAAGTTGAGCGTGAAATGGCTGGGCCAAGATTACTTGAAAGAAGCGAAATAAATTAGTGAAAGGTTCAGGATGTATCATGGGAAAATCGTTTGATCTTAATCTTGTTTTCGATTTTTTACCCAAATTGCTGTCTTACTTGCACATTACGCTGCTGATCCTGGTAGGTGCGGTATTGATCGGTCTTCTCGTTGGTTTTCTGGCTGCATTACCCAGAATCTACAATATTCCCGTACTACGAACATTGTCTGCCATTTATGTCTCGTTCATTAGAGGAACTCCGATATTGATTCAACTGTTTCTTGTTTATTACGGATTGCCTGAACTGTTAAAAACGATTCAGATTGATGTTACCCACATGTCCAGTTTAGTGTTTGTCATCATCACCTACGGATTCAGTATCGGGGCGCTTTTTTCCGAAATCATTCGTGCCGCGGTCAGCGCTGTTGACCGCGGCCAAACGGAAGCGGCCTATGCGATCGGCATGACCCCAATTGCTGCGTTTGTTCGCATTGTGCTTCCCCAGGCGTTAACCATTGCTTTTCCGAATTTCGCCAATTTGGTCATTTCCTATTTGAAAGATACTTCGCTTGCCTTTTACATCGGTGTGATGGACATGACGGGGAGGGGACAAACGCTCGGCACGGCCACCAACCATTTTCTTGAGGTCTATATATCGCTCGCCATCATCTACTATGCGGTATGTATTTTGTTAGAGAAATGTTTTTCCTTGCTCGAAACAAGGATGCTCCGATATGAACGACAATTTCCTGTGAGTCAATGAATTCATTTGCAGGTTGCAGAATGAAAGTGCTCTGTGAGGTGGTCCCCATGAATATCGACTTTAGATTTATCGTTACGGCCTTCTTTGAGATCATGAAAGCACTCCCTCTCACCCTGGTCATTACCACCGTGCCGCTGTTAATAGGATTTGCAATCGGGATCGGCACTGCGCTGATCCGGCTGTATAAGGTGAAGGTGATTTATAAAATTGCAGATTTTTACGTTTCATTTCTTCGGGGCACGCCTCTCATCCTGCATATTTATATTGTCTATTTAGGCCTGCCTCTCCTTTTCGATGTATTAGCCGAAAAATGGGGTTGGAGCATACGATCCAATTCCATTCCGCTTATCGTGTTTGTATTTGTTGCCTTTTCGCTTAATGCTGGCGCTTATATGTCAGAAATCATCCGATCTGGCATTCTGGCAGTCAATAAAGGCGAGATCGAAGCAGCCTATTCGATTGGCATGACGACTTCACAGGCCATGAAACGCATTGTGCTTCCGCAAGCCTTGATGATCAGCCTGCCCAATTTGTGCAATATGTTCGTTGGTTTGCTGCACGGTTCTTCGCTGGCCTTCTCGATTTCGTTAATGGAATTGAATGGGAAAGCGAATGTCGTCGCCTCTACAAACTGGAAATTCCTTGAATCCTTTATTGCGGCTGCGGTCATTTACTGGGGAATGACCATATTGGCTGAAAAAGTTACTGCTATTCTGGAAAAACGTTTACGAATGTTTATTAAGGGGGGAGTTGCATGATTCGACTAAAAAACATCAAAAAATCATTCGGAAAGCAAATGGTCCTTAAAGGAATTGATTTAACCGTTGAAAAAGGCGAGGTCGTGGTTATTCTTGGTCCCAGTGGATCAGGGAAAACGACCTTGCTTCGATGCATCAATTTTCTGGAACGGGCCGATAGCGGCGCCATTACCATTGGCGATCTTTCCGTCGATTGCCACCGCGCAACCAAAAAAGAAATTTTGGCGCTACGCAGAAAAACAGCCATGGTATTTCAGCATTATAACCTGTTCAAACATAAAACCGTACTGGAAAACGTCATGGAGGGACTCGTCGTTGTCCAAAAATGGCCCGTGGAACGCGCAAAAGAGAGAAGTTTGCAAATATTGGAGAAAGTCGGTCTGTCCCAACAAATTGATATGTATCCAAGTCAATTGTCCGGTGGCCAGCAGCAGCGGGTAGGCATCGCCCGAGCGCTTGCGTTAAACCCTGAGGTCATTCTCTTTGACGAACCTACGTCCGCGCTGGATCCTGAATTGGTTGGAGAAGTACTGTCGGTGATCCAGAAAATTGCCCGCGAAGGCATTACCATGATCGTGGTGACGCACGAGATGGGCTTTGCCCGGGATATATCCGATCATGTTGTTTTTATGGACAATGGAGTGGTTGTAGAGGAAGGCAAACCGAATGAGATATTCCATGCTCCTAAAGAAGAACGCACGAAACAGTTCTTGAAGCGAATCACTCCAGAATGGAGATATTCCATATAACCGAAGTAGGAAACATAAGGAGATAAAAACAGTTAACTAATTTATATAAAAATAATGAAAAATGTATAAAAATGTTGTATGATGAATATATGGAAAAGTTCACCAAAACAAATGAGTGAGTTGTTAGGAGTTACTGTTAAGACCCTTCAAAATTGGGATAAAAAAGGTATATTAAAGTCTTACCGAACCCCAACTAACAGGAGGTATTATACGCATAGTCAGTATTTAGACTATATTGGGGCATCTTCTAGTGAAGAAATCACAGGTAAGACAGTAATCTATACCCGAGTATCAAATCGTGGTCAAATGGATGACTTAGCAAATTTTAAGTAGATTTTTTGAAGGTTTTCCCTAATGCTAAAGGTTGGATTGTTGATGAAGTAATTGAAGACGTAGGAAGTGGTTTGAACTATAACCGTAAAAAGTGGAATCAGTTGTTGGAAGAAGCACAAAGACAAAAAATATCACGCATCATCATCGCACACAAGGATCGCTTTGTTCGGTTTGGATATGAATGGTTTAAAAGATTCTTAAAAGGATTGGGAGTAGAGGTTGTAGTTGTGCATAATGAGAAACGATCTCCTGAACAGGAATTAGTACAGGATTTGATTTCAATTATTCATGTTTTTTCCTCTCGTATTTACGGGCTACGTAAATACAAGAAAAAACTAAAGGAAGATCAAGATGTTAAAAGCATACAAGACTGAACTGAACCCTACTCCAGAACAGATTACAAAAATCGTTCAAAGCATGGGTATATGCCGTTTTCTCTACAATCAGTATCTTGGATACAACTTTGCACGATATGAGCAGGGCGAAACATTCATATCGGGTTATGATTTTGACAAATACGTTAATCATGAACTATCCAAGCAATATCCATGGATTAAAATCTGCGGGAGTAAAGCAAGGAAAAAAGCGATCATGAATGCAGAAACCGCCTTTAAACGTTTCTTCAAGGGACAATCCAGGAGACCTCGTTTCAAGAAGAAAAAGAACCAGGATGTAAAGGTTTATTTCCCTAAAAATAATAAAGGCGACTTGATTGTAGAACGGCATCGAATCAAAATACCTACGCTTGGATGGGTGCGGTTAAAAGAAAAAGGTTACATCCCCACCACAGGAAAGGTGAAAAGCTGCACACTGACTCAACAGGCAGATCGTTTCTATATTTCTGTGTTGGTAGAGGTTTCTACCTCTGAATCAAAGGAAAAACACTCCTACGTTGAAGGCATCGGGATGGATCTTGGAATCAAGCATTTTGCAGTCTTAAGCAATGGTCAAGTATTTAAAAACATAAACAGATCTTCTGCAATCAAACGTACAGAGAAACGTCTAAAGCGTGAACAACGTGCGTTATCTCGAAAATACGAATTTAGAAAAAAGAGAGGTGAAACAACTGCTACTAAAAGCGGAAGTAACATACGCAAAAATATCCTCAGAGTACAAAAGCTTCATGCCAGGCTTGCACGTATGAGAGAAGCCTATCGTGCCTTTGTGGTGAGTATGATTGCGAAAGCCAAGCCATCTTATATCACCATCGAAAAGTTAAATGTTCAAGGCATGATGAAGAACAGGCATTTAAGTAAATCAATCGCTGATCAAGGTTTCTATGACTTAAAGATGAAGCTGCTGAATATGTGCACCAAATTAGGAATTGAATTAAGAGAGGTAAACCCATTCTATCCATCTAGTAAACTTTGTTCCAGTTGTGGTCACAAGAAGGAGAAGCTTTCTCTGTCTGAGCGAATATTTCAGTGTGAATCTTGTGGTCATACCTTGGATCGAGACTTAAATGCAGCCATGAACCTTATGCAAGCGAAAGAATATGTAGTGTTAACCTAACTAACCTACATATATGTACCGATGGCTAGTCGGGAATTTACGCCTGTGGAGTGTTACAGCAAACGAAAGTAGTATCTTCCTTGGAAGTACGAAATCGGACACGTTGAAGCAGGAAAACTCTAGACATAGGGATATTTTTCTATGTTTTTAGTAGCAGGGAAAGACGATGGGAATCAAGTTGAGTATCTTGGATCAGAGCCCGATATTTGAAGGAGAAACAGCAACGAAAGCTTTCCAACATACCGTCGAACTTGCTCAAAAAGCGGAAGAGCTGGGCTACCATCGTTTCTGGGTGTCTGAACATCACGACTCCGATCAACTGGCTGGATCTTCCCCGGAAGTGTTAATTGCGTATTTACTAGCAAAAACCAGACGCATCCGAATTGGATCGGGTGGCGTTATGCTGCAGCATTACAGTCCGTATAAAGTAGCGGAAAATTTTAATGTCCTGGCCTCTCTGGCTCCGGGACGGGTCGATCTGGGCATCGGAAGAGCGCCAGGAGGACTTCCCCGTTCGACTAAAGCTTTGCAACAAAGGGCTGTCCACGGGTCGCAATCGCTATCAGATAAAATCATCGAATTGGAACAATTTATACAAGATCGCTTGGATGAAAATCATCCGCTTGCTGGTTTGCGCGCCACCCCCATTCCTCAGCAACCGGCCGAAATCTATCTGCTCGGAACGAGTGTTTCCAGTGCGGAATTGGCTGCAAAGCTTGGACTTCCTTATGTGTTTGCTCAATTTATTAACAGCGATGAATCCGTTGCTGATGAATCTTTTGTCACATACCGGAACCATTTTAATACAGACAAAGGTGCACAACCACAAGCGATTCTTGCGCTTTCCGTTATCGTGGCGGATACGGATCAGGAAGCCAAAGAATTGGCAGGAGAACAGAAGCTCGTCAAAATTCACCTGGAAAGTGGCAATACGTTAACCGTTGGCAGTGTGGAACATGCAGAAGAATACGGAAGGCAATCTGAAGAGAATTACACGATTGAAATCAAAAAAGCCAATATCATTTGTGGATCAAAAGAAACTGTACGTCAAAAACTGTTGGAAGCACAGAAAAGATATGGCGTGGAGGAATTTATTGTCACGTCGGCAATTCAGGATTTTTCAAAACGGATTCGTTCTATTGAACTTCTCAAAGAAGCGTTTACGGAAGTTCACACAAAGAGATAACAGGGTATAAAAATCGTTTAACTTAAAGGTGGATGAAGAGCGAGCGAAAGGAGGAGAGCGAATGGGAAACGGGATGGTTGAAAATATAGTGGATTTAGAAGCAGAGTTAATTGCAATTCGCCGTCATCTTCACCAAAATCCAGAATTATCAAATGAAGAATTTGAAACGACGCGGTTTATTCGTGGATGGTTGGAAGAAGCAGGAATCGAGATTATCTACGATATTCCTTTGAAAACCGGAGTTATTGCGGAAGTGAAAGGGAAAGAGGAAGGACCGACGATTGCGTTGCGGGCGGATATTGACGCTTTGCCGATCCACGAAGAAACGGGACTTGCATTCGCTTCCCGAATCCCCGGCAAAATGCATGCCTGCGGACATGATTTTCATACTGCGTCCATTCTTGGAGCTGCTTATTTGTTAAAACATAAAGAAAAGGAATTAAAAGGAGCCGTGCGTCTTGTTTTCCAGCCAGCGGAAGAAAAAGGAGCAGGGGCGAAACGGATTTTGGAAAGCGGTGCGCTGGAAGGAGTTCAAGCCATTTTTGGAATGCACAATAAACCGGATTTGGCTGTAGGAACGGTAGGAATCAAATCAGGAGTATTAATGGCAGGGGTCGACGGGTTTCAAATTGAAGTGGAAGGTCTCGGAACGCATGCGGCCGTACCGGATGCCGGCATTGATCCGATTGTAACGGCATCACACATAGTCACAGCGCTGCAAACAATTGTAAGCAGAAATATCAGTTCCTTGAATAACGCTGTAATCAGTGTAACCCGGATTCAAAGTGGGAGCACATGGAACGTGATTCCGGATAAAGCAATCCTTGAAGGAACGGTTCGCACCTTTCAAGAAGACGTGCGGTTCCAAATCCCCGGTCACATTTCCCGTATTGTTGAAGGAGTCGCAGATGCTTACGGAGCCAAGGCGACTTTGCACTGGTACCCGGGGCCACCTTCCGTTCAAAACGATGAGGTACTGACTGAACTGACTATTAAAACGGCCGTTCAACTAGGTTTAAATGTAGTTACGCCTGTACCCTCTCCCGCCGGAGAAGATTTCGCCTATTATCAACGGGAAATCCCAGGTTCCTTTGTGTTTATGGGTGTTTCCGGTCCTCACGAATGGCATCATCCAGCATTCGATGTAGATGAAAGGGCACTAACGGTCAGTGCGCAGTTTTTTGCAACATTGGCGAAAAATGCATTGGATCAGTGGAGAGCTGCCGATCAGGCCGATAGGAATTCATCATCAATATAACCTACTTATACTATAAAAATTTAATATATAATAAGATATGAAAATAGGGCGAAAGTAGGGAACACTATGTTTATCAAACAACCATTTGATGAATTCCTGGGTTTACAGTATGAAAGAATAAGTGACAATCAAATTAAAATTTATTTGCCTTTAAAACCTTTGTATTTGAACAGTTTAGGCGTTGTTCATGGTGGGATTATATCTTCCCTTGCCGATGTTGCCATGTGCAATGTTCCAGAAGCAGATCCCAGTGGTGTTCAAACAGCAGTGACAGTAGACCTGAAAGTATCTTTTTTAAGTCCTGCCAAAGGAGAATTTTTGCTGGCTGATGCTCGCGTATTTAAAAAAGGTAAGAGATTGATCCATGCGGAGTGCCTGATCTATAATGATCAAAATACATTAGTCGCAAAAGCAAATGGTATATATATGTATAGGAACAAATAATTTCATTTAAAAAGCTGACCTTATTCTGGCCAGCTTTTTACATGGGTGGGATTGTTTGAAGTCACTAGTGGAACAAAAAACAGAGCTATTTTGAACAAAGATATAGTCAAGGATAATTGTTATTTAACAAGCTTTAAAAACTCTTCCACATCTTTTAATGCCAAGTTTACTGCCTCTTGCCAAAAGTCCGGTTTGGTCAAGTCTACACCTAAATGACGAGAAGCCAGCTCTTCGACGGTCATTCTACCTGTATCGCGTAGCAAGTGAACATATTTTTCTGCAAACGAAGGCCCTTCTTCTTGTGATCGTGCGTAAATACCTGCACTAAATAGATAGCCAAACGTATAGGGAAAATTGTAAAACGGCACATCTGTACCATAGAAATGCAATTTCGAAGCCCAGAAATGTGGATGATATTCTGCTAGAGCATTTGCAAAACCCTCTTTCTGAGCTTCGGTCATCAATTCGCATAGTCTTGAACTGCTTAATGCTCCTTGTTTTCTTTCTTCATAGAAGCGTTTTTCAAATAAAAAGCGACTATGAATATCCATGAAGAAAGCAACTGTCGATTTCAGTTTTTCATCCAGCAAAATCAGTTTTTCCTCTTTGGTGTTAGCACGTTTGATGGCAGCATCCACGACAATGAGTTCGGCAAAGGTAGAGGCGGTTTCAGCTACGTTCATCGCATAGTCTTGGACAAGGACTGGTAAATCTTTCATCACATACGAGTGGTATGCGTGTCCCAGCTCATGAGCAAGGGTAAATAGATTGGACGTAGTTCCAGAAAAGGTCATGAAAATGCGAGATTGTTTGCTTTGAGGAAATCCGGTGCAAAAGCCACCAGGATTTTTCCCTGGACGATCTTCTGCCTCAATCCATCGATTTTTTATGGCATGTTGGGTAAAAGCGGCTAGATCTTCACTGAATTGACCAAACTGTTCGATGATAAAATCGGCTGCTTCATCATATGTATATGTTTTTGTTTTTCCTGGTAAGGAAGCCTGAAGATCATACCAACTCAATTTCTCTACATGGAGTATTTTTGCTTTCTGTTCCAGATATTCTTTTAACCGCGATTTCCCGTTTTCAACTGCTTCCCACATCGCATTGAGTGTTTTTTCTTGCATGCGGTTTTTGGCCAAAGGTTCTTTCAGGATATGATCCCAATGGCGATGTTTATATAGCTGAAGGCGATAACCTGATAAATGATTAATGGTTTCAGCAAAAAGATGTGCATGGTTTTCCCACGCTTCTTCCCATTTCTCAAATACTTGCTGGCGTACTTTTCGATCTGGATGAGCCAATTTATTCACTGCTTGGCCAACAGACAAGTAAACTGTTTTTCCGTTTTCTTCATAGGGGATTTGCATGCGACCGACAATGGTATAATACATTTGTTCCCAAGCATGGTAACCATCGACACTTAAATCACTAACCAATTCTTCCTGTTCTGGAGGTAGTTTCTCAAAAGCCTGGTTCCGTTTTTCCATGAGAGCAAAGGAAACTGACTGAATCTTCGAATTGTTGATCAGTTGTTGCCAGTATGGATCTGTCATCTGTGCCAGCTTACTTTCCAAAGCTGTCATGACAGATTCATAAACGGCATATAACTGATTCGCTTGGTTTCTTAGAATTTTTGCCTGTTCATCTTTTGTATTTTGTGCTTCCAAACAAGAAATAAATGAGTTTAGCTCATGGAAGCGTTTCGTGAGGTTCTGCAATTCATCAATGGCCTGAACCCATTCTTCTTGTGCTGGAAATTCCGTTTTGGTATTGATGGTTAAAATTTTTTCTTTCATGAGTGGTAAATGTCTCTTTAAATAGGACAGTTCTTCTTTTAAAGCAGAGGATTCACTTCCTCCAGAGAAGAACACATCCAAATCCCATGTTTGAGCATATTTTGATGTCATCAAAGTTTCTCCTTTTCTAAATCAAATGTATCTTCTTCTATTTTAACTTTTCATAGTGGTCTTTATCTACTGATTGATTGATTTTGATATGATTGAACAGAAAAGTTAAATCATAAAAAATAGGGAGGAAAAGGAACATGAAAATAGCGGTTACGGGCGCTACCGGTTTTATTGGCAAAGAATTGACCCAATTCTTTTTAGAAAAAGGATATGAAGTTGTTGGTATTTCCCGTACATCCAATTCCACTCAGCAACCAGCGGTTCCATTTATTACTTGGGAAAAGTTAGAAAGTCAACCTACATTACTAGAAAACGTAGATGCCATTGTAAATCTCGCCGGGGAATCGATTGACCAGCGCTGGACGAAAACGGCGAAAGAACGAATTCTCGGTTCTCGGTTGACAGTAGCTGAAAGGTTAAAACACGTAGTAAGTCAACTTGGACAAAAACCGAAGGTATTGGTCAATGCTTCGGGTATATCGATCTACGGAATTTCGGAAACAGAAACCTTTGATGAGAATAGTCCTGCCTGCATCACTGATTTTCTGGCTAGTGTAGTGGAAAAATGGGAAGAGGCGGTTGACCAGATTCCGATTGACCGTACTGTGAAACTTCGTATTGGAGTGGTACTGGGCAATCGGGGTGGGGCATATCCCAAAATGATCCTCCCCTATAAATGGGGAGTGGGAGGAAGGGTCGGAAGTGGACGTCAATGGCTCTCATGGATACATATTGAAGACATGGTTCGATTAATTGAGTTTTGCATAAATAATGAGAATATTGAAGGGCCCGTTAATGCAACGGCACCAAATCCAGTCACTAATGACCAATTTGGCCGTACGGTGGCACAAATTCTGAAACGTCCACATTGGTTTCCTGTACCAGCTGCCTTGATGAAACTCATATTCGGGGAACTGTCTGTCCTGCTTCTTGAAGGGCAACGGGTAATACCGAAAAAGTTGCTGGATCATGGGTTTCAATTTTATTATCCTACGATACTTGATGCTGTAAAGGATTTATATCGTTGCGAGCGAGAAAATCCCTAAGCTTTAGCTATGGGGATGAGAGCAAGCGTCGGACGAGGGGCGGTTCGATACCGCCTCGCAAATCCGACCATTTTAATGCTCTGTAGCCGTTTTATATTCAATCATTTTCTGGCAAAGTGGAATGAAGCCGAGAAAGAGCTGGCCAGATGGAAACGAATCATGCCAAATGGTAGTTTAAAAATTGCTAATATTCAAAGTTCATTTGTATATAATTCTATAATTTTATAGAATATGTTATTTACAACAATAAACAACTGGACTATAATTTAGCTGAAGATGATAATTATTATCAATCAATGATTGAAAGGTGTCAGGATAACATGCAAACTTACCTGCTAGCTAATCTACAAGCTGGTCAAAAAGGGAAGATTGTAGATATAAAACAAATGAGTATGGAAACACACAGACGATTACTAGACTTGGATATTCTGGAAGGTTCTGTGGTAAAAATTGTTCGCAAGTTCCCTTTTGGTGGGCCAGTCGAGATCGAAGTAAATGGTCAACATATTGGGATACGGAGACAAGATGCTGAAAAAATCGAAGTAACATTTGTCTAAGACAGAGAGGAGGAAGGGCAACTCTATTTGCCAAGTTAGATGAATATCGCACTTGCCGGAAATCCGAATACAGGAAAAACTTCACTATTTAATATCCTTACTGATTCATACGAATATGTTGGCAACTGGGCAGGGGTCACTGTTGAAAAGAAAATGGGCGTACTCAAAAATAATCTGGGTACTTTAGTTGACCTACCTGGCATCTACTCGTTAAATCCTCTCTCGAAGGATGAGGGAGTTGCTACCAACTATCTACTAAATGAAGATGTTTCTATTATCTTAAACATAGTGGATGCATCACAATTAAAGCGAAACCTTTATTTGACCCTTCAATTATTGGAATATGGGAATCCTCTACTCATTTGTTTAAATATGGTTGATGTAGCCGAATCACTTGGATTACAAATCAATCATGAGAAATTGGCAAAGAAACTCGCTTGTCCAGTGATTCCGATCGTAGCCCGAACTGGAGAAGGTTGTGAAAATCTAATCAATGAGATCCCTGACCTAGCTAACAAAAAAACCACTCCCTTCCGGGTAAATTATGGAGACATACTTGAGGAAGCAATTGAAAAGTTGATTGATTTACTCCCTTCAGAGATGGATCTTCCCAAGCGCTGGCTAGCCATACAATTTTTTGAAGGGAACACTCCTGTGCGTCATACATTAGCCAAATATATTGATGGGAAAGAGTTGGATACGTTATATAAAGAAACCGAAGCAAAGCTAGCTTCAAAGGCAAAATCGCTCCCACAATATATTCATCTCAGACGGGGACAATGGATTGAGCAGATCATTCAAGACTGTGTCATCCAAACCAAACAGGTGGAAAAGACAATCACAGAGCGAATCGACCAAGTCGTCGCCAATAAATATTTAGGTATACCCATTTTTTTAGCACTCATGTATTTTACTTTTAAATTAACCTTTGAGTGGGTCGGTACCCCATTGTCTGATCTACTGGGAGAGTGGATTGAGGGGCCTGTTTCTGAAGGAGTAACCTCTCTGCTTCAAGCCCTTGGCGCTTCAAAATTTATGCAAGACTTAATCGTCGATGGGATCATTGCTGGCGTAGGCGGAGTGATTGTATTCGTTCCCCAAATTTTTATGCTATTTTTACTGATCTCCTTCATCGAAGATTCAGGATATATGGCTCGAATCACTGTCGTCATGGATAAACTGATGGAACACGTGGGGTTGAATGGAAAAGCCTTTATTCCCATGATTATCGGTTTTGGATGCAACGTACCTGGAATCATGGCAGCACGTACGATCGAACAACCCAAAGAACGTTTACTTACTATTATTTTGACTCCACTTATGTCTTGTTCAGCACGCTTGACGGTATACGCTCTTTTTGTGTCTACTTTTTTTAAGAAAAACCAAGCCATTATAATTTTGTCTCTTTATGTGCTTGGGATTGTTGTAGCCCTGATTTTGGCCAAAATCTTTTCAACTACGATCGCTCGCCATGAAGAATCAATTTTTGTTGTGGAACTTCCTCCTTATCGGACACCGCAATGGCGTTCACTTTTACGGAGTACGTGGGAAAAAGGAAAAGGATTTGTACGAAAAGCAGGAACGTTTATTCTGGCTGGTTCCGTCTTAATCTGGCTACTTGGTTATATGGGACCTGGAGGATTTGGTGTGAAAATGGAGCAAAGCTTTCTTGCTCTGATCGGTGGTTTTATTGGTTCTCTGCTAACTCCACTGGGATTTGGGACATGGCAAGCAGGTGCCTCCTTAATTACTGGTTTTTTGGCAAAAGAAGTAGTCGTTTCGACCATGAATATTATTTATGCCGTGCAAGATGAAGCGGCTTTACAAGGCATCTTGCCACAATTTTTCACACCGCTTCAAGCATATAGTTTTATGGCCTTCATTCTTTTATATACTCCTTGTCTAGCAACAGTAGCTGTAATCAAAAAAGAGACCGCTTCAGCCAAATGGACCTGGTTTTCCGTTTTATATGCTTTTTTCGTTGCTTACCTCATTTCGTTTATTATTTTTCAGGGCGGCAAACTTCTTGGCTTCCACTAGGGAGGACTGGCAAATGGTGATTAACTTTCTACTTGGGACTCTGATTTTTGGTTATTCTGGTTGGGTTCTTTACCGCTATTTTCAAAAAACAAAACAAAGCAAATGTGCCGCTTGCTCAGTAAAAGAAAGCTGTGCTGTTGTACTGTGTAATCAAGCCCAGCATCCTAATAAAGATAGATCGTAGTATCGATTTAACACACATAGGACAATAAAACAAACGGAAGCCTATGTTATTAGTGGGGCTTCCGTTTTTCTTTTGCAAGAGAGAAAATCTCTAGCTTTGTCTTTGATTTGGGAAGAATCTAAGGAACAAGACTCTATGAGAGCAGCACAAGAGTCAATGCCACTTAGCAGTAATGATGTCATAATAGCACTAATAAAAAACCATTTTCGTTTCATCGGTAACCACCTCCGGAGCTTTTTCTATCTAAGATTAAAACGATATGGAATTCTTCTGTCAATCACTATTTTTCTCGGCAGTTCGCAATTTCTGTCTCCTAAGGTTCCGATCTGCTACATGAAACTCATCACAGTCTTTCTCAATGCTGGATCATGGTTTTCAATTTTACTATCCCACTTGTATACTTGTATAATGAAAGAATTTTTCAACTCAAGGAGGCAGTTATGAACTTTGCAGATAAAGTCGTTATTGTAACTGGAGCAGGTCGAGGAATCGGCCAGTGCATTGCTGTGACATATGCAAAACATGGAGCAAACGTAATCATTGCCGACCGGAATGCAGAAGATAGTCAAAAAACAGCAGATCTTATCCGGAGCATCGGAAGAGAGCCGTTTATTCAGGTAGTGGATGTTGGTCAGCCAGACGAGATTGTTTCCTTAATGCAAAATACAGAAGATCGGTATGGTCGTCTCGATATATTAATCAATAATGCAGGAATTAGCTATTGGAAATCTCCTTATGAGCTGACAGTAGAAGAATGGGATCACATTTTGAATGTCAACCTGCGAGGTGTCTTTTTATGCTCGCGGGAAGCGGCTAAAATCATGAAAAAGAAGGGCGGAGGTGCTATCGTCAACATTGCTTCGACCCGAGCGTTGATGTCAGAACCTGATACAGAAGCCTATGCGGCTTCCAAAGGCGGAATATTGGCACTTACCCATGCTTTGGCAGTTTCTTTAAGTCCTGATCGGATTCGCGTCAATGCCATCAGTCCTGGTTGGATTGAAACAGGGGACTATTCACAATTAAGGGAAATTGACCATAAGCAGCATCCGGCTGGACGTGTCGGGAAGCCTGAAGATATCGCCAATGCATGTTTGTTCCTGACCGCTGACCAAAATGATTTTATCACTGGATCCAATATCGTAATCGATGGCGGTATGACACGAAAAATGATCTATGAGCCTTGATCCCTGTAGCCAAACATGAGAGCTGCCTTTTTAATAGGGGCAGCTTTTTTAATAGTTAAAGTGGTGGCGCATCCGATCCGGGTGTATTTCGGTAAAGTATATATCCATGATGAAAGGGAACAGTTGGATACGAAGACTGTTCCCTTTCTCTTCTTCAGCGAAAAACCGTTGCTTTTGCTTTTTGGAGCCAGTCGCGGGCCAAGCCATGGTACACCTCGTAGGCATTCCAAACACTTGCCGCATATTCCCGTACTCGCAAGGCGTATTCATCGGCGTCATGGGCATCCAGCAGGTGCTCAATGGTCAAATCACCAAAAGAGGAGAGCATCGGCGGTTTTTCCAAATCGCCTTTGCCATAACCCCATTTCTGGATCACCTGATACAAGGCGGGGGCACTGTTAAATTCCATGGCGATGCACATGCCAAGCAGATGCGCGGCGAAGGATTTGGCGGAAACCAAATGGATATCCGGATGTTGAAGGCAATAGGCATCCACTCTCAATCGATGCAGGGAGTAGTTTCGAATGGTTTCCACTTCTTTCATAATGATTGCATGTTGGATGGATTGGCATTTTTCTCTCGATTCAATTCCACAAGTACAGCGCATCTTACCATCCTTTCAAGGAAATAGGATGAGTTCTGACCTTATCTTATATTATCATTTGTGGAGATGGGGAATAAGGGCTTGCTAACCCTTTTGGATAAGGAGATCCGACTGGAGTAGGAGATCAGAATCCAACCATGGAATGTTCTATCACGCAAGCCATTTCCATTATGTTTGAGGTAGTTTCTTTTAAAGGCGGATGGTTATGAAAAAAGTGTTGGGACTCATGATGATGGGAATCGGAGTTGTTTTAATACTTGTCACGCTCATGCATAGCAAAATGGGGGAATGGTTATTTCCGCTTCGTACCGAAGTGCGGACGTTTGATGTTCAAGACGTGAAAACGTTGCAAATCGAGGCGGGGTATACATATCTCCGCTTGGTACCCGAACGGCGCAAAGACATTCGTGTGGAAGTGGAAGCCAGATGGAATGAACCGTTCGTAGTTCAGCGAAGCGGGTCTGTCTTGCAAATGGACATCACGCCTTCGTTTTCGGACTTTCTTTCGAATCGTGGAAGGTCATTTGTGGT
This sequence comes from Thermoflavimicrobium dichotomicum, assembly GCF_900114055.1. Lineage (GTDB taxonomy): Bacteria > Bacillota > Bacilli > Thermoactinomycetales > Thermoactinomycetaceae > Thermoflavimicrobium > Thermoflavimicrobium dichotomicum. The sequence goes on along the minus strand of NZ_FORR01000021.1, from coordinate 12,010 downwards.
GCGCCTGCCGCAAGATCGGCTGTCCCGTTTGGATATTCGTCTCACCTCTGGAAATGTAATGTTGGCCTCTCCTGCTGATCAATCCCATTCGATATGGGATCAAATTCGGTTGGAGATCGGGTCCGGTCAGGCTCGAGTGAAAAATGTCCATGCTTCCCGATTCAGTTACCAATGCTCATCAGGGCAATTGGTGGTGGAAGGGCTTCAAACCCGGCAGGCAACTTTCAAGGTGGAATCAGGACAAGTGAAATTGAATCGTTTTGCGGGAGGGTTTGATGCGTCGATTTCATTGGGGCATTTGAAAGCGCAGATTGATCAATTGACAGGGCCTGTCCAAATGGAGATCAGCGCAGGGCACGGCACCATCGATATGCCGCAAGATGCCGACTTCCGGTTGGAGGCGCGGATCCAAAGAGGTGTAATCAAGAGCGATTTGCCTGGTTTACAGGCGACCATAAGGGGAGATGATGTGCTCAAGGGAACGGTCGGTTCGGGAAAATTTCCAGTCAAACTCAAGGTTTCCAGCGGGCAAATAGATTTGCATTAGAAAGGGGGGGAGAGTGTGTGCGGCGGTTGCAAAAAAGAAAATATATTCGGCTATCCTGTTTTCTAGGTGTCATTCTGTTGGCCTTGTTGCTTCAATTGTTCATGCAAGTCAACGCGTTTGGCTTGCTGTTTTCGCTCCTATTCTTCTTTGTCGGGTTTCACCTTTTTCGCAGCGGAAGCAAGAACCGCGACCGCAACAAACAGTGGATCGGCAAATTTCATCGGCTCGAATCGAACTATGAGCTCCAGGACTTGCAGATTTCCCATGGATTCACCGATGTGAAGCTGGACCTGACTAAAGCGATGATCTCCGAAGGCGAAAAGCAGATCATGATCAGCGGTTGGATTGGGGATGTGAACATTTATCTTCCTTATGATCTGGAAGTCTCTGTGGACGCTTCGGTGACTTTGGGCAAACTGGAAGTGCTGGGACGGGAGGCAAGAGGTTTTCGCCCACATCTGGAGACAGAGACACCAGGCTACGCCATGAGCAAAAGAAAAGTCAAAATATTGGTTTCCGTTTTGTTTGGTGATGTGAGTGTGAGATGTCTATGAAAAAGAAAGGGCTCAATATCCAGTGGAAAATCATGCTCTTTTCTGTGGCGGTTTCGCTTTTTTCCTCTCTTTTGATCGTGTTTTTGATCAGTGTCCACTTTCAGTTGAAATTGTCCGTCCTGATGTCGGTGGAATTTCTCAACATCCCATTGATCTTCCCCTTGCTAGTGTATACCCTGTGGTTTGGGACATGGTTCGGCTACTATTATGGAAAAAGGCTCAAAAAGCGGTTGGAACGGTTGGACGAAGCCATTTTGAAATTTGAAGGGGGGCATTTTTCTTATCGGGTACCGCCTTTGGAAGAAGATGAAATCGGCTTGATCGGGCAATCATTGAATCGGATGGCTGAACGTATAGAGAAACAGGTTTTTTCCCTGCAGAAACTGGCGACGGAAAAAGCTGTGTTTGAGGAACGGCAACGCCTGGCGCGGGAGCTCCATGATGCAGTGAGCCAACAACTGTTTGCCATTTCCATGGTGACAGCGGCCTTGCTGGAACAAAATAACGCCGTTCCAGCCGCATTGACTGACCAAGTGGCCCTGATCGAAAAAATGGCCCGGAATGCATTAGGGGAAATGCGCGCCTTGCTACTTCATTTGCGCCCGGTCACCTTGGAAGGGAGGAGTTTGCCTGAAGCCTTGACAGAGCTCCTGGCTGATTTTCAAGCCAAACATCCGATCCATGTCGAGTGGGAAATCGATGAATCCATCCAGCGTCTTCCCAAAGGGATCGAAGACCATCTGTTTCGAATCGCCCAGGAGGGCTTGGCCAATGTGTTGCGCCACTCGCAGGCGACTTCGGTGACGGTGAAACTGCTCCATGCCAATAAACAAATCATGCTGAAGATCATCGACAATGGTATCGGATTCGACACCAGCAAGATGAAAACATCCACGGTGGGGCTTTCCTCCATCCAAGAGCGGGCCACCGAAATTGGCGGGGTGGGGGAGATTTTTTCGTTACCCGGCAAAGGAACCCAAATCGTCGTGAAAGTACCGATCATCGAAAGGGAGTGGGTGGAATGATTCGCGTCATGATTGTAGATGACCATGAAATGGTTCGGATTGGCCTGGCCACTTATTTGAAGACCCAGCCGGACTTTGAAGTGGTGGCGGAAGCGGCCAATGGAAAAGAAGCGGTTCGACTTTCACGGGAAACAAAGCCGGATGTGGTCCTGATGGATTTGGTGATGAATGAAATGGATGGGATTGAGGCGACCAGGGAAATCTGTCGCCGGCCGGATGCCCCGAAAGTGATCGTGCTGACAAGTTTTATCGACGATGAGAAGGTGTATCCGGCGCTGGAAGCGGGGGCTTTCAGTTATTTGCTCAAAACGTCCAAAGCGCAGGAAATTGCTGACGCGATTCGGCAGGCGATGAAGGGGCAACCCGTGCTGGAAGCGGAAGTGACAGGAAAAGTCCTGTCTCGGATGCGGCGCACGGATGAAGCCAAGCCGCATGAGGCGCTGACTGCAAGGGAGATGCAAATCTTGAAGTTGGTCGCTGAAGGGAAAACCAACCAGGAAATCGCCGATGCCTTGTTTATTTCCATCCGCACGGTCAAAACACACATCACCCACATCTTGGACAAACTGCAGGTGGATGACCGCACGCAAGCGGCCGTCTATGCTCACCGGAACAAGTTGGTGGACTAGGCGGAAGAGGGTGCCTAAAAGGGCGCCTTTTTTATTTTTTGGTCGGAATCCTTCTCCTACCAGAGTCGTAGAAGAAAATCTCCCTCCAGTTCGTTTGGGGAAAACTGTTTTTTCTTTACTTTTGAAGGAGGGAGGAGGTAGAGGAAGATGTTCCTGATGCTGCTCAGCTATACAGAAACTGTCGTGGCGTTTCTCTTGTGGATTTTGTTCATTTGGAACGCGCGTATGATCAAGAATCTTCCGTACCATTCGGAAGAACGGACCTTTCGGAAAAAGGCCAAGCGGGCGAGGATCCTGTATATTCTCATCTTATTCATTGTCCTGATTCACGCCGGGATGGTTACACTGGAAGGGGGAATGTTGGGATGGAAATTGGTTGCGGAAAAGGTTTGGACCGTTTTGCTTCCCCTCTTGCTACCTGTGGCTTTTACTTTGGCATATACCTTGCCCACATTGAACCGGATCGCGAACAGTAAAGAAGATTCGCTTGCAGATTTCCAGGAGCTCCGCCTGAGTGCGGCGAATCCGGTGTTTGTCGTGCCGGTGCGGGCAGCCGTCTTGGGTTCGTTTTTCAGTTATTGGAATACGATCGTTTTGCCGGTTTCCTGGTTGTATGATGGAGTGATTTTTGTGCTGTTCGTTATCACAATCTGGCTGATGCAGAAAAAACGTTACCAAATGCAATCGTTTGTCAAGCCCAGTTGGCTCGTGCGGATCATGCGAAAAATTTCTGTGGCAGTCATTGTCATCGTCGTCAGTTTGGGATGGTTTTTCTTGAATATGGAACAAAGTCGCCTACCTGACCGGTTCAGCATGATGGATCATAAAAATGTAGATTTCGGAGACCAAACAACCGAGGGACATGGTGTTCACCATGCCCATCACGCCTCTGGAAACGAAAAAAACATTTCCGTGACGGAATTGAAAGGCCCGTCGGGTCATCCAGATCGCCGCTTCACGCTTGTCGCCCAAAAGAAAAAGGTACGGCTCATTTCCGGAAAGGTGGTGGACGCATGGACATTCAACGGACAAATCCCAGGACCGGAACTTCGCATGCGGGAAGGGGAACTGGTGGAAGTCACCTTGATTAACAAAGACATTCAGGAAGGTGTTACCATTCATTGGCACGGCCTCAACGTTCCAAACAGGGAAGATGGGGTGGCAGGAGTCACGCAAGATGCTGTCCAACCCAATGAACGGTATGTGTACCGCTTCCGGGTAAATCAGGTGGGAACCTACTGGTATCATTCGCACCAGCAGTCCGATTTGCAAGTGGAGAAAGGACTTTTTGGCTATCTGGTCGTGGAACCGAAGAAACCGCTGGCTGAAGAGAAAGAAATCACAGTTCTCGGTCACCAATGGAAAACAGGGCAAGGGGAAGTGTTCGCTTTTAATGATGCGGATACCGTCAAAAGGCAAATCGTGAAACAGGGAACGAAAGTTCGTTTACGTTTGGCAAACACGTCGAATTTGCCCATGCAATTTGTACTTATTGGCGCTCCTTTCCAAGTGGTGGCGATCGATGGGAATGATGTCCACCAACCAAACACAATCGCCAACCAAGAATTGAAATTGGCCGCTGGGGGCCGCTATGATATACGGTTTACGATGCCGAACCATCCGGTGTTTTTGACTGGTTCGAGGGAGTACAACCCCTCTTCCGCAGGATTATTGCTCAGCCCAGATGGGAAAGGGGAAGTGCCAAAGGTACCCAAAGACCTGAAACCATTTGATCCAGCCCTATATGGAAAGCCGAAACCAGGCACAAATACCCCGCATTCCTTTGATCGTGAGTATACCATGGTGTTTGACAACAAGATGGGCTTTTACGATGGGCGCTTTAATGCCTTGTGGCTCATCAACGGAAAAGTGTTCCCGGAAACGCCCATGCTGATGGTGAAAGAAGGAGAATGGGTGAAAACGACGTTCATCAACCGCAGCGGGATGGATCACCCGATGCATCTGCACGGCCATCACATGCTCGTGCTGTCCAAAAACGGAAAGCCTGTCACTGGAAGCCCATGGTGGGTCGATACGTTGAATGTGGCTCCAGGCAAATCGTACGAAGTTGCTTTCCGAGCCAACAACCCCGGCATCTGGATGGATCATTGCCATAACTTGGACCATGCCAGAGTGGGCATGACTCTCCATCTATCATACGAAGGCATTTCGTCGCCGTTTATGGCCGGAAGAGAGACAAAAAATCAACCGGAGTAACGAATTCCAGGGCTGTCAATTATTTAAACTTGTTTGCAATACAAACAAATAAACTTAAAAAAGCCTCATCAACCAACAGCATCAAATACCAAAAGGAGGCAGTTAACAGTCTCTAGAAATATAGTCAAATGTAGATAAATATGGAAAAAACCTTAATTATTTTAAATTTGAGAGGAGGAAACTGCTACAAAGCATAGAAATAAATATCCTAAGACGAAAACCAAGTCTAAAACTCATACATGATGATCACATAACGAAATCATGTATATGTACCGGTGGCTAGCCGGGAATTTACGCCTGTGGAGTGTTATATCAAACGAAAGTAGTATCTTCCCTGGAAGTACGAAATCGGACACGTTGAAACAGGAATTTTCTAGACATAGGGATATTTTTCTATGTTTTTAGTAGCAGGCGTGAAACGTGTCAAAGCGTTTATCCATTCGACAAAAGCAGTGGTTCCTCATTGCCCATATTGTCTTTTTCACTGCCTGGCTGGGTGGTGCTTTATGCATGTTTTTGCTTGGATTATGGGCGATAATGAACGGGCAAAAGCATGACTTGGCGCAAACGTATACCCTCATTCATCTCATTGATGACACCTTGATCAAATTTCCTGCCATTGGCACTTTGGTGACCGGATTCATCTTGTCCATCTGGACCCATTGGGGTGTGACCCGATATTATTGGGTGATTATCAAAGAAGTGCTGACCATCCTCATCATCCTGATGGGCATCTTCTTTCTGTCCGATTGGCTCAGCGAGGTGGTGGCCATCGCGGAAAAACATGGGGCATCCGCTCTCGGTTATCAGGAATTCATCATGCGGCGCAACCAATTGTTGGTGGCTGGATTTTTCAACATTTTGGCCATGGTGTCCATGGTGATCATTTCAGTCATCAAGCCATGGGGAAAACGGAAAGGCGAACATTCAACAGCTCCTGCAAGATCATAAGGAAGGGCAAAACGCTGGCCGTCGGAGTTATTCGGCCGGCGTTTTGCTATCTGAATGGATTTTATTGTGAAGAGGTGATTAGGAATGAAAGAAAGTTCTGGGTAAGTCATTGACTTCATGTGCAACATGTATTCCAGACTCGATTGCACCTTGGATCCAACCGTGGTTAGATGAAGCATGTTCACCAGCAAAATGAACTCTTCCTTCAGGAGTGGAAATATAGGGACCCAGTTCTGTTGCCTGTTCTGGTTTAAACATCGTGAAAGCTCCAGCAGAATATGGATATTGAATCCAACTGTGGCTCGCTCCTGTCAGAAACTCACGATAGACCTGTTTACCATGGATAACTGCCAAATTTTTTAATGCATTTATCCAGCGATCTTCATCTCTCAAACTGTCCCAAGGTATAGCATCATTCTCCCATGTATAACTGGCCAAAACAACACCCGGCCCTGATGCGCCTAGGTCATGGCTTGGGTAATGAGTATATGTAATAGGGAGATCAGAAATAGTTTTCCCACCATACATGCCTTCCCTTTCCCAGAACCTGCTTTTAAACTGGATGCCGATCTTCGTAGAGCCCACATAATGAAGTTCCCGAATCGCCTTCCATTTGTTTTCAGAAAAAGAGTCACGTGGTTCAACTTTCACAAATTGCAAGACTGTAAAAGGTATGGTTATAATCGCAAGGTCACCGGTGATTTGAAATGGCTCCAAGATTTTAGTTTGGACAGAATGAATGGTTACCTGGTTATTGTGCTGCACAATTTTTGTCACTTTTTGTCCGTACTGGATATCATCTTTCAATTGAGAGAGAAATGCTTTAGGAAGTTGGTCGTTACCGCCTGTGATCTCATAGAATCCAATATTAGGGTCAAACATATTTAATGCTTCTTTTAACAGTTCCAGGAAAGAAAGCTCCGGAAATCCTTCCAGTAAAAGAAGTGCTTTAAGCATGTCAATGGCACCCGTAGATAACGTGGTTCCAAACGGGTTATATCTCAAATAAGCGTCCATCGAGTATTTATCAAATTCTTTTATGACCAAAGGCCAATTTCTCCGCGGATTTTGTTTAATAAAATCTGTCACGGGCTTTATTGCATATTGAAGTAACTGCGTAGCGGTTTTACCCCTTTCATGTGGGGCTACTGGAAAGCCTAAAATGTCAGGGTTTTTTTCATATATCTTTAAACGGGTTTTGATTCCTCTAACATAGATAATGTCGTTAGGAGTCGTGTTGATGAACCTGTTAACCGGGAGACGGAATTTTCTTATATATTCCAAAGTCAAAAAATGAGTGTCAGGAATACGCATCGCCCCAGCCTCAAGATACTGCCCATCCCTAAAATCGGATCGCAACGTATAGACACGTCCCCCGACTCTTTCTGAAGCTTCAAGAATTGTCACATGGTGTCCAGCTTGTTTAAGCAAAGAGGCCGAGACTAGTCCTGCCATCCCTGCGCCAATAATGATGATCTTCTTGGGAATTTTGGTTTTTTTAAGTCCATTTCTGATGATCGAAATCATTTGATCAGATGATAACCGCGGGAATGCGTAATTTGACATACTTTTCCTCCTAGACAACGCTTCCCAAACTGAGAGCTGACAAAAGATGCTTACTGCCATCTTATTCAGCCAGATTACACAATTATGTAAAAAAGAGCAGCATACATGCCGCTCTTTTTTATTCTGGTTCAAGAAATCTATAAAGATTGGTATACTATCTGAACCTTATCCAACACGGTATGTCCACTAAGGTAAAATGGATCCGACACTCTTGTTCATGGCAAAAATGAAAGGCCTATGGTTGGTTCTTTTCCTCCAGCTTGAACTCGGGAGCTATACGGTCGATCCGGTTGGTCCAAATGATACCAGAGAAGCGGGGAGGAAGGCGCTTCAGGTCGGAAAGGGTGTCAAAACCGGTCGAAAAATCTCCAGAACCCCCGACGATCACGACACGGGTATCCACCGCTTCCATCCGGGAAACGAATCGATGGGGCCATCCCCACAACCAAGGGCCAATTTTTTCGGGAATGTGGAGCTGGGTTCGTTCGCAGGCGCTTGGAACCCATCCCGTCCATCCAAGAGCGATGTAAGGAATCAGGCATTTTTTCATCGACGCTTTGGACATGGTGCGGATCTGCGGCAACCGTTCTTCCAACGCGGCAATGGGTTTATCGCCACCATAGACAGTCAGTTTGCTTAGCCGCTTCGGAGGCAGGTGGGACAAGTACGCGGCCAGCAGTGCACCTTCTTCAGGATCATCACTCTTCACGTGAATCAAGAATTCCTCTTGTGGAAATGTTTTCAACACTTCATCCATCGACGGCATTAGTCCGACACCTTTGCCACGGAAAGGATAGGTTTTTCCGCCATCAGCTGTGTATCCATAGCCAATGTCCAATTTTTTGAGCTCAGCCATGGTGTGATCGCGCGTCACTCCTTTCCCGTTGGTGCGGCAGTCTAGCGTCCAGTCATGAAAGACAGCAAATTTCCCATCTTTGGTCGGATGGATGTCAAATTCCACGATATCGGCTCCAGCCTCAAAGGCGGCACGCATCGAAGGAATCGTGTTTTCCAGATACGGATGCTCCGGCCGGTAAATACGCTTTGCCGTGCATGTCTCATCGGTGATCCCGTTCATATCAAAGGTTTGGGCCAATCCGCGATGGGCAAGAAGGAGTGGTCGCTTGTTCGGCGGATCGGTCAGAAGGGAACTGTTGTTCACATAAATGAAGGCGAGAAAAATAGCAAGCACGATCAGCGTTATCCGTTTTTTCTTGCTTCCTTTTTTCATGTTGAACCTCCCAAGCTGAAGTAAAGGGTTAGGCTGCGGGTCATAATCTTTCTTCTTCCAGACTTTGCAACCATTTGAGGTCGGCTTCCAGATGGATTCTCAGTATATATATGGATGGGAATACATTTCAAGATAAAAATATAAAGACATAATTGAGATTCCAATCGTATGATTACGACTAGTATCGCAAATTTATTTTTACTATAAATGAGTTTGTATCAAAAACCAAAAAATACTTTGAAAAAATAATGCTCACATTAAGACTGGACTTAATCAGGAGTGTGTCAATCGCACGAGATAGGTAAATCTCATTTCATAACGAGCAGATACAGGCCGCAACAAGAAAGCTGTCAGCCTGGTATACATGTGCCAGGCTGACAGCTTGTGTTTATTAAACTATTAATTGTCCAATAACATAATAACGAACTACTACACGGCATGTTCTACAGATATATAGCTGTTCAACAGATAATGTTATTTAGGTCATAATTGCAGTAAATGGAAATCTGAAATTATTTATTAACCACACGTGGTTCGATGTGAATCGTGATTCAGCGGGATAGATTATTAATCATGATTTGCTTCTGCTTTATAAGACTATTGTTTAATTTTATTTCCACAATAATTCGATCGTGTAGTCGCCCCCACCGACCAAACCGATGCCGATTGCAACCGCAATGAGGACAAAGTTATATTCAAAACCATTGTTGGTAATCCAGTAGCCATTTTGTCCATGGACTTTGAAAATAGCCACCAGCATGGTTCCCACGATCAGGATGGATGCAATGGGTATGAACACTCCTGCAGCAAACAAAAATCCTCCAATAAGTTCGCTTAATCCTGCCAACAAAGCCATCACGGTACCTGGTCTTATTCCAATGGATTCCATCCAACCTCCGGTTCCTTTCAATCCATGTCCCCCAAACCATCCAAACAATTTTTGGCACCCATGTCCCATAAATGTAAGACCTACAACTAAACGAATAATAAGCAAACCTAAACTCATGCCGTACACTTCCTTTCATTTATTTTATAATCAAATTAAATCAACTTACTTTCTATAAGTAGATTATTGGATTTACTTACTTTTGTCAAGTAACTATGATAAATTAATTTAAGGGAGGGATATCATGAAGGAATTGCAGCTATGCCCCAAATTCGAAGCCGCTTTTGAACTAATCGGTAAGCGGTGGACGGGGTTGATTATTCGTGTATTGCTTAGTGGAAGCAAAAGGTTTAAGGAAATAAAAGACATCATTCCTGAGATGAGTGATCGAATGCTGACAGAACGATTGAAGGAACTGGAAGCAGCAGGGATTCTCTCTCGGAATGTTTATCCTGAAATGCCTGTACGTATTGAATATGAACTTACAGATAAAGGCCGTGCATTAGAACCAATAATGAATGAAATGCAAAAATGGGCCGAAACATGGATGGAATTATAAGGAAAATAAAAGAGAAAAAAGGTGCGATTTGCACCTTTTTCTGTACCGGATATCATCTTTTAATTGAGAGACAAATGCTTTAGGAAGTTGGTCGTTACCGCCTGTGATTTCATAGAAGCGAATATAACGAGTCGTTTATTTTCATGTCATAAGACAGAATTTTAAAGAAATGCCGCCTGAAAGCCCACTGGCTTTAGCCCTATGCATTACCCACAAGTGTTTTATTGATAAAGAGTATTCCACATGAAGGTCAAATCTTGAGACCGTTGAAAACCTCGCCAAAGAACTTTTGCACTAGGAACCCCATCACTTTTCCTTCTAAGAAACCCACCTAATTTAGCAATCCAACAAACTGCTGTAGAAAGAGTAATTGGGTCAGAAGGAAGGGAAAAAGTTCGATGGATAGCAGTATAAAGAGCCTTCCACTCATTTTCAGATAAAGCCAGAGTACAAGATTCATTTGGGGACTGTCTCGATTGATAGGTTTACCATAAAAGTCGCCAAGCGACTTTATATTTATGGGTAATGCATAGGGCTTTAGCCGTGGGATGAAAGGTGGCGTTGCTCGGTATACCCTTTACGGTGATGCTTTGAGCAACTATTTTTTAATTTTTTGTTGTAGTTTGAATATTAAATTGATACAGTTATAGTATGAGTCAAGAGTATAGACGAACAAAACGACTGTATCATTGATTCACTATCATTTTGTTTTTTGTCCTAGATATCGCCGTAAGGTACTGGTAAACCAAGTAGAAGAACGATTGAAGGAAATTGTAGAGCAAATCTGCAAGGAAAATCAGTGGAATATCATAGCAATGGAAATAATGCCTGACCACTGTCATTTATTCTTGAATTGTCTTCCGACCGATTCTCCATCAGATATGATGGCGAAATTGAAAGGGGTGACTTTCAGAAAGCTTCGCCAGGAATACTCGCATCTGAACCATTTGCGAAGTATGTGGACGTTCCTTCTTTGTCAGTACCGCTGGAAATGTGTCCAGTGAAACGGTGAAGCAGTACGTGGAATCTCAAAAGAAAAGGGGGTGAATGGATGCCCACTATCAAACTAAGGTTAGAACTACATAAGCCAACTCAATCCAAACAGGAAATGTATCAGCGAATGACGGAAATAAACACAGCATTTGCTAACTGGCTACTTGTTCACCCAGAGGTGAACAAGGCAACCAGTAAGATTTTCAAAGAGTTTTCTCATGGAATATTTCCGTCTGCTGTAGTAAACCAGACGATTCGAGAAGTCAAGTCAAAAAAGAAAAACCAAAACACGAAATCATTCAAAAAGCTATGGTGTTGCTTCAACAATCAGAACCTCAAGGTGGAAAAGGCTGGAGACTTCTATACGGTTTCTTTTCCCACCCTGGAAAAACGGATTGGTGTACCTGTTGTAGCCCGTCCTTATCAGCAGGCATGGTTGGAGAGAATCCTAAACGGAACCGTCAGACAGGGTGCCAGCGAGCTATACAGGAAAAAAAGAAAATGGTATATTGCCATTTCAATCACTTTTGAAGTAGAACAACAAGAAGAAACAAAAGTAATGGGGATTGATCTTGGACTAAGATATATAGCTGTCGCCAGTGTTGGTACAAAATCATGGTTTTTCAAAGGAAATCAGGTTGCTTTTGGACGTAGACGTTTTGCAGCTAAAAGAAGAAAGCTGGGGAAATCGAAAAAGCTTTCTGCAATCAAAAAGTCTAAAAATAAAGAGTCTCGCTGGATGAAAGACCAAAATCACAAAATAAGCCGTCAAATTATCGACCATGCACTTGCCAACGGTGTTGGCATGATTCGTATGGAAGATTTGACGGATATTCGAAATAGAGCAAAGTC
>NZ_FORR01000017.1 GCF_900114055.1 Thermoflavimicrobium dichotomicum | reverse complement strand
ACCTGTGTCACATAGGCCTGGAAGCGTTGATCGATCCTCCCCGCTGCCTGCAGGGCGATGCAGCGGACCCCGGTCATGTGAGCTTCGATGGCCTTCTGAACCCCTTCCTCCTGCTCACAGAGGATCACCCAGTGCTCTGCATAAGCAGGAGCGGAGAGTTCAGGAGCAACCTCCTGCTCCTTCCAGCTGGGGGAGAGCATCAGGGTTCCATGGTCTGTGACCCTCTCTTCCCCACTTGCTGTCCCCTCCATCACACGGGCGGAAAATCCTTTTATCCGCACACACACATTTCCTTGCTCGTCACATACATCTATATCGCATTTGTGTATGTCATCCCCTGCTTTGCTTCCCTGACTGTAACGAATCAGCGCCCACATGCTGGAGGTGCATCCACCCAGGATTTCCAGCTCTTCCAGGGCAAACGGGAGGGATTTTTTCACGGATCCGATCATGGCCATGGCTGCTGCTTGCAGGGCTGCATCCATCACGCTGGGGTGAAGGACAAACTGGCCCTGTATACCGGAGACGGAAGCCGGCAGCGAGAGTTTTGCCAGTACCTGATCTGTTCCTACATATACCTTCTCCAGTCCCTGATGCCCAGGTCCATAGGCAAGCCCCATCGCCCGGAAGGACTCATAGCACTGTTCTGACGTAAGAACGTTCTGACGACACGCAGCCTGCCAGGCGGCAAGATCCACAGTCCTGTCAGAAACCGGGCAGAATTCAGCACGACCCTGGCTGTGAATCACAGCTTCCCGGCCCAGATGGTCAGAGCTGTAGATTTCGTAGAAAATGTCTCCCTTCTCTTCCGGGAAGAGTCCAATATGCACCTGAACGGGCTCTTCATCTACCACAATCGGACGTGCCCATACCACGTTTTTCAAGCGAATGCCCATTGGCTCCTCTTGCAAGACCCCGGCCGCCTGATCCACAGCCGCCCGGGCCATTTCCAGATAGGCAACTCCGGGCAAGAGACGTTTCCCATTCACCACGTGATCCGACAGGAAAAACTCCTGTCCTGTAAAGGTGGAGCTGAACCGCTGCTCCCCAAGATGGGAAGTGTTCCTGTGCAGCAAGGGATGAAGGTAGCTTTCCGTGACAGAAGCTGCTTTCCCGCTTCCAAATCCCGTTTCCCCCTTTTGCACCCAGTACCTCTCCCGGGCAAACGGATAGGTGGGCAGAGCAACCCGTTGTATCTTATTGGGCGGAAGAGGAAATAGCATCTTCCACTCAAAATCAAACCCTTTCACATACAATTGAGCTAAAGCGCAAAGTTTCTGTCCGTACTCATCACTACCTAATTCATTGCTTGGCTGCAGCTCTTTTATCAGTGTTTTCCCAAACTCTTCAAAGAGAGGACGTTCTTGTTTTACTCCCAGATTACTATCTTTAAAATATCCTGGAGCTTCTCCATTTTCGATCACTTGCCTTAATTTTTCTTGAAGCTCCAGTACGTCCTTCACTACAAAAGCACACCGGATGTCAAAGTGGTCACGACCCAAAAGTAGAGTGGCAGCAATATTGGCAAGGTCATTTTTCTTCTCTTTCTTGTCCAGCCACTCCGCCAAATCCTGAATCTTCTGACTTATTGCTTCTTCTGTTTTGGCAGACAAACAAATCATGTAGAACGGCAGATTTTTTACTGGAGATTTTTTTGTAACAGGTGCTTCTTCAATAACAACATGTGCATTCGTTCCTGCAAATCCAAAACTGCTGACACCAGCCCGCCTTGGGAGCTCTTCGCCATTTCCTCCCTTTAACGGTTTCCACTCTTTCAATCGGTCTACAATATAAAAAGGGGTCTCCTCCAACGAAATACGATGGTTTAACTTTCTGAAATTCTGCAGTCCGGTCAATTGTTTATATTTCATAGAGAGCAAGACTTTGATCACTCCGGCTATTCCCGCAGCCGCTTCCAAATGGCCGATATTGGTTTTAACAGATCCCAAACCGCAATAGTTGACCCCCTGCTTTAATCTTTCTCCATTCTGGGAAGAGAAGGAGTGAAACGCTTTGAGAAGCCCCTGAAACTCAAGGGGATCCCCTTTTGGAGTCCCTGTTCCATGGGTTTCGCAATAACTGATGCTCTCAGGCGTTACTCCTGCACGCTTATACGCCTCGACAATCACTTCCGCCTGTGCATCAGGGCTAGGATAGCTTAACGTATAGGTTTTCCCGCTATGGTTGATCGCGCTTCCTTTGATAACTCCATAGATGGAGTCCCCGTCGGCCAATGCTTTTTCCAAAGGCTTGAGCAAAATAACTCCTGCCCCTTCTCCTCGAACAATACCATCTGCACTTTCATCAAATGTTTTACAGGAGCCCGTAGGAGATAAGATGCCCATCTTGGCAAATGAGATATAACGGTGAGGGGTAAACAGCAAGCTGACTCCCCCTGCCAACGCCATCGTGCATTCTCCTTGTTGGATCGACTGTATCGCCGAATGAATCGCGTTAAGCGAACTGGAACAGGCAGTGTCTAATGGAAAGCTGGGACCCTTGAAATTAAACAGATAAGAAATACGACTTGGAATAACGGAAGCCGCAATCCCCGAAGCATAATGTGCTTCAATAGAATTCGAATCATTTTCCAACAATTCTTTATAATCGAGATTGGCGACCCCAATAAAGACTCCCACTTTTTTCCCAGATAAAGATGAAGGAGGAATGCCCGCATCCTCCAAGCATGACCAGGAAAGTTCCAGCATGATTCGTTGTTGAGGATCCATGTTTTCCACTTCTCTGTTCGTAAGACCAAAGAAGCCTGGATCAAAGGCATCTACATCTTCAATAAAGCCTCCCCACTTGCTGTTGGTTTTATTTATTTCAGTCTGCGGATCGCCCCAATAATCTCTCCAATTCCAACGCTCCTGTGGAATCTCCTGAATGGATGATCTCCCCTCCTTCAGATTCTCCCAGAATTCCTCGTAGTTCTTAGCACCTGGAAATCGGCAGGCCATACCAATTACCGCTATGCCAGGTTGAAGGTTCATGCTTTTCATAAACTCCTCCTGCTATCCGTGTAATTGGGGATTAAGTTTTCTTAGCCGTTGGGCAAGCAAGTGTGCTGTTTCTATCATCAATTTTTCTCCAATTTCATCCACATGCCGGTTTCTCCAGTCTTCCAGAGGTGTCCCCTTCACCCATTGGTTGAATGCGCCTAAGGCAGGTCCACAGTGAATCTGGTAATCTACCTGATGACCGGGAGTTCCGTTCAGAGCAAGACGTGAGGAATAACTAAAATACCATTTGAAGATTGCCGCCATTTTTTGCTTTGGATTTTGTTCAAATTTTTCAATCTGATGGGGTGGATAATATTTTTTTATTTCCTTATAAACTTCCTCAAAACTGCGTTTAAAATATTTTTCCTGAATCTGTTTTTTGGTCCTCTCATCAATTTCGTCCAGGGAATTGTGCAAGCGGTATAAATCATAGAGTTTATTGGCTCTGGCTGGAAAAAACACACCTTTTTTCAATACTTGAACCTTGGCCCCCATCTCAAACATATCTCCCGCAGGGGCATATACTGTATCCTGAACATTCATCTGCTGCAATAAATCTTTTACAGCATCACTTGTTCCGGCTTCCACTGTACATTGGTTGATAGAACCCGTCAGAATAAAATCGGCTCCCATAATAAATGCAGCCGCAGCAGCCTCGGGTGTTCCAATGCCTCCCGCAGCTCCAACCCTTACCTTTTTGCGATACCCGTACTTTTTCATCTTCTCATCCCGCAGTTTAAGGATAGCTGGTAGCAGGGCATAGGCTACCGCCCCGTCGGTATGTCCACCCGAATCAGCCTCTGTACATATATCGTCAGCCATCGGAATTTCTTTGAGCAGATCTGCCTGTTCCTGGGTAATCTTTCTTTCCTCCACCATCTTCGCTACAAGATGTGCTGGTGCCGGACTCAAAAACGCTTCCGCTACCTCAGGTCTGGATAGTTTCGCTATGATATGGTTGCTCCCTATTACTGAACCATCTGGAGCTCGTTTTACACCCTGAGCACGGAATTTGATCAAGGCAGGGGTTATTCCCATAAATGCGGAAGCTTCCAAATTTTTCACGCCATATCTTAGATACAAATCAACAAGCTGCTCCTCAAACTCAGGAAAAGCAGGTTGATGAACCAGATTCATACCGTAGGCATGGCGATCATCCAGTTCTCTTTGAATGTATTGAATCGCTTCTTCAACCTGTTGCAGATCCAGTCCACCTGTACCGAAAAAGCCCATCATCCCTGCTTTTCCCATTCTCACCACCATTTCTTTGGAAGCGATTCCTCTGTACATACCCCCTGTCAGATAGGCGTACTTGAGTTTATAATCCTTTTTGAACTCTTCATCCCCCAATGAAGTAGCTGTAATTTCCAAAGAAATGAATGATTCTGCCTCTTGTCTGTATTCTTTCTTATCTTGCCATCCTTCTATCGATTCTTCTTCAGCCGGCTCTTCAGAAACTACTAACGGTTCTGCCTGCTCACGTATCTTCTGAACCAGCTTGGTTAACACATCTCCTGGGCCGATCTCTTCAAAGGTCATTTCCCCGAGTCCCATCAAATATCTGATACTCTCAGTCCATTTGACGGAATGGACAATTTGTTTAACCAAATTGGTTTTTAACTCTCCGTATGTATATGGCCTAGCTTTACAATTGGAAATAACAGGAATGCTCAGCTCAGAAAAGGTGAACTGATCCAGATATCTTTCGAACTCTGTTTGGGCTGCTTTCATGTATCTTGAATGAAATGCTCCACTTACGTTGAGGGGAATATACATTGCTCCAGCCTCACTAAAAGCATCTCCCGCTTTTTCAATGTCATCCAGTGGACCCGAGATAACAATCTGGGTAGGCGTATTATAATTCGCAATATCTATGGTAGAAAAACCATTCTCTCTCAGAATCGCTTCTACTTTTTCGTCCTGTAAGCCAATGACCGCAGCCATTCCTCCATCTCTGGCTTGCCCCATTAACTCCCCTCTTTTTTTCACCAGCTTGAGCCCTGTTTCAAAATCAAAAGCTCCCGCGGCAAACAAAGCATTGTATTCCCCCAGGCTATGACCGACCACAAAGTCCGGCTTTCTGCCTGTTTCTAACACCTTTTTCAAATAACTCAATGCGTTTACAACATATAACGCCGGTTGGGTAAACTGGGTTTTGCCCAACTTTTTTTCGGGATCATACAAACAAAGTTCTTTGATTGAATAACCCAAAACTTTATCCGCTATTGCTGTATAATCAGGAAACTCATCAAACAGCGTTCCACCAATACCTTTGACATGCGATCCCTGACCGGGAAACATAAAGGTAACCATGTTGTCGGTTTTCCTCCTTTTCACTTCTACCTGTTTTTTCTTTGCCATTTTGGCAGTCAGTATTTCCAGCTGTTTTTCTTCCAGGTTATAAGGTGAAAGGAACGAGTAAACTTCTGATTCTGAGTCGAGAGACATATTTCGTTTCGCAAAATTAGCAAGTGTCCCACCAGGGCTGAGATCTAGATAAACCGCATTTTGTCTGCTTATGGATTCCATACTCTTAAACGCATCGGAAAATTTTATAGGCTGTCTGGCAATATCCCAGAAATATGTATCGGGCTGTTCTGACAGGATCGTACCGTACAAGCTGGAAACAATGGGAATTCGGGGCTTTTGACATACCATGTGTTGCAGTAAATCCAGACAGTATCTCTCAACTGAATCAATTGCGGATGAATGAAAAGCATAAGTTACCGGCAACATTTGATGAGTGATCCTGTTATTGGTTAAAAACTGTTGAACCACCTTCAACGGATCTAGTTTTCCCGCGATCACAAAATGAGAATCAAAATTAACGGATACTAACTCACTATTTTCATAAAGGGCAGAATTCTCCCAATACAAACGAGGATCATAAAGGATCGCAATCATCCCACCTGCTGGACAATAACATTCAAACGTCTGTGCATGTTTAACAACTAATTCCAACATCAAGTCTACCTCTGTTACACCAGCCAATGCAGCCGCAACAAATTCCCCCAGACTGGAACCGATAACATATTCAGGCTCTATCCCTTCTTCTATCAGTACCTGCGCCAAAGCATATTCCACCATAAAAATGGCGGGGTGAGTAAACAGCAAACGATCGAAACGGTCACTGATCCTTCTATTCTCCCTGTATAACTCATCTACAACGGACAGACCGCAGCTCTTTTGAACGATCTTATCCAAATGAAGCATCCATTTACGGAAGACAGGATGATTCAAAAACAACTCCCGACCCATTTGATAATATTGTGTACCCTGTCCTCCAAACATAAAGACTACCGGTTTTGTCATAAATCCACCTCGGATCTTTTTTGCAGGCAAAATCCCCCTGATTTTGACTCAGAAGGAATCGAAAGGAGGAACATCATTGCCGAAGAAATGATATTTTTTCTGATTTTTTCTCATTCGGAAAGCAATGAACTGCTCTTTTTTTTCAAAAATAAAGTAGATATTATTATGTAAAAGATATTTCAAAGGATATCCTGGTTCCAAACCGTAAGAATGTCCTGGATAAATTCGAACATCAGGATTACTGTGCCTTTTAATCTTTTGTATACTATCAAACATCTGGTCCGGAGAGCCTCCAATAGTGTCACAGATCCCGCAGCCTTCAATAAAAACAGTATCTCCTGTAAACAGGCTCTCTGATAACTGGTAACAGGTTCCGCCAGCTGTATGTCCTGGAGTCAGAAGACTGGTAATGCTGGTTTCTCCTAATTGAATGGTATCAAAATCTTCTACTGGATTTAAATTTTGGCATCTAAAATGATAATAGTCGATTTCTTTCTTTGACATAAACACTTGGGAATCAAACTGTTCTACGAGCGGATCTACCAGATTCACATGATCATAGTGTGAATGGGTAAGAAGAATTGCCTCTGGTTTGGCACCAATTCCAAGGATCTTGCGCAGAATCAATTCCAATTCCCAGGCTGGGTCAACAATTGCCGCCCTGCCGGAGGTTTTATCTACAATGATGTAAGTGTAATTAATAAAATGGGCAGAGCTTACTTTTAATTGATGCAGATCGTATGTCGCACTCATATGAAATTACACCAACTTCTGTTATATGGAAGGAAACCGCTGGCCTGTCCTGAAAATATGGATACGTCTCTCCTGCTCTTCGGGATGGGTTCCTTCTTCCGTGACGACTACTGTACCATCACCATCACTCCGTAAGGAATCCATCCCTCCGCTTTATATAGAAAACAGAACACCTTTTTCATCCCTCTGATGGTGTTGCTCGGTAACATGAGCACCTGTCCTGAAGCTATTTGATTGATGGATCATATCCGAACATGAGTTGAGCCATCTCTTCAGCTCTTTGTAAGTAAGGTTCCATTTTTTTGTAATTGCGCAATAAACCAGGTAATTCGATCGCCCATTGTGCTGCAATAGATGGAATGCCAATTAACACCTTTAACAAAGCCTCTGTATTGGGTGATACCTGTGGAATACGGGCATAATCGATGGTAGCCTGATATGATTTAAGTACTGCCTCATCACGTTTTCGATGATATTCTGACATCGTCTCTTCCCAATCGCCTCCAGCAAATACCTTCTCTAGTGCTTCTGCCAGTAAGAACGACTGTAAAAATGCGTCATTAATCCCCTGACCAGTACTGGGATCTTTGCAATAAGCAGCATCTCCAGTAAGAGCCCATCCATTGCCGTATGGTTTCCTAAGATAATTGTTCACCCCACGCGTCCCCCTTATGGAACCTTCCAAAACCGCATTTCTCATCCGTTTTTCCATTCCGTAGAATCTTCGAAAAGCCGTTTCAAACATCTCCACCAAGTTTTTACGGAACGTATCAAATTCATCTTGATGAATTTCAAGAACCAAACAGTCAAGATTTTCTTGCATAGGAAAGATAAATCCCATCCGATCATCCTGGAGGAAAATTTCTGTAGCCGGTTCTGCTAAGGGGGTGACTCCTTTAAAGTAAGCATAATAAACGGAACGAACAGCAGGAACTTCGTTATATGTTTCAGCCTCTACCCATTTAGCAATCTTTGAGTACTTACCATCTGCACCAACAACAATCCGGGCTCGGGCTTCTATTTGTTTTCCATTTCTGTCCTGCATGATAACTCCAACTACAACACCGTTATCTTCAATCAACTGGACAACAGACATCTGAACGGCAAAATGTAACGTCTTATACCTTAAAGCATGATCAAGCAAAATTTGATCTAGATGAATTCTGCGAGGAACCAGTGCGTAATGCACGTGAGGGCCTTCCAGAATACAATCGCCTATATAAGTTCTCCATCGGGTGAGACGTCTAAGTCCGAGCGCTTCGACATCTGCCAAAACGCCCAGCTCCCTTAGATATTTGACATGTCCAATATGGTGAGTGGAAAGAGTATCGCTTGGAAACCGATCGCGATCAATCAATAGTACGCGTTTCCCCATCTTGCTCAAGAGAATGGCAAGACTGCTCCCGGCAACCCGTGCACCAACGATAATTACATCATATTCTTGATTATTGAAATCCACAAAACCACTCCTATTACTCTATTCCAAGCAGTGAGACTTCTGGATTTTCCATATATTTTTTAAGTAAGTTGATAAACGTAACAACCTCTACCCCATCCATGAACCTATGATCAAATGTAACCGAGAGATAAATCATTTGCCGGATCTGCAGCTCGTCTTCTATGACAACTGGTCGTTTTTGCATCTTGTTTATCCCGATGATGGCAACTTGAGGGTAGTTAATAATTGGTGTAGCAAAAAGCCCTCCTATTGGTCCCATATTCGTAATGGTAATGGTTCCATCTTGCATGTCGTGAGGTTGCAACTTGTTTTCCTTCGCCAACTTTGTCAGCTGTTTCATTTCCTCTGCCAGTTGCAAGACTGATTTTTTTTCTACATTTTTTATGACAGGGGCGTATACACCATACGGAGTATTTACAGCTATCCCAATATTGTGTTCTTCCTTAATCATCACTTTATTTTCGTGGGAAACGGCATTAAGAATAGGGTGTTTTTTTAGTGCCAGTGAAACCAGCTTTGTAATAAAAGGAAAAACGGAGAGTTTAGACTGGGTAATATTTTTGATGGAATCCACCAGGTGAAGCAATGGGTCCATACATATTTCGTCGACAGTAGTTACATCAGGTATAACAGATTTTGCGAGAGAGAGTTTTTTTGCAATTGCACTTCTTACCAGACTGGCTCGATCACTATTTGTTGGTGGATTTTTGGAATCATGATCAACTGCCTCCATCCTCTCCTTATATCGTAGGATGTCGCTCTCCGTAATCCGATGATTTGGGCCGGTTCCTTTAACCAAACTGATGTCAATCCCAAAATCTTTTGCCATTTTCCGTAGGTAGGGTGAGATCTGCGGGGCTGCCGTTTTCGTTTTATTTCTGCTTCCATCAGTCTCGATAGACAGTAACAAATCTCCAACCGAAACAATTTCACCCGACTTATAAAATATGGAAGAGATTTTACCGGAGACTGGAGAGGTGATTTCGACTGCTGCTTTATCCGTCTGAACTTCCAATAAAATGTCGTCTACCCCTACGTTCTCCCCTTCTTTCACATGCCATTTCATAATTTCTGCATTGACCAGTCCTTCACCTAAATCATGCAGCCGAAACTCATATAACAAATTTGTTCACCCCTAGGAATCCATTATCTTTTTAATAGAAGCAACAATTCGCTTAACATCTGGCAAGTAGTATTTTTCGTATGCATACGGAGGATATGGAATATCAAAACCAGTAACCCGTTCAATCGGAGATTTCAGGAAGTAGAACACATTCTCCGTCACGAGTGAAACAATCTCTGCCCCCAATCCACAAGTTTTGGGAGCTTCATGAACAACCAGGCATCTGCCTGTTTTCTCGACAGATGTTAAAATGGTATCCGTATCAAGTGGAGAGAGGGTTCGCAAATCAACCACTTCAATACTGATTCCATAAGATTTTTCTGCTACCTCTACTGCTTTTTCCGTCACATGTAACATTGCTCCCCAAGAAAATACAGACAAATCATCCCCTTCTTTCACAATGTTTGCTCTACCCAGCGGCACCTTATACATTTCACTGGGGACTTTTCCTTTTACTGATCTGTATATTTTGATTGGTTCCAGGAACAGTACAGGATCAGGATCTTGAATCGCACTTATGATCAAGCCTTTTGCATCGTATGGGTTGGATGGAACAACCACTTTTATACCTGGCTGATGCACAAAAAATGCCTCGCAACTATCCGAGTGTATTTCAGGAGTACCAATACCGCCGCCATAAGGGGTTCTGATTAAAAGCGGAAGGGAAAATTTCCCCTTTGATCGGGAGCGAATGCGGGCAGCATGACTCACAATCTGCTCAAAGGCGGGATAGAGAAACCCCATGAACTGTATCTCAATAATCGGTTTTAGATGGTTTAAGGCCATCCCGATGCCGATTCCGACAATGCCTGATTCAGACAAGGGTGTATCGAAGACTCTGCTTTCATTAAATTGTGCCAACAAACCATCAGTAACTCTGAAGACTCCCCCATTTGTAGCCACATCTTGTCCGAACAGAACGATATCCTCATCGTTTTCCATGCACTGTTTTATTCCTTGGTTGATACTCTGAACGATATTTAATTCTTCCATTATTCATCACCTAACAACTCTAAGAGATATTCCGCTTGTTTCCGTATATCACTAGTCTTTTCCTGATAACAATGGGAGAACATTTCAAGCGGATCAGGTGGTTCCATTCCCTTCAGTTCTTCAACTGCACATGAAATGATCTCAAGTATGGAGTCCTCTATCTCTCTTTTCTTTTTCTCATCGATGAGGTGTAAACGTTCCAGTAACAGTTCATACCTCCGAATCGGGTCTCTTTTCTTCCAATTACTCACCTCTTCCTGACTTCTGTATCTTGTATGGTCATCAGCTGTGGTGTGAGAATTGACCCGGTACGTTAATGCCTCGATCAGAGTTGGTCCCTTTCCTGTGATCGCTTTTTCCCTAGCGTATTTTACTACGTTATATACAGCCAAAACGTCGTTGCCATCCACTTGGATACCTTCTATACCATAAGCCTTTGCTTTTTCTGAAATAGAGCGACTGGCCGTTTGTTTTTGCAATGGCACGCTAATAGCATACTGATTATTCTGACAGAAAAAAATGGCTGGGGATTTAAAAATACCTGCAATGTTTAACCCTTCATGAAAATCTCCCTCAGATGTCGCCCCATCACCAAAATAGGCAATGGCGATTCTGTTTTGTTTTTTTCGTGTAATGGAAAATGAGTAACCAACAGCGTGAGGGATATGTGTAGCAATAGGCACTGTTATCGGAAAAACGTTTACCCCTTCTGGTGCAATGAGTCCGTCTAATCCTTTTAAAAATCGAAATTTGCAAATCAGTGGCATGCCATGAACAAAATATGCTCCATGATCTCTGTATGTGGGAAACATCATATCCTCTTTTTCTAATGCATAGGCACTTCCAACCTGAGCTGCCTCCTGTCCTTCCAACGAGGCGTACACTCCGATTCTGCCTTGTCTTTGAAGCTTTATCGCCTTTCGATCAAATTCCCGCACCAGTTTTAACCACTTATAAATCTCGATTAAATTTTCTTTGGGCAGATCTACTTCTGCACCTTCTCTTAGATTCCCGTTTTCATCGATTATGCTGACAATATCACTCTTTTCTCTAGGCAAATCTTTTATCACTGGATTCCCCCCAGTCAGTAAAAATGAAAAATCCCTGTTTGCTCGTAGCCTAATGGTTTACTTTGTAACAGGGCTTCGACCCCAGGATTTCTCCACCAACTGCCTGTAGCTCCAGGCGACCTGGCTCTTACCTCGATCGGACTTGCACCTGCAAGCTGCCTTAGCTTGGCTAGGAACGCAAAATAAAAAAAGGGAAACCTCTTCCCTTTCAAGCAAAGAATTATTCTGCTGTTACTTTGTAAAAAACCGTACAGAACTCCAAATTTCTTATATATTCATTAATTCCTTTTCCTTGTCTTTTATTGATTGTTCGATATCACAGAGTAAATTCCTTACTGTCCTAGTACTCAACTCTGTCCTTCTAGGGTATGTTATCGAACATATATAGTGACCAAAAATAAAAGAAACCGTGCAGTATTGAGTGAAATTTTTAAAAAAACTGAATATAGCCCCGTTTTTAATCTCAATTTGGTTTATTTCATAAATGTGAAAAGGAGTCGTTAAGCCCGTTTTCAAGATTTTAGACAAGGCTTCTTTAGCAGTCCAGAAAACAGTAAGCGTGGTTTCATCGGAATAAGGCAAGGATTCGATTAATTCTTTTTCTCTATCAGTCATTTGAGTTCTCAGTACATCTTTTCTATCAATGCTTATTCTTTCAATATCAATCCCCATAGCAAGTTCTTCCGAAAAAGCAATTGCAACCCCAAGATCATCACAATGGCTTATACTTACCTGGATATTCATTTTATTGGGATGCACTACGATTGGTTGATTAAAAATACCCTGTTCAATTAATATCCGATCAAGATTTTCGTCTCTAACGAAAAACGAGACAGCCTTTTTTGCTGCATACCTTCCTGCTAGATAGCTTTTTATTCTCTGTTCAAATTTAAGTGTAAAATAATACTCCAGTTCTTTTGGATGCAGGTATTTTACCGTTTCTAAATATTGAGCAAGAAAAGGAGAATAACATAAACACATATTAGCCCTATAATTTTCATCCGTTCCTTTTAAAACTAATTTATTCATAGACAACTTAGGGAAACCATTCACTAAGGTTTTGGGATCCTCCTCGGAGCATCGGCTTCCACGCCTGTAAAATACCACTTCCATTCAACCTCTCCGCTATGTTAGTTAACACTTATTCGAATTGCCAGAAAATATATTCGGACATACTTTTCCCAAGTTGTCTACAAGAATAAACTCTAAAATAACCGTTTCCGTATGACTCCTAAGTTCCTCCAACGCGCCGAAACGTCGATTAGATTTTCCTTAGGTGATTGTATTTGAATTAAACTCTTAATTACCATAAACACTATGCTAATTGTAATATTTGCCCTATATTATTGTCAACTCATTCTTTAAATTATTTTCTGTGATTTTTAGCATATTTGTATTTTCTTCTTTAATTATATAGTTTATAATTTTTTAATGATACCCAAATATGTAGATAATTATACAGCATGTGAAGTTAAAATTTGAAAAGACTCTCTGGGAGACAGATATTTGAGTGCAGGCTAATATACCGTATTCTCTGTAAATAACAGAATTATTTGTGCCTGAGCCATACCAGCTAGAACAATCTCCATCTTCTGTACTACTGTCCTATTTTTTTCATTCATAAAAATGACCCTTTCATCCCCCTAATTATAAACTACTCTTTATCTGGGATTTGATGGGGTTCATACAATTTAGATAAACATTAATGAATTGTTCTAAATCCTTTTCACTAATTAGTAAAACTTGGAGATTGAACTTTTCATTAGAAATAGGTTCTATTTCATAATGAAAGGATTGATTTAATGGATTGGTATGCACTTTTTGTAGAGACTGGTAAAGAAGAAATTGTTCAAAAACTCCTCCGATTGTATTTCGATGAGCACTCACTATATTCTGTTATCCCAAAGAGAAGGATTCCTGAAAAAAAATCGGGTAGAGTTCGCCATACCCTAAAAAAAATGTTTCCTGGCTATGTATTCATCAAAACCAATATGAATGATGATACCTTCCATAAAATCAAAAAAATACCAAAGTGTCACTATTTAGTAAATAACGGTACATATTATTCGAAAGAGAATGGAACCTACTATTCAAAAATTGATGAAGAAGAAATGAATCCGATAATAAAACTCATAGGTAATGGAGAAATAGTCGATTATTCAAGAGTTTATGTGGAAAATTCAAGGGTATTTGTTATATCCGGCCCCCTAAAAGGAATGGAAGGTATCATCAAAAAAATAGATAAACATAAAAATAGAGCTAAAATACTTTTACACTTCATGGGTGTAGAGAGAATAATTGACGTTGGAATCGAAATACTTTCGAAACTCTAGTTGAGCAAAAATTTACTTACAGAAATATTCAATTATAAAAGACAGACTGATTCTTAGAGTCTCTATAAATCACCTGTTGTCGTAAAAATCCAAAATGTCTCATCGCTTAAGGACATGTCCATACTAAAAAAACACCGCAGTGCCGAAGGCACTCCCACTGCATTTCAATATCTTTGAGGACTCCTTCATAGCGGTCGTCAATTTGACTGAAAATATTGGGCGTGCTTGAAAAAGTCATGCGTTTATAATGTCTTCCATTTATCCATAGACGAAATCTGCGTGTGGATCAAATCTTTCATAGAAAAGGTGAATTAAGTTCCTTTTTACACAATTGGGGTGACCGAATAGAATATATTTCAGTTTAATACTCTGGATATAGTATTAATGGAAAATGGGCTGAATCTTAACCTTTTGAGTCAGCCCCTCTCTATTAAATTTCTTTATCGCCGACCATATAGATCATAAGAAAGGACGACAGCAGATGGATCGACTTTCGACTTGGCCCGATTTAAAGCAAGTAGACTTTGGTATTTTACCGATTGGTTCTATAGAGCATGGCTATCATCTACCAATGGCACAGATAGTATTATTGCTGAAGCGATTGCAAACGAATTAGCCAAGCGATTTCCATATGTTTTTGTCGTACCTAAACTCCCCTATTCTGCTTCGTTTGAGCATACTGGATTTCCCGGATCTATTTCTTTACGTTTTGCTTCAGTTCCCTCCAGTACTCCCTTATACGATAAAAGTCTTAAATCGATGACTTTTCCAATTCCAGAGCGCCCATCTGTTCTTTGTAAAGTTCATAGTACATTCCTCTTTGTTCCAACAGCTCTTGATGAGACCCCATCTCCTGAATCATTCCATCTGCTACCACCAAAATGCGATCCGCTTGGCGAATCGTAGCCAATCGATGAGCTACGACAATCACTGTTTTACCTTTATACACTTTCTCCAGATATTTTTGCAGGAGTGATTCCGTTTTTGCATCAAGTGCCGAAGTAGGCTCATCTAACAGTAAAATGGAAGGTTTGCGAAGCAATGCCCGGGCAATAGCCAACCTTTGCTTCTCGCCTCCGGATAGCCGAACTCCCCGGTCACCAATAATGGTATCTAAACCATCTGGCATTTTTCGAATCATATTTTCCATTTGTGCGATTTGAATCGATTCGTCAATCTCTTGCTCTGTACACATAGGCGCTACATACAGAAGATTTTCCTTAATAGACCGATTCCATAAGAAAGGATCTTGGGAAACCAAACTGACCTCCGAGCGCAAATCTTCCAGCTTCACCTGTTGAATTGGAACATCATCCAAGAGAATTTCTCCTTCTCGTGGATGATAAAAGCGCATGATAAGGTCTAGAATGGTTGACTTCCCTCCACCAGTAGGTCCTACGATCCCGATAAACTCACCAGGATGAATGGTGAAGGAGACTTGCTTAAGATTTTCGTGATCTTCTTGATAACCAAATGATACCTGTTTAAACTCAATTTTCCCTTTCACTTCCTGTAAAGAAACGGCATGATCCTGATCTATATTTTCTTCGGGCAGATTCATCATTTCATCATAGCGCTCAATCTCCGGCTTTACTTCATTCTTTCTTAAATACAAGTTGACGATCGCACTCATGGAAGAATACAGCTGAGGTACGTAAATCGTGAATGCAATCAGTTCACCCGTGGTAAGTTGACCGCGAAAAATCATCCAAGCTCCAAAAGCATACAAGACCCCAATGCTGATCGAGTCATAAATTGACCAAATAATGTTCCCAATTAACATTTGCTGCCTTTGTATAACTCGTCGTAAATCACGGTACTCTGCATTTAAATTTTTCGCCTGTTTAATCTCGTCTTCTTCCTTATGAAACATTTGAACGGTTTTAATCCCTGTTACCAGTTCTGCAATGTATTCGTCATATCTTTTACGAGAGTCACAAATTTTCTCACTCGCTTCTCTGATTTTTTTCTTCCATATACGAGAAAGATACAATATGATCGGTACTAGCATCAGTGAGATTATAGACAACTGAAAATTCAGATAAAAAATCATAAAGAAAATCCCAACTAAACGAAGGATATTCGAAAAGCTGCTCATCAAGCTTCCCGTAATGAAAAAAGCAATCTCACTACAAGTCCTTATGATTCTTCCTGAAATATCTCCCTGCCTAAACTGAACCATTGTTTTCTGAGATAACTTTGTTAGTTTGACCACCAATTGATTTCTCAAATCAGCAATGATCTTCGCATTTACATCACTTTGATATAAAGACTGGTAAGAGGAAAGAAACACGTTTATGACAGGAATGCCAACGACGCCAACAATACAATACACCAACAGTTCTACCTTTGCCTTTGGAATCGCGTCATCGATCATGAGTTTCATAATCCATGGATTTATCAGGTTGAGTGCTGTTGAAATTAACATGATGAGTAGTCCTATCATCAATACATTTTTGTGATCCCAGATAATACGAAAAAGATTTAATTTCACTTTCTGTTCCATTCAATCACTCCTAGATTATGAACCTTATGAATAAATTTTATATTATAATAAGGAAAAAAGTAAGATATTGACAAATGACAAGAAGTCATTTCAAAAGTCTCTGAAGTTACAGATCATTGCAACACCTGCTCCCGTGTTTCCAACTCTTTCCGCCAGCACCATCTCAGGACCACTCCGAGCCGGATGCTTAAGAAGTGAGCAAAATACGCAGACGCTTAATAAGAAAATGCAACTTTTATTGTCTTAGAAGACATAGACCTTAGCTGTCGCTTTATCATGAAGAAATGTTTTCGTACCCCTTGTTTACCCCATCCATACTGTCACCATATCCCCTGGCTTCGTTCTTTTTCCAACCAATTCGTACATTTTTGCACACTGTCAAAATGATATCTTCTCAGTATGCAAATATTTTTATTTCCTCTAGCAAATAAGAAATCCATTGTTGAAGAGCAGGATGATGTTGTTTTCGCTTTGGATAAACCAGAAAAATAGTCCGTTTTGGTATGGGCTGATTTGAATAAAACGGGACTCGTTCCAATGTTCCATTTTGAATCTGTTCCAAGACAGTTTGATGAAGTACAAAACCAATTCCTTCTCCCAGTTGGAGAGCACGCAATAATGTACCGGCATCATCTACAGAAAAGCCCATCAATTCTTGTTGTCCAACCTCTTGAATAAACCATTCCGTAAACGGTGGACCCCAATCCAGATGAATATAAGGAAGAGAAAGCAGATCTTTGGATGAAACCATGGTCTTTTCAAGAGACAGGGAAGGAGATTTTACCAACTCCAATGTTTCTTGATATAAAGGAACAGTTTCGAAGGCAGGATCCATCGGAGGAATACACACGAGTCCTGCATCAAAGAGTCCATCTTTTATTTTTAAGTTAATTTCATCCGAATGGTTTGTCATCAATCGAATTGCTACCTGTGGGTATTTCTGTCTATATTTTTGGATAATCGAATAAAATGCACTATTCCAAACTGAATAGAGCCCCCCGATCGTTAATCGTTCAGAATAGCGACCATATGAGATCGTGGCCTGTTCCCCTTCTTTGATTAACTCCATTACCCGTTCGATATATGGTAATAAAATCTTGCCATGGTCAGTTAGTTCTACACTTCGCGTCTTTCTTATAAATAACTTTTTCCCCAGTTTTCTTTCCAGCTGTTGGATTCGTACAGTAACCGTAGATTGAACTACATTTAATAATTCAGCAGATCGAGAAAAACTTTTGGTTTTGGCTACCATCAAAAAAGCTTCCATTTGCTCGTATTCCATTGGACCCCACGCCCTATTTATCAATTTTATTCATTAATTATATCAAATTTATTCGTTTTTAAAATATGAAATCATCTTCTACAATAGACTTGAACCTGGCAGAAAGGAGTCAAAAGATGAACAACCCAAGAAATATTACAAATACCTCTAGTGAAATCTCACTTGGATGGCGAACTTGGCTGATTATACTGATCGATTTTATTATTTGTATCATTTTCTACATGTTTGTTCCTTATTTGGCAAGCTATTTTAACCACGCATTAGGTTATTCAACGAGTTTAATTGGAGTAATCCTAGCCGTTCGGTTAATCAGTCAACAAGGTTTGGCTATGATTGGTGGTAGTTTGGCTGACCAATTTGGTTATAAAAAGATAGCGATCCTTGGTTTTATCATTCGAGGAGTTGGATTTGCAGGAATGGGCACCACCACAAATGTCACGCTCATTTTACTTTATGCTTTTTTAAGCGGTGCAGGAGGTGCAATGTTTAGTCCGGTCATCAAGATATTAATCGCTGTCTTTACTCCTTCAGAAAAGTATAAAGAAAGCTATTCTCTATTACATATGGCTGAAAATGCCGGAGCTATTTTAGGACCCACGCTTGGTTTATTTATCCATCAGGATCAATTTGTTGTCTTAAGTCTCATTGCTGGCATTGTATTTTGTCTAATTGGTGTTTCATTTTTGTTTATCCATGATATTCCTTCACCGTCAAAATCCATGTCTTGGAGGAAATCGAGTATTCAAATCATTCAAAACCCATTTTTTCTTTTCTTTACTTTCATGATGATTCCTTATCATGCTATTTATCAACAAATTTATATAAGCATCCCACTGACAGCCGAGCGACTTACGGGCTCATCAGGATGGCTCTTTCCCCTTATGACACTGATGATAATTCTTTTCCAATGGCCTGTCACACAATATTTCAAAGAAAAAAGCTGGAATCAGACTTTGTTTGCGGCCTATTTTTGTCTTTCTCTCACATTTATCGTTATGGGAATGTCGAGTAAAATTTGGTCAATCATTTTCGGATTAGCAGGAATTGCCTTTGCCACTATGACACTCCTGCCAGCTTATCAAACATATATTGCGAAAATGGCTGCACACGGTTCCCTGGGAGCCTATTTCGGTTTTTCCTATATAGCTGCGGCGATAGGTGGAGCACTTGGAAATGTATTGGGCGGCATGCTGTATTCTTATTTTTCTGATATTAACAAACCTGAATGGCTTTGGACCACCTTTGCACTTCTTTGTTTGATCTCAGCTTTTGGATGTATTGCCTATCGATCTTTATCAAAAACACCATATTCTGATTATTAACACCATTGGATATTCCTATTGTTTGGATATGATTTACCATGTTTTTCGTATTACACAACTGAATTGCGAAGATAACTAAAAGAGCGAAATCTGGATCATGATTCGCTCTTTTTTCCCCCTGCCTAACTGTAGAATATGGCTTGCCACACTTCCTGGGTCACGATTTCAATATCCTAAACAATTCCTCCAGACCCTGAAAATTTTGATATTAAATATGTTCCATGGTATTCTTTTAATTATTCATGGTTGGAATGAACAAAGGTGGTTTCTCATTCATTGAACCACCTCGTTTATCTTGGATTCTATTTATTCAACGTTCTCTAGTAAATGGATAGGATCGGCTTTTTCTAGAATCTTCTCGATTTCGATGTCATTATAACCAGTTGTAGTACTTTTCTGTCAACCATCCTAGTATACATTCCATTCTCACCACCTGCAATATCTAAATTTTGCAGTGAAGGTGTGTTTTTTATACAATAGATTTAAGAATTTTAAGTTAGGAGAATGGCTATGGAGTGGAAGACGAAGAAGGTTGGGGATAAGGATATATGGGTGCCTGAAAAGTATCTAAAAAATACACCAAAGAAAAAAAGGAGATGGAGATCTCTTGCTTTTCTAATGTTTTTGATTGGTTTATGTTTATATGGAGGCCTCGGTATTGCAATATTGGATTATGATCTGTTGTACAAGTACAGGAAACAAGGAAAAATTATATTAAAGCCCAAAGGGCAATCGGAACCAGAAAATGAACACTATGATCGCTTTCATTGTAGTCTTTTGACTCGAATTAAAGAGGTTAACCCGAATACAGCTCGAATAAAAATGGATCTCCAGCTTACCTGCTATAATTTGCCGGAACCTGAATTATTCAAGAAATACGGTTATATTATATTAGCTATACGACCTATAAAAATAGAAAATGGAGATCTTCTTGCAGGATATGAAACAGAATCCTTACAATTAGTCTTATTTGAAGAGCTAAGATCTAATCGTAGAACTTATAAGTTTGAGAAAAAAGATATAGAAGTAGAAACGAGCCTATATATCTCTGGTTATTCCTATCCTTTTGATAAATATACTATTGGATTAGCCTATCAAATACTCCATCCAGAAACAATCAAACCTGTAATTAAAGAAAAACTATCATCAAAAGAAACAAAATCATTAGAAGTGTTTGATAATCAAATAGTTGTAGACGATTCACGCTTTCTTATTTCTAGCACTTTTTCAACAGAAAATAACCCTCCAGTATCTTTTTTTATCGAACTTAATCGCCCCTACTATCAAATTGCAACTGTGATTGTGATCACCACTTTTTCAATTGTGTTAAGCATTCTATCTATGATAAAAATTTTTTTAGCTAAACCTAATGATAATAAATTGGAAATTCTCGTACTCAATGTCACTTTAATTGTTGGTTTACCTACATTTCGACAAGTTATTATCCCTAACAATCTGAACTTTTCCCCTTTATTCGATATTCCTGTAACAATAGTTTTTATCATCTCATTATTAACCATTTTCATCTATATATGGAAAGAGCAAAATACACAGAAGTCAAATGAAAGTTACTCTAATAAGATAACTAAACAAAATTATATTTTAAGAATTATAAGAGTAAGTTTAGTTATTTTTCTTAGTTTTTCCATTTTGTCAAACGACAGTTTTTCGAGAAATGATTTAGAAGGGAAATGGGTATCTAAAATAAAATATAATCAATGTATAAACGACCCCTTTAGAAGAACATTCAATGATATAAAATCTATTGAGTTTAAAAACGGTAGATATCATTATATAGCTAGAGATGGATATAATTTGGTAAATCGCTATGAATATAGAGATGGTAAAGTAAAATTAACCTTTCCACTAGGTATTGAAAGAGTTTTGGATGTAAAAATAGACAACAATAAGTTAATTTTAACAAACTTAGAAGACACCACCTTTCAATGTGTTCTAATAAAATCAAAATAATCAACAACCAAACACAGCTGTTGATTATCCAAAAATTAACATTGAATCTTGAATCCGTGCTAAATAATTAGCAAAAGATACTTGCCATTAGTGAATCCACAGCAAATACGGGTGAAAATCTACGAATAGATCTATTTGCTTTAGATACAAGTTGACTGAAAGCCAACTTGAAATATTCTTCAGGAACCTCTGAAGCTTTATTAAAATCGTAGAGTAATCCACATTAGGGATCATGGAAATATTGTGGATTTGTTCTTCGCTTTCACGGAAACTTGACCATTTTCCAATTGCAGCTGACACCCAAACTTCAAAAGCTCAGTCACTGTAAATTTTCGAGCGGATCACTGTACCCTATTTCATCAAGTAAATCTTGTATGATTGAATAGACTTAAAAATGATGCTATGCTGATCCATGAAGACACCTCTTTCGGTTTTCGGGGTTGGGTGACACTTATCCCTTTAAACCAAAAGGTGTCTTTTGCCCGCGCCTCTTGCTTTCGGCTGGAACGGCCCTGTGACACTTCTTCGCAGGGCGATGTCGGAGCAAGCGGGATCGATTTACCAGACAGACCCTAGGTACCCCCAGTTTTCCAACGCAATAAAAAAACAGTCATGTTTTTCGAATTCTGCAATAGAATTGAAAATATTATTAAAATAGCGAAATCTGCCCTTAAGATTCGCTCTTTTTTTTACCCCTGTCTAACTGCAGAATATGGCTTGCCACACTTCCTGGGTCACGATTTCTTTCGGCTCTGTTCCATTCCATTGGTTACATGCTTTCCAATGAAGGAGTGCTTTTAAAGTGTTTACGCCAAATATTCCGTCAGGTATCGTTTTCAGTCGTAACTGCAATTGTTTGACATCTTCTCCGAAAAACATTGGATTTTTCAAATACAAAAAACGATGAAAGGATGGATTTGAATCATATATCGACTCGACTGTATAGGCCAAAAGAGAAGTGGGAGTCCAACTAAGACAAATCAAATCAACAAACCATCCCTTGTCAATTCCAGAGCCCGGACAAGTCTTTTTATCGGTCATTTCATTATGAAATCGGATCACTGCTCCTTGCTTTTCAGAAAAGAAACGGCATATTTTTAAGGCCGTGTCAAGTTGATCTCCATCCAACTTGTCATGTCCCACATCGAAATTTCCCACCATTTCAAACATAAAGGGATGAGTATTGTCATCATCTGGATCATTATTACCTACCGCACTCGCTGGTGGAACATTGATATCACGTCCTGTTACGATTTTACCGTCTGGAAAGATGGTTATGTGCTGAGCAATATCATCCCATCCTCGATCAATGGTATGAAATCGCTTCATTGCATCTTGTAATTCCAAATGATTCGAACCGGTAAAATCTGCAAAGTCCGGTTGCCAAGTGCCATGAACATGCACTTCAGGGTATCTGGCCTGTTGTTTATCCCGAATATAGCCAATAAACTCTTCGGCTGTATCAAAGAGTAATCCATATTGCCATCCCATGTTTCCACCTCCCATGATCCTCTCTATATCCATGAATATGCACCACGTTTTAGTCGACAGACCGCAAAACGAAATTTATTGGCATTTCAGATTTTTTATACCCGTTCAAATCAGTCATTTTCAAATCTAATATTTCTTATCAAAATCCCTCAGCCGAACCAGCAATATACAGCAAATCAAACCAATGGCTGCATAAACATACCATGACCATTCGAATCCTCCTGGTTGTTTTACAAGCCAGGATCCTAAGTAGTTTCCGATCCCTCCACCTACTCCCCAAGACAATTCCCACATTCCAAAGTAAGCTCCAGCATTTCTTCCTTTGCTCATTTCAGCGGTAATCACTTGTGAGCCTGGAAAAACCATGGTTTCTCCAATTGTAAAGATCACAATGCAAAATAATAACCACCATAACTCTTGAAAAACAGGAATGAGTACTAGCCCTAAAGATAAAATGAAAACACCTATCCCTAACAAGCAAAATGGATGATATTGGGTAAATTTCTTCTTAAATAGCATCATATAAATCAAGCCACTAACTAACGGTTACCAGTAGACTTACCGATTGAGCATGACCACTGATTGTATAGGTATAAATAGGAATAGAAACAAAAGTTGAAAAATCATCCAATAAAAGCACAGAACTAACAGAAAGAATATGAAAGAACGGTGACTGAATACTTCCTTTAATGTAAAAATGACACTTTCTGAACTGCGGGGAGTTTGATACTCTTTACGAAAAAAGAAGATGAGCAAAGCCATCAATAAAAAGATCAGACCCGCCCATAAAAAAGGGAAAACAGGATCAATAGAGATGAGCAGTCCGGCAACGATCGGTCCAGTAATCACTCCCAAATTTAATGCCTGATTGTATGTAGCAAATACCTGTTTATACAGATCTATAGATACTGAAGCGAAGACCGCCGATACAGAAGGACCAAATAATGCACCACCTAAACCTGCCAATAAAGCACAGAGCAGTATAATCCAATATTGTTGAAAAAAAGCAATCCCTAAAAAGCCTAACCCCCTAATCAAATATCCAAATATAATCATTTGACTATGACTTGTTCGGTCTCCTACTAAACCCATAACCAGTGGTAGTCCACGCTGTGCCAATAAATTGGCTGTCAGAATGGAGCCAACTTGTAGCGCCGAAAAATGCAATGTCTGGGATAAATAAATACTTAAAAATGTATAAACAGCAAAACCGCCCACATTCATTAAAAAAGAGGAAAATAATAATACCCCAATAGAGTCAGGGATTGATTGGATTCGACCATATCTCTTCATCGTTATTTCAACCCCTTGTATGTTATTTTGAAATATATCTACTAAGAATCATAAATCGGATTTCCCTTGTACATCCAATACTTCATATGTATTACTTTGATATAAAGGAGATATGATTTCATGGAGTTAAGACATTTGCGCTATTTCATAGCTGTAGCCGAAGAGCTTCATTACGGCCGGGCAGCCAAGCGTTTACATATCGCTCAACCACCACTTAGTCAACAAATCCAACAGCTCGAAGAGGAATTAGGCGTTCAGCTGCTAAAACGAAATAACCGCCAAGTTGAACTTACTTATACAGGAAAAGTGTTTTACGAACATGCGAAGTCGATTTTAGAACAAGTTGACGAAGCCGTTCGCGCTACGCATCGTGCCCACCGATGCGAGATCGGATGGATTGAGATCGGTTATTGTGAATTGGCAATCAATATGTTTCTTCCTACTCTGCTTAAGCGTTTTAAAACAAGCTATCCGAACATTGACTTGGTCTTACATGAAATGTCTCCTGATCAGCAAATAACATCACTTCATAAAAAACGAATTGACATCGCCTTTATCTCTCAGCCTATTACGGACCCCCATTTGGAATGTAAGAAAATAGCGAATGAAAAACTGGTTGTTGCATTATCCGAACATCATCCTCTATCTTCCAAGAAACGAATCAATTTAAATTTGCTAGTGAATGAACCGATTATTCTATTAGAGCAATCAAAAAATCCTTACTTTCACGATCAAATCATTCATGCCTTTCATGCGGCTGGCGTTTACCCAAAAATCTCTCAATACACTTCCAGCTTTCAAGCCGTTTTGCATCTGGTTTCCGCCAATTTAGGTATCTCATTGATTCCGGCTTCTCTGCAATCGAATCAAAGAGGCATTATTTTTTTAAACATTTGTGAACCTGTTCCCTTTATTGATTTCTATGTGACTTGGCGAAAACACGACGATTCTCAATTAATCCAGCAATTTATCGAAATGATAGAAGAAGACTGTATTTAACATTTTGAACCATAATCATTTTGAAGAAATCCCATTTCAACGCCCAAAATACAAGATTTATCAAAAATTGTATATGTAAATCTCATAAATAATATTGTAATATAACATAAATTCCACTTTTTTTATGAAAGGAGGCTATTATGAAACGTTGGTTTCTATCTGCTCTTTCTTCGCTAGTGGTCATTTCAGCACTGACCGCTTGCTCATCCGATTCTGACCAGAAAGCTGCTCCACCATCTTCGCCTTCACAGCAGCCACCTGTTCCCAAGGCGACTCCCAATCCAAATGATGACTCATACCCATTCGATGAAGAAGACCTCTTGCCTGCTGATGAAAGCAAAGAAAATCAAATGGACCAAGGAAATCCCAAACGTTCTGAGGGGAAGCAGTCAGACTCGGAGCATCAAACAAAAACAAAAGTAAATCGTTCAGAAAGTCAATCAGGTTCACAGGAAAAACAATCGGATTCACAGGAGAAACAATCGGGTTCACAGTCAGGTGATTCAGGAAGTTCAACCGCTCCTAACAAACCTTCACAACAAGATGATTCTGCAAATCAAGCAAGCTCCTCTTCTTTGCAAGCCATCGAAAAAGAAGTGATTCAACTGGTGAATGCTGAACGTGAAAAAAGAGGATTGAAACCGCTTAAAGCAAGCGAAAAACTTTCAGATCTTGCACAAAAAAAGTCCGATGATATGAAAAAAAATAGCTACTTTAGTCACTATTCCCCTACATATGGGTCACCCTTTGACATGTTAAATCAGTATGGTGTTTCATATCGATCAGCGGCTGAAAACATCGCTGCAGGGCAAATGACTGCCAAAGAGGTCATGAAAAGCTGGATGGAGAGTTCCGGTCACCGTGCAAATATCTTGAATCCTTCCTTTACCCATATTGGTGTGGGCTTTACAAAAGGGGGATCCATGGGCACATACTGGACACAACTATTCGTTCAATATTAAGCAAATACATGAAAAAGTCTGTAACCTTAAGGTTCACAGACTTTTTCATGTATTTCTTATTGACTGATCCCAATCAAACATTGACCAATCAGTCATTTTTATTCCAAATTACTCCATCACTTTTTCCGATCAAGACCTCTTTCCCATGCTGATTACGGCAGACGGATTTCATTTTTACTCTTAAATACTTTTCGGTTGGTACCACTTCTGTTACTTCTACCTCACAACGAATGGTATCACCAGTGAATACGGGACGAATAAATTCCATTTCAAACTTCCTCGCCACATAATTGAGGTCTCCACCAATTTTTGTTGTGATGGAAGCTGTCAGCAAGCCATGAACGACCAGTCGGCCTTGCTCATCCTTCTCCAAATGATGACGCCCTCGATCTCCTGAGAACTCAGCAAACGCCAACACATCCTCTTCAGTAAACGTTCTTTCCCATGTAAATACATCCCCTACTTGAATCGCCATTGATTCATCACCCCTTTTCGATGATTCGACATACTTGTATTTTATCATAAAATGAAATATTAAACTTATTATTTGAATTCAACAAATAGAGAATTTACCATGGATAAACCCATCTGGATCTCATTACGATTGTTTTTTTCGTAAACCAAATGGAACAAGAATCAAACCGATGACTCCAGTGAAGAATGGATAAAGGATTGGAAAGAAGATGTTAGGCCATACATCTAAAACATTTGTATACTGTCCAAAAGCAATTCTTGTTACTCCCTGGGCCAAATATGTTTGAAGCCCCGTCCTCTTCCCGTTATATCCAAACTCTTCTTTCATATAAGTTCCATCCTGATTCACTCGATATAATCGGAACTTTTGCATATCTTCTACTTCATCTTCATGGTAATCGTAATATCCATATTTATTCTGCTTTTTCACTTCGTAGTCCGTGATATTTTCTATAATTACCAATTGACTTTTCTTTGTTTCCTGATCTGTTAACACAAATACAGAAACATCCCAAACTGATAAAGGGTCAAATCTGTTATATTCACTTTCTATTAATCGCTGATTCAGCTTATCCAAAAGCTTCCCATTGAGATAGACTTCCACATCACCAATAGCTTGATATTTCTTATCTTCGTTAACAATCACATTTCTTGCATTCACTTTTAATTCCACTTTATTTTTTCCATATGTAAAAGGAGGGGATGGGAATCTATCTTCAGGAGGATATTGACTAAGTAACGAACGATAAGAAGGTTCTACTTGATATCGACTCCTAACACTAGATTTATAGATTTCTTCCATGGTGATTAATGTGATCATAGGAAGGGATATCAGAAAAAGAACGATTCCACAAATCCCTATCCAATTTAATCGTTTCCATATTTTCATGGTAAACACTCCTGTCTATTCAGCAATGGGGAAATCGTCACTACTACCAATCTAAACCACATACTCCCACCATAATCAGATTAACTGGTACCATATACATCTGCCTTTGAAAACCGAGAAATACAGATATTTTATTTTACCATGTGCAAAAGAAAAAACGCGATAATTTAAATAACCATCAAAATTTATACACAATAACCTATCCAGATTACCGGGTGGGTGATTCCTTAATAATAGCTTCTTTTATAATCATTTCACTTAACTCTAATAAACATAATTGAATCCCTTTTAGTTTTTAAATATGTATTTCAGGATGTTCCCTTCTGGTTAACGCTTTGGAGCAGCTTTTATACATTGTTTTAAATATATATCATATGATCTCCCGACTTGATCTACTGCATGAGCATCGGAGCCGAAAATAAGCGGAATTTCCCACTCACAAGCTTTTTGTACAATCCATGAAGATGGATACGGTTCTAAACAATACTTTTTATATAAACCTGCTGTATTAAAATCCAAGGAACACCCCTGTTGTTTGATGATAGATAAAATACTCAAGATCTGTTTCCTGGTTTCTTCTGGAATATACAACCCATTTGCAAAATAGTGTTGAAACTTTTGACATAATGTAAGATGACCTACTCTTGTAGGATGGAAGGTACAAATAGCTTCTTGTAGAGTTTGATAATACA
The DNA here is from genome assembly GCF_900114055.1 of Thermoflavimicrobium dichotomicum. GTDB lineage: Bacteria > Bacillota > Bacilli > Thermoactinomycetales > Thermoactinomycetaceae > Thermoflavimicrobium > Thermoflavimicrobium dichotomicum. Next base: position 51,440 of record NZ_FORR01000017.1, on the reverse strand, counting down.
CTTTTTGTACTGAATGGAAGTCTCCATAGTATTCAATAAGTCCTTCTTTATAGTCCTCTGGAGTCAGGTCTACGCATCTCCAGCCATTTACTCCTTTGAGAAAATGAACAGACAATATTGTCTCATCTAGATAGCCATCATACTCTTTTAACAAATATCTTGTCCAGTCCAAGTGTTCAGGCAAATAATCCAGTTCTAATCCTACACGTATCTGAATACGATCCTTATATTTTTGTTTAAGTTTGTGCATTTCTTTTATATATGAGTCAAGATCTGCTTCCTTCATTGCCAATGATGAAATCAATTCTTCTGAATATGGAAGTTGGTTACGAAAAGAAGCAGGTAAAGGTGGATGTTCAGTTAAAACATATACATCAAAATCCAGTTCGATTGCCTTTTCGATATATTTTGCTGTTTCTTCTCCGGAACCATGAGGACAGTAGTGAGTATGAGTATGACCGTCTATTTTCATCTTCTTGCCTCCCATTTTTTCCATTCATCAAAATTAATTCCCAATTTTTCTTTAACTAAAATCACTCCTAATTCGCGTAGTGGATTGATAAAAAACACCCTCAGACGGAAAGTGATCCGCCCAAGGGTGAATGATATTGTGGAATTTATTTTTGTAGTACGAGTAATGCTTTTCTTTGAACCTCTTCTTGTACTCGAGCTAGGATTTCTAGCGCCATTGTCACCTTGTTCATAGTTACAAGGGGCAAGCTCAGCCATTTTTTCAATCGAATACTGAGAACCATAGACCCAATTCACCAGTTCTTCTCCTGATGTTGCTCCAATATGAGGGAAAATCCATTGTCAGCTCATCCACTTTCTATAGAAAAAATGCCATATGTTCCTCATCAAAATACTGATTATTGATTTTTAGCGATTTTCTCTCAAGTCCAAAAGGTTGAAACCCGAATGAAATGTATAACTTTCTTGCAGCCACATTTGCAGTATTCACTGATAATTGAATTTGTTCCAAATCCTTGATCAATCTCGCTTTATGAATAATATCATTTAAAAGAGCTTTTCCAATTCCTTTGCCTCTTTCTTCCGGAATAACATACATACCCCATACTTTCCCTTTATGCTTCAATTTGATAGAGGTTTCACGAAAAAATCCCAGCATCCCGATCAAGCGTTCACTGTCATCAAAAGCTCCTAAAATAAAACGATTTTCAGTTTTTACTAAACGCTTTTTCACTTCTTCTAATGGCATTTTTACTGAATCCTCAAACGACGCTGAAAACGCATCTGGATGATCTTTTAAGGCTCGCAAACGGAGTTGCCAATATTTTTCCGCATCCTCCAAAGAGAGAATTCTAATTTTCATATCGATTAGCTCCATTCGTTATTTTGCTTCTTACTGTTCCCCATCTTTCTTCAGTTAAAGTCGTAATTTGATGCAGGCTGGAGTACTTATCACTTCTCCACTCAATTGGGAATTCATTTACTTTTATAGATAATATTTCTTTTGTTAATTCTTCTACTTTAGGATTAATATATATGATCATCAATCAATTGATAAAGAAAACAGATATGTAATTATCAAATTTTAATAAGAAATCATAATTATATCCATCTTGAATACAAATAAACCATATAGTATCTATAGCCTTCATTGAAAGGGGAAATTTGAAATGAAAAAGTTTTTTTCTCTTGGCCTTAGCTTCTTTTTATCACTTCTTCTCATTTTTTCCGTGAGTGTGTCCGCAGCAACTTTGCATGACAAAGATTTGATCCAATTTACTTCTGTCAAGCAACAACACATCATATCCAAATTTATCACTGTTCCCAAAGATGGCTACCTAGAAGTCACGGTTGAAAATAAAGGGGGAGAATACCAAATTAACTGGGGAATCATCACCCAAAACAAGAAAAAACCCGTCGCTGATTATGGAATCGATTCCGTTAAACAAAAACGCATTCATGTTCCACCTGGAAAATATGCCCTTTTACTGGTTTGTAAGTACATTACGATTACCGGCTGTCAAGCAAAAGGGTCGATCAGCAGTTGGAAAAAATAACTCCGATGATAAATACAAACAATCCTCACCTGTTTCATAAAAAAAACCTAATCCCACTCCAATGAGGATTAGGTTGCAGATTTTTTTAACATCCGTTTTTCTTTTTCTCTTTTAAATAGGACAATCCTTTGGTAATAATCCCGGAGATCGGATCCCGTTTTCCCAAATCAATCTCGGCCAGAGGCACATAATCTTGCAATTGTTGAATCAATGACTGTCGTACAAAATCAATATGCTTGAGAATTCCACCTTGCAATATGATCTGAAAAGGTTTTTCTACTAACTGCAACTGATGAATCACCGCTCGTGCTGCGATAAACAATTCTTCGCTTGCTTTTTGCAAAATCTCTTGGGCGACTTCATCTCCGGCCTGATAGGCCTGATAAACAAAAGGGGCAAGCTCAGCCATTTTTTCAATCGAATACTGAGGACCATAAACCCAATTCACCAGTTCTTCTCCTGATGTAGCTCCAATATGGGGGAAAATCCAATCACCCAGACGTGTCTTTTTGCCTCTGCCATCTTCAGCCCGCAAAATGGCTGTAACTGCTTGCTTGCCAATCCAGTATCCACTTCCCTCATCACCAATCCGATGACCCCAGCCACTCGTTCGTGCATAAATTCCTTCTTCATTCACTCCATATACAATCGAACCTGTTCCAGCGATAATCAGGATTCCAGGTTTCCCCTCGGTTTCTCCCAATAAAGTGGCGAATCCATCATTTTCGACCCATAAGTGTCGGGGATGAATTTGCACTTCCTGTAAAACTTCGCGAATCATCTCTAAAATCACTTGCCGATCCTGTTTTGTATCCAAGCCTGCCATGCCAAATACAGCACATTCCACTTCGATCGATGAGAATGACTCCGGTTTTTGTTTCCTTTCAAAGTCGGCGATCGCTTCTTTCAGGCAGGAAATCAAAGACTTTGCAGCTGTATGTTTTCCAACACCTTGATAATTGCAACTGCCTGCTTGTCCTTGACCTAATATTTGCTCTTCCATATTCATAAAAATGGCCAAACTTTTGGTTCCCCCTCCATCTACCGCCAGAAGAGGGATGCGCAAGGCATTCATTCCTCTACACTCCATCCTTTCAAAACTTGATCGAGATGGATCCGCGCTTGCTCCCATCTTTTTTCCTTTTCTTCCAGCCATTCAGCCAGCAAGGTACATTGTTTCTGACGATCTGCAATCAATCTTCTCATTTCACTTGGGCTGGGGCCACCCGGCAATGAGCGAATCTCAATAAAATGTGCTGGATCTAGTGCTCTTTCCAGTGTCATTTCATCCATATAAAGGGAGCGCCCAATGACTTCTTGTGCTACTTCGTTTAACATGGACAAATTGATTTCATTTGCTTGAAGTCCTTCAGCAATAGCTTTTTTTACAACTTTACTTACAATATGGTGCGCTTTGCGAAAAGATAAGGAGTCCGTCCTGACCAGTGTATCTGCTAACTCTGTAACCGTTGCAAAACTGGATTCTGCCCGTTTGGCCAGGATTTCTTCATTGACTTCCAAGGTTCCCATCACACAGGTGAGAAGGCGATAGATTTTTTCCAGTAACTCTGCACTTTTCCAGGCATAAGGTTGCATATCGTCTTCCGTATCAACAATATCGCCAAAAGGGGTATTATGCAACATCGATAAAACCGACTGTGTATTGCCGACACAACTTGATAACAGCGAGCGCATATGCTCAAAGGAAACAGGATTCCGTTTTTGTGGCATGATGGAGCTGGTCTGTACATACGGCTCTGATACCTTGAATACGGAAAACTCCTGCGTACACCAGAGCAAAAAATCTTGTACGACACGCCCCAGGTTAATCGCCGCAAGCTGGATCGCTGTAGCTGCTTCTCCCAAATAATCCGCTCCGGCAATGGCATCATATGAGTTTTCGACCAGCTCTTCAAATCCGAGTAACTGCATCACTCTTTCCCGACTGATGGGAAAGCCAGACGTAGTAATGGCCGCAGCCCCCATACTGCTGCGATTACAGTTTTGATAGGCAGCTTGAAGCCTGCGAATATCACGGGTCAGCGAATCAACTACAGCCATGATATAATGCGCCAATGTTGTTGGTTGTGCTTGCTGTGTATGCGTATGAGCAATCATCAACGTATTTACATGCTCTTCGGCAAATGCAAGCAGTTGCTTTTTCAGTACAAGAGCGGATGATAAGACTTTTAGCAACTTATCCCGCATCACCATCCGAAACATGGTTACACACATGTCATTTCGACTTCTGGCTAAATGGAGATTCCCGGCAATATCCCCTGCCTGTTCAAGTAACAGATTTTCAACATGAAAAAAAAGATCTTCATATTCTCCCGTATAGCTCGAGTTCTGTAAATGTTCCATATTCAACTTTTGAATCGCACGAGCAATCGTTATCGCTTCTTCTTTGGAAATCAGATTTTGTTCATACAACATAATCAAATGCGCTTTATTGATGGCCATCATCGGTTCCAGCAAATGTTCCTTTGCTTCATCATAAGCAGGTGCGAGCACAACTTCTGTATAAGTCTTTCCTGGGAAACAAGCTCCTTCTTCTGCCAAAATCACTTCTCGATCTTTCATCCTATTCCACTTCCTCTTTTCCCTTATTCCCATTCATCTCAAATTTGTTAATACAATATATGGAAGGAAATCGCACCTTGACTGACCCAGTTTTTTCGTGCGATTTCCTTGCCAACAAGGAAACCATTTTTCCACTTACATTGCCTGATACATGACAGGCAATTTCCAGAAAAATGGTTATACAAACACTAAACAGTTATCAGCTTGTTGACAAAGTTTTCATTATATGCCGGTTTTCCTTTTCCGTTTCACTCCCGTTGCTTCAATACGAGCAATAAGTCGTTCAACTGGAAAAGGAAAACCGAGTTTGTCAACAACTTCAAACCGTTATATTGTTATTTCCTGATACTTTCTGTGAAATAAAGAGCACGATCAAAATCAGCAGAATCTGCAAAACACCATAGGCACAAGCGGTTCCAAACTCAAAAGCGTACATCCGCTGGAAAATCTCCACCGAAATCGGTACCGTTTCTGATGTATAAATCAAAATCGAAGCGACAAACTCTCCAATTCCCTGGACAAAAGCCAGCAATGCGCCTACCAGGATTCCGCTAAACGCCATTGGAAACACAACACGTCGGAAACTGTACCACCATGAAGCCCCCAGACTTCTGGCTGCTTCCTCAGCGGAACGGTCCATCTGCAGCAAAACAGCCGATGTCGAGCGAAATACGAGTGGCAAGTGTCGCACAAAGTAAGCAAGCGGGATAATCCAGAAAGTTCCAACGAGTACCTGATTCAGGCTAAATACGGATGGTTCACTGAAAGCTGCGATCAAGTTAATCCCTACAACGGTTCCTGGCAGTGCCCAAGGGATCATGATGAGTACATCCAGGAGTGTTTTTCCCTTGAATTTCAAGCGAACAGCTGCATAAGCCGCCGCTACGCCAAAGAGAATATTGCCAATGGTTGCGATCATGCTCATTTCAAAGCTGTTGGCAATGGGGCGCCATGTCCTGCTATCCGTAAACAGTTCAATATAATGGTTTAACGTATATTCTGTTGGCAGTACTTCTACAGTCCAGGAACCGTCAACAGAGAAAGACAAGAGAACCAATACAAGAATGGGTAACAGCAGGATCATCACGCCGATCAAGGAAAGGATCATCGCAACATATTTTCCTACTTTACTTTTTACTTCAGTCCGATGTACACTGATTCCTTTGCTCATGTTTTGGTAATTACGAATGTTTTGGTACCAACGCATGATTAGCAAAAACAGGATTGATACGATGGAGAGAATCGTTGACTGTGTAGCAGCCATATCCAGATCGCCATTCGTTCTTGACAAGTAAATTTGCATCGTCATCGTTCTTTCCACACCAAAAATCAGTGGAGCGGTGTATGATGCCATGGAAATCATGAATACCAGTAGCGAAGAAGCAACCATGGCCGGTGTCAACATGGGTAAAATAACCCGTCGCCAGATATAAAATCGGCTGGCTCCCAGACTTGCCGCTGCTTCCTCCAAAGATGGATCCAAACCTTTAATGGCAGCAGAAGCAGTCATATAAAAATAGGTATACATGGTAAAGGTGTGAACGACCAGTACCCCGGTGATTCCCGATAGAGCGAATGGCACTTCATTCAAGCCCAACCATGCCTGAAATGCTCTCGGTATAATACCGCTTTTTCCATAAAGAAACTCAAACGATAAAACACCAATCAGTGGTGGTAAGGACATCGGCACCATCACCAGAACCGATAAAATTTTTCGTCCTGGAAACTCGTATCTTTCCAATAAAAATGCCATGCCCACGCCCACAATTCCACATGTGATCACACTCAATATCGAAATATAAATACTCGTCCACAAGGCTTCCAGATTCGATGTATTTTTCAAGCTAAAAAACTCCAGATAATTCTGTAACGAAAAAGTTCCGTCGATTTGGGCGCTTTCAATAAACGTTTGAAACAAGGGATAAATGACATAAGCCAATAATACCAGAAACAATGGAGAAACCAGAACGTACACAAAGTATGGTGAGGAAGTTATCGAAGTTTTCCTCTTCATTGCCGAAGGGGTCCATGAGTGATTGGAAGTTGAATACATGAAAACCTTCCCCCTTAGCCTAAGAAATAGACACTCTCTTTCGGAATCGATATGGTTAACTCTTCTCCACGTTGATAAACACGAAAACCTCGATTCACAAACATGGACTTGAGCTGATGTTCCCCAACCCTGGTTAGATAGTTGACACTGACCCCTGTAAATTCGGAGAGTGTCACTTGTCCCCGTACGACATTTTCCTCACCCTGTTCACTGGACGAAGCTTCCCTGATCGATTCGGGCCGAATGGAAACCGTTGTTTTTTCTCCCTTTTTCAGCTGGACTCCTGGTGCTGCATTCTCCTTCCATCCAGAAAGTACAAGCTCCGGAGAGATGCGTACTTTAACCAGTCGATCATCCATCTCTTCAACCGTTCCTTCCAATAAGTTACTCTCACCGATAAATGAAGCGACAAACTGATTATTAGGCCGGTTATAAATTTCTTCAGGCGTTCCAACCTGTTGTACAACGCCATTTTTCATTACCATAATCCGGTCAGACATCGCCATCGCTTCTGCCTGATCGTGGGTCACATAAATGGTGGTAATCCCCAATTCCAGTTGGAGTCGCTTGATCTCCACTCTCGTTTCTTCTCTTAATTTCGCGTCAAGATTGGATAGTGGCTCATCCAACAGCAAAATCTGTGGTTCAATGACCAATGCCCTGGCCAAAGCCACTCGTTGCTGTTGTCCACCAGACAGCTGGTCAATTCTGCGATTTCCATATCCATCCAAATGAACCATCTTCAATGCTCGTTCTACTTTTTCCCTAATCTCCTGTTTCGATTTTTTACGAACTTGCAAACCAAAGGCCACATTTTCAAAAACGGTGAGATGCGGAAACAAGGCATAATTTTGGAAAACCATTCCAATATTGCGCTTGTTAGGCGGAAGATACGTCACATCTTGATCCCCAAAAAAAATCCGTCCCGATGTGGGATAATAAAACCCTGCAATCATGCGTAATGTTGTCGTTTTTCCACAGCCGCTCGGGCCGAGGAAAGTGAAGAATTCACCCGAGCGGATTTCTACATCAATGTTTTCCACGCCTATTACTTTATCGAAATACTTGCTGACATGATCCAGTTTTACGTTTGTCAAGATGCCTGCCCCCTCATACAGATTCGGCATTGTTACAGCTCTTTATTTTTTCCCTTTATTTTTGATATTGGCATCCCAATACTGCATCCATTCTTTTTCTTTCTTCGCCATCACAGCCCAGTCGATATTGAGCGGTTTCAGCTCTGTTCCAGCTAACCAGTCAGGTTTTTTCAAGTCTGTACGAGTTGGAATTTGATAGAACTTTTTCGATAATTCACTGGCTGTCTGTTCTTCAAAGAGGAACTCATAGAATTTTTTAGCGGCATCGGCATTTTTGGCACCTTTGACAATTCCCACACCATCGACCAGGATGGGTGCCCCGCTCTTTGGATAAATAAAGTCAACCGGCATTTTTTTCAATTCCTTTTGAATCATGATATCTTGCAAGTTCCAAACAGAAACTGTTCCTTCTTGCCGGGTCAATTTCAAATACAAACTCGTTGGATTTGGTGTATATTCTTTGGTATTCGCATCCAGTTTTTTCAGCCACTCATACCCTTTTTGCGGCTGATCGGCTCCCAGCCGGTAAATCATTGAAGAATAAATCATACGCATCGTTCCTGACTGCATAACGCCACGAATCACAATTTTGTCCTTGAACTTCGGATCAAGCAGCTGATCCCAATCTTGTGGAGCTTCTTCTTTTTTCAACGCCTTGGAATTGTACATGATCACTTCAGGAAGCAACATTTCCCCTACCCAACGATGTTGCGCATCCTTGTAGTTAGCCGGAATTTTATCAGCAAAACCAGGTTTATAGCTTTCCAGCAGCCCTTCTTCAGCCGCTGTCATCAAAGTCGTTTGCGGAGCACCCCACCAGAAATCAGCCTGTGGATTTGCTTTCTCTCCACGAACACGCTCCAGGATTTCCTGTGCCCCCATGGTCAATGCTTCTACTTCAATGTCGGGATACTTCTGCTTGAATTTCGAAATCACGGTATTGACCACATTTTTATCCCGACCCGTATAAATGACTAACTTTTTCTTTTCATCGGACTTGCTGGTGCTTCCACCACATGCAGCAAGCGGTATCATCAATGCTGCCACCAAACCCAAACTCAGCCACTTCACCCATTTCTTCATAACCTCTTTTCCTCCTCGTCTCTCATTTTTGTCCTGTTAACATTGGAAACGTTTCCAATACGCTAAACACTGCTCCAATCATTCCTGCTTGCTCTCCCAAAGCAGCCAGCTTCAGATCTGGAACCATCGGAACCCACTCTGCCAAAAAGTGTTGGATACGCTGAACGCCTTTTTCGCCAATATTCACCATCTCCCCGCTTAAAATGAGCAGGTCTGGATCCAGCAAACTGATCATGTTCACCATGCCATAAGCCCAATGTTGATACACTTCATCCAACAAATGTCGAGCCTGGACATTTCCCTGTTCGGCATGATGGACAAGCTGCCTGATGACACTCGTTTCCTCACATACATGAGGCAATATTTTTCTGGCTTTCGCATAAATGGCTGGAGTGGAATAGTTTCTTTCAAATATTCCGTATTCTCCTTTAGAGATGGGTTGAATCGCGCCTACTATCATATACCCAATTTCACCAGCTGCTTCTCTGCTTCCCCGATAAAATTGATGATGAAGAATGATTCCTGCTCCGATTCCAGTTCCCACATACATATAAATCTGATTGGCTACCCCTATACCAATGCCTTTGTAATATTCTCCCAGGGTCATCATGTTGACATCATTGTCAATCACCACAGGCAATCCCAACCGGGCTTCAAAATCGGTCTGTACAGGCAAGTCCATCCAACCTGTGCTTGGCGAGTAGCTAATCGTTCCATCTCTTTTCCTGGTGATACCGGGTAATCCAATACCAATCCCCAACATCTTTTCTTTCGTCATCTGGCTCTGCTCCAATAGGCGAGACAATCCTTCCTCCAACTCCTGGATCAGTGTTTCTCCGGAAATCGGTGAAACCAATTTTTTCTTTTCATGACACAATAGCTCGCCTTTTAAATCCGCTAACGCCATATGCAGGACATTTCCATCAAAAAGAGCTCCCATCACAAGATAAGCAGTAGCGTTATATTCCAATAAAATCGGTTTGCGTCCAACCGTCGAATCACCGATCCCTATTTCATGAATGAGTCCTTCCTGAATCATCTCGTCAACCAAAGCAGAAACACAAGGACGGCTTAACTGTGTTTTTTTGGCCAAATCCGCCCGTGAGATGGGGGCATATTTGCGAAGTGCGTGTAAAATCTCCTGTCTATTTAGCATCTTTACCAGCTGGGTGTTACGAATCCTGCGCTTGCCTAACCCATGTTCCTATCACCTCCTTCAGTTAGTTAATATAACTAACAAATGGATTTTAAAAAAAAGTCAGCTAAACAATAGAAACGCTAACTATAAAAATTAAAACTCATAGTTTGTTGACACCGTTTCTGTTATATGCATGTTTATCAACAGACCCTCATGTTGCCGGGCAACACGGAGGAAGGAACCCAGCCCGAAGCGCGAGAGAAAGGTATCCATTTTTTCAGGATAACTTAATTCATCTCCTTTTCCCTTTCTTCTTTTAATAGGGATTATTTTGATTTAGAAATATAATAAAGCAATCAACAAAAGTATGTCAATTTATTTGGTTACCTATTATGAAAGAATTTCTCTTGGATCGTATGATATACTTTGAGGCTGTTTTTAACTCTGGAAATATGAAATAGAGAAGAAATACAATAAGAATGAAAGGAGAGGAAATAATTGGACACACCCATTGTTTCGCGGCGTCTACCCGAAAATATCAACCGAATCGTCAGCAAATTTCCAGAAGAAGTCCAAGAATTTTTCCTGGAAATGATTAGCGCGGATCGATCTTTACAAACGATCGCCAATTATGCTTATGACTTTGCTCTGTTTTTTGACTTCCTTCAGTCCCGGAACAAAACCATTGAGCAAGTGGATCCGATCCTGATCAAACGCTTTTTCCGATATATCGAAAATGGGTATGAACGCAGTGTCTATGTCAAACTGACCAAAGTCGATCCTCAAACCGGAGAAAAAAGAGAAGAATGGATTGAGCGCAAACATTTTCGTGAAAACTCCCGTAGCGGAAAACAAAGAAAACGCGCTTCACTCCGCTCTCTCTTTCGTTATTTGGTGAAAACCCATGTCCTGGACCGTGATCCAATGGAAGAATATGAAGATGCCACGTTACGTTCTCGTTCTCGACAAAAAGTTCCCGTTTTTCTAACTCGAGAAGAGGCGTTGCGGCTGATTCAGGCAATCAGTACATACCACGAAAAGAAAAAGCGAAAAAACTGGCTGGAAGCACGTGATTTGGCCATCATCCTCATGTTGTTGAATACGGGGATGCGGGTATCTGAGTTAATTAACCTCAATATAAACAGCATTCAAACTGATGGCGATCTCATTCGTGTCATGATCATTGGAAAGGGTGGAAAAGAGAGAATACTGAAACTCAATAACAAAACGGTAGAGGCTTTACAAGAATATCTGAAACAACGCCCTACGCCCCATGATACAAAACACCAAGACGCTCTATTCCTGAACAAGAATCTTGGGCGCATCAGTCGCAAGGCTGTTTCTGAAGTAGTTAAAAAATATGTGCGTGAAGCCAATTTACCGCCAAAAGCAGCGGCCATCTCTCCACATAAATTGCGTCATACACTCGCTACTTTGCTTCTCGCCAACGGAGAAAATTTGCGGGTCGTACAGGAAATTTTAGGTCACTCCAGTATTCAGACAACACAAATTTACACCCACGTGATCAACACCGAAAAAGACCAGGCATTGGATCGCCTGGAAAAGCTCATTTAAGCGGGATGAATACTTTGTCAACAAACTGGTTGTGTAATTCATTATTTTTTCAATAAATCGAACTAACGTTTGTCATTTATTGTTACATCATGTATACTGAAATTAAGTGAGTATTTATCGGGAAAACGGTATCACTTCATGCGGATAGATAAAGAAAGGAGATGAGAAGAATGAGCAAGCTTTCACCGCGGCAAAAATCCATTTTAGACTACATAGAAAAAGAAGTACGCGAAAAAGGATATCCGCCATCCGTCAGAGAAATTGGAGAAGCAGTCGGCCTCGCTTCCAGCTCAACTGTACACGGACATTTGGCTCGATTGGAAAAAAAGGGGTATATCCGTCGTGATCCTACAAAGCCCAGAGCGATCGAAATCCTGAAACGTTCGAATGGCGAACCGGAAAAGCCCCATATCGATACAGTTATGGTACCACTCGTTGGAAAAGTAACTGCAGGGGAACCAATCACTGCTGTAGAAAATATCGAGGAATATTATCCACTTCCTCGTCGTCTGGTCGGAGATGACCAAACAGTCTTTCTGCTGTCCGTTCAGGGAGATAGCATGATCAACGCAGGTATTTACGATGGTGACTATGTCGTTGTCAGACAACAGCAAACAGCCGACAATGGGGACATTGTCGTAGCCATGACTCCAGAAGGTGAAGCAACCGTCAAACGTTTTTATAAAGAAGCAGATCACATCCGTCTACAACCGGAAAACGATCAACTCGAGCCCATTTTACTACCACAGGTAACGATTCTCGGCAAAGTCATCAGCTTAATTCGGGAAGTGGTATAAACTTACATCTACTTTCCTCCAACATTCATCGTTGGGGGATTTTTTTTAGGAGCCATGACTTTTTCTCCAAAAATGTGTCATTTGCCCTAATACCCTGATCCATGTTTGTTCATATGATATCGATGTAAGTACAAAAACAAGGAGGGAAAAAAATGGAACATCGCCACTGTCCGCACCATGGTCTCATAGACCCAGCTTATCATGTTCCTCGCAGAGAAATAGAAATGGCTTATTGTCATGCCAAAAAGACCTACAAAATTTTGAAACATATCATGAAACATCATCACCCTCATCGCCGTCACCATCATCCTCATCATTTTCTCCATGGGGAAATGGAAAGTTCTAGCAGTCCACATATGTATCCCCAGGCATTCGGAAGCTCTGAAGCTTAATGAGCAAAAAATCACGCCGAACAACTGTAAAAGTGTTCGGCGTTTGTCTTCTTAATTTGATTTCACAAAACGTTCGATTCGATCCAGTGCTCTTTCCAGCTGTTCCATCGACGTTGCATAAGAAATACGAATGTGGTCATTGGATCCAAAGCCTGAGCCTGGTACAACAGCGACCAGTTCTTTTTCCAATAAAGCTTTTGCCCATTCATCGGGGGTCTGATATTTACCCGACTGATCAAGTGCTTCCCGAATATTGACAAACGCATAAAACGCGCCAGCCGGTTTGAGGCATTTAAAACCAGGAATCGCATTTAAACGCTTGACAACATAATCACGACGCTCTTTGAACGCTTTTTTCATCTCTTCAACAGGCTCATGTGAGCCATTGAGAGCAGCAATCGCCGCATATTGTGCAATCGAAGTGGGGTTAGAAGTACTATGGCTGGCCAAATCAGTCATAGCCTTAATGATTTCAGGCGCTCCTGCTGCAAAACCAATCCGCCAACCGGTCATGGAATAGGTTTTGGATACCCCATTGATAATAATGGTTCTTTTATAAAATTCCGGTCCTAAACTGGCAATGCTAACATGCTGAATGCCCTCATCATAAATGAGATGCTCATAGATTTCATCCGAAACGATGAAAAGGTCATGATCAACCGCTATTTGTCCCAATGCCTTCAGTTCTTCTTTATCATACAGCATGCCTGTTGGATTGGAAGGGCTATTGATCAAGACCGCTTTCGTACGATCAGAGATCGCTTCTTTTAATTGTTCAGGGGTTATTTTAAACGAATTCTCTTCTTTTCCATTCACAATAACAGGTACGCCACCTGCCAATTTTACTTGCTCTATGTAACTGACCCAGTACGGCGCAGGAATAATCACTTCATCGCCTGGATCCAGGATTGCCTGGAACAAATTATATAATGCATGCTTGGCCCCAACCGCTACTGTAATTTGGTTGGATTGATATTCTAATTGATTATCCCTCTTCAACTTTTGGATAATCGCTTCTTTTAATTCTGGAATTCCACCAGAAGCGGTGTACTTCGTATGTCCTTGATCCATCGCTTCTTTTGCAGCTTGTAAAATATGTTCAGGGGTATTAAAGTCTGGTTCACCTGCTCCCAGGCCAATTACGTCTTGTCCCTGCTGTTTCAGTGCTTTCGCTGTCGCAGTAATGGCGAGAGTCGGTGAAGGTGAAAGTTGTTGAACTCGCTTAGACAATTTCATGCATGGGTTCCTCCCCAAACTCTTTTTTCTAATAAGTTCATCATATCACAATGAGATTTTTTCCACCAGCTTTTTTGCCTCACGGGCAATCATCAACTCTTCATTCGTCGGGATGACCAGTACTTCCACTTTTGACGAAGAGGTACTGATTCGCCTTTCTTCTTTTCGTCGCAGCTGATTTTGCCCATCATCCAACTCGATCCCAAAACAGGTCAGATTTTTACAAACCCTCTCTCGCACCAGTGATGAATTCTCCCCGACTCCCGCTGTAAAAATCAATACATCCATTCCATTCATTGCTGCGACATAGGAGCCAATCACTTTTCTGATCTTATATACATACATATCTAACGCCAGTTTTGCCTGTGCATGACCCTGTTCTGCTGCCTCTTCAATCACTCGCATATCTTCTGAAAGACCTGAAATCCCCAAAAGTCCGCTATGTTTATTCATCATCGATTTCACTTCAGCCAAAGTCAATTCTTCCCGAGCCATGACATAAGGAACAATGGCAGGATCAATGTCACCACAGCGTGTTCCCATCATTAATCCTTCCAAAGGAGTCATGCCCATACTCGTATCCACCGACTTCCCTTGCCTGATCGCTGCGACGCTGGCACCATTGCCAATATGACAGGAGATGATTTTCAATTCTTCGATGGGCCTTTTCAAAAAGGCGGCAGCTCTTTGACTTACATATTTGTGAGAGGTACCATGAAAGCCATAACGGCGAATTTTATATTTCTCATACAATACACGGGGTAATGGATACATATAGGCATAAGTGGGCATCGTTTGGTGAAAAGCCGTGTCGAAAACAGCTACATGAACAGCTTGGGGCAACTGACTTTGGGCTGCATCAATCCCCAGGAGATTTGGCAAATTATGTAAAGGTGCCAGATCAATGGTTTGACGAATTGCTTGCCGAACTTTTGGATCGATAATGACTGCCTCCGAAAAATACTCTCCACCATGCACCACGCGATGACCAACTGCTTTTACTTCTTCTGCACTTTGAATCACGCCTTGTTCCCTGCTCATCAATAAAGACAGAACACGACTCAATCCCACTTGATGATCCAATATCTCCGATGTTTGCACCAACGGGTCTCGACCTGTTACACGGAGTTTGATAATGGCGCTATCTGTACCAATACGTTCAACAACTCCCTCTGCCAATACAGATTCGGTTGTCATCTCAAACAGTTCATATTTAATCGATGAACTGCCACAATTAATGATCAAAACCTTCATGCCTAACAAGCACATCCTCTCAAAAAGGGTCCTTAATCGAAAAATCTTTCTCCATCACAGCCTGAACCGACCATTCTCGATGATAAATAACAACCTGATCTGAATGATCCAGACAATCATTGACCAGGTTGCATGCTTGACCTTCATTTATTTCTCTTTTAACCTATATCCAAACGATCTCCATCTTCGTCATAATGAAAAAATCCTTCTCCTGTTTTGACACCCAAATGACCTGCTCTAACCATTTGTTTGAGCAAAGGGGCCGGTCGGAACTTGGTATCACCAAATTCGCGATACAACTTTTCCAGAGAGAATAGAACGTAGTCGAGCCCAAAACGATCAGCCATTTCTAATGGTCCTTTTTCAAAGTGATAGCCGATTCGCATGGCTTGATCGATATCTTTCGCACTGGCTACTCCTTCCATCAATGTATAGAGTGCTTCATTGATCAGTAAACAAATAAGCCTTGTCGTGACAAAACCAGGGGACTCATACACTTCCACAACGGAAAGTTCTATTCTTTTTAGCAATTTCTTAATCTCCTGGACGGTTTCCTGTGATGTCTTGAGTCCCCTGATCACTTCCACCAAAGGCGTTTTGGTTACGGGGTGGACAAAATGGATCCCAATCACTCGTTCAGGGCGTTTTATCACAGCTGCAATTTCTGTCAAGCTTAACGTCGAAGTATTGCTCGCTAATATGACATCTGTTTGGCATAACTGATCACAAATACGAAATACTTCTTTTTTAATCTCCAAATCTTCTGTTACTGCTTCAATGACCAAGTCCGCCTGTTTCAATACGCCTGTTTCGTTCGTAAAGTGAAGCCGGGATAAAATCAATTTTTTTTCTGCTAGCGTAATCGCCCATTTTGACAGTTTTTTCGCCAAACTTAACTCGATCTGTTGTTTCGCTTTTTCTGCCAGTTCAGCTGTTTTTTCCAAAATGGTCGTATCCAATCCCTTTGAGGCAAAAAACTCTGCAATGCCTTGTCCCATCGTACCTCCACCGATTACTACAATCTGCTCTATGCCTGGCACAGCGAGCACCCCTCCAACACTAAGTTATGAGGCATTTTGATATGGTTTCATCATTTTCCGGAATTGATCTCCTGATAAAACTTCATCCTGCAAAAGAATTTTAAGACAATCAGCAAATATCCATCGATATTGGAATAACTGCTTTAATGTCTCTTTATAAAGTTGCTCCAAGATCCTTAAAGCTTCATCCTGTATCTTATCCTTACCTATTAGATCAGGATTTACTATTCCTAATTCGGATAAACCCGATTCAATCAACGTACGAACATATTGATAAGCCTGTTCATAGTCATTTCGTGCTCCAGTGCTACGCTGACCGCAGACCAGTTCTTCGGCAGCGGCTCCCGCCAGGCAAATCATCATTTGCTCTTCCATATGCTTACGGGTATATAAATAGCGATCCTGTTCTGGATGATGGCGAACATACCCTAAAGCTTGACCACGCGGTGTAAGGGAAACCTGAGATACAGATCCGGGACGGACACATTCAGCCACAATGGCATGTCCTAACTCATGGATTGCAATTCTTTCTTTTTCCTCCTGGGTGGTATCACGGTCGATTTTTTCCCCCATCATCACTTTATCGATCGCAAGAGAAAAGTGCCTGTGCTCGATTTTCTTTTTCTTCTCCCGCATCGCATAGATGGCCGCTTCGTTGGTTAAACTCTCCAGCTGGGCTCCAGAAAAACCAAACGTTTCCTTTGCGATCTGCTCAATATTCACATCTTCCGCTAAAGGTTTATTTCGTATATGCAATTCCAAAATCTGTTTTCTTGCTTTCTTGTCAGGTAGATTGACGGTAATATGCCGGTCAAATCGTCCAGGTCGTAAAAGCGCTGAATCCAACATATCTTTTCGGTTCGTTGCGGCTATTACCAAAACAAACACGTCTTGGTCAGTCGTGATTCCATCCATTTCTGTCAATAGTTGATTTAATGTTTGATCGTATTCTTTATGCTGGGATCCTTCTCTTTTCCCACCGATGACATCGATTTCATCAATAAAGACAATTGCACTCGATTTTTGCTGTTTTTTCGCCTGCTTGCGTGCATGCTGAAACAGTTCACGAATCCGTTGAGCACCAATTCCCACATATTTCTCCACAAACTCACTTCCAGAAGCACTGACAAAAATCGAATTAGTGTAATGGGCTGCCGCTTTCGCCATCAATGTTTTTCCTGTTCCGGGTGGTCCGGAAAGCAAAATTCCTTTAATCGGACGAATGCCATAATATGAAATCTGTTCACGATGAATGAGAAAATCCAAGGCTTCCTTTAATTCTTTCTTTGCTTGCTCTTGCCCGCCAATTTCTTCAAAGCTTACATTGGGAATGGAACCTGTTGCATGCGCATAATTCTTATTGAAATGTTGGAAACGCTGAGAGTAAATATACCCGGCCATTCCCACGATCATCAAAAACAGGATCGGTAATGGATCGACTCCCAAAAATATACTGAATATCCCTACAGCTGCAGCAGCGCCGATAATCCATTCTTTACCCAATATTTTTCACCTCGCTTCCTGCTTTATTCATCGCTCTTGATTCCTGATCAAGCGAGATTACTTTTGTTAAAAAGTGATTTCCCTTTCGCAAATGTACATATAAATACTGTTGATCCATGTTGACTTGATAATCAATTTGTTGATTCTCTGCCACTTTTTCAACCGTATGAAGCACTTGGGTATAACGTTGTTGAGCCAATCCTTCACGGATACCAAAAAGCATTTGGCTCCATGCTTGCTGCAACTCATGATCAGGTTGATCCTGGATTTGCAGGCGGAGCTCCCGATTTCCCACATATGATTTAATGCGTTGATATAAAGGAACATACATCGAATGAACCGGGAACTGTTGATCTATTTTTAACTGAAGCTGAACCTCTTTTGGGCTAACCTCCAGCTTTTCAATCGTTACATGTGGGGTTTTTTGAACAGATTGTTGAATGGAACGTTTTATATAAAATGTTTGATAAGCAAAAAAACCCCCAAACAATATAGACAGCGTGACAAGCAAACTGAGCAAAACCCGATGCAACTGAATGTTCATCCTGCCACGCCTCCTTTCTCTGATATAAATTTTTATGCATAGACAGTATATCACAGTAGATATATCGAATGTGTAGGGGAAACTTGGAAAAGAAGCCTGCAATGATGTCTTTCCAATCGTAGCCACAAAAAAAAGAATCGGGAGTAAATACCGATTCAGACCTGGATAAAGTCTCTTTGCAAAAGCAAGACTAAAAAGTGTAACGAACTTCTTGTAACAAGTGCTTTTGCGCTTGGATCAAAATCGTCATTTTCTTGAGCTCATAAGTATCAGGCAAGTATATCAATTGATATATCACATCGACTTGATCTGATAATACCAATGGCTGATCAGATAAAAAGCTCTTTTTTATTCTTTCTGAAAGTTTCTGTTTATCAATATGGATATCGAGTTGTTCTGCACGTTTCCTTTCCCAGGAAATATTTCTTTTTTCTTTTTTCGGCTTTCCGGCTTCATTTAGCAATTGCAAATGATCCTTTGGAGAAATCAAGCCGATCTGATGAACCATAAATACTTCCTTATCTCCATCTTTTCGAAATTGAATCTGTTCTCCCTTTTTTTCCAATCGAATTTTCTTATCCTTTTCAACAAACCAATCATCACCATTGACTTGACCTTTAAACTGTTCCTGTTTTGCTTGTATGAAAAAGGGATACTGTAACTGTCGGATTTTTTTCTCCACGATTTGTTTCAGTACTTGACTCGATTGTATCTGATTTGGTTCTTTCTTCGGTGGCATTTCACATCCAATCAAGACAATCAAACAAAGGAAACAAAGCACTCGAATCAACACGTCTTCCCCTCCTTTTTGTCTTAATTTTACGAAAAAAATGCAGAATTTATTACTTACAAAATAAAAAAGCCCATATTGGGCTGAAGTGAAAAATGTACTAAACATATCCCTAGGTGTTTCGGTGATACTAAAAATACCGTTACAAGGGAGGTGAATGGGTTTTGTCTTCTCCCCACTGGATTCAGGAACTGCTTCAAACACATTTTTCTGCTGAAGAATTACAGCGAGTCGAGCCCTTAATCCACACCGAATCCTGGGTCTCTCCTTCTGCTCGATATCGCCAATGGTTTCCAATGGAGGAAGAGCTACCGATTCGATTCCATGTTGGAATCGATATTAAAGTTTAGTTTAGTAATATTTTAACTATAAAACTCCTGCCTATACCTTCCCGCCAATGATTTCCAGCCTGCCCATGTGGGCAGGCTATTTATTCTCCTTATTGAATGGCTTCAAATGCTTTGATGGCATCATAACGGATTTTTTCTTCATCTAAAGTGAGACACTCACGATTACGCATGATCGCTTTTCCATCAACATAAACATCCTGGATATCACCACGAGACGCAGAATAAACCAGGTGTGACACGACATCATGAAGCGGACACATATGTGCCCCACTTAAATCAATCGTAATAAAATCTGCCTTTTTTCCAACTTCCAAAGAACCGATCTCTTTGTCCAAGAAGAGTGCTTCCGCACCATACAGGGTTCCCATGCTCAAGGCTACATAGGCTGGAACTGCTTCCGGATCCTGGTTCACTCCTTTATGAATGAGTGCCGCTAATTGAATTTCCTCCAACATATCCAAATTGTTATTACTTGCTGCACCATCTGTAGCCAGAGCCGGACGCAATCCTTTTTTCAACATTTTCGGGATCGGTGCAATTCCACTTCCCAATTTCAAATTGCTTCCCGGGTTATGGGCTACTTTCACATCATATTCTGCCAATATATCAATTTCTTCATCCGTCAAATGGACTGCGTGAGCCACCAGCGATGGCAAGTCAAAAAAGCCCAGGCGACGTAGATGTTCAACAGGACGAACACCATATTCATCCACATTTTGCTGTACTTCTGCCGCCGTTTCTGACATATGCGTATGTATCGGCAACCCTAGTTCCGCTGCCTTTTCGATAAATTGTCGAATATATTCAGGTGAGCACGTATATGGTGAATGCGGAGCCATCATCGTGGTTATGCGGCCATCAGCTGCACCATGCCAATCTTTCGCAAATTGGGCTGCCTCATTCAGCTTGCTTTGCCTTAATTCTTCGCTGCCAAATCCAATGGCACCCCGACACAGACGGGCACGGATTCCTGCTTCTGTAACCACCTGTCCCACTTGATCCATATGATCATACATATCCAAAAAACAAGTGGTACCTGATTGGATCATTTCCAAAACGGACAAAGCTGTCCCTGCTCGTACCTGTTCGCTGGTAAACTTCGCTTCCAGTGGCCAAATTTTTTCTTCCAACCATTTTTTAAGAGGCAAATCGTCTGCATACCCGCGTAAAAGCGACATTGCCGCATGACCATGCGTGTTGACAAATCCGGGTAAAATGGCTTTACCCTGACAATCGATTACCTGATCATAAGCATCCAGTTCTTTTGCAGTTGGTACTGGGCCCACATATGTAATTCGGTCATTTTCAATCCCCAATGCTCCTGAAAATGGCTGTTGTCCTTCTACCATTGTAATGATCGTTGCATGAATGAAGATCTGTTTCATCAAACTCCCTCTTTTCTTGTCCCCTGATGCGATTAACATAACGCAAAACACATCAATCTGACAAGTGTTTTTCTACAAACTGCAAAATTTCATCCAATGAATAACGTGGTCCCACAAGCAACGGGCGAAATAAATCTCCCTCTTGTTCCAAACGCTCATGAATCGTGGGCAAATGAAATTGCTTGGGTGATAGCCCTTCCGTTAACTCTTCCCATTTGACCGGGGCAGAAATCGTCGCTTCTTTTACGGCTCGTGGGGAATAAGGGGCGATCAAGGTTTTTTTGCGCCAATGTTGGAGATAGTCAAAATATACCTTGTCTCCACGAGCCTGTACTTTTCGCTCGATGGTAATCAAGCGGGGATAGCGTTCTGCCAAGTATCGTGCGATAAATTGACTAACCTTTCTTGTCTCCTCATAGGAATAAATCGGTTCAATGGGGACATAAATTTGCAACCCACTTGCCCCTGAGGTTTTGACAACCCCGTCAAGTCCCATCTGTTGAAGCACTTCTCGTGTACAAGATGCCACTTCGACAACCTGGGAAAATTCCGGGATACTGGGGTCTAGGTCAAATACCAGCTCATTGGGATGATCAGGCTGTGTATACAAATTAAACGAAACATGAAACTCCAGGCAAGCCAAATTGGCTAACCAAACGAGCGTCGGAAGATTATTGAGCAAAATATACTCGACTTCCCCATCTGAAACCGTTTCTACCCAGTCTGGACGATGGACCGGCACATTTTTTTGGTAAAAAAATGCTTTCCCTACTCCATCTGGAAAGCGAATCGTTGTAAGATAGCGATCACGGCAATAAGGCAGGAGAAAAGGGGCCAGTCGAATACACTCCAATATATAATCCCACTTACTGATCCGTTGTTCCGGAAACAGCCATTTATCCGGATTGGTAATTTTCAGCTCATATCCTTCAATCGATACCATGCGAAATGGCGATGGCATACTATGTCCTCCCATGAACAAGTCTAATTTAAGAATAGACAAATAACCAAATCATTCATTCATACATAAATTGACTACATAGAACAGCAAACGAGGTGAAGGTCTAATGGATAAAAACATATACAAAACAAATTTATATGCCCCTTACAATTTCGATCTCTCCCAATATGATGCCCAAAGTGAATTCCCTTCAGCGGATGTTAATATTTTTCCCCCCTTCTTTTTCTTTCCGGCTCCTTTCTTCTTTTTCCGCCCATTCCCGTTTTTCTTTCCACACCGATTTTTCTGGTAAAAAAACCAAAAAAGAGGCACCCCTGTATTCGGGGTGTCTCAGCTTTTTGACAAAGTTTCCGTTATATGCCGGTTTTCCTTTTCCGTTTCACTCCCGTTGCTTAAATACGAGCAAGAAGTCGTTCAACTGGAAAAGGAAAACCGGGTTTGTCAACAGTCTCAGCACCCCGGTATTCGGGGTGTCTTCGTCTTTACCATCCGGATCACTGATCAAAAGTACAATCCATGGGCTTTACCTCTACAAACGCTTGAATGCTTGGTTGTCGAAGCGTTTTTCCGGGTAGCCATTCAGCAAACTTCACTTTCACGACCAATTGGGGTTCCAACCAGATCGCTCCTTTCATCCTGGGAGAGTCATTAACAAAAGGAGATTGTTCTCTAATGAGAGGTTGGATTCCTTGGGTAAAGGCATACCATTCCTTTTTTGTCAGTTTGCCTGTGCCTGCATGCCCAATATAGTGCAACTTCCCTTCCTGATCGTACACCCCCAGCAACAGGGCATTCACGATGCCTTGCCGCATGGTTACTCCTCCGACCACAGCATAAAGATCGTGATCCACTTTTTTCTTGATCCAACGTCGATCTTTTCCGCCAATTACATAGGTGCTGGTTCGATCCTTGTAGACAATTCCTTCCATATCATAGGCTTTCATGACTTCAAATAAAGCTTTCCCATCCGAAAAACTGGGAACCGTTTGGACGTAATCTTGTGGTGTAATAATCTCTTGCAAAAGTGCCTGTCTTTCCATCAATGGCCATTCGGTTACCCACTGACCATTATGATAGAGAATGTCAAAGATCATGTAAGTGATGGGGATCTGCTTTTTCGCTTTTTCTATTTTGCTAGCTGTTCTCAGTGCATCCCTTTTCATGACTTCATGAAAAGAAGGCTTTCCATCTACAAGTGCAATAACTTCTCCGTCCAAAATAACAGAGGATGCCTTGCAGTAGCTCGATATGTTTAGCAGCTCGGGATACTGTAAGGTTCTTTCATTTTTTTTCCGATTAAACAGCTTCACTTCGTGATCCAGACAATAGGTCAAGACTCTTACACCATCCCACTTCACCTGGGCAATCCAATTCTCTCCGGCTGGAGATTGATTCATACGAACAGGCTCAAAAGGTACTACAGGGTTCCACACCATCATTCAACCTCGAGATTTTTGGGATAGTTTGAACGATTATGGTTTGGATTATGTATTTATTTTGAACCCATCCTTCCGTATTACTTCAAATGAAAAGTCGGTGCCTGCCATTGGACACCGACAAAAAGGAAACCCTGATTATTAAACATCTTTCATTAATAATCAAGTCTTTTGGCTACCCATCTATGTATATTAATCCAGTACCAATTTTAATAGTTTTCCTCTAAACATATGTAAAAATCGTTGAAATAACCCCATCGCTTCTGGATGATATCCGTTTCTACTTACATATCCTTTACAAGCCCATATCCCTCTTTTATTTTCTTTTGCTTCTTTTTGTGCTGCTCTCACCCGATTTACGATTGCCTCATTTCGATTTCTTGTATAACAAACTCTGGCAAACCCTTTTCGGACAAGTTCCTCTTGCAACAGTTTTCGGTCACAATAGACATAGGCTAACAATCTTCCATAGCGATCACGCTCTTCCTGATCAAAACCCAATTCAACCACTCGGCTTTTATAAATTTTATATTTGGTATACAACTTTGCTTCTTCCCCATACGGTTGCATCCCTTTTTCAGGATGATGGAGTTCCGGAGTATCGATTAATAAAAAGCGAACCCTTTCTTCTTTCCCATTCGGTAACTGAACACGAATGGTATCTCCATCATATACGTGCAGCACTTTTACTTTCACGAGACCCCTTTTTCTCACAGGATCCTGTTTCCATTGGAACCACTTAAAAAACTGAACCATTCTCCATAACATAGATGTTCATCCTCTCCTGTTATTTATATATCACGAAAAATAGGGATTAAACCAACTTTTTCAATACATTTATATATTAACAATCTAGTATATATGTCAATTATAAAGAATTAAACACGATAACTAGACATTCACCCCTAACAAGCCAGAAAAAAAACACCTGATTCTCGTAATGAATCAGGTGTTTCAGGCTGCCCTCAAACCTAGTTTTTTTCCAGTTGAACGACTTCTTGATCGAGATGTAGCTCGGATACTTTCCGTTAACACTTATACAGTGAAAAATGATGTCGGGAAAAGAAGATACACGGATTCAAGGTTTCGGGAATGTGGCTAGTTCCAGAAGCAGATATCAGAATCTGTAAAGATTCCACAGCTTGTAGGATGACGGCATAAAAGTTTAGCTTAAGTTCAGTCCGCAGATTCCTATGATAATCAATATGATGGATATTACTTTTATAACGGAGATGGATTCCTGGAAAAAGAAGATACCAATTAAGACAACGATGGTGATGCCTACTCCCGACCAAACAGCATAGGCCACGCCTACATCAATTTTTTTTAAGGCAAAGGATAAAAAACTTAAACTTAATCCATAAAAATACAAACATTAAAATTGAGGGAACTATTTTAGTAAAACCATTCGATAATTTTACAGAGGTAGTACCCATAATTTCGAAAAAGATAGCTAGAAAGAGATAAAGCCAGTTCATTATATTTACTCACCACAATTATTTATTTTATTCGTCATTTTAAAGAAAACTGACATTTATAGAAAATCCTGAGGATGGTTTTCCCAAACGAAATGAGCAGCCATTAGCTGCCCATTACAGAATGAATATGACTACGCCAACAATTCCACAAAGTTTTATTTGACACCGACCGGCCGTTCACCAATGATGGCAACACGTTCCCCTATTCTAACGTTTGGATAATAGTCTGCGACTGCATAATGTTGAGTGGCAAAATTATCCCAAAATGCAATGGAGTTGTCTTCCCATTTAAATCTTACTTGGTATTCCGGAATGTGAATCTGCTGGAACAGAAACTGGAGCAGTTCCTCACTTTCCTCTTCATCAAGTCCGACAATTTTTACGGTAAAGTCTTGGTTTACAAATAGAGTCTTTCTCCCGGTATCCGGGTGTTTAATCACCACAGGGTGCTCTGCGATTGGGAATTCTGCTTGCCAATAGGCTAACTCCTCTTCGTTCAGTTGATGGCCAAACACATGGGTAAAATCATGAATGGCTGTCAAACCATCAATCCGCTCTTTGATTTCATCAGGTAAATTGTCATAGGCAGCTGCCGTATCAGCCCATAATGTATCGCCTCCAAATGGAGGAGTTTTAATCACCCTAAGGATGGAGAAACGGGCCGGAGTTTGCCGGAATGTTGTATCATTATGCCAAATATTTTCATAACTTGTAGCTGTTTTGTCTTTCGTAAACCGGACGATCTCAGAGGAATCGCCTTCCGGAAGGAAAGGATGGACTTCCAGTTCCCCCCAATTACGGCCAAAGGCAATATGTTGTTCGCTTGTAATTTGCTGGTTTCGGAAGAAAATTACCTTCCACTCCAGCAATGCGCGGTGCAGCTCATCCTTTACTTCCGCAGTAAGGGGATTTCGTAAATCTACTCCGATAATTTCTGCCCCAATCAGAGGACTTAATGGCTTTACTTGAAACAATCTGTATGGTTTCTCTTCAACTCCTTCGGGAAGACGGCGAAGAATCCGGGTACCTGTATAACGATTTCGGGGAATTTCCAATGGACGGGAAATATCAACATAATTACCTTTAGACATTTTACATTCTCCTTTCTAATGATCAAATTATATAAACTTTTTAAATTAATTATTATTTTTTATTGCTTATAACAGAAAGTAAGTAGTTACTTAATTGAGCAAATTCCTTTGACTGTTCTGCCTGCTGGGGCAAATCATCTTTTTTTGCTAACGGGTTTGGAATATCAAGTACAATCCTGCCAGGGCTTGGATGCATCACGACAATTCGGGTTCCCAGCAGAAGAGCTTCATGCACGTCATGGGTAATAAAAAAGATGGATTTTTGTGTCTTTTTCCAAATTTCTTTGAGATGGCTTTGCATAGACATACGGGTTAGAGCATCAAGTGCACTGAAAGGTTCATCCATTAAAATAACCTTTGGATTCGTAGCCAATGTCCGGGCAATCGAAGCTCTTTGTTTCATCCCCCCGGAAAGTTGATGCGGCAGCATCTTCGCAGCGGATTGCAGTCCGACCATTTCAAGATAATGAGAAACGACTCTCTTTCGTTCAGTTTTAGGAACGGATTGCATTCTTAACCCAAACGCAATGTTTTTTTCAATGGAGAGCCACGGAAATAAGTTTGGATGTTGAAAGACCACGCCTACATCAGGGGTTGGTTTCTTATGCTGTTTCCCGCCAATCGTTATTTCGCCGGATGTTGGTTTAAGAAATCCGGCCAATACCTGAAGGAGCGATGATTTTCCACAACCCGATGAACCTAAGACACAAACAAAATCATTTAGATAAACTTTTAGATTAATAGATTTTAAAACCTGTAAATTTCCGTAAAACAAATTTACATTTTTTGCCTCTATGACTGTTTTACTTGTTAAAGCTTCTTTCTGTACTTTTATTGCTTCATTTGTTAAAATTTCTTCCTGAACTTCGTTTGAGGTGAGTACAGACATAAGCACCTCTCCTTTTTCTACTTTAATAAGCCTTGTTGATAACTTTTTAAATCTGGAGATGATGGAATTGACTTCTGTTTGAACATAAAATCACCAGTATCTTTTAACACTTTTGATAGTTCTCCATCCTGCCCGGATTTTCCAAAATACTTTTCCTGCTGTGAGGCGTCCAGCCAGATGATTTGCTGCATGGTTTTTAAACTATCCTCTGGAGACAGCCCTAATTCTTTTGAAAGCAGCTGGGAAGATTCTTTCGGTTTCTCCCGGTAATAATGAACAGCTTCATTTAAAACAGCGATATATTTTTTAACAAAGTCCGGATATTTTTTTGCAAAATCTTTTTGAACAATTCCTAAATCTGCTGTGACAACCCCTTTTTCGGCCAAGTCCTTCGAAGATAAAATCACTTTGCCTCCTGCATTAACCAGCTTCGCTTGTGTAGGCTGCCAGATGTAGGCACCATCGATGTCATTTCTTTTCCAGGCAGCGAAAATATCCGGCGGCTGCATATCTAAAATAGTGATCTTCTCCTTTTCCGGATCAATTTCCGCTGTCCTAAGGGCGCCTAGCAAACTAAAATGAGAAGTAGAACTAAAAGTGGTTGCAATTTTTTTCCCTTTTAGGTCTTTCAAAGATTGAATCCCTGCTTCCTTTTTTACAACTAACGCTTCACTCTCACCAATGATATTGTGCATATAGTAAACTTTATATGGTAATCCCCTGGCAATTCCGATGGAGGCAGGCGGTGTTCCGACGTTTCCAAAATCAATGCTTCCACTTGCCATCGCATTGTTTACATCTCTTCCTGAATCAAACTGAATCCATTCCACTTTTACATCGGGATATTTTTTCTCCAATAAACCAAGTGCTTTTGCCAATAGCTCTCCACTTGGAGAAACCTGATATCCGATCCGCACTTCTTTTGGTAAGGATAAATTCTTATCGGAGCTGGATGCTTTTTGATTGGAGCAGGCAGCAGATATAAAAATAAGAATGGCGAAAAAAATCGTAAGTAAGAAAAGGTTTGTTGTTTTTTGTAAAGACATTGTGTTTACCCTCCAATTAAATCATTAATCTTGCGTTCCCACCCATGAAAATTTGTAACGTTGAACGAACCGAATGCATCCATCCATGATCATGGCAATTCCACCCATGATGATGATTCCGACAAGTGTAATGTCACTGCGCAAGTATTTGCTTGCGTCTAGGACCAGCCAGCCAATTCCCGAAGTTGCCGCAACCATTTCCGCCGCTACTAGTGTGGCATAAGAAACACCTATGGCTGTTCGCAAACCGGTGATAATATCTGGTAAGCAGCTTGGAAAAATAACAAAGACGAATACTTTCCATTTAGATGCCCCTAAGGCAAGCGCTCCATTGATTCGATCTTGAGAAACCTTCTGGACACTAAACACAGTAGCAATAAACAACGGTGCAAATGCACTGAGATAAAGCAGTGCTATTTTTGAAGTATCATCAATACCTAACCAAAGGATCAATAAGGCATAGTATGCCAAAGGCGGCAGAGGCCGATAAAATTCAATAATTGGATCAAAAACGGCACGAATATATTTCGAATATCCACAAAGCATCCCAAGTGGTACGGCAATAATAAATGCCAAAATCAGGGATATAAATAACCGATAGAGGCTGCTAAGGATATGTGTTCCTAAGGAAGAACCCTTATAACCGTCTTTGATCAGTTCTACGAATGCACTCCATACCGATTGCGGGGAAGGCAAAAACAACGGATCGATCCATTTTAAGTTTGTAACCACCGTCCATAGCAAGATTAGGCCAACAATCGTGCCAGCCGAAATCCACTTGGTGGATATCACCACCTTTTTTTCATTCGTAGCTAAAGCAATTTCTCTGGACATCGATACTCATTTCCTTTCGTTTCATAGGGTATAGATAGGAAAAATGGCTTTAAAAAGAAAACAAAAAGAGGCCCTATAACCTACAGATCTATACCGATCTGTGTATGTTTAGGACCTCCAGTTGTCTGGTCGGTTCAATTCATATAATTCACATCGATTAACTATGAATTATTCTAACAATAGGCAATTAATTCTGTCAACATTTTTTTGATACCTTTTCATGGTGCCTAGCACACCGAAACACTGTTTTGAAAACTTACAGCCCTCAAACCCAGTTTTCCTTTTCCAGTTGAACAACTTCTTGCTTACTTGCTTACCTATCATTTTTACAATCTCTTAATCCATTTTATTTAGCTATTCTATTTTTTCGAGTATGAAAACATATATAATATATGATAGATTGCATACTTCATATATGAATGTTTATAAAGTTATTTGATTCTCAGCGAATTGCAGGTGATCAGTTCGTGGACACAGAGAGAAAAGAATCGATCCATATGAAAGTTGGCATTGCTTACACATTTTCCGCCTATGTAGCCTGGGGGCTTCTTCCTTTATATTGGAAACTGCTACAATCGGTCTCTTCTGAAGAACTGTTGGCTCATCGCATCTTTTGGTCTTTTTTATTTGTAGCAGTTCTTCTTTTCTTCAAAAAACGCTGGCAGAGTTTGAAAGAAGTGATCAAAGACAGGAAAAGGGTACTTTTTGTTTTCCTTTGCGCACTCCTGATCAGTTGCAATTGGTTTATCTATATTTGGGCTGTTAATCATGGGCATATCATTGAAGCCAGTTTGGGTTACTATATCAATCCATTGATCAGTGTGCTACTTGGAATGATTGTATTGCGCGAACGATTAAACGCCTGGCAAAAAACGGCTCTTCTCCTCGCAACCATCGGTGTAGCGATACTCACCATCCAATATGGAACCGTTCCATGGATTTCTCTTTGTTTGGCACTATCTTTCGCTTTTTACGGACTGGCCAAAAAGTTAATTCAAGTAGATGCCCTGACAGGATTGGCTCTTGAAACCCTCATGGTCTTTCCTTTCTCCTTTTTTTATCTCCTGTTCGCTGAAGTCCAAGGAACAGGGCACTTTATCTCAGCTTCACCCGATCTGATTCTTCTAATCATCGGGACAGGAGTGATTACGGCCCTGCCCCTGTTGTGGTTTGCGCTTGGAGCCCGTGTAGTTCCGCTGTCCACGATCGGCTTTTTGCAATACTTGGCGCCCACCATCAGCTTGATTCTAGGCGTATTTTTATATAAAGAGTCGTTCACGGTCACTCATATGATCAGCTTCAGCTTTATTTGGATTGGACTGATCCTGTATACTCTTTCTTATACCAGGAAATTTCAAAAAGTTGACCAAAGACCTCATAGCGTAGAGAACTAGAATCTTTCCATGACGCCTAAGGCTACTGACACTGGAAATGGACCCTCTTGCCAACGTCCTTTGTTTTTACCTGTAATGATGCGGGCGAGCTCCTGTCCTTCTGGGGTATCCAAGACTTTATGTATCGCTTCCAGGGACTCGTAATGTGTCTCGATAATGAATTGAACATCCTGAAGGCCGTCTGGTTGATTCTCCGGATTCGTATAGTACAATCGAGTGATGTTCATCTTGATGACTCCAGGCAGCTTCAGCATTCTCGGTATCACTTCTTTGACATAAAACTTTTCAAATGCCTCTATATCATCAATCCCTTTATAAATGCCTACCGTTTTATACATGGATCTGCCACCTCTTCAGATTCATGTCATTTAGCTAGTTCCACCCACTTTGCTCACATCTTCTTCAATAATGGCCACAACACGGCTCCAACCTGCACTCGCTTTTGCGATGTTGATCGGAAAAGCGGAAACTTTAAAACCAAATGGTTTTGGAATCTGATCCAGGTTGCATAGTTTCTCAATCTGGCAATATTCTTTTTCACGACCGACCAGATGAGCTTCCCAAAACTGTCTTTTTCCTTCTTTGGCTTCCTGTGCAATCACATCAAACGGACGATCCAATCCCCAAGCATCAATCCCAATCAAACGTACTCCTTGATCTACCAGCCACTCTGTAGCTGCTCGCCCCAATCCAGGATGCTTGAACTCATATCCAGGTGTTTTAAAATGCCTGGAAGTTCCGGTATAAATCAGGACAATATCATATGGCTTAATCTCATACCCAATCCTCGCCAGTTCGTTTTGGATATCTTCTACTGTAATCTCTTCTCCAGCCTGCTTATGTGTCATATTCAGCAGAACTCCATCTCCATAACACCAATGAAGCGGTACTTCATCAATGGTTCTGGCTGGTTTTCCAGCCGACTTCGCTCCATAATGATAAGGAGCATCTACATGGGTACCTGCATGGGTTGAAAGTGTCACTTCCTCAACAGCCCAACCTTCCCCATCTGGCCAATATGTAGCGTCCAATCCCAGTACCTTTTCGGTAACCTGAACCGCTTCCTCATGCTTGAAATAACGAATATGGTGAGGGTTCGGCTCAAAAGAACTCGTTTCGTTTTCCAAACGATCGCTAAGATCAATCAGCGTGATTTTTTTCCCATTTTTTTCATATGTTTCTTTCATCTTTGCCCTCCAACAACCTATCGATATCATTTTCCAATTTTTTATATTGATTAGTACAACAAAACTAATCGATTTGATTATAAACTAATTCTTTAAAATAGAAAAATATCCATTTTTATATGAAGGCTGAATTCAGCTTGTTTTTTCCTTTATCAGTCGTTCAACTGGAAAAGGAAAAACGTGTTTGTCACCGGCTTTGTGAATTAATCCTATTTCACTGACTTTTGCTTTTATTCGTAAATAAACAGGTTCATTTCCAAGCGTTATCATGATATGATCTTACCAAAGAAACATCCAAGCACAGAATTAAGATGCATATATTTCGGAATATTAAAATAACCAGTAGAGGAAGATTTTCTTTGAAAATATGGGGTACATTCATGGTTTGCTGTCTCTGTATTCTCACTTTGATGGGTTGCAACCCGGAAATACCAAAATACCCTAAACCACCGCTACCTACGATTACAGCAGATGGAAAAAAGGTTTCAGCTGTGCGGGGATCATATTGTTGGAAGAGTGGCAACAAAGGGGAGTGCGTCGATGCCATTGAGTCGACCGAGTTGGTAAAAAATCATCAACCGATCCCTGTTTTGCCTCAAACAAAACTGCTCATCCACTTTGACTATCCGCCCAAAGGCGGAACACTAAAAGCAGAGCAATGGAGCAATGGAAAGACATGGGCAGATGGCAAAGTCAAACCCATCCCAATCCAAAACCAATCGATGATCCTTCCACATGAAAAAGGAAAATATATCTACCATATTTACGGTAATTGGAAAGAAGGAAGCGCCAGTTACTTTTTCGTCATCGAAGTGAGATGAAAGTTGGGATTCGTCTTTCACTTGATTTGTTTAACTAAAGAGCACCCAGAATTCTCCCACTTCTATAATGAGTGAGATGAATGGGTGCTTGAAATCGAAATACGGAGATTTTAACCATATCAAATATGATTACCTTACAACTGGACTCTCTACCAGACAGCAACTTATATCTTTTCTTTTATCTTTTCCGAATATCTTCTAATTGAGTTCGGCCTGGATAAAACATTTTATCCTCTTCTACCGGGTCCTCCTTGGCTGTAATCCAGCTCGGTGTCAGTCGGTAAACCACTGTTGGACTTCCCATGCTCGAACGATATCTTTCTACATGAGACGATGATAACTTCGTCTTAAAGTATCCAGGCACATATTTATTTAACATCGCTTCCAGTGCGTCTGTGGCCTCCTCCAAATCTTGAACGATCTCCAATTTGCCAAAAATCATTACACTGAAATAGGCAGTGCCAGTATGGGCTGGCACAGGGTCTGCGACGGTACCATATTCCTCAGCTAAGGTAAAACAGTAGGTTTCATTCTCTTGAATGGCGTCTACTTTTCTTCCTTCATTGCTCCCGTGAAAATAGATGTTTCCATTAAGCCAACTAAAATTTAGCGGTACAACATAGGTCCCCTCTTCATCATATAATCCCAAATATCCCACACGTGCCTGTTGGATAAAGGTATGAATTCTATTGGTATCTGTCACTTCTTTCATTTTCCTGCGCAAGGGCCTCATATTTATTCCTCCTCATCCTTTTACCCATTGTTCTGCTAAAATGAATAAAGCAGAACAATGGGTATAAATTTTTAAGATTATATGGAGGGGGAAAGCCCTTGTCAATTCCATATTTGTATATTGATCGAACCAGCTCTATCCCAATACCAGAACAAATAGCAGAACAATTCATCTCTGCCATTCGAGCCAAACGGCTAAAACCGGGCCAATCGTTACCAACGGTTCGGGAATTATCGAAATCTCTTCAAATCAGTATGGAAACTGCCCAAAAAGCCTATCAGCTTCTCAAAAAAGATGGATGGATTACCAGCAAGCCCCGTCACGGTACGACGGTATCTGCCCATCTCCCTCAATCTACACCCATGCTTGCCCCAAAACGACATGCCAAACGACTGGCTCTATTACAGACTCTTAAAGCATTTAAACAGATTCCTGGGCTGTATCCTGTTTCTGGTATCTCTCTTCCTCCAGATCCTGTTTTATTGCAAGCCCTCAAAGAAGTAAGCAATCAAGCACTTGACTCTTCGTTAAAAGTAGAAGAATCAGATCCTTTCGGTGTATCAGATCTTCGTTCGAAAATCCAGGGATTATTGGTTGAGCGGGGCATTTGGAGCGATCTTTCTTCCCTATGTATATTCAATGGCAGTCAACAAGCTATCTGGCTCATTGCCGATCTCTTATTAAAGCCCGGTGATATCGTTGTGATTCCTGAAACTTGCTATCTACCCATCAAAGAAATTTTTCAGTCCAAAGGAGCTCAAGTAGTTTCTATTCGACAGGTATCCGATGGTATTGATCTTGACCACTTAGAACAAATCTGCCAGAAAAAATCCATCTCACTCCTTTTCACTATGCCCAATGGTCACTATCCGACTGGAGCATCATGGTCAGAAGAAAAAAAGCGTGCCGTTATAGCGCTCGCCCAGAAACGAAACTTTCCGATTTTAGAAGATGACTTTTATGCTGAGCTTTATTACACTCCTATCCCACCTACCACTCTTTATGCTTTAGCTACAAACATGGCTCCAAATGTCTCAATCTTTTATACGAGTTCTTTTCACATGCTCATCCATACAAACATACGATTAGGGTACCTGATTGTTCCTGAACCTTATGTTGAAATCATGCACCATGCCAAATCGCTCGTGGATAAAACCGCATCTGTATTTACTCAATATCTGCTTCTTCACCTGTGGGAAAAAATAAATTTTCCCAACTATCTAAAGCAACTGCGCCAACGATTGAAAACGGCTCGCAATCAGATGCTAGAAAGTTTGGAACGCTGGCTTCCTCCCGGGTATACCTTCTCTTCCCCGCAAGTCGGCATCACGACATGGGTACATCCACCTCATCCGATGGATGAAACCCGTTTTATTGAGCAATGTTTGGCTGAACATGTATTTGTCATGCCAGGAGAAGCTTTTGCCGTTGAGCAACCAGTACCTGGCTTTCAGGTCAATTTCGGAAAAATACCTCCTGAGATATTGGATCAAGCGATCCAACGAATAGGGAAAATCTTACGGCGCTATCATTCTTCGTATTGATCAAAGCTTTTTTCATAATTAGTTGTGTTATTACGAAAAAAACAAGCCCCCGCAGGAGCCTTATTCCCTTAATAGCATTGGAAAGATCTGATTTCATGGATATTCATGCTAAAAGGATCCCAAGTTCTTCTTCTTTCACTCCATCTATAACCTGCTATGTTTTGACCAGTTACAGCTGTAAGCCAAGCCCAAAAAGGTCTTCTACCACCATGACGCCAGATATATACCATCCGATGCATACATCTCCGCAAACGTCTTGGATCTACATAAGGTGGCGCTCCAGGAGGAAAGTGTGGCGGAGTAGTCGGTGCATAGGGAGGTGGGGCTGGCAGGGCAGGCTGTCTTTGAGCGGGTCTGGGCGGTGGAATCGGATATCCTTGGTCAGGTCTGAATGGTGGAATCGGATATCCTTGGTCAGGTCTGGATGGTGGAATCGGATATCTTTGGTCGGGTCTGGATGGTGGAATCGGATGACCAGGTATGGTTGGTGGCTGAGGAAATTGTTGCTCAATTTCCATATCATCCATATAAGGGTTATAAGGGCTTTCCATCTCCATCATGTGTTTACCCCCTTTTTCATTCGTAATCATGAATACACCCATAATCTATGTCTGTTCTGTATATTACGAGCTTGTCTTCAAACAATTTGGGTAATGTCCCATGGCATTACGATTTAGAATTTATGTAAAATGCAAGAACTATCAGAGTTGGATCTGGCAATCAAAAAAACCAGTTACTCATTCACCTTTTCGAGAGTAACTGGTTTCAGTATGTTGACAAGTTCCCTTTATATGCCGGTTTTCCTTTTCCGTTTCACTCCCGTTGCTTCGCAAAAGTCATTCAACCGGAAAAGGGAAACCGGATTTTGTTAACAGTCTCAGAACCTTTCTTTTTATCAAAGAAACAAAGAGACAATCTTTTACGCTGCTTTCATATTGACTTCATCCAAATATTTTTGAGCCTTTTTGCTATCAAATTCGCCTTCCCATTTGGACATAACTACAGCAGCCAAGGAGTTACCGACTACGTTTACTGCCGTTCTAGCCATATCGAGAATACGGTCAATTCCGGCGATAAAAGCAAGTCCTTCCATCGGTAAACCAACAGATCCTAAAGTTGCCAGCAATACGACGAAGGAAACACCTGGTACACCTGCAATACCTTTGGAGGTTACCATCAATACCAAGACAATCATCACCTGTTTCTCAATAGGTAAGTGAATTCCGTACAACTGGGCAATGAATACTGTTGCAATGGCTTGATACAGAGTGGAACCGTCCAGGTTAAAGGAGTAACCTGTTGGGATGACGAAGGAAGTAATCGCTTTTGGACAGCCGAAACGTTCCATCTTTTCCATCAGCTTTGGTAAAACTGTTTCGGAGCTCGCAGTCGAGTAAGCCAAAATCAGTTCGTCCTTGATAATGCGCATAAATTGGAAAATATTTACTTTAATGATTCTCGCTGTCAATCCCAAGACGACAATGACAAACAGAATCATCGCACCATAAACCAGCAGAACGAGCTTACTTAGCGGAATTAATGAAGCAATACCAAACTGAGCCACTGTATTTCCAATCAGAGCAAAAACACCGATCGGTGCCAGTTTCATAATTAAGTTGGTTACATAAAACATCGCATCTGCTGTTCCCTGCAGGAATTGTAAAACCGGCTTTCCACGCTCTCCAATAGCCGCAACACCAATCCCAAACATGACAGAGAAGAAAATGATGGCCAGCATATCACCGTCTGCCAACGATTTGAATAAGTTCGTAGGCACAATGTTGACAAATGTATCAATGAACCCATGTGCCTGTGTCTGTTTTTCCGTTTCAACATATTTGGAAATATCGCCTTTATCAAGCGCTTTCATATCAACACCCGCACCCGGTTGGAAAACATTTGCCAGCAACAGACCTACAACTAAAGCAACAGTGGTGATAATTTCAAAATAGAGAATGGTTTTCCCACCGAGTCGACCCAGTCTCTTGATATCGCCTGTACCTGCCACACCAACGACCAGACTGGAAACGACGATCGGAATCACAATCATCTTAATGAGACGAATGAAAACGTCACCAATTGGTTTTAAATAATCAGAAGCGATTTTTGGATATTCTCGCAAGAAATAGCCAACCATAATACCTAGAACCAAACCAATCAAGATTTGCCAGGCGAGTCCCAGTTTTTTCTTTTGTTTCATTTCCTTTTTCGCTTCCTTATTTTTTGCCACGCCTATCACCTCACACTATAAAATTTTTATTAAGTAAAATATATTTTTACAAAAACGATAATAGCCCTGTAGTATAATACTACATAAATTCTATTATTTCAACCGATATATCCATATTCATACTATTTTTATACGACATATCATTATTAATTTTGGTATTAAAATTTAATAAATAAAGAGTAGATTTTTCATTATAACTGGTCTCTTTATTTTTTTGTGTGAAATCAATATTTTATAAATATTATGTATCTATGGCCTACGCTTTTACTGTGGATATTTATTGACAAATTAATAATCCTAATCATTTTGTCTATAAAAATATTATAAAACGTGAACTAACCCCAAAGCTTAATTGATTTTGGTTTTTTTACTCTCAGTATGACAGATATAAACTTCATAGTTTAAAAGTTATATTAAAAGGGAGACCCAAAATGAAAAAAGTTGCTATTATTTTTTTTGCACTTCTGTTATTAACTGCTTGTGGTCCTCCCGTATCTCCTGTAGGGACTTGGGTACTCAAAAATGAAGAAAATAAAAATGGAGAGAAAAAAGCAGATTGCCCTTCACAAATTAAACTCGGAGAGGATGAGACAGCAGTAATTAATGAAAAACCAAGTAATATCAAAAAGGTAAATTATTATGTACAATATTCACCTAAATATGATCCCGAACTGGTACTCTATCAAGACTCAAAAGAGGAAAGAGCTGAATTTAACCAATTAGAGGAAAGTTATATCACGCTCACATTTAGAGATAGAGGTGTAACTTGCGAATACAACAAAGCAAAGAATTAAAAGTTTAAGTTATCATCCAAAAGCGTCTAATCATTCTTCTTCATTAGCAAAGAACCAGTATCTCTTGTGCACAGGGATACCGGTTTTTTTTTTAGCTAAAATATGGCTAAACGATAATTTTTCCGAAGACGACCTTGTAAGATCAATTCTTCACTCTGTCTACGGGAAGCAATTCTTGCACATGCCAAGATTTTCTGTAATCGTTTCACCTCTAAGTCATCTTATCCATTTCACTTTTTTAACAAGTATAGAATTGGCTTTTCTTCATTGGAAGAAAAAGTATGAGTTAAAGTACTTTTTTAATGTATATTAATATTAGTAATTTATATATAAGGAGATATTTTGAGTGCACAAATTTTCGTGGAGACGTTATGAAGAAGAGATGGAAAAAGAAGAGCAAGAATTTGAGGAACTGGTATATGATATAGTAATAGCCAGATTGATAGGATCCATTTTCTTTTTTGGTGTTGGTTTAATTATTATGTCGAATATAATGGGTTTTAGATTTGTGAAGAGGGATAAACTGAGAGAAAAAATAGCTGGATGGTTTTGGCTTATTATCATGGTAACAGGAGGAGCACCTGGAATTCTTTTTGGCATGATTATCTACCGACACTTGGTTAGAAGCAAAATATTTCGCATCTGTTTTGCTGTTTTTCTATTCTTGTTAGCTATTGAAATGATTACAAATTCTGATTTATAATCAGACTTCCAATCAGAGTAAAACGGCATCCGAGAAATTCCTGTTTTCCTCTTGTTATTTCCGGCTCTGGTCGCTTTTCGGATGCCATTTCTTTTTTACTTTTTCCTGTCCCATCTGCTATCTTTATATCTCCCACTACTTGCGTTTCGGCTTCTTGGACTGTATCCTTCTCTGTTCAACACAGGCTGCCACTTAGGTAAAATACTCTATTGTAGACCCAGAAAAAAAACACTCAATTTGTTCCCTCATGTGTCGCTCCAATGCTTCCATTTGCTCATCTTGATATACATACTTCACTCTTCCGTAACGCCCCCACTTCCTCTTCCTTTTTTCCTCCTCCATCTCCAATTTGGACTTAGGATACCGCTCGTTAATCACTCTTTTAGCCGTTTGAGTAAAGCGGTGGGTGATCAGTTCAAATGTAATCCTCTCTGTATGAGGAAGAGCTTCTCTAAGACGTTTTAATAATTGGGTATATCCTTCTTCCCATCCGTCATAAATGATCAAGGGAGCAATAATAAATCCAAGCCGGTAACCCGCACGTGCTACTTTTCCAGCCGCTTCGATCCGTTCATGAAAGGAGGAAGTCGACGGCTCAAAATTGCGTATCACATAATCGGTATTCACGCTGAATCGAAAATGAGTATGCCCATTGTGAGCCGCATCTAATAAGCTATCAACGTTAGCGAATTTGGTAACGAATCGAAGTCTTCCTAACTCCTGATTTCCCATAAACTCAATGGTCTTTTTAAGCGAACCTGTAATGTGTTCAATTCCAACGGGATCAGATGTACATGCTGCCTCAAATCGCGTGATTTCGGGAGCACGCTCCTGAATATACCTTTTTGCAGTATCGAAGATTTCATCCACGTTAACATAAACCCGAATGTAGGGCCGATTCCCCATCGTAGTTTGAAGATAACAGTAATGACAGTGTCCCATACAGCCGGTGGCCAAAGGAATGGCATACTCAGCGGACGGTTTAGATGGTTCAAACTTCAGTGTTTTACGAACACCTACCACCAACGTTTTTTTGGCAATTCGATACTTTTCCAAGTCAGTTTCTCCCGGTAAATCTGTAATTCGGTTGTGTGACGTGGTCATCCGCACCGGGATGCCAGTATCTTTGTATCGATCATATAATTCTTTACCCAGCGGATACTCCAGCGCCTGGGGTTCAAAGTAGATCAGATCGGGTTGAAACAATTTCATGAGATTCACCTCGGTTTAGTTGTTTCCAATGAGTAATATTTTTTCCGGATTTTCATTTATTACTACTCACAGTCCTTATGCATCGTCGCTTATTGCTAACTTGACAATGTTATGGCTCATGTTAGACACAACAAAAACAGCCCATCCTTTGTTGGATAGGCTGACTTCTTTTCGATGATAAATCCATTATTTTGTTGCGTAAATATATGCCTATTACTTACTTCACTCGCGGAAAACCAAATCCTGAAGCAATATCATCCCCAGTATTAGCATAAATCATCGATCTTCGCTGACAAATGATGGTATATAGCTTTTTACCTTTTTTTATTTTTACCAACGATCTCAACATCAGATGCCTTCACAAATGCATGGCGGTGATTAAATTGAATACGATAATATTCCTCTTTTCCAATAATCACTTTATGTGTCGCGGCAGGATCCAGAGTAAATGTTTTGGCGTAATAGTAATCCCCTTTTACCTTCTCTGAAGCTACATAAATCTGTCCTGCAGTTATTTTATATTGGAGAGGGACGATGGCTGCAGGTGAAATTCCTTCAGGATAAGCAGAAGCTTCTGGATACGCAACACCATAAACAGGGATCTCCGTTTTACCTGCCTTCGGAGTAATGAGAATTCCTTTTCCTCGTACAGTGTTTTTACCTTTAGGGTTATGGAACCATGCCTTCTGACCACCATACCAGATTGCAACCCAGTCTCCTTGGCGATCAGCCACATAGTAGGTTTGACCTGTTACAGCTTTGTCTCCCCAGTCTAATCCTTTGCGTGTCCCCGGACCGCTAAGTGCTGGATCATCGAGTAAGGGTGCGTTTTGATCCGGTGCCGTATGCAGATAAACAAAATTAGCCGGTTGAGGTTCAGCATCCTCTACAGGAGGTTTGTTCGTCCGGAAGTGAGGTTTTATCGTGACGATTTGACCAATACCTTTTGCAGGTGTAATCGGCGCTCCTACCAGTTCCATATAGTGTTCCCAATCCCAGAAAGGACCTGGGTCTGAGTGCATGGCTGATTGCCGGGCTGGTGATGTCCCAGGAATTTCGTCATGCCCGATGATATGCGAACGGTCGAGAGGAATATCATATTTCCGAGCCAGGTACCGAACCAGCTTAGCCGAAGCCCGGTAAAGTTGCTCATTATACCAGGTTGCCCCTTTCATGGCATAACCCTCATGCTCCAATCCGATGGAATGCATATTAAAATACCAATTCCCCGCTTGCCAAGCGACATGTTTATTGTTTACCATCTGGGTAACTTGACCATCCGCAGACCGAATCACATATTGTGCCGAGGCAGAAGCAGCGGGATTCGCGAACCAATTAATCGCACTCTGGTAGCTCCCTTCCGTATCATGAATCACAATATAACGTATATCCAAACCCGATTTCGGACGATCAGCAAGGTCATAGTTCCCATAATCACTTGGATCTTGGCTGCGTTGCTCATAAGCAGCTGGTATAAACCGGCATGCAAGACTGATTGGACAGTCAGCACCAGTAAAATTGGTATTGCGAAGGTTCAATGAATTTACTGTTTCTCGTTTGGGCTGTACTTTCTTGGGAGTCAGACGGACCTTATACCCTTCTGTTGTCTGACGCTCAACCCCATTATTGATGGATGAAAAAACCTGATCAGCAAAATCAAGAGCGACTGCTGCCTCTTTGCTTCCGCTATATTTCGCAACCGCACTATACCAGTTACTCTCTTCAGCAGGCACCTTGCCCACTGTATCACGTGCATACTTGGCTAATAGAGCAGCAGCTCCACGAATGTTTTGCTTCGGATCTTTCTTCAATTCTTCCGGATCAAGTCCTAACAATCTTGCCGCCTCATCCAATGTATGCAAGCTCGGATCAGTCGGGGCGGGCATGGACTCTTTATCCACATCCCCTTTACCAGTACCACGCAAATCAACTTGATCGACATCCGTTAAATGCATCAATCCGTAGCCACCCGAGACGCTTGGCTCTCCGTTGTGATGTTCCCAGCGAGAAACATGATAGGAAACAGAAAGCAGAATCCTCTCAGGCACTTGAAATTCTTTAGCCGCCGCCGCGAATGCATTTTGCAAATAGTCCGCATTCTTCACCTCGGCGTATACAGCGGGTGTTATTCCTTGCCCCATCTTCGAAGAGAGTGGAATTCCTGTGAGGGCTAAGCTCGTAACCATGACCCCAGTTAGCCAACCTCTCCAGCTTCTTTTATTCAATTCAAAACACTCCTTAAAAATGAGAGATTAAAATATATAAATATATGTACTATTTCTATAAAACAAGAATGAATCCTTTCATAATCTTCTACTAATTTATAATCTAGCTATTAATTGGTCTTGGAATACTTTTTCTTTTTTGATTATTGGATGCGAAGCTAATACATTAGCGCTCGCATTCACAAGTTGATGATCAATGATTGTATCCCATAACAGATGGCCTCTTTTTTTGGTGTCTACCTGTAGGGGATAATACCAGCTCTTTATTGCCCCGGTTCTGTTTTGTCAACGTTCCTTTTTAGAAAATAACAAAATCTTTTCATTGGAGTCTTTGTCTCAACTGTTTAAGAGGTGTCTATCCATAAGTGTAGTAAATCCTTCTCTGCGTACTTGACCATCATCTACTGCAGTTAATTCTTCTAAGAATTCTGCACATCCTCATTCCAAACCACATTCATTCGGAATTCCCCTCCCCGCCCAGCATGAGCAAGTACCGGCACAAAGACGAAGTTTATACTGAGAATCCTTTCAGTCGATTTGGACAGGATCTACCTGTGTTTTCCATTGTTAATGTGACGATCAAACAAACATCGAAATAGTCTGTCAATATTTTGTAACGTTAATG
Organism: Thermoflavimicrobium dichotomicum; assembly: GCF_900114055.1. Taxonomy (GTDB): domain Bacteria; phylum Bacillota; class Bacilli; order Thermoactinomycetales; family Thermoactinomycetaceae; genus Thermoflavimicrobium; species Thermoflavimicrobium dichotomicum. The sequence continues at coordinate 9,390 of NZ_FORR01000017.1, read as the reverse complement.
GTTGTTAACATTTCTGTTGCATAACATACAATTATTTTATATATTATTATATAACAGAATTATTTGATTATTCTTTTTTAGGGAGATGAATACTCAATGAATAAAAGCGTTGAAAAAGCATATCAAATTGCAGAAATGATTATCCGCGTCTTAGAAATCGGGTTGGCCATTTTTATAGTAATCGGGATCTTTATCGAGGGAATCCTGCACGCTAAGCAAATGTGGAATGTGGCTTTCGAAGGCAAATTACATTCATTTCAAATTTTTCTTGATTACGTCTTGTTGTATATAATCGGCCTCGAAGTCGCCATGATGTTTGTCAAGCGTAAACCGAACATTATGCTGGACATCCTGATATTTGCCATCGCGCGAAAAATGATTATCAGTACATCCAAAGGTATCGACTTTCTATTTGGATCGCTGGCCATCCTGATCTTGTACATCGTCAAGTGCTATGGGATCAGCTGCATTTTGCTGCCTGGATATTTTCGGCGGGCGAAAAACTCTCCCGATGCCGATATGCACGCCTCCGACGAACAAATTTCAAGTTAACGGAAACAAAAACATGTTCCTGATCCCATGTATTGTCCGCCGGGCCTTTCTCAGTAAGTCTCACAGAGCCGAGTCGTCCAGTCCGCCCCACTCACCCTTGCGTAATGACCTCACTGGCTGGCTGTTATCCAAACAGAAATGAGCGATGCTACCCTTAAGGCCACTCTCAAAAGAGATATGGCCTATCTAAGAGGTTGACGATTTGCTTCTTGTTTATGAATGGCTTCTCTAAGTTTAGGATGTGGATCTTTCCATGTAGGTGGCTTGATGATTTTGCCATCTGTCTCTCGATGACGTGGTTTCCCATCTTCCCAAAGCTTAGCCATATTCGCTTCATGAACAATGTCAAATAACTCTTGAGGTTTTACACCCATTTCAACTAATGTCCCCAGTGCAAAATAAATAACATCAATCATGGCATCAGCTTGATCTTCCAATGTTTTCGCTTCCTGAAACTCTCGAATCTCGTCCATCATCCAGTGAGCTCTTTTCTGAACCCGATCAGATGTAAGCAAGGATGGCGTTTCTTTATAGGGCACTCCAAAATGGATATGAAATTGTTTAACCTTTTCCCATTCCCGATTCATTCATTTGCTCCCTTCACAGATATAAAAAAGAAATTCCTCCTTTTTCAGGAGGATTCAGCTTGTTGACAAAGTTTCTGTTACAAGCCGTTTTTCCTTTTCCGTTTCACTCCCGCTCTATAAATACGAGCAAGAAGTCGTTCAACTGGAATAGGAAAACCGGGTTTGTCAACAGTCTCATTCCTCCTTTTCAGGAGGATTCATAGGCTTATAGATCACCAAAATCCAGGGTACCTGCTTTGGTATAGTTGGTTACCTTCTGTTCAAAGAAATCGGTTTTCGTCGCATTGAGATTGGAAAAACTCTCTACCCATTTCATCGGATGGGTTGTATATTCCGGATACAGGATTTCCAGCCCTAGCCGATTTAACCGTTCATTAGCCAAATATTTGATATACCGCTCAATCATTTCATTGGTTAAGCCAGGAATCTGGTTATTGGTAATATATTGTCCCCATTGGATCTCGTGCTCAACAGCCGTCCGTGTCATGTCTCGTAATTCCTCAATCAAATCAGGCGTAAACAAATCTGGCTCTTCTTTACGCAGTTCTTTGATCATGTTTTGGAATAAGACGACATGTGTCAGCTCATCCCGCTGAATATATTTGATAATCGTAGCGGTTGCGGTCATTTTTCCTGCCCGTGCCAAGGTGTAGAAGAAAGAGAAGCCACTGTAAAAATACAAGGATTCCAGCAAAAAGTTAGCCATACAGGTCCGGACAAATTGCCGATCATCCTTGTGTTCTACAAATTGCTGATACAGATCGGCAATAAAACGATTCCGTTTTAACAAGTGCTCATCATTCCGCCACTCATCATAAATGTTTTCACGTGTTTCTGGCGAGCAAACACTGTCTAAAATGTAACTATATGATTGCGCATGGATTTCTTCTTGAAATGCCTGGATATTTAAGAGAGATGACACTTCTGGTGCCGTCACATATTCATTGATATTCGGCAAGTTTTCTCCTTGAATCGAATCCAGAAAGTTTAAGAAAGAAATTGTTTTATCAAAAGCTCTTCTCTCGGCGACGGACAATTCCTTAAACTCTTTCGCATCACTGGCCAATGGAATTTCCTCTGGAATCCAGAAATTGTTAAGCATGGTTCGATACAGTTTAAATGCCCAATCGTACTTAATGCGATTCCACTCACGCAAGTTGGTTGTATTGCCATTGATTAACCGTTGCGTCCCTCTTTGTCCGTGTTCATTAAAGATCTTTTTTCTCTCTAGCTTCGCCATGATTCTTCTCCTCTCTTCGTCCAGCCGATCCATCAAAGGGAATCGCTTCCGATTTTCGAAGCGACTCCCTCATCTCATCTCTAGGAAGAACAGCTGACACACTCTTCAACTTCTATGGACTGATTGCGTACATAGTAAATCGTTTTAATTCCATGTTCCCACGCCTGGACGTATAAATCCAGGAACTCACGTGCACTTGTATTCGGGGTAATATACAAATTGAGCGATTGAGACTGATCAATGTGCCTTTGCCGTTTAGCCGCTGCACGGATGCTCCAGTGTTGGTCAATGCGATGCGCTTCTTTGTAATACCAGGTCGTTTCTGGAGTAAGATTTGGAGCAGTTTGCGGGATGGACGCTCCCCGTTTTTCTTCCACAAAATACTTCGCATAGACAGGATCAATTCCGGCGGTCGAACCAGCGATCAAGGATGTAGAACCAGTTGGTGCGATGGCCATTACCCATGCATTTCGCATTCCGTATTTTGCCACATCTTCACGAAGTTTTTGCCAACGCTCACTGGTGTATCCACGCTGTTCGAAGTATTCACCCGTTTGCCATTCACTGCCTTCAAACAACGGATAGGTTCCCTTTTCTCTGGCAATTTCCATTGATGAACGAATGGCATGATAAGCAATTTCTTCAAACAAACGATCAGCTTCTTCCAAATGCTCTTCAGATTCCCACATAATTCCACGTTGTGCAAGATATTGATGATAGCCACTTGTTCCCAATCCAACAGCCCGGTATCTTTTATTGGTATACTCTGCCTGTCTCACTGGATAGATATTTAAATCGATCACATTGTCCAGCATGCGCATCTGAATCGGAACGATCCTTGCAATATCTTCATAGCTACGCACCCGGCCCAGATTAATCGAAGACAGGTTACAAACGACAAAATCCCCCGGTTTTTGTTTGGTAACAATGATGCCATCTTCCAGCTCTTCACTGATCAGTTCGGTCGGAGACATGTTCTGGCAAATCTCGGTACACAAATTGGATGAATAAATCATTCCCTGATGTTTATTGGGATTGGCCCGGTTAACGGTATCACGGAAGAAAATGAAAGGAGTACCTGTTTCAAACGCACTAATCATAATGCGTTTCATGATTTCGATCGCTGGAATCTCTGTTTTGGACAACTCAGGATGCTCTACACACTCCTGATAACGTCGTTCAAATTCTTCACCATAGTAATCTTCGATCGAGTACCCCATCACTTCTCTTATCTCATGTGGATCAAACAGGTACCACATGCCACGTTCTTTCACTTTTTGCATAAATAAATCAGGGATACAGACTCCTGGGAAAATATCATGTGCCTTGAGACGGTCATCTCCGTTATTGGTCTTGAGATTGAGGAAATCCAATATATCTGCATGCCATACATCCAAATAGATGGCAAATGCACCACGACGTACCCCTAATTGATCAACCGCTACCGCTGTATTGTTGTAGTTACGAACCCATGGGATTACACCGCCAGATGCCCCTTTATGCCCACGGATTTTGGAACCTTTGGAACGAACTTTTCCCAAGTAAATACCAACTCCACCACCATGTTTGGATACTTGTGCTGTGGCCGAATTGGTATTGTAAATGGACCAGAGCGAATCATCCACCGTATCAATAAAGCATGAGGATAGCTGATGTAAAGGTTTTCCGGCATTCGCCAAAGTCGGAGTGGCTACGGTCATTTCCAATTTGGACAGTACATCGTAAAACTTTTTCGCCCACCCCAGCCGGTCCTGTTCCTTTTGCGCCAAGTGCATGGCAATAATCATGAATCGTTCTTGAGGCAACTCCATTACACTGTGATCATAATCACGTACAATATAGCGATCAGCCAATACTTTGAGACCAATATAGTTAAACAGTTTATCTCTTTCTGGATCAATGGCTTTTTCGAGTTCATCCATCTCTTCTTTGGTATAATTCTCCAGCAAGTAAGGGCCATATAATCCTTTCTCAGTCAATGTATGTACGAGATGGTATAAAGAACCATATCTGCAAGAGGCATCATAACCCCGGTTTGCAGCCGCTTCCTGATAGAGTCCATAAGCAAGCAAACGGGCAGCGACAAACTGCCAGTCCGGTTCCTCTACACTTGTTCTTTCCACGGCTACTTGGGTAATGATTTGCAGTACCTCTTTTTCTGTCAAATTGTCCCTTAACTGCAAACCAATTTCTTCCATCCACTGTGTCTGGTCTAAATGCGGAAAATCAGCAAATACTTCTTTCAGTAAAGGACGAAATGGATCCAATAAAGACATTTTTTCCGTTACTTCTAACATCTCTATCACGTCCGATCTATATATAGTTGCTACTTGAGTATAAACAATACAACATATTGTGGCAAAACCTTAAAAAGGAGAAATAAAATCTTGAGACAAATAAACATGGGGGTAACATCGTTTTTTGTGTTTCTTTCTTTTTGAAGCTACGTTTTTCATATTTGACTCCACACAAGATATATTTGTAGAGGAAAAAGACATAGAAAACATGAAGTTTGCTTGTTTTCCTCTTTATTTTTAACAGAATAACAATGCAGAGATAAAAATAGATTGATTATTCTAATAATTATATGCAAAAAAGCGGTTCGCTTTCATAATCATTTGCTCCGAGACTGGATCCTATCAGGGTTATTGGTTAATCCAAAAAAGCCTAAAACCATCTATCTCTATCCGGAAAATATATACCTTACTCCCATGCTTCGGGATAGGTTCCTTCCTCCGTGACGACTTCTGTTCCATCACAGTCACTCCGTAAGGAACCCATCCCTCCGCTTTATATTTTCATCTCTCTGATGGTATTGCTCAGATTTATCCTGTACCACAAAAAACCGCTGATTCCCATCTAACTGTGAGAATCAGCGGTATGATTCCATCTATTTATTATTTGGAGACACTATGACTCCAATCGTGAGTGGCACTTCCCTCCAAAAAGCGTTCGCAATCAAGGGCAGCCATGCATCCTGTTCCCGCCGCAGTAATAGCTTGTCGATATACACGATCTTGAACATCACCACAGGCGAATACACCTGGTACATTGGTTTTGGTCGTACCTGGCTCGACGACAATATAGCCTAACTCATCCGTTTTCACTTGTCCTTCAAGAAAGTCTGTATTCGGTTTATGACCAATGGCAACAAAAATGCCATCTGCTTCGATCAGTTCTTCCTCGCCGGTCTCATTATTACGCACTTTCAAACCGGTCACACCTTGATCGTTTCGAACCACTTCTAATGGTGTGCGATTAAAGCTCCACGTAATTTTGGGATTTGCTTTCGCCCGCTCCTGCATGATTTTTGAAGCACGGAGCTGGTCTCGACGATGAACGACGCGAACTTCTGAAGCAAACTTGGTTAAAAAGATAGCTTCTTCCATCGCCGAGTCTCCTCCGCCAACCACGATAATCTTTTTCCCTCTAAAGAAAAAGCCATCGCAAGTGGCACAGGTACTGACCCCTTGACCAATACTTTCTCTTTCACCTGGAATGCCCAAAAGTTTGGCAGATGCTCCAGTAGAAATAATTAATGCTTCAGTCTCCACCACTTCAGATTCACCGATAAACAGGCGAAATGGACGCTGCGAAAGATCCACTTTTTTGACCCAACCACGTTTGAATTGGGCACCAAAGCGTTCTGCCTGTTTGCGCATATTATCCATTAATTGTGGACCCAAAATCCCATCTGGGAACCCTGGAAAATTTTCAACATCTGTTGTTGTGGTTAATTGCCCACCTGGTTCTGGCCCTTCAATCACGAGAGGTTCCATATTGGCACGTGCCAAATAAATAGCGGCAGTGAGTCCAGCTGGGCCTGTTCCAAGTACAACTACTTTATGCATTGAATAACCTCCTAAAATTTCTGAGTGTGAGATCATCAAATACTCATGCAAAATGTGAGACCGTTAACAAAGTATCCGTTATAAGCCGGTTTTCCATTTCTGTTTCACTCCCGCTCAAAAAAATGAGCAAGAAGTCGTTCAACTGGAAAAGGAAAACCGGGTTTGTCAACAATCTCAATGTAACCATATTTCTCCCTTTATTTTAGCTGACTTCCATTTTTGAGCCAACTTTTTCTGCAAAAAAAGATCCTTTCCGTCAAACCGTCGGTGAAGGATCTATTGTGGTATCGGGCTTTTCTACCGAGGATATGAAGCAGCAACAGGGGTTCCTTTTCCGTTTCGCATGAGTCGCTCAACCAGAAAAGGAACCCCTATGTTTGTCAACGTTTTCAGGCTATTTCTATTGCGTTAGAAATGCCCTAAAAATGTACTTTTATTTTTCAAAACGGTTTTCCTTTTACTTCTTTCGGTTTACTTGGCTTGCTTTCATTATGCAGACGGTCTACTGCGGTCACATAATAAACATACTGTTCATCAGGTTGAGCTGTCGTGTCAAGGTAAAATTGGGCGATACTGAATTTACCACTTCGCCGAATCGTCGTCAATATATGTTCAGGTCGATCAAAATCAATCGCTTCATCTTTCTTAAATCGATAAATCACATAATACACAGCATCGCTTTTAGGATGGTCTCCCCAGACAAGAGCAATCCCTTTCTGTGTTCTGAGGGCCGAATGAATATGTGGAGCTGGGGGCGCATCATCGTCCAGCCACGGCATGGAAGGAACAAGCGCCGGATACTTATAGAGATCTTGCGCTAACCGGTCTTTGATTCCCAATCGGTTGGCCCGCAAGTCAGACATGCTGAAAAACATGCTTCCTTTCACTTCAGGATACTGCATATTCAATTTTAACTGATTGGGCATTTCTTCCGGGTCTTGCCATGCCGGTGGAGAAGTTGTTCCGATTTTATAGACCGCTTGTCCAATGTACAGGTGTACCCGTTTGTCTTTCACCTCATTCGCCCACCAAGGAACAAGCTTGTCATATGCTGCTGGTGGATAGCCTCTATTCCAATAGACCTGGGGCGTAACATAATCGATCCATTCATTTTGAATCCATGTTCGGGTATCCGCATAAATCGTTTCATAACTTTGTGAACCATTGGTTTCTGACCCGGTTGGGTCGCTGCTTTTGTTTCTCCAAATGCCAAATGGACTAATCCCAAATTTCACATAAGGCTTTTCTTTCTTAATAGCCTGACCTACCTCTTTGACAAGCATGTTGATATTGTGTCTGCGCCAATCCTGTTTATTTTTAAACTGTCCAGCTCCATACTTCTGGTAAAGCTCTTCATCTGGAAATTCTTGCCCAGCTACAGGATAAGGATAAAAATAATCATCAAAATGGACTGCGTCAATATCGTAATTTTTCACAACTTCGATGACACTATCGATCACATGCTGTTTGACTTCAGGAATTCCAGGGTTAAAATACAACTTTCCTCCATAAGCCACTACCCAATCGGGATGCTGCCTAGCTACATGTTCTGGAACCAAAGCATCCAGGTTGGTATCCATACTGACCCGGTATGGATTAAACCATGCATGAAATTCCAAATTGCGTTTATGAGCCTCTTTTAACATAAAGGCAAGCGGATCATATCCTGGATCTTCTCCTTGCTTTCCAGACAAGTACTTCGACCACGGATTGATTTTGGAAGGATAAAACGCATCCGCTGTTGGTCGAATTTGAATAACCACTGCATTCATTCCCATTGCCTTTGCTTCGTCCAATAGCTGAATCATTTCTTTTTGTTGTTCTTCTTTGCTTAATCCTGTTTTTGATGGCCAAGTGATATTTAACACGCTTGGAATCCAAACAGCCCGTAACTGTCTTTTTACCCAGGTGGGCTGCTGTTCATTCAACTCCACTTTTTTCGTATCACCCTGAGCCCATATGATATTAGGGTAAAGCAAAGCTCCAATTAGAATCAGAATAAATAGATAACAGAAAACATTTCTAAATGAAAGGACATATTTTTTCAATCTTTCCCCTCCCTTATGTACTAAAGATTTGGTAGACACAAGAAAACATCAAACGATTAAAAAAGAATCATACTTTATGTTGAATTTAAAGTAGATTCTTAATATACTTTTCGTCGTTCATTATAAAAAACCTGCAAATGTGATATATATTCGCAAATAATATGAAATTATCTTATAATAAATTATAGATCAAAAATTTTCAGGGGAGTTTCTCAATGAAAAAACACTTGAAAGAATTTTTTCTCTTTCCTGATATCCTCTTCATGTGTATCGTCTGTGCGGCAGGATTCACTTTTACTTTGATCCATATTGCCACTCCATGGATCTGGCTTGCCTGGTTATCAGGTGCCCTTTCTTTTGCTCTTGGCGAATACCTGATTCACCGTTTCCTCTTTCACTTAAAGCCACCTCACCATCCTTTTCTTCTATCTCTATTAAAGCGCTTGCACTATGATCATCATGAAGATCCGGATAATCTAAAGCTACTATTTCTTCCCATTTGGTATAGCGGACCTTTAATCCTTTTGTCAGGTGGGATCGCTTATCTAATAACGAAAAATGTAGAGTTAACCTTGGGTTATATTACAGGTACCATTTGCTACCATCTTTATTATGAATGGAAACATTTTATCGCTCATCGCCCCATTAAACCACTTACACCATGGGGGAGAAAACTGAAGAAATTGCATCTACTCCATCATTTTAAAAATGAAAATTATTGGTTCGGTGTGACTCATCTAACAATGGATCGAGTCATGGGAACATATGGTCATGAAAAAGAAGTACCTTTAAGCTCGACAGCACGCAAATTAAGCGAAAAAGGAAAAAATCATCTTCATTAAGCTTATTATTTAACGATAGGATATACTGACCAGTCATACCAAACATTCTCCTGATGACCATAAAAACAAAACCCTCATCATTCTCCACCTGGAAAATGATGAGGGTTTTCATATTCCCTGAAAACCAAAGAGTGAGAGGTCATGACCCAAGAAGTAAATGTTATTCGGAAATAAGCTCCGTAGAAAGGAGGTGATCCATCCCCACCTTCCGGTAGGGATACCTTGTTACGACTTCACCCCAATCATCTGCCCCACCTTCGGCGGCTGGCT
>NZ_FORR01000060.1 GCF_900114055.1 Thermoflavimicrobium dichotomicum | reverse complement strand
GTAGGCGGAATCTGCCTGTGCTTCATGGCCAGCAGAATCTTGATCAATCCCGCAACTCCTGCTGCTGCCGCCGCATGTCCGATATTGGTCTTGATTGATCCGATCGCACAGTATCCTTTTTTGTCCGTATAGTGGCGGAAGGCCCGGGTCAATGCCCCATATTCTATCGGGTCCCCCAGCTTTGTCCCCGTTCCGTGGGCTTCCACCATCTGGATCTGCTCTGGATGGATGCCGAAAGTGTCATATACATGGCGCTCCAGACGTTCCTGGGAAATGGCGCTGGGCGCTGTAATCCCATTGGTTGTACCGTCCTGATTGATGCCTGATCCCCGAATGATGCCATAGATGTGGTCCCCATCGGCAATCGCATCCCGGAGGCGCTTGAGTACCACGACTCCCACACCTTCACCGGGAACAAAACCGTCTGCCCGATCATCAAAGGTATAGCAATGTCCGGTTGGAGAGAGCATTCCTGCTCGACCAGCATTTTCATAGAACTTGGGAGTTGTTTGGATACATACCCCGCCGGCCAATGCCATTTCCGTTTCATTCGACCACAAGCTCTGGCAGGCAAGATGAATGGCCACCAAAGAACTGGAGCAGGCTGTATCCACCGCTACTGCGGGTCCTTGCAGATTCAGATAATAGGCGATTCGGGCGGGAATCACGGAGCCGGCATTGCCCCAAAACGCTTGTGGAGGAACCTGATCCCCAAACAGAGATTCATAATCTGATCCACCCCATCCTACATAAACGCCACACAGGCGCCCATCCATTCCTGATCCGGCATACCCTGCATCCTCCAGCGCCTTCCAGGCTTCCTCCAGAAAGATGCGCTGCTGCGGGTCCATATACGTGGCTTCCAGACCGGAGATATTGAAAAAGAGAGGGTCAAATTGATCAATATGTTCCAGCAGGCTTCCATATTTGCAAGAGATATTTTTGCCGGATAGATCCCATCTGGTAACCTCTTCCACAAGCTCCGTGCCATTAGCCAGGTATTTCCACAATTCATGAATGGAATTCGCTTTTCCAAAACGACCACTCATCCCGATAATCGCAATGGAATCTTGTTGCATGAACGTTTTGATCTGCACGGTCTCTTTCTCATAAACCCGTTCGGCTGATCGTTCAACTTGGATTGCATCTTTCCCCTGATCTTTTTGCCTTCTTTGGATTCCGCCATCATGAGTGAGATTCTGCTCCGTTGCATATCCTGTATGATTCACTTCTTCCCAAGCGTCCTTTTGATCCTCTACAGGAGGTAGATTTTTCTTCAACAAAGAGATCAGGGCAGGTTTATACGCTTGCGTGATATGACGAACCAGTTGATTTACATTGTTGTAGTCGAACAATACAGTCGTTTGAAGCGTTATGTTGCATTGTTTGTTGATCAGCTTGATTACATTTACGGACAAAATCGAATCCAAACCGTATTCCGAAAAACTCCGGTCATCCTGAATGAACGTTTCTTCCATTTTTAAAGCTGCCGCTATATTTTCTCGAATGACTGTTCTTACGTAGTCCTCGATCATTTGATCTGTCACACCGACATCTCCTCTTTGCCTTTTGTTTGTTTTCTGCTGGGAGACAGGTTGAGCAGGCAGGGACACACTCTCGCTAACGGACTGCTTTTCCGGTTCAAACCTGGATGGGAGTGGTTGTTTTTGCCGTACAACGCCATCACTTTGGGCAACAATGATTTGATTCCCCAATTCACACGCTTCCGGTACAGGGAAGAAGATGGAGCGGAAC
>NZ_FORR01000018.1 GCF_900114055.1 Thermoflavimicrobium dichotomicum | reverse complement strand
CGGTAGGCGATGTTCACCCGGATCTCCTCAATGAGGCGTCTCTCTGAGCGAATTCCGTACAAATAACCGATCAAGAGCATTTTGAACAGCATGACTGGATCAATGCAAGGCCGACCATTATCTTTACAATACAACGGACGACACTTTTCCGCGATAAACGAAAAATCGATGGTTTCATTGATTTTTCTAAGCAAGTGATCTTGAGGGACAAGGTCTTCTATGTTAACCACTTCTGGTTGGAATTCTCTAGATGTATTAGTTCTAAACATAGAAACCTTCCTCCGCTAATACTTTTTATTTTCTTATTAGACAAAAAAGGCTGTTGACCCTTCTTTGTCAACAGCCTCAGCCATCCAAAACTTGGATGGCTTTTTTTTCTTGCATCAAATTGCCTGATCTTGCTCTTTCCTCATCCTTTGTGTTTTATTCTGATCATTGATCACACCTGATCCTAAGATAACTCCCAGAATGATCAATACAAATCCGCTCATTTGGGCGAAAGTGATAGGTTCATTCAGGAAGAAATAAGAACCGATTAAAGTAAAAAATGGACTTAAGTTTGTAAAAATGGCTGCCTCGGTCGCTCCCAAGCGTTGAAGCGACTTGTTGTAGATCATATGCCCTAATCCCGTCGCAAAAATAGCCGAGCAGAGAAAAAGGAGCCAAACCTGAATATTTCCGTTTGAAAAACGAGCCAGACCGTGTGGTTCTATAGCCAGACTCACCAAAAATAAAACAGCGGAACCAAACAGAAACATCCAACCGGTTAATACTCTTACATCCATGGTATTCGACGCTCTTTTTACAAGAATGAAACTGATCGCTTGAGAAAGTGCTGCCAAAAAGACGTAAAAATCTCCGATCGAAACTTGTCCCAAATGACTTTTCCCATTTAACACAATAAAGGAAACGCCAAGTAATCCAAACAAAATGCCTAATCCACGAAACCAGGTAAAACGATCCCCCAAAAACTTCATCGACATGAGAGCGGTTAAAAGGGGTAACGTCCCCAAGATCAATCCGGAATTTGAAGCTGTGGTTAGTGTTAATCCAATCGCTAAAAAGAAATGATGGAAGACTACATTAAACAGGCCTGCCGCCCCTACCAATTTCATTTCTGTCCAAGTCAACTTTTTCAGTTTTCCAATCAACCCCATCATGACGAATACAACAAATCCTGCTACAAATATACGAAAAGAGGTCATTGTCACAGGATCAAAATGGTGAACCAACACTTTTAAGGCAATGACATTAAATCCCCAAATCATGACAACAACGGTTACAAGTAAACCATAAATCCATCTTGGCACCTTCAAACACTTCCCTATCTTTTGCATAACTAATTCTTTGCACAAATACATGGAATAGATACTGCATTTAAATACGACATGTGGTAGCCTATTTGATCCAAGAATCAAACTGAAAGCTACTTTCAGACAGAGAGTCATACTCTATATAATAGCAAAAAAGATCGACTCGATGAGCCGATCCAGTGATGGAATTCAGAAGATCTTATGCTTTTGACAAATCTGGGATGAATGAGCGATGGGCGTGAGAGAATATGAGTTTCCTTAAGCCATCTTACATAATCATTCCCAACCGATTTGAAGGTACCTGGAAGTTAGTAATCATCTATTGTATACGCGGCATTTGACCATTAGGTGATAACATGGGTGTACCCGTTGCTGGTGAATAAGATTGCAACATCATTTGCATATCTTGCTCTGCAAATTGGGGCACCTGGTAATGTCCATGCTTGTTTTGCCATAGGAAAATTTCATAAGCCATTTCGATGCAATTTGGAATACTGTCTTGAAGAACACGGCGAACGACAGGGTTTGTTGCCTCCAGCGCGACTTTGGTTTTGGCACTGGCTGCTGATTTGACGAGACCGATCAAATGTCCGGCAATGTCTGCATCATTGATTTCTGCCATTGATTGCATCGGTTTTTTCGGTGGTGAAGGTTTTAAACCATAAGTAATGGTTTCGTTGTTTTGGGTCATTTGATAACGTTTGGTGCCATGAGCAGGATCTTGTCCCGTGGAAAATGATTGAACCAACATGTTGTACTCATCCGTCATGAAGCGATATTGTCTGTCCATGATCTGTTTCAGCTCAGGGTCTTTGACAAACTGGGAATGGATCAGATACTGGTTGAGTTGATTCGCTGTACTGCCCAGGATTTCCAACATGTCATTGACCTCATGGCCGCCATGATTAAATTGAACTGCACCGACATGCATGTTTGTCTGTGGATTTTCCTGTTGTGTCATATTGATTGGTTGCATAAGTGTGAATGCTACTTTAAATATAGAAAGCATGTCTACTTATTGTAGACAATTCTCTATATCAAAGTAACGACTGTTCACCTCCTGAATGGATTTACGGTATTTATAATGCCCAGAAAAAACATTTTGTTGTATGGAGATATGGTCTTGGTTATGAATGGAAATATGGAGAAAAAATCGCGATCTTTGGTTGGCGACCTCAATGGAAAATGTAAAATTCAGCAATTTTGGAAAGAACAACAAGGAATCTGTCCCGTCTGCAAACAAAAGATCACCAAACTTATGGAATGATAAAGATACCATTTGTTTGGTGACCTTTGCTGGAAAATCGTGTCCTTTTACTGTCAGAGCCAGGTCCATAACCTGGGAATTACTGTTGAGAAACCGCGTCCCCTATAGGGTATTTTAAGAGGCCTGAGTTGTGTATGTGAAAACTCGTATGATAGTTTTGGGGGGACAGTTCCAAAAAGAGCCTGCTCTACCCCCGCCACCCATGTTTGAATGCAGTCAGGAAATGATTCTTAACTTCATTTAAGCCTACTCCCTTTGTATATCTCGAGAAACAGGGCCTTTTGCAATTATCGCAGTACTTTCAGAGCTTTGGCTACTTTTCTAGCAAAAATTATAGGGTTTTCGACAGATTGAAAATGAATGTAAAACAGTCGTGGATTTTCAAATAACCAGTGATTATGAAAGGCGGTTATTTTGATTCTTCCTCTTCTTAGTGCAGAAATAAAGGGATTGATCTCCGACTGTAAAATGACCGTTTCTCCCAGGTTCAGTGCCCGTCCTTGACGATCAATGGATTCAAAAGAAAAAAAGGTTGGTAATACCAGCGGAGATCGAGTACGACGTCCCAATATCGTTGCGTCAATATTTCTGAATTTTTGTATAAAACAAACCCCATTCATCACACTAGGTTGACCATTCACAATTCGGGCAAATTGGTTACAGAGCTGTCTCAATGCACTCATTCGGTTACCTCCCTTCTGTCAAGCGATTAGTATAGATTATGAAGGAAAGATGTAACCAGTAATGGCTTTTGCCTATATGCATCCATATTGTGTTCTTATCCATTTTCATATAAGGGGAACTTAGGTAGGACACGTAAAAGGACAGAATCTAAACGGTTTTATATTCCCTATTCTAAGTTCCTGATATTTATAGGTATTAAATCATTTCATTACCTAGGTTTTCTTAACTGGACATCTTGGCGTGTCAAATTATATACTTCCATCGAGTGTATCCTCGTAAGGCAAGTTTGATCTCGAAGGGACCGTACTGTTACAAAATGGCAAAGAGCACAGGCATAACCATCAGTAATGTTATGGGGGATAGACGCATGGTTGAGATCCTGGTTGTCGAAGATGATGTAAATATCCGCAAAATCATTTGCTTTTATTTAAAAAAAGAAGGATTCCGCATTCTAGAAGCCGCAACTGGCAAAGAAGCAATCTCCATTCTCCGTTCACAGAGGATTGATTTGATAGTGCTGGATATTATGCTGCCAGAAATGGACGGATGGGAGTTGTGCCGAAACCTTCGGGAATACAGTGACACGCCTGTCCTGATGGTGACGGCAAAGGGAGAAACGGCTGATAAATTAAAAGGATTTCAGATCGGAGCAGATGACTACATCGTTAAGCCGTTTGATCCTCTGGAACTGGTAGCGAGAGTGAAAGCTTTGTTAAGGCGTGTTCGAATTACATCCAGCAAAACAGTACAAATAGGTGATATCACAATTGATGCCAACAGTTATACGGTGAGTATTGGCGGCCAAATCATGAAAATGCCACCCAAGGAGTTTGAACTCTTGTTTCAATTGGCTAGCTATCCCGGCCAAATCTTTACGCGCAACGAGCTAATCGAACGAATCTGGGGCGTAGATTATGAGGGAGAAGAACGAACCGTTGATGTTCATATCAATCGACTGCGCCAACGGTTTGCACCCTTGACGGATTCGTTTCAAATCATCACTGTTCGCGGTCTCGGTTACCGATTGGATGTGACGTCATGATCCGCACATTATATGTTCGACTGGCCATCACCTTTATCGGTGTGGTATTGACAAGCTTGATCATTTCCTTCTTCATTTCCAGCAGTCTATATAGGCAAGAAATAAGTGGCCGAATTGATCAGTACATCATCCGTCAAGGAAAAGAAATCATAGCCCTATACCAACAAAATCCAACCAAAGGCATTGATGCATATTTGAACAGATTGCCTTTGGGTTACAATGCCTGGCTATATAAGGAGACAGGAGAAGTTCAATACTATAGCACCACCCCGCGAAAACCTAAACGTGGGATTTCAGAACAAGATGTAAAGCACGTGTTAAAGGGCGGAATTTATCGAGATGTGGACGATCCCGGTCCTCCTTTTTCCCGCATTGTCGGTTTGCCGTTTCAAATGAACAATCAGCACTATGCCCTGTTTATCCGATTGCGTGTAGACGAGATCTTTACAGATTTACATAAGGTTTTAAGGACAGTGCTATTCATCGTTTTTATCGTTGGTAGCCTCCAATACCTGATTGTTGCCCGGTATCTGGTTAAACCGATAAGAGCTATGACCTTGGCAACACGGAAGCTGGCCCAAGGCGATTTTGATGTCCATGTGGATGTCAAACAGAAAGATGAGCTTG
The DNA here is from genome assembly GCF_900114055.1 of Thermoflavimicrobium dichotomicum. Lineage (GTDB taxonomy): Bacteria > Bacillota > Bacilli > Thermoactinomycetales > Thermoactinomycetaceae > Thermoflavimicrobium > Thermoflavimicrobium dichotomicum. Next base: position 68,624 of record NZ_FORR01000018.1, on the reverse strand, counting down.
GCACATTGGCGAAAAGCTTCTGTCAAAAGCATTAAGGTCGTTGGAACAAATGAGGCAGGACTTCGTCTCCAATGTCTCTCATGAAATCCAGTCCCCACTAACCTCCATTCGCGGCTATTCGCAAATATTAAAGGAAGAGGCGATTACGGAGAAAGAGCGGAGGGAGTATCTGGATATTATCCAGCAGGAAATAGAGCGCTTATCCCGGTTAAGCGAGAATTTGTTAAAGTTGGCTGCGCTCGAGTCCAATCATCCTCCTTTTCATCCGAAACCCTATTTACTGGACGAGCAACTACGCCGGGTCGTTGTTTTTATGGAACCGCAATGGTCGAAAAAACATCTGGAACTGGATTTATCATTGGAGCGAGTGGAGGTGGTGGCGGATCAGGACCAACTAAACCAGGTGTGGTTGAACCTGTTGGGAAATAGTATCAAGTTTACGCCAGAGGGAGGTCGGATCGGCATTCAGCTGACAGCCGACGATTTGCAGGTCGTTGTGCAAGTTACAGATACAGGTGTGGGCATTCCACCAGAGGCACAATCACGCATATTTGAACGCTTTTATACCGGAGATCCAGCACGGGATCGCCGCAAAAGCGGAAACGGTCTGGGTTTGTCCATTGCAAAAAAGATCGTGGAATTGCATCAGGGAGAGATCCTGGTGGCAAGTGAGGTGGGCAAGGGAACCACGTTTACGGTGAAGTTGCCACGCCGACAGGCAGATAAGAAAATGGATTCATAGCGAGATGATCCTGAAAATATGGATACGCCGTTTCTCCCGCGCTTCGGGATGGGTTCCTTCCTCTGTGACGACTTCTGTACCATTACAGTCAGTCCGTGAGGAATCCATTTCTCCGCATTATAGAAAACAGAACACCTTTTATGGTGTTGTTCCGAAAGATGAGGGTCTGTTGATAAACTGGCATATAACGGAAAATTTGCCAACAAGCTGAGCCTTTGGTCAATCCAAGGCTTTTTTTGTTCACAATTTCGTCATGAGATTTCCGGTTTGTTTAAACTGAGTTTACATAAGGCAACTATCCTTTACCTAGCATCAGAACAAAGGAGGTTGCCATATGAACGGCATGATCAGATGGAGCTTGAAAAACAGTACCGCTGTCTTTTTGCTGGTACTTGTCGTCCTCTTCTCAGGAGTGATGGCTACACAGAACATCAAACTGGAAACATTCCCCGATGTGAGTAATCCCATCCTGACCGTACAGGGAACCCAGCCGGGTGCAACAGCAGAAGATATTGAGAAGAATCTGACCAAACCGATCGAGGATGCCATTAAGCGTCTGAATGACTATGAGAATTTAACCAGTACCTCTGGTGAAAATAGCGTAAATGTGACTGTGACGTATCCTTTGGGAACCGATTTGGATGAGAAAGAGCGGAAGCTTGACAGTGCTCTTTCCAAACTGGCTTTGCCAGAACAGGCAGAAGTTCAGGTTAGCCAAATGAAGTTGGAAAACTTGCCGGTCTATCAAGCGGCTCTTTCCTCTAAAAATGGAGATGAGTTGCAAACATTGCTGGAAGATAAAATCATTCCGGAGCTGGAGCAAACCAAGGGAATTAGTACGGTTCAATTAAAAGGGAAAAAAACAGCAGAAGTTGAAATCAAAGTCAACTTGGACAAGGCAGAAAAAGAAGGACTGACTCTCCAATCGATTAAAAATGCGATTCAAAACGAGAAGTATTCTTTACCAGCTGCTACTGCCGAAAAGAATGGCAATACGATCGCTGTTCGCCTGACAGGAAAAATGCCAAAAGTGGAGGACTTGAAAGCGATCATCATCTCCGGATCTGGAGCAAACATGTCAGCGAATCCACAGGTGGGGAAAGGTGGGCGAACACAGGCACCAGCGAGTGGAAACACTCAACCTAAAACAGTAAGACTGGGCGATATCGCCGAGATTAAAACTGTTTCCAAGAAATCGGAAATAAACAAGGTAAATGGTAATGAGGCGTTTCTGCTTGAAGTGACCAAAGAGCAGAATGCCAATACAACTGATGTCTCCAAGTCCGTCCGGGAAATCTTGAAAAAGTATCAGCAACAAGAAGATTTTGATATCAATCCGATTTTTGACCAGGGACAGAAAGCGGAAGACTCTGTTGCCGGACTGATTCGGGAAGGACTATACGGTGCATTGTTCGTGGTTGTTGTCATTGCGTTGTTTTTACGCAATGTTCGCGCGACCATCATTGCACTGGTTTCCATTCCGCTGTCCATCCTGGTTACGCTTTCTCTCCTGGAAATGATGGACTATACACTAAATATCATGACCCTTGGAGGAATGGCTGTTGCGATTGGACGCATCGTCGATGACAGCATTGTCGTCATCGAGAATATCTACCGCTGGAAGCAACAAAAGGGAAAACAATTGACCCATAAAGAGCTGGTCTATCGGGCTACCAAGGAAGTGGTGCGAGCTGTCGCCTCCTCCACCTTTGTCACCGTTGTTGTCTTCCTGCCGCTGACCTTTGTAGAGGGTATCATCGGGCAATTTTTCCGGCCTTTTGCCATATCCGTTGCCATTTCGATCCTGGTCTCCCTCTTGGTGGCCATCATGTTGATTCCGGTGATGGGGGCTTCGTTCTTCAAAAAAGTAAAACACCACTCACACGAATCGTTGCTAACCCGCTCATACGAGAAATGGCTTCGGGGGGCTTTACGCAAAAAGGCGTGGGTGATCGTAACATCCATTCTCTTGTTGTTCGGCGCATTATCCATGACTCCGGCAATCGGATTCTCATTCCTGCCATCAGAAGAAGCCAGTCGTATCGAAGCAAATATCACGTTACCGGCTGCTACAACGCTAACGGCGGCAGAAGAGCTGGCGAAAAAAATCGATGATCATTTGAATGAAATGGATCTCTTTGTGAAGCGGCAAATGACTGTCGGTGGTACGGCCTTGCGACGAGGCTTCCGCGGAGGGCAGGGAGCAAACGAACGGGAGATTAAGTTCACCCTGGAGATCAAAGATGGAGTCTCGGTCAACGATACCCTGGAAAAGGTAGAAAAAGAGGTTTCACAGCTTGCCCAAAAAGAGATTCCAACGGCAACGATTAGTGTAAAAGAAGAAGTGCAAGGTGGCCCCGGATCTGGTAACAATATCGATGTCAAATTATTTGGAGACAACTTAAAAGATCTGGAGCAGGCTGCCCGTCAGGTAGAAGATCTATTGAAACAGCATAAAGAGCTGAAAAATATCTCCAACAACATGCAAAAAACACGATTGGCATGGGAAGTATCATTAAATGACGAAGGAAAAAAACTGGGGATCAGCCCAAATCAGGTTATGGCATTAATAAACGAACGCCTTCAGCCGATAGAGGTAGGAACCTATGAACTGGATGGAACAGAGCAATCGCTTGTCCTTCTTTATGACCAAAAAGTATCGTCTGAATCGCAGTTACAGGAAATCGAGATCAATACACCTGCTGGAGAGAAAAAGCTGAAGGAGATTGCCGATATAAGAACGGCGAACCTGCCTAGTGCAATTCTTCATGAAAACGGAAAAATCTATGCACAGGTAAGTGCGAAAATAAAAGGAGACAACACGTTTGCTGTTACAGATCAGATTCATCAGGATATCCAATCATTGTCACTTCCGAAAGGAATTCAGGTCCAGGTAGGCGGTGGAGAGGAAGACATCAAGGAAGGGTTAACCAGCCTGGGAACAGCGATTGCCATCGCCATCGGATTGGTATTTCTCATTTTGACCGTGACCTATGGCGGTCTGCTCACTCCGATGGTCATCCTGTCTTCCCTCCTGTTCGTTCCTGTTGGAGCTTTAACAGGATTGTGGATTACCGGCCAAACGATTTCCATGAGTGCCATGGTCGGACTGCTCATGCTGGTGGGCATCGTGGTCACGAATGCGATCGTTCTCTTGGATCGGGTGGAAAGTAAGCGAAAGGCTGGCATGGAGCTGACCGAAGCATTGATTGATGCAGCCAAAACACGTTTACGCCCCATCCTGATGACGGCGATTGCCACGATCTGCGCACTGATACCGTTAGCCTTGTCCGGAGCATCAACAGAGCTGATCTCGAAAGGCTTGGCTGTCACAGTGATCGGCGGCCTGACCACATCGACGTTACTCACACTCATTTTTGTTCCGGTACTATATGCGATCGTCGGAAAGTATCGCCGGATTGAATCAAACGGATTGGATTGAAGAAATTGATAGAAATGAATACCAATACTGCATTGTGGTATTCAAGTCGGTAATGAATCATCGAAAGTCAAACACAAACAAAAACCCGATTTCCAACCACGCTATGGGTGGTTGATCGGGTTTTTGTGTCATCTATAGACGAAATATCAGTATCCGAACCCTGATGTTGCAAGTGCGATTCGCAAAAAACGGTATTTTATCCCTCGTATAGGGAATCATTTTGGGGGGGATTTATGGAAAGTATCATTTTTAGTGAGTACTCACTTTACATCTACAAAATTTTAAATTATTATGAGTTTGAAGTGATTTTCTTATTAAGGAGAAGCATGAAGTTCAGGTTATTGAAGAAAAAAGGACTGAATATGGATACGTTTCTCTTGCGTTTCGAGCTGGGTTTCTTCCCATGACGACTTCTGTACCATCACAATCACTCCGTAAGGAACCCATCCCTCCGTTTTATAGAACATCCCTCTGATGGTGTTGCCAGGCAACATTGAAATAAACCATCTTTCTTTTCGTATTAATTAAGTAAGTACTCACTTGATTTTCATTAAAAAGGAGTCATTTCCTATGAAAGCACATGTACTGTTTTTTAATGAAGTGGACCGTTCCAGTCTTCCTTATGTGGGAGGAAAGGGAGCGAACCTTGGTGAATTGAGAAAGGCCGGCTTCCCGGTACCAGAAGGATTCTGTGTCACAACCTACGCTTATCAGGACTTAATCGCAACCAGTCCCGAAATGGAATCTCTGCTAAATGAACTCAATGCCATGGATCCAGGCGACTTAAATCAATTGCGGAAACTGGGAGAGAGCATTCGTACACACTTGCAGCAATTAGAGATCCCTGCTCAGATGAAAAATGAAATTCTTCATGCGTGGGAATCGGTAGGAAAAGATTATGCTTATGCCGTTCGCTCCAGCGCGACGGCTGAGGATCTGCCTACCGCTTCGTTCGCTGGTCAGCAGGATACCTATTTGAACATCAAGGGATCCGATGAACTGCTTCGACACATTCGAAAATGCTGGGCTTCGTTATTCACGGATCGGGCCATTTCCTACCGGGCCAAAAATGGCTTTGACCATCGCCAGGTTTACCTTTCTGTCGTGGTGCAACGCATGGTGAATCCGGAAATCTCGGGGATTATGTTTACCGCCGATCCTGTAAATGGGAACCGTACAGTGGTCTCCATCGATGCAAGTTTTGGATTGGGTGAAGCCATTGTCTCAGGGATAGTGTCTGCTGATTTATACAAGGTAAAATCCGGTGAAATCATTCACAAGAACATATCGGAAAAGAAAAAAGCGATTTACTCTTTGCCGGAAGGCGGTACAGTAACCAAAGAATTGCCCAGAGACCAACAGACAAAACAGACGCTGACGGACGGACAGATTGTGAGTTTGGCCAGACTGGGAAAAAGAATCGAGAAACATTTTGGCTCTCCACAGGATATTGAGTTCTGTATTGAAAACGGGGAGGTTTTTGTGGTCCAAAGCCGGCCGATTACTTCGTTATATCCCCTTCCGGACATGCCACAGGAACCATTGCGTGTGATGTTCTCATTTGGCCATGTCCAAATGATGACAGATGCCATGAAACCACTGGGCATTTCTGTATTAAGAACCATGGCTTCGGCTAACGTTATGTTAGAAGCAGGTGGACGTCTTTATGTTGATCCCACAGATGTACTTCATCTCAAGCTTGGAAGAAAAATCTTGCCCCATGCATTGAACAATGCAGATGAAGCCATCAGTCGTGCCATTTGTGAAGTCATTCAGCGACCAGAGTTTCTGAAAGTGCCTCCCAAACCGGGCTTATCCAGGGCAATACGTCCATTCATTGTACCGATCCTGAAAGAGGTGTGGAAAAATCTTCTCAAGCGTGACCCCAAACTGGCCAAAGAGAAGGTAGAAGCCTTTATGCAGAAAAAGTTGACAGAGGTTCGGGACAACTTGAAGGGCTTGAGAGGTCCTGCACGTCTGGAAGCAGTTCAATACCAATTAGATACTTTATTAAGGGATGTGTTGCCGAACATCCTGCCATATCCCTTAACCTTCGTGATCCTATCCATATGGTTAAAGAAGGCGCTCATTCGTTGGATGGGTGATGACAAGATACTGCACAGGTTAAATAAATCGCTCCCTGGCAATATCACCAGTGAAATGGGGTTACAGATTGGCGATTTGGCCGATTTGGTTCGCGAGCTGCCAGAAGTAGAGGAGTACCTTAAACATGCCAATGACCAAAACTTCTATGAAGGGTTGGCAAAAATAAAAGGAGGAGAGCGATTTAAGAAAGCATTGGAAGATTTTATGGCCAAATACGGAATGCGTTGCCCGGGTGAGATTGACCTGACCAAGCCCCGCTGGCGTGAAGCGCCTACCCAACTGGTACCGGCAATCTTGGGACACATGCGCAGTGTAAAACCAGGGGAACATCGGCAAAGGTTCATTCAGGGAGAGCAGGAAGCCCAGGAAGCTGCTCAGGTTATAATTCGGCAGGTTGAACGCAGCCGTATCAAGTCCAAATATGCCAAACGTTTTATTGAGGTATTCCGCTATTTGGGCGGTCTTCGGGAGCACCACAAATATCTGATGGTTTCGGTTATGGACGAATGCAAGAAAGCAATCATGGCCGAAGCCGGAGATTTGGTGGAAAAAGGGGTTCTTCAACAGGCAGAGGATGTGTATTACTTTACCCTTGACGAATTAATCCAACTCTCAAAAGGCGAGTTTAAAGAAGATGTCTCCCAGGTTATTTCAGATCGAAAAGAAAAATATGAATGGTACCAAACGCTGAAACCGCCAAGAGTGATGACGAGCGAAGGTGAGATAGTGACAGTTTCGCCCAGACAAGGGGAGTTCCCTAAAGGAGCGCTTATTGGAAGTCCAGTTTCCGCAGGGGTTGTGGAAGGAAAAGCCCGCATCGTCCTGAAACCGGAAGAAGCATTTCTCCATGAAGGGGAAATTATCGTTGCACCACATACGGATCCAGGGTGGACCCCATTATTCCAGTCGGCTAAAGCATTGGTTACCGAAGTGGGTGGCCTGATGACTCACGGTTCGGTTGTGGCACGTGAATACGGAATTCCTGCCGTTGTGGGTGTGGATGATGCGACGAAGAAAATCAAGGACGGACAAATGATTCGAGTGGATGGAAACCAGGGATTTGTGGAGTTTTTGAGTGATAAAAATGAGTAAGCGATCCATGTTGCCATATCATGAACGGGATGAGGATTAAAACAAGGGCTGACCCAAAAGGTCACTTAGGATCTTTTGGGTCAGCTTATTTATGCTGTTCTTAATATTTTTATATTAATATCATTATGTTAAAATTGAAATAAATATAGCGGTGGATAATATATAAGTTGAAGAAAATGAAGACTAGTCATGGACAATAACTAATACCGGAGACCGGTTGCCTCCTTACTTGGAAATAAAGGAGTTTTTCTATGGAAATTACCATTCGCAGTTTATTTAAAAAAGGGAATTTCCTGAAACTCTGGCTTTCCCAAACCCTCCAATCTCTATCCATGGTTCTCCTTCAAGTGATTGTAATCGTAAAAGTATACCAACACACCAACTCCATATTCGGATCGGCTTCTGTATTAACTGTTATGGCTTTTGGCTCCTTTTTTGGTGGAATTCTTGGCTCATATCATATTCATAGATTTTCATTAGTCCATATTCTGCATTGGATTGGATGGGCTCGAGCAGGATTAACCGTCATTCTGGCGTTTCTACTCACAAACATTCAACCTGCGTTTTTCATCCTCTTGTTGATGACTCTATTTTTTATCTCCGTTGTCGGTTCGTGGTATCAACCAGCACGTTTTGCATTACTCCCTTTGATCGTGTCCAAGAAAGAATATATGAAAGCTAACGGAACCATTAATGTCATTCATCAACTATTCCTGGTTGGTGGCTGGGGGTTAGGAGGAGTCATAGCAATAACTCTTCCATTTTACCTAATCATTGTGATCATTTCCGTTTCTTTTTTGCTATCAGGAATATTAATACGCCTGATACAAACAGATCATTCAGTAACCAGAGAAGAATCCGATAAGCCTGAGAAAGCCTGGATCAAATTAATGAGAGTTGGTATTATACGAAATTTAACATTGATGGACGTTAGTGAATCATTAGCCAATGTTGTCTGGAGTAGTGCCTTTATAGTAGCGTTTACTGATGAGGTTTTAAAAAAAGGAAGTGAATGGCTGGGATTTATTAATGCTTCCTATTGGATCGGTGGGATTTTAGGAAGTTTGATGGTTGTCCTAATTGCCAAATACCTGGAAAAACGAATAGGATTTATGATTGGATTAAGTTCATTAGCCATGGCTATCTTGACCTTTTTCTTTGCTACTAATAAAAATGAAGTTTTATCTTTACTATTGTGTGTTTTCATGGGTCCATTGTATCAGGCTAGAGATATATGCCTACAAGATGTAATCCCACCCAATGAGCGAGCGAGTGTCATGGCTGCAAGAAGTACCATTTTAACCCCGTGGTCAAGTGTAGCGTATTTAGTCATGGGATGGATCGCTGATTCGGTAAATATTCAATTTACATACATTCTTGGTGCAGTATTGTATTCCATTACGTTCTTGATTATTTTACTGCACCCATCATTGAGAAATTATCAATACCATGCCGAAAAAAAGATATGATACAAAAAAGCGGTAGTCATTTTAGGATATAGAAGCAACATAACTGAAAATAGCTGTTGGAAGTCTGTACCTGTCAACTTATATTACCCATTCAGATTGGAGTATTACTTATCTAGCTGTTTATTTTCAGCGCCCAACCACTTTACAAGTCTTTATATTGTCTACCATTCTTGCTTTTCTTGTAATAGTTATCTGGTCTCTTTGGAAAATCTGGACCTCTAAGTCTAGCGAAAAGAAGCTTGAAATTCTATGCTTAACATCACGTTCATTGTGGCCTACTCGCATTCAGACAAGTCATTATTCCAAACAACCTTAACTTTGCACTTGCATTTGATATTCCTGCTACCATCGCCCTAATAATCTCATTACTTAATACATCAGGAAGTAGCAAAAATCCCCTAAATTTAACGATAAATAGCCCCATGTTGATCATGACATGGGGTTTTTGCAGGTGAAATATAGACTTTTAATGAACATTAAAACATACATATTGCCACCACAATCCTTATTTATAAAGATAAGGTCACTTTATTTAAATTTTTAATCTACGACCGTGATTCCTTGATTCAAGTATAGAGTTTTAACGTCTGTTTTGACATGTTCGGTTATTAAATAAGTTAATTTATTTGATGGGCAAACAATGTGATTAGAAACAGTATTTAATTTATCAGATGTTGCCATCCCCAATATTTCAGTAGAAATAGATGCCATTTTTCGTTTTACTAAGGCCTCCGTTAAACTCGGAACGCTTATTCCTATATGAGGATCAATTTTATAAATGCCCATTATATATAAGTCGGCTCTCATTGTATTTAAAGTTTCAACAGTATCTATTCCCAAATTAACCATTGATTGCTTAAATAAAGTTCCACCAAGCATAATAACATCAATATCCTTGTGATTACTTAATGCGATTGCAATGTGGGGACAATTTGTTATTACGGTTGCTTTTAAGGATAAAGGTAATTGATTTACTAAATGTAAATTTGTGGTACCTCCATCTATCAGTAACACCATATCATCCTTAATAAAATCCAATGCTTTTTTGGCTAAATTGATTTTGATTTCATTGGAAATATTCTGTCTTGTCGAAAAATCTACTACAGGTGGACCTATTCTCAATGCACCACTATGAACTCTTTTAATAAGTCCTTGATTATCCAATTCTTTTAAATCTCTTCGTATTGTATCTTCTGAAACAGATAAGCGTTTACTTAAATCACTCGTAATAACTTTAAGCTCATCATTTAAAATCTGCAGAATTTTTTGTTGACGTTCTTCTTTTAACATAGTTATTTTTCCCCTCTATTTATTTTTATCTCTTTAAATTCAGGTGTGTTGATAAGTCATAATATAAAAGGAAAAAGACACCTTTTGGTTTAAAGGGATAAGTGCTACCCAACCCCGAAAACCAAAAGAGATGTCTTCATGGATCAGCATAGCATCATTTTTAAGTCAATTCAATCTCTGCACGCTGGCAAGTGGAGTTTTTCTTTCGCTGGGGTGTCAGCTTTTTGCTTCTCTAATTTCCTATGCTTTTATTCAATGGTTTATCTTTTTACTCGTCCGTTCCATTTTTCTACTACTCGAATCCAATTTTGCGCAAGGCGAAGCTTGCGCAACTTCCTATAGAATGGCTAACGAACATTTATAACTTCCTTCGACATCAAAGCACAAGGTTACGATAACTAATTTCCATTTTTATGCAAATCAACATACCTGCTTTAAATTAGTCTATCATAATTCATTAAGTCCTAAAAGCTAAACACGCACAAATAAACACGCATAAATATAGCATAAAAACGCAAAAACACGCTTTACATTAAACTGAAAACAATTTATAATGCATATAAACAGGCAAATAAACGCAAAAAGGAGCATGAACATGCAATATAGGAGAATTACAATTGCACCTTCAATAATGTGTGCAGATTTATGTAATTTAGAAAAAAGCGTAAAGGAACTTGAAAAAGAAGGATTCGATACTTTGCACGTAGATATAATTGATGGATATTTTAGTCCAAGTATGCCATTAGGAATTGATACAATTAAGCAATTGCGTAAAATTACCAATATGAATTTCGATATCCATATTATGGCTAATAATAATGAGTTTTTTATACAAGAGATGATAAAGATTGGTGTTCAACAAATTTCATTTCATGTAGAAACAAGCATACATATTGATCGCTATATTCAATTAATTAAAAAAAATGGAATTAAAGTAGGGATAGCACTTAATCCTGCTACATCCTTATCCGTATTAGATTATGTATTACCACAGTGTGATACGATTTTGCTAATGTTGATAAATCCAGGGTTTGCTACTGATAAAAATGAAAAACAAGTGTCTTATGCAATAAAAAAAGTAGAGGATTTGTATCAACTAATAAAAGAGAAAGGACTAGATACAAGGATTGAGGTTGACGGTAGAGTATCTTTTGACACTATACCAGGGTTGGTAAGAGCTGGTGCTGATATATTAGTTGCTGGCAGTACAAGTCTATTTATGCCTAGTAATAGTTTGGCGGAAAATAAAAAGTCTATGGAAAAATATATTTTAGAGGGTTTAAGCGAGGAGGTTAAATAAAATGGTTAATTACTATGATGTTGCAAAGGAAATTACAAATGAACTTTCCACTACTTTAAGTAAGATTAATGGTGAAGACGTTCATAAATTGTTGTTAGAAATACAAAAGGCCGAAAAAGTATTCTTTGTAGGGGTTGGAAGAGTTTTATTGTCATTACAAGCAATAGCAAAAAGGTTAGCACATCTTGGCATTAACACCTATGTTGTTGGACAAATTACTGAACCAGCTATTACTGAAAAAGACTTATTGATAGTAGGTTCGGGAAGTGGAGAAACTGCTTTTCCGTTAATTATTGCAAAAAAAGCAAAACAATTTAATGCCAGAGTTGCTCATATTGGTGCAAATCCTGAGAGTTCAATAAGGGAATTTTCGGACCTTTTCGTCAAAATACCTGTAAGTACAAAATTACAATTACCTGATGAAATTCCGTCTGTACAACCAATGACAAGTTTATTTGAACAAAGTTTATTATTACTGGGGGACACTCTAGCATTAATGATCATTAGAGAGCAAAATATTGATATGCGTAGTCTATGGAAATATCACGCAAATTTAGAATAGAAATTCAGTAAAGGAGATTATAAAGATGCAAGCGCTGCATTTTGGTGCTGGAAATATAGGGAAAGGTTTTATCGGATATTTGTTAAACAAAACCGGCTATGAAGTTTGCTTTGTTGATATCAATCAACAAATGGTTGATAGTTATAACAATAATAATAGTTACAAAGTTGAAATATTAGATGATAGTCATACAGTGGAAACAATAGCTCCTGTTTCAGCATTGAATAGTGCTACACAAGAAGAAGAAGTAATTAATGCGATCGTAAATGCCGATCTAATCACAACATCTGTTGGAGTTAATAATTTATCTCAGATTGCTAGTATTATATCTAAAGGTCTTTTAAAAAGAGCAAAGATAAATAAAAAAAAGATTGACATTATAGCAAATGAAAACGCTATCAATGCTTCTTCTACTTTAAAGCAAGAAATTGAACGACATGTTTCAAGCAGTGAAATGAATGAAATATGTTCCTTTGTTGGGTTCCCTAATTCAGTCATTGATCGCCTGGCTTTATCAAAAAAAAGTGAAGAGGGTGAGATTGCTCTTGTAGAACCTTATTACGAGTGGATAATCAATAAATTGGAAATGGTTAATTTAGATTTACCTTTTATAAAAAATGCCATATATGTTGAGGATTTAAAACCTTATATTGAAAGAAAGTTATATATTGTAAATATGGGACATGCAACAACTGCATATATTGGATTTCTAGCAGGAGAATGTACTATTCAAAGTTCTTTAGAGAAGCCTGAAATTGAAAATTTTGTAAGGGGAACACTAAAGGAGGTATCTCAATATTTCATTCAAAAATTCAATACTAAATCCGAAGACATGAGTGATTTTATTGAAAAGACTTTAAAGCGGTTTAAAAATAAAAATATTAATGATGATGTTTTACGAGTAGGGAGATCTCCAATCCGAAAACTGGGTTATGATGAACGGTTAATTAAACCAACCAGAGAACTTTTTGATTTAGGGCTTTCAATAGAACATGTAACTGTTGCAGTTGCTGCTGCATTTCTATTCGATAATCCTCATGATGAAGAGTCTGTCATTTTACAAAAATATATAAATGAAAAAGGCATAGAACAAGCAATTTTGCATGTTACTCAAGTTGATAATAAAAAAATTACAGATAAAATTATAACAAATTATTATCGATTAAAAAATACTGATTGCAAAAGTATATTAGCACAAATCTGAAAGGGGAAGTAAAATGTTAAGTGAGTATTTAAAAGATAATATAAACTTTTTAGATGAAGTTTCTTCATGGGAGGAATCTATAAAAGAAGCTGCCGATCCTTTACTAAAAAAGGGATTTATTACTGCTAAATATATTCAAGATATGATTGAAAATGTCAATATTAATGGCCCTTATATAGTGATAGCCCCAGGGATTGCTATGCCCCATGCAAAAAATGAAGGAGGTGTAATAAAAACCAGTATATCTTTTTTAAAATTAAAAAATTCTGTGTTTTATCCGGAAGAAAAGGAGGTAAGTATTGTTTTTGTTTTAGCTGCTGTAGATAGCTCGGAGCATTTAGAGTTGATATCTGATTTGGCTTCTTTACTAATTGATGAGGATATTATGACTAAATTTAAAAATTCAAACAGCGAAGAGGAAATAATCAATCTAATTAAGATGGTTGAATAATATACACAAATTTCGATATGCCTAATTTGGTGTATAACTGCACAGTACTTTCCTCCCTATAAATTGGTATTTATGATTAAACTAATAATGAGCAAAGGAGCGATAAAAGTATGGCTAATGTAGCGAATGTCGTTGAACCCCCTAAAACCCCATCAATTCGTGCTCGGTTTCAGGCTTTTGGGGGCTTTCTAACCAATATGGTCATACCTAATATAGGAGCTTTTATTGCATGGGGTATACTTACAGCTTTGTTTATTCCGACCGGCTGGATACCTAATGAAAGTCTAGCTAAAATAGTTGGTCCAGCAATAAAATACTTGTTACCCTTACTTTTAGCTAGTACAGGGGGCAGAATGATTGCTGGTCAAAGAGGAGCTTTAATGGGTGCAATTGGAGCTATAGGGCTAATAGTTGGATCAGAAATACCCATGTTCTTAGGGGCAATGATTATTGGTCCTTTAGGAGGTTGGGTAATAAAGAAATTCGATAAATCAATTGAAAATAAAATTCCTGCCGGATTTGAAATGATCGTGAATAACTTTTCTATTGGTATTTTGGGATTCTTATTAATGATTCTATCCTTCTACTTTATAGGTCCAGTTATTGAATTGGCAAATAACTTTGTAACATCTGCGATTAAAGCATTAGTAGATACTGGTTACTTACCATTGCTTTCTCTTATCAATGAGCCTGCTAAGGTGTTATTTTTAAATAACGTAATTGATCAAGGGATTTATTATCCTTTAGGTATGCAAGAAACACTTAAAGCAGGAAAGTCAATTTACTTTACGGTAGCTTCTAATCCAGGGCCTGGACTTGGTTTATTATTAGCGTTTGCCTTGTTTGGTAAAAAGGCTGCTAAACGTACTGCTCCTGGTGCTATAATCATTCACTTTTTCGGTGGTATCCATGAGTTGTATTTCCCATACGTATTAATGAAACCACTTACAATTTTAGCTATGATCGCTGGAGGAATGTCAGGGATTACAGTTTTCAATCTTTTCAATGCAGGTCTTGTAGCAGGACCAAGTCCTGGTTCAATATTTGCATATCTTGCGTTAACGCCTAAAGGTAACTTTTTAGGAATCATTTCAGGAGTACTTGTTGCTACCGCAGTTTCCTTCATCGTTACATCTATTATATTAAAATTGGATAAAAAATCAGATGAGGAAGAAGACTTTACCAGTTCAATAGAAAGATCAAAATCTATGAAATCCGAAGGCAAACAAATTTTAAGTTCATCTATTGATCACTCTATTACAAATAAAATAAGTAAAATTGCATTTGCTTGCGATGCAGGAGCTGGTAGTAGTGCATTAGGTGCAACGTCATTTAGAAAAAGGCTACAAAAGAAAAATATTAATGGTATCGAAGTAAAACACTATAGAATAGAAGATGTTCCTCAGGATACTGATATCATCGTGGTTCATAAAAATTTATTAGAAAGAGCGAGACTCTCTCATACGAATAAAAAAATCATTACCATAGAAAATTATATTGATGATCCTAATCTTGCACAATTAATTAATGAATTAGAGGAAAGATAATTATATTTTTAATGTGAATGTCAAACAAAAAATTGACCACCTGAGTAACAGAGGAGCATAAATGACACTTACTGATATCTCAATCGATCAATGACTTCATTTTCCTTTGCATCTTTGCTAAATCTGAGTTGATTCGGTCGATGATCAGTCTTAACCACTCTGCACAGATCTAACCCATCTTTAGAAGATGGATGCTCTCTATATCAGTAATAAAAAACAGTGATTTACTCGTTACCAATGATGGCTTTGACAATTTATCCACCTTGAACCCTGTTTGGGATGAATAAATTAAAATAGGTTTTCATTGCGCATGCTGTCGTGTAAACTTATATGAACAGATACAATGAGAGGCTAAGGTAGTCATCCCCTTTTTGGATGTGTTGGACAGTGGTCTCCTCAGTTCCTTTATTTTTATATGAGAAGATCATGCAGACGCTTAAACATACAATAACAAAAGGAGCCGCTTTATCAGTTATGGCTCCTTTTGTTATAATAAACTAATAAGATCATTTTGATGTTAAGCAGGTTTATCAATTGTACCAAGTATATACTAGACAGCTATTCACCGTGGATCCTCTTGTAGTATTCTACTCAACCTTCCTTCCCATTTTTTTAAAACATTCTTTTTTCATTTCCAATCTCTAGACTAATGGTTCTTGTTTTTTGAATAATTAAATGAATCTGCTCCTAAATCACTAAAGGGGGAAATGTTTTGCGCTCTCGATATCTATCTATAGGCTGGTTTACTTTGTTTATTTACTTATTGGCTATTCATTTCTTGGCCTCAGCTATTTTGTTTTATCACTCCCGGGATGATGGTGGGTTTTTTATGTTGTGGTCTTTTATTCATCACAGTCCTTATACCAAGTTCTGGTTAATCCTGTTAGGGAGTTTAATTCTCTACCCGATTCTTAGTCTATATTACTTATTTAAAAGAAGCACGATGATTTCATTAAAGAAATTGGTTGGTTTTTGGGCTATTGCATGTTCCACTTTTCTTTATGGGATCTTCTATTTTTTTCAGATCATCTTACATGTAAAGCAACCTAATGAAAGACAGAGTGTAGTACTTCAAGAGTTTTTACGTAGTGGCAGCGAATTGGTTTATCATACCTTTTACTGGATCATGATCATATTGTTTGTCTTTGGAGTTATTTCTTTTATTATTAGTTCTTTCTTCGATAGAAAAAATCAAAGGAAAGAATAAGGTTACCATACCATATCCAATCTTTGAGCCACGACTTTTAGTGTTTTAAAAATCGAAATATTGGCTAGCATCACGGCCTAAATGAAATATTATTTTTAATAATAATCCTATTGTTATTTTTATCATAAATATGCTATAATGAAACCGATTTCAGAAACCGGTTTCATTAAATATTGAAAAAACCGAAAAAGGTTGATCGATAAAGATGACGAGAAAAAAGCAGACAGACCGAGTGACGATTACCGATGTTGCACGGGTTGCGGGTGTTTCCAAGACTACGGTCTCCCGTTATTTGGGCGGACAGTATCACGTTCTGTCGGAGAGTACACAAGCCCGGATCAAGGAAGCGATTGAGCAGCTGAATTACCGGCCAAATCAGATGGCGAGAGGATTAAAACGGGATCGTAGCTATCTGATTGGCATGGTCATGGCGGATATCTCTAACCCCTATTCGACTGCTGTTCTCCGGGGAGCAGAAGATGTCTGCAAGCAAAAGGGGTACAGTATTCTGGTTTGCAATACGGATAATGATCCGGCGAAGGAAAGGGAATACATCCTGATGCTACAGTCCCATCGGATTGATGGCTTGCTGATCAATACAACAGGGAAAAACAATGATTTTTTGCGTGAGCTGGCGAATGATTGCACACCTGTCGTGCTGATCGACCGGAAAGTACCTGTGCTGGGGTTTGACACGGTGGGTCTGGACAATGAGCAAGCTACCAGTGAAGCGATTCATTTTCTCCTGAATCGAGGGTATAAAAGAATTGCTTATGTTAGTGAGCCGATAGCTGGAGTCAGCTCCCGACGAGAGCGTGCCGCTGTGTTTACTGCTCTGGCGGATCAATATGGATATTCGGCCGATGACTTGTATGAAGTGAATCTTCAATCACCTGAACGATTAAGTGAAGTGTTGGATCACTTTTTACAACGAACACAAGGGGAAAAACCAGTCATCTTTGCGGCAAACGGTGTGGTGTTGCTCAAGTTGATTCGAGCTTTGCAATCAAAAGGGATAAGCGTTCCTGAAGATGTGGCTGTGATCAGCTTTGATGACACCGAATGGGCAGCTCTCATTGGCTCAGGGATTACTGCCATCGCGCAGCCAACCTATCAAATTGGTATGACTGCGATGGAACGTATTTTTCAGCGCATGGAAGGGGATGGATCGCCTGCGCAAAATATCGCTTTTGCAGGAAAATTGATCATCCGGGGATCAACTCCGCCTGTTGTATAGTCTATAATGCAAGCGCTTCCATCTTGTTGATACCGTTCTCGATTTATGCCGGTTTTTCTTTTCAGTTTCACTCCCACTCAATAAAAACGGGCAAATGTTGTTCAACTGGAAAAGAAAAACCGGGTTTGTCAAATATACAGCAATTTCTTTTATATGTTTATGGGAACGGTTTCATAAAAAGTGTTGATTTATGTGGAAAGAGATATAGAAAAATCTTTTCATCATAGGAGATAAATTGATGAAACCGGTTTCTACATGTGTGCCATAACTCGATTCCATATAGAGAAAGAGGAGTTCAGAATGAAAGCGTTAGATGTGGTTACTTTTGGGGAAGCCATGGTCTTGTTTATTGCGGAGCAGGTTGGAGAGCTTCATCAAGTGGAAAAGTTTACACGCAATTTGGCGGGAGCTGAGACGAATGTGGCCATCGGTCTGGCCCGTCTCGGTTACCGGGTTGGCTGGGTGAGTAAGGTGGGGAATGACCCTTTTGGCCGATATATTCGCGAAAAAATACAGAGTGAAAACGTCGATATCACTCGGGTGGGGATCGATGATCGATATCCTACCGGGTTTCAACTCAAATCGAAAGTGGTTTCGGGCGATCCCGAGATCCATTATTTTCGCAAAGGATCAGCGGCGAGCAAGATCAGTGTGAATGATTTTGATACGGAGTATTTTACCTCGGCCCGCCACATGCATATGACGGGAATTCCGCCAGCGTTGTCCGATACTGCACGGGAGTTTGCCGAGCATGCCCTGTCTGTGATGAAGTCGGCCAAACGTACCATTTCATTTGATCCAAATTTGCGTCCGCAATTGTGGGCAAGTCAGGATGAGATGATTCGCGTCCTCAACGCACTGGCTGTACAGGCAGACTGGGTCCTTCCGGGCATTGCGGAAGGACAGATCTTAACGGGTTATTCGGATCCAAGAGATATCGCCGCTTTTTATCTTGACAGGGGGGTGAAGCTGGTCGCTGTAAAATTGGGACCCAAAGGCGCTTATTATCGAACAGCAACAGAAGAAATGGTCGTTCCGGGATTTCCGGTAAAAGAAGTCATCGATACGGTAGGTGCAGGAGATGGATTTGCTGTTGGATTGATTAGCGGGATTCTGGATGGTATTTCCATTCCGGTGGCTGTTTCTCGTGGAAATGCGATTGGGGCTTTGGCCGTGATGTCTCCGGGGGATATGGATGGTCTGCCAACGCGAGACCAATTAACGAGGTTTATCAATGAATGTAGGAATGACACGAAGGAGTGAATCAGATGGAAAAGCGCGCATTGGCGAAAAAACGTTGGCTCAGATTGATTCCGATTGTTTTCATTACGTATAGCCTGGCTTATCTCGACCGGGCCAACTATGGATTTGGTGCGGCAGCAGGGATGGCTAAAGATTTGAACATCACCGAAAGTGTATCTTCTTTAATTGGGGCCTTATTTTTCCTTGGATATTTCTTCTTCCAAATTCCCGGTGCTCACTATGCAGAGAAAAGAAGCGCCAAGAAACTGATTTTCTGGTCCTTGATCTTATGGGGATTTCTTGCTGCAGCTACTGGCATGCTGACCAGTGTGACGGGATTGTTTGTCGTTCGCTTTTTACTGGGGGTTGTGGAGAGTGCGGTTATGCCGGCAATGCTGGTCTTTCTCAGCCACTGGTTTACAAAGGAAGAACGTTCCCGTGCCAATACCTTTCTGATCTTGGGAAACCCGGTAACGGTACTCTGGATGTCTGTCGTTTCTGGCTATTTGGTAGAAGCGTTTGACTGGCGCTGGATGTTTATTCTTGAAGGATTGCCAGCGGTAATCTGGGCTTTCTTCTGGTGGAAGCTGGTCGATGATAAACCCGAAGATGCCAAGTGGTTAAACGATCAGGAAAAGCAAGACCTTGCGGATGCATTGCAACAGGAACAACAGGGAATGAAACCGGTCAAAAACTATTGGGAAGCGTTTAAAAATGGCAATGTGATTCTTCTTTCCTTCCAATATTTCTTCTGGAGCATCGGTGTTTACGGTTTCGTTTTATGGCTGCCATCGATTCTGAAAAAGGCTTCCAACTTTGGAATCGTCGCAGCTGGATGGCTCTCTTCGGTTCCGTATCTCCTAGCGGTGATCCTGATGCTGGTGGCATCTCACTATTCAGATCGGTTGTTAAAACGGAAAGTCTTCGTCTGGCCGTTCCTGTTGGTAGGTGCCATTGCCTTTTACGGTTCTTATGCACTGGGGGATTCGAATTTCTGGCTATCCTTCCTTTTGTTGGTGATCGCCGGTGGAGCGATGTATGCTCCTTATGGACCGTTCTTCGCCATTGTTCCAGAAATTTTGCCACGTAATGTTGCCGGTGGGGCAATGGCATTGATCAACAGTATGGGAGCATTGGGTTCCTTTGTCGGATCATATGTGGTTGGTTATCTCAATGCCATCACGGGTGGTCCAGGTGTTTCCTATATTTTCATGGCTGTTTCGCTCGTCCTGTCCGTTATTTTAACCATTGCGGTCAGGTCACCGAAAAAAGAAAAAGCGATTCCGATGCAGATGGGGTGAACGTCCAATGAAAATTCAACTGGCACTGGATCGGATGACGATTGAAGAGGCAGTCCAATTGGCGGAGCAAGTCCGTCCCTATGTGGATTGGATTGAGGTAGGGACATCAATGATCAAGGAATTCGGAATGGAAAGTGTAAGGGTCTTGCGCACCCGGTTTCCGGAGAAGTGTATCGTGGCCGATATGAAAACCTTTGATAATGCAGCGTACGAATTTGAGATGTGCTATTCAGCTGGTGCCGATGTTGCAACAGTCATGGGGGCAGCGCCGCTGGTCACTGTGGAAACATGCATGGAAATGGGCACAAAACATGGAAAACAGGTCATGATTGATCTTCTTCATACATCGGAGATACAGAGGAAAATGCTGAGTCAATATAAAGAGGCCATTTTCTGCGTACATGTGAGCAAAGACCAGCAGGAAAAGGGAGATCAACAGCAGTCGGCTGATTCGTTACATTCCATGCTGAAGATGTTTGGTGAGAGAGAACAGAAAATAGCGTTGGCGGGAGGAATCAGTCTGAAATCACTCCCTGCTCTGGTTCCGGCCAACCCGGATATTCTGATTATCGGGTCCGCCATTACGAAAGCAGCTGTTCCGGTGACGGCTGCTTCCTCGATCAGGGAATTCCTTTTCTCATGGAAGGGAGTTAGTCGAGATGAATGAGATTGAAACGATCTTAAAGGAAATGCAGGCAGTCCTTCAACAGGTAATCAGGGCAAGCATGGAACACGCCGTCGATCTGCTGCAGGCTGGCGAGCGTATTTTTGTCGTGGGAGAAGGGCGTTCGGGACTGATGGGCAAATCGTTTGCGATGCGTCTGATGCACTTGGGGTTAACGGTGTACGTTGTGGGTGAGACGATTACACCAGCTTTGGAAAAAGGAGATGTGCTTGTCGCAGTTTCTGGCTCTGGCACCACCAAAAGCGTTTGTATGGTCGCACAGAAAACCCGTGAGCTTGGCTGTCCTGTTTTGGCTGTGACTGCCAATCTGGAATCGGAATTGGCGAAAGTGGCTACCCATGTGTTGCATATTCCAGCGGCAACGAAATATCGCCGTGAAGGTGAACTGGCGAGTGTCCAGCCGCTTGGTTCCTTGTTTGATCAGTGTGTCCATATCTTGTTTGATGCGATTTGCTTAAGCTATGCAACGCGACATACTGTGGATCATCAGGCCGCTTTCTCCAAGCATTCCAATCTGGAATGACTCCGGATCAAGTTGCCGGTTTGATTATGTTGAAAACCGCCTTTCATCTCAGCGTTTTTACATCGAAAGAGGGAAGGCGGTTTCATTATTGCAATGGGATTCAAAGATGGATCCTGGATGATTTCATGAAGTTCCATTCTTTGCTCATTCATTTTCATTAATAATGGCCAAAATCTGATGGTCTTCCCATTTCCCGTTGATCTTGACACTCTTTCTGGCAATGCCCTCTTTTTGAAAACCTGCCTTTTCCAAAACGCGAATCGAACGGATATTATGCGGCATGACACCTGCTTCGATCCGATGCAGCTTGAGTTCGTCAAATGCAAACTTGACTGCAAGGGTAACCGCTTCTGTCATATAGCCTTTTCCATTGTGTTTTTGGTCCAGATAATAACCGATGTAACAACTTAAAAGAAAAGGAGCACGAAGAACCTCTGTTAAAGCGACATTGCCGATAAGCTCGTTGGTCTCTTTCAGAAAAATGCCAAAAGAATACGCTTGGTCTTGTTTTCGCTTTTCGTTTGCCTGCTGAATGATTGACAACTGGGATTCCAGAGTAAAGTAAGAGTCATCCCGAAGGGGTAAGTAGTGCTGAAAGAAATCCCGGTTTCTCACATGCAAGTCAAGCAAGGCGTTTGCATCTGATTCCTGCAAAAAGCGGATATAGACATGGTTTCCAACCAATTTCATGCTTTCACCTTCTTAGAGGATTTCTGTTGGGTTTTAATTAAATTTATATTTATAATAATATAAATCTAATAGCAAAATCTATGTAAAGGAAAAAACAATGGATCAAAAGAATGAGGAGCTAGATGCTCATCCAGTTCGTTTACTGGACATCAGAAATGTAGAAGCGAAAAGTCTGATTGACGAAAAGGTTTTGGCAGAATACATCTCTCCAAGTACGAATCGGTACCAACATATTCTTGGCGTTGTTCAGCAAATGAAACAGCTTGTAAATCGGCTCAATCTGGAGGAAAGATTAAAGCCCTTATTCATTCAGTCAGCGTATTTGCATGACATTGGTTACAGCGAGAAATTAAATGTACATCATTTCCACCCGGTAGATGGAGCGATTTTTGCACATCAGCAAGATTTCCCCAAACCGGTGGTGGCAGCCGTGCTTTTTCATTCAGGAGCCTATCAGAGTGTGAAAAGGACAAGACCAGATCTTGTTCCCCTCTATTCCTATAATGGACAATGGTTAGATGAAACGGATCGGCTTTTCATCGATCTGATCACATATTGTGATTTGCATACTTCGCCTTTGGGAAAGAAGATTTCGGTTAAGGAACGAATAGATGATATTATCCAGCGTTATGGCGAGAAGCATGAAGTAAGCCAATCCATGATCGAGAATCTGGTTCATTTCCAGCAAACCGTTCAACGAGTGGAAAAGTTGATTGCAATGAAAGTGAATGAAAAAAGAGATAACCTGTAAACGCTAATGAAACACTTAGTCCAAGACTGGGTGTTTTGTTTGCTCTTAACACATGATTTTCTTTTTTGAGTATGGTGACCCCGGTTGCTGGTTCGACTGCAAATGCCGCAGAAAAACAGCTTCGGATATACCTCTGAATGCTACATCAGTGATTTCGGCTTTTCCAGCTTCGTTTTCAAAATAGGGCTATACATACAAGATACCTTGGGGGCGGAAATTTCGTGATTATACACTTTCTCTCCCTTTACAACGTAACAGTGTTATGTTATATTATCCGCAAGGAGGTATCAAAGATGGAACAGGAACTGATCTCCAAAAAAGAGCTGCTGGAGCTGACCGGAATTTCGTATGGGCAGTTGTACCGGTGGAAACGCAAAAAACTGATTCCCGAAGATTGGTTTATCCGTAAATCGACGTTTACCGGACAGGAGACGTTTTTCCGCAAACAGCAAATACTGGACCGTATCAATAAAATCAAGGAATTGAAGGATGACTATTCTTTGGATGAACTGGCCGACCTGTTTTTGTCTTCGAACGAATCGTCTGCCGTACCGTCCCCGAATCCGAAGATTGCTTTGCAGAAAGAAGAGTTAATAAAACGTAACATTGTTTCAGAAATGACGCTGAACCTTTATCTACAACAGATGGGAGACAGGACCGTCTTTCCTTATCAACAGATTCTCTGTGTCTATTTGCTCGAAACATTGCTGAAAACCGGAGAATTGAGCCTGGACGAAGGAAAAATGATGTTGCAGACGTTCGAGGAGCATTACAAGAAATTTGAAGGCAAAAAGTGCGATTTGATCGTCACCCGCAAAATGGGCGTCTCCTCGATCATGCTGGTCTCGAGTTCCAGCGAAATCCATTTCGATAACGGAGTCAAAATCGTCGTCCGTCTCGATGTGGCTCGCTGTATTGAAGAGTTGAATTTGAAATTGAAATGAAATGGAGGATGCTTTATGCAAAGCGACATCCGCTATGATTTGACCATTACCGGCAATGGAAGTTCTTCAGGAGGGGTGTTCAAGAACGTAAAAATCATAGGCGATGCGAAAATCGACAGCGATCTCGACTGTCTCGCTTTTAGATGCTCCGGAACGACGGAAATTACCGGCAATATGAAAAGCACATCTTGCCATATCATCGGCGAGGTGTACCTCAAAGGCCATTTGGAAACCGGGGAAGCAAAAATCACCGGAATCATGGATATTGACGGCAACGTGAAAACGAAAGAAATGAAATCCAACGGTGAAATCCGCATTCGTGGCGGTTTGGCCGGCGAAGACGTCAATTTGGAAGGTATGTTTGCGATCAAAGGAAACTGCGAAGCTGAAATCCTCCATATGAAGGGGGTATTTACGATTGACGGGCTGCTAAATGCCGGTTCGGTGGAGCTGAAAACTCACAGCAAGTGCCGGATAAAAGAAATTGGCGGGGAAAAAATTGACGTACGCCGCGGTACCGGATCCGTGTTGAAACGACTGCTTGGTACGTTTTACCTTCCGTCCGATTTTTTCGAAGGTGTTCTTCATGTCGACACAATCGAAGGCGATGACATTTACGTGGAACATACTTCGGCGAAAGTTATTCGCGGAGCGAACGTCGTGATCGGTCCGGGATGCAGGATCGGGCACGTCGAATATGCGAACCGCTTTGAAAAAACGGACGGCTCGAATATAGGCAAACTTACACAGGTGTAACGAATCTGCGGAAAGGAGAACGATGATGGAACAAAAGAGGCGACGCGATTTGACCATTTCCGGTATTATGGGAGGCCAGGGTGGCACGTACCATTCCGTGAACCTTAACGGTGTCGGAAAAGTAAACGGCCATCTGGACTGTATCCATTTTCATTGCCATGGGAGAGTGAAAATTCAGGGAGACGTAAAGGTGGAGCAAATGGCGGAGATTCATGGGGATGCCCGCATTGCCGGCAATTTGGAGTCGGGTAAATTGAAAGTTCATGGCAAAACAAACGTCGGAGGATATGTGTCCGGTGAAGAAATCGAAATTCACGGCTTTCTGAAAGTCAATAGCCATTGCGAAGCGGAGTCTTTTTGCGCAAGGGGCGGTTTTCGAATCAACGGTTTGCTGAATGCCGGAACGATCGACATTCAGCTGTATGCGCCATGCGAGGCCAAAGAAATCGGCGGCGAAACGATCCGGATTCAAAAGCCGGGAGCGGTCAGTCCGTTCAGTAAATTCATACGGTCGATCTTGCCCAGAATCGATGTTTTGACAGTAGAGACGATTGAAGGCGACGACATTCATCTGGAATATACCCGGGCAAAAGTCGTTCGGGGTACGAATGTCACGATCGGCCCTGGCTGCATCATCGACATGGTCGAATACAGGCAGCATTTCGATCAGGACAAAAATGCAAAAGTGTTGGAAAGCAAGCGAGTTTAAAGGAGTATGGATAATAATGAAGGAGAAAAAAAGTAATCTGGGTATCGTGGTCGCGGGTCTCCTGATCGGCATCTTCATCGCGGCGATGGACAATACGATCGTGGCGACCGCCATGGGTTCGATCGTTGCTGATCTCGGCGGCCTTGATATGTTTGTCTGTTTTTGGCATCTTCTCGGGTGCGGCGTTCATTGTCGCTACTGTATACATCCCGATTTTCATTCAAGGGGTTCAGGGAGGTTCGGCCACGAATTCCGGGCTGCTGCTGCTTCCGATGGTGCTTGGAACGACAGTTTCCGCCCAATTGGGAGGCTTTTTGTCCAGTAAAACAAGCTACCGAAACGTCATGATCATCTCCAGTCTCATTTTCGTAGCAGGCATTTTCATGCTGACAACGCTGTCAACGGATACGTCCCGTTTCGTGGTTACGATGTTCATGATCGTGGTCGGTCTTGGAATCGGAGCTTCGTTCTCGGTATTGGGGATGGCTGCCATCCACCACTTCGACAAATCGCGGCGCGGCACGGCCCAATCGACGATCGCGTTCCTCCGTTCGCTTGGCATGGCGATCGGCGTTACGGTATTCGGTATTATTCAGCGGAACCTTTTTACGGAAAAATTGACCGAGACGTTCCACGGCGCTTCCGGAAACGGCACAGGTGCCCAACCGCCGACGAACTCTCTGCTGAACGATCCGCATGCCCTGCTCTCGCCCGAAACGCGAGCTGGCATTCCGCCGCAAATCTTGGATCAAATCAGCGAGGCGTTGTCATCCTCGATCGCGCAAACGTTCGTCTGGACCTTGATACCAGCCGTTCTATCCCTGCTATGCGTATTCCTGATGACAAAAGAGCGGATGCAGGAAATAAAACCAGAACCGAGAAAAGCTGTCGAACTCGACAAAACAAAAGCGCAATGAAATGGCCTAGCAGTGGGCTGAGGCTGTTGACAAACCCGGTTTTCCTTTTCCAGTTGAACGACTTCTTGCTCGTAATTAAGCAACGGGAGTGAAACGGAAAAGGAAAACCGGCATATAACGGAAACTTTGTCAATAAGCTGTGGCCCGGAAGTGGGCCTGTTTTTTTTGTTTAATAAAAAGAAAAATGGCACGGTTAAGGGCTTGCGTCTATCTGTATACCTTGTCCATTTTTTCTCATCAAAAATTTGATATTACAATACCAAAAAATCGTATTGAATAATCAAAAGTTAGAAGTTATAATCGGAATAACAGATAATCTATTCAGACAAATGATTGCATTTCGATTCGTCATGGTGTTGGGAGATTTCGTGATGAACAGCGAGAACTTGAAAGAAGGTTGATCCCATGAATGTACATCGATCACGAAAAGAATGGATAAAAAAACTGGATCAGGCTTTTTCCGGGTATCAGGAGATCCGTTTGACGGAAGCACGGGAGTTGCTTCGGCAGATTTTTCAAATAGAGATTGATGATGAAACCATTCGCTCTTATCTGGCAGAAAAAGGGTGTGTAGTAATAGAAGAAGAGGAATTTCGCAGTGGTGATGAGCCGGATGAATGGGAGGATCTCGATGATCTTATTGAAGCGGAACTCCCTGAAGTGCAATTGGAGAATCAGGAGCCATCTGGAGAGGCATTCAGTTATCGCATGAATCAATATTTATTGGAAGAATATCAGCGCACTCGTAATCCGGAGGTTCTCGAACAACTGGTGGTTCAAAATATGCAACTGGTGAAAAAGTTCGCTGGAAAGTACGTAACAGGAAGCTTCTTTTGTCATGACTTGAGTGCTGATGACCTGGTGGCGGAGGGGGTCGTGGGGTTAATCAAGGCGATTGAAAAATTTGACCCGGATCAATCCTATCAACTGTCTACCTATGCTTATTACTGGATCAGACAGAGTATCACACGAGCCATTATGGATCAGGGTCAGGCAGTTCGTATTCCCGTTCATTTGTATGAGCGCATTTTGAAGATAAAGAGACTGGAACAGCGCCAATTATTAACGGGCTCCTCTATCGATAAAGAAGCGATTTGTTGGGAATGTCAAATTACCGCTGATCAATATGAAGAGGCCAAGCTGGCAGAACATCGTTTTCTTCGCATACATTCTCTGGATGCGCCTATAAGCGACGAAACAGATAGTGATCTCCAATTAATGGATGTGATTGACAACAGTTATCTCACATTACTCAGCGAAAAGAGTGAGGAATTTTTAGATCCAGCCCGTTTTGTAGAAAAGAAATTGGAAAAAGAAGAGATAATGCAACTGCTTGATCAACTACCACCTAGAGACCGTGAAATCATTCTGCAGCGATTTGGCTTCATAGATGGAGAAGCGAAAACACTGGCAGAAATAGGATGTAAATTGAAATTAACACGCGAACGTATTCGTCAGCTTGAACAAAAAGCATTAAAAAAGTTAAAGAGAATGGCTCGCAAGAAAAAGATTTTGGTTTCATAAGACATCGAGATGGGGTGATTCTATGATGATGACAGATCGAATGTTGAACCAATTGCATGAACATATGGAACGATTTCGGTCCCGACAAACCAAAGAGAAACTCCTCATCATCTTCCAGGGCTTTGACGAAACATTTTTGACAACACTCCCATATAAAAAGCTGGTTTCCGCACCACTCAACCAAAGTATCCAGGCATTGGCACAAGCCAAGGCAAACCTGCTCCCTGAAGTATTTCAGGTGATTGGGAACCCGGATCCATCCATCTATTGGGCAACCTATGAAGAATATATCACCTTGGGAAAAGAAACCATATTACCCCTTTATTTCGATCTGTTGTTTTTGCGTAACAACCTTTTTGACAAAATGTATCCATGTTGCTATCAAATTGAAAATGATAAGCTGATGAGACAATATCTTGAAACCAATGAATATCTGAGCGATGAAGAAATGCCAGAAGGAATCCATAACGTTTTGGAATACTATGGGGAGATCCGGACGATCGATGGGAAACTTTTTATTTCTTATACGGAACTGCCACAGAACGTTGTCGACTTTTTTATTATGGAAGGCGAGGACGTACTAATCGATCAACAAAGCGTGTACCAGGAGTGCTTTTTAGAGCTGTCGGAAGATGAAGAACCATTTTTATCTTTCCTGGTCAAACTGACTAGTGGGCAGCTCCACCAAAAAAAGATTGTGATCACCTATTCGGGTGACTTGGAGCTTTTTCCACATGCGTATAAGAAACGCTTGCGGGTGATTCAGTCGTTATATCGCGATCAAGTGCAAATCGTCCTCACAACCAAAAAACTGGATGCCAAGCCTGTGCCCGAAGAGCGCTATCTGGAGATTCTCAAAAAATATTGGGGATATGATTCTTTTCGCAAGCTCAAGATGTATCGTGATGTCAATGAAACGGATAAAAAGAAAGAAACGATTGAAATATCACAAGGCCAAATCATTGATGATTTGGTCCAGCAAGCAGAACGGGCTTATCAGGGGCAGAGTTATCAGGATATTTTTGTTACTTCTCCCACTGGAGCAGGAAAGTCGATCATGTTTCAGATTCCGGCCATCTACCTGGCCCAGCAGTATGGATTAATGACGATTGTCATTTCTCCGCTGATTGGTCTGATGACGGATCAGGTACAGGGGCTCCATAACAAAAACATTGATATATCG
This sequence comes from Thermoflavimicrobium dichotomicum, assembly GCF_900114055.1. Taxonomy (GTDB): domain Bacteria; phylum Bacillota; class Bacilli; order Thermoactinomycetales; family Thermoactinomycetaceae; genus Thermoflavimicrobium; species Thermoflavimicrobium dichotomicum. Next base: position 39,750 of record NZ_FORR01000018.1, on the reverse strand, counting down.
GCGACAATCAACTCAAACCTCACGCCAGTGGAAAAGCAGGAGATTATCGAAAAAATCAAGGCAGGTCAAATCTCCATTCTTTACATTTCACCAGAGACACTGCTCAGTCGTTCCGATATTTCCGATCTCATCGGAGAACGGCAGATCGGGCTTTTTGTGATCGATGAAGCGCATATTGTCACTACCTGGGGAAAAGCGTTTCGGTCTGATTACTGGTACTTGGGAGCCTATTTGCAGAAATTGAGAAAAGAACTTCCCTTCCCGGTTGCAACTTTTACGGCTACAGCGATTTATGGCGGACTTGAAGACATGTATGCCGAGACGCGAGACAGTTTGGGTCTGATTCATCCGATCAGTTATTTTGGCTATATCAAACGGGAAAATATCCAGATTCGGATCCAGCAAAAAGAAATGTCTGAGACGAAGTTCAAGGAGTATTTGGATATCAAGTACAAAGTCTTGCTATTTCGTCTGAACCGTTTTCTAGAACGACGTGAAAAAACGTTGGTTTACTTTCCGATGGTTCGATTGATTCATGAGTTTTTGAATTTCGCCCGTTCATATGGATCTAAAGAGCTGGTTTCCCATCTGTGTTACTATTATGGAAGTTTGTCGAAAGAGAAGAAAAATACACATTATCTCCGTTTTAAAAATAATGAGTCGCTGATCATGCTGGCTACCAAAGCATTTGGGATGGGAATCGATATTCCGGATATTCGCAATGTTTACCATTTTGCTCCGACGGGTAATGTGTGTGACTATGTTCAAGAGATAGGGCGGGCGGCCAGACATTTGGACAAGGGGTATGCTTACTTTGATTTTCTGTCGAAAGACTTTGTTCACGTAAAACGGCTCCATGGCATTTCCACTTTGCGCAAACAACAGCTGGTCCAAGTAGTACGCAAAATATTGAATTTGGCCCAGGATTCCAAAGGGCAAATGCAGCGCAATCTGTTAGTAAGCTCTGATGAGTTTCGTTACATCTTTGAAAGTAGTCGAAATCTGGACCAGGTAGAAGATGTGGATAATAAACTGAAAACGGCTTTACTGATCATTGAGAAAGATTTCAAGGCGAAACTCAATTACTCGCCGATTATTGCCCGGCCACGCAGTTTGTTTACGAAAGAGTACTTTCAGGTGGAACCGGATGTAGAAACGGAATTAATGCAGAAGTATGGGCGCTATTTCAGTCGGGTTTCGGATTATAAAGGGAAATCGATCATCGTTTGTAACCTGAAAGAACTGTGGCAGGATTATCACCCAACAATGTCTTTTGCCCAATTCAAGTATTTTTTCCATACGAAAGATCCTTGCCTGGAATTTGATTTTCTCCATGAAATCCATCCGATCCTGTTTATCGATTTCTCGCTGTCCACTCGTGAGTCAACCTTTCTGAAAGAGTTTGGGACAATCCTGCGGGCCTTCAATATTGTTTTGGGGAAATTTGCGCAAAGTGGGAAGTATTTTACCATTGAACAGTTTACACAGCGGTTGGCTCATTCACTTGGAAAACAGATGCACAAGGATAAATATTACTGTGAAAATATCGCCACCGTGTTTTTGACCAGTGCAGAGGCATTTGAACGATTGAACAAAAAGTATGCGAACTTTTATCGATCTTTTCTGCGTATGGATGAAGACCGGAAAAGATTCACGGTAAACAGCAATTTCAGCTCCTTTACCGAATGGCTGGAAATTGAAACACAAAAGATTTTGCGCCAGAAAGGGTGGTCGACACGACAGCTGGATCATTATGAAATCTATCTCTCCAAAAAGGACAGACAGAAGACAGAAAAGTCATTTCTGCTGTTTGGATTGCTCGAGGCCATGGGATTGTTGGTTTATTCGGTGATTGGAGGGGATAATCCGGAAATCTATATTCGGATTAACTCGTTTTACCAGTTGAAGAGAGTCGTGGATAATCCGGATGGCTATCACAATATCGTGCTGTCCAATGTGTATGAACGACACCGGACATCGGTCGATCTGCTTACGCATCTATTTCAAAAAGAAGTATCGACAGAGGTATTTTGGGAACTGATCGAAGACTATTTTTTGGGAGCTTCGTTAGAGAACATATTGAAAAAATTAGATGCGATCGCTTAGACCGATGGGAGAGTGACTCGATGATGGGTAACAGAAAAGAATTTTGTAAATGGATTGTATTATATTTGGTATTTCAATACTAAAAAATAATATTGTAAAATCAATTCATAAAACCGTATAATAAATAGGAGAGGAGTGGATGGATTAGGAGGATCGGAACGTGGAACCATTAACTCGCTTTAAGCAGTTGTTAATCGAACGAGAGGTGACAGAGTTACGTCAGATCGCCACCGAGTTGTTACGTGTTCATCTCACCAAAGAGGCTTGTCTCACCGAGGGGGATGAAGGTTTATACCACGATGAACACACCCTGTATGAGCGGATGAAAGAAGAGACAGAACAGCGTCTCGGCTATTTTTATGGCGATCCTGATTGGTTCAAGGAGTTATATGTCATTGGAGAGCAGATCGATTTCTTGCAAGGATTCCTTGCCTTATTTGAACAAGATCGAACGGGCGTGATTGTGAGCCCAAGTTATCTGACAGACTATTTTACAGAGCGGATCATTCCCGCTCAAGTGGAGAAAGTGCTCATCCCGGAAGCGCATAAATTTTTACCTGGGCTTTCTCATTTGATTCAAGTATGTCCAGACAAACAGTTTGTACTGACAGCACAGGAAAAATGGTTGGTTGAAGTCTTGCGATTTCTGTATCGGGATGAATTCCATGTGACGATCCATCACCTGTCCATCTACAGTTCACTCGACTTTGAACAGGATTTCGACTATATTCTGGCCATTCCCGCGTTTGGGGTAAAGATGGAGCTGGATACGGACTACTATTTCACGAGAGAATCCGAAGGGATTGCTGTGCAAAATCTCCTTGACTTTTTAAGTGAACAGGGGGAGTTCACCACCATCATCCCTTCGCGTTTCACCTTTTCGGGCGGGGGATTTGCCAAGCTGCGCAAGTGGATCTTGCGCCATGCCTTTGTCAAATCGATCCATTCCTTGCCTGATGGGACTTTGCGCAACTATAAGGGCAAGAGCTACCTGCTTACGCTGACGCGTGAGCCAAATCCAGTGATCGAACTCGGAAGTTTGCACCTGAATGATGAGAATCAGCTGGCTCTTTATCACCTGAAGGCGATGGATCCTCAGTCATTCCGGGAGCGCGAAGACTGGCGGCTGGATGCGCTTCTTTCTCACGCAGATGTCGAGCAGTTCGAATCGCTTCAGCCTAAGAAATACAAAGTGGTGAAGCTAGGTGAGATTGCCGAGCTCTTTCGGGGGAAATCCATTACCAAAAACAAGCTCCAACCCGGGGATGTCCACGTCCTCAATATTTCCAATATCGAGGATGGGGAGATCCTTTGGGATGCGATGGACACCATCAACGAAGAGATTCGTAAAGTGAGGCGCTATGAGCTGGAAGTCGGCGATGTTGTCATTACCTGTCGGGGTACACAAATCAAGGTAGCGATCGTTCGGGAACTGCCGTTTTATACCATCGCCTCGGCCAATCTCATCGTCATCCGGTGTAACAGTAAGGAAGTGGAAAGTGAATATCTCAAAATCTTCCTCGAAAGTCCTGTTGGCGAAAAGCTTGTCCAGACGTTCCAACGGGGCACGACGGTCATGAATATCCACCCCGCTGATCTCGGCGAGCTCAAGATCCCAATGCCTACTTTAGCGGATCAGCGCACATTAGTCCAGAAGTATCAGCGGGAGCGGCAATTGTTCCTCGAGGCCAGACGTCGCTGGGAACAAATGCGTCAAACCATCTACGATCAATTAATCAAATAGGAAGGTGACAGCAAGTGGCAGTTTCTAACAACGGTAGTACAGAATTGGGTTTTGAGTCAAGACTTTGGCTAATGGCAGATAGACTGCGCAACAATATGGATGCCGCTGAGTATAAACATGTCGTGTTAGGACTTTTATTCCTGAAATATATCTCAGATTCCTTTGAGGCGAAGTATGAGGAGTTGAAGCAGGACGAGTGGGCAGATCCAGAGGACCGGGACGAATACATAGCGGAAAATATCTTCTGGGTACCGAAAGAAGCGCGCTGGTCCTATATCAAAGAAAACGCAAAAAAGCCAGAGATCGGGCAGATCATTGATAATGCCATGCTGGCTATTGAAAAAGAAAATGATTCCCTTAAGGGTGTTCTGCCAAAGAACTACGCTCGTCCCGAACTGGACAAGCAAAGGTTGGGGGAAGTCATCGATCTCTTCTCCTTTAAAGTGGGTGATCAGGAAGCGCAAGCACAGGATGTGTTGGGGCGTGTCTATGAATACTTCCTCAATAAATTTGCGAGTGCGGAAGGAAAGAACGGTGGAGAGTTCTATACGCCTCGGACCGTCGTCAGGCTCCTGGTCGAACTCATCCAACCCTTCAAAGGACGCATCTATGACCCCTGCTGTGGTTCAGGCGGCATGTTTGTCCAAAGCCAGGCCTTTATTAAGGCGCACCAAGGCAGGATCGGTGATGTGGCTGTTTATGGACAAGAATTCAACCCCACGACCTGGCGTTTGTGTAAAATGAACCTGGCAATTCGGGGCATTGACAATAACCTTGGTCCACACCATGCGGATACCTTTATCAATGATTTGCATAAAAACTTGCGTGCCGACTACATACTCGCCAACCCACCTTTTAACGTCAGTCATTGGTGGCATAATAGCCTGGCTGATGATCCACGCTGGCAGTATGGTGTACCACCCAAAGGCAATGCCAACTATGCATGGATTCAACATATGGTTTCGAAATTGGCCCCAAGTGGAACAGCCGCATTTGTTCTTGCCAATGGTTCGATGTCGACCAACCAAAAGGATGAAGCAGCGATTCGGAAAGGACTCATTGAGGATGATTTGGTAGAAGCCATTATTGCTTTACCTGGTAAGCTCTTCTACTCGACGCAAATCCCTGTTTGTGTATGGGTATTGACCAAGAATAAAGCAGCCAATGGACAACGCAATCGCAAAGGGGAAATTCTCTTTATTGACGCAAGGAAGTTGGGCCAGATGGTGGATCGCGTGCACCGGGAGTTGACCGATGAGGATATCCGGAAAATCGCAGGCACCTTCCATGCATGGCGCGGGCTCAAAGATGCTGGAAACTATGAAGATATCCAAGGCTTCTGTAAGTCAGCGACCTTGGACGAAGTGCGTGAGCATGAGTATATCCTGACACCCGGACGCTATGTGGGCATTGCGGAAGATGATGACGATGATGAGCCGTTTGAAGAGAAAATGGAAAGACTCACCGCATCTTTGGCTGAGAAATTTGCCAAGTCGAGAGAATTGGAAGAAAAGATTCGGGAGAGTCTGAGGGGGATTGGGTATGAGTTTTGAGGAGTGGGAGAAAACAACTGCTGATGACTTTTGTTTTAAAGTGACTGATGGGACACATGATTCCCCAAAGAAAGTTGAAGGTGGGAAGTACTTAGTAACATCTAGACATTTGAAAGGTTATGAATTGGACTTTCAAAATGCTTATCTTATTAGTAATGAAGATTTTGCAAAGATAAATGAAAGAAGTAAGGTAGAACAATGGGATATTTTATTTAGTATGATCGGAACGGTAGGAGAAGTTTATCTTGAGCGCAACCCAGAAATAAATTATGCAATTAAAAATGTTGGTTTATTTAAGTTTAATGGTGATGAATTGAAAGCTAAGTGGTTTTATTACTTCTTGAAATCGAATCTTGCTCAAGAATATATCTATTCAAATCTAAGAGGGTCAACCCAACAATATTTAACTTTAGGAGCATTACGTAAATTTCCTGTTCTTTATCCAAAAAAACAACAAGAAATGAAGAAGATTATTAATATATTAGATTCAATTGATGGAAAGATTTATTTAAACAACCAAATCAACAAAGACCTCGAAGAAATGGCACAAGCGATCTTTAAATCCTGGTTTGTCGACTTCGAACCTTTTCAAGATGGCGAGTTTGTCGAAAGCGAGCTAGGCATGATTCCGAAGGGGTGGGAAGTAATTCAATTTAAAGATATTGCTACAATAAGTACTAAGAGTGTAAAGCCACAAGAATTTCCTGAAGAGCTTTTTGAGCATTATAGTATTCCTTCATTTGATTCTAAAAGATTTCCATCAATGGAAAAAGGATGTGAAATTAAAAGTAATAAGTATGTGGTAACATCCGATACAATATTGGTTTCAAAACTGAATCCATCTACTAAACGGGTCTGGAAACCGTTATGTTTAACTAATAATGCAGTGAGCTCGACAGAGTTTATTAACTATTTGGCAAAAGATAAAGAATTTACTTACTTTGTTTTTTCGCTTGTCAATAGTGACGCATTTAACGAATTTTTACAGCAACATGCTACTGGATCTACAAATAGTAGACAACGTGTATCGCCAAAACAAACATTGGAATTTAAACTTCCATTCCCAAGAAATTTAGATATTGTTCGTGAATTTATTAAAATTGTTCAACCTATCTACGAAAAAATCTCTTTAAATCTTATAGAATCAAATAATCTAAAAACCCTCCGTGACACCCTCCTACCCAAGCTGATGTCTGGAGAGATTCGTGTGCCATTATCCGAAGAAGGGAGCAGCGAAGACGATGAATTACTACGAGTCTGATGTGGAACAGTCAGCGATGGAGCTGTTTGAAGAGCTGTATTATGAAACGGGTTATGGCCCTGACTTTGCCCCGGATGGAGAAGCGCGTGAACGGGACGATTATCATGAAGTGGTGTTGAAAAATCGGTTGCGGGAAGCTCTTTCCCGCATCAATCCCCAGTACCCCGCCGAAGTGATCGAGGAAGCGGTGCGGAAGGTTTGCACATTGGAAAGCCCGAGCCTGCTGGTCAACAATAAGGCATTTCACCAACTGTTAACCGATGGCGTCGATGTCTCGGTACGTCAGGCAGACGGTAGCTATCTGACCAAAAAGGTCTGGCTCGTTGATCCAGTGAATGTGGAGCAAAATGACTGGCTGGTGGTCAACCAGTTTCAGGTAAAAGACCGTGGCGCTCATCCCAAGCGATTGGATCTCGTGGTGTTTGTCAACGGGATTCCCTTTTCCGTCTTTGAATTAAAAAATACAGCGGATGAGCGAGTGGGAATTGCGGATGCCTTTGAAGATGTCAAGGCATATCAACAGAGTTTGCCGACCCTCTTTGCTTACAATGCTTTTTCAGTGATCAGCGATGGTACGGAGGCACGTTATGGAACGTTAACCGCTGACTTTGACCGCTATATGGTCTGGCGAACCATTGATGGCAAAGAGCTGGCTCCTTCGTCGCTTTCTCAGTTGGAGGTATTGATCAGAGGGATGTTTGCAAAAGACAGATTTCTGGATATCCTTCGGCATTTCATTCTATTCCAGGTAGACGGAGAAGAGATCATCAAGATTGTGGCCGCTTACCATCAGGTGTTTGCCACACTCAAAGCGGTGGAAAGTACCCACCGGGCGACGGAGGAATCCGGAGACCGGAAGATCGGGGTCGTCTGGCATACACAAGGGTCTGGCAAAAGCTTGTCCATGGTCTTTTATACCGGGAAATTGGTCCAGGAACTCAATAACCCGACCGTGGTGGTAGTCACGGACCGCAATGACCTCGATGATCAGCTCTTTGGCACTTTTAGCAAATCGCAGCAATTGTTACGGCAAACTCCCAAACAGGCGACTTCGCGTCAAGAGCTGCGCCAACTCCTGTCTGTCGAGTCGGGAGGCATCATCTTTACCACGATCCAGAAGTTTACACCGGGTGAAGATGAAGACCAATACCCCGTATTGACGGATCGGCGCAATGTGGTCGTGATCGTCGATGAAGCGCATCGCAGTCAATATGGTTTCCAGGCCGAAGTCAAAAAAAAGCAGGACGAGGCCAAGGTGAAATTCGGGTTTGCCAAACATATGCGCGATGCCTTGCCGCAAGCTTCCTATATCGGTTTTACCGGCACCCCGGTTGAGCTGGCAGATCGGAATACGCCGGCTGTGTTTGGCGATTACATCGATATCTATGATATGACCCGGGCCGTTGAAGATGGGGCGACGGTCAAAATTTATTACGAAAGCCGTCTCGCACAGGTGGAGCTTCCGGAAGAAGAAAAGAAAAAGCTGGATGAAGAGTACCAAAAGCTGATGCAAGAGCAGGAAGTGGATGAGTCCGTCAAAGGAAAATGGTCCAGATTGGAAGTTCTGGTTGGAGCGGAAAAGCGGCTCAAACTGATTGCCAAGGATATCGTCGGACACTTCGAACAGCGTCAACAGCAAATCAGGGGCAAAGCGATGATCGTGACGATGTCGCGCCGCATTGCCGCTGAGCTGTATAAGCATATTATCGCTCTAAGGAAAAAGTGGCACCATGACGATATCGATAAAGGTACGATCAAAGTGGTGATGACATCCGGGGCGGATGATCCCGAGGCGTTAAAGAAACATCACACGACCAAAGCCCAGCGGGATCTGCTGGCGAAGCGGATGAAAAATCCGGACGATGAGCTGAAGATCGTGATCGTCTGTGATATGTGGCTGACCGGTTTTGATGTGCCGTGCATGCATACCATTTATATCGACAAGCCGATGAAAGGGCACAATCTGATGCAGGCCATCGCACGGGTCAACCGTGTCTTCCAGGATAAGCCGGGGGGGTTGGTTGTCGATTACATTGGGATCGGCCAGGCACTGAAAGAAGCCCTCAAAGTGTATACCCCCAGCGACCGGGAAATGACCGGGATTGACACGGAGAAAGCGATGGATCTGGTCAAAGAGAAATACGATATTATCCGGCATATGCTTTATCCGCATGATTATTCCCGTTTCCTGACAGGAACGGCGAAAGAAAAGGCGCGGCAGATTGCTGCCACTACGGACTATGTGATCAGTCTCGGTGAAGAGGCGAAAAAGGAATTTGTCAAGCATGTGACGATCATGGCACAAGCCTTTGCCTTGTGTGTCACTCACCCCGATGCCAAAGCCCTTAGTGTGGAGATCGGATTTTTTAAAGCGGTAAAAGCCGCTATCGTGAAGTTAACGGCACCTTCGCGTAAACCGAAAAAATCTCCGGATGTGGTTGAGGCGCAGATTAACCAATTGATCAACAAATCCGTGATTACCAATGAGGTCGTGGATATCTATTCCGCCGTCGGGCTGGATAAGCCCAATATCGCCGAACTGTCCGAAGAATTTTTGGAAGATGTGCGCAAGCTTGAACATAAAAACCTGGCGGTCGAGCTGTTAAACCGCCTCTTGAAGGATAAAGTCCGCCTGATTTCACGGCGAAATGTCGTGCAATCGAAGAAATTGTCCGAGATGTTGGAAGAGGCGATCCGGAAATACCATAACCGATTGATTGAATCATCGGCTGTGATCCAGGAATTGATCGATTTGGCGAAAGAGATGAATCAGGCTCAGCGACGCGGAAATGATTTGGGGCTTTCGGACGATGAAGTTGCTTTTTATGATGCCCTTTCGCAATATGAGTCAGCAAAGGATGCGTTAGGCGTCGATGTTTTGAAGCAAATGGCTCGTGAGCTGGCAAGAAAGATCCGGCAAAGCCGGACAGTCGACTGGCGTGTTCGCCAAAGTGCCCGGGCGAATTTAAAACGGATGGTCAAGCGTCTGCTGCGAAAGTATCAATTTCCGCCTGAACAAAATGAACAGGCGGTGGATGTCGTCATTCAGCAATGTGAAGTGCTTGAAGAGTATGGCGGATTTGAAGAAGAGAAAGAGAGCGACCTTTCCAATAATCAGCTGCCAAATGTAGAAAAGCCTGTCGATGAAACGGAATATTCACTATCCAAAGAAGAAGAAAAACCGCTCATTGCCGAAGAACGTCCAGAGATCGAAGTACGTGTCACAAGCACCTCTGTCCAGCTTTCGGAAGAATGGCTGTCCCAGATTCATGAGCAATACCAGGAGGCAGCGAAGCAACTGGTCTTGGGCGGAGTCCCGGAGCCAAAGATTGGCTATGAATTTGTAAATAGTGCCGGCACTGTGGAAGCGGAAGCGGAGTTTGCCTGGCCGGATCAGAAAGTATGCTTCCTCACTCCTCTGCAAGCGGATTTCCGTGACAAAATCCGTGCGCGTGGTTGGAAAGTTTGGCTCTTGCCAGAAGTCGATATCGAGCAAGTGGATTATGTCAGCCAGTGGCATCGCCTGGTGAATGGGCAGTAAGGTGATCGAAACGCAAAAACTCCACCGATGTTCGCTTGGGCATCGGTGGGAGAAAAAGGAGGTTCAAAATGAGTATTGTTGCGCTTCAAGACACTTTTTTGGATTCTTTTGCCAAATTGCCCAAGAGCGAACAAAAGCGGATGCGTAAAATGATCGACCAACTGCGTTATGATCAGTGGATAAATGGATTAAACCTGGAGCGTTTGCGTAAAACCATCGATCCGCATGTTTATTCGGCCCGTTTAAGCCAGGGATATCGGGTCATCCTGGTTCGTCCCGACAATGAAGATGTCTTTTTGCTTGTCTGGGTAGACCACCATGATGAGGCCTATCGTTGGGCTGAGAGAAAACGGTTTATTGTCAATCAGACGACAGGAACTCTGCAAATGTGGACAAGCACGATCGTGGAAGTGGAAGATCCGACCCCTGTACAAACGGCAGTTGAACAGCAGCCACCGCTTTTTGCCGCTTTTACGGATGAGCAATTGGAGCAGTTAGGTGTTCCCAGTGAGTTCCTGCCGCTGGTGCGCCGGATCAGAACGTTGGATGATTTTAAGCTCCATAAACCGATTTTCCCCAACGAAACCTATGAGTATCTGGATTTATTGGTCAGTGGGGAATCATTTGAAGAAGTTCTGGCCTTTGCACAAGAGATTGCCGTAGATACCAAACCGAAAGGAAAAACCATTACTTTTGCGGAAGCCGTGACCAGTCTGAATTCCAGCCGTACCATTACGGTGGTGACTTCAGACAAGGTGTTGGATGAGATATTAAAGGAGCCACTGGATCGTTGGCGTGTATTCCTCCATCCACGGCAAAGAGAAACGGTAGAGAGAAGTTATCGAGGCCCTGTTCGCGTATTGGGGGGAGCTGGCACAGGAAAAACGGTTGTGGCATCGGGCACGCTACCTGGTTCGGGATCTGTACCCGGATTCGAACGAAAAGGTCCTGTTTACCACCTTTACGGTCACTCTGGCAAATAATATTCGTGAAGTCCTGGCGACCATGTGTACGCCTGAAGAAATGGAACGAATTGATGTGATCTCTATTGATGCTTTGGCCAAACAAATCGTGGAGAAAGCCAAAAAAATCACGATTCGCCGTGTAGATAGCAATAGTAAAACGATGAATGACATGTGGGAAGAAGCCCTTCAACGCTTCGGATGGACCAAAGAAGATGGGGTATTCTTGCGCAATGAGTATGAACGGGTGATTCAACTCAATGGTATCGAAACTTGGCAGGAGTATCTAAGCACACCGCGGATTGGCCGAAAAAGATCGATTTCGCGTGCGGAACGGAAACGGATTTGGGATACCGTTACTTATATCAGAGAGCAGAAGAAGGCCAAAAATCTGTATGAGTATACGGATGTGTTAAGAGAAGCACGGAAATGGTTAGAAGCCAATCCGGATCAGAATACATTTGTCTATCGGGCAGCAATTATTGACGAAGCACAGGATATGCACCAGGAAGGATTCAAGTTGCTGCGGGCTTTAGTGCCAAAGACCGAAAATGACCTGTTTATTGTCGGCGATGCGCACCAGCGTATTTATTCACGCAAAGTGATACTCAGTCACTGTGGTATTAATGTAAGAGGACAGCGTTCGAAGCGTTTGCGAATCAATTATCGCACAACAGAAGAAATCCGTAGGAAAGCAGTTGAAATCATTGCTGGTGTCGAGTTTGATAATCTGGATGGTGGCAAAGATCAAGGAAAAGATATTTCGCTCTTGTCTGGAACAGTCCCTGAGATCCAAAATTTTGCCACATCGAAGCAAGAAAAAGAGTTTGTCGTTGAAAAAGTAAAAGAATTAATCGCTGAAGGCATTCAGCCCAATGAAATCGCCATATTAGCCCGATTTAATCACATTGCGGAGGCCTATATCAAAGAATTGGGGAAACATCGCATCCAGGCGCAAAAGCTTTCGCCAAATATGACCAAAGCGCAAGCGGAGGTTCAGTGTGGCACGATGCACAATAGCAAAGGGCTGGAGTTCCGTGTCGTGTTTCTCGTGGAGATGAATGAAGAACATGTTCCTCCGGAGTGGGTCATCGATAAGATGGAGGACGAGGAGGAAAAAAATGAGTTTATCAAGCAGGAACGCTCGTTGATTTATGTTGCAACTACCCGTGCCCGTGAGAAAGTGTTTATTACTTCCTACGGTGCACCTTCCAGGCTAATCGTCTAGGCAAATGGAATATGTGAAAGGGGGGATGCCTGGAAAGCAAGCGAACATAGAGAAGACTGTGGATGGAAGTGCCAGTTCCATTCACATCGCCTTGATTCTGCTCATCTTGCGCCAACAAGGTGAGCAGATCGTAAGTACGCCATCGCCAAATGGATGTACTTACACTCCAGTTTTTTTGCGCAAAGAGTTTCGTTATACATCCCCCATATACACTCTCCACTTATTCTATCGAACTCTTTGCGCTCTGTTCAAGTTAGTCATTTGATCAATACAACGGGAGGAAATCACAGATGAAAAAATGGCTGGCGGGAATCGGAGCGTTTATTGTACTGCTTGCAATCATTGGATCGATGAATGATGATCAAAAAACAGGTGTGGCCGAAGAAAAAACAACAGAGGCTACACCAGAAAGTACTAAACAGGAAACCAATACATCCGATATCAATACATCTGAATCCTCTTCTCAACCAGCAGATCCAGATTCAGAAGAGAAAAAAGAAGTGACAATGAAGAAATTCAAAAAGATCAAAAATGGTATGAGCTATGAAGAGGTTGTGAGAATTATCGGCTTTGAAGGAACGGAAATGAGCTCAAGCGAGGTGGCCGGGATTAAAACGGTGATGTACTCCTGGCAAAATGAAGATGGTTCCAATATGAATGCCATGTTTCAAAATAACAAATTGACTTCAAAAGCGCAGTTTGGTTTGAAGTAAAAGAAAATATATATAGCCCTATCCATTAGGGAAGGGATAGGGCTTTAAGTTAAAATGGTAAGAGATCCCCCAATATTTTTCCTTGTAAAACTGAAATTTGCAGGTAGCCATTTTCTTTACAGTTGTGATAGAATAGAATATGTCTGATTTGTCATTTTAATGGAATTGTTTGATCTGATCAATAAATGAAAAACGATAAAACTGGAAGTTCAAAAGCTCCCATATAGAAAAAGAGGTTCACAGCGAGAGGTGGGACATCATGAGAAAAAACCTCTTCTTTATTTTCATCGGGATGGTCATCGCTGTTGTTCTTTCAGGTGCAGGATATATTTACTATCAACAGACCAAAAGCAAATCCCCTCTGGTATCCGTCGATGAAAAAGTATATAAACCCATTCAGATTTCCAAAAAAGAGCCGCAAAACAAGAAAAATGCAGTTGAAAAACCTGTCCCTCAGGTTGTTGCACTCGCCCCCAAACAGACTGATCACACCCAAAAAGAAGAGAAGGAAAAACAAAAATACAGCGTGGTTGAAAGTATTTTGCAACAATGGAGATCCAATGGCTATCAAATCCTGGTAGACGCCGGTTATTTTGTAAAAGCTCTGGATGCTCACTACGGAACAGATGACTGGTACACCTATGGCGATGTGGTTGATGTGATGTACGGAATAGGGATAACAAACCAGGTCATTATCGATCCTCTCCAACAAACACCCAATCAGGATCACAACACAGATCCAAATACTCAACCACCAAATTCGGATGAAAATCCAACAGCCGATCCGCCTTCAACCAACGAACCACCAACGGATCCTGCTACCACCGAACCACCCTCTACACAACCGGGAACAGGTAACAATTCAACCAATCCACCACCTACCAACCAGACACCCGGCCAACCAGGTGGTGGTACTCAGCTTGGTGGTGGTACTCAACCTGGAACTCAGTCTGGTACTCAGTCGGTTACAACTTATCCACCTGGATACCTTTACAAATCTGGAGGCTCAGGAGGTTCCGGATCAACAAATGCTTCTTCTGCACAAGAAATGTGATTTTTCATCATGGCGATTTGGTATTCTTTCCAGCTATACTAAGATACCAAATCGCTTGTTTTTTATTTGACATTGAACGTTCTTCTCGTTGTTCTCTGCCATCATTAAATAGCGATTTGGCATCTGCCTGGCAGAACACCAAATCACCGATGCTTGCTACTCAAAATCCTTATTTTTTCCGTTTCTACCATACAAAAACGAATATAACTCCCAATAGAATCAGCAACATTCCCAAACCGCCGACCCCTCCATAAGACGCAGTTTCCAGAAATAGGAAAAAGATTTTTTTCCATGTCTCCTTCACGCCTTCTTTTCGATAAACAACGGTGAAATTGTAGATAACCAGTATGAAACCTGCAATAATGAATATGACACCCCATACATCTGACATGGGCTCTAATATCCTCCTCAAATGTCAAATGAAACAGTCTATTCAAAAAATAAAGCTGATCTTGTATCCTTCTTGTCCTTGTGGTAACTCAACATGTTTCCCAAGATGGATTGCAATGGCATGATTTCATGAATACGTCTTTAAAATATGAATTACCCCAAAAGATCCATAATAATGCTTGGAGATCAAAGTGCGAAGGTGGCAAGACAAAGAAAAAAGCTGCCTTACAGCGGCTAGCAGTCTTCAGTCTCCACCAGTCTCTTCTGATCTTACCATCATCTTCCCGAAGAAAAACGGAAACATAAAATGTAAAACCTTCCGATGAGATGAAGTCGGGAGGTTTTACATTTTATACAGGGGTTTGCTTCCAGCTTTCTCTTATTTCTTCACCAATTTTGTATAATTCATCTTCCACATCTTTACGCTTTTTTCTTCCTTCCTTTTCTATATGAATAGTTTTAATTAAGGATGAAATTATCTCCTGTTGGGATTTTTTTAGGTCTTCCAATGGGATGATTCTTTTTTCATTCATGATGGTCATGGCAAGTTCCCATTGTTTTTTCCATAAGAGAAAAGTACTTATAACCGATGCTTGAATTTGTTCAGCGAAAGCTTGGTTATTTGGGTAGATTCTCTTGAGTTGACGAGCCACCTGTAGAGGGATTTGGCGATTCAGTTTTAAATCGTAGAGTTTTTTTTCGAACTGCTGCACGAAGTTAATGAGGCGATGCAGCTCTTGTGTTTGTTGATGTCTGTTTTTGGCATGCTTGATTTGTTCGTGAAGATGGGGAATTTTTATCTGCGTTATTTCTTTTAAAGTCTGTTCACCGGCCTCAATCATGAAGGTGAGTTGGTGATAAAAATCGTGATTTTGGATGGTTAGTTCCTGGAGCTTTTCTGTATATTGGATCAACAGCGTTCTGGATTGTTCCAGTTGGTGAATGAATCTGTCTATTTGCTGTTGTTTCTTTTGATATTGAACGATCCACTTCCTGGTGGGATTCCACAGCTTGTTGATCACGGGAAGAAAAGCAAAATGACGGGTTCGGTTTAACCGCTCAAGATCGATCGATTCCACTTCCTTTAGTAGCCCCGTCAAGAGATCAGCAAAATGAAGTTGATCGATCACACGTATAGAAGCTAATATTTTTTCAATAAAGATGATCATTTCTTTTTGAATTTGAGTACCATCGTGGATCATGGAGTCGATATCATTCAGGTTTATCGCATGAATCCATTTTTCTCTGTTTTGTTCTGAAAAAGTGGAAGATTGGTTTTCACTCATCCTTTCCCGCCTTTCATTTTTGGAGATTTTATCTCAAAGAATTGGCTGCACACTGTATGATACCTACATATTTTTGCAAAATAATGTTTATCGTGTATGAACAATAGGTTAAAAAGTGGAGAACCCACTGTATTTTTTCAGCCTGCGGATAACCTCTATTAAATCCCTCTTATAGTGTTGAGGTCTGTTGACAAACATACGATGGATACTCTATCAACAAGCTGGACGATCTCCTTTGTACAAATATCCACGGAATAAAGGGAATTTAAATTGATCATTGAAATGTTAAATATATGAAAATATAATTAATACGTTGCATAATGGATGGTTGATAGATAGATATATAAAAGTTTTCACTTGTTGCCAGGATTGTTTTTCTTCCATGAAAAGAGACAAATGAACTGGAGTGGATCAAATGACAGGAAGAAAGCAAGAGGATAAGTGGATCACTTTGGTTGCCCCCGTAACAGGAAAGGTGATTTCATTGGATGAAGTGGGAGACATGGTGTTCTCCCGGCGGATGGTCGGTGATGGCATTGCGATCATACCGGCAGAAGGGAAAGCGGTTGCACCCATGGATGGAGTGATTTCTCATTTATTTGATACGCACCATGCTGTATGTATACAGAATCCAAACGGCTTGAGAGTTCTTATTCATATTGGCCTGGATACGGTTAAATTATATGGGGAAGGATTTAAATCACGGGTTCGGGTCAGTGAACAGGTAAAAAAATCGGAATTATTGATTGAGTTTGACTTGGATGTCATTGAAGAGTCTGGATGTTCGATCGTAACCCCTATGGTGATCAATAATATGGAACTTGTAGAGGATCTGCAGGTATTGGCACAAGGAGATGTGCAGGCTGGACATCATCCAGTATTGAAAGTGCGATTGAAATAAATCTCAAAAATACTGCCAGGTTGCTTCCATGAAGGGGCAACCTTGGCGATGGAATCGAATGCATGGCCAAAAAGATTTTTTTAAAAAAACTATTGCATTCATTATAAAATCATGTTAAATTATATACCTGTGAGCGACATAAAACGGAGAAAACAAGAGAAAACAGAAGCATATGGGCCTATAGCTCAGTTGGTTAGAGCGCACGCCTGATAAGCGTGAGGTCGGCTGTTCGAGTCAGCCTAGGCCCACCAGATTTGGCTCGGTAGCTCAGTCGGTAGAGCAGAGGACTGAAAATCCTCGTGTCGGCGGTTCGATTCCGTCCCGAGCCACCAGGGTTGGCTTTTTGATTGTGGCCCGTTGGTGAAGCGGTTAACACACCAGCCTTTCACGCTGGCATGCAGGGGTTCGAATCCCCTACGGGTCACCATCTCTTCTTTGCGGAAGTGGCTCAGGGGTAGAGCATCGCCTTGCCAAGGCGAGGGTCGCGGGTTCGAATCCCGTCTTCCGCTCCAACCATGTGCCCTTAGCTCAGCTGGATAGAGCGTCTGACTACGGATCAGAAGGTCGGGAGTTCGAATCTTCCAGGGCACGCCAGGCAAAAACCACTGACACATATCGCTGTGTCGGTGGTTTTTTGTTGTTCATATTTTAAAAAAAATGTTACAATAAAAATAGAAATATAATAAACTTTTTCAAGTACACCATAATCAAACGATATGAAAGGAACAGGTGAATACATATGGCTAAATCCATTCATGATACGACCCTGCTTAACAATGGCGTAAAAATGCCATGGCTTGGCCTGGGTGTGTGGAAAACGAAAGAAGGAGAAGAAGTAGAGCAAGCAGTAAAAGCGGCCATCCGTTCCGGTTATCGCAGTATCGATACAGCGGCTGCCTACAAGAATGAAACCGGAGTGGGAAAAGCCATCAAAGAATCAGGGATTCCCCGTGAAGATATTTTTATCACCACCAAAGTATGGAATGCTGATCAAGGCTATGACTCTACTTTGAAGGCCTTTGAAGAAAGCCGGAAGAAGTTAGGGGTAGAATATGTAGATTTGTATTTAATCCACTGGCCGGTGAAAGGAAAATACAAAGATACATGGAAAGCTTTGGAAAAATTATATAAGGATGGTCTGGTACGGGCCATTGGTGTCAGCAATTTCCAGATACATCATTTGGAGGATCTTTTGGCTGACTGTGAAGTGAAGCCTACGGTCAATCAAGTCGAGTTTCATCCTTATCTCACGCAGGAAGAATTACTGGCCTTTTGTCAGGAACAGCAAATTCAACTGGAAGCATGGAGCCCACTCATGCAAGGACATGTGGTCCAGGATGAAACGATTCAGGCATTGGCCCAAAAATACAAAAAAACACCTGCGCAAATTGTCTTGCGCTGGGATCTGCAAAAAGGAGTAGTGACCATTCCCAAATCAGTCAAAGAACATCGGATTGTAGAAAATGCCCAGATTTTTGATTTTGAACTTTCTCCTGAAGATATGGAAAAAATCGACCGTTTAAATAAAAACCATCGCTTTGGTCCGGATCCGGACAACTTTGATTTTTAACATGGAGCCCCTGAAAATATCCTGAAAGATGAGTATATAAGCCGAACGTAGGGCGTTTTCTCCCTCGTTCGGCGTTTTTGTGCTCTTTGAATATTTTTTGGTTTTTTAGTACAGTTAAGTTACAAAATTAGTATATAATAAAATAGATATTTAACAAGAAGTAAAGGGAATTCATACACTTATCCTTATATCCAATGACTGGAGCGTTTACAAAAATGAAATAGTTTGTTGAGAAAGTGAGAAGGGAGATCGAGATGACAGAGTCTAAAAAAACAAGCGCTTCCGAAGATATTGAAGAATTGT
Organism: Thermoflavimicrobium dichotomicum; assembly: GCF_900114055.1. Taxonomy (GTDB): domain Bacteria; phylum Bacillota; class Bacilli; order Thermoactinomycetales; family Thermoactinomycetaceae; genus Thermoflavimicrobium; species Thermoflavimicrobium dichotomicum. The sequence continues at coordinate 21,138 of NZ_FORR01000018.1, read as the reverse complement.
TCCATTCAGCGAAAAAACTTTTAAATGATCCCGAAAATCGTGCAGAAGGTGTGAAGTTACTTCAGCAGGCGGCAGAAGCAGAGTATGTGGAAGCCATGTATGAATGGGGAAAATACCTCATCGAAGGAAAAGAGCAAATACTGGAAGGGATCGAATGGATGACCAAGGCGGCTGATGCGGGAAGTATTGCTGCGATGAAGCAGTTAAGCCACTATTATTCCCAAGGCAAAGGTGTAGCCAAAAATGAGGAACAGGGAGAAATGTGGCTAAGAAGAGCGGCTGAAGCTGGTGATCTGGAATCCATGAAAAGCTTGAGCTGGCTTTTATTGGATCAGGAAAACGTGGCAGAAGGCGAAAAATGGCTAAGAAAAGCAGCAGAAGCCGGCGATGTGTCATCGATGTACCAGCTGGGGTATTTTTTGCTTAAAGGAGAGGTGTTGGCGCAAAACACAACCGAAGGAGAAATGTGGTTACAAAAAGCGGCTGATCGAGGTTCCAATGAAGCAAGGCTTGTATTGGCGAGAGCCAAAGAGCCAGCGAAAAAATCCAGCAAGATATACATACTGGGGATTCTTTTTATCGTAGCTGTTATGGTACTATTTAAAATAGTCAAATAACGGGAACCGAAACGGTTCGATCCATTTTTGGATGAATTAACCAGCTTCTCATTGGAATGAGGGAAGTTGGTTTTTTCTTTAAGAGAGAGGCCGCGAATGGAAAATGAAAGGAAGCGGAGGATGGGTTCCTTATGGAGTAACTGTGATGGTACAGAAGTTGTCACGGAGGAAGGAACCCATCCTGAAGCGCGGGAGAAACGGATCAGTATAGCCTCGGAGAGTGGTAGACTCTCTGAGGTTGTTGACAAACCCGGTTTTCCTTTTCTGGTTGAGCGACTTTTTCTGAAATAGAAAAGGGATCGAATTGTATTTATCTTACACATTTTCTATTAATATTCTTGAAATCATATATGATTTCATATATGATAAAGATATGAAAAAACAAAATCCTGTCAATAAACAACAATATGCTTATCAAATTTTGCGTTCTCGTATTTTGGATGGAACTTATTCACCAGGATATCGCATTGTCATCAGTCAAATTGCCAAGGAGCTGTCTTTAAGTGCCATTCCGGTACGAGAGGCGATCCGTCAGCTGGAAGCGGATGGCCTGATTGAGTACAAGCAGTATAGTGGGGCCGTTGTTACACCCATCGATGAACAAAAGTATGTAGAGACGCTATCGGTTCTGGCGGTGATGGAAGGTTATGCAACGGCTTTGAGCTCGCTTGCATTTCCATTCGAGAGAATCGCCAAACTGCAGGATTTGAATGAAGCGATGAAAAAGGCACTCAAGGAATTTGATTTTGTTCGCTTTGGTCAATTGAACCGCACATTTCATGATCAGATTTATGAATACTGCCAAAATCAATATTTGATTGAAAACATTCGCCAAACCTGGAGTCGGCTCGATTCAATCCGCAGAATGGGTTCCCTGTTTATTCCCGTCCGTGCCAAACAGTCCGTTCAAGAGCATGATCAACTTATTTCCATGCTGAAAAATCAGCGACCCTTTGATGAAATTGAAAGATTTGCCCGTGAACATAAGATGAATATGGTGAAGTTTTTCAATCACATGAAGAAACAGGGTACCAGTATTTTTCATTCATGAAATGAAGACCGAATCGGGAGTAAGTGCGGTTTAAGGCACAGTGGCTTGGAATCGCTGTGCCGCTCTTTTCCAGCATCATTGAAAGTGCCAAAGGGGAGGTTCGCGTGCGACTGAGTGAAGCAAAAGAAAAATTACGTGGTTCCATTGCTCCGATTGTCACCCCATTTCGCGAAGATGACAGTATCGATGAAACCGCTTTGGTCGAATTGATCGAATGGCATATTGCCAGTGGAAGTCATGCGATTTCCGTGACAGGAACCACGGGTGAGCCCAGTTCGTTAACATTGGAAGAGCGGGAACGGGTTATGGAAATCGCCATCAAAACGAGTCGGGGTCGTGTTCCGGTTGTTCCTGGGACAGGCTCCACAAACCATCAGGAAACCCTCTATCTCACCAAGCTGGCACAGGAAATGGGAGCAGATGCCGCTCTTGTGATTGTTCCTTACTATAACCGCCCTTCACAACATGCCCTCTATCAACACTTCAAAGCAGTAGCAGACTCTGTTGACCTTCCGATTATTATCTACAACATCCCCGGACGAACAGCTGTCAATTTGGAAGCCAAAACACTCGCCCGTCTTCGGGAAGATTGTCCCAATATTATCGGCGTGAAGGAATCCAACAAGGATTTTGAGCATGTTAATCGTGTGCTTTGGTATTGTGGAAGAGACTTTCTGTTATATTCCGGCATTGAATTATTGTGTTATCCGATGCTCGCCATCGGTGGAGCTGGATATATTAGTGCAACGGCCAATGTTGTTCCAGATCGAGTGGCCGAGCTGTACAATGCCTGGGCACAGGGAGATGTCAAACGAGCACAGGATCTCCATTTTGAACTCATGCCCCTGAATGATGTCCTTTTCAAGGATACCAATCCTGGACCGGTTAAAGCGGCATTGGCGATGATGGGCAAAATTTACCCAAAATTGCGTTTGCCAATGGATTTGCCTTCCAAAGAATTGCAACAGGAAATTTGCGAAGTATTAAGACGTTACACGGAAGTGAAATTTCCGGTGTGAGAACGAATGGGGGAGAGGCGAATTGAAGCATGTCCGATTTATTGCTGAAGGTCGTGAACAATTGGGTACGGTAAAGGATTCGATCGTGCTTTCCCTGTCAGGTAAACCCTACACAGAAGACGAGATCGACGTGTGGTTGCCGCCCATTCGACCAAACAAGGTCATCGGTTTGGCCCTGAATTATGCCGATCATGCTGAGGAGTTAGGACTTCAAAAGCCACCGGAGCCGGTGCTGTTTATCAAGCCCAATACTTCTCTGATCGGTCACCGGGGAGCGATCGTTTATCCGGATGGCGCCACGTATATGCACTATGAAAATGAGTTGGCCGTCGTGATTGGAAAAGCGGGGCGAAAAATCAGGGCAGCCGATGCTTTTCAATATGTAAAAGGATATACCATTGCCAATGATGTAACGGTCAGGGATTTTGTTCATAACTACTATCGGCCACCCATCCGTGCCAAAGGGCATGATACCTTCGGGCCGATGGGTCCTTATTTGGTTGATCGGGATGATGTTCCCGATGTGAATCGCCTCACTCTCCGTACGTACGTCAATGGGGAATTGAGACAGGAAGGAAACACCAAGGATCTCATTTATACCATCCCGGAATTGATCGAGTTTATCAGCTCTTTTATGACATTGGAGCCGAATGATGTGATTCTAACAGGAACACCAAAAGGGATTTCCCATATTTATCCCGGCGATGTGCTTCGTTTGGAAATTGATGGTTTGGGTGCGCTGGAAAATACGGTGATCGATGGACGAACAGAAAAATAGAGAAAAGTGTGGAGGGAAAGTATGTTAGCGCAAAAAGTGAAAGATGTTCCCTTGTACATCAATGGAGAATTTGTGGAAGCACAGGCGGGAAGAACGTTTGAAAATATCAATCCCTTTACTAATGAAACCATCAATCGAGTTGCGGAAGGCAGGGAAGAAGATATTGCATTGGCCGTGGAAGCTGCTGTTCGGGCGTTTCAGCAGGGACCTTGGGGCCGAATGAAAGTAAAAGAGAGACTCAAGTATATTCGCAAGATTGCGGATATAATTGACGCGCATGCAGAAGAAATTTCATATCTGGAATCATTGGATACAGGATTGCCGATTCGCCAGACCCAAAAAATGGCGGCTCGAGCAGCAGAGAACTTTCGTTTTTATGCGGAAATGGTGGCAAGTCGTATGGTGGGTGAGGCTTATCAGGTGGATGATGAATTTCTCAACTATACAATCCACAAACCCGTAGGAGTGGCAGGGCTCATCACTCCATGGAATGCTCCTTTTATGCTCGAAACATGGAAAGTGGCTCCAGCACTTGCGACGGGAAATACAGTGGTGCTAAAGCCAGCGGAGTGGTCACCTCTTACCGCTCACAAACTGGCAGAAATCATTCATCAGGCGGGTTTGCCAGAAGGCGTGTTTAATGTTGTCCACGGTTTTGGTGAAACTGCTGGAGCGGCGCTGGTCGCCCATCCAGATGTACGTCTGATTTCTTTTACGGGGGAAACGGCTACCGGTTCGGAAATTATGAAAAATGGGGCCGGCCATCTGAAGCGCGTTTCGATGGAATTGGGAGGAAAATCACCAATCATCGTCTTTGATGATGCCGACTTGGATCGGGCTCTGGATGCTTGCATTTGGGGGATTTTCTCGTTTAACGGAGAGCGTTGTACGGCCAATTCCCGATTGTTTGTACAGGAGGCGATTTACGATTCATTTGTCCAGGCATTGCGGGAACGTTTGGAGAAGATTGTTGTAGGAGATCCGTTGGATCAGAAGACAGAAGTAGGACCGCTTATTCATCCGAAGCATGCCCAAAGGGTAAGGGAGTATATACGTATCGCCATAGAAGAAGGAGCTGAAGTCGTACAGCCAAAACTGGATGAACGATTGGAAGGAGGCAATTTTGTTGTCCCCACTCTTCTCTTGCATGTGAAGAATCATATGCGAGTCGCACAAGAAGAGATTTTTGGTCCTGTATTGGCGGTGATGTCCTTTCAGGAGGAAGAGGAAGTGATTGAACTTGCGAATGATGTGCGGTACGGGCTGGCAGGGTATGTCTGGACACAGGATGTGAGCCGGGCGCATCGGGTGGCTCAGGCGGTTGATTCAGGCATGGTTTGGATCAATTCGCAAAATACCAGAGATTTACGTATTCCCTTTGGCGGAATGAAACAGAGTGGGATTGGGCGTGAAGGTGGACATTATGCTTTTGAGTTTTATACGGAGATGCAAGTGATTCATGTTGCATTGGGAAACCATCCCATTCCTCGCTTTGGAAAGGCATCAAGCTGATCATATGGATCAAAGGGGGCGAAAGTAATGCCGGCTAGAAATGGTCAGCAGTATATTGAGGGGTTAAAAAAAGCGAACAATCATGTATATATTCATGGGGAAAAAGTGGAAGATGTAACCGAACATCCAGCTTTTCGGAATGTGGTTCGCTCCATGGCGCGCCTGTATGATTTACAGTATGAAAAACCGGAGAAAATGCTATATCCTTCTCCAACGACTGGAGAAAAAGTGGGGCTATCTTTTATTGCCCCACAGACGATAGACGATCTGATTGCCAGAAGAGAAATGATTATGGAATGGGCACGGGTTTCAGGCGGAATGATGGGTCGGACACCGGATTATTTAAATGCAAGCGTGATGGCTTATGGGACAGCGCATCAGTGGTTTGCGCAAGGAGATCCACTTTTTGCGGAAAATGCCAAAAATTATTATGAATATTGCCGGGAAAATGATGTGAGTTTGACCCATACCCTGATTCATCCACAAGTGAACCGGGCCAAAGCACAGTATGAGCAAAAAGATGCCCATGTGGCTTTGCATATTGTTGAAAAAACAAAGGATGGGGTCATTGTCGAAGGAGCGAGATTGCTCGCCACACAAGGTGGGATTACCGATGAAATTTTGGTGTTTCCCTCTACTGTCAACAAAGCTTCCTCCAAAGATGATCCATATTCCATCGCATTTGCCATCCCAAACAATACACCAGGGTTAAAATTTGTGTGCCGGGAGTCTTTTGATTATGGCAAAAATGAATGGGATCATCCACTTGGCTCCCGATTTGAGGAAGGCGATGCCATCGTTCTGTTTGAAAAGGTGCTTGTACCATGGGATCGGATCTTTATTTGCGGCAGTGCGGAGATTTGCAATGCGACATTTCGGGAAACCAATGCGGTGGTGCATATGTCGCATCAAGTGGTTGCGAAAAACATCGTGAAAACGGAGTTTATATTGGGTGTGATTTTATGCTTGATGGAAGCGATCGGCATTGACCAGTTTCAGCATGTCAAAGACAAGGGAACGGAGGTCATGCTGATTTTGGAGACGATGAAGTCGCATTTGTATCGGGCAGAGCATCAGGCCAAGCTGGATCGGTGGGGAGTCATGACACCCGATTTTGCTCCTTTAAACGCAGCGCGCAATTGGTATCCTCGCATGTATCCACGGATCGTCGGAATTTTACGTATCCTGGGCGCTTCTGGTTTGATGGGAATCCCGACGCATGCGGACTTTGAAAATGAAGAGATCGGACATTTATTGGAAAGAGCGGTGCAAGGGAAAAATCTGGGTGGATATGAGCGTGTCCAGTTATTCCGTTTGGCCTGGGATATTACACTCAGTGCGTTCGGAGGCCGTCAAACGCATTATGAGTATTACTTCTTTGGCGATCCCATCAAAATGGGTATGGCTTATTTTGATGAGTTTGAAAAAGAGCCACTGAAAGAATATGTACGGGACTTTTTGCGACAAATCCAATCGCCGAAACCATATTACATGAAGGCACCGAAGTGATACAGGGGGAGGAAAGCATGGCTTTCAATATTATAAGGGCGGCGAGAGCAGTTTTGCAGGTAACGGATCTGGATGCAGCGAGGGGTTTTTATGTGGATGCCTTGGGATTTGTCGAAACTGAATCCGATGGAGAACATTTGTATTTGCGTGGATTGGAAGAACGGCATCATCATTGTTTGGTACTTCAGAAAGGGAACAAGCCAGGGGCTTTGGTGCTCAGTTACAAGGTTTACTCAGAAGTCGATTTGGAAGCGCTTGCACGATTTTTTGAAGAAAAGGGTTTTAAGACCAAGTGGCTGGAAAAGGGCAGTCAGCATGCCATGGGACGGGCATTCAGGGTTCAGGATGTTTCTGGGATTCCGCTCGAATTTTTTGTCGAGATGAAAACGGTTGACCGACTGTTGCAAAGGTATGATTTATATAAAGGGGCGAGAATGCAACGAATCGATCATTTTAACTGCATGGTTCCCGATGTGGAAAAAGCCTATCAGTTTTATGTAAATGAATTGGGATTTGCCTGTTCGGAATATACCGTTACGGAAAATGAACGAATTTGGGCGGCATGGTTACATCGCAAGCCGACCGTGCATGATGTTGCTTTTATGAATGGAGACGGTCCAAGGCTTCATCATGTCGGGTTTTGGGTAAGTGAACCGATGAGTATTATTCATACTTGCGATATGTTGGCTTCATTGGGATACACACAAGCGATCGAGCGTGGGCCTGGACGACACGGTTTATCCAATGCCTTCTTCTTATACTTGAGAGATCCGGATGGCAACCGGGTGGAGCTATATACAGGTGACTATCTCACAAGTGATCCGGACTTTCAACCGATTCGTTGGGACTTGGATGATCCAAGACGACAAACCTTGTGGGGACATAAAGCCCCTGATAGCTGGTTTACTGAAGCGACTTCATTTTTGGATGGAACCGGTTTGTCCATACCTGTTCATCCACCCACGCTGGAAAGAAGGAAACCAGAGAACATCCTATAAGGAGAAATGAGAGGGTGAAATCGGTTTTTCGCAAACAACCGATTTTCCTGTCCTTATGAATAGGGCGCTTCAAGCGGGAAGGAAATCGGATCTTCTTCATCTTGCAGTAGATAGGAGGAGAATGAGAGATGCTGGGAATGGCGGATGGTTGGATCACGGTAGCATGGCTCGGAACCATCTTGTCAGCAGTCTTTTGTGTGATCTATAGCCTGGTGATGTGGAATAAAGGAGATGACACCGAATGAACCTGCCTGTCCTGATCATCATGCTATTCATCTATACAGGAATCATGACTTATCTGGCCTATTTGGGGAATCGAAGAACCAGAACCGAGGAGGACTATTTGGTCGCTGGCCGCAATGCTCATCCGCTCATTATGGCCCTGTCTTATGGCTCAACCTTCATCAGTACCTCTTCATTGGTCGGATTTGGAGGTGTATCTGCTTTATATGGTTTTGGACTCCTGTGGTTGGCGTTATTAAACATTGTAGTGGGTGTGTTTATTGCGTTTGCTTTTCTGGGAGTTCGAGTACGAAAATTGTCTGTCGAATTGGGAGCGAGTACGTTTCCAACCCTGTTGGGGAAGCGGTATCAGTCCAGGTTTGTCACTGTTTTCTCTGGTTTGATGATATTTGTGCTCATGCCTGCATATACAAGTGTGGTATTGATTGGCGGGGCTCGCTTTTTGGAAGAAAGCCTGTCCATGGATTTTCATTTAGCATTGTGGGTACTCGCGATTTTGATTGCTGCTTATGTGATTAGTGGCGGTTTAAAGGCCGTCATGTATACAGATACGTTTTGTGCTGTTGTGATGTTACTGGGGATGGTGATTCTCCTCTTTGCCGCTTATCAATCGGTTGGAGGGGTCATTGCCGGCCACGAAGGATTAACAGCGATGAAAAACATGGTTCCACCTTCACTCGCTGAACAAGGGCACCAGGGTTGGACAGCGATGCCAAGTTTGGGTTCTCCCCTGTGGTGGACATTGGTTAGTACCATGATTATGGGAGTGGGAATTGGGGTACTGGCTCAACCACAACTCATCATGCGCTGTATGACCGTAAAAAACAAGCGCTCGTTGAACCGTTCGGTTATGACCGGTGGGGTCTTTATGTTCTTTATGACAGGGGCTGCGTTTATGATTGGCCCCCTCACGAACCTGTATTTCAAAAATACCCAGGGAAAAATCTCGATGGCTGTAGCCAATAACAATATCGATTCGATTATGCCCATATTTATCAAGGAGATCATGCCGGAGTGGTTTCTCTATTTGATCCTGTTTACGTTATTGTCGGCAGCGATTTCCACGATTGTTTCTCTTTTTCATGTTCAAGGAAGTGCATTTAGTGAAGACATTATCAAAACATTGGGAATCAACTTACGAGTCAAAAATCCGCTGTTTTTATCACGAATCGGTGTGTTCCTGGGCATGTTCGCTGCTGTTGTCCTGGCTTACTTATTGCCGGGAAATATCATCGCCCAGTCAACCGCTTTTTGGTATGGGCTTTGTGCTTCCTGTTTTTTGCCAGCCTTAATCGGAGCGCTGTATTGGAAACGAGCCACCAGACAAGGAGCGATTGCCAGTATGGTAGCAGGCTTTGTTGTCAGCGCTTTCGGTTTTCTCTTTTTACATGCAAAAGAAGCCAAAGCATTCGGTCTGGCGAAAACACTGTTTGGAATGGATACCTTGCTGGCTTATCCATGGACACATGTAGATCCGCTTTTTTATGCTTTACCGATTGCAACCGTTGTCTTTGTGGTTGGAAGCTTATTAACAAATAAATCGATCAAAAAAGATTCAAAAATGGCGGAAGAGTTGAGTTGAATTTTAGAAAGTAAGCCCCTCATGTTGCCGAGCAAATTTTCTATAAAGCAGAGGGATGGATTCCTTACGGAGTGACTGTGATGGTACAGAAGTTGTCACGGAGGAAGGAGCCCAGCCCGAAGCGAGGGAGAAACGTGGAGAGTGGTAGACTCTCTAAGGCCAGGCCGTTGACAAACCCGGTTTTCCTTTTCCAGTTGAACGACTTCTTGCTCGTATTTAAGCAACGGGAGTGAAACGGAAAAGGAAAACCGGTATATAACAGAAACTTTGTCAACAATCTGGGGAGAGTGATAGACTCTCTCTTTTTATTTTTGAAATCAGCGTATATGGGTTCCGTCAGTTAACCTTTGGTGATCCAAGAAAGAGCTGGTTTCGTCAAACGGTAAACACTCATGTTTTAGAACATTTTACGATGGATAGAATGGATTAAAAACGAATACAAGGGGATCGGAATGAGCATTTTCAGGCGAAACAGGAAATGGTTAGATCAGTCCAGGCAGCAAAATATACCTCAAAAACAGGCTAAAGAGGGGCTTTCATTTGATCTGAATAGCAATGTACAAACGTTACAATCCATATATAGAGACTGTTCGGATGTTGTTTTTCATCATTTTAACATGATGGGTAATACGCGTGCCGTTCTTGTTTATATCGATGGATTAACCAATATCGAAGAGGTTAATCAGCATGTACTCGCTCCGCTGATATCAGAAAATCATCATGAGCAAGTGATTTCCATTGATACGATGAGAGAAAAAATACCTGTTTCCCAAATCGTAGAGGTAGACAAGGTCATAGAAGCCGTTGAAGCCATTGCCAATGGAAACCCTGTACTCCTGATGGATGGGCAAAGACAGGCAATCATTTTCGGATTGGGTAAATGGGAGCAGCGGAATATTGAGGAACCGACAGCTGAATCAGTTATACGCGGATCGCGTGAAGGGTTCATCGAATCATTGAGAGTGAACACTTCACTATTGCGGAGAAGGATTAAGAGCCCAGCATTAAAAATGAAATCGTTAGGTATTGGACATTACACTCGAACAGAGGTAGCCATTGCTTATATCGAGGGATTGGCAAACCCGGATTTGGTCGAAGAAGTAACGCAGCGAGTCCAACGGATCGAGATCGATGGTGTGTTGGAAACCGGTTATATTGAAGAGATGATTGAAGATAACCCTTACTCTCCGTTTCCTCAGCTCCTGGCAACAGAACGCCCCGATGTGGCAGCTGCCAGTTTGCTTGAAGGGCGTGTGGTTATTTTGGTGGACGGAACTTCCTTTGTTTTGGTCGCACCAATTACATTCTTTGTCTTATTGCAGGCGCCGGAAGACTATTATGGGCGGTATATGATCGGATCATCGATTCGTTGGTTACGTTTCCTGTTTCTTGTCATTGCTTTACTAGGGCCTTCAGCTTATGTAGCCGTTCTATCGTACCACCAGGAGATGATTCCAACCACTTTGTTGTTAACCATTGCCCAAAGTCGTGAAAGAATTCCGTTTCCAGCCCTGATTGAGGCGTTGATTTTGGAAATCACGTTCGAAGCATTACGCGAAGCGGGTGTGCGACTGCCCAAACAAGTGGGGGCTGCTATCAGCATCGTCGGGGCACTTGTGATCGGGCAAGCAGCGACGGCAGCGGGTTTGGCTTCATCTCCTTTGGTCATGGTTGTAGCCATTACAGGAATTGCGTCCTTTTTACTTCCGCGCTATACAACGGGGATTGCGATTAGAATGCTCCGTTTCCCGATTATGATTCTCTCGGGAATCTTGGGATTGCTTGGAATGATGCTGGGAGTTATTGCGCTTGTTATTCACCTGTGTACATTACGTTCATTTGGTGTACCCTATCTATCACCCATCGCTCCATTAAAAACTCGCGAATTGAAAGATGTATTGTATCGGGCTCCATGGTGGAAGATGGATACCCGCCCAGATCCTGCTAATAAAGGAAGTATCTTTCGACAGTCGCCTGGACAAAAGCCAAATCCAATCAAGGGGGATGAACAATGATCGAAAAAGGAAGAATATCCCCTTTCCAGGTAGCGGTACTCATGTATCCAACTATTGTAGTAACGGCGCTTCTCATCGTTCCATCTATGACTGCTAAACATGCGGAGCGAGATATGTGGATTTCGCCGATTTGGGCATCGAGTATTGGATTTCTCACTGTATATGTAGCCTATCAATTACACAAGCTCTATCCAAAACAAACAGTCATCGAATATAGTGAAAAGATACTGGGGCGATTTCTGGGAAAGATGGTTGGAGCGATTTTCTTGTTCCATTATCTACATACGATTGGTATTGTTTTTAGGGAATACGCCGAATTTGTTAAGGAGAATTTTTTGTTTAAAACTCCGCTTCTTGTGATGATCCTGGGAATGATTTTTGTTTGTACATATGCTGTAACTGGTGGTGCAGAGGTATTAGGGAGATGTGGGGAGGTCTTCGTTCCTATAGGATTGTTTCTTCTTGTTTCGATCATTCTTTTACTTATTCCAGATATGAAATTCGAATATATGTTCCCAATCATGGAGGAGGGAATTACTCCTTCGATTATTGGCTCATTTGTACCCCAGGGATGGTTTGGTGAATTCTTCCTGATCTCTTTTCTACTTCCAGCTATGAAGGGTCAGGAAAACAGGATGAAATGGGGTATGATCTCGGTATTTGCCGTTATGCTAACGATGATCCTGTTTAATTTTGTGTCTCTCTTTTTATTTGGAGACATTACAAAACATATCACGTATCCAGTGATCAAAGCAGTACGTTACATCAGTATTGCTGATTTTTTTGAGCATGTGGAAGCCCTCGTGATGGCCATCTGGGTATTGGGTGCTTTTTTAAAGATTTGTGTGTTTTCGTATGCGATTGTAATTGGCATGGCACAGTGGCTAAATCTTTCTCATTATCACCCAATCGTATGGCCCATTCATTTTCTGTATCTCCCACTTAGCCTTTGGATTGCCCGAAATTATCAGGAGGTCGCCCATTTTAAGGGTACGGTTTTTTATTTTTATTCCATGACGGTGCAAGTCCTCATTCCGATTCTTTTGTTATGTATTGCGTGGCTGCGGCAAAGGAGGAACAGGCATGATCGCTCCTTCTCGGTTTCGTAAAAAGATCCTCTTTTCTCTGTGGCTGGCGGTTCTTCCCCTTGCGGGTTGTTGGGACCGGATTGAAGTGAATGATTTGATACTGATTACCGCAGCTGCTCTGGATAAACCTGAGGAAGACAAAGGCGTGGAACTTTCCATTCAAGTGTTCATACCAAGAGGTGGTGGAGGAGAGATGAGTGGCATGAAAACGGAAGGCAGTGGTGGAGATGAGAATACATTTGTCCGATCTGCTGTTGGAGTGACACTTGCCGATGCCATGGCAAAGCTTCAGGAAAAGCTTCCACGTCGTATCTTTTGGGGACATAATGAAGTACTCATTATTGGTGAGGAATTGGCAAAAGAAGGCTTTCGTGAACACATTGACTTCTGGATGAGATACACCGAACCACGTGAACGGGCAGATGTATTTGTGAGCAAAGGAAAGGCTAAGGAGATATTAATGTTAATTCCAAAGATTGAGCGCAATTCGTCAGAAGTCCTGCGTGAGCTGGCAGAAATGCGTACGGGTATAAAAGTGACAGTCAAAGATTTGGCACAAATGTTAACGGGCGAGAGTGGAACGGCAGCTCTACCCTGGGTCGAAAAATTACCTTCCTCTAATGAAGAAAAAGATGAGAAAAAATCTATTGGATACATTTATGGTACTGCCCTTTTCAAAAAAGACAGGATGGTGGGATGGATCAATGATCGGGTAACGAGAGGAATGCTATGGTTGAGAAATGAGATTGAAACCGCTTTGATTACAGTAAAACCGAAAGAAGCAGAAGAAGGATTGGTTTCCTTGAATCTGGTGAAGAGTAATTCACAACTCATACCACAAATCCAAAATGGAAAATGGAGCATGACAGTAAAAATAGATACGGAAGTAGATGTGATTCAAAATACGACAAACCTGGAATTCACAAACCCGAAATTTTTGCAAGAAGTGGAAAAGGCAGTAGCCAAAGATATTGAAGATAGAGAGAGGATGGCTCTGGCCCAGGCACGGGAATGGAATGTGGATATATTTGGTTTTGCAGAGACTTTTCACCGTAAATATCCGCAAGTGTGGAAAAAAGAGAAGGATCGTTGGGATCAAATATTTCCAGAAGTGGAAGTGAAATATGAAACGAAAGTCAAAGTAGCAAGATTAGGATTATCTACAATAGGTACGACTAAACCAGAAGAAGAGGTCAAGCAAAAGTGAGATGGGTTGAATTATTATCCATCACCGTCCTCGTGGTGCTGATTTCCGGATATCATTGGAAGAAAATCAAGGAAAATGAGCGGAAAGATAAAGTGACCTTTGCAGTGCTGATTGGAGTTGGATGGATATTGTTCGTATTGCTGATTTTCTTTCCTGACATGCCTGGTCCTACACAGCTGATCCAAACCATCTTTCAACCGCTGGGAAAGCTTTTGGAGAAATAGGTGACTCTGGCTGAGCCAGAGGTGGAACGGGAGTGAGATGGCTTGAGCTATTGGGGAGTAACCTTGCTTGGGATCATCTGCTTGGTCCATTAATTGATCAGCTTGTTGGCAAAGTTGCCGTAATATGTCGGGGTTGTCAATAGACCCTCATGTGACGGGGAACACCATCAGAAGAATGAAAAATATTAAGCGGAGGGATGGGTTCCTTACGGAGTGACTGTGATGGTACAGAAGTCGTCACGGAGGAAGGAACCCATTCCGAAGCGCGGGAGAAATGTATCCATATTTTCAGGATAGTCTCATTGATGGCTTTCGATCGTTTTTTCATTAGTATGATCGCTGTTATTATAATCATATGCCACTACTTTTCAACTGGAAGAAAGGAGACACAAAATGAAAGACATCGTAACGAAACGGATTTTTGTTGCAGTTCCTCTCCCAAGCGGTTCAAAAGAGCAACTTGCTGGTCAAGTGGAACAATGGAAGCAAGCTTTCCCGTTTCAAAAATGGGTAGATCCTGAAGACTACCATATTACACTCTTTTTTTTGGGGAATTGTACAGAAGGAAAAATCGATCAAGTGGTTTCAGCATTGGAAAAGGTTGTATCCACTATTCGTCCTTTCTCTTTGTCTTTTTCTCATTTGGGCACGTTTGGGAATAAAAATCAGCCGCGCATTTTTTGGATGGGGATGGAAGGCGACCTGTCTCAATTGCAAATGTTGCAACAACGAGTGGTTCAAACATTGGAACCCATTGGTTTTAGAGCAGAAGATCGCCCTTATCGCCCACATATTACCCTGGCACGGAAATGTAAAGATAGCGCCTTCTCTCTTCCAGCTTTTCCAGCCAATCTGAAACAAACATGGATCGTTGATCGAATCGTTCTTTATGAAACAAAGCTGGGGATGACCCCCATGTATCATGTTCTTAAAACCTATCCTTTGGGCTGATCCTCAGAAAATGAGGATGGCCGCTTCTAAATCCCTGAGATGAGGATCATGGATAAAAAGAGAATCGATAGCGGCCTTGATCCTGGTTACAATATAAAGGTGATAAAAGAAATAAAAAATATATTGCCATTAGCAAAATATCATGCTATACTCTAAAATGTTCCGGCGAAAACTTAAAAATATGCCGGGGTGGCGGAATTGGCAGACGCACAGGACTTAAAATCCTGCGGTAGGTAACTACCGTGCCGGTTCGAGTCCGGCCCTCGGCACCAGCAGAAAACTCCTAAGATAGCAAATTAGGGGTTTTTTCATTTGTATAGAAAGATTTTAAGATTTTGATCAGGGAAACATATTCTTGATTCACTGATTCTGATTGTGAATCAAATACTGGAATAATGGTTTGAATAAAGATATAAGCGTGAATAGTATTGTACTATATACTGAAAGCGCTTAAAATGTTACCATACAACGCTTCGATAGGTGGGGAGAAGATGAATATTCACAAATTTGTGATGCCAGAGGTCATCTTCGGAAATGGCTCTATTCACCAAGTAGGAGAAAGTTGTCTTAGGCTGGGGGCTACAAACGTATTTATTGTAAGTGACCCGGGTGTTATGGAAGCTGGGTGGGTGGATATTGTCATTCAAAGTTGTAAACAAGCTGGTTTAAAACATACGACATTTTATGATGTAACCATTAACCCAAAAGATAAAGAAGTGGAAAAGGGATGTGAAGTATATATCCAGAATGAATGTGATTCGATTATTGGTGTTGGCGGGGGAAGTGCCATCGATGCGGCAAAAGCGATTGCGATTCTTGTAACGAATGGCGGGAGAATTCATGATTATGAAGGAATTGACAAAATTAAAAATCCCCTTCCTCCGCAAGTAATGGTTCCAACCACAGCCGGGTCAGGCTCGGAAGTATCGCAATTTTCAGTAATCGTAGATACTGTCGGACAAAAAAAGATGACCATTATTTCCAAATCGCTTATTCCTGACATTGCGATTATAGATCCGGAAACATTATCAACCAAAAGTGCCCGTTTAACCGCTTCAACAGGATTGGATGTTTTGACGCACGGAATTGAATCGTATGTAAGTTTGGCCGCGACTCCGTTAACCGATGTCCAGGCAAAAAATGCCATTTCATTGGTAGCGGAACATTTACGTCCTTCTGTCGCTTCACAAATAAACAGGGAAGCCAAGACAAATATGGCGATGGCAAGCTTGCAAGCCGGCCTTGCTTTTTCCAATGCCATTCTGGGAGCCGTACACGCCATGTCACATGCAGTAGGGGGGAAGTATCCAATCCTTCACGGCGACTTAAATTCCATTTTGCTTCCATATGTAATGGAATTTAACCTTCTGGCGAACCCCAAAAAATTTGCTGATATTGCTCTTTTCCTTGGTATTGATATTCGAGGTATGTCTTATATGGAAGCAGGAAAAAAAGCAATTGAATATGTAAAAAATCTAGCAGTGGATATTGGAGCTCCCCAACGATTATCCGATATTGGTTTGGAGAAAGAGGAAATACAAAACATGAGCCTGATTGCCTTAAATGATGCCTGCATGATTACAAATCCTCGAGACATAACGGTTGAAGATATTGAAGAAATATTGAGAAAGGAATGGTAATGATGCAGATAAACGAACGGCAACAAATGATTAATCTTCTAACAGGAGTTCAGTCTTCCAAAAAAAGTTATTATACAGAATTAAAGAAGATGGTTGTTGAACTAAAAAAGAAAAATATGCAGTTGGAAATTGTCAATGATGTAACCAAAAGTTTTAACATTGACATGTCCATGGACGAGATGTTAAAAAACATTTTTGATAAATTAAAAGAGATTTTCCCACTAGAAAGGATCAGCTTGTCTTTATATGAAAATGAAAAATTGGTGTTAACCAATGTTTATCCAACAAACGCGTTTTATTTCCCAATCGGTTTTGTTCTACCGAAAGAAAATTCTCTTTATTGGAGAGTAATTCAATCCCTCGAAAAGATTTTCTATCAGGTACAGGCAAAAAAAGACGATTATATTGAAAATAAAGTTTATGAAGCGTTAGGAATTCATAGTGTGCTCTTAATCCCCCTTATTAGCAAGGGGAAAGTGATTGGTGTGCTAAGTATGGGAAGTAAGGAAACCGTCCAATATGATGAATCGGATCTTTCCTTTTTCCAGCAACTTTGCGATCAATTGGCTGTTTGTATTGAAAATGCTAGACTTTATAATGAGGTTCTTACCAGTAAAAAAGAGTGGGAGGAAACCTTTCGAGCCGTTTCCGAAATGATATTGGTGGTTGATTTGCAGGGAAACATTTTACGCTATAATGACGCGGCGAAAGAATTTTTTCAATTAAGTGATAGCGAAAACGTTCATCAACTGCTATCAATGGATATCAATGAAAGTCCGATCATGGAAAATCTTCAAACCAAAAAACCTGTTCATCGGCAGATTCATATCCAGCAACGGGTATGTGAACTTCATTCATATCCTGTGTTTAATGAGAGTCAAAACATGTATGCCGCCATTATTTATATCAATGACATCACAGAGAAATGCCGGATTGAAGCTCAATTATTGCAATCCGGGAAACTGGCTGCAATTGGCGAGATGGCAGCAGGAATCGCTCATGAATTGAACAATCCGTTAACGGCTATTCTCGGAAATGCTCAACTGTTGTTAAGATCTGTACCAAAAGATGACCGCTCGTATAAACTCCTGTCAGATATCCATTTGTGCGGGAAACGATGCAAAACTATCATCCAAAATTTATTGACCTTCTCACGGCAAGATGAATACGTGTTTGAAGATTGTTCAGTCAATGAGGCTGTTGAACAAGTGCTGGGGTTAGTAGGGGATCAAATCAAAAAGCAAAATATTATGATTCAAAAAAAATTAGATGATTCGATTGAATTCATTGAAGGGAATGTTCAGCAAATTGGACAAATCATTTTAAATCTTTTAATCAATGCAAAAGATGCTCTTGAAGATACAAATATCCCCAAAAAAGTGATAACGATTGAAACAAGATCAGTCCTGGAAAATGAAAAACATTGGGTTCTTCTCTCAGTCAAGGATAATGGAAAAGGAATAAGCGAACAGCATTTACAAGAAATTTTCAACCCGTTTTTTACAACAAAGCGGCCAGGAAAAGGAACTGGACTTGGATTATCCGTCAGTCTGGGAATAGCGGAAGCCCACGGCGGAACAATTGAAGTGATTAGCGAACTAGGAAAGGGAAGCCAGTTTATATTGAAACTTCCGGCAAAGCAGTAACGCTAAATTTCAGGATGGAGGAAATCCATGGAAAATATTTTAGTGATTGATGATGAACGGGAAGTAGGCCATTTTTTTCTGCACTTACTGGAAGGAAAGGGTTATCACGTAAAACTCGGATTTAGTGGAAAAGATTTTTCAAGACTCATCAAAGAACAATCATTCGATCTTGCATTAATTGACGTAAAATTACCGGATACAAACGGTTTGGATCTGTTAAAACAATTGAAAACAGAATTGCCATCCTGTAAGGCAATTGTCATGACTGGCTATAGTACGGTGAAAACAGCGGTTGAAGCGATTAAATATGGCGCAAGCGATTATATCGAGAAACCATTTGACGATATTGAAGAATTGGAAAGATTGATCGAAGGATTATTAGGCAGCGGTTCAACATCATCTCAAACGGATATGTATAAGTTGGCTGAAACACTTGGTTTTATTGTGGGAAAAAACAAAGTAATGAACGATTTAGCCAAACTGGCCTACAAAATTGCGAAAAAAAATGTCAATGTGCTTATTGAAGGGGAGACAGGTACAGGAAAAGAAGTGTTAGCGCATTTTATCCATCATGCGAGTATGCGCTATGATCAACCTTTTATCGGAATCAATTGTGGCGCCGTTTCTGAAACCCTTTTGGAAAGCGAGTTGTTTGGTCATGAAAAGGGAGCGTTTACAGGGGCTGTGAAAGAAAAAAAGGGCATCTTTGAAATAGCCAACAGAGGGACTTTATTTTTGGACGAAATTGGAGAAGCATCGCTTGCCACTCAAGTGAAATTGCTGAGGGTGTTGGAAACAGGGGAGTACATTCGAGTAGGCGGCGAGACAGTCCGAAGAACAAATACCCGGATCATTGCCGCTTCCCATGTCAACCTTGCCCAAGCCGTAGCTGAAAAAACATTCAGGGAAGATTTATTGTATCGGTTAGACGTAGTGAAATTAACGGTTCCTCCGCTCAGAGAGCGAATAGAGGATCTGCCGCTTTTCATCGAATACTTCTTGAAAAAATTGAATTCCAATCTATCTTTTTCGGATGGCACGATCTTGCAAATGAAACGATATCATTGGCCGGGAAATGTGAGGGAACTTTTTAATGTGGTGAAGCGGGCAGTGACATTGGCCGAAGGGGAAACAAATGTCATTACTCCCCATTACCTGCCTGAAAAAATGAGAACGCAAACAAATTCGTTACACGTGATCCCAGATGAAAAAAACACCAGGGATGACATGGATTTGGAAACTTACCTGCATGATTGGACAAACTATATTCTCTCATTATGGAAGGACAGTGATCAAATAAATTTGGAACATGTGCTAT
The DNA here is from genome assembly GCF_900114055.1 of Thermoflavimicrobium dichotomicum. Lineage (GTDB taxonomy): Bacteria > Bacillota > Bacilli > Thermoactinomycetales > Thermoactinomycetaceae > Thermoflavimicrobium > Thermoflavimicrobium dichotomicum. The sequence continues at coordinate 1,740 of NZ_FORR01000018.1, read as the reverse complement.
CCTTAGTAAAGGATTTGGAAAAGCAGATCGGTCGGTCTTTTGTGATGAAAACGTTAAAGGAAACGGTAGGGAACAGGAAAGAAGCGGCGGAACGGTTAAACATCACTGTCCGTAAACTTAGATATTTATTAAAAGAAAAAGGGGCTGACCCAAAAGGTTAAATTTCTTTTGGGATTCAGCCCCTTTTTGAACGGCTAAAATGAAAGCGCTCACTATTTTTTGAAGAAGAATTAGTTTGTTTCTTGCATGGTCAACACAATCCGGCCATTGATTTGCCCTTTTATCATTCGATCGAATACTTCATTAATGGAATCTAATGGAGCCGTTTCCACGATTGGGCGGACTTTCCCCATTGCAGCGAATTCCAAAGCTTCTTGCATATCTTTTCTCGTACCTACGATGGAACCTTTTACAGTCACCCCGTTTAAGACTGTGTCAAAAATAGGAATCGGTAATTCAGCATTTGGCAAACCGACTACAACCAAGGTTCCGCCACGTTTTACTGATTGATAGGCTTGTTCAAATGCTTTTTTCGTTACCGCGACGCTAATCGCTGCTTGTACGCCGCCTACTTTTTTCTGGATTGTTTCGACCGGATCTTCTTTTAACCCGTTAATTGCGATGTCAGCACCTAAATTTTTGGCAAGTTCCATTTTTTCATCACTGATATCAACCGCAACAACATTTAATCCCATTGCTTTTGCATACTGAAGTGCAATGTGTCCTAAACCGCCAATTCCGTAAATCGCTACCCATTCACCAGGTCTTGCATCTGAAACTTTTAACGCTTTATAGGTTGTTACCCCCGCACAGAGAATCGGTGCAACTTCAACAGGATCCAGATTTTCTGGAATTCTGGCAACATAGTCAGCGGGTGCTTTACAATATTCAGCATATCCGCCGTCTACCGAATACCCTCCATTTAATTGATGTGGACAAAGTGTTTCTTGTCCGCTCAAGCAATATTCACATTCACCACAAGCAGAATATAACCAAGGGATGCCAACACGATCTCCTACTTTGACAGATTTGACCCCTTCGGCCACTTCCACCACAATTCCTACCCCTTCATGTCCAGGAATCAATGGAAGTTTCGGTTTTACAGGCCAATCTCCATGTGCGGCATGCAAGTCCGTATGGCAGACACCACAAGCTTCAATTTTTACAAGTACTTCTCCATACTCCAGTTTTGGTTTCTCTACCTCTTTAATTTCAAGTGCCTTTTTAAACTCGTTGACTACAGCTGCTTTCATTTTTTTAAGTCCCCTTTCAAATCAGTTTCACAAAACTAGAAATGCAAAAAGTGTGCCAAACCCTAAATATAGTAAAGTGCATACCTAATTTCTTGTTTTGTGCCGAAGTTTCGGCATTTTTGTACGGATAATCGGTATTTTCCTCATAAAATTGGCATGTCTTATTCAATGTTGTTATAATATCCGATTTATCATAATAAATTTAATTATTTTTTATTAAAAATCCTATTGCTTTTCTACTAGAAGGATGATATAGTATATACCTGTCAGGACATGAAAGAACGAATAATAAAGAGATAATCAAAGGATATGGGCCTATAGCTCAGTTGGTTAGAGCGCACGCCTGATAAGCGTGAGGTCGGCTGTTCGAGTCAGCCTAGGCCCACCAGATATGGGGCTATAGCTCAGCTGGGAGAGCACCTGCCTTGCAAGCAGGGGGTCAGCGGTTCGAATCCGCTTAGCTCCACCAGGAATATGGAGGGATACC
>NZ_FORR01000067.1 GCF_900114055.1 Thermoflavimicrobium dichotomicum | reverse complement strand
CATACAAGATTCCCACGTTACACCCGTGACAAGTATGGTGTCATCGATGAAATATATGGAGCCCATGTTTTCCCTGATGATGCTGCTCATAGAAGAGGAGAAAACCCGCAATATCTCTATCGCGTACGTTTTGAAGCCGAAGAGTTGTGGGGAGTCAAAGAGAAAGATGCTGTTTATGTCGATCTTTGGGAAAGTTATCTGGAACCTGTGTCAAACTAATCGTTTATAAAGGAGGAGTTCATTATGGCTGAAAATCATAAAGTAGATCCCCGATTCCCACATCACCATCCACGTCCGCAATCGTTTTGGGAGGCACGTGCAAACGCTATCGCATCACTCCTTATCGAGAAAGGGCTCCTTTCCACTGATGCGATCGACAGGGTTATCCATCACTATGAACATGAGCTTGGACCCATGCACGGAGCCAAGGTCGTTGCCAAGGCCTGGACAGATCCCGAGTTCAAACAAAGATTGCTGGAGGATTCAGAGACGGTATTAAAAGAACTCGGATATTTTGGTTTGCAGGGAGAACATATCAGAGTAGTGGAAAATACGGACACTGTACACAATGTGGTAGTCTGCACCCTATGTTCATGCTATCCTTGGCCCTTGCTTGGTTTACCGCCTTCATGGTACAAAGAACCGGCCTACCGGTCTCGGATTGTCAAAGAGCCAAGAAAGGTACTTAAAGAAGATTTCGGTTTAGATTTGCCTGATACAGTCGAAATTCGGGTATGGGACAGCAGTTCAGAAATACGATTTATGGTATTGCCGCAAAGACCTGCGGGTACGGAAGGAATGACGGAGGAAGAACTTGCAAAACTCGTTACTCGAGATTCCATGATTGGTGTCGCCGTAGTAGAGCCACCTAAGGCTGCTGTGCGATAGGAGGTAACCCATGAAAAACTGTGAGACTAATTCTACTGGTTCCATACTTGCGTATATGCCTGAGGAAGCCGCACCGCCCAGGAAAAACGGAGAATTACAATTCCAAGAGCCTTGGGAAAGCCGCGCTTTTGGTGTAGCTCTTGCGTTGTACGAGGAAAAGCATTATACCTCATGGGATGATTTCCGAGATCGCTTGATCGAGGAGATCGCCAAGTGGGAGAACTCTGAGAATAAGGATGAAGATTCCTGGAACTACTATGAGCATTGGCTAAAAGCCTTGGAGCGACTCGTGGTGGAAACAGGAATGTTGGACAAGCGCGACATTGATACCCGGGCCAACGAATTTCTCACTGGGCAACGAGATGAGGTTTTTTAATAAAAAAGCATGTAAC
>NZ_FORR01000015.1 GCF_900114055.1 Thermoflavimicrobium dichotomicum | reverse complement strand
GATCCGTTCCTGGTGCAGCAGATGGAGGACCATTCCATGCTGTACAGTTTGCCGCAAGCGGAGGAGCGCCTGCAATTTTTGCTGGATGAAAATCGCCCGTTGCGATCGTTTGATGAGGAATTTGAACGCAAGGGAAGACATGCGGATCTGACCGATGACCTGAAGGACATTCTCCAGGTTTTTCGTCGATTGAACCTTGATGTGATCGTGGTGGATCAGACGACACCGGAAATCAAGCGAAACGGACTGCATTGCGTGAAAGTGCTGATTCCGGGGATGTTGCCGATGACGTTCGGACATCATCTGACCCGCGTGACAGGTCTGGAGAGGGTGCTACGGGTACCGGTGGAACTCGGGTATGCGAAAGAGCCGCTGACGCTTGAACAGCTCAATCCACATCCGCATCCGTTTCCATAAGCCGTGTCTGGGAGGAAGAAGGATGAGTCTGGAAGCATTTCTGCACGATTTGCATTTTGACATTGACAAGATCCAACCGCCGGACTGGGAGGTGGATTGGGAAGACGCACCGCTTCCGTATAAGCTATACCGTGGCTTGCCTGTGTTTCCGTTTTCTCCGGAAGTACCGCTGACGCTCGAAGGACGGGAAATGCCCGTGAAGCCCGGCCTTCGCGGAATCGGTCATTTTCTCTGGTATGTATACGGGCTCACTCAATTCTTCCAGTCATTTTATGCCATGGATTCCACGGAACAAGCGGTGGGTCTGACGCAGTTGTACCGGCGGTTCGTTCCCTCCGGTGGAGCGTTGTATCCCAGTGAATTATACGTGTATCTAAAAATGGAGGATTTGCCTGCCGGGGTGTACCATTATGATGTGGCACACCATCGACTGGTGTTGTTGCGCGAAGGCGATTTCGATTCATATCTGTCCAGGGCTCTTGGCAATCGCTGTGACGTGTCGGCTTGTTTTTGTACGGTTTTTGTGTCGACCATGTTTTGGAAAAACTTCTTTAAATACAATAACTTTGCCTACCGTTTGCAAGGGCTGGATGCCGGTGTGCTGATCGGGCAGTTGCTGGAAGTGGCGAAACGGTTTGGCTTCGAAGCGGGGGTGTACTTCCAGTTTCTTGATCGGGCCGTTAACCATCTGCTCGGGCTGTCCGAACAGGAGGAGAGCGTGTATGCGGTTATTCCGCTGTCGGTGGAGCCTGCGATCACCTGGTTTGCTGACGGAAATGATGGAGACGTGGATATCTCTGCCACCGAATTGTGCCGGGAGTTGACAGAGGTTCAGCATGATCACTACGTCCGGTCGCTGAGGATCAAGGAGTATCCGATGCTGATCAAGATGAACGAAGCGTCCATGCTGGAATCAGCTCGATCGTTTCGGAGAATCGCAGGGGAGAAGAACGTTAACTGTGAGGGTCAGGCGGTGGCCCTGCCACACGTGAACCGGTTGTCGTATGATCTGGCATCGGTCTGCCGAAAACGGCATTCACCAGGGATGGATTTTGTTTTGGGCAAGGTAAGCCAACTGCAACTGGCCACTCTGCTCAAAGAGGCCACTTCCTTTCCGTATCAAAATGATTTGGATGGAACACAAGAAAAGCCCGAGTCCCGTGTCTCACTGTATGGCTGTTTGTATGGCGTTGAAGGCATTCCGGATGGTGCCTACCACTATGACAGCGCTGCTCATGCATTGCGGAAGGTACGTCTCGGAGATCATCGGTTCTGGCTGCAACAGGGGATGTCTTTGCACAATGTAAATCTGTTCCAAGTGCCGCTCTGCCTGCATGTGGCAGGGGACCAGGATCACCTCAAAACGGCACTGGGGTACAGAGGATACCGCATCCAACAGATGGAAGCGGGCATGCTCGTGCAGCGTTTGCTACTGGCGGCGTCTGCCATCGGGATGGGAGGGCACCCGCTCCTCGGATTTGATGCGAGCTTGTGTGATGAGATCTACAGGATGGATGCGCAAGGAAAAACCAGCCTGATCCAAATCCCGGTCGGTCCCTATCGTCTTCGCACTCGGTTAGAGGGTAGTTTGCATGGATAGAGGAGGCAAGAGTGAAAGCTCTGGCTATGGTGCAAATAATGTATGAAAAACAATGTATAAGAGCTGCTCTAAAGCGTTAACCAGAAGGGACTCCATCCTGAAAAACATATTTAAAGACAAAAAAGGACTGGATTATCAACTATCCAGTCCTTTTTGCTTCCTGTCAGTTATTTGAAGTTCCTTTGGTAGGAGTTGCATCTTGACTGGTAGACCAGGCCCCACCATCTGGTAAACGATACCAAGATTGATCGTATGCAGAAGAAGAATAGTGATATTGATCAATGATTGTTCCATTCGGAGCCTTTAACGTCACGTCATCGCCACCACTATTATTAAAGTAGTTCGTAGTTTCCCAAACGAAGTACCCCTTGGCTGGAATGATGGTTCCACTTGGAATCGTATATGGAGCAGAGCCGCCACCCACGATGTCATCGATCACATATCCACTAATATCAACGGATGAAGAAGTAGGGTTGTAGATCTCTACAAACTCTTTTGTAAATGTAGAAGAAGGGGCAGGTAACACTTCGTTGATGACGAGGTTCGTATTGCCTCCACCACCAGACTTGGTATATCCAGCAGATATCGCATCTGATTCATTGAAGAAGAAGACACGTTTCTCAATAGGAATTTGCTTGTAATTCGCTGGATCAACATACGTTTTGGTGTAATAATCGCCTACATATTTGTCTTGAGGCTGTCCTGAAATCCGATCACGAAACTCAAAAGGAAGTTCATTGATTGGATTGGATGGATTCCACATTCCTCTTCCATTTTGTTTTGCTTCTAAATAAGCAGATTGATATTCTGTGAAGTATTTCATGTTGGGCCAGATGTAATAAGTTACTGCATGACCTTGACGAACCATCTCTTTGTTTATGTTCAGAGTTCCTTTTTTAATGTGTGCCAATAGACGGCCATAGGAGTCTTTTTCTTCAGTGTCTGTTTCAATGGTTACTTGTGTTCCGCTTGGAAGTAGTTGTGTTAGATAATTCTTCGCATTGGTACCCCATGGATTTTGCGCTTGACCTTGATAGTTCGATTCTGGAGCGTCGATGGAAAGCATTCGGACTTTGTTTGTTCCGAGTACTGATTCTTTCAAATGAACAGTATCACCGTCCACGACATAATCTACTGTCGCAGTATATGTTGCTGCTGAGGACTGAACTGGAGAGACAGTAAAAGATGCAACAAGCAACATTAACGAAGATAGGATAGTGAGATAAACACGTTTCATCGGATCTCCTCCTGAAATGGTTTCTTAATCATGATAATTAATTCCCTTTTTATTAATGTTAATAATCTATTAAAAATGTATAAATTCATAGCTAAATATCAAGAGTAAGAAAAAAGGATGAATACGTGCTAGGGAAATATGAATTGAAGCTGAAGCCAATAAAAGAATAGATAGAATGATAGAGTTGCGATAACCGAAAGAAATATTTTGAAAAAATGAAACGCTTAAAATCTATCAGGCATGGGACAAAAGAAAGGGAGTTATTAGAAAAGCAGCTAGATGAAAATGAAGAGAAGGAAGGATCTTAGACTTATTTAGAAAAAATGATTTGGTCTTTCAGATGTGGAAAAACAGCTTGAGAAAATTTCTTCTGAAAAGGATCAGCTGAAAGACAAATTGAGGAAATTGAGGAGGATTTAATCCACAAAGAAAAAATATCTATCGAGGGTTTGAAATAGCTGAGGAATTAATAAAGAGCTTATGGAAAAAGTGGTATGATGGGGAACTTGCCTTTGAAGATAAGCGAGAGATCGTAAAATCCTTAGTAAAGGAGATAAGAGTTGAGACAAAAATCAATGATCGGGGAAGGAAAGAGGCTTCAGTGGTTAAGCCTGTAGCCTGGGAAAGTTCTTTTATTGTCATACCTAATTCTATTCGAGCAGATCGAATACGACCGGCTGAAGTATTTTTTAACAAGTCGATAAACTCACTTCTTAATCCATTTAGTTTATTCTCTTTAACTATATGAATGCCTAGGTTATTATCTGCATGCTTGTCCTTGCAGTCGATGGTTACTCCCAGTCCAAAACACGCTGAAAAACTAGAAGAGTATTTATCTATACTGAAGATGAATGGCCTATGGCGATGTGTCTAGAAGGCGGGTATGGTGCCGATGTTCGTTATATCAGTCCGAGTGATAACCGTGGAGCCGGAGCATGGGTTGGTAACCAACTTGAGGATTACCCGGATGGGACCCGAGTGAAGTTCATTGTGCAATAATGAAAAAGCTACCAGTTTCTATTTCTGCTCCAATATTGAGGTGACATAGGGTTTATCCACATTTGAACTAAGTCATTTGCCTCAAATTTCCTGTCTTGACGAAATGTTGAAGGTCACTTCATATTCTTTTCCTTCATCTTGTGAAATGGGGATTTTCCCTAATACGTAACTCCGAGATAAGTCCAAAAGCGGTCATATAGATATAAAAACGCAGTAGTATTAAAGGGTTTCTTCACGTAAATAGGGGGTGTCGGGTAGGGCAGGTCGATTTTGGTATCCTCCGCCCCTAGAAGATATCTATCCAAAATCACTTGAAATGGGAGAACACACTTACAACTTCCTCACCAGCGAAATAGGATATATAGAACTGACGAAGACGAAGATGGTAACGATGACAAGCAGAAGGTTGTCGAAACCCTGGCAAACGGTCATTGATATTCCACGGGAATATATCAATGACCGTTTGTTTTTGTTTTTCTTAACTAAAATCGGAAAACCCATGGGCACCAAGTGATTTCACCGATTCGGAATTACCCAAGAATGCAACAATCACATAAGAATCCCCCATACGGCAAAGGCAAAAACGAAATTTGAAGGGAACATTTTAGAATCTGCAACCCCTACGAATACCAAGGTTTGCTTTATCGCTTTACTCTGATATAAAGACATCGGGAAGAAGTATTACCCTTACCGGAAAAGGGTGCTAAGAGGGCGAAATTTTGGCTCTCAACACTATGCACTCGCTGGCGTTAAACCAGTTGGTGATTGTGTTTTTTATTGGAGGGATACAAGGAAACAAAAAAGGCGTAAGTAGATAACTCATTCTTTATAACGTCTGCACGTTTTTTGTCAATTATCAATATACTATATCAAGCTGGTAGATTTGGCAGTTTTACTGTGGAGCTTTTCACTGAATCTGTCAACCTCCTTGTAAATCAACGAAAGGAGGTGAATCGCCATGAATTCTACGCAGCAACGATTTAGAAGAAGACGTTTCTGTCCATTTGGTTGTTTTTGTGTCTGCCCAAGACGTCGTCGTCGTAGACGTCGTCGTAGAGATCGTTTCGGTCGTCCTTTTTAAATAGACTTGTACCAAGACCTATCTTAAGCTTAGATTGATAGCACCCAAGCGGTGCTTTTTTTGAGTTGGAGGGAAGAGATGGTCATGGGAACGAACGGAGCGACTTAACCGTATCAGACAGGGAATCCCCTGTGAGAACCTAACCGGTGGATCTGGTGGAAACGGCTCCAATGGCAACAAAGGAAAGACTTCTAAAAATCCCGTCTGCATCTCCTCTCTTAACTCCCCTGCGTCAGCTTGGCATCATGAATATATCGACCAAAGTTCATTTCCAACACTTCATGAAAGGAAAACCTGATCGTTCATTTCATTTTCGTAAGGAAAGGAAATTGGTGATCATGGGACTCCTTTATCATGACGTGACCTTGCTGAACTTTGACGATGCTTATCCCTGGCAGCATAAGCTGTCCGACTTTGCTGACGAATGGATCGAGCTTAAGGACATCACGGAGGCCAATCTGTTTTGCACGCACAAGGCGCTGACAGAAATCGGCCACAGGCTTTCCGAGCGGTCCGGTCGCGGCATCACGTTTATCGGAAAGGGAAACTATCACTATGTCACATATCTTTTGCTTAGCGAATTCAACCGGCCGTTCAGCCTCATCTTGTTCGAAGTTGTTAAGTTGGAATCAAGAAAGATATCTGTCCAAAATCACTTGAAATAGGAGAACACACTTACAACTTCCTCACTAGTGAAATAGAATATATAGAATTTGCCGTTGGGAGGTGAAAAAAATGGGTGGTTTCGGTTTGCATAGGCTTTTAATCTTCATCCTTGTTATCGCCGTTATCTTCTTCTTCTTCGGCATCGGCATTTGCTAAATTTGAAATGTAGTATCAACCATCCCGTTCCCTTGTACGCTAAGTGCCCGGAGATGAGGCGATACCCTTGAGCGTAGCTTCACTAACGCAGAATTTCATGGTCTTCGCTATGCACGTTACAGGGGAACTGCGGAGTAACAGAGCAATGCCCCCTAACAGCCGTGGCTCAAAACATCAAATAATGCCTTTACTTCTCTGGAAGAGAGAAAAGGCTACATGATTTGGTTGCTAACTACTTTAGAAGATATTCCTTTTATATAAAGATTCCTGAAATATACAACCCCCGATCCCTTTTTCGGGGGGTTTGTTATCAATCTCAGGATCTGGTTAAATGAACGCTTTTCTTCTGACTGATTGGTTAAGCACTTTCCATTATGGCCTAAACGATACATCAAGAAAATGAAGTTTCAGCCTGATCCAGCTTTCAATTCCAAAATGGATACAACTAGATTTAGATCCTTCCCTTTACTAGCCGCCAGGATAATCCTTTCAATTCCAAAATGGATACAACTAGATCCGTGTGTGAACACCCGAAATATCAAATGTTTTTATTGTAGCAAAAACGGAAAAAGTCTATAAACCTCCGATCCTGCAAAAATCCATGGGAGGTTCACAGACTCTCTTTGTCATAAAGGAGTCACTGGACCATTTCGGGAAAATTGTACGCTAAGACATATAACCGGCCCCCTGTACGCTAAGGGATGGCCGGTTTGTTTCTTGTGCTTTATCGATTGCTTGCAGAACTTTTCAGCAGCACGATCTTTTCCCGTAATGGGCGCAGGTTGTTGAAGTCGACACGTTGTTTAAGATTCCAAACATAGTCGCCGGTCAGGGTAATGTGTTCCCATCCCAGCGGGGAGAGGTGTTGTAGGTACTCATCTGGAATCTCCGTGCCTTGTAATCTAAGCGTGTCAACTGCATCGGTCGCTTTTAAAGAAGGATTTTGGCACTTTGGTTAATACTCTGCCTGTTCGGGTTGCCAGCTCTTCGTATGTAACCCCCATGCCGAAGTTGTTTAGGAACTGCGTAATTGCTGAGAGACCGATTGTCTGCTTTCGCTTCCCTCTCCAACTCTTCTCTCAACTTTTTCCTGCGCGAACGCGAATAAGTGGTTTCTTGCTTAGAATCCAAAGGGACCTCCAAAACCGCCAAAGGGAAATCCTCCAAATGGGAACCCCCCGAAAGGAAATCCACCAAAGGGGAACCCTCCGAACGGAAAGCCAAATCCTCCGAAAGGAAATCGACCAAAGCCACCAAAGGGAAATCCAAATTGATCAGTATAAGCTGGATTTTGATACTCCTGAATCATCTCAAAAGTTGGAGAAGGAGCAAATGCGGGTTGAAGATACTCATTTTCCATGGATGATGTACCCCCTTTTAATTTTTCATCTTTATAATACTCCGAAGGCAAATAAAGGTGCCTAAAAATGGAAAAAAGGAATTAGACGTGATGTATTACCAACCATCATTGATTTCGATTAGTTGATGGACATAAATTGGAGTATTATTGTTTACGAAAAATTTAATGTACCAGAAACGTTCTCCCAGAACACACAAGAAAGCTACCCTTGATTTAATATTGGATAGCTTTTCCCATTTCTTGGGCAGATGACGGCGAAATTGACGGAGGTATTGTTCTCTGATTTGGCAAGCTCTCTGTAGCGGGCATAGCAAACAATAATGGTACTGAAAATACCTTTCAGTATTGTTTTATTCATTTCATTCTGTCCTTTACCCTGATGTTATCTTTTTATTTCAACAAAAAAGACTGCCGACCTGCTGCTTTTGTCAGCAGCTATCCATTTTCTCACATCCTTTTTGTTATTTCCTTCCCCGTTCGATGTTTTTGATCAGGAACGACTAAGAACAGCTTGAGCTATTTTCACAATGAGAACTGCTAGACAACTGTCCCAGAGATCCCGATTATGGCAATGGTGCTTAAGAATATGTTTCAATATCCTAGAGGCCTTTTTACTGTGTCGGTACGCTTTGTGCAACATATGGTAATCCAACATCATCGTTTTGTCATGACGTTCCGGATAGGGAAAACAGCCGTGACTCAAAACATCAAATAATCCCTTTGCTTCTCTGGAAGAGAGAAAAGGCTACACGATAACGATACATCATCTTCTTGATAGGATCGACACCTCTATATGAGGATTGAAAAAAGAAACTCCTCGAAAGTCATAAACTCATTCGATTTCGCATAACCATGGATTACACCTCTTTTAGATTAATGGGGGGGAAATATGAAAAACTTTATTATATTTGGAGCAAGTAAAGGATTAGGTGATGCTTTTGTGAAAGGGTTACCTGAAAAAGGTGACCGTGTATGGATCGTTTCCAGAAATCGCCCAGAGAGTTTAAAAATAAATGATGGGGTTCATAGATTTTGGATTGAAGCTGACTTATCCTTACAGACTGCAAGTGATAAAATTGCCAATGTGATCAAAGATGATACAATCGATGTATTAATATACAATGCTGGGATATGGGAAAAGGAAGGATTTCAAGATAACTATGACTTTGAGAAAGATGATCCAAAGGATATCGCGAACATTATCAATGTAAATACAACCTCTGCGATCATCTGTATTCAAAAGTTATTGCCAAATCTTAAAAAATCGGAAAATGCCAAGGTTTTTTTGATAGGCTCAACGTATGGACTTGAAAATATTCATAGTAAGCAAGTGGCATATGTAGCTTCGAAATTTGGATTGCGTGGTGTCGGTAATGCCTTGCGGGAGAATCTAAGGGAATATGGGATAGGCGTAACATGTATTAATCCCGGTAATATTGCAGCAGCGATGCCTTTCGAGGATGGATTGGAAAAAGCAATCTCCACTTACAACGGCACAAAAATCCCTGTTCAAGATATCGTTGCGTTGGTAAAATGTGTAGCTAATCTCTCTAAGGCATCATGTGTGAAAGAAATCAACATCCCAGCGATGTTTGATACTAATGTATAATAACTCACAAATGGATCGCATTATTCTGATGCTTTAAAATAACTGGACAGTCATTGTAGCCATACCTACGGTAATATATATCTAACCAAATACTTGATAACTCAATATTTATGGAATGCGAGCGAAAACCCCTTTAGCTTCAACTATGGGAAAATGCAAGTGAGAATTGGAGCTGTCTCAAAAGTTGCCAGGAGACAGCTCTTTTTTTGTAAAAGACTTTTGGAAAATGCAGTGGAGAAGGGAATGGCTGATTCTTCTATGGATTGCTCTGCATGAGAGGTAATTAGCGTATCCAAACAAATAAATAAAGCCGCCTCCATGGGCGGCCTGCCAGGATTCGTTTTCGGAACACTGGCATATGAGTCTGCCTGTTACGCTATTACTATTCTAAATAATATTCATTATTTTTGTCAAATATTATTATGTGTTAGAATGGATTGATTATATTAGACAATCGCCATTTTATTCCCAAAATTTCCGATCCAGTGTACGGTATTGGATCGCTTCGGCCACGTGCTCCATTTCGATCTTCTCCTTTCCGGCCAGATCTGCAATGGTACGGGCCACTTTTAAAATTCGGTCATGAGCACGGGCACTTAGTCCCAGGACATCAAATGACTGCTTCAACAAGTTGCGGGACTCTTTATCTAAACGGCAGTATTTTCGGATTTCTTGTGCGTTCATGGAACTGTTACATAAGGTAGCTGTATGGCGGAATCGTTCTGCTTGCATGCTGCGTGCCTGATTGACCCGGTTGCGGATATCTTTGGAAGATTCGCTGGAAATGGAAGAAGATAAAGTCTTATAGTCTACCCTTGGCACTTCGATATGTATATCCATCCGATCAAGCAATGGCCCTGAGATTTTGGATCGGTAACGCTGAACCTGTTTTGGAGTACAGGTACATGCACGATCTTCTTCGTAGCCAAAATAACCACAAGGACATGGATTCATGCTACAGATCAGCATAAAATCAGCTGGAAAAGACAAAACAGCACGAGCGCGGCCTAAAGTGACTTCTTGATCCTCCAGAGGTTGTCGTAAAACTTCCAAGGCAGACTTTGAGAATTCCGGTAACTCATCCAAAAATAAAACCCCACGATGCGCCAGGCTTACTTCGCCTGGCTTGGGAATGGAACCCCCACCGATTAAGCCAGCCTGTGAAATCGTGTGGTGAGGTGAACGAAAAGGACGCTCGGTGATTAAACGACCGCGATGGGTAATCAGTCCAGCAATACTACAGATCTTGGTAACTTCCAATGATTCTTGCATGCTCATGGACGGTAAAATGGTGGGGATTCTTCGGGCTAGCATGGTTTTGCCTGAACCCGGAGGACCGATCATCAGCAAATTATGGCCGCCCGCTGCCGCTACTTCCATCGCTCTCTTTACATGATGTTGCCCCTGGACATCTGAAAAATCCACTGTTAACAAAGGTTCGTCATTGAACTCCTTTTTTGGTATTTCTTGTGGAGTCCATTCTTTGCGAAAATATTGAATCGCTTCTTTCAGCGAAGAAATGGGAATCACCCGGATCCCATCAACCAATGCAGCTTCTTCGGCATTGTCCAAGGGGAGCATTACTTCTGTAAAGCCCAGTTCTTTGGCTGCCATCACCATTGACAATACTCCGTTCAGTGGGCGCAGGATCCCATCCAGAGAGAGTTCGCCGATAAACAGACATTTGTCTGCCTGTTCAACCGAAATTTGTCCACTCGCCATTAATACGCCAATCGCAATGGCTAAATCAAAGCCAGAACCCTCTTTTTTCACATCGGCGGGTGCCAGGTTGGTAGTAATTCGCTGTAGGGGAAATGAATTTTCACTGTTTTTGATCGCGGCCCTGACCCGTTCGCGAGCTTCACGGACAGCCGAGTCAGGTAGTCCGACAATGTCGAAAACAGGCAGACCATTACTGATATCGACTTCCACTTCGACAATAAATCCATCAATGCCCAGCACACTTGCACTGAATAACTTTGCGTACAACGCCATTCCTCCGAACAATGAATTTCCTTTAATTGTATATTTTCAGCAAAAGATGTTGAAAAACCTGCTTTTTTTATCAATGTTTGTCATTGGCAATAAAGAAAATGGTTTCCGTTTCTCTGGTCTGATTAGGCATAGCGCTTGTCAACCGTTTTATATATACCTGGTGAAAATCCCCTCAAAGTGCGATAAAACAAAGTTTCTTTGAATATTTCCTTACTTAAGAAAGGAAAATAATAGTGTCATATTAAGTAAGGAGGAAACTTGATGGATGGTTCAATGATTCAACAGGCACTTCAAGAATATAAAAAAGGAATTGGACAACTGGCACATCAATTACCTGAGGTCATTAGCAGTTATAATCAATTTACTGAAGCCTGTTTTTCTGAAGGTGCATTGAATAAGAAAACGAAGCATCTGATTGGTTTAGCACTTGGCGTATATACCAATGACGAGTATTGCATCATTTATCATACAAAAGGCGCTGTCGATCAAGGGGCTACGGATCAGGAAGTTCTTGAGGCGGCTGCAGTTTGTGGTGCTTTTGCTGGCGGATTGGCCATGTCACAGACGGTAACACTTGTTCAAGATGCATTGGCTGAGTTTAAAGGATATAAACATTAATCATTGACCTTTTTAAAGCGGGGGAAATGAAAAGAAGTTTCAGACGATGGGTATAATAAAGAAGCTAGACGGATCCATCTCCGCTAGCTTTTTTCTTTGAGTTACTTTATGGGCTTGGCCAAATTTTCTTCTACAACTCCGTCAATGGCTTTTCCGTTGTTTCCAGCCCAAAAGTATTCGCACCCCACCATGGCCGTTGGTTCCGGAACTCCAGCTAAAATCTTTGTCTTGCAACATTTTCATTTCACGATGGCCATAAATAGGATTTCAAGAATTTCGCAATCTTTTTCAAAACGATTGGACATTTCTTCTTTTCATTTAACAACCTTGTTCCCACCAACGATAAATGTTTTGAAACTGCTTATTCTTTAAGTCTTCCAAACGGATCCAATAATTTAAGCAGCCTGCATCTCCCCAGGACATTGTCGCCTGACTGTCATCAACGAGTTGCAGGAGTAACAGCCATTCTTCTTCGGTCCCGTTCTCTTTCCGTTCCCGATATGTCATATCAACTACTTCCCACCCATCCGGGTATCCTAAAATGCGATGGATATTTTGAGAAGACAGGAAACGAATTTGATTGAACAACTGTTCATATATCTCTTCTTGTTCTGGATAAACATCTCCCAAACGTTCTCTGCTTAATAGATTCCACAGGTGCATGTTTTCTGTTGGTGGGAGCATCCAGCCTGGCCGGAAATGAATGCGGCATTCGTTCAGACGGATGTCGTCGTATACATTCAAGATGTTTTTGTCTTCCTCTTCATTAGGGTTTGCCGTACGAACGAGGGTTTCTGCGGGTCCATCATAGTACCAGACTTTCCAGCCATCATCATGTCCATGATAATCATCCCAAAAATAGAGAATGCCATCAGCAGGAAAAAGATCAGGCTTTAATCTGTTCAAGTCTTTTAAGTTCAATTGGGCTACAAATAATAAAGGACGATCCCAAGTCTTGTCACCGACTTTTTCATGAATCCAGGGCCATTCAAAATCAGGTGGCAAATCGGGTCTTCCTCCAATTTTTGATGAGCCAGGCGGGAGAGATGCCGGTTCAACCAGTTCCAGTTCCAGGTTGATGGTGAAGCGAAGCAGTTTTTGTATTTCAGGTTTTAACTCAGGCAAAAGTTCACTTTCCTCGATAAGCCGGATCGCTTCCTGTTTCAAGATATGACCTCCCTGTTATGTATGTTTGCTATGGATGACAGATGGGAACAAATGTTTCTTATCCATTTCTATTATACAATCATCTATACAATCATCCAATAGAAATTGACCAACTTTTTTGGGAGAATGAAATGGCTTTAACCATTGCCTGCCTATCAGGCTGGACGATAATTTTTGGTGAGAAGTGAAGATATTTCCTATGATGACCGAATGATATGCGACAGAAAGATGGAAGTATCTTTATAGAAAAGATTGGCATTTTTCTTTGATAAATGATAGTTTATTAGAAAAAAAGGGAATAAATTGACTGAATGTATCGTTCCTCACCCGTTAATAAATGAATCATGATATTGTTATTGGTATTTTCCACCATTATTGCAGGATGATATTTAATATCGATTTGCTAGCGTTATTGTGTGCGATGACAACAGAAAATCTTGCTGCTATTTATAGATAGATTGGACAGGAGAGATCAATAACGGGATGATTTTTTCTTTATTCAAAAAATGGACAGGATAAGGAATGCGGTTTTTATAACGGCAAACCAGTGAGAGGGGACGGGGATGGAAAAGTGGTGAGCGATACAAGTTAACCAAAAACAGATGAGGTGAGGGGTATGTCGAGTGCCGCAAATTATCTGGTGGCTTTGGATGATGGGCATGGTTTGACGGATGATAAGGGAAATTTTAATCCGACACCAGGAAAACGGACTCCGAATATACCAGGAGTTGGAGTGATCTATGAGAATGAGTTTAACCGAAAAGTCGTTCAGTATTTGGATGAGGCATTAAAACGATGTGGATTTCGAACCGTTCTAACAGCTCCGGGTGATTATGATCATTCACTCGCTTCTCGCTGCAAACGCGCCAATGATGCCAATGCCGATATTTTCATTTCCTGCCACTATAATCATTCCGGTCAATCGCATCCAGGCAATCCAGGCGCACAAGGGGTGGAAACTTACTATTATCCAGAGGCGCGAAGTAAAAAATTGGCAGAAACGGTTCATAAATATGTACGTACCGGGACGCAACAGGTTGACCGTGGAGTCAAAGAATGGGGCGAATTATATGTTCTACGTAATACGAAAATGCCCGCCATATTGATAGAATTTGGTTTCATGGATGATGAGAAATGGGGTTACCGGGAAGCAAAATTGATGCGAGATGAAGGATTTCAACGGGAGTCAGCTGAGCAGACAGCCATGGGAGTTTGCGAGTATTTTGGAGTCAAATATGTACCACCGAGTAACCAACAACAACCTCAGCCAGTATATACCTATCAGATCCTGAAAAAAGTCGACGGAGAATGGAAAGAAGAAGTGTGGACCGCTTACCGCTCCATTCAGATGAAGACAGTTGAAAAGTTATTGGATGAGGGAGAAGAAGAGATTTTGATCAAGCGAGTAAAATAAATCATGGCCGGGACATCACCGGCTGTTTTTTTCAGAATAGTTGCCATTAAGATCGTAAATACGCCAAATTTATTCTCAATTTCCTGAAATATATTAACCCCCCAAGCCACCCCTCCGCATCGCAGGGGCTTATGCTCAAAAAATTCGGGATACCAAATTTTATTTTGACTTTATTGTGATAAAGCATCAAGGGAATGCTATAGGCATTTGGGTAAGTATACAAAAAGGCTTATCCCCTTTACACAGGGGCAAGCCTTCTTTTAAGCTAATTCCGACAAATTCAAATCTGACTCAAAATCTCGTCTTTTTTTATCTTTTTATCACTGCTTGCTGGTGAATAAAGTTCGAGCAAATACTGTTTTAAATGTTCTGTCCATTCCTCTTGATACCCATCGACTTTTCTTATTTTTTCCATGAACTGATCAATGGATTGATCACTTTCCATTTCTAGGTATTGTGGAATATAATCTGACTTTTCATATTGATAGGCTTGCCATATAGCGTAACATACTGCATCGATTATACAAAACAAGACGAACTCGGCTTGAGAATTTTCTTCTATTTCATCATATCCTTCAATCAAAATTAACCCATCATCTTCATCATCGAACCTCTCATGAAGTTCGTCTCCACTATGCTTCTTCTCTTCTACCCATTCCCAGCACATGTCCATCATTTTTCTTACTAGATGATACCATTCGTAATTTTCGATTTTATCCATGATTTTTTCTGTCAAGGTTAATAAATAAGCTACTTTGGCATCTGCATTTACATTTTGGTACCACTCCATAATCAATACCCCTTCATGATGATCATGTTCCCGAGCTCGGGAAGTATTGATGACAAAAATAAGGTTCCTTATCCAATTGTACGACTTTTGCTCGAACTTTTGAGAGGTCCGGTCGCGAATGGAAAAGGAACCCTTGTTGTTCAAAAGTAGCCCTGGTTCACAGGATGGCAGTGCAAAGCCTAAAAACGAATGGGAAGATGTTGAAGTCCACGCATCAGGAAGGTGGACTGCCATTTTAGTTCTTGACGTGTAACAGCCAACTCAAATGCTGGTATTCGCTGAAGCAGTGTTTGAATGGCAATTTGCCCTTCCAAGCGTGCCAAAGGGGCGCCCAGGCAGAAATGAATCCCATGTCCAAAAGCGATATGTTCATTTTTTTCACGGGTGATATCGAGCTTTTCAGGATGGGTAAATTTGGCTGGGTCCCGATTGGCTGAAGCAATCGAAATCAGGACAAGGTCCTGTTTTTTAATCGTTTTTCCGTGAAGCTGGATATCTTCGATGGCCCAGCGATTTGTGGCAAACTCCACTGGACTCATATAACGGAGAAACTCTTCAACGGCTAACGAAATGAAAGCAGGTTCTTTTTTCAGCTTTTCACATTGATCGGGATGCTGTAATAAGGAAAAGACACTGTTTCCAATGAGGTTTACGGTTGTTTCATGTCCAGCAATGATTAAAAGAAAGAGCATCGAGTATAACTCTTTTTCAGAGAGCTTTTCGTTTTCTGTTTCGGCTCGGATCAGCTCGGATGTCAGGTCATCTTGAGGATTTTGGCGGCGTTTTGTGATGAATGTTTGGAGGTAGGCATGGAAAGCACGAATTTCAGGCAACACCTGCTTCAGTCGCTCCGGTTGGTTAAAGGCATATATGACGGCATTGGACCACTGGCGAAATTGATTTCGGTCTTCTGTTGGAATACCCAATAACTCCGAGATCAGGATAATAGGGAGGGGAAAAGCATAATCCTGAATGATATCCATATGGCCCTGGGCTTCCACGGACTCTAAAAGTTGGTCAGCAATTTCTTGAATGCGGGGACGTAAATTTTCGATGATACGGGGGGTAAACGCTTTTTGAACCAGCGAGCGCAAACGGGTGTGATCAGGAGGGTCGCTGTTTAGCATATGTTCGATAAACAGGCGCATTTCTGGAAAAGGAAAGGCTTGTTGATACTGTTCGGCAGAAAAGACAGTTCGGGGATTTTTTTGTAAACGTTTGTCTTTTAACAGGGAGACAGCGTCATGATATCGACTGATAATCCAGGCTATATTTCCATTCGGCATCGTAATTTGATGAACCGGATCCTTTTCACGCAGTTCCTGATAAATTTCATAAGCATGTTCTTTGAAATCGGGTGAAAATGGATTGACGGGTTGCATCCTTTCATCCCCTTTGTGATAGGAATACTGTTAACCATTTTCCCTTGGGGCAGCTTGTTAAACATTTGTTTGATTTTGGCTGAACAGGAATCGATCTTATTTGCATTTTGGTGAATTTTACTTGTTCTGCACATTTTAGAAAATAATTATTATTTTTTAATAGTAAAAATATGCATTGACTGTTGTTTCAGTTTTATTTATGATCGATTTGAAAGAAAGAAAGCTTCATGCCATGCTGTCCGCTCATCATTTTTCCTGTCTGTTATGAATCTGGCTTTCTTTCATATACATACAAATATGTCCTTCAGTCATTCATTGGCTGGAGGGTTTTTTTATAGGGGGTTTTCATGATGATTTCTACGATCTATGAAGAGAGAAAAGGGGATTATCTGATCTCGACCGATCGTAGCCTGCTGGATCTTGATGTGATCCATCGCTATCTATCTCAGGAATCATATTGGGCCAAAGGGATTGCACGTGATCAGGTAGCCAGGATGATTGAACACTCTTCCCTTGTTTTTGGTTTATACTATCAGAACAGGCAGATCGGTTTTGCACGGGTCATGACAGATACGGTAAGGTTTGCTTATCTGGCCGATGTATTTGTGTTGCCCGAATTCCAAGGCAAAGGTTTGGGAAAATGGTTGGTAGAATTCATCGTTTCCCTGCCGGAAGTGCAAGTAAAGAAGTTTTTGCTGGCGACAAGAGATGCGCATTCATTGTATGCGAAATATGGATTTGAACCACTGAATCAACCGGAAAAGTTTATGAGAAAATTGGGCAAATAAAGGAGGAATTGCATTGACTCGGCATATATCAGATACCGTTACCTTATACAATGGTGTAAAGATGCCCTGGCTTGGTCTTGGAACCTATAAAGTAAAAGAAGAAAATGAAGTGAAACAGGCAGTAAAAACAGCGTTGGAACTGGGTTATCGCAGTATTGATACAGCAGCATTATATCAAAACGAGGAAAGTGTAGGAAAAGCGATGAAAGAATCAGGTATTCCACGTGAAGAGATTTTCCTGACCACAAAGGTTTGGAATACAGATCAAGGCTATGAAGAAACACTGCGTGCTTTTGAAGAAAGCCGTAAAAAACTGGATGTGGACTACATCGATTTATACTTGATTCACTGGCCAGTGAAGGAAAAATTTCCAGAAACCTGGCGTGCATTGGAGAAATTGTACCGAGACGGTTGGGTTCGGGCGATTGGCGTGAGCAATTTTCTGATTCATCATTTGGAAGACTTGAAAGCTGTTAGTGAGATGAAACCCATGGTGAACCAGGTCGAATTCCATCCATTACTCACCCAGAAAGAACTGTTAAGCTATTGTCGGAATGAAGGCATTCAGCTAGAAGCATGGAGTCCGCTAATGAGAGGGAATCAATTGGATCATCCGACGCTGGTGGAGTTAGCAGCCAAGTATCAAAAAACGCCCGCTCAAATTATTTTGCGTTGGGATCTGCAGCATCAGGTGGTGACCATTCCAAAATCAGTTCGTCCTGAGCGAATTGCTGAGAATGCGGATATTTTTGATTTCGAACTGGCACCGGAAGACATGGAGAAAATCGATCAGATGAATCAGGACCACCGCTTCGGCCAACATCCCGATCGATTCCGTTTTGACTGATGCTTAGCTACCTACTTAAATAGGTAGCTTAATCTGCTTGACAAAGTATCCGTTATATGCCGGTTTTCCTTTTCCGTTTCACTCCCGTTGCTTAAAAACGAGCAAGAAGTCGTTCAACTGGAAAAGGAAAACCGGGTTTGTCAACGATTTCAGCTACCTGCTTAAACAGGTAGCTTTTTCTATTCTTCTCATTGATATCGATCGTTTATCTTCCGAACTCTCTCATGATAAAATGATTGAGGTAGTTGACAGACCAAGTGGAGGGGTTCATCCGTGAAATTGGAAGAAGTGATTCGATATGCGCGAAAACTGGTACAGGAAGGTCTGGTAACAGGAACGACTGGAAATGTAAGCATCCGTCATCCGGAAAAGAATACGATGTGGATTACTCCTTCAGCTATTCCCTATGATCAGATGGAAGTCGCTGATTTACTGGAAGTAGATTTGGAAACCGGAAAGGTGATTACCGGATCACAGCGTCCGTCCTCCGAAACGCCGATGCATCGTTGGATTTATCTAGGGCGTTCAGATATTCAGGCGATTGTTCACACCCATTCGCCTTATGCCACCATGTTTGCTGCAGTCGGAAAAGCGATTCCTGCCGTTCATTATCTGGTAGCAGATATTGGGAATGAGGTTCCTGTAGCTCCTTATGCGATTTACGGTTCAGAAGAATTGGCTAGAAACGCCATGCAGGCATTGGAAAATGCCAATGGTGCATTGCTGGAACATCATGGTGTCATAGCTGTAGGAAAAACGATGGCAGATGCTTATCGGCGGGCGGAATTGATTGAGTATGTGGCACAAATTGCATTTGGAGCCAGTATACTGGGAGCTTCCAAATGCCTTTCTTCCGAACAGTTGGATGAAGTGCGATCAAAGTTTGGAAATTATTTTGCAACATCATAGATAGAACGTCATGAAATATTTCAATGATTTGCTATAATTTATCTTGTAAACTACTTAAATTAACCAGAAATTATGATAGAATATAAGAGTCATCCCTTTATTTTAGGAGTCGAGGAGAGGTTTGGATCTTCTGTATAAACCTTCTTTTTTTATGTGAAAAATTGGCCTCTGCCATATGAATGGCATCATGGCAACTTTTTTACTCAGTTTAGAGAGAAACTAGGAGTGAGCAGAGTGGGGAAGTTCTTCCGTGCAGGAGTCGCTTTATTAACGATTAGTTTACTGATGACTGGATGTCGAATTATACATAAATCAGAGGATCCAATGAGTAAAAAGGGACCGCAAGCAGAAGAGCAGCAACAGTTTGGTGCAGGAAATAGCCAGGAACAGAAAGTAAAACTGAATCCATTGCTCACCCAGGCAGAGTTTGAGAAATTGAAGAAGATCGAGAGAAGACATATTGTCTTTAATGGACCGAAACAAAAGAAACGGGTGGCACTCACATTTGATGATGGTCCAGATCCCAGATTTACGACCCAAATCCTGAATATATTGCGTGAAAATAATATTAAAGCGACCTTTTTTTTAATTGGAAAGAATGTCCAACGATTCCCGCATTTGGTTAAACAGGAAGTTGATGAAGGGCATGCTATTGGCAGTCATTCTTGGGAACACAAGGAACTGCCGAAATTGACACCTCAACAGCTTCATGAAGACTTGAAAAAAACGAAAGAAGAGATTAAAAAGGCATCCGGGAAAGATATTCTGTTTTTGCGGCCGCCTTATGGTGCGACAAAAGGAATTGAAGAAAAACTGAAAAAGGAAGGTTATGTGATTATAAACTGGGATGTGGATACAGTGGATTGGAAACCGGGGCGAACGCCACAGCAAATCGTGGATGTCATCCAGAAAGAAACACAACCAGGAAGCATTATTTTATTCCACGATGCAGGTGGTAACCGTAGTGCGACTGTATCCGTCCTGCCGCAAGTCATTCAACAGCTGAAAAGTAAAGGTTTTGAGTTTGTTACTGTAGACCAGCTTTTGGAAGTTCGAGCCTATCATAATTAAAAGGAAAGTCTCCATATTGTTGTGGAGACTTTTTTATTTTGGATCAAGGATGATATCATAGAAATGTTCATTTCCTGAAAATTGATGGAGCAAGAAAATAGGGAAGAAAGGAAAACGGCAAATGATCGGAAATAAACAACGGGAGATGGTTCAACGACTGGGAGCTCTTGTTCAACAAATGGAACAGCAAGGTGACACCAACCATCACTTGAAGCTGCTGGAGCTTATGCGAAAAGTGCATAAAAATGAATTCATTCTTGCTTTTTGCGGTCACTTTTCTGCAGGGAAATCAACCATGCTCAATGAGCTATATGGAGAGGATCTTTTACCAACCAGTCCGATTCCGACGAGTGCCAATATCGTCAAAATCCAGGCAGGTCCAGAACGGGTCACTTTATTCTTAAGTTCGGGAGAAAAATATACGTATGAAGGCAGTTATACAGAAAAAGAGCTGAAACAGTTGTGCAAAAACGGAGAAGAAGTAATTGCCGTTCATGTATTTAAAGATAAAAGCAATATCCCGGAAGGGGTCAGTTTTTTGGATACGCCCGGTATTGACTCAACCGATGATGCGCACCGCATGGCGACTGAGTCGGCATTGCATCTGGCAGATGTCATTTTTTACATGATGGATTATAACCACGTTCAATCAGAAGAAAATTATCTATTTATCAAAGAATTAACCCAACGGAATAAGTGTGTCTATCTGGTCATCAACCAGATTGACAAGCATCGGGAAGAAGAATTGCCATTTTCAGCTTATCAGGCAAGTGTGGAAGAATCTTTTCAAAACTGGAATCTGCAAGTAGAAGGCATTTTTTATACTTCTTTACGCAATCGCCAGCATTCGCAAAATCAATTGGACTCATTTAAACAGTTTATCCAACAGCTGATCGAACAGCGGCAAACACTTTTATTGGAAAGTGCCTATCATGAAGCAGAGTATTTGATTAAAGAACATCTGCGTTATATCGAAGAACGAGACAAACCACGGGTTAAAAAACTCCAGGCCCAGCTGGTTGATGAGACAGACCGATTAACGGATATCGAACAAAAATTGACCCATCTTAAGCAGCAACAAGAGCAAATCAAACAACAGAGAAATGAAATCGGGACAAAGTATAAAAAACAAATCGAATCCATTCTGCAGAATGCATACCTTATGCCTTATGAGGTACGAGAGCTTGCAGAGCAGTATCTGGAATCGATCCAACCACATTTTAAAGTGGGGTTCCTGTTTTCCAAAAGTAAAACCGAACAGGAAAAAGCGCGGCGGAAACAGGCCTTCTTTGATAAGCTGGCACAAATCGTCAAGACCCAGCTTGATACACATGTCAAACAGGCGATCCACACCTTTTTTAAGGAGCAGCAGCTGGATTCAGAAGAGGTAGCCGCTCAAATCTACCAATCCTCTATCTCTTTGTCACCGGGGATTTTGGAAGAGATGGTGAAAACGGGAGCGGGATTAAGCGGGAATTATCTTTTGCAATACTGTGAAGATCTGGCCAATGAATTGAAGAGAAGATATCGTCAGTGGAGCCAACAAATCTATGACATGTTTAAGGACAGATTGGAAGCCAGATATACTGCAGAGATTAGCCGATTGGGATCGTTGATCCAGCAGTGGGAAAGAGCACTCATAGCGGGTCAAGAGCTGATGAAACTCAAGCAGGATCAGGAAACTTATCACGAAAGTTTGGTAGCCTTTATAAATGGTGAACTGGAAGGGCCTGAGCTGGATCTGGAAACCTGGTTGACCGAAGAACAGATACAGCTTCGAAAGGATCAATGGATTTCCCGGTCATCTGTCTCCGCGATACCAGTGAAGGAAGAGGAGATGTTGAAAGAGGAGCCAGCCTCATCTTCCCAAGAGATATCTGAACAGATAAAAAGCATCCTGGATCGTGTAGATGCGGTGACGAAGCTGATCGATGGCGTGACAGGATTGGAGTCTGTTCGCAAGGAACTGATCACGAAAAGAAAACGTGTAGCGGATAGGCAATTTACGGTGGCATTATTTGGAGCATTTAGTGCAGGTAAGTCTTCCTTTGCCAATGCTTTGATCGGTGAAAGCATCCTGCCTGTTTCTCCAAATCCAACAACAGCGACGATTACTAAAGTGTGCCCACCTACCGAAAAGCACCATCATGGACAAGCGGTAGTCTATTTCAAATCAAGGGAAGCATTGCTTCAGGATTTGCAATATGTTTTTCAGTTGTTTCAACGAAAAGTGAACACCCTGGAAGAAGCGATTCGGACAATACCTGATCTGCTCCAAATATCAGAGCCAAACGCAAGACAGAAAATGAGCTTTGCTTTTTTGCGTGCAGTACGAAATGGATATCCGGCTGTACAGGAAAAATTGGGCTCAAGTGTTTCAGTGACCGTGGATGAGTGGTCCGAATATGTGGCCAATGAGGAGAAATCCTGTTTTGTTGAGTTGGCTGAGCTCTACTATGATTGTTTATGGACGCGATATGGGATAACCTTGGTTGATACACCGGGAGCGGATTCAATCAATGCCCGGCATACGGGAGTGGCTTTTGAATATATCCGGGATGCGGATGCGATTTTATATGTCACCTATTATAATCATGCTTTTTCTCGCGCAGATCGGGAGTTTTTAATCCAACTGGGGCGAGTCAAAGATACCTTTTCGATGGATAAAATGTTTTTCATTATGAATGCAGCGGATTTGGCCTCGTCTGAAGAAGAGCTGGAAGCCGTTCAGCAATATTTGAAAGAACAATTGTTGCAGTATGGAATTCGTCATCCAAGAATGTTTGCAGTCTCCAGTCTTCTTGCTTTGCGTGAGAAACAGGGGATATGGGCGGAAAAAAATTCAGGAATGGAGATGTTTGAGAAAGCATTTACTTCTTTTATCATGAGAGATTTGTTGTTGGTTTCTTTACGCCAATTGGTTGGGAATATCGAACGGGCGAAAACGATGCTTGCAAATTTCATTCGTTCGACTTTACAGAGTCATGAAGAAAAAGAGGCGAAGAAGAAGCAAGTGTCTCTTGAACAAGCCCAGGTATCCGATGTGATAAAAGAATGGAATGCAAGTGCTGTTGCGTATGCATTGGACAAAGAAATCGAAGAACTGCTTTATTATGTCAAACAGCGGGTCTTTTTGCGATATAATGATGTGTTCATTGAAATCTTCAATCCTGGCACATTGCGAGGAGATCTGGGGCAGATCAAGCAAAAACTCTATGATTGCCTTCTGGAATTGCTCGATTTTATTCGTCATGATGTGATGCAGGAATTGCGTGCAACTTCATTGCGCCTGGAAAAATGGTTGGATAAGAAGTTGATGGAACAGTTGGAACGAATGGTCGCAGCGTGTAAACAGATTAATGGAGAACTGCCATTTTCGGTCGAAATCGAGCATGGCTATACAACTCCAACCTTTTTGGAGCCATTTCCATCCCTTGATCTGTCCGCATTTAAAAAAGCGTTGTCCCACTTTAAAAATGCAAAATCCTTTTTTGAGAAAAATGAAAGAGCCAGTATGAGGGACGAAGTGAAAAAGATTTTGGAGCAGGAAGTTGAAAGCTATATCAAGGAGCAAAAGGAACGATTGTTCGCTCATTATCGTGAAGAATGGCAGGATGGACTAACAGCGGTCAAACAGAAAGTTTCTATGGACTGTCAAGATTATTATCAAAGCATGATGTATATTTTATCAGAGCAGATCGATGTCGCTCATTTGAAGCTAGTGGAAGCAAAGGTGAAAGAACAATACATTCATCTGGAAAAGGATCTGGATTCTTTGTAAGGATAAGCACCCTGCATGAGGGTGCTTCTATTTTTGGAAAGAAAAGAGGTATTTAATATTCATTGTGGAATAAAGGTATAGTAAATTGCCATTATCTTACATCGTTTGAAATGGAGGGTTTGTGTTGAAAAGATGCTCGTTGATCTGGTCAATGGTGGGAATGATTTCGCTGATGATTTTGGCACCAATGGCAGCTTATGGCGAAGTCCAGTCAATTCCTGCCTTATCACAATCCTTATTGGAAAACTTCATGCTGAAAAGCGAGCTAACAGTGCCTGTTGCTTATTATAAAGAAAAGGATGTACCATTGCCAAAAGATCATCAAGTTGCCGTAAAAATCGCACAAAAATTGGCACAAAAATTGAACATCCAGGTAAAACCGGATATCAATGATGCCAAATTCAGAGAAGTGGTTTATATGGCAGCATTGAATCTCGAACATTTGACTCCTTATCAACAAAAGACGATGGTAGCCTATGCGAAATATGTAGATGTATATGAAAACAAATGGAAAAATCAGCGGATTAGGGAATTGGAGAAAAAATGGCGTTTGGGAACCATCACTCCAGATGAAGAAGAAGAACTGCAAGGATTATTGCCAATCCCGGACAGTCCAAAACTGGCCGTTCCCAAATCTTACTCTCCAAAAGGAAAGATCCAGTCGCCTGACGTGATTGCAAACAATGGATATCATCGTTTTATGGCAAGGGAATATGCTTATAAATGGTGGAACAAGCGAAACAATGAAGAGTATGGCTACTACAGTCGAGCGAATGGTGGATGCTATGATTGCTGGGCCGATTGTACCAATTTTGCGTCACAGATTGTGAAAGTGGGCGGAATCAAGCAGGTCAGATCCGGTTCGACCGTTTGGTACTACTCGGATCAGAAGCCATCCATCTCCTGGGGAGTTGCAAACGGATTTTTCAGACATTTCAAGACAAGAGCCGAACTGGCAAATAAAGCAGAAGAGTTGGAGATTGGGGACATCATCAATGTAGACTTTGATGGGGATAAAGATATCGAGCACTCAGCAGCGATTACTAAAAAAGATAACATGGGCATCTATGTTACCTATCATTCCAATGACACAAAAGATCGTACCATTGCGGACTGGCTCATGTTGTTCAATGTTTATGGATGGAAAATGGGAAGCGTAAAGAATTAAGATAAAAAATCTAAAAAACCTGGGATCTTTCGAATGTGAAGATGCTGGATGTGGCTGTCAACAACCCTGGTATATAACGGTAAATTTGTCAACAAGCTAGATCCAGGATCTCTCAAATGTAAAGATTCCGGGTTTTTATTTATATTAATAAAGCTTTATTTTATATTTTGAATAAAAGAATGAACCTGACAGCAAAAGGGATCAAATTTTTGAGAGAGAAAGATTGAGTACAAAAAGAATAGAAAGCGGTTTCTTTTCGCTTGGATAGCGGTTTGGGATGATGATGATTTCATGCCCGCGTTTATTGGAAATATCCTTTTTTACAAATATAAATTTATATATTTATTGACTAATGTAAATTAATACCGATTGACTTTATTTTATTAATTAGTTATTTTATATATAAAGCTAATAAATGAATATTGACCCTGACATCATTCGATGAAGTAGAGGAGCGGCTTTTATCAGTATTCAAGTAGGAGATACAGAGAGATCGATGACTATTTGAAGAAAGGAAAAGTCGCCGAAGTTTGTCTTGCTTTCTCTGGGCGGGACAAGCTGGTGCTGTTTCCGAATAGGGGCAGGACTGTCACGATTACTGGGCAAGTAATCGTGGAGGGCTATTTCACGAAAGTATGGGGTACGGGTTTTTGAAACAAAAATACCGTCCTATATTTTCGGACGGTATTTTTTATTTTAGAAGTGAAGGTGAAAAGGATGGAAAAAACAAGTAACACACAATTACAGCGTAAACTAAAAGCGCGACACATGTCAATGATCGCCATTGGCGGAGCGATTGGTACCGGTTTGTTTTTGGCAAGCGGGAAAGTCATTCATGATGCTGGACCAGGTGGTGCATTACTCTCTTATATCGTGATTGGAATCATGGTTTACTTCTTAATGACGAGCCTCGGTGAGTTGACCACATTTATCCCTGTTTCAGGATCATTCAGTACGTATTCATCGAAGTTTGTTGATCCGGCTTTGGGATTTGCATTGGGATGGAACTATTGGTATAACTGGGCGATCACCTTGGCTGTTGATATTGCCACAGCTTCCATGCTCATGCAATATTGGTTCCCGCAAGTAAGTTCGATCGTCTGGAGCTCGATTTTTCTGGTTCTGCTATTCCTCCTGAACTATGTCTCTGTACGGGTTTATGGAGAGTCTGAATATTGGTTTTCCTTCATTAAAGTAGCAACCGTCATTATCTTTTTGATCGTCGGAGTATTAACCATTTTTGGAATCATGGGTAGCGAAGCGATTGGCTTTAAAAACTTTGCCTTGGATGGAGGTCCTTTCCACGGTGGGTTCTTTGCCATTCTGGGTGTGTTTATGATTGCCGGATTTTCCTTCCAGGGAACGGAGATTGTTGGTGTAGCTGCAGGTGAAAGTGAAAATCCGCGAGAAAATGTACCCAAATCGATCAGACAAGTGTTCTGGCGCATTCTTCTCTTTTACGTGTTGGCGATTTTTGTGATCGGGCTTTTGATTCCTTATACCGATCCCCGTTTGCTCAATGAAAGTGAGAGTGTGGCTTACAGTCCATTTACCCTGGTGTTTGAACGTGCAGGTCTTGCATTTGCAGCTTCTGTCATGAATGCGGTTATATTAACATCTGTGTTATCTGCTGGAAACTCTGGCATGTATGTGGCAACCCGGATGTTATGGAGCTTGGCTAAAGAAGGACAGGCGCCCAAAATTTTTGCGAAACTCAACCAACGGGGTGTACCGATTTTTGCTCTGCTTTTGACTGCTTTAGTAGGTGCCCTGACCTTCCTGTCATCTTTGTTTGGAGATAAAACCGTCTATACCTGGTTGATTAACGCTTCGGGATTGTCCGGATTTATTGCCTGGGTAGGGATTGCCATTAGCCATTATCGTTTCCGTAAAGCGTATGTGGCACAGGGCAGAGATTTGAATGATTTGCCGTATCGGGCAAAATGGTATCCATTTGGTCCCTTGTTTGCTTTTGCACTGTGTATGGTTATCATTCTGGGACAAAACATCGAAGCCATTCAACAGGGAAACTGGCTGGAAATGGCGGAAACGTATATTACATTACCTGTCTTCCTTGTGATCTGGTTAGGATATAAATGGGTGAAGAAAACGAAAGTGATTCCACTTCATGAAATCCAGTTTGATGAGTTGAAAAAGGAAGTAAAATAAAGCTAGAGAAGCCATCCGGAAAATGCGGGTGGCTTTTTTCTGTGATCAAGTGAAAAAACCTGTTTTTAAGCTATCTGAAAATATGTGTTTTCTCTCGCATTTCGGGATGGGTTCCTTTCGGAGTGGTTGTGATGGTACAGAAATCGTCACGGAGGAGGGAACACATCCCTCCGCTTTGTTTTATTAAAAAAATCGCCCTGACCAAGAGTTTGGAATGAATATTTATAATATTTTTAAATTGAATATATCCCATTTAGGTTGAATATCGAATTGATCTCACATAAAAAATATATTGACAATTCGCTGTCCTTTTAATAGTATAAAATAAAATTTAATCAGATGATTTTTCGCTGGATGCATAAGTTTTCATAGAACGCTTGGTTTATCTGGGTTTAAAAAGAGTTCATTTCAAATACAAATTAAACAATGTCTATTTTGTATAAAAATAATACAGTAAAAATATATAATTATAAAATAACTGCCTAGTCAAAAATTTTCTTCCTTGTTCGATTACAAATTATGGTCACAATCGATGGATTAGGAATAAAAATATACCTGAACAAAATAAATCATATATTGATGAGATTATATTCTTCGGAGGGTACATAAATGAACTTGCATAATCCGTTGCTGTCGGTTCCTGTAGAAGAACTGTCATATTGGAGACATGTATTACGCGGGGCATCCGCATTACAATTGCCAACCGATTATCCGCGTTCACTCAATGAACCGTTTGAACAGGCTAAGATAGAGGTAGAACTCCCGCAGAGATGGATGGGAAAATTAGAGGGGTTCAGCAGGGAGATGGGTGTCCCTTTTTCGGTCACGGTTTTTTCTCTATTTAAAATTTTGCTTCTTCGTTATAGTGGTCAAAAGGATATGGTGGTAGGTGGCGCATTGGACGGAGGAGCTTATCCTGTTTTGTTTCGGATGAAAGGAATTGAAAATCCCAGATTTTATGACTGGATCAAGCAGGTTCGTCAAAAGGTAGACAAGTCGCTTCAGCATGTGACGGGTTCCTTTAAGTCGATCGTCAAAGAGCTTGGATTGGAAACAGAGAAAGGTCTGTCCCTTTTCGCTGTACAGTTTGCATGGTTAACTGATCAGAAGGATGACCATGGGGGCAGTCCGTCGTTTGAACTGAAATTGGGTATCTTGCAGCATGAGAATCAATGGATCGCCCGTTTTACATATGACTCCAAACTTTTTAATCAAGACAAGATTCAGCGAATGGCACAACATTTTCTTCGTTTGTTGGAAGAAAGTGTGATGCGTCCAGAGGGAACGATTCGTACATATTCCATCTTAACGAGTGAAGAAGAACAGTTAATTCGCAGTTGGAACCAAACAGAGAAGTCATATCCACAAGATCGGTATGTATATCAATGGATTGAGCAACAAGCTGAAAAGATCTCTAATCGATTGGCTGTAGTAAGTCAGAACGGTCAGCTTACCTATGGTGAATTGAATCGGAATGCAAATCAGCTTGCCCATTATTTACAGAAACGGGGAGTCCGTTCAGGTGATTTTGTGGCCATTTGTTTGGAACGGTCGTGTGATTTGGTTGTTGGTTTACTCGGGATTTTAAAAGCGGGCGGCGCATATGTACCGATCGATCCAACGTACCCGAAAGAGCGCATCGCCTATATGTTACAGGATTCCTGTGTGTCGCTCATTATCACAAAATCTCATCTGATAGATAAGTTGGAAGGTGGATCAAAACGGCTGATTTGTCTGGATCTGGATGAGGAGGAGATTGCCAGAGAAAGTGAAGGGTCCATCCAGGCAAATGACACGTTGGATGATCTGGCTTATATGATTTATACATCTGGTTCCACTGGGCAGCCAAAGGGGGTCATGATCAGTCACCGCTCCATCTTGAATCTGATCTTTTGGCATTTGCGGACTTATCAAGTGACTTCAGAAGACCGTATGACTTTATTGGCAGGTACAGCCTTTGATGCTTCTGTCTGGGAGATTTGGCCAGCGTTGACAGCAGGTGCCTCTTTATACATTCCAGATGAGGAAGTGCGGATGTCTCCTCTTGCTCTAAAAGAATGGCTGATTGAGAATCAGATTACCATAAGCTTCTTGCCAACACCATTATTGGAAAGTGTGTTGTGGTTGGATTGGCCGAAGCAAGTGACGTTGCGGAAGCTTTTGACAGGTGGAGACCAGTTGCGCTTTTATCCACCCCATGATTTCCCGATTGATGTGGTGAATCATTATGGTCCTACCGAAAATACAGTGGTTACCACCATGTTTGAAGTGCCTAAAGGAATAAGACGAAAGACCGTTCCGGCTATTGGTCGGCCGATTGCGAATACGGAAGTTTACGTTTTGGATGCTTATTTACAACCGGTTCCCATTGGCGTACCAGGCGAGCTGTATGTGGGTGGAGCAGGGCTGGCGCAAGGGTATTTCCAGCGTGAAGTATTAACCAAGCAAAGGTTTATCCCCCACCCCTTTCATTCTGATCCGGGAGCAAAGCTCTACCGGACAGGGGATCTGGTCCGTTACCTGGAAGATGGGAATCTGGAGTTTTTAGGCAGGCTGGATCATCAAGTCAAGATTCGAGGATACCGGATTGAATTGGGAGAAATTGAAGCAGTTCTGAACCAGCATCCAAAAGTACGGGAATCATTGGTCATGGCACATGAGGATGAAAGTGGCGAGAAACGGCTGGTTGCCTATCTGGTCATTAGTGGAGAAAAATTGGACGATTGGCGCTCTTATTTAAAGGGGAAATTGCCTGAATACATGGTTCCGACAGTGTATGTGGTTTTGGATTCGTTTCCGTTAACGCCAAATGGAAAGATCGACCGGCATGCTTTACCTGTTCCTGAAATGGATACAGAAGCATACTTGACTCCACAAACAGAAACAGAAAAACAGGTGGCTGAGATTTGGGGCAAGGTGCTGAAGCTTGAAAAAGTAGGGCTTAATGATGATTTTTTCGCATTAGGTGGTCATTCGCTGTTGGCGGGGCAAATTGTTTCCCGGATCAATCAAATGTTTGGTTTGGACTTGTCAGTGAGTATACTTTTTGAGAAAACGACGGTCAGGGAATTGGTGGAATGGATTGATCGAAGCCAGACAGAACATCATCACAGGCTCTTGCGACTGGAACGGACGGATTCCTCCAAAAAAATGATCCCGATGTCTTATGCGCAACAACGCTTATGGTTTTTGCACCGCTTGAACCCACAATTGGCAGCTTATCATATCCCATTTCTCTTGCGACTCAAAGGGACTTTACATTGTGATGCGTTGAAATGGAGTATGGAGCAACTGGTACAGCGGCATGAGGCTTTGCGTACGAGGTTTACGGAAATCGACGGTCAGGCTGTCCAGATACTCACTGATGAAATAAAGATCAGCTGGACTGTCAAAGATTTACGGCAAACGACAGATCCTGAGAAAGAAGCCATGAGTTTCGTGCATCGGGAAGCGGCAGAACCCTTTGATTTGCAGCGGGGTCCGTTACTGCGGGTTCACTTATTGCGTGTTGCAGATGGAGAATGGTTGTTATTGTTGCATATGCATCATATCATTTCAGACGGTTGGTCGATGGAGATTTTGGTACGTGAGTTGTTCCAGTTCTATGCAGCGTATATCGAAGGTCGTACAACACTTGATCTATCTGAGATTCCCGTACGATATGCGGATTATTCGGAATGGCAAAAAGTTTGGTTACAGAAAGATGCGATGAAGCAGCAATTGGTCTATTGGAAACAAAAATTGAAAAACGTTCCCGTGTTGGAACTGCCTACAGATCGTCCACGCTTGTCTGAGCAAACATTTAAAGGGACAACGTATCAACAAATCATTCCCGATGAGTTAGTGACTGCCTTGCGGAAATTGAGCCGGCAAGAAGGAACGACCCTGTTTATGACATTACTTGCCGCATTCAAGGTGTTGCTCAGCCGTTATACGGGTCAGTCGGACATTGCTGTGGGTAGTCCGGTAGCAGGCCGAAATCATCCAGAAGTAGAAAATGTGGTGGGATTCTTTGTCAATTCACTGGTCTTCCGTACCGATTTATCGGGGAATCCAAGTTTTCGCGAGTTTTTGCACCGTGTCCGAAATGTGGCTGTAGAAGCCTATGCCAACCAGGATATTCCGTTTGAACAAGTGGTGCATGAACTGCAACCTGAGCGAAGTTTGAGCTATTCTCCCCTGTTTCAAGTGATGTTTGGTTTGCAGGATTTACCGGAAGTATTGGAAACAGTGCCCGGTCTCCAAGTGGAAACCATTGGGATGGAGCACAAAACTTCGAAATTTGATTTAACCTTGATGATGTATCAGAAAAGGGATCAGCTTCTCGCTGCTTTTGAATATAATACAGATCTATTTGATGAAAGTACGATCAGGCGGATGGCTGATAACTTTGTTACGTTACTGTGGGGAATTGTCTCAACACCGACGCAGGTAATCAGCAAGCTGCCGTTGTTAAGCGAGCAAGAACGGCGTCAACTGGATCAGTGGAATGAAACGGCTTTGGACATCAGGCCGGTTTGTATCCATCAGTTATTTGAACAACAGGCTCAACAAACACCGAATCAAGTGGCACTTCTCACGGATACAGAGTCTTTGACATATCGGGAGTTAAATGAGCGAGCGAACCAGTTGGCCCACTATCTGAGAAGTATGGAAGTCGGTCCTGAAGTACTCGTAGGTATTTGTATGGAGCGATCCACAGACTTGATTGTCGGGTTACTGGGGATTTTAAAAGCAGGAGGGGCGTATGTGCCACTCGATCCTGCCTATCCGAAAGAACGAATTGCTTACATGTTGGAAGACTCTCGGGTAAAAGTACTTCTTACGCAGGAGAAGTTGCTTTCTGAGTTGCCTGATACTTCAGCGATGGTGGTTTGTTTGGATCGGGATCAGCAGCTGATCAGGGAAAAATCGATCAAGAATACAGAAAGCGAAGTTCAACCTGAACATCTGGCTTATGTGATCTATACTTCGGGTTCAACAGGAAACCCAAAGGGGGTTATGATCGAGCATCGGAGCACAGTTACCCTTATCCAGTGGGCGTACCATGTATTTTTGCCTGATGAGCTAAAAGGCGTTTTGGCCGCTACATCCGTCTGTTTTGATTTGTCAGTATTTGAGATTTTTGTGCCGCTCGGTTGTGGTGGAATGGTTATTTTGGCAGACAATGCCCTGGAGTTGCCTTATTTGGCTGCTCGTCATCAAGTGACCTTGGTCAACACTGTTCCTTCAGCGGCGAAAGAACTGCTGAAGATAGGTGGATTTCCGTCATCCGTAAAAGTGGTCAATCTGGCAGGAGAGCCACTGCCACAAACATTGGTTCGACAATTGTATCAATTGGGAACAGTGGAGAAAGTATATAATTTATATGGCCCATCTGAGGATACAACGTATTCGACATTTGCACTCATTGAAAAAGACGACCCCAGAAGCCCGTCCATTGGATGCCCGATTGCAAATACAGAGGCTTATGTATTGGATGCTCATTTGGAACGGGTGCCGATAGGGGTTCCAGGAGAACTGTATCTGGGCGGATTTGGGTTGTCACGAGGGTATTTGAACAAACCCGAACTGACTCAGGAACGTTTTATTCCTCATCCTTTTCGTGACCATTCAGAA
The DNA here is from genome assembly GCF_900114055.1 of Thermoflavimicrobium dichotomicum. Lineage (GTDB taxonomy): Bacteria > Bacillota > Bacilli > Thermoactinomycetales > Thermoactinomycetaceae > Thermoflavimicrobium > Thermoflavimicrobium dichotomicum. The sequence continues at coordinate 65,270 of NZ_FORR01000015.1, read as the reverse complement.
GCCCGTTTGTACAAGACGGGGGATTTGGTACGCTATCGAACAGATGGTCAGCTGGAATTTTTGGGGCGTACCGATTATCAAGTCAAGGTTCGCGGATTTCGAATCGAACTGGGGGAAATCGAAGCCCGTCTGCGGCAACACCCGTATGTGAGCGAAGTCGTCGTTGTGGCAAGAGAGGATGTTCCCGGTGAGAAAAGATTGGTGGCTTACCTCGTACTGAAAGAGCAGCAACAAGCAAATATGGAAAAATGGCGAAGCTATCTGAAGCAGAAACTGCCTGATTATATGATCCCGTCTGCCTTTGTTGTGTTGGATGCGATGCCTTTGACACCCAATGGAAAAATTGATCGAAAGCAGCTGCCGCGCCCTGAACAACAACACTTGGAATTAAGCAGCAGGTTCCAGGCTCCACAAACAGAGCTCGAGCAAGCTTTGGCAGAAATTTGGTGCAAAGTGTTAGGGATGAAGCAAGTTGGTATTTATGACAGTTTTTTCGAATTGGGTGGCGATTCAATATTGACATTACAAGTCATTGCCGAAGCCAGCAAGCAAGGATTGTATTTGACACCCAAACACTTTTTTGAGTACCCGACGATTTTTCAGCTGGCAAAAGTTGCAGGAGACACCTCTTCCATCGAAGCCGAGCAAGGAATCGTAACCGGTGAGTTGCCACTGACACCGATCCAGCATTGGTTTTTTGAACTGGAAATCCCCAATCGACATAACTGGAATCAGTCCGTCGTGTTAAAACTTCGCCCAGGGATCGATGCTTCTCTTCTGGAACAGGCCATCCAACAAGTGGTCGAACATCATGATGCCTTGAGGCTCCGTTTTAAAGAGCAGGAAAACTTGTGGCACCAATGGAATGCAGCTGAAGAACGAATGAATCTGTTTCAGAAAATCAATAAGGCAGATGTGCCTGCATCGGAGAGAGAGAGATGGTTACAAAAAGAGCTGGATCATGCCGAAAGTCGCTTGAACATCGAGCGTGGTCCATTGTTGCAGACGGTATGGGTTGACTTTGGAGAAACATGCTATTTGGTGATGGTGATTCATCACTTGGCAGTGGACGGGGTATCGTGGCGCATTATCCTGGAAGATATCCAAACCGTTTATGAGCAATTGCGTACAGGCCAAGAAGTCATTTTGCCCCGAAAAACGACTTCGTATAAAGAATGGGCTTTTCGTTTGCAACAATATGCTCGCTCAAAGTCATTGCTGGCTGAACATTCTTTTTGGGTTCACCAACTTACCGATGCGGTCTACAGGATTCCGGTAGATGATGCCCGAGCATCGGCACGGGAGAAAAAAGTCAATCAGTTGGTCCGATCATTGAACATGGAAGAGACGAACCTGTTACTGAAAGAGGCTCCCAATCGATTTCGAGCCAAGTTGCCTGAAATCTTGCTAACAGCACTGGTTGAAACATTTGCTGAGTGGACCAAACGCCGTTCCCTGCTCGTTCATTTGGAAGGGCATGGTCGTGAGAATGTGATCGAAGGAGTGGATATCACCAGAACCGTTGGTTGGTTTACCAGTATTTATCCTGTTTTTTTACAGTTAAAACAAGCCAAAACCTTAAGTGAATCACTTGCTGAAGTCAAGGAGCAATTGCGGCAGGTTCCACATAATGGCTTTGGATATGGAATCTTGCGCTATTTGGCGGAAGAGGAAACAGTTCGTCAGATGAAGCAGATTCCACAAGCAGAAGTCAGCTTTAACTATCTGGGGCAGTTTGATCAGTTGTTGATGGAGTCACCATGCTTTAGCAAATGGGTTCAATTCAATGGTCCAAGCGAAAAACAGGCGAGTGTCCGTCCACATCTGATTGACATAGCGGCAATGGTCACAGAAGGATGTTTACGGGTGATGTGGATTTATGATGAAGCCTATCATCAGCCAGAGACCATCGAGCGTTTGGCGCAACATTATTTGAAATGGCTAAGAGCGATGCTGCATGATCAGACAACGGCCCGTTTTACACCATCAGACTTCTCCAAAGCAAAATTGAGTAAAACGGAGCTCAACAAGGTCTTAGCCAAATTAACCAAAAAGAAAAGATAAGGTAAAAAATGGAATAGATCTCCCCTGTTTGGGCAGGGGACTATTTCCATGGAGAAATAAATAGGATAATATTGGAAATAGATTACATCGGAAGAAAGGGAGATCAGTCTTGCTAACGGAGGAAATTCAAGATTTATATGAACTGACCCCTGTACAGCAAGGAATCTTATTTCATTCACTTTATGAAACGGATTTGAAGCTGTATTTAACCCAGGTCACCTTTATGCTCCATGGATCGATCAATGTTGAAACATATCGATGGGCATGGCAACAGGTGATGAACCGTCATCAGATGCTTCGTACCTCCTTTGTTTGGGAGGACGTAAAGCAACCGTTGCAAGTGATTTATCAGGAGGTCGAAGTTCCATTTGTTTATGAAGACTGGCGAGAAGTAGATCGTGATGAACAGGATGAACGATGGAAACAGTTACTTACATGGGATCGCCAAAGAGGATTTGATTTGTCTGAACCACCATTGATGCGACTTGCTCTGGTACGGCAAGATGAGCAAAGCTATCGTGTACTTTGGAGCTTTCATCATCTGATTTTGGATGGTTGGAGTTTGCCCATTGTACTCAAAGAAGTATTGAAGTTTTATGAATCCAATCAGCAAGACTGTGCTTTGGCCCTGCATGAGCCACGTCCATTTGGCGATTATATTGCCTGGATCCAAGAGCAAGATGGGAGAAAAGCGGAAGCCTTTTGGCGTGAGAAGTTACAGGGGTTCATTGAACCTGTTTCATTACGAGTAGAAAAGTCGCGATCTGATTCAGAATCATCCTTATTCTTTGAAGAGATGGAAATATATTTATCTGAAGAGGAATATTCACGTATAAAATGGATGGCCCGAAAATATCAACTAACGGTCAACACGTTCATTCAAGGAGCATGGGCATATCTGTTAAGCCGATACAGCGGGCGGGAAGATGTGGTATTTGGAACAGCTGTGTCAGGTCGGCCCACCGAATTGGTTGGTTTTGAGACAATGGTCGGGATGTTTATGAACACGCTCCCTGCTCGTATCCGTATTTCACCGCATATGCCGATTCATGAATGGTTGCAGATCATCCAGAAGCAACAAGTGGAAATGCGGCAATTTGAATACAGTTCGCTTGCGGATATCCAAAGTTGGAGTGATTTGCCTCAAGGTGCTTCCCTATTCGATGCCTTGCTAGCTTTTGAAAATTATCCGATGGAGGCTTTGACAGCGGGAGACCTTGAACTGACAGATCTCCGTTCCATTGAGCGCACCAACTATTCACTGAATCTAGTCGTATTTCCTGGGAAAAAACTGTGTTTTAAATGGTTATGGGATGCCAGACGATATGAACGGTCAACGGTTGAGCGTATGGCTCATCAACTGGTGCATGTGTTGGAGCACATGATCGAAGATGTCTCGCAATCATTGAGTCAAATTTCTCTTCTGACACCAACCGAAAGAGAGCAATTGCTGGTAGAGTGGAACCAAACTCAAAAGGCTTATCCGCAAGATCGATGCGTTTTTGATTGGGTAGAGTTACAAGCAGAGTATATTCCGCAAAAAGAAGCGGTTGTCAGCAAGCAGGGAGTGCTGACTTATCAGGAGTTGAACAGCCAGGCGAATCAATTGGCTCACTTCTTGGTGAAGCAGGGGATCCGTAAAGGTGATTTGGTAGGGATTTGTGCTGAACGTTCATCAGAGCTGATTGTTGGAGTGTTAGGCATTTTAAAAGCAGGGGCAGCTTATGTGCCGATGGATCCTGCCTATCCTAGAGAGCGGCTGGCTTATATGCTGGAAGACTCCGGGGTGTCAGTGGTGCTGACGAAAGGATCGGTTCAAGAGAAGTTGGCGGGAGGTCCATGGGAAATCATATGTCTGGATGAAGATTGGGAAAGGATTGCCCACGAAAGAAAAGAACCCCCGACCTGCCAGACATCTGTCGATGGTTTGGCTTATGTCATTTATACTTCCGGCTCGACAGGAAGACCCAAAGGAGTGCAAATTTCTCACCGTTCGCTACTCAATTTGGTGTTCTGGCACTCTCGGGAGTATCAATTATCGGAGAACGATCGAACCACTTTGATTGCTGGTCCTGCTTTTGATGCATCTGTATGGGAGATTTGGCCGACCTTGGTAACTGGCGGAAGTTTGTATATTCCTGATGAGGAGACGCGTTTGTCTCCAACGAGATTGCAAGGTTGGTTATTGGAAAAGGAAATCACCGTCAGCTTTCTGCCAACACCACTTCTGCAGAGTTTGCTGTTTTTGAAATGGCCACAGCAGGTGCCGCTGCGCAAGCTGTTGACTGGTGGGGACCAGTTACGTCACTATCTGCCAGAAGACTTTCCGGTTGAAGTAGTCAATCACTATGGGCCAACCGAAAATACAGTGGTAACGACAGCGTTTCCGGTTCCCAAAGGGCGTGGAGACACGAGTATGCCACCGATTGGCCGCCCAATTGCAAATACAGAAGTTTATGTACTCGATGAGCATTTAGAGCCTGTACCTGTAGGCATTCCTGGAGAGCTATATGTGGGTGGGGATGGCTTGTCCCGGGGGTATCATGGACGCCCTGAACTGACAGAGGAGAAATTTCTTCCTCATCCATTCCGAAAGGGAGAGCGTTTGTATCGTACAGGCGATTTGGTCCGGTTTCTTCCTGATGGAAATCTGGAGTTTTTGGGACGAATCGATCAACAGGTAAAAATACGTGGTTATCGTATTGAGTTGGGTGAAATCGAAACGGCTTTGCTCCAACATCCTGCTGTAAAAGATACCGTTGTGATCGTGCATGAAGAAGAGATCGGGGAAAAAGTTTTGATCGCTTATGTGGTTACAGATGCACTTCAGGATCTGGCAGAAGAATGGAAAGCATATCTGAAAAGAATGCTGCCCGATTACATGGTACCAGCGTTGTTTATCCGTATGGATGCTTTACCACTGACTCCAAATGGCAAGATCGATCGCCAAGCACTGCCAGCACCAGACTGTGCTGTTGATGGTATTACAGATCGAGGGCCTCGTACACCTGTTGAAGAAATTATTCACGGAATCTGGTGTGAAGTATTGCATAAGGAAAAAGTGGGAATGAATCAATCTTTCTTTGCAATAGGTGGTCAGTCCCTATTGGCAACGCAAGTAATTGCTCGTTTAAATGAGGCTTTTGCGATCCAGTTACCTCTCCGTATGATATTTGAAAAAACGACGATCGCCCAGCTTGCAGAACATATCGAAAAAGAGCTTCATGGTGATCATGCACTGTCCTTTCCTTCGATTACGAAAATGGAGCAAAAAGATTCACGGATTCCCCTGTCGTACGCACAGCAGAGACTTTGGTTTTTGGAACAGCTCATGTCAAAGAGTGATGTGTATCATATTCCATTTGCACTCAGACTGTCAGGGGAACTGGATGTTTCGGCTCTTCATCAGAGTTGGGAAGAGTTGATGAGACGGCAGGAATCATTACGTACAACGATTCATGACCTGGATGGGCAAGCCGTGCAACAAGTCGAAGGGAATGTAGAGGGCTGGTGGGAGTTACTTGATTTGCGTGTGACCCTTCAGCCAGAACGGGAAGCGATGCAGCTCATGGAACTGGATGCTACACAGCCATTTGACTTGGCAAACGGACCGTTGTTTCGAGTGAAGTTATTCCAGGTAAAGGACACCGAATGGCTACTGTATGTCAATATGCATCATATTATCTCGGATGGCTGGTCATTGAGGGTATTGCTGGAAGAGTTGTTTTCCCTTTATGCTGATTTGCTTGAAGGTCGAACATCTGGCTTGCCAGCACTTCCGATCCAATATACAGACTTCGCTCTTTGGCAACGAACATGGTTACAGGGAGAGAAGTTGGAAAAACAATTGCAATATTGGAGAGAACAGTTGGCGGGTGTACCTGTCCTGCAACTGCCAACGGATCGGCCACGACCATCCGAGCAAACCTTTGAGGGAGATGTTTATCGTTTTTCGTTGCCAGCCGAACTGGTTGAGGGGTTAAGAGAATTAAGTCAAAAAGAGGGCGTTACGCTGTTTATGACCTTATTGGCCGCGTTTCAGATCCTTTTAGGTCGTTATAGTGGTCAGGAAGACATTGCCGTTGGAAGTCCTGTAGCGAACCGTCAAGTGAAAGAACTTGAGAGATTGGTCGGTTTCTTTGTGAATACATTGGTGTTTCGGACTGACTTGTCCGGAAATCCCAGCTTCTGTGAGTTGCTGGCTCGTGTACGGGAAGTGGCTTTGGGAGCCTATGCCCATCAAGACGTGCCGTTTGAGAAACTGGTGGACGAATTGCAAACAGAACGTGATCTCAGCTATACGCCGCTTTTCCAAGTGATGTTTGCCTTGCAAAATGTGTCATTGGAGTTGCCTGAGGTAAAGGGGCTTGATCTTGCCTGGCAGGAAGTGCCACATCATGTAGCCAAATTTGATTTGACCTGTAATATAGCGGAATCGGAAACAGGTTTGGTAGTGGATTTGGAATACAACAAGGACCTGTTTGAAGCGGAAACCATCAAACGTATGGCAGATCATTTCATGATCCTGTTAAAGGGGATTTTGACTGATCCTGATTGTTCAATTACGGAGCTTCCCTTGTTGACGGAGACTGAGCGGCAATGGCTTCAGCGTTGGAATCAAACACAGGTATCGTATCCGCTGGATGACTGTGTGCATGGGCTGATCGCTCAATATGCGGAGCAAAATAAGACAGCGACAGCTGTGGTCAGTAAAGGAACTTGTCTGACGTATGGGGAGTTAAATCAGCATGCCAATCAGCTAGCACATTATCTGCAGAAACAGGGAATTCGTGCAGGGGATTTGGTAGGGATTTGTATGGAACGCTCACCCCAATTGATCATCGGTTTGCTGGCCATCATGAAAGCAGGTGGTACTTATGTACCGATGGATCCCACCTATCCACCAGAGCGTTTGGCTTACATGGTCAGGGATGCGCAAGTGCGAGTGGTTTTAACGCAAACGGAGATCCATGCCAAATTGCCAATGACATGTCAACGCATATGCATCGATACCATCTGGAATGAAATAAGCCAGGAATGTTTGGAAGATCCCGCTGTCCATGTGTCAGTGGATGACTTGGCCTATATGATTTATACTTCGGGTTCAACCGGGAAGCCAAAAGGAGTAATGATTAGCCATCGCTCGCTGCTCAATCTGGTGTATTGGCATCAACGAGAGTATGAGCTGACACCTTCTGACCGAAGCACTTTACTTGCAGGGGTAGCTTTTGATGCATCTGTGTGGGAAATCTGGCCGCCACTGGTTTCTGGAGCTTCGCTTTATATTCCGGATGATGAAGTGCGTTTGTCACCAGAGGCACTGCGTGACTGGATGATTGAACATCGGATTACCGTCAGCTTTGTTCCGACTCCACTATTGGAAAAGTTGTTGTTGCTGAAATGGCCTGAATCGATCGCCTTGCGCAAACTGCTGACGGGTGGAGATCAATTGCGTTATTATCCACCCAGTGATTTTCCGGCAGAGGTGATAAACCATTATGGGCCAACAGAAAATACTGTCGTGACAACGGCAGCCATCGTTCCCAAAGGAAGGGATAAGGCACATCTGCCTACGATTGGCCGACCGATTGCCAATACGGAAGTGTATGTTCTGGACTCCCATTTAAGACGAGTGCCGATTGGAATTCCTGGGGAGCTTTATATCAGTGGTGTCGGTTTGGCTCGTGGATATTATCGGCGACCGGAGCTAACAGCCGAGAGGTTTATTCCGCATCTGTTCAGTGTTGATCCTGGGGCCCGCCTGTATAAAACAGGGGATCTGGTACGACTTTTGCCTGATGGGCAACTCGAATTTTTGGGACGAATGGATCAACAAGTGAAAATTCGCGGTTTTCGGATTGAATTGGGTGAGATTGAAGCGGTTTTAAGTGAATATAAGTGTATCAAAGAGGCAGTGGTCATTGCACGGGAAGATATTCCTGGAGAAAAACGGCTGGTTGCCTATGTCGTGGTAAAAGAGGGAGAATCATTTACCATTAGCGACTGTCGTTCTTTCCTGAAACAGCGTTTACCAGAATATATGGTACCTGTCGCTTTTGTGGTAATGCCCGCACTTCCGCTGACGGCGAATGGAAAAATTGATCGCAAGGCGTTACCGATGCCATCCGGTGCTCAAATGGTGGGACAAGGAAAATATGTGTCTCCACGCAATGAAACTGAAAGGAAGCTGGCATCCATTTGGCAACAGGTATTAGGCCTGGAACGTGTGGGGATCCATGATAATTTCTTTGCCCTGGGCGGGGACTCGATCTTGAGTATCCAAATTGTCTCCAAAGCAAATCAGCAAGGATTACGCATTACGCCAAAGCAATGTTTTGAACATCAGACCATTGCCGAGCTTGCCGCAGTGGTGGGGAAATCTTCGCAAGTCCAGGCTGAACAAGAGGTATTGAGCGGTGAGGTGCCACTGACTCCCATTCAGCATTGGTTCTTTGAGCAAGAGGTTCATAATCGCCATCATTGGAATCAGTCCATTCTGTTACAAACTAAGATTCGGCTTGATCCTGAACTGCTTGTGAAGACCTTGCACATTTTAATTACTCATCATGATGCACTCAGACTGCGTTTCATGAAACAGGATGGCAGATGGAAACAGGTTTACAGAAAAGCAAATGATGAAATTCCTTTCCAATACGTTGATTTGTCCAATCAGCCTGTTGAAGTTCAAAAGAAAAAAATAGAGGAGATGTCCGCACAAGCGCAAAAAAGCCTGAACATCACGCAAGGGCCCATCATGCGGGTCATTTACTTTGACCTCGGAGTGGATAAACCTGGTCGACTTTTCATGGTTGTGCATCATCTTGTCATGGATGGCGTTTCATGGCGGATCTTGCTCGAAGATTTGGAGACGGTATATAGCCAACTAAAGCAAAACCAGCCTGTAAAGTTACCAATGAAAACCACTTCCCTTCGACAGTGGGTTCAAGTGCTTCAAGAAGAGGCCCAATCAAAAGCCTGTCGCCAGGAATGGGAAACATGGTGGTCGCAAGAAGTGATGGATGATGTGTCTCTGCCAGTGGATGATCGGCAAGGTAAAAATACGGAGGCGTCCGTCAAGAACGTTTCCTGTTCATTGAATCAAGAAGAGACACGGGCTTTGCTTCAAGAAGTTCCACGTGCATACCGGACGCATGTAAACGAAGTGTTGCTCACCGCCCTGGCGCAAGCGATGCATGAGTGGACAGAACAGACGTCGCATTGGGTTCATCTCGAAGGGCATGGCCGGGAAGAGATCCGGGAGGGAGTTGACTTATCCCGAACGATCGGCTGGCTGACCAGTATGTATCCTGCCCGATTGGATTTGACAGGGTGTTCGACAGTCGGCGATAAGCTGAAAGCTGTAAAAGAACAAGTTCGCCAAGTGCCTCGCCGTGGCTTGGGATATGGTTTGTTACGCTATCTTGCACCCGATGGGGAAATCCGTTCACAACTCATGGCCATGCCACCCGTAGAAGCAAGTTTCAATTATCTGGGTCAGTTGGATGGAACGATCTCCCGGAGCGGCTTGTTCCAGGGTGAGGCCCCGGAATATCGGGGGCCGCATATGGATGGTGAATCGATTCGCCCCCATTTGCTCGATATAGTTGGGGTGGTCTCTGGAGAACAATTACAGATGATATTCTGGTACAGCGAGGCCATGCATCGCCGGGAAACGATTGAAAAGTTGGCACAGAATTTTATCGAATCACTCAAGGCGATTATCGCCCATTGTTGCTCTGACGAGGCTGGAGGGTATACACCGTCGGATTTCCCACTTGCCCAATTGTCACAAGAGGAGATGGATACGCATATTGGTGAGAACCGTTGGATTGAGGATGTCTATCCACTGGCCCCACTCCAGCAAGGGTTGATGTTCCATACGCTGGTCGGTCAAGAAGCTGGGGACTATCTCGTTCAGATGCACTTGACATTAAAGGGTGATTTGGATCTGGAGAAGTTTACGGAAGCTTGGCGCCATGTGGTTGCCCGATATGAGATTCTACGGGCGGCGGTCATTTGGAAAGGACTGAAGGTTCCACATCAGTTGATTTATCAAAAAGTGCCCGTTTCCATCCGTTTGGTGGATCTTTCTCCTTTGACAGGAGAAGCACAAGAAATAAAGATTCAGGAATATGTAACGGCTGATCGAAAACAAGGCTTTGAATTGCATCAGCCGCCCCTGATGCGCTGGACATTGTTTAAACTGGGCAGCGATACCTACCAACTGATCTGGAGTTATCACCATGTTATTTTGGATGGTTGGAGTATGCCGCTGGTATTAAAGGATTTGTTCCGTATTTATCAGGGGCTCACTGAGGGCAGTGAAGTTACATTGGAGTGGGTTCGACCGTATCGGGATTATATCGCCTGGTTGCAAAAACAGGATCCGCTGCAAGCTGAACGGTTTTGGCGTAAAAAATTGCAAGGGTATACCGAACCGATCTCCTTACGTGTAGAACGTTTGCCAAGAGAACCAGGAAAGACAATGCCAGAGCAGAGAATCACCCTTTTGTCGAAAGAACTGACCGCAGCACTGGAAACTTTTGCAAGAAAGAACCAGATTACGATGAATACGTTGATTCAAGGTGCATGGGCGTTATTGTTGAGTTGCTACAGTGGTGAACGCGATTTGGTATATGGATTGACGGGATCTGGCCGTCCCGCTGATTTGCCAGGCGTGGAATGGATGGTTGGACTGTTTATCAATACCTTGCCAATGCGTGTTCACGTTCCGACAGATGGCTCTGTATTGGAATGGTTAAAGCAATTGCAACAGGACCAGTTGGAGATTCGCCAGTTTGAGTATAGTCCCTTGCTCGATGTACAGAGTTGGAGTGAACTGCCACGAGGTGTTTCGCTATTTGATTACATTTATGTATTTGAAAATTATCCGGTTGGGCAGCTTTTGGAAGAAAGCGAGCATGGACTTTCTATGACCCGGATTGATGGCAGTGAACAGGTGAATTATCCGCTGGCTTTGGTCGTGGCACCAGGGGAGCAGTTGCTTGTCAAATGGATGTATGATCGCCAGCGTTTTGATGTGTCAATGATTGAGCAAATGACGAAGCATTTGCAAGCACTACTGACTCAAATGATTGCAGCACCTGATCAACCTTTGCTCTCCATTTCTCCATTGACAGAGGAAGAAGAGGAGCAGCTGGCACAACGGCACGGACCGAAAGCAGCAATTCAGACAGATCGTTTGATACAGGATTGGGTATCCTTCCACGCTGGCCAGCAACCAACTGCTCCGGCCGTCGTTACAGAGCAGGAAGTACTTTGTTATGCTGAACTGCAGCGACGTGCCAACCAATTGGCCCACTATTTGCAGCAATGTGGAGTTGGACCAGAAGTGCTGGTGGGGGTATTTATGGACCGGTCTATTGAGATGGTGATCGCACAGTTAGCCATTCTAAAAGCAGGTGGCGCTTATGTACCCATGGATCCCGCCTATCCGGAAGATCGATTGGCTTTCATTATCAATCATGCCCGGATGGCCATGGTATTGACGAAAGAAGATTTGAAGCCAGATGTAATCCGGCTGGGTGTGGAAGTGGTATGCCTGGATGCGGATGAACACCTTTGGGATGATGCACCCGACGAAACGCCTGTTTCAGACGTGACAGCTGATCATTTGGCTTATGTCATCTATACGTCAGGTTCGACCGGGACACCCAAAGGGGTAGAGATTTGTCACCGTTCGCTACTCAACCTGCTGCAGTGGTATCAGCAAACATTCCAATTAACGCCTGCTGATCGTGTTGCGCAGTTGATGGGGGTTGCCTTTGACCCATCTGTGTGGGAGATTTGGTCAGCATTGTTTGCCGGAGCGAGTTTGTATTTACCATCCGAAGAGGAGCGTTTGTCACCGATTGGCTTAAGAGATTGGCTGTTGAAAAAGGAGATTACGATCAGTTGTGTGCCAACAGCTGTCTTGGAACATTTGTTTACCGTGGAGTGGCCCCAAGAGACGAGTTTACGCCTCTTGTTTACAGGTGGTGAGCGGTTACGTTCCTATCCTCCAGACAGCTTCCCGGTGGAGGTCGTCAATCTGTATGGTCCAACTGAATGTACCGTGTTGGTTACGGTAGCTCATTTATCTCGTGAAAAGGCGATTTCCGCTTTGCCACCGATTGGCTGTCCGATTGCCAATGTGGAGGTATACGTGTTGGATGAACAGCTCATGCCTGTACCCATTGGGGTGCCTGGAGAGTTGTACATTGGCGGAGAAGTACTTGCCCGAGGGTATCTTCACGCACCAGAGTTAACGAAGGAGTTCTTTATACCGCATCCATTCTCTGATGACCCTGATGCGCGGTTATATAAAACAGGGGACCTGGTTCGATTTTTGCCAGATGGTCAGCTGGAGTTTCTTGATCGAATCGATCAGCAAGTAAAAATTCGTGGCTATCGAATCGAATTGGGCGAAATCGAAGCGGTATTGAGCGATCATCCAACCATTGCCGAATCTTTGGTGGTCGTCCATGAAGCGAATCCGGAGCGCAAGCAATTGGTTGCGTACGTGGTGACAACGGATGGGAAGAATCACAAGGATGAGTGGCTACAGTTTTTGGAGCAAAAGTTACCGAAATACATGATTCCCACGGTCTTTGTGGTATTGGAGCAATTCCCGCTGACGCCCCATGGCAAAATCGATCGAAAAGCATTGCCTGAACCAGAGCAGATGGCTGTAACCACTGCATTTGTATCACCACGAACACCCATGGAAAAGCAAGTGGCAAACATTTGGGCTGAAGTGTTACAGGTCGAACGGGTTGGACTTCACGACAATTTCTTTGAACTGGGCGGACATTCGCTGATGGCAACACAGGTAATGACACGGATCAATGAAGTGCTGCGAGCCAATTTGCCCATTCGCTATCTGTTTGAAAATCCAACAGTGGCTGAGCTGGTTAAACAGATTAAAGCGAATTTGCGTTCGACATTTGCTCTCAAACGGTAAGACATCGAGGATGGGAGAAGGAAACGATCCTTCCCATCCTCCCTACATCATTGGAGAAAGGAGCTGACCGACGATGAAGACGCGCAGTTTTCAAACAGAAATGCAGGCATTGGAAAAAGCATTAAAGCAACATCCGATGGTATCGGATGCGGTGGTTGTTTCCCGTGAAATGGAAACGAACGAACAGCAGCTGATTGCTTATGTTGTACTCCAGCAAGAGACAAGTGAAATGATGGAAAAAGAAGTCATGGCCTCTGTTAATGACGAAGTCAGATCCGACGTGGTCAGTAATCGGGCGGCAGAAGAGCATGGTGATCCAGAGATCAGACAGACTTTGTTGACATGGCTCGATAAAGAATGGGGAAGTGAAGTGGAGCTGGCTGATCTTGTGATACTGGCTGATCTGCCACTGACAGCGGATGGCGAGGTGGATCAGGAGTCTCTGCCAGTACCTCCTGCACTTCAGAAGGTTCTTCCGCGTACGGTTACAGAAGAGATGATTGCCGAAATTTGGACGGAGTTTTTTGAACAGGAAGAAATCAGTGTGTTTCAAGACTTTTTCCAAATGGGCGGCGATGATTTACTAGCAGAAGAGTTACATATTTACCTTCAGCAAGTCTTTAACCTTCCACTGCCCCCACAAATTGTATATGAAGCACCCACCATTGCCCAGTTGGCAGAACGGATCGAAAAGGAACTTGGCCAAACAGCGCCTGAAAAAAGCACATGGTCTACCATTCAACCGGTTTCAAGGAAAGAGCGGATTTTTCCGATGTCTTATGCTCAAAGACGGTTGTGGTTTTTTGAAAAATGGATGCCTCATACTGCAGTGTACAATATTCCTTCCGCCGTACGCATTCATGGAGATCTCCATTTGCAGGCATTGGAACAGAGTCTGGAAACTCTGGTTGGACGACATGAAGCATTGCGTACGACTTTCTCTGAGATCGATGGAGAACCCGTTCAAATCATTGCTGAGCATGTGAAAATGAACTTGAGGGTCGAAGATTTACGGAAAGAAGAGGATCCTGAAGCGCAAGTGATTGCACGAATCAAGGAAGATGCAGAGCAGCCCTTTGATTTAAAACAAGGTCCTTTGGTACGGGCCAGTCTGTTTCAGATGGATGACAACGACTGGATTTTGTTAATCACGATCCATCATATAGTGGCAGACGGTTGGTCGATGGGAGTATTTTTCAAGGAATTGTGGACGGTTTATTCTACTTTGACCCAACAGGAATCCATTTCACTGCCTGATTTGCCGATTCAGTATGTGGACTATACCTTGTGGCAACAGGACTGGCTCAAAGAGGAAGTGCAGGCCAAGCAGTTGGCTTATTGGAAAAAGCAATTGGCGGATCTTCCCGTTTTACAGTTGCCAACCGATTATCCGCGGCCTGCCAGGCAGACATTCCATGGAGCCATTCACAACATCACTTTGCCACAGGATCTGGCCCAAGAATTGCAAGCACTGGGCAAGCAGGAAGGAACCAGTCTGTTTATGACACTTTTGGCTGGTTTTCAAATCCTGCTGAGTCGGTATAGCGGTCAGGAAGACATTGCGGTCGGAAGCCCGATTGCCGGTCGGAACCGCAAAGAGCTCGAAGGTGTGATGGGCTTCTTTGTCAATACCCTGGTATTTCGCACAGATCTGTCTGGAAATCCGAGTTTCCGTGAATTATTGGCCCGTGTACGGGAAATGGCCTTAGAAGCTTATGCGCATCAGGATGTTCCGTTTGAAAAAGTGGTCGATGAACTGCAACCAGAACGGAGTTTAAGCCATTCCCCTTTGTTCCAGGTCATGTTTACTTTGCAAAACATGCCACTGGCATTCGAAGATGTCCATGGTTTGACCATCCGTCCGGTCAGTGTCCAACAGGATATCGCCAAATTTGACCTGACCTTGACCATGATGGAAAGCAACGACGGACTTGTGGCGACGTTTGAATATAATACGGATTTGTTTGCACCGGAAACGATTGCCCGGATGGCCCGTCATTTTCGACAATTGTTGGCTGGAGCAGCAGCGCAGCCTGATCAACCGATTGGCAGCCTGACCATGTTGACGAAAGAAGAGGAGGAGGAGCTTCGTCGCTGGAATGAAACTAAAGTTGCATATCCACGTGAGGCTTCGGTAGGCGACCTGTTCGCCCAACAGGCAGTAGCCACACCCGACCAGATTGCTGTCGTTTTCGGTGATCACTCCCTAACCTATCAAGAGCTGAATCAGCGTGCCAACCAGGTAGCCCATTATTTGCGGAAGCAAGGAGTCGGACTTGAAACGATGGTTGGAATCGCGATGGACCGCTCCCTTGATTTGATCGTGGCTCTCCTGGGAGTCTTAAAAGCGGGTGGTGCATATGTACCGCTTGATCCGACCTATCCAAAAGAGCGGCTGGCTTATATGGTGGAAGATGCGCAAGTAAGGGTATTGTTGACACAATCTCATCTCGCTGAAACATGGTCACTTGAAAATACACAAATGATCATGATTGATCAGGCCTGGGAGGAGATCGAGCAACAGAGTACCGATGATCCTGCACCTGTAGCCTGTGGCGAAAACCTGGCCTACGTCATGTACACATCGGGTTCTACCGGAAAGCCAAAAGGTGTGGAAGTGATCCATCGTGGGATCGTGCGGTTGGTGAAAGGAGCCAATTATGCCCGTTTTGATGCGGATGAAGTCTTTTTGCAACTTGCTCCCGTCGCTTTTGATGCATCTACATTGGAAATCTGGGGGCCTTTGCTCAATGGCGCCAAACTGGTTGTGATGCCACCTCATCAACCATCTTTGGAAGAGATTGCCGAAGCATTGCAAAAGTATCAAGTGACGACGCTGTGGTTGACTTCAGGCTTGTTCAATCTGATGGCAGACCATCATGTCGAAGCACTGAAAGGCCTGCGCCAGCTGTTGGTCGGTGGTGATGTGGTCTCCGTTCCTCATGTCAGGAAAGTACTGGCTTTGGGTGGGGTGCAAATCATCAATGGATATGGTCCAACGGAAAATACCACCTTTACTTGCTGTTATTCGATTCCGGCTGACTGGTCTGGGGGATCTTCTGTTCCGATTGGTCGCCCTATCAGCAATACGGAAGTGTATGTGCTGGATCGATATGGGCAACCTGTACCGATCGGGATCCCTGGTGAGTTGTTTGTCGGTGGGGACGGATTGGCACGAGGTTATCACCGTCGTCCGGAATTGACGGCAGAGCGGTTTGTGGCTCATCCATTTCGTGATGACCCGGAAGCTCGCCTGTATAAAACAGGTGATTTGGTCCGGTATTTGCCAGATGGCAATTTGGAGTTTCTGGGGCGTCTGGACCATCAGGTGAAAGTGCGTGGTTTCCGCATTGAGCTTGGGGAAATTGAAGCCGTCTTAAACCAGCATCCAGCTGTCAAAGAAGCGGTGGTAATTGTGCGGGAGGACGTACCTGGAGACAAGCGGCTGGTGGCTTACCTCGTTTGTGAACAGGGCTTGGATCAAAGCGGTGATTGGCGTGCGTATGCCAAAGAGAGACTTCCTGAATACATGGTACCATCTGCCTTTGTTGTGATGGATAGCCTGCCGCTCAATCCCAATGGAAAAGTGGATCGCAAGGCACTGCCAGCTCCAGATCTTTCGCTTCAGTCCGAAGAATCGGCACAGGCCAGTACACCCATTGAAGAGATCGTTGCTGGCATTTGGCATGAGGTGTTGCGTGTACCTCAAGTAGCTGTCCGGCAAAACTTCTTTGAACTGGGTGGAAACTCACTTCTGGCAACACAGGTGATTGCACGCTTAAACCAGGCGTTTGCGATCGATCTGCCGTTACGTGTGCTTTTTGAAAAGCCGACAGTCAGAGAGCTTTCTGAAGTCATTGAAGGCCTGTTGCGTGGAGAAGTGGAGTCAGTCGAACGAAACATTCAGCCGAAAGACCGACAAGGGCAGGCTTTCCCATTATCGTATGCCCAACAACGGCTCTGGTTTTTGGATCGGCTCATGAACCAATCTGCTGTCTATAACATCCCCTTTGCTCTACGTTTGAAAGGAAAACTCCATATCCCTGCTTTCGAGGAAAGCTGGCAAGTTTTGTTCAGGCGTCATGAGTCTTTGCGGACCGTTTTTCAGGAGGAAGAAGGCCAGGCAGTTCAAGTGGTTGTCGAGCAGGTGAATGGATGGTGGCAGTCACTTGATTTGAGAGCGGAACAAGATCCTGAAGGCACAGCGATGCGTCATTTGCGTGAAGATGCATCGAAGCCCTTCGATTTGAGCCAGGGTCCACTCGTACGGGTGAAATTGTGCCAGATGGCTGATGATGAATGGTTACTCTACATCAATATGCACCACATCATTTCAGATGGTTGGTCGCTTGGAGTATTGACCCGTGAACTGTTTGCCATTTATGAAGCAAAGGTATCCGGTGAAATCCCTTCATTGCCAGAGTTGCCGATCCAATATGCTGACTATGCTTTATGGCAACGTGAATGCCAGTCAGAAGAAAGCCTGAGTAATCAGTTGGCTTACTGGAAAAAACAACTGGCGGATGTTCCGGTTTTGCAACTGCCGACGGATTATCCCCGCCCGGCGGAACAAACTTTCCATGGTGCAACGTATCGGATGACTTTGCCAAGGGACATTCTCACTGAATTGGAGGCGCTTAGCCAGAAAAACGGTGTGACCTTGTTCATGACATTGTTGGCCGCTTTCCAAACATTACTTTGCCGTTATAGCGGGCAAGAAGATATTGCGGTTGGAAGCCCGATCGCAGGACGAAATCACGCAGATCTGGAAGGGCTCATCGGCTTTTTCGTCAACACCCTGGTTTATCGGACGGATTTATCCGGCAATCCAAGTTTTCGAGAGTTGTTGGCTCGGGTACGTGAAGTGGCTTTGGGAGCCTATACTCATCAGGATGTTCCATTTGAAAAAGTAGTCGATGAACTGGAACCGGACCGTCATCTCAGCCATACCCCGCTTTTCCAGGTGATGTTTGCTTTACAGAACGCTTCTGCTTCTGTGCCTGAAATGGGTGAGTTACAGGTTGAAGCGGTGGAGATCGAGCATACAACGGCCAAATTTGACCTTATTTTAAATGCGGCTGAAAGTGAAGAAGGTTTGGTCATTGCCTTTGAATATAATACTGATCTGTTTGCAGATTCGACCATTGCACGGATGGCTGCACAGTTTGGCACTCTCCTGCAAGGGATCATTGCCAATCCGGATCAGCCTATCGGGCAATTGCCGATCTTGACGGAAGATGAGCGTCAACTTCTAAGTGCATGGAATCAAACGCAGTTGCCCATTCCGCTGGACGATTGTGTGCATAAATGGGTGGAACGTCGAGCGGAAGAACAACCAGAGGCTCTGGCAGTTGCCAGTGAAACAACCCATTTGACATACGGCGAGCTGAACCGTCGTGCCAATCAGTTGGCTCATTACTTAAATAAACGGGGTGTGGGGCAGGGAAGCCTGGTGGGAGTCTGTATGGAAAGGTCACCAGAGCTTGTCATCGGACTGCTTGGAATTTTGAAAACAGGCAGTACCTATGTCCCGATTGACCCGGCCTATCCAGCAGACCGGATCACTTATATGCTGGAAGATGCGCAGGTGGATATCCTGTTGACTCAGGCTCATCTGGAGGGACAGTTGCCAAAGGTAGACCGGATGATTTGCCTGGATGAGGATTGGACGGAAATTTCCCGGGAAAGCACGGAAAATCTGTACGTTCCCGTAACGGTGGACTCATTGGCCTATGTGATCTATACATCAGGCTCTACAGGCAAGCCCAAAGGCGTGATGGTTCAGCACCGTTCGTTACTCAATCTCGTGTTTTGGCATCTACGGGAGTATGAGCTAAGCGCAACGGATCGAACCACGTTACTTGCGGGAGTTGCTTTTGATGCCTCTGTTTGGGAAATCTGGCCAACCCTTGTGGCGGGAGCGAGCTTGCATATTCCAACGGATGATACTCGGCTCTCTCCAGAAGCGCTACGGGATTGGCTGGTTGAAAATGAGATTACGATCAGCTTTGTCCCCACGCCATTATTGGAACAACTGCTGTTTGTGCCATGGCCAGAATCTTTGGCTTTGCGCAAGCTGTTAACAGGTGGAGATCAGCTCCGTTATTATCCAGCGAACGATTTTCCTGTGGAAGTGATCAACCATTATGGTCCGACGGAGAGTACAGTGGTAGCTACGATGGCGAAAGTGCCAACCGCAGATCAGGCGGATCACGGATTGCCACCGATTGGACGCCCCATTGCCAATACCGAAGTGTATGTATTGGATCGAGATCTCCAGCCGGTTCCACTTGGTGTTCCAGGTGAGCTGTACATCGGTGGAGACAGCCTGGCACAAGGATATTTGCATCGTCCTGAGTTAACATTGGAGCGCTTTATCCCGCATCCGTTCAGCACAGATCCGCAAGCGCGCCTGTACCGAACAGGTGATTTGGTCCGTTTCTTGCCGGATGGACAGCTCGAGTATTTGGGACGGATGGATCAACAAGTGAAAATTCGTGGTTTTCGCATTGAACTTGGCGAAATTGAAGCGATCCTGTCTGAACATCCAGCTGTAAAAGAAGCAGTCGTCGTTGTACGTGAAGATGTTCCTGGAGATAAACGTTTGGCTGCTTATGTGGTGCCAGAAAACCAGGCCACATTTACAGCTGAAGAAGGGCGCCAGTTCCTGAAACGGCAGTTGCCGGAATATATGGTTCCTGCGGCATTTGTCACCTTGTCTGCTTTGCCGCTCACTGCCAATGGCAAAATTGATCGCCGGGCGTTACCTGCACCGGACTGGAATGAGGTACAGGAAGGAGCCTATGTAGCTCCCCGGAATGAAGTGGAGCAAAAGCTGGCTGAAATCTGGCAACAGGTACTCCGGATTCAACGTGTGGGCATTCATGACAATTTCTTTGCTTTGGGTGGGGATTCCATCCTGAGCATCCAGATTGTCGCAAAAGCCAATCAACAGGGGCTCTGTCTAACGCCGAAGCAGCTGTTTGAAAGGCAAACCATTGCTGAGTTGGCGCAAGCAGTTGGGCAAGTGGCCATGGTGGAAGCAGAGCAGGGTGTATTGACGGGGGAAGTTCCGCTGTACTCGATTCAGCAGTGGTTCTTTGAACAAGAGATGTCCAATCGCCATCATTGGAACCAGTCCATGTTTCTTTTGACAGGAAAACCATTGCAACCAAGGTTGATTCAGGAAACACTTGTACACCTCCTGATCTATCATGATGCATTGCGTCTGCGATTTGTCGAGCAGGATGGCAAGTGGCGGCAATTTTACGGAGGGCTGGATGATGCTGTTCCATTCGACTATGTCGATGTCAGTCACTTGGAAGCGGATGAACAAAGACATGTGATCGAAGAGGTAGCGGAGAAAACTCAAACCAGCCTGCATCTCAGCCAGGGACCGTTGTTACGGGTGGTCTATTTCAACTGTGGAGAAGGGGCTCCGGGCCGGCTCTTGTTTGTTGCCCATCATTTGGTCATCGATGGAGTATCCTGGCGGATTCTCCTGGGCGATTTTGTGATGGTTTACAAGCAATTGGAACGTGGCCAAACGGTTCGTTTGCCACAAAAAACGGCTTCTTATAGACAGTGGGTACAGCAATTGGCAGCGTATACCCAGTCTGGTGCCCTGAAGCAAGAACAGTCAATCTGGTTGCAACAACTGGATCAACCCACTGCAACATTGCCTGTGGACCATCCTGCAGGAGAAAATACCGAAGCCTTCACGCAAACGGTTACCCTGTCATTGGAGCCGGAAGAGACTCAGGCTCTCCTGAAAGAAGTTCCGCGAGCTTATCGGGCACAGATCCAGGAAGTATTGTTAACAGCATTGGGGCAAACTTTGGCAAAATGGACTGGACAGTCGTGTTTCCGCATCCATCTCGAAGAGCATGGCCGTGAAGAGATGGTCGAAGGAGTGGATGTATCACGGACGGTTGGCTGGTTTACCAGTATGTATCCCGTTTTGCTTGCCTTACATGGTGAGAAAAGCCCAATTGAAGCCATCAAGGCGGTGAAAGAACAATTACGACGCATTCCGAATCAGGGCATGGGATACGGACTCTTACACTATCTGTCTGATCAGGAGACAGCTGAGGTGTTCAAGAAACAGTCAGGGAAAGGGACAGACATCAGCTTCAACTATCTGGGACAATTTGATCAAACGATGAATGCAGATGGCTTCTTTATCGGCGAAGCACCAGAGTCACGCGGTCACCATGTCGATCCAGCAACGCCTCGTCCCCATCTGTTGGATGTGGTGGGTGGCATTGTTGGTGGTCAACTGCATATCACATGGATGTTTAGCGAAAAAGTGTTTCGAAGAGACACTGTTGCCCGAATCGCCGAAATCTATATCGATTGCTTGCGGACATTGATTACGGCATGCCAGGAAGAGGAACGGGGATATACACCTTCTGACTTCCCGTTGGCCCAGCTGACGCAAACAGAGCTTGATCAGGTGCTGAGATTATATCCGGATGCAGAAGATATTTATCCCCTGTCGCCGCTGCAGGAAGGATTATGGTTCCACAGTTTGGTGGATGAGGGTGAAGGCGACTATGTGGTGCAAATGATGTTCACTCTAGCTGGCAAGCTGGATGTTCCCGCGTTTATGGAGGCATGGAAGCGAATCGCGCAGCGATATTCGGTGCTGCGGACGGCGATTGTGGCTGAAGGGCTTGCTCGCCCGCATCAAGTGGTCTTGAAGCAAGTGGAGCTTCCCATCTTAGTAGAAGATTGGACCGAGCGAACCCCAGCAGAACAGGAGGATTTCCTCCAATCCTACCTGGAGCAGGATCGAAAACGCGGTTTTTCATTGAATCAAGCGCCATTTATGCGCCTGGCCTTGTTTAAGCAAGGAGAGGAATCCTATCAGTTTGTCTGGACTTACCATCACGTCATCCTGGATGGCTGGAGCATGCCGCTCATTTTCCAGGACTTGTTCACCCTTTATGAAAGTTTGACAACGGAGCAACCCATCCAACTCGAAGAAGTTCGTCCTTATCGCGAATATATCGCTTGGCTGCAAAAACAGGATCAGGAGGAAGCAGAAACATTCTGGCGCACGAAGTTCAAAGGGTTCACAACACCGACTGTCCTTCCTGCCTGGAAAACACAATCCAGCCAGGAAAAACCCGCATATCAGGAACGTGTCGTTTATCTGTCTGAAGAGATGACAGCCAGATTAACGGACTTTGTCCGTCAGCATCGCATGACAGTGAATACCGTTGTACAGGGTGCATGGGCTTATCTGCTCAGTCGTTATAGTGGAGAAAATGATGTCGTCTATGGTGCAACGGTTTCAGGGCGTCCAGCCGATTTGCCTGGTGTCGAAAAAATGGTGGGGCTTTTTATCAATACCTTACCTGTTCGTGTGCAAGTGCCGATGGAGCAAACGGTACTGGCATGGTTGAAGCAACTGCAGCTGGAGCAACTGGAATTGCGTCAATATGAATATACACCGCTGGTCGATATTCAAAGCTGGAGTGAGCTGCCAGCAGGCGCTTCCCTGTTTGACACCCTGGTGGTTTTTGAGAATTATCCGGTGGGTGAAGTGGCCAATCGCGTTCCTGGAGAGCTGGATATCTTGCAAGCGAAAGGTTTGGAACAGGTCAGTTATCCGTTAACCCTCATCGTCGCACCCGGTGAACAGTTGTATTTGAAATGGATGTTTGATGCCAACCGTTTCCCTGACGAGACAATTGCCCGCATGATCGAGCAACTGCAAGTGATTTTGCGGGATCTGGTGGAATGTCCAGAGCAACCGGTGGCACAGGTAGACATTCTGACAGAGGAAGAAACACATTTACTGGCTGAGTGGAATGATACCGCCTGTGACTATCCGATGGATCACACCATTCATGAATGGGTGGAACAGCAAGTGAAACGGACGCCTGCGGCCATCGCTGTGATGACAGAAGAAAGGGCGTTAACATATGAAGCGTTAAACCACCGTGCGAATCGTTTGGCTCACTTCCTGCAAAAACAGGGCGTAGAGCCAGAAGTGCGTGTCGGTATCTTTATGAACCGTTCACTCGATCTTCTCGTTGGCATATTGGCCGTGCTGAAAGCAGGTGGTACCTATGTCCCGCTGGATCCGGCCTATCCAAAGGAACGTCTTCTATACATGCTGTCAGATGCACAAGCCCGGGTGATTTTGACGCAGGCAGCGCTTGAACCGGAGTTGAAAGAGGTATCTGCATCGGTCATTGCGGTGGATCGTGATGCATCGGAGTGGGCGGCAGAGGCAGAGGATGATCCACAATCCCTGGCAAGTGCTGATCATTTGGCTTACTTGATCTATACCTCTGGTTCAACGGGGCAGCCCAAAGGGGTCATGATTACCCATCGCAATGCTTCCGCCTTGATCCATTGGGCACGAACGGTATTTACTCCGGAAGAATTGCAAGGGGTATTGGCATCCACTTCGATTTGTTTTGATTTGTCCGTGTTTGAAATGTTTGTGCCACTCAGTGTGGGCGGAACCGTGATTTTGGCTGAAAATGCGTTGCAGTTGCCTGAACTGTCCATGAAAGATCAGGTAACACTGATCAATACCGTTCCCTCAGCGATGGCGGAACTCTTGCGCATCAAAGGTATTCCGGCTTCCGTTCGCACGGTGAATCTTGCAGGCGAACCGCTTCCGAATCAACTGGCACAACAGATTTATGCGCTGGGAACGGTGGAAAAAGTATACAACTTGTATGGGCCATCCGAAGACACCACCTATTCCACCTATGCACTGGTGGAAAAAGGTGCAGATACGCAACCGCCGATTGGTCGTCCATTATCCAATACGCAGGCTTATGTGCTTGATGCCCGATTACGTCCAGTACCGATTGGGGTGCCTGGAGAGCTGTATCTGAGTGGAGCGGGGGTTGCCCGTGGTTATCTCCATAAAGAAGAGATGACAGCGGAGCGGTTTATACCATCTCCATGGGCAAAAGGTGAAACCACTCGTCTGTACAAAACGGGAGACCTGGTTCGTTATCGGGAGGATGGCCAGCTGGAGTTCTTGGGACGGATTGACCATCAGGTGAAAATTCGTGGCTATCGGATTGAGCTGGGTGAAATCGAAGCCGTTCTTCGTAAGCATCCGACGGTGCAAGATGTGGTGGTGGTCGCGCGGGAAGATATTCCTGGAGACAAGCGCCTGGTGGCTTATGTAGTATCCGAGCAGGCAGATACAGATGCATGGCAACAGCATGTCAAACAAAAACTGCCTGATTATATGATACCAAGCGTTTTTGTGGTCATGGACGCTTTGCCACTCACTCCCAATGGAAAATTGGATCGCAAGGCATTGCCAGCACCAAAGCAAACCGGTTCAGACCAGGCATATGTCGCCCCACGAACAGCCACAGAAGAAATTCTGGCCGCCATTTGGAGTGAAGTATTGCGAATTCAACCTGTGGGAGTCCATGATCATTTCTTCGAGCTGGGCGGGCATTCTCTGTTAGCCACTCAGGTTATGGCACGGATCCATGAAACGTTCCAAATCCAACTGCCACTGCGGATCCTGTTTGAAAAACCAGTGCTCAGTGAACTGGCCCAAGAAATCGATTCGAAAGTGCAAGGCGTATCCCTTCAGGTAACAACGATTCCGAAAATTTCACGCCAGAGTCATCAGCTGCCGCTTTCTTATGCGCAACAGCGGTTGTGGTTCCTGGACCAGCTAAAACCGGGAAACGTCGCATACAATTTGCCGTTTGCGCTACGTTTGGAAGGAAAAGTGGATCCCCTTGCCCTGGAGCGCAGTTTCCATGCCTTGATTGATCGGCATGAATCCATGCGGACGACCTTTAAGAAGATCGATGGGCAAGTGGTTCAGGTGATCGGTGAATCAGGCCGGGATGCGTGGAAAGTGGTAGACCTCGCAAGAGAAGCGGAACCAATGGAACAAGCGTTATCGCATATTCATGCAGACATCGAGCGGCCGTTTGTGCTGCATCAGGGGCCATTAATCAGGGCGATCCTGTATCGATTGGCTGAGGAAGACTGGCTGTTGTATGTCAATATGCACCATATTGTTTCCGATGGTTGGTCGATGCAAGTGTTCTTCAGAGACCTGATCCAGTTGTATACAGCCGAAACCAGGGGAGAGCAGGCCCAACTGCCAGATCTGCTGATCCAATATGCCGATTTTGCTGCATGGCAACAAACATGGCTCCAGGAAGAAGTACTGGAAAAACAGCTCGCTTATTGGAAACAGCAGCTTGCAGATGTCCCGGTTCTGCAATTGCCAACGGATTTCCCACGCCCAGCGGAGCAAACGTTCCATGGCGATGCATATCGGATGGTACTTTCAGGCGAACTGGTTGAACAACTGCAGGAACTGAGCCGAAAAGAAGGCACGACCTTGTTTATGACTCTGCTCGCTGCCTTCCAGCTGTTACTGTGTCGCTATAGCCGTCAGGAAGATATAGCCGTCGGCAGTCCGATTGCCGGGCGCAATCACAAAGAGACCGAAGAGCTGATCGGCTTTTTCGTCAACACGCTGGTCTTCCGTACGGATTTGTCGGGGAACCCCAGCTTCCGTGAGCTGTTGCACCGGGTACGTGAAGTGGCGCTGGGAGCTTATGCGCATCAGGACGTACCTTTTGAAAAGGTTGTCGATGAACTGCAGCCAGAGAGAAACTTGAGCCATTCACCATTGTTCCAGGTGATGTTTGCCCTCCAAAATATGCCCGGAATTGCCGAGGCATTTGAGGATCTGACCGTCCAATCGTTGGAATTGCCAGTCAGGACGGCCAAATTCGACCTCACACTGACAATGGGAGAGGGCGAAGATGGATTTGCAGCAGTCTTCGAATTCAATACCGATCTGTTTAAAGCAGAAACGATCCAGCGCATGGCAGCGCAGTTCCAGCAGTTACTTCAAGCGATTGTCAGGGAACCGGAACAAACCATTCACCAATTGCCGTTACTCACGGATGAGGAGCAAAAACAACTGCAAGCGTGGAACCAGACATGGACCGATTTTCCTGCTGATCGTGCGGTTCACGAATGGGTCGCATGGCGGGCGGAACGGGATCCGGATCAAGTGGCGGTAGATGATGGAACTGCTGTATGGACATACAAGGAGCTGAATCGCCGGGCGAACCAACTGGCGCATGCATTGCAAAAACGTGGGGTATCCTCCGGTGATGTGGTTGGTATTTGCATGGAACGTTCACCGGAACTGGTCATCAGTGTTTTGGCTGTTTTAAAGGCTGGGGCCGCCTATGTACCTATGGATCCGGCTTATCCGCAAGAACGCTTGGCTTATATGATGGCAGATGCAGAAGTATCTGTGATCCTTTGCCGAACTGCACAACAGGCAGAGTGGATGTTAGAAGCGGGTAAACAGGTCATCTGTTGGCAAACGGATGAATCTCTCATTGCTGCAGAAAGTCAGGCAGCTCCCGAGGTGTCCGTTTTTGTGGACCAACTGGCCTATATGATCTATACCTCTGGCTCTACCGGTCAACCCAAAGGAGTACGCATTACGCACCGTTCTCTGCTCAACCTGGTATTCTGGCACATCCGGGAGTATGAATTGACCAGTAAGGATCGTACTGCCCTGATCGCCGGCCCAGCATTTGATGCTTCAGTGTGGGAACTGTGGCCTACCCTCGTGGCAGGGGCAAGTCTCTGCATCCCATCTGAAGAAGTACGCTTGGCACCGGATCAGTTGCGCGACTGGTTCATCCAGGAGCAAGTAACTGTCAGCTTTGTGCCAACACCGCTGTTAGAAAGCCTGCTAACCCTGGAGTGGCCACAGCGTCTGCCTTTGAGAAAATTGCTCACAGGCGGAGACCAGCTTCACGTGTATCCGCCAGCTGATATCCCGGTCGATGTGGTCAACCATTATGGCCCGACGGAAAATACGGTGGTAACGACAGCCTGTCTTGTGCCAAAAGGAGGAGAAGGCCAGACACTTCCACCGATTGGCCGTCCCATTGCCAATACGGAAGTCTATGTACTGGATGCCTGGCTGCAGCCTGTGCCGATTGGCGTTCCAGGTGAGCTGTATGTAGGTGGTTTGGGATTGGCGGAAGGGTATCATCGTCGTCCAGAGTTAACCAAAGAACGCTTTATCCCGCATCCATTCCGCAAAGATTCTGGCGAGCGGTTGTACAAAACAGGTGATTTGGTTCGCTTTTTGCCGGATGGTCAGCTGGAATTTTTGGGACGGATCGATCAACAGGTAAAAATTCGCGGCTTCCGTATCGAATTGGGAGAAATCGAAACCATTTTAAGCCAGCATGAAGAGATCAAAGAAGCCGCAGTGATTGCCCGCGCAGACCAAACAGGTGAGACGCGTTTGGTTGCCTATCTCGTGCTGGAACCGGAAGCCAAAGAATCCGATTGGCAAACATACCTGAAACAAAAATTGCCTGAATATATGGTTCCATCGGCTTTTATGGTCATGGATGCCATCCCGCTTACCGCCAATGGCAAGGTGGATCGTCAGGCATTGCCAGAGCCGGAAACGGTGCGATATCAACCGGCAGGCCGCAAACCGCAGACACCTGTGGAAGAGATGATTGCGGGAATTTGGTCCAGCTTGTTGCCAGTCAAAGAAATACATGCGGAAGACAACTTCTTTGCCTTGGGCGGCCATTCGCTGTTGGCAACCCAAGTCATATCCCGCATCAATGAAGCGTTCCGGATCGAGTTGCCTTTACGCAGCCTGTTTGAGGCACCCACGCTGGAAGATTTGGCCAAACAGGTGGAGCTGGCTGTTCGTAAAGGGGATCAGAACGTTATGCCAGCAATCACACCTGTTGGTCGAAACCAGGCAACCTACCCCGTTTCCTATGCACAACAACGGCTTTGGTTCCTGGATCGTCTCATGACAGAGCGGACAGCTTACCACATTCCATTTGCGTTAAGGATTCGCGGTGAGCTCAATGTCGAGAGCCTGGAGCAAAGCTTCCATGCATTGATTAAGCGCCATGAGTCCCTTCGTACCGTATTCCGGGAAGTCGATGGTCAAGCGGTTCAAATGGTGAAGGAAACAGACGAAATCGCACTCGATGTGATCGATCTGTGTGCAAACGAAGATCCTGTGCAAGAAGCGATGCGACAAATCAATGCCGATCTCCAAACAGCATTTGACCTGGAGCAAGGGCCACTCTTTCGTGCGAAACTCTTGCAGCTGGCGACAAATGAATGGATTCTTTACATCAATATGCACCATATCATCTCAGATGGTTGGTCGATGAGCATCTTTATCCGTGAGCTGTTCTCGCTTTATCAGGCGTTTGTGAGTGGTCAGGAGAGTCCGCTCTCTGAACCGGCCATTCAATATGTTGACTTTACGGTTTGGCAGCAAAACTGGCTACAAGGAGAAGTTCTTGAACAACAACTCGCTTATTGGAAACAGCAGTTGGCCGATGTGCCAGTGTTGCAATTGCCAACAGATCGGCCCAGACCTTCTGAGCAAACGTTCCATGGTGCAACCTATCAGGCCATTTTCCCAACGACCCTGTTAGAAAAACTGCAAACATTGAGCCAGCAAGAAGGTACGACACTCTTTATGACTCTCCTGGCGGCGTTTAAAGTCTTGCTCAGTCGTTATAGCGGTCAGGAAGATATTGCAGTCGGAAGCCCGATTGCCGGACGGAATCATAAGGAAATCGAGGATTTGATTGGCTTCTTTGTTAATACCCTGGTTTTCCGAACGGATCTTTCAGGGGATCCTACTTTCCGCGAGCTCTTAAAGCGGGTGCGAGAAGTGGCTTTGGGTGCTTATGCACATCAGGACGTGCCCTTTGAAAAAGTGGTGGATGAAGTCCAGCCTGAACGTCACCTCAGCCACACACCACTGTTCCAGGTCATGTTTGCCCTTCAAAATACGCCACGTAACTGGAGCGAAGTGGAAGGCCTGGATGTTGAAACGATTCCGCTGGAACAGGAAACGGCGAAGTTTGATCTCACGGTTACCATGGCTGAAGCACCAGAAGGCCTGGTCGCTGCGTTTGAGTACAATACCGATCTGTTTGAAGCAGCAACAATCGAACGGATGGCAAAACAATTCCAGTATTTATTGGAGCAAATCGTCGAACGAGCCGACCAGCTGGTTTCCCGCTTCCAGGTACTGACCGGCGAAGAACGGCAGCTCTTGGTCGAATGGAATCAAACACAGGAGGACTTCCCGCAAGATCGCTTCGTTTTTGAATGGGTCATGGAGCAAGCGAAACAAAATCCGGATGCCCTGGCTGTGGTAAGTCCGCTAGGAACACTCACCTATCTAGAGTTAAACCAACGGGCGAACCAGTTAGCACATGCCTTGCTGAAACGGGGCATTGGTTCGGGAACACTTGTCGGCATCTGTACAGAGCGTTCCCCCGAGTACCTTATCGGTTTACTGGGCATTGTCAA
Organism: Thermoflavimicrobium dichotomicum; assembly: GCF_900114055.1. Classification (GTDB taxonomy): domain Bacteria; phylum Bacillota; class Bacilli; order Thermoactinomycetales; family Thermoactinomycetaceae; genus Thermoflavimicrobium; species Thermoflavimicrobium dichotomicum. The sequence continues at coordinate 35,878 of NZ_FORR01000015.1, read as the reverse complement.
AGCAGGCGGAGCGTATGTTTCGATGGATCCTACGTATCCGGCCGAGAGGCTGGCCTATATGATCAGCGATTCAGAGGTATCTGCCGTTCTGACCCAAGCTCACCTTGCTGACAGGATCGAGTCGGGATCAGCGTCAATTCTCTGCCTGGATCGTGACTGGCATCTCATCGCAGAAGAACCGACGGAAGAACCGGTTATCGAAAAGGACATCGATCAACTGGCTTATATGATTTACACCTCTGGATCCACTGGAAAGCCCAAAGGTGTCATGATCACACATCGCTCATTGCTTAACCTGGTGTTCTGGCATCAGCGGGAGTATCAATTGACACCGCAAGATCGAACGACTTTGGTGGCGGGCACGGCATTTGATGCTTCAGTGTGGGAAGTTTGGCCGACCTTGGCAAGCGGAGCAACCTTATACATCCCGACCGAGGAACAACGCTTGTCTCCAGCGGAACTGAGAGACTGGATGATCGAAAACCAGATCACCATCAGTTTCCTGCCGACACCGCTGTTGGAAAGCATGCTCCTGCTGGATTGGCCGCGGCAGGTATCCTTGCGCAAACTGCTGACAGGCGGTGATCAGCTCAGATCCTATCCGCCGGCTGATTTCCCCGTAGAGGTCGTGAATCATTACGGTCCAACGGAAAATACCGTTGTAACCACGGCTGTAGCGGTGACACCCAAAGAGAATGCACCCACAACGCCACCGATTGGCCGTCCGATTGCCAACACGGAAGTGTATGTGCTCGATTCCCGCTTAGAGCCAGTCCCGATTGGTGTTCCAGGTGAACTGTACGTCGGAGGGATCGGCTTGGCCCGTGGATATTATGGCCGGCCGGAGTTAACAGCGGCCAGCTTTATCCCACATCCATTCAGTGCAGATCCGAATGCACGCCTCTACAAAACCGGCGACCTGGTTCGGTTCTTGCCAGATGGAAATCTCGAGTTTTTGGGCCGGATTGATCAACAGGTAAAAATTCGCGGTTTCCGGATTGAGTTGGGCGAGATTGAAGCCGTGTTAAGCAGTCATCCGGCTGTAAATGAATGTGTGGTCATCGCACGTGCAGATGAATCAGGAAATAAACGATTGGTCGCATATGTGGTTGGGAAAACCGGTGAATCGATTTCAAACCAGGATTTACGGCAGAGATTGAAGCAATCATTGCCTGACTACATGATTCCGGCAGCCTTCGTACAGATGGAAGCATTACCGCTAACGGCGAACGGAAAGATTGACCGTAAGGCGCTGCCGGCTCCAGACGCTTCGGCTTACGTGGATCATACTCCATTTACAGCAGCCGGTAATGAAATCGAGGGAAAACTGGTGGAAATTTGGCAACAGGTCCTGCGGATCGAACAAGTGGGAGTACATGATAATTTCTTCCAATTGGGCGGTGATTCGATCTTAAGCTTGCAGGTGGTTGCCCGGGCCAATCAAGCCGGACTCAAACTCACACCGAAACAGCTGTTTGAGCACCAAACGATTGCCGAACTGGCCAGTGTGGTGGATCAAATCAAACCGATCGAAGCAGAACAGGGCCTGGTGATGGGAGAGGTTCCATTTACACCGATTCAGCATTGGTTCTTTGAACAGGAACTGGATCAGCCTCACCACTGGAATCAGTCCATGTTCCTGTTGGTGAAAAAGCCACTGGATCCAGAAAAACTGGAGCAGGCATTAAAAGTATTGCTGTACCATCACGATGCGCTGCGGCTTCGCTATCAAAAGCGGGGGGATGAGTGGTTCCAGTTCCATGCCGAGATCGATGAAACGATTCCATTGCACTATGTAGATTTGTCGGATCAATCGCCATCCATGCAAAACACGATGATGGAACAAATCGCGCAAGAAGTGCAATCTGGCTTGAATATTTCCGAAGGGCCCACCTGGCAGATCGCATACTTCCACTTGGGTCATGACCAGCCCGGCCGGCTTCTGTTTGTCGCCCATCACCTGATTGTAGATGGAGTTTCCTGGCGAATTTTACTGGAAGACCTGCAAACCGTTTATGAACAGTTGAGCCAAGGAAAAGAAGTGCAACTGCTCCCGAAAACAACCTCCTATAAACAATGGGCGCTCAAACTGCAAGAGTACGCACTGTCCGATGCGTTATTGGCTGAAGCAGACTATTGGCTGTCAGACTCCTTCAAACAGGAGACGCATTTACCAAAAGATCAGGCAGAAGGAGAAAATACAGAAGCCACCCTTGAAAGTGTGGTTCTGTCCCTGACCGAAGAAGAAACCATTCAGTTGATACAGGAAGTGCCAAACAAGTATCACGCACATATCAACGAGATCTTATTGACGGCCTTGTCCCTTGCCCTTTCACGTTGGACGAAAAAACGCTCACATCTCGTTCATCTGGAAGGACATGGTCGTGAAGAGATTGTGGAGGATATCGACCTGTCACGAACGGTCGGCTGGTTTACAAGCATGTATCCGGTCTGTCTTGATCTGGGTGAAGCAGGCACCCAAGGCGAAGCATTAAAAGTGATCAAAGAGCAGTTACGGCAAGTACCGAATCGAGGATTGGGCTATGGATTGTTGCGCTATCTCAGACCAGGGATGGAGAGGGAAAATCTCCAAACCTGTCCATCGGCCGAGATCAGTTTTAACTACCTTGGACAGTTTGATTCTGTAACGACAGAAGCAACCCTGTTTGCCGGAGAAGCGCCTGAATTTGGCGGCCTGCAAATCCATCCGGCCAATCAAAGAGCACACCTTCTCGATATCGTGGCGGTCATTACAGGTGGAAAACTGCACGTCTCCTGGCTGTTCAGCAAAGAGCTGTTCAATCGCAACACCCTCATTCGGGTAGCAGAAGAATTCATGGAAGCCTTGCGATCGTTTATATCGCCGAATGATCAGGGAGACATCTGGAGCTATTCACCAACCGATTTCCCGGATGCCGATTTGACGGATCAAGACTTAACCAAAGTATTATCATTACTCCAGAAGAAGAGGGGCAGATCAACATGATGGAAGAAATTCAGGATATCTATACATTATCGCCCTTGCAACAAGGGCTCCTCTTTCACTCTGTTTATGCTGAAAACTCTGGAATGTACTTTACGCAAATGGCTGTGACCATCAAGGGAAGCTTGAATGTGGATGCTTTTGAACAAGCCTGGCAACAGGTAGTGGATCGTCACACGATTTTGCGCACAGGATTTATCTGGGGCGAAACCGAGCAGCCTGTACAGGTGGTGTATCGTAAATCACCAGTGAAGCTGCATCAGCTGGATTGGCGTCATCTGCCACCAGCTGAAAAGCAGCGAAAGCTGGCAGAGTGGATGGAACAGGATCGGATGCAAGACTTTGACATCACTGTCGCCCCTTTGATGCGGCTTAATTTGATTCAAACCGAAGAGCAAACCTATGAATTTGTCTGGGGCTATCATCATGTGTTACTGGATGGTTGGAGTTTGCCCATTGTTTTAAATGAAGTATTCCAATCCTACGATGCCTTGGTCAAAGGAAAAAAATTAAATCTTCCCACTCCACGTCCTTATCGTGACTATATCGCCTGGTTGCGTAAACAGGATATGAAAAAAGCGGAAGCATATTGGCGTGAATCACTCAAAGGGTTCACGTCACCCACTCCGCTTGTTGTGAATGAACCAACAGGAGAAACAGGGTATCACACCCTGTATCGGACCTTGTCCCCATCGATCACAGAGAAACTTCATCGCTTGGCCAGAGAGCATCAGGTTACGGTCAATACGATCGTTCAGGGAGCCTGGGCCATTCTCTTACATCGTTATAGCGGGGAGCAGGAGGTTTTATATGGAGCTACGGTGTCTGGACGTCCGACTGAATTAATCGGTGTCGAACAAATGGTGGGGCTATTTATCAATACGCTCCCGGTTCGGGTACAAGTGCCAACTGATCTTCCGCTGGTTGCCTGGCTGAAACAGTTACAGGCCCAGCAAGTAGAGTTGCGCCAGTATGAATACAGTTCACTGATCGATATTCATGGTTGGAGTGAAGCACCGCGCGGAACGCCGCTCTTTCACAGTTTGTTTGTGTATGAAAATTATCCGATTGGCGAATCCACCAGCTCAGGGATGGACCTGAATTTGGAGCTTGGCAATATTCGAGCGGTGGAGCAGACCCATTACCCTTTGTCATTGGTCTGTGCACCTGGAAAAGAGATGCTGCTTAAAATGATGTATGATCGCAGCCAATTTACAGAAAAAACCGTGGAGCAAATCCTGACCCATGTCAGTAATTTGCTGGAACAAATGGTTACGGATCTGGAAATGCCTGTCGGAAAACTTTCGTTACTCACACCCGCTGAACAGCAAAAAATCCTGACTGACTGGAACAGAACCGCACTGGACTATCCACGGAGCATGATGGTCCATCAGTTAGTGGAAGCACAAGCGGAGCGCACGCCGCAGCAAACAGCAGTCGTATGGGGAGATGAATCGTTAACCTATCAGGAGCTGAATCAGCGTGCCAATCAAGTCGCTCACTATTTAAAGGGATTCGGGGTGGGCCCGGAAACGCTCGTGGGGATCTGTATGGAACGCTCTTTGGATCTCGTTATCGGGCTTCTGGGGATTTTGAAAGCAGGTGGTGCTTATGTTCCGCTGGATCCAGCCTATCCGAGAGAGCGTATCGCCTATATGCTTGAAGACTCAGGGATTCGTGTTCTTTTGACACAAGCATCCTTGAAAGCGTCTTTACCGCTGGAGCGTGTTCAAGCGATTTGCTTGGATGCGGATCGGGAACTCATTTGCGAGATGAGCACGCAAGATGTAGAACATGAGGGTTCACCTTTTCATCGTTCCCATGTGATCTACACCTCAGGTTCAACCGGGAAACCCAAAGGGGTGATGATTGAGCATCGCAGCGTGGTTGCCTTGCTGGCCTGGGCCAGGCAAGTGTTTACATCTGAAGAGTTACAAGGCGTATTGGCCGCTACATCCATTTGTTTTGACTTGTCTGTTTTTGAAATCTTCCTGCCCTTGAGTGCAGGCGGAACTGTCATTCTTGCTGAAAATGCCTTGCAATTACCGGAATTGCCGGCAAAAGAGCAAGTGACCTTGATCAACACCGTTCCATCTGCAGCTACGGAATTGGTGCGCATCAAAGGGATTCCACGTTCGGTTCGTGTCGTCAATCTAGCCGGAGAACCGCTTTCCAACACCTTGGCCCAACAACTGTATCGATTGGGGCATGTGCAAAAAGTATACAATTTGTATGGTCCTTCGGAGGATACGACCTATTCGACCTATGCCCTGGTTGAAAGGGGAGCGGCCACTTCTCCGCCCATTGGCCGACCGATCGCCAATACAGAAGCTTATGTATTGGATCAGGAGCTTCGTCCCGTGCCTGTTGGTGTCCCGGGAGAATTGTACCTTGGAGGAGAAGGACTGGCTCGTGGATATATGAACCGGCCCGATTTGACGAACGAACGGTTTGTTCCACACCCCTTTCGTGAAGATCCAAAGGCTCGCTTGTATAAAACAGGAGATCTCGTGCGTTGGTTACCGGATGGTAAGTTGGCCTTTTTGGGGCGTTTGGATCATCAGGTAAAAATACGCGGGTTCCGGATTGAACTGGGTGAGATTGAAGAAGTTTTACGTTTACACCCTATGGTGAAAGATGCTGCAGTGATTGCCCGGGAAGATCAACCAGGGGAAAAACGTTTGGTTGCCTATCTGGTATTAACCAATCCTGTAGAAGTAAACAGTGGGGAATGGCGTTCCCATCTCAAGCAACATTTGCCTGACTATATGGTACCAGCTGCCTTTGTGGTCCTGGAAGCATTGCCACTTACTCCCAATGGAAAAGTGGATCACAAGGCGTTACCGGCACCTGAGCAGGGAACACAGGATAACTATGTAGCACCGCGAACGGAAACAGAACAAATCGTTGCAGATATATGGGCAAGTGTCCTGAAAGTGGATCAAGTGGGGCTGACCGGGCATTTCTTTGAGTTAGGGGGACATTCGTTACTTGCTACCCAGGTCATTTCCCGTTTGCGTGAATCGTTGGATATGGAAGAGATTCCCCTTCGGATTCTTTTCGAGAAGCCGACAGTAATGGAATTGGCAGCCTGGTTGGATGGGCAGGCCCATAAAGATGCGGTGGCCAGTATGCCCATTACGCCTGTTTCTCGTGATGAAGGGATGGTTCCGGTTTCCTACGCTCAACAGCGGTTATGGTTTATCGAACAGCTGATTTCCGGCAGTTCAGCGTACAGTTTGCCCTTCGCCCTGAAATTGACGGGACATGTAGAAATCGAAGCGTTGGAACAAAGCTTCCGTACTCTGATCGAGCGGCATCAGTCCTTGCGTACAACCTTTGCGGAAGTGGATGGCGAAATTCTGCAGGTGATTCATGAGCACATGGATTGGTTGTTGCCATTCTTTGATTTGCGGGATGAAAAAGAGCCGGTTCAGCGGGCACAGGAAATGATTGAACAACATGTTGCTCATCCATTTGATCTGAAACAGGGTCCCCTGATACGTGCGAGTCTATTCCGTTTAAGCGAACAAGAATGGGTACTGTTCGTGAATATGCATCACATTGTCTCCGACGGTTGGTCGATGAGCATTTTCCAACAGGAGCTCTTCAGTCTGTACAATTCGTTGGTCAAAGGAGAAACACTTCACCTCCGCGATTTGCCGATTCAATATGCGGATTATGCCGTCTGGCAAAGAAAATGGCTGCAGAACGAAGTAATGGAACAGCAGCTGGCTTACTGGAAAGAAAAGTTAGGTGGAGAGCTCCCGGTCTTGCATTTGCCAACCGATCGACCACGTCCGGCTGAACAAACATTCCATGGAGCAATGCATACCGTCGCTTTGTCGCCTGAACTTACGGAACAATTAAAACAACTGAGCCAACAGGAAGAGGCTACTTTGTTCATGACTTTATTGGCGGCATTCCAGACACTGCTCAGCCGCTACAGCCGGCAGGAGGATGTGATTGTCGGAAGCCCTATTGCGGGACGAAATCGGCAAGAGACCGAAGGATTGATCGGCTTTTTTGTCAATACTCTGGCATTTCGGACCGATTTATCGGGCAATCCCAGCTTCCGTGAGTTACTCGCTCGTGTTCGGCAGACTGCTCTGGAAGCTTTTGCTCATCAGGATGTACCGTTTGAAAAAGTGGTGGATGAACTGCAACCTGAACGCAGTTTAAGCCACTCTGCCTTATTCCAGGTCATGTTCGTGCTACAGAACATGCCGTTTACTGCCCAAAGCCTGGCCGGACTGGAACTGGCCCCATTCGATTTCACGCATGTCACAGCCAAATTTGATATCACCCTGACCATGATGGAAACAGAGGAAGGGTTGATGGCCAACTTTGAATATAATACCGATCTCTTTGATGCGGCTACGATTGCCCGGATGGCTGGGCACTTTAGGCAGTTATTGGAAGGGATTGTACAAAATCCGGATCAGGCGATTGGGTATCTCCCCATGCTCACTTCAACTGAACTGGAACAACTTCAGCGTTGGAACCAAACACAAGTGGAGTATCCATGTCATGCGTCCATTGCGGATGTGTTTGCGGAACAGGCAGAAAAAACACCCGAAGCGATTGCACTGGTTTTTGAAAATGAAACGTTGACTTACCAGGAGTTGAATCAGCGGGCCAATCAATTGGCTCACTTCTTGCGCAAGCAGGGTGTCGGTCTCGAGACACTGGTTGGAGTGGCAATGGAACGCTCACTGGACTTGATTGTCACACTACTTGCGATTGCCAAGGCAGGTGGAGCTTATGTTCCGCTGGACCCCACCTATCCAATGGAGCGGCTCGCTTATATGATGCAGGATGCGAAAGTGAAGTTGGTGCTCACAGAGTCGCGTTTACAGGCTCAGTTGCCGCTTCAGTCAGACGGAGTGATCGTGCTGGATCAATACTGGGAACAAATTGCCCGGGAAAGCAGGGAAAATCCGCTTCCGCTGGCCAAAGGCGAACATTTGGCATACGTCATGTATACCTCTGGATCTACCGGAAAGCCCAAAGGAGTGGAAGTCGTCCACCGAGCAATCTTGCGATTGGTGAAGGGAGCCAATTATGTGGACATTCGTCAGGATGACGTCTTTTTACAACTGGCCCCGGTCGCCTTTGATGCATCCACGTTTGAAATCTGGGGGAGTTTGCTCAATGGTGCCAGGCTGGTCATAATGCCACCACACACACCATCCCTGGAAGAAATCGCTCAAGTCCTCAAAGAGGCTCGTGTCACTACCTTATGGCTGACGGTCGGACTCTTTAATCTGATGGTGGAACATCAACTTTCTGCACTCAAAGGGCTTCGTCAGCTCTTGGTCGGGGGTGATGTGGTATCTGTTCCCCATGTGCAAAAAGTGTTGGCATTGGGTGGTGTCCAGGTCATCAGTTGTTATGGTCCAACGGAAAATACCACCTTTACCAGTTGCTACCCAATCCCGGCCGACTGGCAGGGCGGTACATCGGTTCCTATCGGTCGCCCGATCAGCAATACAGATGTATATATCCTGGATCCACATGGACAGCCGGTTCCGATCGGCGTGCCTGGTGAGCTGTATACGGGTGGAGATGGCTTGGCTCGTGGTTATTTGAACCGTCCGGATCTGACGGCAGAGCGGTTTGTGCCTCATCCATTCAGCGATGATCCCCATGCTCGCTTATATCGGACGGGGGATTTGGTCCGCTACTTACCGGATGGAAATATCGAGTTTTTGGGTCGCCTTGATCATCAAGTCAAAATCAGAGGCTTCCGGATTGAACTTGGCGAAGTGGAAGCAGCGATCCGTCAGCATCCAGCCGTGAAGGAGACCGTGGTGATCGTTGATCAGAGTGAAGCAGGAAAACGCTTGGTCGCTTATGTGGTGGCAGACTGTTTGGTAGCGGAACTGCGCGCTTTTGTAAAGCAGCGATTGCCAGAATATATGGTTCCAGCAGGATTTCTGTTGTTGGATGAAATGCCACTGACAGAAAACGGGAAAATCGATCGGAAGGCTCTACCGAAACCGGATCCTTCTACATTTAGCGGTGAAAAGGAGTATGTGGCTCCTCGTAACAAAGTCGAAGCTTCTTTGGCAGAAATTTGGCGTGAAGTGTTACGGGTAGACCAAGTAGGGATTCACGACAATTTCTTCCATCTGGGCGGCGATTCGATCCTGAGCATTCAGATTGTTTCCAGGGCGAAACAAGCAGGACTCCATCTTACCCCGAAACAGATTTTTGAAAATCAGACCATTGCCGAGCTGGCTCAAGTCGTTGATGAGACAACCGTGATCATGGGAGAGCAGGGGCTGGTTTGCGGTGAGGTTCCGCTATTACCGGTTCAACACTGGTTCTTTGAGCAAGAACGCGTGAATCCCCATCATTTTAACCAGGCGATCATGTTTTCGGTTGATCAACCTCTCCCCATCAAATGGATGAAGGAAACAGTGAAGCATTTGCTCTACCATCATGATGCGTTGCGCTTGCGCTATAAACGCCAAGGCGAGACATGGCACCAATATTTGGCCGAGCCAGAAGAAGGGGTTCCATTTGTTTACCATGATCTCAGGAATTTGAACGCTTCTCTCCAAAAAGAGAGAATCGAACAGATCGCCAATCAAGTGCAAGCCAGCCTGGATTTTATCAACGGCCCTGTGTTTCAGGTGGTTTATTTTGACCTTGGTGAACAGGAACCAGATCGTCTCTTGTTTGTCGCTCATCATTTGGTGGTGGATGGGGTCTCATGGCGTATTCTATTGGAAGATTTCCAAACCGTGTATGAACAATTAAGTCAGTTTCAAACCGTTCGTTTGCCAGCTAAAACCACTTCCTATAAAGAATGGGCGGAACAGCTGAGGCGATACGCCCAAACAGAGGAAGTCAAGGCAGAATTGGCATACTGGCAAGCAGCACCTCAGGAGATATCAGAGATTCCCGTAGACTTCCATGAAGGAGCCAATACCGAAGGGTCGGCTGAATACATCCATGTTGCTCTGACACCAGCAGAAACTCAAGCTCTGCTTAAGCAAGTACCTGCCATCTACCGGACACAGGTACAGGAAGTCCTGTTGACCGCCTTGGTGCGCTCTTTGGCCAGTTGGACCCGACAATCAACAGTTTGGATTGACCTGGAAGGTCATGGACGGGAAGAGATTGTAGAAGGAGTCGACTTGTCACGGACCGTAGGCTGGTTTACCAGTGTGTATCCCGTTTGCTTGACCATCGAGCCACATGGATCCCTTACCGATTCATTAAAACAGGTTAAAGAAATGTTAAGGCAAATACCACGCCGGGGAATCGGCTACGGATTGTTACGCTATTTACACGAAGATAAAGACGTGCAAGCAGTACTAAGTTCATTGCCGCAGCCAGAGATCAGCTTTAATTACTTGGGCCAGTTTGACCAAATGGATACACCGGATGCCTTGCTGAGAGGAGCATCCGAATCGGTCGGATCTGCCATAGATCCTGGGGAGTTGCGCACCTATCTCCTGGAGATCACGGGAATGGTGTCGGGCGGTCAGTTAGTCGTGACATGGAAATATAGTAAAGAGAAGCATCATCGTCAGACGATCGAAGCCATTGCCCAGCAGTTTATTCATGAACTGCAGTCCATTCTTGCTGAGCAGGAGAATGACTCCGGTCAGGGATTTACACCATCCGATTTCCCATTGGCGAACATAACCTCTTTCCAGCTGGATCAGCTGTTCGAAGAGTATCCGGAAATTGAAAACATTTATGTGGCTACCCCTTTGCAACAGGGAATGCTCTTCCATTCACTCTATGCAGCGGAAAAAGGCGATTACATTACGCAAATTGCCTTTACGCTTCAGGGTAAACTGGATATCGACTTATTCCAGCAGGCCTGGCAGAAGGTTGTGGATCGTCATCCGGTTCTGCGTACATCTTTTCAAACAGCCGGATTGTCTGAGCCGCATCAACTGGTTCATCGAAGTGTTCCAGTCGAATTGATTCAACTGGACTGGAGTCGATGGTCACCAGCTGAACAAAATGAACGGCTCCAGGCATTTTTGGAAGCGGATCGCCGTCAAGGTTTTGATTTCAGTGAACCACCACTCATGCGTTGGTATTTGATTCGATTGGCTGAGGATTCGTACCGGTTTATTTGGACCCATCATCATATTCTGCTGGATGGTTGGAGTCTTTCCCTTGTACTTAAAGAAGTCTTTACCTGCTACTTCCAGCGGGATGAACAAGAAATGGACTGGACAGCAAGTCCAGCGTATGAACAATACCTGGCCTGGCTGAAAAAGCAACCGATCGAAGCGGCAGAAAGCTATTGGCGTGAAAAACTGAAGGGTTTCACGGAACCGACCAAGATCGCCTTGTCTGAATCCAAAGAGATCCATGAGCCACAGCGGGAGCAAAGAATCTGTCTGAACACATCCCAAATGAACAAGCTGAAAGAGCTGGCACAGCGAAATCAATTGACACTCAATACAGTGGTTCAAGGCGCTTGGGCGTTGGTGTTAAGCCGATTAAGTGGCGAAACGGACATTGTCTATGGTGTAACGAGCTCGGGACGTCCCGGAGAACTTGCTGAAGTGGATACCATGGTGGGGCTATTCATTAGCACTTTGCCAATCCGGGTTCAATTGCCAGGCGAAAGTTCCTTCCTTGAGTGGTTGAGACAATTGCAGGAGAATCAAATGGAGCTCAAATCTTATGAATATACACCGCTCATTCACATTCAGGGTTGGAGTGAGATGCCGCGAGGAGTGCCGCTCTTTGAAACGTTATTTATCTTTGAAAACTACCCGATCCAAGCAGTCGAAACCGCTGGAGACAGCGAACTGGCCATCACGGATCTTTATGCCCATGAACAAAACAACTTTCCGCTCACGGTAGTTACAGGCCCCGGTGAGGAACTGCTGATCAAGATCATGTATGATCCAGCCCATTATACCGATGAAGCCATTGCCCGTATTCTTCGCTATCTGGAAACGGTGTTGGATCAAATCGTTCTGGCACCTGAACGGAAACTGAGTGACATCTCCATCTTGCCAGAGGAGGAGCAGCGCCAGGTTTTATCAGACTGGAACCAACCGCCTCTCGTTAAGGAAGATCACGCTACCATTCCAGACTTATTCACGGCACAGGCCGAACAAACACCGAGTGCCATTGCTGTCGAGTGGAGAGGGCAACAGTGGACGTATCAGGAGCTTGATCAGCGGGTAAACCAGTTGGCTCACTATTTACAACAGCTCGGCGTCGAACCTGAGAGCTTGGTGGGGATTTGTATGGAACGGTCGTTTGATCTCATTGTAGCGATTCTGGGAGTATTAAAAGCGGGAGGAGCCTATATTCCGCTGGATCCGAACTACCCAGCTGAGCGGATTTCCTATATGCTCCAGCACTCCAAAGCCAAAGTGGTTATCACCCAGTCATCACTTGGTGACCGGATACCTGGTGGAGAAATCCAAACCATTTGTCTGGATGAAAAATGGCCAGAAATTGCCGCACACGATCCAGGCGAAGAGCTCGTGATCGACATCCAACCCGAACATTGTGCTTATGTGATCTATACATCTGGCTCAACAGGGCTACCGAAAGGTGTCGTGATTGAGCATCGCAGTGTCCTTGCCTTGATTCGTTGGGCACATGAAGCATACAGCCTGGAAGAACTGCAAGGGGTACTATTTACCACCTCCATTTGCTTTGATTTATCAGTGTATGAGCTCTTTGTTCCACTGACCATGGGAGGGACGGTCATTCTGGCAGAGAGTGCCCTGGAATTGCCGCAATTGACGACGATTCAGCCGATTACACTGATCAATACCGTTCCTTCCATCATGACGGAAGTGCTCCGGCTCACGACACTTCCGGAAACGGTCCGAACGGTCAATTTGTGTGGCGAACCGTTATCACAAGCATTGGTGGAAAAACTGTATGCGATCGAAACCGTCGAAAAGGTGGTGAACCTCTACGGACCTACCGAAGACACGGTATATTCTTCCGTTGAAATCGTTGAAAAAGGACTGAAAACAGCGCCGCCGATTGGCCGACCCATCCGTGGAACCCAGATGTATGTATTGGATGCGCATTTACAGCCTGTTCCTGTAGGTGTACCCGGTGAGCTGTACATTGCCGGATCCGGTTTGGCCAGAGGGTATCTCCATCAACCTGAATTGACGGGAGAACGTTTTATTGCCAATCCTTTCAGCCGAGAGGCAGGCGCCAAAATGTACAAAACGGGTGACTTGGTACGTTGGAATGAACAAGGGGTACTCGAGTTTATGGGGCGGATCGATCATCAAGTGAAAGTGCGGGGATTCCGGATTGAATTGGGAGAAATTGAAACCGTACTTGCTAAGCACGAAGCGATTCAGGAAGCAGTGGTTGTCGCCAGGGATGACCGGACAGGAAGCAAGCAGTTGGTCGCTTATCTCATTCTCGAATCTGGTTATACCCATGATGCAAATATGTGGCGGAACTACCTGCAGAAAAAACTGCCTGACTATATGATCCCGGCTGTCTTTATTGAAATGGATGCATTCCCGCAAACGCCAAATGGAAAAATCGATCGAAAAGCTTTGCCAGCACCTGAGATGGGCAGCTCGGTAAAAACATATGAGCCACCTCGAACGGAAACAGAGCGGCAATTGGTAAAAATGTGGGAAGAGGTTTTATCGGTTCGGCCGATTGGCATTCATGATTCCTTCTTTGAAGTAGGCGGACACTCTCTGGTAGCACTCCAGCTCGTGTCGATGATTCAAGAGCGATTCCAGGTGGATCTGCCGCTTAGAGCCTTATTGACAGCATCCACGATTGCCGAGCTGGCTAAAGAAATTGAAGCCGATCATCCAGTGACAAACAGGCATCTCATCCCGCTTCATTCTGCCCAGGATGATCAGCCAGTCATCTTCATGATCCATCCGCAGGGTGGTGGAGTGATGCCGCTTTACGAACTGGCGCAACGATTGGGTGAAGTAAACGTTTATGGAATCCAGTCCATCGGATATGATACAGCTGACCTGCCTCTTACTTCCGTCCAAGAAATGGCGGAGCGCTACGTTCATGAAATTCGGCAAGTACAGCCGCATGGTCCTTATCATTTGGCGGGCTGGTCCTTGGGTGGAGTCATTGCTTTTGAAATGACCAGACGTTTGGAAGCGGCAGGAGAACAAGTGGCCTGGCTTGGGCTGATCGACACGACCTGGATTCCACAGGAACAAAAGGCGAAGTTCCTGCAGTTGCTAACAGATCCACTGGTATTGAGAGAACAGGCTCAGCTCCTGGATTTGGATCCATCTGAGATGTTACAACAGGTAGAAGTAGATGAACTAACTCCAGAGCATGTTGCAAACAAAATCCAGCATCTTACTCATTCAACCCAACGAAAAGCATATATCTGGTTACTAAACGGCTTGGCTTATGCAGAGTATGAAATCAGGTACAAAATCAATGCGAATATTCATCTCTTTGTGGCTCAGGAAAAACAATGGCTGTCCGGCAGCTATGAATGGCAACCGTATACAGCCGGTCAAGTTTATCAGGTAACCATTTCGGGTAATCATATAACGATGTTAGAAAGACCGCATGTAGAAACGCTCGCTGCCGAGATCAGAAAAAGCGGTTTTCCCAATCAACGTCAAACCCCGAAATCATGAAAAAGTACGGTAACTCCAGGGAGTACAGACTTCCTGGAGTTCTACTATGCTTTCACATTCCATTTCATGAAAGTAGAGTTTTTACATAGTTTTCTTTTTGGTGTCAGGCTTCCTTTTCCGTTTCCACTCCTAAGCAAAAGTGGATCATTTGGAAGAAAATCACTTTGTTTTTCTTTATTCTCCCGTTATTATGAAATTAGCCTATGACAAGAAAGGTAGGGAAATCGTCATGAAAACAAATTCAAAAATGTGGTTCCCATTCAATAAACAGAAAACAGCTGCAAGAGTAAATCTTTTCTGTTTTCCTTATGCTGGAGGAAACCCGGTCATCTTTCGTTCATGGCAAACGGAGATGCCTGAATGGATCGAAGTGTTTCCCGTTCATCTTCCGGGGAGAGGGATGCGCATGGCTGAGCCGTCATACACGGATCTTCCTGCTTTGATTCGGGATTTGTCTCAAGCCATACTCCCTTATCTCACCAAGCCGTTTGTTTTCTTTGGACATAGCATGGGTGCACTGGTAAGCTATGAACTGACTCGATATCTGGCTGATCAATATCAGTTACAACCTAATCATTTGATTGTTTCCGCTTTTCGAGCGCCTCAACTGCCAGATCCTATTCCGCCCATTTATCATTTGCCTGATGATGCGTTTACGGATGAACTAGCCAAGATGAACGGCATGCCACAGGAAATTTTGCAAAATGAAGAGATATTGGCTTTGTTTTTACCCATATTGCGCACGGATTTTACTCTGTGTGAAACGTATACATATCGACCAGGCCCCTTATTAAACTGTCCTATCACGGTGTTTGGTGGAAAGAAAGATCCTGAAGTCACCCTTGATCTATTGGTCCCATGGCAACAGCAGACATCTGGTGCGTTTCAACTTCACCTGTTTGATGGCGATCACTTTTTTCTGCATTCATGTGAGAAAGAAGTACTTCAAGTAGTACTGGAGACCGCTATGGAAACTTGCAAAGAGATGAAAGCGTGATGGTCGGGAAGCATAGGCGTGGTTTTTTATAGAGTCATTTCAAAAGTCCCTGGAGCTACAAATCGAATCAATACCCGCTCCGTTTTTCCGACTCGTTCCGACTACGCCCTGCATGGAAGCATCTCAGGGCCGCTCCGAGTCGGAAGCGAGAGAAGCGGGCAAAAGACGCTGCCGCTTCAATGGATATTGCCCGCTTTTTAAATCTCTCGCTTTCCGTCTCTCCGCTGGGTAGGGCTCTTAAGTCACTCGCTTGGAAAAACTCCGCTTATTTTTATACGTAGTTGCGTTGAAATAGCTTGTAGAACAATATCAAAATGAATCATTTTTTCGGAGAGCACAATTGATCTCATTGTGCTCTTTTTCAGGACTTGTTGCTTTCATATTCACGGGATTGTCCAAGAATCGCGTGACGTAAAGGAGTGATACGAATAGATGAAACGGGCACTGAGTGAACGGATCGCTGTTATCACTGGAGCCAGTCATCCAAAAGGAATTGGAACAGCCATCTGTCGTCAACTGGCAAGGATGGGTGCAGATATATTCTTTACATACTGGCAAACTGATGAGGATTGGCCAGAGACTCTTCAAAATGAAATTCGGGGGCTGGGGGTCCGATGTGAGAGTCTTGGTATCGATTTATCGGAACCGGATGCTCCATTTCGACTGCTTGATGCCGTTACTGAGAAATGGGGTATTCCTTCGATCCTCGTTAATAACGCAGCCCACTCCGCTCGGGATGGATATATCGCCCTGGATGCGCAAACGCTGGATGCTCATTATGCCGTAAATGTGAGGGCAGTCTGTCTTCTTTGTGTTGAGTTTGCCCGGCGTTTTCAACAGGCTCATCGATCAAGTGGTCGTATCATCAATATGACATCAGGACAAGCTCTGGGCCCGATGCCCGGTGAATTGGCCTATGTGGCAACAAAAGGTGCCATTTCTGCATTTACCCTTTCTTTGGCGGCGGAATTGGCTCCCATCGGTATTACTGTCAATGCTGTGAATCCAGGTCCCACTGATACAGGATGGATGACGGAAGAAATAAAACAGAAGCTGCTTCCAAAATTTTCGATGGGACGTATTGGGCTTCCAGAGGATGCTGCTCGCTTGGTAGCATTTCTCGCCAGCGATGAAGCAGAATGGATCACAGGTCAGGTGATCCATTCAGAAGGTGGTTTTCTTCGTGTTTGATTTTTCATCATCCGAAGCGGATATTTGAATCGTCCTACTGGAGTTATGCATAAGTTTTTTGAAATATTTAGCCTGGCACTGATCGCTTTTGGGCTCATAACGGTCTGGAAATGTCCATCCTGGCTCGTTGTCTTATTTGGAAGCATAGGAGGTATCATTCTGCAACAGATTTTGTGATACTTGCCTGTAAATGGATTTTTCCAAACAATAAGAGGAATCGGTTCTACCTGACAGTTTGTGATCTCGGGACTGTGGGCAGGAAACCGATTCCTTTGTTTTGTTATGCTCAATTTAAGTTCATGGGGTTTCTCCACTTTTCATTGTAAATTGGTTTGGCTGAAACAGATAACTTTCAAATAAGTAGTATCGGATCGCACGGCTTTTTTGTGAACAAGTCAGGGTTCCAACATAATCGGGGCCCACATCGACATGAATCATTTGCCAGCGTTTATACTCTTCAGGATAAGCTTGGTCTTCCTGAATTTTTGGGTTATTCCAATCCAGGGAAATGGTCAGCTTTTTCAGTGGATAGGAAAGTCCTTTGCCAATGGCTTTAATGTACGCTTCTTTTCTTGTCCATAAGAGAAAAAAATGATCACGTTGTTTCTCTTTCGGAAGTTTCATAAAACATTGTTGCTCTGGTGGGGACATAATATGAGAAACAAGTTCTGTGAAATTAAAATCAGGTTTAATTTGTTCAATATCAATTCCAACAGGGTGATGGGATACTGCCAAAAGGGCACGAGAGCCTGAATGGCTTAGGTTGAAATGAAGAGCAGGCATAGATGGTTCAAGAATCACTGGCTTTCCATGATCCTCTGTACCAAAGATGATTTGTGCCGGAGAAACATTCAGGTAATGGCTTAAAATCCAGCGAACCGCTCCATGTGAAATGATATAGGCGTGCTGATCTTTCTGAAAATGGAATTGCTGCGCCTTATGTTTCTCAGCGGGCGATAATGCATCAAACAGTAGATTCATATCAGACAGAAAGGCGGGAAAATGAATGAGCCATATATGGACTTCGTATTCGGGAAAGGAGGGAAATTCAAAAGAAGGAGAACGAAAAAACATTGTTGCTGTTCCTTTCTTTTAAGGTTGTCTATCATCGATTATACAATATTCACTTATGCTCATGCTGGTAAAGATGGAGAACATCATAGAGGTGAGACTGTTGACAAACCCGGTTTTCCTTTTCCAGTTGAACGACTTCTTGCTCGTATTTAAGCAACGGGAGTGAAACGGAAAAGGAAAACCGGCATATAACAGAAACTTTGTCAACAAGCTGGGATACTTCGTCAACAAGCTGGGTACTTTTGAGCAATTTGTGTCGTAGTTCGTTTTTGAGCGATGGGTATGTTATCATATTGAAAGAGTATACCGAAAAAATGGATTTTTTAGAAGGGAGATTATTGAAATTGAAAAGGCTTTCAGTTTTTTTATTTGTTAGTTCGTTGCTTGTGCTTTCTGGTTGTCAGTTATTATCCAAAAATTCCGAAGCAAAACCGCCCATTGAGGTTCTTCCCAAAAGCGAAAAAGAGGAGACCAAAACAGTCGAAATTCCAAGTCCCAAACCTGCCCAACCTGTTACCACCCCTTCTCCGAACCCTGTCCCAAACCCAAATCCAGTGCCGAATCCATCCCCTGATGTGAGTGATCAGGAAAAAAAAGCATTGGAGGAATTTATTCGGAATTATCACCAGAGTTTTACACAAGCAGTCAATAACAAATCATTTTTGTTGGTAGAAGGCTTTTTTGACCCAAGTGGACCCCATTATCAAGAACAAAAAAAGGTGGTAGAATATTTGGGAAAAAAGGGAGTTTTTGAGATTCACAACAAGACGGAATTGCGTTCATTGACCAAGCCGAATGATAGCACCTATAGAGTGGAGACGTATGATGAGTTTTACATTACCTATGCAGATGGAAAGAAGAGATTCAAAAGTTTTTTAACCACTCATCTGGTGAGAAGGGATGGGAATTCACTAAAGATTCACTCCTTTATCAGTCAGCGGACGTTAACAGATCAACCAGCAAGCTAGAAGCTATTTCAAAACTGATTCATACGTAACAATGGATGAAAATGGGCGGTGTTTTTCCAAGCGATTGACATATGGGCTTACCCAGCGGAGAGACGGAAAGAGAAAGATTAAAAAAGCGGGCAATATCCACTTAATCAGGAGTGTATTTTGCCCGCTTTTCTCGACTCCGGCTCGGAGCGGCCCTGAGATACTTCCTTTTTAGATAGCCCCTTAGGTCCATTGAGACCGTTGACAAACCCAGCATAGAACGGAAACTTTGTCAACAGGCTGCATAGCCCATTTGGGCTATTTTTAAACAAAAAGAAATATAAATGAGAGGAAAGGGGGAATGTGTTTGATAGATTTCATTTCCAGGAAAGGAGGATCATTTTTGTTTTCCTTTATTTTGCTCGGCTTTTTACTGATTATAACGATTTATCTCATTTTCCTTATTCCACGTCGAATGAAGAATATTTCATTAATGACAGCCATGATGGTTGCGATGACCATTGCGATGATATCCAGTTTGTATTTTGGAACGATCTTGGGAGTCATCGCACAGCATCGAATGTTGGAGCCAACCATTTTTGCAGTTATTTATGGAATGTTAGTAGGATATTTTGTTGGGAAACCATTTCATTTACTGGCTGTTTTGGATGGGATGCTGGCTGGCATCATGGGTGGCATGATGGGAGCCATGCTGGGGGTCATGGTACTGAATCAGTCGCCTGAGTGGATTCTCGCTTTGTTAGGTGTGATTTTTTTGCTCATCCTGTTAATCTTGATCCATGGGATCAGTAGGAAAACCGGAAATGAAGAAGGAGTTCCACAGAAATATACATGGTGGGTCATTTTACCAATTGTTTTTTTTATGATAGGGTTTCTTATTTTTTCCAGTGAATCTCGTAGCCATATTGCCAATTGGTGTCAGTTGCCAGGGACTGCGGTCAATCAATTGCCCCCTTTGACAGAAATAAAGGCAGCAGAAAAAAATGGTGTGCAGGAGATCCAAATTCATGTACAAGCCAATGGCTATTTTCCCAATCAAGTGAAAGCCAAAGCCGGAGTTCCTGTCAAGCTGCGATTTATCAATCATGATCCGAGTTCTTGCGCATCAAGCTTGGTAATGGAAAATTTTGGTATTAGACAATTTTTAAAGCAAGGAGAAACAGTGATTGTACTTCCGCCGCAACCACCAGGAACCTATTTATTTCATTGTGAAATGAATATGTTTTCAGGAAAGATCATCGTTGAACCCTAGACAATAAATAAATGGTGATGATTAAAGAGAAGATATCCTCCCGCGTTAGGAGGATATCGATTTGTCATGAAACTTTCTGCCCATGGTTAGAAATGGGCACCATATCTTTCCAGGATCTCATAGGCTTCATCATATCGCTCTTCATTGGTGATGACCGTTACGCAAATGTCTTCCGAATGATAAAAGGGTGAGCCATCCGCCATACCGCTGGCATCGGGATGAGCCGTAGCCAACACACGTAGGTCATTGTTTACAGGCGGCAGTCCGAGAGTAGAAGTGGTCAAGGAATTGGCTTGCCGACGTAATATCCCGTGAATTTCCGCATCCAGATCGGTATCTTTTCCCCCACCAGGCAGTGGGGAAAAACGGTCGACTTGAACAGTAGCAAAACCACGCTTTTTCAGTTCATTTGCTGCGGCTTCGGCTTTATCCATGGTATGAAAAAAAGCAAAGATATTTCGTTCTTTCATGAGTTCCTCCCAAAGTTTTTACTTATAATCTGCCCTGGTACTGGCGAAGTTATCAAGGCAGGGTATTGACTTATATTCAAGAATGAAATTTGTATTTTTTGTAAAAGATACAAGGTAAAATAGTCATTTAGCCTTGAAACGGCAACCTTTTCAAGATACAATAAACATGTCTTTCTCATGAAATATAAGCAGAGATGATGTACAGTGACTGGCGATTTCATGTGGAATGAACCACAAGGGAGCTGTACGGATCTGGATGCCGTTCGCCTGGGCGAGAGACTATATATACTTAAAGGTGGGGTAGGTATATATAGTCTCTTTTACTATTTTCAGGAGGCGGTCATAAATGAGTAACCCATTGATTCTGGATGGATTGCGTGTCGCAAAAGAGATTCATCAAAAAACCCAGGAAAGAGCACAGAAGTTACGGAAGCAGGGGATTGTTCCTTGCTTGGCAACGGTATTGGTAGGAGACAATCCTTCATCTCATACATATGTTCGGATGAAGGCAAAAGCATGTGAAAAGTATGGTCTCACTTCGGTCCGCATTCACTTGCCCGAAGAGACAACGACAGAAGAGCTGGTCGCAAAGATTGAAGAACTGAATCGTGATCCTCGCGTTCATGGCATTTTGTTGCAGCATCCTGTGCCATCTCATATTGATGAACGCAAGGCATTTGAGACAATTGATCTGGAAAAGGATGTGGATGGGGTAACCAGCCATGGTTACGGTGAAGTATCCATGGGCTTTGGCCAATATCCTTCTTGTACACCAGCTGGAATTATGGCTATTCTGGATTATTACAAGATACCGATTGAAGGAAAACATGCTGTCGTGATCGGCCGTAGCCCGATCTTGGGCAAACCCGTTTCACAGCTTCTTCTCAATCGAAATGCAACCGTAACCGTATGCCACTCAAGAACCGTTAATCTTCCACATCATGTTTCACAGGCGGATATTGTGGTGGCTGCTGTTGGAAAACCACGCTTCGTCCAGGGGGATTGGATCAAGCCCGGTGCGGTCATTATCGATGCGGGTTATAACAAAGGAAACATCGGGGATGTTGACTTTGAAGCTTGCCTTCCTAAAGCAGGTGCCATTACTCCTGTACCAGGCGGTCCGGGGCCTGTCACCATTGCATTTCTGCTGAAACATACGGTGGATGCAGCAGAAAGAACATTAAACGCCAAGCAACACGTAAAACAGGATCTCGCATAAAAAATAAAATGGCTAAGTCTTCTTGTTTCAGGAAGGCTTAGCCTTTTTTATCACCATTCACTTCGCAAATCCTTCACCCAGCACTTCAATCGAATTGGATATAATCACAAAAGCGGATGGATCCACTTCTTTAACGACTTGTTTCAGTTTGGTGAGCTCGCTTTGGTCGAGTACACACATTAAAATCGGCCGTTGATCGTTGGTATATCCACCAACACCTGAAAGCCTGGTTACACCCCGGTCGATTTCATTTAAAATGACTTGCCGAATATCTTCTTCTTTGTTGGTGATAATCAGAGCCATTTTGCTGTGACTCATGCCAATTTGAACGATGTCAATCACTTTTCCGGAAATGTAGATTCCAACCACAGCGTACAGTGCCTGTTCCAGGCTGAAGACAAATGCAGAAAGGACAACGATCAGCCCATCAATGATCACCATACAGATTCCCAGCGATAGGCCCGTATATTTATGAATGATCTGTCCGACAATTGCTGTGCCACCTGTAGAGCCTTTGCCACGGAAAACAATGCCAAGCCCCAGGCCGATTCCAATCCCGCCAAATAAAGCACCTAACAATGGATTGTGTGTAGCGGGTGCAATTCCCTCCGTTAGATACACGATAAAAGGGAGAAAAGAGGTTCCGACAAGGGTTTTGAGGCTGAAATCTTTACCGAGAAGAACCATCCCCAGAAAGAAGAGAGGAAGATTGAAGGCCCATTGTACGTAAGAAGGCTTCCAACCAAAAACTCCGTATAAAATGGTACTTAAACCACTAATGCCACCTGCTGCGATCTCATTGGGGAGTAGGAATAAGTTAAAAGATAAGGCGATGATGGCTGAACCTGCCAGCACTTCCAGGTATTCGAGTGATAAGATCACTTTTGGCGGAAATGACATGAGTTTGCGATAGAAGGCTGCTCCCATTGTGATCACCCACTTCTATATATTGTTATTTATCCGTTTTATATACTCAACATGTTGCAGTATAACACCAATCAGAAAATAATGTAAACAGTAATGGAGTGATGCTTTACACTGATAGAGCTTTGCAGAAGTATAACCGATTCAAGGGAAATCTATGCCATTGTAAAAAAAGAAGAAGAGAAGAAACCTACTGAAACAGCGGATGGAGAAGAAGAGTAACAGATGAACGGCTGAAGGGGAAAAGCCATAAGTAAATGCGGAAAAGAAAGAGATATGCTAACATACAGTCAGTGGAAAGGAGGGATCTTTTTTGCTGTTCATCGATAATCAAAATATCACGGATCCACGGATCAACTTGGCGATTGAAGAGTATGCCCTTAAATATTTGGACATTGAACAAACGTATTTGCTTTTTTATATCAATGAGCCTTCCATTATTATTGGCAAGCACCAAAATACCGTGGAAGAAATTCATGTCGATTATGTACGTGAACATGGTATTCACGTTGTTCGTCGTTTATCAGGGGGTGGAGCTGTCTACCACGATCTGGGCAATCTGAACTTCAGCTTTATTACCAAGGATGATGGGAAAAGCTTTGCCAATTTCCGCAAGTTTACAGAGCCTGTCATTCAGGCGTTGCATCAGCTTGGAGTACCGGCAGAATTAAGCGGACGCAATGATATATTAGTGGAAGGAAAGAAAATATCGGGGAATGCACAGTTTTCGTCCCGGGGACGAATGTTCAGTCACGGTACCCTCATGTTCGATGTTGATGTGGATCAAGTCGCCAAAGCCCTCCATGTCAAGAAGGAAAAAATCGAGTCGAAGGGAATTAAATCAGTTCGCAGCCGTGTTGCCAACATTCGCGAATTTTTAAAAGAGCCGATGACCATCCAGGAATTCAAGGCCTTTCTCTTGCGCCATATCTTTGCCGAACAAGATTCCATTCCTGAATACAAACTGACCGAAAAAGATTGGGAGAAGATCCATCAGATTTCGAAAGAGCGTTATCAAAACTGGGATTGGAACTACGGCGAATCACCGGAGTTCAATGTGAAAAATGCCAAGCGTTTCCCTATTGGCTCGATCGATATACGACTTGATGTGGGTGAAAAAGGAATCATTCGCCATTGTAAAATTTATGGCGATTTCTTTGGCATTGGCGATGTGGCCGATATTGAAAAGAGACTGACAGGAATCCGTTATGACCGCCAGGATATCGAACAGGCTCTTGCAGGTATGGACTTAACATACTATTTTGGGGATATTTCCAAAGAAGAGTTTTTGGATTTGGTGTATTAAAAAAGGTGGGGAGATAGACCTGCCTTTTTTTCATTTCATCTGCTTCTATCTTTTCACAATGAAAATAAAAAGTAAGAAACATTCTCCCGAAGTAAAAGGAAAATGAGATAAGATAGCGATAAGAAGAAAAAATTGGAAGAAAAGAAGATGCACATTCAATTCATCCGTCATGCTACGCTTATGCTCATGTACCATTGAAAGAAGATATTGGTTGATCCGATTTTCAGCCCGGCAGGTGCGATGCCGCCTACTCCAAATACACCCCAGCAGAGTTTAAGCTCATTGCTCGATATCGATGCTGTCATCGTTACTCATCTACATCGTGATCATTTTGATGAAGTGGCGATTCAAAGACTGGCGAAACATATTTCTGTGTTTTGTCAACTGGCGGACAAAAACAGCCTCATTCAACATGTTTTTACTCAAGTTCTGTCTGTGGATGATCGATGTTATTGGCAGGGAATACAAATCATAAGAACGGGAGGGCAACATGGGACAGGGGAATTGGCTCAAAAAATGGGGCCTGTTTCCGGATTTGTCTTGCAGGTAGAAGAGGAGCCGAGTTTATATATTGTTGGAGATAGTGTTTGTTGCCAAGAAGTAGAGGAAGCACTGCAACAATATCGGCCAGAAATCGCCGTGGTAAACGCCGGAGCAGCGCAATTTTTAGAGGGAGATCCAATTACCATGGATGTTGAAGATCTACTTCAGATGAGTTTGGCTTGCCCCACTTTACAAGTCATTGCCGTTCATATGGAAGCGTGGAATCATTGTCTATTAACTCGAGCCAAGTTGCGAAAGTGGGTGAAAGAGAAAGGGCTATCTGAGCGGATTTGAATCTCTGAAAATGGTGAACAGATGGGATGGAAAAAATGAATATTAATTTCAACCAGCATCAGAAATTTAAGCAATTCATTGAGACGTGTTCACTGGTTGATGAAGCTCATCAGATCGGCGGTCATAGTGATGCTATTGGATGAAAGTGCAAGTGAATTCACACTACGAGCTCAATCAGTTTTTAGAAGAGATTTTGCAATTTGGAAACTATCGTGTGAATTCTCCATTGAAGAAATAGATATAAAGAGAAAGTTGTTACCAATCTGGCAACAACTTTCATTGTAGATAAATGGCTAAGCTAGATAGAGTTTTCCGCACCTCTATCTATCTAAATTATAGACTTCTTTTTTATGCTATGTCAATGCTGATCTTTTTTATTCGACCTAGTACTGGCTAAAGTTAGAAACCAGAATATTTACTTTTTTGTTGCAATCATTCGTATATTAAAAATAGATTAAGTTTTTTGGTATTTGGTATACTTTTGTATGATTTACCGTAACTCCATGTTTTCTTCGCAACATTACACAACCCTACAATACACAAATGTAGAGAACAAACCACAGCTTACTTGAAGTTTTCTCGAAAATAAATTTCACTTGGCTAACCTCTTTATCTGGGTCTTTTTTTAAGGGCTAGTAGCTATAGGTGTGGTGGAGATTGGCCTCAAGGTTTACACGAGCTCTTAAGTACTTACTTTTTTTGAAGAATCTCTATTTAAATTCTTTTTCTTCAAGTAATGCTTTCGCTTTTTTCAGTTCTTTTTATCGCTTTGATGTCCAATTAGATTACGTTGCTAATCTCTCTTTAATAAAGAATTTTCTACATTTGCAATATATCATAAAATACTATATTGAAAATGTTATTTATCTACTTTGTTGACATAAATAAATTTTTATTTTATTATAAAAAGTATAGAGGATCTAGCCCTTAAGGAAAACCGGAATCCTTCTGCCTCCCCAAATGTATATAATTTGTATGTAAATTAAACGAGATTGTATATGTTTGGGGGGGGAGGCCAGAAGGAGGAAGGATATTATGTTTAAGTTTTTCCAGAAGAAAAAAGATAATAAGAAAACTCTAGCTGACATGCTAGAAAAAGATTTGAAAGTGATGTACCAGCAGGGATTTTTTAACGATATATTTAAGGCACATAATGAGGACCCATTTGCTGGTGAAACTTTACAAAAAGAATTTAGAGTACTCGCAAGTCTGGCAAAACAAGAGGCTATCTCATTTTATAGGGATTTTGAGGTGCTTTTAGAAGAGAGCGAGTGCTCACAGATGGAAAAACTTAGGCTGCTTGGCCACAAGGAGTTTGATCCTCAACAAATATTGTCTGAATCTCTTGCAAAAAGACAAGAGATTCAGAAGCAAATCATCCAACAGTCATTTCAATCAGCTGAAAAGTTGATTGAACAAAGAATGGAAGCGAAAAAAGCTTTCCATTTAGCCAAAATCGATTTGGCAGCTCGGATCATACTAAATCAGCAGACACAGGATGCCCAGGAAGAAGTGATGGGCAAAACATTTAGAGCTCAAAACAGACAGCAGTGGTTGAAAGTTATGGCTACTGTTATAATGTATGTGTCTGGAGCAGCATTTGTGTCTGCAGTTCTGAGACCTGCTATCGATTTGTTAGTAGACTGGTGGAACAAGGGGAAAAAATAGTTCCGATAAATGGCCAAGCTAGATTGTCTGGTTTTCCGCTAATGAAAATATTAAAAAAAGTGGCTGATGATCCTCCGAGGCCTTGCAAATTTTGCGAGGCCTTTTTCATGTGTATCCAGCATATATAAGAGTACTACAGAATTTCTAGTCCCAAATTAGAAAATCTGAAACTAACTGCTACTAAAGCAGTGTATAAAAATATGGTTAGACTTAATCATCCCTCGTATACCAGATGCTTCTTTTATGATTTAATGGAGATGAGATGCTTCTGATCTAATTTTATAGATGTAATAGTAAAAATTAGAAAAATCAGGTAAAGTATATTCAAAACATAAAGGAGGATCGAAATGTTAAAGTATAAGGAGTTATTTAACCAATTGATTTCAACATTTGCAAAAACATATCCAACATATAAGGAGAAACACGGAGAAAAACAGGCAAAATTGCTTTATGCGAGAGCAATTCAAAAAAATTTGCTTTTTTTATATGAAAAAGAGCTGGAAGCAATGAGTAAGGAAGAAAGAGAGATAGACCTATCGCAGTTAAAAAAGGTGAAATTGGATGAATTCAGTAAATGGTTAGATCAAAATAGTAATCAGATCAAAGAGATACTGGGGGAGAAAATGTCTAAAGAATTATTGTTAGAGGTTTTAAAAGATGCTTTTGCATTGCATTTTACGCAAGTGATTAAAGATTATTTGGAACGAGAGAAGAATTGAAACTCTTTACGGCTTGATGTAGTCTAGGGTTTCAATTCTTCGCAATTCTTCACCAATGATGATCAAGACGGATTAAATGAAGGCGTTTTTTCCAGATGGTCTTTTTGTAACATTTCGATGAATTTTTCCAGTGCTTTGGACATAAACACATCCTGGCGATAGATCAGTCCGATGGTAACAGAAGCATAGTGTTGCGGAAGGGCGTGAGCGAACAAAGAAACGTCTGGTGATGATGCCAGATATTTGTCTAGCATGGATTTTGTCATGATGCCGATGCCCAGCCCAGCTTGGACACATCCCAAAATGGTGTCAATACTGCTGAATTCCCTAAATGGCCTGGGAATGATCCCTTCTTCGTTGAACCATTTTTCCATGCGAGCCCGATAAGCACAGCCTGTGCCAAATACAAGAAGCGGTTTCTGCCGGACAAGTTGATGGAGATCCGCTTCCTGCTGATTGTTAACGAGAACCAACTCTTCTTGCCAAACCGGAAAATCGACGAGATCAGGATGATGAATCGGACCAGGAACAAAGGCGGCATCTAGTTTGTAATCAATGACACGCTGGACAAGCTCACTGGAAGAATGCGTTTCCAGTGTGCATTCGACCTGTGGATAAGCCTGGCAGTAGGCAGTCAGGAGGGATGGGAGACGGACAGCGGCTGTTGATTCGGTGGAACCGAGAGTGAGAGAGCCGTTCATGACAGCGGATTCGTATTGCACGGCTTTATAAGTTTCATCGAGTAACTGTAGAATCTTTTCCGTATAGGCAAGCAAGGTTTTTCCAGCCGAGGTCATTTGTACACCTCGTCCATGTCGGTAAAAAAGTGGGGTTTGCAATTCTTTTTCGAGCTGCTTGATTCGCATGGTGACATTGGATTGGACATAGTTCAGTTTTTGTGCCGCTTTGGAGATGCTTTGCTCCACAGCAACAGTACGAAATATTTTCAGGTCATGGATATCCACTCTGTTTCTCCTTTCCAGCAAGAGATGGAGTTCCTTTTGCGTTTCACTGCTGCACCATAAAGATGGCAAAGGAACTCTTTCTTTGTAAACAGAAATACATCATTAAAAATGATATCTCTATTCTATTTTATTCATTTTTAATGATGAATGAAACAATTTAAAATAGAACTGGAAGGGAGGAGAACCATGATGGAAGCGAAACGTTGGTGGATATTATTCCTGGCTACATGGGTTCAGGCGAGTGCAACGATGATTACATATGGAGTGGGGCCATTATCGACCTATTGGCAGCAACAAATGGGATTATCCCAGAGTGAAGCAGGGTTTCTGGTTTCCATTGTCAATGCTGGCCCCCTTTTATCCATGATTTGGGTTGGAAAGGAAATGGATCGGCGGGGGGAACGATGGATGTTAGGGATGGGCTTGGTTTTGCTCGGTTGCTTGATGTTTGGGGTTTTATATGTGAAGCAGTATCTGCTTTTAGGTTTGTTGTTAAGTGGAATCGGTTTGTTATATGGTGTGGCTCAACCAGGTGGAACCAAACTGATTGCCACATGGTTTCCGGAAGGAAAGAAAGGGTTGGCGATGGGAATTCGACAAGCTGCGATTCCGATTGGTGGCGGTCTTGCTGGATCTTTGATTGCTACTCTGGCCCCCTCTTATGGAATTTCTGTTGCCATTGCATTTTTGGCTGGCTTTGCCCTAATGAGTGGTATGGTTTTTTTGTTGGGATATCGAGATCAGAGAGGAACAAGGGAGCAAGTAACGTCTTCATTTCTTCCAATGCTTTCTCGCCTGATTCGAAACAAAAATTTATACCCGATTTTGGGAATCGGCATGATGCTGGTTTCAGTGCAGGCCATACTGGTCGCTCATTTCTTCGGGTATTTGACGGAATATTTGGAAATAAACGAGCGGATTGCCGGTTTGTTTTTTGCCATTACTTTTTTGACAGGGGCTATAGGGAGAATTGTTTTGCCCTGGTTATATGATCGACTTGGGATGCGAAATTACTACTATGGGTTACTTTTAACGGCAGGATGTATATGGGTAGGGATGATATTCCTAAGCTCTGTTTCCAAAGAAATATCCGTTGAAGCTCTATTTTGTTTATCTTGTTGGCTGGGTTTTTTTGGATTTGGATGGTACAGTTTTTTTATTTTGGAAATAACAAAGAGGTCAGAAGAACATGCCATTGGTTTGACGGTTGGATATGTTCTGACCTGGAATCAGATCGCTCTAATCATGGCTCCTTGGCTGTTTGGGATATTCGTTGATGGCTTTCATGACTTTTCAAAGGCATGGAACGTTTGGAGTGGCTTCATATTGATCGTTCTGATGGGCTTCGGTATTCAAGCCTGGATCCACACTAAAAAACAAAGCAGAGGTTAATGGGAGTCTATTCTTTAAAAATGGAATCTATTCTCCCGCACTTCGGGATGGGTTCCTACCTCTGTTACGACTTCTGTACCATTACAGCCACTCCGTAAGGAACCCATCTCTTCGCTTTATGATTCGGGAACATTTCAGTCATCCATAGATGGACAGAAAAGCCCAAAGCGGAGTAACATCTGTTTTGGGTTTCGTTTCTATGTTTGCTTCTCTTTTTTCTCCTCCGATTTGTATACGCCATACTTCAATAAATCGATGATTCCGATGAACTCTTTATAAATCGCTTCCATTTGACTCAATCCTTTGTCTGCCTGGGCCTGTAGTTGAGAGACATAGCGGTTTCCAAGGGCCTCCAAAAAGAAGATAAGGGTGTGAATTACTTGATCCTGATTGATGTCTGGCCGAAAACGCGAGCGATCCAGCCCGGAAAACAGAAGGGAGTGTCTGAGTGTATCAAGGTGTTTGATTTTTTCATCAATGTCTGGCTTCAGCTCAGCTGGAATCTCATAAAGAGAGGAAAAAAGGAATTTATATTCCATGGGATGTTTTAAAGATAGTTTGATCTTGATCTTGGCAATTAAGAGTAGCCGTTCAAATAAATCACTCGGTAAGTCTTTGGCTTGATCCAGGACGAGTTTGGTAAAGGTCTCGAGGCAAACTTCGAAAATGTACAAAAACAGGTTTTTCTTATTTTTAAAATAATGAAAGAGTAAACCTTTGGAAATTCCCGCTGACTGAATGATCTGATTGGTGGAAGCTTTTTCATAACCTTTTTCGGCAAACTCTTTTAACGCTGCTTGATAAATCTTTTCACGTTTATCTTCAGGGATTTGGATATCTGTTGGGGACAATTGGACACTTCCTTTCATATCTACTTTATGCACCCAGATGGTGAGCCATGGAGATCACGAAAAACGGTGCGGTTTCCTATTTGATCTGTTTTGATAATGGATTGATTCAAACATCTATTATGTTAACCGGAACGGTTTCATTTTCCAACTCTCTGTAAGTAATTCAGGAAGGAAATTGGAAGGGGGGCAACGTTTTGGGATTGGAATCGATTCCTTTTGAGTTCATAATGAAAAGGGAAAAAATCGGTTTCTTTAAAGAATAAGAAACCGATTTTAAAAATCTATAGAGGCAGATTTCTTTTGCGGAAGATAATGACTCCCAGAGTAAACAGAATCAGTGAAGCAAGAATCAGGCCTATGCATGTAGTTGATAGATGCTCATATTTTCCTGATACGATTTCTTGCGCCCGGAATAATGAGAAAGGAGTCATGTATTGTAGCCATTCAGCTTTATCACTAATTTTGGCGGCTTGATCACAGCCGTAAAAGAGCAGGGTCAGGATCGCTGCTATACCCAAAGTCTTTTTTTCATCATTGAGTAAACTGGAAAAAAGGAAACAGTAGCTACTGATAAATAAAAAGAGTAGAAAACCAATGAGATTGAGTTGGATAAAACGGTCGGGATCCCAATCCGGATTTTCAATGAATAAGGGAGTACCTGTGATCCCGCCCAATGTAGTGAGAAAAGAAATAAGGAAAACCCCAGCGGCAAGTACAAAAGCTTGTGTGGTTGCGACTTGCACCCGGGATGCGGGAGTCGCCAATAAATACGCCATGGAACCGCGATCAACAAGATGAGACATCAAACGTGTCGCCGCAAATATACAGTAAGCCATCATGATGAATAGAAAGAGAAAATTGTAGATATATACAGAGAGGAGGTCATTGAGTGAATGGATTCCATATTGTAAACCGAAAGAGTTACGCAGTTCTTCCGGTAAGTTTTGATAGATTTCATTGATATTGATCTTTTTCGTGATCGTAGGGTACAGGCTGATCATCAGCCATTCGTACAATACCAAAATCAGAGAGAAAGACGCGATGTTTTTCCATTGGGTTCTTAGCATATAAGAGAAAAGGGAAAGATTCATGTTTTATTTCTCCTTTCTTTCGTAGTACTCCAAAAAGATCTCTTCCAAATCAAGTTCGTGGATATCCAGGCTTCTTACCTCATATTTGGCCAATTCACGAATAAAAGCATTGCAATTTCCTTGAATGGACACGATGACACGCTGACCGTTATGGCCAATGATTTCAAATCCCGTATGGATAAATTGATTGGCATTGTTCAAGTCGAAAAATTCGACTTCATAGACTCGACGTTGTTCAGATTGCAAGTCATGAATATTTTTTTCAGCGATCAGGCGGCCATCTTTGATCATTCCGACTCGATCGCAAGTTCGTTGGATTTCAGGGAATATATGAGAGGACATAAAAATGGTTTTTCCTTTATTTTTCTCTTCCAGAATCAGTTCGATAAATACTTGTTGCATGAGTGGATCCAGCCCGGAAGTGGGTTCATCCAGGATCAGGATATCGGGATCATGCATAAAGGCAGCGACAATTCCCAATTTCTGCTTCATCCCTTTGGACATTTTGCGGATCGGGCTTTTGACATCGAGCTGGAACCGTTCAATCAGCTCATCTCTTCGTTCCTTGCTTTTAAGACCGCGCATACCAGCAAGCAGGTTCAAAAATTGAAGGCCATTGGTTCCTTCCAAAAAGGAAATTTCCCCCGGCAAATAGCCGACACGTTTTTGTATAGCGGCAGCATCTCGCCAGCAATCCAGTCCGGCAATTTGACATGAACCTTGATCCGGTTTCATAAAGCCCATCAAGTGGCGAATCGTTGTCGATTTTCCTGCCCCGTTTGGGCCTAGAAACCCATATACTTCTCCTGGCCTTACGGTTAAAGTCACATTAAAAATACCTCTTCCATTTGTAAATTGCTTGGTTAATCCTTGTAGTTCGATCATGAAGAACACTCCCTAGAAGAAAGGATAAAAGGTATCAGCTCGTTGACAAAATATCCTTTATATGCCGGTTTTCCTTTTCCGTTTCACTCCCGCTCTATAAAAACGAGCAAGAAGTCGTTCAACTGGAAAAGGAAAACCAGGTTTGTCAACGGTCTCAGTATTGACCGGTTGGTCTATTGGTTTAGCTATAGTATATAAATGATTGACCAAATGGTCAATAGGATTTTAAAAAAAGAAAAGGGATGAAATGGCAAGCTAAAACTCCAGTTGATTTCCCTTTCTTCATCCTTTAGACTGAAAGAGGCAAACAGGGGGGTGAAATCATTGATGCAAATTCGTTTGGAAGGGCTCCGTTCGGAGTTTTATCGGGAAATTGAACTGATTGCTTCTTTGTTTTTTGAAGAGGTAAAAGTGACAGATTCACTGGAGGAACAGGTACAAGCCGTTCTCCAGTTTCAAATAGAGACAGGAAATCCCGTTTCTGTAGGCGTTACATTGACAGATGAAAAAGGAGAACAAAAATGGCATGCTTCCCATCAGCGTGCCATTGAGGCCTCCGATGAGAAAAGTTACCGGAAGCGGCTCAAGAAAGTGATCAGCTATGCTGTGTTACAGGTGTTGCAGCAGGCGACGGGTGTGATCCAACCTTGGGGGATATTGACAGGGGTTCGTCCTACCAAATTGCTGCACACCATGCTGCTGAACGGGAAAACGATCGAAGAGGCATCCGGGATTTTAGCGCAGGACTATTTGCTACAACCCCACAAGATTGAAATTCTAAAAGAAATCGTGGAACGGCAACATGCCGTTTTGCCTGATCTGTACGAACTGGATCGGAAAGTGAGCCTCTATATCGGCATTCCATTTTGTCCGACCAAGTGCGCATACTGTACCTTCCCAGCCTATGCCATTCGTGGCCGAAACGGTTCGGTGGAAGAGTTTCTGGCGGGATTGCATGAAGAGATCGAAGCGGTGGGATCTTGGTTAAAAGAGCGTAATTTGCCGGTTACGACGATTTACTATGGTGGCGGAACACCCACATCGATCTCGGTTGAGCAGATGGATGCGTTGTTTACGCAAATGAAACGTTGGATTCCATTCTACGATCAAGTGCGGGAGATTACTGTAGAGGCGGGACGACCCGATACACTCGATCCGGAAAAACTGGACTTGCTCAAGCGTTGGCAGATTGATCGGATCAGCATTAATCCCCAAAGCTTCAAGGAAGAGACATTAAAGCTGATCGGACGGCATCATACTGTCAAGGAAACACTGGAGAAATACCAGCTAGCTCGGGAAATGGGAATCGATAACATTAACATGGATTTGATTATCGGGTTACCCAATGAAGGGGTGGCTGAGTTCAAGCAGTCCTTGGAAGTGGTGGAAAGGTTGCGGCCAGAATCGCTGACGGTTCATACGCTATCCTTTAAACGGGGCTCGATCATGACCCAGAATAAAGAGAAATATCGGGTCGCCGAACGGGATGAGGTGGAAGAGATGGTTCGGCTGGCACGGGAATGGACGCAAGCAAACGGATATGTCCCCTATTATCTGTACCGCCAGAAAAACATCCTCGGAAACCAGGAAAATGTCGGCTATGCTTTCCCTGGCCAGGAAAGCTTATACAATATTATCATTATGGAAGAACGGCAAACGATCATTGGATTGGGGTGTGGAGCCGTAAGCAAAATCGTGGCACCACAGACGGGCAAAATCAAGCGCTGGCCCAATCCGAAAGAGCCACAGGCTTATATCAATACCTATCGCCAGCACATCACGGGAAAACTCCAAGCATTGGATGAGGTGTACGGATTTGAAATGCCTATGAGCGTTTAAGTTTACTAGTCTAACAAACAAGGTTGCTGATATGGATCGTCAGCAACCTTTTTTTCGTTCTATCCGTTAGTGAATCAGAAAAAAACTGTCTTTGTTTTTATCTAATAAATCCACCTGAGTAGTTAAGACTATATATAAATTTATTGGCAAATGTTATTGTCTCTTTTCCTGTAAACTCATCTAACTCACCCGAATTGCTATCTCTATAAATATAATCTCCTTCAACAAATTCTTTAGGTCCACGAAACGGATGGTCTGCACTAACATTTCTCAGTGCTTTTCTTAAAAAGGCGTACACTTTTTTTACAAAATCCATCTCAAATTCTTTATCAACTCCGCCAGAATAACACATAGACCAAATAGGTTGCCCTTGATAGTAAACAACTTCTTGACCTACAAAGTAGCTCATTCCAAAATATACATCACGATATAAAAATGGACCCTCTTGGAATTCCAATTGACGTGAACCTTCTAACAAAGGTGTTACAGACGCATTGTCCCCTTGTGATGCATAAGTTGCTTTTTCTGCCTTAATTAAAAAATCTAAAAATTCCCTTGGTAAAAAATCTGTCAAGATATAGATAAAGTTTCACAACCTTTGCTAAAATCATTTTTATTCATTTCCGAGAGGATAAACGTTTAGTAAATTTAGGTTAATTTCGAATTAATAATTATTTATTATATATTGGGATGAAGAACGGATCAACTTTAAGTTTAAGTGTTTATACATTCTCAGAAAAGGTCCCAAAGCATTTGCGGAGGGGATGAAAAATCATTTAATATATTAGTAAATACATAATATGAACCAACTTTCAGCCAGTTGATTTAAAGGATTTGGAAGCGTTCAGGGGAAGTAAAATAAGATGTACGGTTTTTGAGAGGACGAATCAAGTTGCGTAAAATATTAGGTGTCATCTCCATTTTGTTTTCGGTGATGTGTACAGGTCTGCTTGTTTGGATTCACCTGTTTATCTTTGAGAAAAAATTGGACGGAAATATGATTTTTCTGTTACTTCCACTCATTGGTGTAAGTAAGATTCTTTATCTCATTTTCATTGGGTTGATTATTCTCTTTTTTGGTTTAGGTCTGTTTTTACTGATGAAAAAGAAAAAGAATCAAGAAGTGAGTAAGTGAATCCGGTTGCTATATCATATATGAATAATTACGGAAATGCCGCCTGAAAGCCCGCTGGCTTTAGCCGTGAGATAAAAGGTGGTGTTGCTCGGTATCCTTCTGGGGATGCTTAGAGCATCCGTTTTTTAATTTTTTGTTGTAGTTTGAATATTAAATGGATACAGTTATAGTATGAGTCAAGAGTATAGACGAACAAAAACGGCTGTATCATTGATTAACTATCATTTGTCCTGGATATCGCCGTAAGGTACTGGTAAACAAAGTAGAAGAGCGATTGAAGGAAATTGTAGAGCAAATCTGCAAGGAAAATCAGTGGAATATCATAAAATACATAGCTGTCGCCAGTGTTGGAACAATATCATTATTCTTCAAAGGAAATCAGGTTGCTTTTGTACGTAGACGTTTTGCAGCTAAAAGAAAAAAGCTGGGGAAATCGAAAAAGCTTTCTGCCATCAAAAAGTCTAAAAATAAAGAGTCTCGCTGGATGAAAGACCAAAATCATAAAATAAGCCGTC
>NZ_FORR01000020.1 GCF_900114055.1 Thermoflavimicrobium dichotomicum | reverse complement strand
CGCAGCAATGCGTTTAGCTGACGGATACGAATCGGTCGAGGGCTTAACCTCAATCACTCACTCGGTGAACACTTCATTTCCTGTCTAATTTTCAAGGTGTGTTCCACACACCCAAAACCAAATACGTCTGGTGATGATAGCGGAGGGGACCCACCCGTTCCCATAGGGAGACACGGCGGTTTACCGCCGATGCGACACTTGTACCCTGTGGGTGCATCCCGAACACGGAAGTTAAGCCCTCCAGCATAGCGTGACCTAGCGCTGTGCGCTCTAGCACGACTTGTGCTCTGTGAGTGCGCCGATGGTACTTGGGGTGAAGACCCCTGGGAGAGTAGGTCGTTGCCAGGCAATGAGTAAAGCTCATCCATATTGGATGAGCTTTTATTATGTCCGTGTGCCTAGCAAGCCGTTAATTGTGATCCTAGGAAATCCCTGTGAGACTAGTTTCTGAAAGTCCAACCGAGAGTAAGAGCCTAGTTGCCACGTAGCGATGGCGAGTGAACACATTTAAGCAACAAACAAAAGCGAGCGATCAGATACCTTTCTGAAAGCTCGCTTTTGTTTGTTTAAGGGAGAAAAAGCGATTTACCCTGCTTGTTTCTCAGTGGATGTGGAGGTAACTGCATTTCGCTTTTTCGTATATAGATAACCCACCGTTAAGATAGCAAACCAGATCGGAGCAACATATAAAGCAACCCGTGTATCCTGATCCACACCGAGCATGACCACAATGAGTGCCAGGAACAGAAGGACGATCCAGTTGGTGATCGGTGCGCCGGGCAATTTGTAAGATACTTCTGGCAGACCTTTTTCTTTGATCGCCTTACGGTATTTCATGTGAGCAACCACAATCATACCCCAAGTCCACAAACTTCCAACAAGTGCTGTACTGGTTACATACACGAAAGCTTTTTCAGGAACGAGATAATTTAAGATAACCCCAATCAATAAAGCAGCACCGGAAACGGTTAAACCTACGGATGGGACTTGCCGTTTATTCAATTTGCCAAATGCTGCTGGTGCCTGCTTGGACAAGGCCAATGAGTGTAGCATACGGCCAGTACTGAAAACACCACTGTTACAGGAAGATAAAGCGGCGGTGAGAACAACGAAGTTAATGATATCCGCTGCATAAGGAATACCGATTTTTTCGAAAGTCACGACGAATGGGCTTTGTGTAGGATCTAACTGATTCCATGCGTAGATGGACATAATCACGAACAGGGAACCTACATAGAACAGCATGATTCGCCATAGAACTTTATTAATTGCGGAAGGAATGGACTTGTTTGGATTTTCTGCTTCACCCGCAGTGACTCCAACCAGTTCTACGCCTTGGAAAGCGAAAGCAACCATTTGTAGCGTGAGGAGCATACCGACAATTCCTTTTGGGAAAAAGCCGCCATGAGACCAGAGATTGGAAATGCCTGTTGCTGGAATATTGCCCAGACCAACCGAAATGATGACAAGACCAATCGCAAGAAGTGCGATAATGGTAACAACTTTAATCAAAGCAAACCAGAATTCAAATTCTCCGAATAGTTTTACAGCTACCAAGTTAATGATATAAACAAAAATTAATGACATCAAGGCCGGAATCCATTGTGGCAGATTGGGGAACCATTTGGTCATATATTGACCGACAGCAGTAATTTCCGCCATACCTGTGACAATCCACATAAACCAGTAGCTCCAACCCGTAAAGAAGCCTGCCCATGGACCTACAAATTCTTCCGCATATTTGCTAAAGGAGCCGGATACGGGCTTGTATAGAATGAGTTCTCCCAATGCACGCATGATAAAGAAGATGATGATACCTGCGAGAGCATAAGAAAACATGAGTGAAGGGCCTGCCGCTTGAATCGCTTTTGCTGAACCCAGGAACAGTCCGACCCCTATGGCTCCACCTATTGCAATTAATTGAATGTGACGATCTTTCAGTTCTCGTTTCAAGTTTTCTTGTTGATTCACTTTTTGGTCTCCCTTCTCTCTAAAAATATGAAATTATGAATATTACTACAAAAAATGTATGCATTTTACTTAAATAGAATTATACAATGAAATGTAAACGTTAACAAGTTAGACATTTTGATAAAAAATGTAAAGTAGTTGATCAGGAAAAATTATAATGAATTCACAAGCAAAAACTCAAAGAGTCTCCTTTTTCAGTGAAGATACTCATTTTTATGGGGCGGGAGTGAAACGGAAAAGAAAAACCGGGCTTGCCAACGGCCTCACTATGTA
The DNA here is from genome assembly GCF_900114055.1 of Thermoflavimicrobium dichotomicum. GTDB lineage: Bacteria > Bacillota > Bacilli > Thermoactinomycetales > Thermoactinomycetaceae > Thermoflavimicrobium > Thermoflavimicrobium dichotomicum. Next base: position 60,710 of record NZ_FORR01000020.1, on the reverse strand, counting down.
CTCATTTCTAAAAGTTATTTTCCTTCGTTTTAAAAGTTGATAAAAAACCGTTACCCATATGGATAACGGTCTTTCCATTAAATATTGTATCATAAAGGGGGAATTTTTGGAAAATGATTACAAATGATGGGATCTTACTGTTATTGAATAGACGGTAACTTTTTAAGCAGACGTTTGATTGCGCGATTGGCTTCTTTGAGCACAATCGATTCATCAATGGTCTTCATCACCCGGTTTTCCATGACGATTTTTCCATTGATGATGGTGGTTTCGACATCGCCAGAATTGGCTGTGTACACGATTCTGGAGATCGGATCCACTTCACTGCTGGGATAGGAGTGGAATTTGTTCAGGTTAAGAATGGCCAAATCCGCTTTTTTCCCGACTTCCAAACTGCCGATTTTGTCTTCCATTCCGACTGCTTTGGCGCCACCGATGGTAGCCATTTCAAAGACTTTTCTCGCTTTCATGGCGGTTGGTCCATAAGCTGGTTTATGTAAGGTCGCAGCCAGTCTCATTTCATGAAACATATCCAGGGTGTTGTTACATGGCGCACCATCCGATCCCAGGCTGACAAAAATTTCACGATCGAGCATGTTGGGTACATCAGCGATTCCTGAAGCAAGCTTCAAGTTCGAACCCGGACAATGGGAAACTTTAACGCCACGTTTTTTAATGATTTCTTTTTCCTCATCGTTCAGCCATACACAGTGGGCTAGAATGAGCCGCTCGTTGGCCAAACCGATATGATCAAGGTATACCACATTGCGCATGCCTCTTTCAGCCTCGACCAAAGCGATCTCACCGCGATTTTCGGAAGCATGGGTATGCACTTTGACATCATATTTGGCAGAGAGATCACGTACATTGACCAGTAATTCTTCTGTACAGGATACAACAAAACGTGGACAGAAGGCATATTCAATTCGACCGTTATCGTAGTTATGCCATTTTTCGAGTAAATCGACACTTTCCTGGATGGACTCATGGGTGTCTTCCTGGAGAAGCTTCGGTACTTCATCACCGTGATCCATCATGCATTTACCGGACAAAGCGCGGAATCCACTGTCCGCTAGCGCTTGAAAGGCAGAGTGGGTATGGTGAACGGTTTCCATATCGACAATGCAGGTTGTACCGCTTTGAATCAGTTCACCAATCCCCAGTAGCGCTGAATAGTAGAGCGATTCTTCGTCGTGAGCTGCTTCAAGAGGCCAAACGCGCTTTTTCAACCAATCGAGCAACTCCAGATCATCCGCTTGTCCACGGAATAACGTTTGGCATAGATGGATATGTGTTTGGATAAATCCTGGGATGACGATCCGACCTGTTGCATCGATGACTTTGTCGACAGCGGATGCCTGAAGATTTTCGCCGATGGCGGCAATGGTGTCGTTTTTAATGAGCAAATCGCCGGTCAAGATCGTATCGTTTGGATCCATGGTAATAATCTGGGCGTTTTTGATCAGGATTTGTGACATAATGACCACCTAATATTTTTTATTATGAATAATGAAATTTATATGACTAACCATGATAGAGAAAACTGATGATAAACGCAATGCTGATCACATGTACCATCCAATGCACTTCTTTATATTTACCCGACAAGATTTTTAGCAAACTGTAGGAGATAAACCCAAGTCCCAGTCCATTTGCGATGCTGAAGGTAAGTGGCATAGAGATAATGGTCAAGAATGCTGGAAGTGTATCGGTAAAATCATCAAATTTGAGGTGTTTTACCTCTTCGAGCATGAACGCACCTACAAGGATCAGAATAGGTGCTGTAGCTGCTGAAGGAATCAGTTTGATCAATGGCATGAAGAATAAGACACTTACAGCACATAAGACAGCAACCACAACCGCCGTCAATCCTGTCCGTCCACCTGAAGCGATCCCTGCTGCGTTATCACTGTAAGCATTGGTAGCTGTTGATCCAAGGACGGCACTCCCCATAATAGCCACAGAATCACTATAAAATGCTTTTTGCATATGGGGGATTTTTCCTTTTTTATCGATTAAGCCAGCTTTTTGTGCCAGGGCGACGAGGGTAGCGGAGTTGTCGAGCAAATCGATAATGGTGAAAGAAAAGATGACCGAAAATACGCCATATGCGATGGCAGCCGGAATATCCAGTGCCAGGAAAGTGGACGATACATCAGGAATTTGAAGAGAGATGACGTCGGTCAATTTTTTCGGTGCAGGCGAAACACCAAAGATCATCGCCAGAATGGAAACGACCAGAATACTGATGATAAAGCTACCCTTGACATTTTTGGCTATTAAGACAGCTGCCAATATTAGTCCGATGAAGGCCAGGATGACACTGGGAGATGTAACAGATCCCATTTTTACAAAGGTCGCTTTGTCAGGAATGACAATCCCTGCACTTTTCATTCCGATAAAACAGAGGAAGGCCCCCACTCCGACTCCCACCGAGTATCGAATGGCGGGCGGGATCGCTTCAATGATGATTTTACGAATATTGGTCACCGTTAAGATGAGAAACAGTACCCCTGAGATAAACACAGCACCTAGTGCCGTTTGCCACGGTAAGCCCATACCCAGTACAACCGTATAGGCAAAGAAGGCGTTTAATCCTACACCTGGTCCTACGGCAATCGGCAAGTTGGCAAGCAGACCATAAAGCAGGGACCCCAAGATGATGACGAAGGCAGTTGCTCCAATCGCTGCTTCAAGCGGAATGCCTGCATCGCTTAATGATTTGGGGTTGACAAACAGGATGTAACTAATGGTCATGAATGTGGTGAGTCCTGCGATGATTTCTGTTCGAACGGATGAATTCCGCTCCTGGATCTTGAATAACTTTTCATACCAAGGTGCTTTAGTCGCTTCCATCGCTGTTTGCAATTCTATATTGTTATTGGTCACTGATTATCCCCTCCGTATCGTTGATGAGTAGACACAAGACCATGGTGCGCATGACAGCAGGAGTAATCGGATGGGATTGCTTACATTTTTTGTCACCTCCCAAACTTGGTCCAATATAAAAAACTTCCTAGCCACGAGAAATTTGCACAAATAGGCAAATACTCTCGTAGCTAGGAAGTTTACGGCTTCCACTAGAAAGTCTCAACCCATATCGTTGAGATTATACGAGGTAGATAAGAAAATTATGGTATTTTTAATAATATCAATTATTTACGTCATCAATTTTATCAATATTTAGTTTACTGTCAAGTGGTTTTTTTCTATAAATTTTTTACATAAATATTGCTGTTATTAAGATGGAATCCACTCAGAACCCTATATATAGAGAAACTCTTGGATATGCCTGGCGTCATCACGAGAAGAAAGGTTTTATGCAACTGCTGAATCAAAGATCTATTCAAGAATCAAACACGTAGGTGGCGGTGGAAATAAAAATATTATGAAAGGAGAAATTTCATGGTATATCTATTGTCTGAAACTCATTGCGACAGCACAAAGGGAGATGGAACAAGCTCATCGCAGATTATATGAGTATCAAGAAAACTAATTAAAGGCGCAAATAATAAAGCAATTATTGATTTTTATGCAAGTTAGTGTAAAAATGAAAAAAAGAATGATTCGGTAAATTCAATGACGAGGAAAGTAGGTTATGGCTTGTTCCACAGAGAGTTGGTATATGCTGAAAGCCAATGTTCAGGTCATAACTGAAGATCACCTCTGAGAAGCAAAGCTGAACATTAAGTAAGCTTTGACGTCCCCGGCGTTATTGGGAAAGCGTATGAGAGCCATGGTTCTCTTGTCAGAAATAGAGTGAATCATGGAAGTAGGGTGGTACCGCGAGTGAAAACTCGTCCCTAATGAGGGGCGAGTTTTTTTTAAGGGAACGTATTCGAAATGAAAGGATGATCTGTATGCGGAGAATCGATGTAAAAGAAAAAGCAAGAACAAGAGAGCTACGAGTTCTTCAACAATGGAAAGAAGAAGATATCTTCCAAAAATCCATTGCCAATCGTGAAGGCAATCCTCCATTCGTTTTTTATGAAGGGCCTCCAACAGATGCCCCATATTGGGCATGTGCTTGGTCGGGTCATTAAAGACTTTATCTGTCGTTACAAAACGATGATTGGGTACAAAGTAATTCGAAAAGCTGGATGGGATACCCATGGGTTGCCTGTAGAGCTTGGCGTTGAAAAACAACTTGGCATTTCTGGAAAACAAGAGATTGAAAAATATGGTGTTAAAGAATACAAAGGTGTAGAATTTGTTGGCGCTCGCTATGAAGCACCATTCTCATTTGTAACACCTGAACATGGTCATTTTGTGATTGAAGCTGATTTTGTCAGCGATACAAGCGGTACGGGGATCGTGCATATAGCTCCTGCACATGGCGAAGATGACTATCGAGCAGCAAGACGGAATGGAATTAGCATGGTTCAAGTTGTGAATAAATCCGGTTGTTATACGGATGAAGTTGTACCGTTTACAGGTCGTTTTGTAAAGGATTGTGGTGTGGATATTGTTAAAAATTTATCTCAACGAAATCTTCTTTTCCACAAAGAAAAATATGAGCATAGCTACCCATTCTGTTGGCGGTGTCATTCTCCACTGCTTTACTATGCAATGGAAAGCTGGTTCATTAAAACAACAGCTATCAAAGATCAACTCATTGCAAATAATAAGACTGTTAAATGGTATCCAGATCATCTTCGTGATGGACGTTTTGGTAAGTTTCTTGAAGTACTGGTTGATTGGAACATCAGTCGTAACCGTTATTGGGGCACTCCGTTGAACGTATGGGTATGTTCCCAATGTCAAACCTAGTATGCGCCTCACAGCCATAGCGACTTGCGAGCAAAATCGATCGAACCCATTGATGAAAACTTGGAGTTGCATAAACCATATGTAGATGAAGTAAAACTCAAAAGTCCAAATTGCTTAGGGATTATGGAAAGAACACCTGAAGTGATTGATGTATGGTTTGATAGTGGATCTATGCCATTTGCACAATATCACTATCCCTTTGAAAATGAACAACTCTTTGATGAGCAATATCCAGCTGATATGATTTGTGAAGGTATTGACCAGACACGCGGTTGGTTCTTCAGCTTACTTGCAGTTTCTACACTGCTTAATGGTAAAACCCCTTATAAATCCGTTCTCTCTACAGGGCATATCCTGGATGAAAAAGGTCAAAAGATGTCCAAGAGCAAAGGCAACGTCATTGATCCCTGGGAAATCATTGAAGAATATGGTGCCGATGCTTTTCGTTGGGCATTATTATCTGACAGTGCTCCATGGAACAGTAAGCGCTTCTCAAAACAGATCGTGGTTGAAGCAAAATCGAAAGTGATCGACACGTTGAACAATGCCCATGCCTTTTTTACTCTTTATGCCAGCATTGATAACTTCGATCAGGCTCAATTTCCATTAAAGAAGTCGGAGAACAAACTTGATCGATGGGTTTTGTCTCGCCTAAACAGTGTTTTGAGAGAAGTACGAAAAGGCTTGGAGACTAATGACTTTTTAAACCCAGCCAAAAACATCGAAAGCTTTATCAATGATCTGAGTAATTGGTACATTCGCCGTTCCCGTGATCGTTTTTGGGATAGTGAAATGTCCGATGATAAAATTTCTGCGTACCAGACTCTTTATGAGGTTCTTGTAAAAGTGAGTATGATGATTGCACCTTTTACACCATTCATCGCTGAGGAAATTTATCGAAATCTTGTTGGAACCGGCAGCGTTCATTTAACTGATTACCCGGAAGTGGATGAAGCTGCAATTGATGAAACCCTTGAGCAAGACATGTTGACTGTTCGTCAGATCGTTGAGTTGGCCCGAAACATTCGTAACGAAACTGGAATTAAAACACGTCAACCCCTTTCTGAGCTAATCGTTATGCTTGATCGTGATTTGAACCTGAGTGACTATGAAGATATCATCAAAGACGAGATCAATGTAAAGAAAATACGTATTGAACGAAGCGATAGTGGATTTGTAGATTTCTCATTAAAACTAAATCTCAAAGTAGCTGGGCCCAAGTACGGGAAGAATGTTGGTGTACTCCAAAACTATCTTCGTCAGCTTACACCAGAACAAGCGAAAGAGATTGTCGAGAATGAGCAGTTTGACTTGGAAACGGCTACAGGTGAAAAACTAACCATTGTGAAGGAAGAACTTTTAATTGATAAGCAAGCGAAGCAGGGATTTGCTGCTACATCGGGTAATCAAATGACTGTTGCGCTAAATACAAGGATTACAAAAGAACTGAAACAGGAAGGACTTGTTCGTGAAGTTGTTCGGGCTATACAGGATTACCGCAAGAAACTGGATCTCCCTGTTGAGAAGAAGGTGAAACTTGTACTGAATGTAGATGAAGAACTAAAAGAAGCTATCGAGTGTTTTAAAGATATACTGTTCAAAAATGTACTTCTCCTTCAAGTTTCCTATGGAAAATTCAAAGACATGGAAGTAGTATCCATTGATCATAAAAAGCTTGGTATGTTCATTCATGTCGACTAAGAATCGCGTTGACAGTATCATCTATCCAATCTTTAGGTGAACGATCCTGCCATTATCCGTTCCGCCAGAAATAGGGTTGCACTTTCCAGCGTCAGGGGGTTCGCCAATTGTGATGTATTTCTGACAACTTGGGCGGCATACTGTTTAAAGTCGGGTAGTAAGGCTTCTTTACAGGCAATGGCCTTTGAAATAGCTTGTAGTCTCATGCATCACATAGATGCATTGTAAAAAGTAATCTATAAATATACGAATAAATACCTATTTTTATAATCGAATTTTTGTAAATAATATTCATAAAAAGCTGGTATTGACGAATAATAATTTTTTGCTTAATATAGAAAGTGAAATGAATATATTGGCAAGTAGGAAAGTTCATAGACCTTCTAAGGAGGACAATGCATGAGAAACCCTAAGTTCCTTGCTCCTACTAGTACAATCAAAAGAATGATTGCACAATTTTGTAATGAGATCAGTCAGGAGATGTATGGCTTAGGGGTAAAAAAGCAGCGGATCGAACTCTATGATGACAAGATCATCATCTTCGGTCAACACAAACGGGTTCCAGCTTTGACCGCTCTTACTGGCAAGTATGGCGATCTTACCTTAACGGTGGATGCAGCCTTGGTAAGAGAGTATAAAGAAAGACTCAAGGAATATCTCGAAAAGGAACTGAACTTGCAGGTACTAACAATCCTGAAAGATTATGACCCAAATACTGAAAATGCTTTTATCGCAATTTATTTGAAAAAGCCTTTAAGCATACACGATGGTCTTCCTGCATCCTGAACATAAAGATCTTTCCTGGAGACAAATGCGCAAAGGTCGGTTTGTCTGCCAGAACGACAGGTCTTGCGGACGGTTATACTCTGTTGAACGGGGTATCTCACGCCGTGGAAGTAGAGAGTGTGCTCTCTATTTCTACGGCGTTTTTTTATAAATGTTATATTTAACCATCATTTTTAAATACAGGAGGCGTGTTGGTATGCAACTGATTTTAAAAAATGCAACGATTCCACAAGGTTTTGGCAATCGTACGGTAAAGACAAACATCTTGGTAGATGATAACAAAATCGTTGGTTTTACGAACTGTATTGATGGCATTGAAGCCAAAGAAGTCATTGATATGGATGGCAAACTGGTCGTGCCAGGCTGTATCGATCCCCATACACATTTTATGGATCCTGGCTTTACCCACCGTGAGACTTTTGCCACCGGAAGTGCATCGGCAGCAGCTGGCGGTTTAACCTGTATCGTTGACATGCCTTGTTGCAGCAAGCCATCTGTGAGAAGTAGAGACGAGTTTTACCAAAAGCTCAATCCCATTAAAGACCAGTCTTACATCGACTTTGCTTTCTGGGGTGGAATGACTGGTGAAGATGTTCGTGAAGGTAAGCTCGACAATGTATGGGGACAGGTGGAAGAGGGGGTAACCGCATTTAAAGTGTATATGACTCCTTCGGTTCCCACTTTCCCGAAAGTCAGTGATGCGGAAATGCTGGAGATTTTCGCGAAAGTGGCGGAAACGGGCTTGCCAGTAGGTGTGCATGCAGAGAACTACGATATTTGTAGCTTTCGAGTCGAAAAACTGAAAAAACAAGGTCGGATGGATGGCCCAGCCTGGGCAGAAGCGCGAAACTCACTCGCGGAAAAAGTGGCGATTGAGCTCGTGATCAGCTTTGCCGAAGCGACCGGGGCCAGAGCCCATATCGTTCATATGAGTACCAAAGAAGGAGTCGGGTTGGTACGTCAGGCGAAGTTGCGTGGACTCCCGATTACAGCTGAAACTTGCCCGCATTACTTGGTATTGAATGCCCAAGAGGCAATGACTGAATTTGGTACTTTTGCGAAAATCGCTCCGCCTCTGCGTGGCAAGGAAGATAATGAAGTACATTGGAAGGCATTGGCGGATGGTACGATCGACTTTGTGGCCACGGACCATGCTCCCTATGAGATTCCAACGGAAAAAGAAGGGGAAGGTTTGGACATTTGGACCGCTTTCCCTGGCATTCCAGGCGTGGAGCAAATGGTTCCGATCCTGGTCAGTGAAGGGTTGAACAAAGGGCGTCTCACCTTGCAACGTTTCGTTGAGGTAACCAGTACCAATGCAGCGATCCACTTTGGGCTCTATCCAAAGAAAGGTTCCATGGAAATTGGAACAGATGCCGACTTCACGGTGATCGACCTCGAGAGAGAGTATGTCATTGACAAAGACAAAGTACACTCCATGGCCAAATACACCCCATTCCATGGCATGAAACTCAAAGGCAAACCCGTTATGACCATCGTTCGCGGTACGGTTGTGTACGATGAAGATCACGGCGGATTGGTTGGTAAAAAAGGTTATGGTCAGTTTGTGAAACGTCAAAGCAACATTGCCTTGCCAAGACAGCTCCAATTCTAGTTTTACGCTGTTTGCCGGTTAGGGAAGAAAAAGGTTTCATGCTTTACTGATGTTCCAACTTTTCGTATCAACCATGGGTTATTGGAATGAATGGTTTGAAGTCACCGGGATAACCCATGGATGAACGCATAAATCCGAATGATCCACAAAGGAAACAAGGGAGGAAGTTGGAGATGAAAGGTGAAAAACACGCACTTGTGATCATCGATATGTTGAACGATTTTATCGGCCCAAAAGCAACCTTGCGTTGTGAAAACGGGGAAAAAATTGTTCCTAACATTCGCAAGCTGATTGATTTCTGCCACGAAGTAGGCATCCAGGTGATCCATGTACAAGAATGGCATCGTCCCAATGATGCTGATTTCCGTGTTCGTCCTGTACATGCTGTTCGCGGAACCTGGGGAGCCGAATTCATTCCGGAACTGCAACCCGAGGAAGAGAAAGGGGACTACATTGTCCGAAAAAGACGTCACAGTGCATTTTCCTACACGGATATGGATCTCTTCTTACGTGAAGAAAAAATTGATACCGTTGTACTCACAGGTGTATGGACCAATGTCTGTGTAAGAAGTACGGGTTCTGATGCTCTGTACCATGGTTACAATGTGATCGCCATCAGTGATGCTTGTGCTTCGCAGACGGAAGAAATGCATGTGTCTGGTCTTCGTGACCTCGGTATTTTTGGTGAAATTTTCTCCACGGAAGAATATATCAGAATGGCCAGAGAAAAATTTGGGGCGAAAGCAGTGTAAGGGTAAACCACAGTTAAATGGAGCCTGTTGACAAAACTTCCATTTTGTCAACAGGCTGGACATAGCAAAAAGGGGCATGCCTATGAGAATTGTCGTTGGAATAACAGGAGCCAGTGGTTCTGTTTACGGATATACATTGATTCGGGCTTTATATGAGTTAGGGATTGAAACCTATGTCATTTTCACCAGTATGGGTGAGAAAGTACTGGAATTTGAATGTGGTGTCAATCCGGAAGAGATCAAGAAGTATGCCACCATTTTGAACAATAAAAACCTGTTCGCTCCCGTCGCCAGCGGTTCCTTCAAGACCGATGGCATGGTGATTGTGCCTTGTTCCATGAATACATTGGGAGCGATCGCAAACGGGGTGGGAGATACCCTGTTAAGTCGAACGGCCAGTGTGGTTCTGAAAGAGAAACGAAAGCTGGTCATCGTTCCGCGCGAAACGCCACTTCATTTGATTCATTTGGAGAATATGACCAAACTCGCTCAAGCGGGCGCGATGATCATGCCGGCTTCTCCTGGATTTTATCATCGTCCAAAAGAAATATGGGAGCTGGTCAACTTCATCGTGGCTCGTATATTGGACGCATTCGATATCGAGCATGAATTCCTGGCAAGGTGGGGAGAAAAACATTGAGATGATTACAAACATTCGACAGTTGATCGATTATTGGAGTCAGACAGGCAAGTTAATGCGAATCCGGAAAGAAGTGGATCCAGATTTTGAATTGGGAGCGGTCGTCAATCATCTTTATGGAAGACAGCCGATGTATTTTGAGAAGGTTAAAGGCTATGATGTACCGATGATTGCCGGATTTGGTGGCGATCGGGAGTTGATGGCGGATAGTATCGGGCTTTCTTCAGGCCGTGAACTTGTGCCGAAGCTGATCGAATCCATTGTCAATCCGCTGCCAACGAATTTGGTTCCTACGGCTCCCGTTCATGAAAACGTGATTTTGGAACCGGATGATTTGGAAGAACTTTTTCCCATCTGCAGGTATCACGAGCTGGATTCTGGACGTTATTATGTTGCGGGTGTATTGGTCGTCAAAGATATTGCAGGCAATAAGCGATATACCTCCATTCGCCGGATGCAATTTCTCGGTGGGAACCGAACCAATATCTTGATTACCTCTCCGGAATTGAACGAGCAGTATAATTATTACGAAAGCCGGAACGAACCGATGGAAGTAGCAGTCATGTTTGGAGTAGTCCCGGCAGTGGTTCTCAGTTCCCAGGTCAGTACGCATTTATATCATACGGATAAATTTAACATTGCGAGTGCGCTGATCGGTCAACCGCTAGATGTGGTGAAGTGCAAAACAGTGGATCTGGAAGTATTGGCGGAAGCAGAGGTTGTGTTTGAAGGTCGCATGCTGCCGCATGTTCGAGAGATGGAAGGGCCTTTTGGCGAGCTGGCCGGTTATTACGGCAAACAGGCACCGCAGCCAGTCATCGAGATTTCGGCCGTGACTTTCCGCAATAATCCGATCTGGCAAACGATTCATCCTTCCAGCCATGAAGAGTTGTTGCCAATGGCAGTTGTTCGGGAAGCGACCTTACTCAGTACTGTTAGACAAGTGGTTCCCGGAGTAAAAGATGTGGTGGTGACCTTAAATGGAGCAGCTCGCTGCCATGCCGTGATCCAGATTGAAAAACGGCGTGAAGGTGATGGGAAACAGGCGTTGCTGGCCGCTTTTGCCAGTGATAAAGACTTGAAGCATGTGGTCGTTGTCAATGAGGATGTGAACATTTGGGACCCCAATGATGTAGAGTGGGCGATCGCCACAAGAGTCCAGGCAGATCAGGACGTATTCATTGTACCTGGAGCCAATGGTTCTCCGCTGGAGGCATCGCACAACTTGCGGGGCGTATCCGCCAAAATGGGGATTGATGCAACGTACCCATTATACGCAGCGGACAAATTTAAACGGAAGTCGATTCCTTGGGGGCCCATTCATTTGGAGGACTATCTCTAACAGGCAAGGAGAATGAAGGAGGATTACTATGCAAGCCATCGGCTTGGTGGAGACAAGGGGGCTGGTTGCCGCATTGGAAGCGTTGGACACGATGTGCAAAGCAGCCAATGTTCGCATGATCGACCTGAAACGGGTCGGATCCGGTTTGGTCACCGTGATTGTGGAAGGGGATGTTGCAGCAGTCACGGCAGCCGTCGAAGCAGGAAAAGACGCTTATACCCGCACGGGTGGAGAACTCATTTCAAGTAATGTCATTCCAAATCCGCATCCCGAACTGGCCATGATTTTGTAGCATTGGAGGTGATTGAGGTTGTCTGAATTTATGCGAAACATCGTAAATGGGATCTTAAATAAAAATGGATCGTTTCCATCGACTGCTCGTCCGATCGCGACACAGCCTAGCGGACAGGAGAATGATCAAACAGCAGTACCACTGAATCTCAAAAGGCCCAATTATCAACGAGATAAAATGAAGCAGCGTCTTTCTCCCATTATAAACAGGATGGGAAGCTCTCAGATGCAGGCAGCAAAAACGAATGAACCCGGTACGCCAAAAACACCACCTGTTTCAATCCAGCACAAGCCCAATCGTGTAGAAAATCCGGTTCCCGGCGTTTATGTGGAAAACGCCCTCTCTCCTTTACAAAGACTCTCTCTGTTTCAAGTGATTGGACAAGAGACTCCTTCTTCGCTTTCTCAGCAAGAACAGGCACAGTTTATCGGCAAAACGAGGGATGGCAGTTATGTCTGGTTCTATCCAAAGCTGGATCCAAGTCTGGCTACCTATTTACAAGTGGCAGGAAAAGAGAATGAGGCGGTTGGAATTGTCGCAGCGAGTCGCTTTTCGTCGGGACAACTCTTTTTGATCGATGAAGTCATGAAAGAATTCCCACAACTCGCCTATAACACAGATGCCTGTAAAACAGAGGAATTTCCTTTTGTATTCCGTGTAACAGGCCATAATCCAGCCGAAATCCAAAAGTTGGTGAAAGAAATTTATCTCCGGCTCAATCGCCGAGTTGTTCATGGGGTCACTTCGTATTTCACAGCTCAACCAACTCGCTTTTTGGTTCAACATTTACAATTGCAAAACCAGGAAGCGGTAGCCGTTTTGGATGGAATCAATACATTTCATGGAGTGGGATTACTGGATCGATTACTGAAACAAAAACGTCTTGCTTCACTTCGCTTCCGTGTGGAGTCCAGCTATTTGTTAATCCAGGGAGAGCAGGAATTGGTCAGGAATACCATGGCCGCACTTAAACAGGAAGCAGACAGACTGCCTTTAGACTGAATAAGGGGAGGGTATGATGAAGCAGCAGGCTTTGGGTTTGATTGAAACCGTTGGGTATACGACCGCTGTTTCTGCAGCAGATGCAGCTCTCAAAGCGGCCAATGTCACGTTGATTGGAGTGGAGCGGGTGATCGGGGCTGGCAAGTCTTTGGGAGTTACCATCCACTTAAGCGGGGATGTGGCTGCAGTGACTGCGGCAGTGCAAGCGGGAAAGGAGGCAGCGGAAAGAGTGGGCAAAGTGATTTCGGCTCATGTCATTCCACGGGCTCACGATGAAGTGACTGATAAAATTTTGACGCAATTTCTATTGGGGCAACAAAAGGCAGAAGAAGTAGTAGCCAAAGAAGAAAGTGAGTCCGTGGAGTCGCAATCCTCTCTTCCTGAGGTAACAAACAAGCCATCAAGTGAACCAAAGAAGAAAAAGAACAAAGGCCAAAAGGAGACCTGAATGTTTTAAATGCTAATCGATTCCGAGAAAAATTCCATTTACCAAGAGGAGGAAATGAACATGAGTGAAGCATTGGGATTAATTGAGACCAAAGGATTGGTTGGAGCGATCGAGGCAGCAGATGCGATGGTGAAAGCTGCCAACGTACAAATTTGCGGTTATGAAAAAATTGGCTTTGGACTGGTTACCGTCATGGTAAGAGGAGATGTCGGAGCAGTCAAGGCCGCTACTGATGCTGGGGCAAGTGCGGCCAGTCGTGTAGGTGAACTTGTATCTGTTCATGTCATTCCTCGTCCGCATACCGAAGTGGAAAGAGCCATTCTATCCAAAGGAAAAGAATGATCTAAATGATGGGTAAAACGCGGAGCACTCTTTTAGAGGAGATTCTTCTAAAGTTGTACTACCGCGGCCGAGAGCATGAATTGGAACAGATGCCAAAGGTGTTGGCTCTTCTGTCTTATCATATGACAGGATGGGATCAGGGCTTAAAAGCATTACGTACGCTTGCAAAGGAAGCGATTCGATTGGAGATCTGGGCGGATCAGGCCCTGCCTTTGCCGAAGGAGTGGAGTAAGGATGTCCATCGTTTGCAAGCGCATAATCCATTGTGGATGGCTGAATGGTTTGAAGAAAGCAAGGATCGGTTTCAGTATCTGTTTATTCCTGTCCTGTCTTTTTCATTGATTTCGAAGTTAGTGCAGATGGATGATGAACATCCATACGTTCAGTTGATTTTATGGTCTTTACTTTCTGGAAAACAAGTAGCTGCCCTGACTGCAGGGATCGATCCATATGGTGCAAGGGGGGACAAGCGGTTTCAAGCAGGTCCTCCCCTGTTAAAACAACAAATTCGCAAGCATATCGACCAATTACGCAGCTATGGGATTGCATTTCTGGATGAGAGCCAAATTCACCAATGGTTGACTGCACAACGTGATCGCCAAAAACGTGTCATTACGAGTAAAGATATTGAACAAGCTCGATTAAACAGGCAGAACCAGATCATTGTTTCTCGCCAGACGATCATTACGCCATTGGCTGCTGATTTGGCTGAAGAAAGCTACATCCAAATTATTCGAAAGTAAGGGGAAGATGGTCATGTATCTGGGACAAGTGATTGGGCTAGCGATTGCCACTCGGAAAGATGAACGACTTGTTGGAACAAAACTGCTGATCACGCAGCCCATTTTACCGGATGGAAGCTTCTCTGGTCAGCCAATCATCGCAGTAGATTCTGTTGGAGCAGGTATTGGCGAGCGAGTGATCTTCGTCACAGGCAGTGTGGCCGCCCGGATCATGTCTGATCCGAACGCTCCCTGCGATGCAGCCATTGTGGGAATTATCGATAGCATAGAGAGCTTTCATCGTTAATGGATGATAGAACAGCGGAGTCGATTATTCAGAATAAGGAAGTTTTTGAAAGCGAGTGTTGGCACGCTTCTTAACTGGGGATAGAAGGGGTGATGGTTGGAGAATGAAAACATCAAGAATCAAACAGGCGATCGAGTGGCGTTTACTTATTGAGACTTTGCTCAATCCAAATAAATATGCAGACCTCGTACTAAAAGGTGGATATGTCATTAACGTCATTACCCGGGAAATCTATGAGGCGGATGTAGCGATTTTGGGTGAACGGATTTTGATGGTGGGTGATGCCTCCAAACTGATTGGCCCCCAGACCAAAGTGGAAAACGTTCAAGGCAAGTTTGTCAGCCCAGGATTTATCGACTCTCATATGCATTTTGAGAGTGCCATGCTCACGGTGACAGAGTTTTCGAAATTATCGATCCCGACGGGGACCACTACCCTTGTAGCTGATCCACATGAGATAGGAAACGTCTTGGGTGTAGTCGGTATGAAAGCCATGATCGAAGAAGCCAAACAACTGCCAAACAATGTTCTCTTTACGGTTCCTTGTTTAACACCAGACGCGCCTGGGCTTGAAACAGCAGGATATGATGTGACATCAAAAGACATGGAAGAACTGCTTAACGATCCTTACGTACAGGGAATTGGAGAAATTCAGGGCTTTGCCAATGTTCGACCCGTATTTGCCCATGCTTCTCATGTGTTGGATGATCAGCTTGCTTCAGTGGCTTATGCCAAAAGCATTGGAAAAACCGTAGAAGGAAACTGTCCGGGACTCTTTGGGGAAGAGCTGGCAGCTCATATCATCAGTGGTGGTACGCATATATCCTGTCACGAGACAACCACCAAAGAAGAAATGATCGAAAAGCTGCGCTATGGGGTCAGCGTATTTATGCGGGAAGGTTCTTCGCAGCGCAATATGGCAGAGTGTATCCGGGCCATTACGGAAGAAGGTCTCGATTCACGTCGGGCGATTTTGGTATCGGATGATATGGTACCAGAAGATTTGATGAAATATGGGCATATGAACGATATTGTTCGGCGGACGATTGCTCAGGGAGTCGATCCGGTCGAAGCAATTCAGATGGTGACCATTAACCCGGCCACCCACTTTGGATTCCAGGATGTAGGTGTACTTGCACCAGGAAAACGTGCCGATATCGCTGTGATCGGAGATCTCGAGCAAATGCGCGTCGACCAGGTCTATTTGGCAGGGAAGAAAGTAGCGGAAAATGGGGAACTGATTATCGACATTCCTTCCTACACCTATCCGGATTACGTCAAACAATCCATAAAACGTAAACCCGTCAAAGTCGAAGAACTCCACATTCAGGCAGATGGTTATCGGGTGAAGGTAAGAGCTATTGAAGTGATTCCTGATCAAAACCTGACCGGAGCCCTCGAATTTGATATGACGGTGTCACAAGGTGTCATTCAACCTGATGTGGGGCGTGATGTCTTGCCGCTGCTTGTCGTTGAACGCCATGGGCGTAGCGGCAAAATCGGGAAAACTTTTGTGCATGGCATACGCCTGAAATATGGAGCGATAGCGGAGAGTGTAGCTCACGACACCCACAATATCATTGTGACTGGAACCAGCTATGAAGATATGGCTCTGGCAGTCAATCGTGTCATCGCCATGGGTGGCGGAATTGCTATGATTAAAAATGGCAAGGTAGTCGGTGATCTGCCGCTTCGTGTCGGTGGACTGATTACTGATGAAATGACCGGAAAAGAAGTGAGTGAGCGGATTGCCCAGCTTCATCGCCTGGCAGAGGAAGAGCTTGGATGCACCTTGCATGTGCCATTCATGCACTTGTCTTTCTTGTCGCTGATTACCAGTCCGAAGTGGAAAATCACAGACATGGGCTTAATTGAAGTAGATCGGTTTGAAGTGATTCCAACAGTGATTCAGGGAGGGATTTGATGCAGCAAAAAGGCATACGTCTCGTGGATTTATCACTGGAAATCTATCAAGGTGCTCCAGTTTGGGGACTGCATCAAAAAACGATGATTTTCCCTAACATGACTCATGAAGAAAGTATCAAAAAACTTGGTTTCCCTTTTGCTACCAACAACTTGTTGATCAATGAGCATGGAACAACACACTGTGATGCGACCTATGAGTTTGACCCCAATGGAAAGTATATTACCGAAATGCCGATGGAGTATTTCTATGGACCAGCGATTTGCCTGGATGTGTCCTTTGTTTCACCCGATGATTACATTACACCACGAGACCTGGAAACCGCTTTGGAGCGTTCGGGTTTAACCATCGAAAAGGGTGATATCGTTCTTTTATGTACCAAACATTATAATCGTGCCTATGATACCAATGAATGGCTCACCCGTCATCCAGGGCTGAACTATGAAGCAGGTAAATGGCTGGCTGAAAAAGGGGTGGTCAATATCGGAATCGATGCGCCCTCGATCGATAGACCTGATGACACCAATTATTCAGGCCATGTTGTCTGTCGGGAATATCAGATTACCAATACAGAAAATCTCTGTAACCTGGACCAGGTAGCCAACAAGCGTTTTGTTTACTTTGGCCTGCCTCTCAAAATTCGCAAGGGAACAGGATCACCGATTCGGGCGGTCGCTTTGCTGGATGAATAAGGAGAGGGGGAAATGACGTTGACTGGCTATCAAATCATGGAAGAAATTTTTATTCCTCCATATGAAGGACGCAGTGTATTGGTCAGAAAAGGGGAACATCTTTGTATAATTGATGTAGAAGGAAAACAGGTAGGCGACTTTGTTTGCTTTGATTACCAGGATCCAACCGAACATGTATCTCCTGTGCATATGCGCGCTTCCTTGAGCAGTATTCGATTAAAAGAAGGCGATTATCTCTACAGCAACCGGCGCAGGCCACTGATGCAGCTGGTTAAGGATACAGTGGGCCGGCATGATTTCTTCTTTCCTGCATGTGACTATTATCGCTATAAAGTCGATTTTGGGCTTGAGGATCATCCAAACTGCCATGACAACCTGGTTCGGGCGTTAGAGAAATATCATATTCGCCCAGCTTGCCTTCCTGATCCGATTAACTGGTTTATGAATAACGTCTTGGATGAAAATTGGGATTATGAAATTCATGAACCCTTATCCAAACCGGGAGATTATGTGGAACTTGTAGCATTGACCGATGTGGTAGTTGCCCTTTCGACTTGCTCGCAAGATTTGGCTCCAGTCAATGGCTGGAAAGTGACCCCCTTAAAAATGCAGATTTTAAGGGGAGAGTAAAAATGGCTGAGATTGTGGATACCAGGGATGCGATTCAGTTTTTACAAGAGATGATCCGAATTGACAGTACCAATCCACCTGGTCATGAGCATCGGGTTACAGAATGGCTGGCGAGACGTTTTGAGCGTATACACTTGCCTTTCCAAGTGATGCAGATCGAAGATGGACGGAGCAACCTGGAGGTTCGCCTGACAGGAACGGGACGGAAAAAGCTTTTTTTCTGTGGCCATATGGATACGGTGGCTACAGGCGACTGGACTGCGTGGACATATCCTCCTTTCTCTGGGGAGTTGGTAGACAACCGTTTATATGGTCGGGGCGCTTCAGACATGAAAAGCGGCTTGGCCGCGATGGTACTGGCGATCGAATCGTTATATCGTGATGCAATGAAGTTGGATGGCGATGTAATTTTGCTGGCAACGGCTGGTGAAGAAGTGGATAGCTGTGGGGCACGCCGGTATAGGGAAGAAATCGGGGTTGACGATGTGGACGCGATCGTCATTGGTGAACCAACCCATGAAAAAGTGGTGATCGGACATAAAGGTGCGCTATGGCTGGAAGTCACCTGCTTTGGAAAAACGGCCCACGGCTCCATGCCTGACCAGGGGATCAATGCGATTGAACATATGATTCAATTCATTGAGCAACTAAAGATATATGAACACGAGTGGAGAAAAGAAGAGCGTATTCTGGGAAAAAGCAGTATAACTGTTACACAGATGCATGGTGGAATCCAAACCAATGTGATTCCGGACCGATGTGTGATTCATTTGGATATTCGCAGTGTCCCTCCTCAATCCCATCTGGATCTGATCCGTGAGATTAAACAAAAAGCAGAAGCGCTTTCCAAAGAAATCAATGGTTTTCGGGCGGAAGTTCGCATGTTATTGGATCGGGCTCCAATCTTAAGCTCCACCTCCTCCGATATCATACAAACGGCTTTACAAATCAAAGGGTTGTCAGAAGATGATGTGTACGGTGTTTCCTATTATACGGATGGTTCCGTGTTAAATCCGCAAAGTACCATTCCCACCCTCATTTATGGACCGGGCGATGAAAAGTTGGCGCATCAACCGAATGAATGGGTAGATGTTGATGCTTATATACGATCGATCTCCTTCTATAGAGAGCTGGCGATACAATATCTGGGACGGGGCATGAACTTCCCCCATCTACGCTAACGTAGGTGGGGGTTTCTGATTTGAAAGAATCTTTGTAGTGCAGGGAAAAGTATAGTATTGTTTTTGTAGAGAGAAGAAAGTGGCATTTTCATTTCCTGTCTGATCAAAAAATCAAGTCCAGTGAGGTGGATGAACAACCATGAAGCAATTAGGGATTTCCATTTATCCGGAACACTCCACGCCAGAGAAAGATAAAGCGTACATAAAAATGGCTTCTCAGTATGGATTTCGTCGGATTTTTACCTGTTTATTGTCAGTCGATGGAAATAAAGAAGAAATCATGAACCGATTTAAGGAGATCATCCATTTTGCCAATGATCTGGGCATGCAGGTCATTTTGGATGTGGCCCCGCCGGTATTGCGAAAATTGAATGTATCTTATGACGATTTATCCTTCTTCCACGAACTGGGTGCTTATGGGATCCGTCTGGACCTGGGCTTTACCGGTCATGAAGAAGCAGCCATGACTTGCAATCCCTATGGCTTGAAGATTGAAATCAATATGAGCCAGGGGACCAGGTATGTGGATCAAATTTTGAGTTGTCAGCCTAACCGCGACAATCTATGGGGCTGTCATAACTTTTATCCGCATCGATATTCCGGTTTATCGTATGACTTCTTTGTCAAGTGCAGTCAGCAATTCAAGGATTTGGGAATTCGTACAGCTGCTTTCGTCAATTCCCATTCGGCTACCTTCGGTCCCTGGCCGGTTATGGAAGGGCTGTGCACACTGGAAATGCATCGGGAATTGCCCATTGATGTACAAGCCAAACATTTATTTGCCACCGGCTTAATCGACGATGTCATTATCGCCAATGCGTATGCTTCCGAAGAAGAGTTGAAAGCACTCAGCCAAGTTGATCGGGAGGTTATCACTTTTCATGTGGAGTTATCGGAAGATATTACCGATTTGGAAAGAAAGATTGTTTTGGAAGAGACGCATTTTTATCGGGGCGATGTCTCTGACTATCTCATTCGCTCCACGCGAAGTCGTGTAAAATATAAGGCGGAAAGTTTCCCGCCACATAATACGGTGGATATGAAAAAAGGAGACCTGCTCATTGATAATGAGCTGTACGGTCAATACAAGGGTGAACTGCAAATTGCCCTTCAGCCCATGAAAAATTCAGGGAAAACCAATGTGGTTGGAAAAATTGTGGATGATGAGGTTTTTTTATTGAAGTATCTCAAGCCTTGGAGCAAATTCAAGTTTGCTGTCAAAGAGTAAGAGGGGATTTTCTCATAAAAAGAGCTGAAATGGAGCCTTGATTAACAGTCAGATGGCACCTGTATGGAAAAGATACAGGTGTCATCAGATAGAAATTGACACTTCCAATGCTTGAAGGCGGGGGGCCTTGGGTTAGCATGCGCAGTCCGTTTCCGTTATGGCGGGCACCCAAGGCAAATGAATTGTTCATCGACAGTTTTTGATTGCGGTCTCTATCCGTTGTAATCCTTCTCTAAGTATAGAGCGTGGGCAGGCAATATTGATTCTGACAAATCCTTCTCCTTCTTGGCCGAAAGTGGATCCTTCAGATAAAGCGACTTTTGCCTGTTTTAACAGCAATTGATGAAGTGTTTTTGCATCCATTCCAAGATTGCGGCAATCAAGCCATACCAAATAGGTTCCTTCTGGTTTGACTACTTGGATCTCTGGAATATGTTTTTCTAAATATTGGATTAGAAATTCAAGGTTTTTGGACACGTATTCCAAACATTGATCTAGCCATGATTCTCCATATCGATAAGCACTTTCAGTTGCCAGAACTCCAAATGTATTGGTGAATTGCAAATAATGGTCTTCGATTGCTTTTTTGAAAATCTGTCTTAATCTGGGATTTGGAATGATAATGTTAGAAGTATGCAAGCCAGCCAAATTAAAAGTTTTGCTTGGTGATGTGCAGATAATCGTGTTCTGGGCGAAATCTTCCGAAATCGCTCCAAAAGGTGTATGGGTGTATCCTTTGTAGACGAGATCACAATGAATTTCATCTGATACGACAAGGACATTTCGCTCCAAGCACATTTCTCCCAAACGGGTAAGTTCTTCCTTTGTCCATACACGTCCAACCGGATTATGCGGACTGCAGAGAATCAATAATCTGACACCATGATCCAATTTTTGCTGTAAGTCAGCAAAATCCATTTGGTATCGCCCATAGGTATATTGAAGCGGATTGGTGACGAGCTCACGGCCATGTCTTGTGACTACCTGTGCAAATGGAGCGTATACAGGGGGTTGGATTAAAACTTTATCTCCAGGTTTGGAAAAATGTTGAACGATGAAACTTAATGCCGGTACGATTCCGGGACTGAAGCAGATCCATTCTCTTTGTATGGACCAATGATGCCTTTTTTGCGTCCATTGTATGATGGCTTCATAATAGGATTCGGGCCGAAGGGTATAGCCAAAAATTCCGTGTTCAGCTCTTTGCTTGATCGCTTCAATGACAGGAACAGGGCTTCTGAAATCCATGTCAGCTACCCACAAGGGAAGAAGATCTGATTCCCCGAACACTTCTTCGACTCCATCCCATTTTTCGGATGCAGTATGATAACGATCAATGAGCTGATTAAAATCATATTGTAACATGATAGAACCTCCATAAAATAAAAAGCCTCTAGCACAACCACTAGAGGCTTGACTTCATAAATCATGTAGGACAGGCGGTCAGCGCTATAGCAGCCACTTACTGTCCTCGGAATGACAGTCTAATCCAATTTGGCACTGGATCGGGTAAGCCTGCATAGCCCAACTCAGTTCCTACCATGTACATAATATAGAAATTTTATAGGAAAGTCAATATGTTTCTACAAAGAATAGATCGAAAAAATGGAGGCATAGATGATCCGTTTTTGTTGATGAGAATGGAAAATGCGTCCAACCGGTTCAACTTCTTCCACAAATTGTCCAGCGAAATTCGTTCCAATCAATGTTTTTAATCTGAAATTCAAGTAGGTGTCTTCTTCTTTGACTTCATAATTTCCCAGTTTTGCAGAGGATAATTTGGTTAACAGTTTCTGTTCATACTCACTCCGTGCATTCTCCAGTTCCGCTCTTAACTCTGTTAAATTTTTCGCTTCAAAAGGTGAAGGAGGACCCGCTTCATTGCCTCCATTGATTCTTTCTTCCCACATAGCCGCTACACCGTAGCAAAAGCAGACCAAAGGCATCCACAATTCACGGAAATATTGATAGGTAGGAGCAATTTCCAATCCGACCAGTTCATCCCGTATGAAAAAGATGGCGCCAATCTGTTCAGAGAGAAGTTCAAACCGGCTTTGATACTGATTGAGATACCCACGCTCCCGGCTAATGATTTGCTCCAGGTGTCCCCGTTTGGGTAAATGAAAACGTTCATTGAGCAGACTGATATCAGGCCAGAGCTTGCCAAAGTCGTTTTTTCCCCTTAACGCCAATGCCTGGCTGCGAAGCTGAAGGGGCAGGATAAAGAACCACTGCTCTTTTCCTTTCAGATAGCCGCCTTGGGATTGCTGGACACAGCATGCATCATTCATCGTGATTGTTTTTCCCGGAGGCAGCAGCGCTGAGCGACATAGTGCATGGTTTTGTGCCCCATCCTGAATATAGCCCATATGCAATGGAACAACGGCGACCGCTTCCTCAGATACATTCGATAATTCCACATTTCCATATCCCACAACACGATTGAGCCTTAATCCTATCAGAGGAGGAGAAAACGCTCCTTCTGCTTCAGGCCCAAAGATCGGGATGACGGTCATTACACCGGAGCGCTGTGGGAGACCAAGCCGATACTCCGATAAGTCAAATAACTCTTTGGTTAATGTTTGCCATTCCATCTCTAAAACTCCTCTTCCCATTGAGAAAGTTTTTTAAGCAGATAGTTTTGTGCCGCTTGCAAACTATCTTCCTTTCCAACATAGATCCATAAAGATAATAGCAATTCGGCAAAATCAGCCTGATGCCAGAAAGAGAATTCCTGGATGTTTGGAGCGGGACGACGCAATTCCAGATGATCTGCATAAGAAAATTTGCTATGGCAAAATACAATGGGTGTCTGGATTTTCATTTGCTTTAATGTAGCCAGTACTCTGGCCAAATCGCCAGCATGATGGTTTTCATACCCATCGGATATGATCATCACCAGATCCGGTTCTGTTTCCAGGGCTGTGATCAGCGGACCAGCCAAATCCGTCGTTCCCTTAGGCTCCGGAAAATCTCCTTCACCACCAACCGTGAGCAATGTAAAGTTGGGACAGACTTTTTTCAATACTTTGGTTAGCGCAAGTGATTGTGACAGACAGCAGAATTCGCGTTCACCATAGCCGCGAGTGGAAGCAGAAGCATCCAGAATGCATACCACTTTCCCATCGTAGTGAGGAACACGTTCAGCTTCCATGGCGACCGCTGTTTCAATCGTTTGGAGATACATCTCCTTTTTTTCCGGGCTGTTACCATATAAATGCGCAATTGCAGCTGCAATTTCTCCCCGGTTTGTGGCAGTAACAGTTGTAGGACGTTCAAAAGCAAAGGCTTTCACCAATGGCTGATGGGTTTCTGTATAAGAAGTCCCGTTTTCATTGGATGGATTTTGTTCCTCTTTCTGTCTGTAAAGAGTGGCAAAAATCTTACGTACCCGCTCTGGATCGGAATGGTATTTTAATAGATTTTTCCGTAGATACTTCTGTTTTTCGGTATCTGATGAAGACAGATAGCGAAAGCAGGCGCGAGCGACATTTTTACCTAAAGCATGTTCAACGGCATCCACAACGGCACGCCGGCGTCGTTTGCTCATATCGAGCGCTTGTGGATGATTGAGGATAAAACGTAAAATGGTATGGCGTACATGTTTGTAATTCGCACGTTCCCTCCTCAGTGCCAGGAAAACGCGCAGGACTTGATCAGGATGAAGGATCGTGCACAAGAAGGATACAATCCGTTGCAAAATGTTTCTCTGTTCCTGGCCAAAATGTTGCCATGTACTCCGTAACAACTGGAATAAAATCCGTTCACGCTGCTCAGGCAATGCTTTTTCAGAAAGGCTTAATAGTCCATATAGGATGGGGTTTTGCTGATAAATGGATTGATGTAAAGAAATATCTTTCCATTCAGGCGGTAACCCTTTTCGCAAAAGAAAAGGTGAAGATGAAGATACCAAATGTTCTATAAAATCATGAAATGACTTTGTTTGTCCCCCATTCATCCCTATTCCTCCCTGGATCATCGACCTCTCCATTTTGTAGGCCATGCATACAGATAAAAAATAATTTCGTAAAAGAGCCAGTATTATTACTATAAATAATCATTATTGAAAGTCAATAGAATATGCAAAATAAGAATAATAAGATGTATTGTTGATAAACCAGGTTCCTTTACCAGTTGAACGACTTTGGCTTGTATTGATTGAGCGAGAGTGAAACGGAAAAGGAAAAGCGGCATATAACGGTAACTTTGTCAACAATCTGAATAAAATGGCCTGCTTGGTTGACTATTTTTCTGGCAAAATAGATATGTTATATATAATTTGTTACATTGTAAATCAATAGACATTTTCGTTAGTAGAAAAAGAAAGAAACCAATCGGAAGAAAGCCGTTTTCTAGATAGGCCTTGTTGCATTAATGGATTAGAAACCGTTATGGCATCTACTCTTTGAGCGAATCGTTTTTGTGTAGGATCGACTTTTGCGCCAAACAAGAGCGGGAGAACGTTCAAAAACGATGATCGGCTTAGTTATGCAACAAATCCTACATTAACAAATGTAAAGGGAGAGTGGAGTTGAGTGGATAAACAGTATAATCTCATGATCGCTGAAGGAGAGAAATGGCTGCGAAAAGGTGCTTCCATGGGGCATCTTCCTTCCATGTATGAACTGGGTTGGCGATTGATGGATGGAGTGGGGCTGGCAGCCAATCCGACTGAAGGAGAAAAATGGATGAGAGAAGCGGCAGAAAGAGGCTATCTCTACGCCAAAAGAGGTCTGGGCTGGCGTTTGTTTGATGGAACGGGAATTGAACGGAATATGGAAGAAGGAGAAAAGTGGCTGAGAGAAGCGATCGAAGACGGCGATGTAGTGGCGATGAATGAGTTGGGCTGGCGGTTGATTGATTTTACGGAGAAAAAAGAAGAAGGAGAAAAGTGGCTGCGTAAAGCGATTGCTGCTGGAAATACAGCAGCCATGGTTAACCTGGGCTGGCGGTTAATTGACGGGAAAGTTGGGACCAAAGACCCTGTCGAAGGACAAGATTTGATCCTGAAAGCCATCGAGGCAGGCAGTACTTATGGGATGCGTGAACTGGGCTGGCGCCTGATTGAAGGAGCAGGGGTAAAACAAAACGTCATGGAAGGAGAAAAATTGTTAAGGCAAGCGATGGAACAGGGCGATTTAAGAGCGACTTATTACTTGGGCTTTCGCATTTTGGACGGAAAAGTGCCGCAAGCTGATCCGAAAGAAGGAGAGAAGCTTCTACGGTGGGCTGCTGAAGCTGGTGAACCGGGAGCGATGCGTTCGTTAGGCTGGCGTTTGATCGATGGAAAGGATATGGAGAAAAATGTGGAAGAAGGGGAAATGTGGCTCAGAAAAGCGATCGATGCTGGAGATGAGATCGCTATGTATGAACTGGGCTGGCGCTTGATTGAAGGTGAAGGACTCAAGCAAGATGTATTGAAAGGGAAGAGATGGTTGAAGCAGGCAGCCATTTTAGGCGATCTTTATGCCATGTATTATCTGGCTGGGTGGATGTTATCTGGAAAAATCCCTGAAGATCATCCAGGTGAAGGCGAAGAGTGGTTGCGTAAGGCAGCGAAATTGGAATACCCAGCAGCGATGTGCCAATTGGGCTGGCGTTTAATTGATGGCGATGGCGTGGATCCCAATCCGGAAGAAGGAGAAATGTGGCTTAGAAAAGCCATCGCTCAAAATCATGTTGTGTCAAAGTGTGAATTGGGCTGGCGTATCATTCAAGGTTGTACCCCGACTAAAGATCGGGCTGAAGGGGAAAAGTTGCTGAGAGAAGCGATGTTGGCTGGGGATGTCAAAGCGATGTACTGTTTGGGATTGTTTATCATGGATGGAAAAATCGCTAGCGAAGATCCTGGGGAAGGGGAGCGATTGATGCGCCAATCTGCCGAAATGGGTCATCCAATGGCCATGAAAACATTGGGTTGGCGCTTACTTGATGGTGACGGTCTGGAGCAAAATGTGGAAGAAGGAGAAATGTGGCTTAGAAAAGCGATTGAAGAAGGAAATATTGATGCGATGTACGAATTGGGTTGGCGTTTGGTCGATGGTGTAGCCGTACGCAAAAACGTGCTTGAAGGAGAGAAACTGCTAAGAGAAGCGGCAGAACAGGGGCATGCCGATGCGATGTTTGCTTTGGCTGTTCGCTATTTGGATGGCAAGCTCCACTATGCGGCAGAATCAGGTGGGAATGTACATTAATGGAGATGTCCATCAAATTCGGTTTTCCTTATCCAGCTGAATGGTTTATTGCTCGTTTTTAAAGAACGGGAGTAACGGGAAAGGAAAACCGGCATATAATGGATACTTTGTCAACAAGTTATATTAATCTGAAATTTTCCGAAAATATGGATACATTTCTCCTGCGCTTCGGGATGGATTCCTTCCTCCGTGACAACTTCTGTACCATCACAGACACTTCGTAAGGAACCCATCCCTCTGCTTTATAGAAAGCAGAACCCCTTTTTCATTACGAAAACCAGCATATAACGGAAACTTGTTAATCTTCTTTTAATGCTGCGTTAAGCCATATTTAAGGTTTTTCCATGAAAATAAGAATAGGGCAGTGATGAAAGGAGGCTGAAACATGAATCACCTCCCTGAGGATCTGGACAGGCACTCCATCATTCTGTTTGATGGAGTTTGTCACTTTTGTAATGGTGCCGTTCAGTTTGTGATTAAGCGGGACAAAAAAGGGCATTTTCGATTTGCATCCCTACAGTCCAAAGTGGCACAGGCGCTTTTTTCTGCTTACCAGATTCAACGGCCATCGCTTGATTCCATTGTCTTGATCGAAGACGATCGTTACTATTCTGAATCCACAGCCATCTTGCGTATTTGCAGGAAAATGGATGGGGTTTGGAAGGGATTGTATCTTTTTATGTTGGTACCTAAACCGGTTCGGGATGTATTGTATCGCTGGTTTGCCAAGCGAAGGTACCGCTTTTTTGGAAAAAGCGAAACCTGTATGATTCCGACTCCCGAGATTCGCGAGAGGTTCCTGGAGATCGATGAGGTAGAAAGGTGAAGATGCAACATGACTCAAAACCGATTGATTCGTGTCCTCAAACAGTCTGTTCCTGCTACGATGCGTCTATTTTTGGCTGCCATCTTTTTACTTTATGGATTGGTGAAATTCTGGCCGGGCCAATTTGGTGTCCCAACGCCGGAGATCGCCGCCCGTAATGGTGAAGGCTTTGTCATGGCCTGGAGCTTTTTTGGTTATTCCCGTGTTTATGAAATATTCATTGGATTAGGCGAGGTATTGTCTGCCATTTTGCTGATCATTCCCCGTACGGCAACGCTGGGGGCGGTTTGTTATTTCCCGGTGGTATTGAATGTGATGATGGTCAACTATTGTTTTAACATTGGAGTACAGGATTTAAGTACCGTGTTGGCGGTCATGTGCTTCATTCTGTTGTGGTTGGACCGGAAAAAGCTCATGTTGATTTTCTGGAAAACGGAAAAAGTGGATCAATTACTTCTGGAATTGGAGAAGGGTGAGCGAAGATGACAAGTTTTGTGATTGGGGAATTGATTGTGATATTTGTTCTGACAACGATCTATTATTGGATCAAAGATGTCAGAGAGGAAAGAAAAGGGAAACGTACCGAATGAGGTTAAATGTCAATTCAAAAGTCCCTGGAGTTACAAAGCGATGCAATACCCGCTCCGTTTTTCCGACTCGTTCCGACAGCGCCCTGCAAGGAAGGATCTCAAGGCCGCTCCGAGCCGGAAGCTTAAGAAGCGGGCAAAAGACGCTACCGCTTAAAAGGATATTGCCCGCGTTTTCAATCTTTCGCTTTCCGGCTCTCCGCTGGGTAGGGCTCGTAAGTCACTCACTTGGAAAAACTCCGCTTATTTTCATGCATAGTTACGTATAAATATAAGCAATGAAATAGCTTCTAATAACAGGGATAAAGAGTACTTTTTCATAAAAAAGGGAAATGGATTGACTGTATCGTACAAAAAAGGAGCAGAAAAAATGGAATATGCAACGATACGGGCAGCCTATGAACGGATTCGAGAAGTAGTGCATCAAACCCCTGTGATCACATCACGCACATTAAACCAAATCACGGGCAAGACCATTTTTCTCAAATGTGAAAATTTTCAACGGGGTGGAGCGTTTAAATTTCGCGGAGCTTATAACACGATCATGCAATTGTCGGAGGAAGAGAAAAGGCATGGAGTTGTAGCTTATTCCTCTGGAAACCACGCCCAGGCAGTGGCGTTAGCAGCCAGGTTATGTGGAACGCGAGCGGTTATCTGTATGCCTGAAGATTGTCCCGCAGTCAAGCTGGAAGCGACAAAAGGTTATGGAGCCGAAATCGTGCTTTATGACCGACATGCCGAGGATCGTGAAGAAGTGGCAAAGAAGTTGGCGGAAGAGCGTGGACTGACAATCATTCCTCCCTATGACCATCCATCGATTATTGCGGGGGCGGGGACAGCTGCACTGGAGTTGCTTGAACAGGTTTCCGATTTGGATGCAGTGATGACAGCGGTTGGCGGCGGTGGATTGATTTCTGGCACCAGCCTGGCCACGCATGGAAAAGATCCTGCCATCCGGATTTATGGAGTGGAGCCTGATACAGCTGATGATGCCAGGCAGTCTCTGAAGCAAGGGGAACGGGTGATGATCGCTCCTCCAGCTACGATAGCCGATGGACTTCGTTCACAAGTGTTGGGTGAGCTGACTTTTCCCATGGTAAAAGAGCATGTAGCCGATATTTTGACCGTGACGGATGAAGAAATCCTGGCGGCTGTTCAGTTTGCCCTGTTGCGGTTGAAAATCGTCATTGAACCATCTGGGGCTGTTCCGCTTGCAGCCGCGTTGTTTCACAAGCTGCCCTCACAGGTAAAGCGGATCGGAATCATTATTAGCGGTGGAAATATCGATCCACAGGTATTATCGGAAGCACTGGATCGAAAGTTCAGTTTGATTTAAGTAGCTGTTAAGATGAATTTAAGGTTTCGGAGTAAAAATAGAAGATGAAAAGAGCTTGCAGTTTGAACTACCTCCCTAGGAAACTTGAAAAAGCACTCCATCTCGGCCCGAAGGTGGAGTGCCTGTTTTTTGCTCATAGATCAGTGCTTTTTGCTAGCATAATGGTTTTTTGATTTCTAGATATGATCGATTATGCAAAAGATACTGCTAAGAAATGCGAATAGCATGAATATATTATAAAATAGAGTAAATGTAAAAAGTGAAAATGGATATTACTTGGCGTTACATTGATGAATATACTAGCCATTTTTTCTTACCATTTGTTCTACCCATTGTTGAGACTGGAGCCCTTCCCAACCGTTGACAATAGGTTCATGATCATGAATTAAGCAGTCAATGAAATGATTTACTGCCCCTTCAAATCCTCTCCTTTTAAGGATGGATTCCCATGAATCCGAAGATTTGATTTGGATGCCATCACCCGCTTCAATTTCCATAATGTCTAGATTTTTTACTCGCATAATGGAGCCTGTTGAGACAATTTCCAATTGCTCTAAATTTGTCCCTGCTTTTCGGTGCATGGATGTAGTAATCAGGTATTTTCCTGATTTCATGTTATGTTGAGTATAGAGAAGTTGATTATTCCCTGTCTTTTGAATTATTCCATCCGAGATGGAAGTTGCTCCTAACCAACGGGCGGTATCTACTAGATGAAGATAGCTATCTAAGAGCGTAAAGTCGTATGTGTGATTAGGGTAAATTCCATTTATTCGATGTTTCTCGATGCGAATCCATGCTACTTCACTCATCTTTTGTTTCGCTTCTACGTAGAGAGGAGCAAATCTTCTATTAAATCCAACCATAAGTTTCCGATTCAATTGATTGCTTAATTCGACTAAACGTTTTGCTTGCTCTACAGTAGCAGCAAGAGGTTTATCCACATACACATCTTTGCCCATTTGAAGAGCTTTTTCAACAATTTCATAGTGTGTATCTGTAGAACTATGTACAAATATGGCATCACAAGCAGTTAATAATGAATCCATATCATTAAATGATTCTATGCGATATTGTCTACATAGTTCATCTCTTTTTGATTTAGTCGGAGAGTAAGCTCCTACAAGCTTCCAGTTCTTTTCAATGCTTAATAAAGGCAAATACACTTTTTGTGCTATGGAACCTAATCCTATCATTCCTACCTTGGGTTGATTCATATTTCTCCTCCTTTTACTATTATTAAATATATCACAAATAGTTTATAAATTAATACAAAAGGTACATAGTGTGTTGAATGATTTCATATATCATTGGAGGAAAACCGGCAGAGGAGCAATGTAACCATAAGATGAATCGAACAGTATCTGACTCATTTCTTAAATAATCAGGGTACGATGAAACTCCGTTCCATGATCCATCGCCCTGGCTGTGGAATATATCCCATACGTTGATTGATTTTTAATATCCCTTTGTTTACGGATAAGTTAAAGGTTCTGAGAATATTTACGTTTTGGGAGTAGGCATAGTCAGCAGCGATGGATTTCAGGATGGAAGCAATTCCTCGACCCCGGTAATCCGAACATACGCCAGTAAAAGCATTCCACATTTCTTTTTTACTGATATCTCTTAATACAGTCATTCCGATCCATTTGTCTGCGTCCTTAGCGATCCAAATCCCATCTGCACGAATACCACTCGACGATAAGAAGTGTTTTGCAAAGTCAATATTTAGCTCCTCAACACCGTAAAAGTCTGGTGTATCCTTACACAATTGAAGAAAAAGGTGATATAACCGATTCCACTGATCTTTATGAGATTCATTGCTTAAACTTACATATTTGACTCCATGGCATGTAATAGGAACTTCAGATAACTGAAATCTTGGACAATGGTTGGTTAAATCAAGAATCGAATCAAATTGATGGAATCGAAGACGAAAACCCTTGGATTCCGCCCACTTTTTTGAGGCAATATCCGTGTCTAAAATCACCGTTTCAAGCCCTTTGGGTTTCTGATCCTGAATGATTTTCCATAAGCGATGCCATAGTGCGGTTCCATAACCTTTTCGGCGATGATTGACGTCTACTTGAATCGTTGCAAACAAATATCCGTTTCTTAAGCCAGGCCGTTTTATCAAGTTAGCATAAGCAACGATTGAATTTTCCACTTCTAAAACCAGGCGCTTCCAGTAATCCGAACGCTGTGCTTCTTGATCCAGAGTTCTAAATCGCTCTAATGACATGGGAGAATGTTGAGATTGGTTAAAAATATTCAACACATCTTTTCTATCTTCTTCATTGTAATAACGAATCATCAATGACGATCATCCCCTTTAATTTAAGATGATGGGTTTGTTGTTGAGATCGTTGAACCCATTTTATATTTCCATTATAGTAGGTGATTAGTTAGCAAAACTCTCGTTATTTTGATACAATTAGTCTTTGGTTTATATATTTCATACATAAAGGAGGGTTTGACATGACCGAAAATCTGAAATATCTCCAGACAGTGGATGGAAACACCTGGCTTGTAGAAGATGAAGCAGAAAATTTAAAAATCAATTATCGCATCAATGAAGTGGTGTATCAGGAACGTTCACCATTTCAGCATGTAATGGTCGTAGATTCTCCAGTCTTTGGACGGATGCTCGTATTGGATGGAATTGTGCAAACGACATCATTGGATGGACATATTTATAATGAAATGATCACTCACGTTCCGCTTTCAATCCATCCCAACCCAAAGCGTGTACTCATTATTGGCGGTGGAGATTGCGGTGCAGCACGTGAAGTGACGAAATATGAACAAGTGGAAGAAATCGACATGGTCGAAATTGACGAGCTGGTGGTGAAGGCCTGTAAAGAGCATCTCACTGAAGTTTCCGGCAATTTGTCAGATCCACGGGTCAACTTTATCTTTGATGATGGCATCAAGCATGTAAAGAAATACAAAGATCATTACGATGTGGTCATTGTTGATTCTTCGGATCCCATCGGACCTGCTACGCAACTGTTTGAGCGCAGTTTTTATGTAGATATTCATGCGGCTCTCAAAGAGGATGGATTGATGGTATGCCAAAGCCAATCGCCGATCTTCCATATGCACATCCTGAAACAAACCTACGGATACATTCAAGAACTGTTCCCGATTAGCAAAGTGTATACAGCTGTTGTGCCTACTTATCCAGGTGGCATGTGGAGCTTTACATTGGGTTCCAAAAAATATGAACAGGTCATGTCCGATCAGTTTGACAAAGATACCAAGTATGTGAGTCAGGATATTTTGAAACAATGTTTTGCCCTACCTGCTTTTTTGCAAGCAGCATTAAAGTAGCATTTGTATAAAAGCCCCAATCACTTGCCTAAACTACCTAATAATGGCAGGTGGTTGGGGTGAAGTTTTTTTTATGGGTTGGAATGATCCTGGTTGCGCTTCTTATTATTCTTCCATTTACATCTGTTCGTATCGAACTGCTATTTAAGTGGGAAAATGAGAATGATCGGGGCGAAGTAAAGATTCGAGCGCTATTCGGTTTGGTTCGCTTGCGTTTTACCTTGCCGCAATTGGATTGGGCAGGAATCGATCGAGGTTTAAAGGTTTCATTGGCCGAAGAAACGAACGACACATCCCCCAAGAAAGAAATCATTGGGAAAAAGACCATTCAACGAGGAAAAGAAATGGTTCGTGAACTGTTGGATCAGATCGATGGGTTGAAAGAAATTTTACGGTGGTTCTTTAGCAAAGTGACCTGTGAAAAATGGGTTTGGATAACTTCTGTTGGCACAGGAGATGCGGCGGAGGCAGGCTTTTTGACAGGAATAGTCTGGACGCTGAAGAGTATGCTGATCGGCTGGATCAGTCCGTACATACGCTGGCAAAAAGCGCCTGAATTACATGTTGAACCGTT
This sequence comes from Thermoflavimicrobium dichotomicum, assembly GCF_900114055.1. Classification (GTDB taxonomy): domain Bacteria; phylum Bacillota; class Bacilli; order Thermoactinomycetales; family Thermoactinomycetaceae; genus Thermoflavimicrobium; species Thermoflavimicrobium dichotomicum. The sequence goes on along the minus strand of NZ_FORR01000020.1, from coordinate 27,489 downwards.
GTTTTATCGCGAGGCTGTGGGGATGACCTTTCACAGTATAATTCGCTTCCGCTTGGGGCATGCTATCCTTGCCATCAAACGTTTATATTGGGATCGGAACAAAAGGAGGAACTTGAAGTGGCAGAGCATCCAATCCAAGGCTTGATGCAAACAGCAATGGAAAATTTGAGAGATATGGTGGATGTCAATACCATTATCGGTGAACCCGTGGAGGCACCGGGTGGTCAAGTTATTATTCCTGTATCGAAACTGGGATTTGGCTTTGCAGCAGGAGGAAGCGAATTTAGCGGAGGAAGTCAAAACAAGAACCCAGACACTGTTAGGGGACAGGGTGATTCGGAGAGAAATGGCTCTGGTCAATCCAAAGGTCAAAAATCGTATCCATTTGGCGGTGGAAGTGGTGGGGGTGTTTCTATTACACCCGTTGCTTTTATTGTCGTTGGAGAAAAAGATATTCGTTTATTGAGCCTGGAGGGAACCACACACCTGTATAATCGCTTGATTGATTCGGCTGCGAATTTGTTGGATAAGGTTGGTGGCGGACAGAAGAAAAAGGAAGAAAAGCCGGAAAGAGAACCGGGTTGCCATTAGAAGTTCATGGCAAGTCTACAAGCTAATTCATAACTTAAATCCGTACGAAACTGCGTATAAAAAAAGCAGCAGCGTATTTTGCCCGCTTCTTAAGCTTTCGGCTCGGAGCGGCCCTGAAATACTTCCTTGGAGGGCGCTGTCGGAACGAGTCGGAAAAACGGAGCAGGTATTGCATCGATTTGTAACTTCAGGGGCTTTTGAAATGACTTCTAAATTCAATCGATTGCTATCACCATAGAGGAATGAAATCGGCAGTTAAACGAATACTTCGTTCACAACCTGACGACATTGCATTTCGATGCAAATGTCGTTTTTTCTTTTTCATAACCTCATCCAACATGCATATATTTTTGGTACAAACCCATATTTGAGGGTAAGGTGACGAAAATGAAAAAGATGGTTTCAGCCTTATTGGCTTTTGTGATCTGGATAGTGGGTATTCCTGTACATACAACCACGGTATATGCCTATACCGAAGAGAAACCTTTTGTGAGTGCTCAGTCAGCCGTATTGATGGATGTCGCATCCGAGCGGGTACTTTTTGGCAAAGAAGCGCAAAAACCAATGAAAGTGGCCAGTTTGACGAAGATTATGACAGCGATACTGGCGATTGAAAAAGGAAAATTGGATGAGTTGGTAACCATTAGTCCACGTGCCGTAGGGATCGAAGGATCTTCCGTCTATTTAAAACAAGGTGAAAAGGTTCGTCTTCGCGATTTGCTTTATGGTTTGATGCTCAGGTCCGGAAATGATGCGGCAGTAGCGATTGCCGAACATATTGGTGGCTCGGTCGAAGGGTTTGTTTATTTGATGAATGAAAAAGCCACTTACTTGGGTTTACAGCATACACATTTTATGAATCCGCATGGCTTGGATCACCCGGATCATTATTCCACTGCATATGATCTGGCAAAATTGACAGCCTATGCGCTGAAAAATCCTGTTTTTCAGGAGATCGTAAAAACGAAGTCGATTACCTTGTCAAGTCCCTGGGAGACAGGGAGGCAAACGTTTTTCAATAAAAACAAGTTATTACGCATGTACCCATGGGCTGACGGAGTGAAGACAGGGTTTACGAAACAGGCAGGACGTACCCTTGTTACTTCTGCTACCAAAGATGGTCACCAGTTGGTGGCTGTGACGCTGAATGATCCGAATGATTGGTACGATTCGATCAAACTCTTTGAATATGGCTATGAGCATTATGATCTGGTTTCCATTGTGAAAAGGGAACAATTGATCTGGCAAAAGCCCGATCATAAAAGGGGAGAAAAAGAATTTGATCTGGTGGCAGGTGAAGAATTTCGTTATCCCCTGACTGCAGAAGAAAAAAAGGAGAAGCGAGTAAAAATCGAGCCTTTGATCAGTTATCCCTTAAAAATGATCCAAGAGGAGAATATGCCTGTGGGAAGTGCCCGAATCTATCTGGATAATCAGTTGATTGGAGCGATCCCTTTGGTGACCAAATCTCCAGCGCGATCTACATTCTTTTCAAAATGGAAGGAAATCATTTTTTCTTGGCTAGAGCAGGGGGAAGAGCTGTGATTAATTATATTTGGTTGTTCATGATTGTTGCAGGTTTCATTGCGGCGGCACTCCAGGGACGCATCGATTTGGTGACATTAGCGGCCCTGAAAGGAGCAAAAGAAGCAGTAGCCGTTTGTATCGGTTTGATCAGTATTCTGGTTTTTTGGTTAGGCATGATGCGCATTGCCAAAGATGCCGGCTTGCTGGAAAAGTTGGCGCATTTGTTACGACCGGTGGCCAAGCTCCTTTTTCCCAGTGTCCCTCCGGATCATCCGGCGATGGGATATATCTTGTCCAATATGAGTGCCAATTTTTTTGGCTTGGGAAATGCGGCCACACCGATGGGACTCAAGGCAATGGAGGAGTTGCAGAAGCTGAATCCTGATCCGAAAACGGCGACACCGGCTATGTGTACACTCCTGGCTTTAAATACCTCGGGATTAACTTTAATCCCCACGACAATCATTGGGATCCGGATGAAACATGGCTCAGTGGACCCGACTGACATTATCGGTCCTACTTTAATTGCGACCTTTTGTGCTACCACTTGTGCCATCCTGTTGGATCGATACTACCAACGGCGCGAGTGGAACAGATAGAAAAAACGTAGATAAATATGGAAAAACCCCCTTAATTATTTTAATTTGAGAGGAGGAAACTGCTACAAAGCATGGAAATGAATATCCTCAGACGAAAACCAAGTCTAAAACCCATACATGATGATTACATAACGAAATCATGTATATGTACCGGTGGCTAGCCGGGAATTTACGCCTGTGGAGTGTTATAACAAACAATAGTAGTATCTTCCATAGAAGTACGAAATCGGACACGTTGAAACAGGAATTTTCTAGACATAGGGATATTTTTCTATGTTTTTAGTAGCAGTAAAACATGTATGAAGTGATTTCGGCCATATCCAAGTGGATGTTACCCGTTTTACTGGTTTTCATCCCCCTGTATGCCCTGATACGCCGGGTTTCCATTTATGAAAGCTTTGTGGAAGGGGCAAAAGAAGGATTTCCCACAGCTGTACAAATTATCCCTCATCTGGTAGGGATGATGGTGGCTGTTTCGATTTTTCGCGATTCAGGAGCCTTGCAGTTTGGACTTCAATTGTTAAAGCCTGTAACTGAGTGGCTCCATATTCCTGAAGAAGTATTGCCGGTAGGGTTATTGCGCCCGATATCAGGAACGGGGTCCCTGGCATTTGTCGAGAGCATTTTGCGTACTTATGGACCTGATTCATTTATCGGGAAGTTGGCTTCCACGATTCAGGCCAGTACGGATACAACCTTGTATGTAATTACGGTTTATTTTGGCGCAGTCGGGATCAAGCGCTCACTATATGCCCTGAAAGTGGGATTGTGGGCAGATTTGGCCGGTTTTCTCTTCTCTTGGCTCATTTGTTCCATGGTCTTTCAATGAAATCAGATGTAATTAGAAACAGGCTACTGTATGGAGAACACAGTGGTCTTTTTTGTGTGGAAAAAGAGTTTTTGAGATAGAAAGGAATTACAGCTGCTTGTAACAATGTTTCTGTTATATGCCGGTTTTCCTTTTTCCGTTTCACTCCCGCTCAATAAAAACGGGCAAGAAGTCGTGGTTTCTTTTGCCCAAGAATCCCTGTAAGCCGTTTGATAACCTATGAGTATTTTTAAATGTTGTAAATAGAGAAGGGGGCCTTTTTCCCAATCACCACAGGGGTGTGTAGGAAAAAAGGCCCCCAAAGCTTTCAAAAAGATATGGGGAATGCATGGGTCTTTAGGTGTGGGTAGTGGTCAAATCTCGATTTCCAATTCCAATAAAGCATAACTTAAGCTTTTACCATGAGTGTCTATGTTTAACGATGTGGTAACCCCGCCCAACAATGCATTGTAACATACAAATTGAAGGGCAGAGATATTGGGTAGTTCGTAACGGATTACATCTCCTTTAATGATCTCTTTCAAGTGATTTTTTACAGCCTCTGGTGTTACGTTTTCACATAAGACATCATAATCCTGCTCTTTATACGGAATCAGCGACAAAATCAGAGTGTTTCCCTTGTCACCGGCCCGGCAGTGGGCAAGCTCATATAATTTTTTTTTCATACCCGACACTCCCGAATGGTTACATGAGGTTTCACTTTTTCGCGGGGAATCAAACTGGATATGATTCCAATGACTTCATTTACATATTTCCGTGCTCCCCCTCCACCCGCTGGACCGTTTGTATAGAGTGCCTCAACCTCAAGTCCAATTTGTTCCGCCTGTTCTTTGGTAGAGGCTTTGCCCGCTACCCGCAGGCGTATTTCATAAGGTTCGGAATAGTGATGAAAAGATGTTCGGTGAACTGAAGAGCTTCCGATATAATCAATGCGAAGCTCCGTAAAATGATCTTTTAAACGCTCGTAAATAATTTCTCCTGCCAATTTCGCCCTTTTTAGAGCATTTGGACCTGCATAGGAAATTTCACCTTCTCCTACAAACCCCGCATGATAGCCAATACTTACCTTCAACGTTGAGGGCTTTTTCCTGCCGCTACTGTTGGATACCTCCACCTTGTTATGACCTACTTCCCGTAGCCGAACGGACCTGAAATCAACAACAACATCGGGAGTAATGTAACCAGTGGGATCTGTCACTTCGTATAGAAGCTGTTCCTTGGCCGTCGCCAAATTAATCAGTCCACCAGTTCCTTCCAGCTTGCTGATAACGGCTTTTCCATCTGAGTCAACATCCGCAAACGGGAACCCTAGCTGAGCCATGTGGGGTACCTCTTTTTTTCCAGGGTCAGCAAAATACCCTCCCGTAATTTGTCCTGCACATTCCAAAAGGTGTCCAATCACTGTTCCTTGTGCCATTCGATCAATATCATCCAGAGACCACCCATAGTGATAAACCATTGGAGCAAGAAACATGGAAGGGTCAGCAACCCTTCCGGTGACAATAATTTCCGCTCCAGACTCCAATGCAGGCAACAGGGCGTCCGCACCAAGGTAAGCATTGGCTGAGATGATTTCTCCATAACTGGATAATGGTTTGTCCATCTCAAGCGAGTGTTCCTCCAGGTTGATGTGCTCCAGTACATCGTCCCCTGTTACAGCCGCTACCTTTATCGAAATACCTTGACGTTGGGCAATTTGTACAATCCGCTCAGCAGCAGCAATAGGGTTTGCTGCACCCATATTGGTAATAAGGCGGACGCGATTTTTTTTAATCACTGGTAAAAGAAGTTCCATTCTCTTGTCTAATAAAGCATCATAACCATGAGAAGGGTTTTGCCGTTTTCGTTTTTGAGCCGATGCTATGGTTCGTTCTGCCAGACATTCCAATACGAGATAATCCAGTTTACCTCTTTCCGCCAGAATGACTGCAGGCTCAAGCCGATCGCCTGAGAATCCTGCTCCTGATCCAATTCGTAACATCCTCTCACCTCTATAGAGAAATGGCTCCTGTTATCAATGCAACGATGGTCATCACTATCGTCGTTCCAAATGCCCATTTGAAAATAAATCGCTGATGGGCCCCTAGTTCTACTCCTGATAATCCCACTAATATAAACGTGGAAGCAGTTAAGGGGCTTAGCGGAAATCCGGTTGTCATCTGCCCTAGTATTGCTGCACGGCCAATTTGAACAGGCTCAATTCCAAACGAAACAGCCGTTTTACTGATGATGGGAAGAACACCGAAATAATACGCATCAGGGGTAAATACCAGGCTGAGTGGCATGCTGGTAATCGCCACAATCACTGGCAAATGTGTTCCCAGTGAATCGGGAATTAACGACACCAAAGTCGTTGCCATGGCATCAACCATTTTTGTACCTGTTAGAATTCCGGTAAAAATTCCTGCTGCAAAAATCATGGTGGATACGAAGACAACATTTTTAGCATGAGATAAAAGTCGTTCTTGCTGTTCCTCAAGGTTGGGATAGTTGATCAGTAAGGCAACGGCCAATGCCACCATGAACAAGACAGGAAGGGGCAACCAGGCCATGATCAGTGACACGATGAGGGCAATGGTCAGGACAAGGTTAAACCAGAACAATCGCGGACGTCTGGCTAATGCCTGTTCTTCGGTAAGTTCACCCTGATGATTATCGTTTAACGGTACAATACCCAATCGCTTACGTTCTTTTTTTCCTAGCAGATAGGCAACAAATATCACCCAGAGTATACCAGCGATCATAGCCGGGATAATGGGATTGAATAAACGGGCTGAATCTACATGCAATGAACTCATCGCTCTTGCGGTAGGACCACCCCACGGAATGATGTTCATCACACCTGCTCCCAGTGCGACGACTCCTGACAGTATAAGTGAATTCATTTTAAGCCTTTTGTAAAGAGGGAGCATGGCTGAGATGGTAATCATAAACGTCGTGGATCCGTCACCATCTAAAGCCACAAGCAATGTAAGAATAGCTGTACCGACAACGATCTTTAGCGGATCTCCTTTGACCATTCGAATAATCCGGGAAATGATGGGATCAAATAAACCAGTATCAATCATAAGGCCAAAATACAAAACAGCAAAAGCAACCATGATTCCTGTAGGCGCCACCTTCTTGATACCCTCTAGCATCATCCCGCCGATCTCTGCACCAAAACCTCCAATCAAGGCGAAGATGATCGGTACAACGATTAAGGCAACCAAGACCGAAAGCCGCTTTGTCATAATGAGATAGAGAAAAACCCCAATCGTTAAAAAGCCTAAGATCGACATTTCAATCCTCCCATTCAAACAGTTTGAATTCTCTATCTTTATTTACAGCAAATTTCATACCAAAAAAGAAAACGCCTCAAGATAGCGCTTTCTTTTTATCGAATTATAAGATTTTAGAAACGAAAAAATCCCATTTCCATTTCTACAACAAAAACGTTTCGTTTATCTTTACACCTTGTTTTATAAAAAATTAGAAATATCATTCCAATTATTTAGAAATGAATCGGATACCTAAGAGTTGATCTTATACTTTTTAATTTTGTTATATAAGGTGGCTAAAGAAATTCCTAAAGCTTCTGCCGCTTTTTTCTTTCCTTCCATATCGTTCCCAAATTGATACAGTGTCTCAAGAATAAGTTTGCGTTCCACCTTTTCAGTTGCTTCCCGTAAAGTTTGAATGGATTGTTTTTGAGCCAAATCTGTCAATTCTGATTTAGTGATCCACTCTGGAAAATGATGGAGGTGGATATGTGTTTCCTCAGCCATACAAATGGCATATTCGATAGCATTTTTTAATTCCCGAACATTGCCGGGCCAATCATAAGACTGCAGGACTGCTAATGTTTTTTCGTCAATCGAATAAGTAACGTTAGAACTATTTGAAGAGTTTACGGTGGATGAACGAAAAAGAGAATAAATTAAATCAGGAATGTCTTCTCTTCGTTCACGGAGCGGAGGAATTTGCAAATGGATGACATTTAACCTGTAAAACAGGTCTTCGCGAAAACGGTTCTTTGAAACAAGCTGTTGCAAGTCCTTGTTCGTTGCTGCGATCACCCGCACATCGATGTCCCGTTCGATCGTATCCCCTACTCTTCGAACTTTTCGTTCTTGTAAAACACGTAACAGCTTTGCCTGAAGGTCGTAAGGCATATCCCCGATTTCATCCAGAAAAATGGTTCCGTGATTCGCCAGTTCAAACAGTCCCATTTTTCCACCCTTTTTTGCATGGGTGAATGAACCTTCTGCATATCCAAAAAGTTCGCTCTCCAATAGTGCTGATGGGATCGCCGCACAATTTACTGGAATAAAAGGCCTGTCCCTCCGGTCACTTCTGTTATGAATCGCTTGGGCAAAAAGCTCCTTTCCGGTTCCGCTTTCCCCTACAATGAGAACCGGCAAGCTGGTTTCAGCCGCTTTTTTTGCAATATGAACGGCCTCTCTTAAACCTCCATTTTTTCCAATGATCTGATCAAATGTGTATTTCGCCTGATATAGGGAATCCATGGTTCTTTCCAATTGCTTTAATTTCTCCTTTTTCTTTTTCAGCTCTTGGGAAAGTTTATGAACTTCCGTTAGACTCTTGCAAACAGATACGGCACCAATGATCTCACCATTGAGAATGATAGGAGCCATATCTACCATATATTCAATGTTTCCTTCTTTCCGGTAAACTGCAACTCTGCTTTTTCCATCTGCTAACGTATCAGGTAACTGTGCGGTAGGTCGAATTTGTCGGAGTGATTTTCCAACAATCATCTCGGGAGTAACACCTGTAATCTTTGTATATTCCGGATTAATTAGCTGAACGGTTCCCTGGTGGTCAATCACCAGAATACCATCGTTGATCGAATCAATGATGGCCTTCCACCATTCGATCTGTTTTTTATAAGAGAAATCGTCTGATATTTTTAATGACATTACCTGTGTCACTCCTCTTATCTTATTAGTTAAAAGATATTTTCTATTATTTATTATTCTAATCAATAGGACTCAAGGTTGGGATACGATATTTTCGGATAAAACAAAAAGGATATGAGACTTATCACCGATCAACTGTCGGTCTAAGATTGGTCCATGTTTCTTCGGTAGGAAGGATTCCTGTGTTTACGAGTGGTCAACTGCAATATATAAAACAGGAGATCTTTGACGTAATTGTATTACAAGCTGTAAAGCATGGTTTCATTGAAGGAAGGGAATTGTTTTCAGTTTTCACCGGTGAAGAGCAGACCTGGGAGATGGCCTCTTTGGCTGACACGGTTGTGGTCGGAAAAGGAGAAATGGAAGAGAATTTACTTTTTATTTTCGTAAAATTATTATTAGATTGAAATCATACTCTTAATGAGAGGTGCAAATTGCTGTGAAAACAATTGGTCTACTTGGAGGTATGAGTTGGGAGTCAACGGCAATTTACTATCAGCTGATCAACAAACGGATTAAAGAGCGCTTAGGAGGGCATCACTCTGCAGAAATCATTCTGTATTCTGTAGATTTTCAACGGATCAAAGACTTGCAACACCGGAATGAATGGGAAAAGGCGACTGAAGAGATGATTCGTGGAGCGAAGCGAGTAGAACAAGCAGGAGCAGATTTTCTCGTAATTTGTACGAATACGATGCACAAGATGGCGGGAGAGGTGCAAAGCTCAATCCAGATTCCTCTCATCCATATTGCCGATGCGACCGGAGAGAAGATTACACAGGACAATTTTCGTCGTGTGGGACTTTACAAAGGACGGCTCATGGAACGATTCGGCTTAGAAGTGATAGTTCCGACGAAGGATGAAAGAATGATCGTCCACGATGTGATTTATAATGAGCTGACCTTAGGGGTTGTCAGAGAAGAATCAAAGCAGAAGTATCTACAAATCATAGAGCATTTGGCTGAGCGTGGAGCAGAAGCAATCATCCTCGGCTGTACGGAGATTACCATGCTAGTCGGGCAGAAGGATGTCTCCTTACCCGTTTATGATACTACGGCGATCCATGCCATTAAGGCAGCAGATTTTTACATCGACCAATAAGTTCGATTTCTCATGTTCCTATGCTATTTCTTTGGTGAATGATAGCTTGAGCCAGCTTTTAGAAGGCGTCATATCATCGGCAGGGTTAATTTTAGCTGCGACATTTGCTGTTTTAATGACCCAACCTAATTGTTTGTGTTTGGATTTATCGTATCACTGGGGATATTAATGGACGTTTTTCTCGTGCGGGAGATGTTATTGCCTGCTCTGATTATGTTGTTTGAAAAAGGTGATAAGGGTCATTCACCAACCAAAGTGGTTCAAAACATGTAAATAAGTGGCTTCTAGAATGAAGTTGTTGAAAAGTTTACCCATCTGGTTTGTTCACCAGATGGGTGGTATTATATGTTCACTATAATGGAATTTTGTATTCCCGTATACTGGTGAGCACAATCAGGTTTTTCCCAGTATGATCGATCAACATTCTTTTAATCTCATTTTCCTCAAAGAAGATTTTTCTCGTCAGTTCGCCGGTTTCTGCATCGAGGAAGACGAGCAATCCATCTGGACAATAGACGACCACCTCATCCCCGGCAAAAAGGACTGGACAAAGAACGGCACCTGGATATCCTTGTTCGAACATGCTGCGTGGATCTTCTGTGATCTCTGCCGCAATAGGTACCCGCCATTTGATCCGCTTTTTTTGTGTGGAAAGGACGATGATATCACCCAGCCATCCTTCTGGACGTTCCTCGAGATAATTTAACGCTGTTCCCCAGACGGCTACCCATTTTCCATCTGGGCTAAATGCTCCCCTTGATGTACAATCGATAAATTCATGGGTAGGGCAATGTCCCAAATAATACTCGACCAAATCGGTTTTGTTGGAATGAGCGGACGTGATCAAAATCTCAGCACCGCCTTGGTCATATTCCGTAGAGAAGAAATACTTTCCATCGGGAGATACATATGTACGTCCAAATGTTGAGGTCAGTGGATAAATTTGATTTGTTTTTAGATCAATGATCTGATTCCCATCCAGCATCCATCTTCCATTGGGAGTGATCGTGCAGTGATAGGAGCCCAGAATTTGATCAATCACTTCCAACGTTTCGAGACTTCGCCGTTCAATACAGTCAAGATGAGGAGCTTGAACGAGAATGGAATTTCCATCCCATGAAAAATGAAGTTTCAGATCGAATTGATCAGTCTGAATTTGTTTCTCTCGTTTTAAAAAGGATTCGAAATCCACTTTGGCCAAGAGTTCATGTTGGAGTTCCCATAAGAATTCCTCTTTTTGCGGATGAGTCGGATCATAAGACCATTTGACGATCCCGCCGCCTTCCATTGCCGAGATCAATAGAGGCTTCGTCGGATGGATGACAAAGCGATAGGGTTTGGCATTGGGAACAGCAGGATAGGGATCTGGCATTTGTTCCAGTTTTTCTTTGAGTTCACTAAAGAGAGGGGAATGCTCTTTGCCAGCATGCATGGGCAGTTTTCCTTTTTTGGATCGAATTTTTGGATCGGCACCATAGAAAAGAAGAAGATCCACAAGTTCCTTGTTATTTGCCGAGACAGCAATGTACAGAGGAGTTTCTCCTTTTTCATTTTGTATGTTGGGATTGGCACCGGCTTTCAGTAATATTTCCGCGATTTGTTTTGCCCTTTTGGATATGGCATAGTGCAAGGCAGTGTTTCCATCTTCGTCCTGTGCATTAAGATCAGCGCCTTGCTGGATCAGATATTGGATCATCTCTTGCCGGTTGTGCAAGGTATGTACCATTAGAGGCGTTTTTCCCCAGTCTGCTCTACCATCGATCACCTCTCCGTCGGCCAGATGTTTTTTTACTTCTTCCAATGTTTGTGCTTCGTGCAACTTCCGATTTTCCATTTTTTTCAAGTGTTCATTGACTAAATTGCGAATCATCCATGCATTGGGATGATCGAAATATTTTTTTCGTAAAGTTACTCCTTTTTCCAGCAGAACTTTAATGGCACTTTTGCGCAATTTCTGGCAAGCGGTATCGATGGGCGGCGAACCGATGTGATTTTTTGCTTCCGGGTCTGCACCGGCTTGAAGCAATATTTGGACAATCGTACCGTTCTTCGCATAATGAAGCGGGGTATTGCCTTTGACATCTCGCCAGTGCACAGCATCTGGGTGTTCCTTTAAAATGCGCTGTAATGCCACTTCATTGCCAAACGTGCATACAGAGAAAATATCATTGTCTTGGTAACGCATTTGTCTCTTTCCCCCTATTGACATGGCAGTTCCATTGTTACCATTTCACGGTCGGTGGCGATGCGGATTTCCCTTGGATTGGTTGTCTTGCTTAGTGCAAGGATTGTTTTGCTGTTGAGCGTATATTTTTTCCAAAGTTCTCCCGTGTTTCGATCAAAGAACAACAGGGTACCATGGGGAAGTGTCGCAACCACGGTATCATCGACGATCAGTACTTTTCCAGCGTAGCCATCAGGGAAACCTTGCTCTTTTAGCGTTTGATCTCCGCCTGTGATTTCTTTATCGAGCTTGAATCGCCACGCGATTTTGTTTTGCACAGGAAGATAAAGTCCTACAAATCCCACGAGCGGCTTTGGACCGACAAATGTGCCGTAAACGGCTGCTTCGAAGAAGGCTGCTGCTTGTCCATCTTCAGAAAAGGCAAGATCGACAATGCATTTATAATCGCCATAGTCATTTTTTATCTGCTGTTCTAAGAAGGATGCATGTTTCCGATGATAAGAAACCAATCCGTGATAGTCCGATTGATAATATGCATAGAAGATGCGTTTGGAATCGGGTGACCATTTGCAGAGGGATGGTTGAATCATTTGATCGAATTTGGTACATGCAGGTTGCCATGTTTTGCTGGCAAAATAGTAAAGATACGGGCCTACAGCCAAATATTCCCCATCAGGCGAGAAATCGACGCAATAGAATTTCTGTTTTGATTCCTTTGGCAGTTTGAGAGCTTCCATCAGCGAGAAATCTTCATAGTTGCGAATTTGCACACCCCAGATTTGCGGAGCCACGACCGCAATCTTGGACCCGTCTGGGGAAATGGCGAGATGATAAAACTTATATTGTCCCAAGGCGATCGACTGACTCAATTTTGGTTCGGGATCATAGACGATCTTGCCAAGAACTCCTCCAGGAAGCGGGGCAAGCAGTTCATGGCGAAAAGGGTGAAGTCGGTAAACGGAGCCAATTACTTTTCGCGGATGGTAAGAATTTTCCGTGATTCCTTCATGGAAGGAAAGAGTTGGCGGTTCTTCTTTTGCAAGGGAAGATGCTTTGGCAAACAGAAACTGAAAAATTTCTTCTGACTTTGTAACATGTTGAGGCAAACGTCCAGATCTACTTTTGATTAAAGGAGATGTGCCATGTTTGAGCAAGATCGAGATCAGCTCCTTGTTTTCATACCTTGCGGCGTAATGCAAGGCGGTTTCTCCACTACTATCGCGAAAATTGGGGTCAGCGCCGTGTTTGAGCAGAAGTTCGATCATTTCCCGATTGTCCGTTCTTGTCGCAATGTGCAATGGAGGTTCATCATGAAACGGTGCGATATTGGGATTGGCACCATGTTCTAATAGCAATGGAACTACAGAAATTTGGTTATTTTTAACTGCGTCAATTAAAGGGGTTATTTCGTCCTCATTTTGCAAATGGACATCTGCTCCTGCAGATAAGAGCAGTTTCGCCATTTTTTCACTTCCCAGAGCCGCAGCGACATGGAGCGCTGAGTTGCCATCCCGGTCTTGATGATTGACATCGACTCCTTGTTCGAGCAGAAATTTTACTACGTCGATTCGTTCATCCCAAACAGCTGTAATAAGAGGTGTTTCTGCAAAGTCATTTGTGCAATCCAGGTCTGCTCCCAATTCAATCAACAACGCTGCAATTTCACGATTGCCTGCATAATGAAGCAGGGTATTGCCGTTGACAAACGAAGTTTTCACGAGTTCGGGGTTCGATTGCAGAAAAACTTGTAATTCTGCTGGATTCCCCTCTTTGCAAATGCGAAGAATCCCACGTTTTTTTATAACCATGATGTTCCTCCTTATACGTATAGATGCTTAGAAAGGAAGGCATGAAGATCAATCTTTTCAAATGTTTTATCTAAGTTTCTGAATCAGTTCTCCGGCATGTTTTGGTTTGTCTAATTTAAATATTAAGTTAGGCTTTCCTTGTTTTATATAATACTTTTATATTAAAAACCTTGCACGCTTTCATTTAGGAGCAATGGAAGATGGCGGGCAGTGACAATTTGTCCATTATGTCTGCGAACTTGTTGGAGAAAAAAAGCATGAGAAAATCCTTTCTCAATCACTAGCATCTTTGCAGGGCTCATGAGTTTGCGTATGGGAAAACTTAAACGATCCTTTTTAAGTGGCTTCTAGAATGAAGTAAAATTACCCATCTGATGAGAGAACCAGATGGGCAATCTGTGGTGATATGCCAAATGTTCTCTATATTGGAATTTTATATTCCCGTATACTGGTAAGCACGATTAGGTTTTTCCCAGTATGATCGATCAACATTCTTTTAATTTCATTTTCCTCAAAGAAGATTTTTCTCGTCAGTTCGCCGGTTTCCGCATCGAGGAAGACGAGCAATCCGTCGGGACAATTGACGACTACCTCATCCCCGGCAAAAAGGACTGGACGAAGAATGCCACCCGGATATCCTTGTTCAAACATGCTACGTGGATCTTCTGTGATTTCTGCTGCAATTGGTACCCGCCATTTGATCCGCTTTTTTTGTGTGGAAAGAACGATCACATCACCGAGCCAACCTTCTGGACGTTCATAGAGATAGTTTAACGCTGTTCCCCAGACGGCTACCCATTTTTCATCTGAGCTAAATGCGCCATCCGAAGTACAATCGATAAATTCATGAGTAGAGCCTTCTCCAAGCCAGTAGTGGATTGGTACCTTTTCGCTAACAAAGAGGTTGGGAGCGATCACCAGACTTGCTCCGCCTTGATCGTATTCAGTGGAAAAGAACAATTTCCCATTAGGAGATACCGATTCATTCTCAGCGATCTCGGCCAGTTGACGAGTTTCTTTCGTGTCTAAGTCAACGATTCGTATTTCATCAAGCATCCATCTTCCATTTGGTGTAACGATGGTGGAAAACGATCCGGGAATTCGTTCCAAAACTTCGAGTGTGTCAAAGCTTCGCCGTTCGATACAGTTGAGGTGTGGAGCTTGGACAAGAAACGAGTCCTCCTCCCAAGAAGGCGAGAGTTTGTGTCGGTATTGGTCCGTTTGGATTTGCAGTTCTGGTTTTAAAAACGATTCGAAATCCACTTTGTCCAGCAATCCGTGTTTCAGTGCCCACAAAAATTCCTCTTTTTGTGGGTGATCAGGGTCATAAGACCATTTCACCAACAGTCCACCCTCCATGGCAGAGACGAGCAGAGGTTGGGTCGGATGAGCTACAAAGTGATACGGCTTGGCATTGGGAGCGGGTGGATATGGATTGGGCAGTTGTTCTGTTTTTTCTTTCAGATAAGAAAAGAAAAAACCATGCATCGGGAGTTGACCCGTTTTACTGCGAATGCGCAGATCGGCACCAAAAGCGAGCAACAGATCGACAAGCTCCTTGTCTCTGACGGAAACAGCCAGATGAAGCGGCGTTTCCCCTTTTTCATTTTGCAAGTTGGGATTAGCTCCCGCTTTGAGCAGGATTTCGGCAATTGGCTTTGCTTTTTTGGAAACAGTGTAATGCAATGAAGTAAACCCATCTTCATCCTGTGCATCCAATTCTGCTCCCTGTTCGATCAGATATTGGGCGATCTCTTGCCGTTGATGTATACAATGGAACATGAGAGGCGTTTTTCCCCAGTCTGCTCTTCCATTGATCTCTTCCCCATTAGCAAGAACCTCTTTTACTTCCTCCAATGTTTGTGCTTCATGCAGTTTCCGATTTTCTATTGTTTTTAAGTATTGATTGACATAATTTTCTATACTAAATGCGTTAAGATGATTGAAATACTTTTTTCGCAATGTGACTCCCTTTTCCACCAGTACCTTCACAACATCATATCTCAACTTCTTGCATGCGGTATCGGTGGGCGGCGATCCCTTGTGATTTTTCGCTTCCGGATCTGCGCCGGCTTCAAGCAAGATTTGAGCAATCGTATCGTTCTTTGCATAATGGAGCGGAGTGTTGCCCTCAATATCTCGCCAATGTGCTGCATCGGGATGCTCTTGTAAAATACGTCGCAACGCTTCCTCATTGCCAAAGGTACATACGGAGAAAATATCATTTTCTTGATATCGCAATGTCTTCTCCTCCTATCAACGTGGAAGTTCCATGGTAATGATTTCGCGATCGGTGGCGATGCGAATTTCTCTTGACGAATCGGTCTTGCCTATGGCAAGGATCGTGTTCGTGTTTAAAGTTCGGAAGCCTTGAATTTCACCGGTTTGTCGATCGCAGAACACTAGGTTTCCATAAGGGAGAGTAGCCACTACGGTATCGTCAACGATTAACACTTTTCCTGCATAATATCGCTGGAAGTCTTGCTCGATCAGAGAATTCGGCAAGTTTGGAGTCGATTTATCAATCTTTATCCGCCAATGGATTTTGTTTTCTTTTGGCAAATAAAGTTCTACATAGCAGTATAACGGTTGGAAACCAATCGTTGCTTCAAAGAAGGCTAAGGCGTTTCCATCCTCAGAAGAAGCAAAATCTACAATTGTTCTTTTTTTGGTCCAGCTATTTTCTATTGTTTGTTCCAAATAGGATCGGTTTTTCCAATTGTACGAAACCAGGTTCACATGAGAACTGTGACAGTACGAATAGAAGATTTGTTTTGCATTTGGTAAGACAGTACAGAGGGATGGTTGAAGAGGCTCTAATCGAAATCTCTCGCAAGCGGGAACCCAAGTTTGGCTGGCAAAATGATAGAGATAGGGACCAATAGCCAAATATTCTCCATCAGGTGAGAAGGCGACGCAATAGAGTTTTTGTTTATGGACATGTTTCTCCGGAAGTCGGAGACGCTCGATCAGTGAGAAGTCTTCATAATTGCGAATTTCTACGTCCCAGATCTGCGAAGCGGTGATCGCCATTTTTGTTCCGTCTGGTGAGATGGCAAGATCATAAAACCTGTTTTGTCCTAACCAGATTGACTGGCTCACTTTGGGTTCTGGAGCAAAGACGATTTTTCCGAGCGATCCACCAGGGAGTGGGGTAACCATTTCGTTATATCTGGGATGGAGGCGATAGATCGGGCGAAGGAATGCATTTGCATAGAGCTCGTAGTATTGCTCATATTCCTCAAATCGTTCATGGAAAGTAGGTAAAGAAATTTCTGGATTTATATTAGCGCTAGCCTGTACAAAAAGGAATTGGAAAACTTCTTCTGATTCGGTCACATGTTGTGGCAATTGACCGTGAGAGTCCGAAATCGCAGGGATTGCGCCGTGTTCAAGGAGTAGCGAGATGATTTTTTTGTTTCCAGCTTCTGTAGCAATATGTAAAGGCGTTCTCTTACAATCGCCCAGGATATTGGGATCTGTACCGTGTTTGAGTAAACATTCGATTGCTTTCTCATTGTACGCTTCAACCGAGATATGTAAGGGAGCATCAAGAACATGATTCAACTTGTTGGGAGTTCCCCCGTATTTGAGCAACAAGGAGATGATCGAAATGTGCCCATTTTTTACTGCCTCGAACAAAGGAGTTTCCTCATATTCATTTTCCAGGTTGACATCTGCCCCTGCAGATAAGAGCAATTGCACCAGTTTTTCACTTCCCAGAGCCGCAGCGACATGAAGAGCCGAGTTGCCATCGCGGTCTTGATGATTGACATCGACTCCTTGTTCGAGCAGAAATTCTACTACGTCGATTCGTTCATCCCAAATAGCTGTAATAAGAGGTGTTTCTTCAAAGTCATTTGTGCAATCTAAGTCTGCTCCTAATTCAATCAATAACGTTGCGATTTCTCGATTGCCTGCATAATGAATCAGGGTATTGCCGTTGACAAACGAAGTTTTCACGAGTTCGGGGTTCGATTGCAGAAAAACTTGCAATTCTGCTAGATTCCCCTCTTTGGACATGCGAAGAATTCCACGCTTTTTGGGTACCATATGGTTCCTCCTTATATACACTAAATGAAAGAATGGAAGAGGCTGTTGACAAACCCGGTTTTCCTTTTCCAGTTGAACGACTTCTTGCTCGTTTTTAAGCAACTGGAGTGAAACGGAAAAGGAAAACCGGCATATAACGGAATCTTTGTCAATAAGCTGAGAATGGCATGCTTTTGTTTTATTTTTATCCATTAGAATGTTATGTCTTAATTTTAGAACAGGCTTCTACGAAAATGAACCTGAGAAATCGATCAAATTATCCTTGTATAATATACAGAAAATTATAAATTTATTACTCTCACGTTTTTTATACGGACGACATGCAAAAGATAATCTTGAATTGAACGGTATCAAATGAGGTGATTTTGTTGGAAGTTGTCCAGGCAAATAAGGAGGATCTGGATTCCATTTTGGATCTGTATCATACGGTGGTTGAAGTTTTGCAGAAAAATGGAAATGATCAATGGGATACAGATTATCTCAACGACGAACTCATTCAAGAGGATTTGAAAAAAGGACATTTGTTTGGAATCAAAAAAGGGGATCGCTTTGTTGCTGTCCTGGTTCTGACTGAGGAAAAAAAGCCTGAATACAATCAGGTTGCGTGGAAGATAACCGATGAAAATCCCCTCTATATACATCGGTTAGCCGTGCATCCCGATTTTCAAGGAAGAGGGCTATCCAAAAAGCTGTTAAACTTTGCAGAGGAGTACGCCAGGAAAAACGGATATGGCAGTTTGCGACTGGATGCATACAGCCGGAATCCTGTAGCTTTAAATCTATATCAGGGTTTTGGCTTTGAAGAAAGGGGAGAAATTCGATTGCCAAGCAGAGATTTGCCTTTTGTCTGTTTTGAAAAAGAGGTGGAATAAAAAATGAAACAACATTTCCGCCGATTTTTATATTTTTAGCGTTATATAATAGCTTTTCTGATCAAAAGATGTTAACGTAAAGAAAGATGCCGGAAATCCTTCGATAGGAGCCGGCTCTTTTCGTTTAGTGAGAAGGGATGAGTTGTTTGGATCAATCGCAGTACAAACTAGAATGAATATTATTGTACCAAACTGTTTGTGATGCTATCCGTTTTCATCTTTCTGATGGTTTGTTCAGCAACATGAGGGCCATTTATAAACCTGGTTTTCCTTTTTCAGTTGAACGGCTTCTTGCTCGTTTTTATAGAGCGGGAGTGAAATGAAAAAGGAATACCAGCATACAACGGAATCTTTGGCAACGAACGGTGAGAACTGAAATCTTCTATTATTATATGTTGTACTTGTGAAGAACTCTTGAAATGGATAAGATGACTAAGGGGTGAACAAGATGGAGCGCTTGCAGAAAGTAATGGCCCAGGCAGGAATAGCCTCGCGAAGACAAAGTGAAGCGTTGATTTTAAATGGACATGTTCGAGTAAACGGGCAAGTGGTCAAAACTTTGGGAGTAAAAGTGGATCCACTTCTCGATGTGATCGAAGTGAAAGGAAAACGCATCACGCTGGAGAAGAAGCGAACATTTCTTTTTTATAAGCCATTACGGGTGATTACAAGTATGTCTGATCCACAGGGACGAAAAGTGGTGGCAGATTATTTTCGCCATATTCCTGAACGGGTATATCCGGTAGGACGCCTAGATTATGATACCGAAGGGTTGCTCCTCTTGACCAATGATGGAGAATTGGCCAACAGATTGGCTCATCCAAGATATGAAATAGATAAATGTTATGAAGTTACTGTCAAGGGAAAGCCATCCAGGGAAGCACTGCAATTGCTTCGACGAGGTGTCAGACTGGAAGATGGCTTGACCGCTCCAGCCAAAGTCCGGGTACTTGCCAGTGATGAAACGTCAACACGTTTGGAAATGATTATCCATGAAGGCAGAAACCGTCAAGTGCGACGGATGTGTGAGGCAGTGGGGCATCCTGTGCTTCATCTGATCCGTACACGTTTGGCATTTTTGACACTGGAAGGGTTAAAAAGAGGGCAAGCCCGTGAACTGACTGCAGCGGAATTAAAACGATTGAAAAAGATGTTAGGAATGGTTGTGACTTGATCGTTCAAATAATCTTCAAATTTTCGGGTCGGGTGGAAGAAGAATATGGCGATATAATGAAGTTTAGGATTTCACAATGTTTGGTTTTAAGCCTGGGGGGAAATGGGATGATCGAAAATACGAAATGTGAATGTGGACACAATAACCCCATTGGTACCATTTTATGCGAGCATTGCGGAAAACCACTTACCGAAGAAATGAAAGAGAAGAAAACCATTGAGCGCGAGATGCGTTATGAGGGAACAGCGCGTCGCTCTCAGAAACAGACAAAAAACTGGATTGACCAGATCTGGAGTTTTTTCTCTTCCGTAAAAGTGGCTGTGATTCTCATTCTCATTACACTTGTTGCCGCTGGAATTGGCACGATTTTTCCGCAAGAACGCTTAACCGGTTCAAGTAACCCTGAACTTTTTTATAAGGAGAAATATGGAGTTTGGGGAGAATGGTACTATCAATTAGGTTTTTCGGATATGTATAACTCTTGGTGGTTTGTCACGCTGATTGCGATGATTGGTGTGTCACTGGTAATCTGTAGTTTGGATCGTGTGATTCCGCTTTATCGGGCACTTAAGAATCAAACGGTGGTTAAAAGCACCGATTTTATTTTGCGCCAGCGTATTTCTCATCAAGAAACGATCGATCAGAAAGAAAAAGAGGAAAAGGTGCAAAAGTTAATAGAGGCACTAAAAAAGCGTTATTATCACATCCGTGAAGAAGACGGTTCGATTCTCGCCGAAAAAGGGCGAATCAGTCGATGGGGCCCTTACATCAATCATATTGGCCTGATTATTTTCCTGTTTGGTGTTCTCCTCCGTTCTCTGGTTCCAGGGTGGTATTTGGATCAGGCTCTTTATATTCGGGAAGGAGATACGGTTAAAGTTCCTGAAATGCCTTACTATGTCAAAAATGAAAGGTTTAAGTTAGAAACGTATCAAGGTGAATATGCAGGAGTTCCAAAAAAGTACCAAACGGATGCAGTTCTTTATCAAAAAGATCCATCTGGAAAACTGGTACCCGTGCATAAACAGTCGATTCTCGTCAATCATCCATTGGAGTACAAAGATTTACTCCTCTATCAAATGGATTTTCGTGTTGAACCGAAAGCGATCAAACTGAAAGTGGTAGAAAAGAAAACAAAAAAAGTGCTAGGCCAGTTTGCAGTAAACTTGCGTGAAATCAAACCGGATCAGGTATATCGGGTAGCTGATCTCGAAATTCGGGCTTTGGAATATTATCCGGATTTTGCGCTTGAAGATGGACGGCCGATTACGGAGTCCCAAGAGCCAAACCGTCCGGCGTTTATCTTTGAAGTGAAGAAAAAGGGCCAAAAACAGGGGGAGAAATCGTGGGTCATTTCTGGACAAAACACAGATCAGCTCACGCCAAACAATCAGTATGATATTGATCTGGCTGGATTAGAAATGGCTCAAAGCTCGGGTTTGATGGTTCGTGTCGATAAGAGTCTGCCAATTATTTTTGTTGGAGGAATCATTTGTTTGATTGGTCTGGTTATGGGCTTTTACTGGCATCACCGCCGCGTCTGGGTCCGTTATCAAGACGGGGTGCTTTATTTGGGAGCCCATACCAATAAAAGCTGGTTTTCTTTACGCCGTGAACTGGATCAAATCGCCAAGCAAATCGGGATCAACTTAAAATTGATTCAAGAATAGGTGGGAATAAAAATGGAACGGCTTATGGAAAATTTATTGCTGTGTACCTTTTTCCTTTATCTCTTGTCATCCGTCGCCTTTGTAATGGGGATTTCAGGTAAAAAAGGTGAAGCGCCCAAACAGAGAGAGCGCCGTTGGGGCAATATTGCGGTAGGACTCGCCATTGTGGGGGTTGTATTTCAGATCGCTTTTATCATTACCCGCATGATTGTCAGTGGTCACTTCCCTACCAGTAACATGTTTGAATTTACGGCGTTTTTATGTTTTACGATTGTACTTGCTTTTATTATCATCTTTTTCATCTATCGTACAGTGGTATTAGGGGCATTTGTGATGCCACTGGCCGTTATTCTCCTGGCTTATGCCTCTGTGTTTCCAAGAGATGTACAGCCACTCATTCCAGCACTTCAAAGCCACTGGCTGTATATCCATGTAACCGTAGCCGCTTTGGGATCCGGTGCATTTGCGGTTGGTTTTGCCGCAGGATTAATCTATTTAGTGAATCAAGTGGGTGCACAGAAAAAAGGAAAAAATGCCTTATTCTTAGAATTAACTTTAGTAGTTGTCCTAATGTTTATCAGCTTTACTCTAAGCAGCTTTGTATCCAGCTCATTCGGATATCAAGCTTCATTTGCACATATGGTCGATAATCAACCGACTGTCCAGGAATATGAACTTCCGCCGATCGTGGGTCCACATGGTGGAAAAGTAATTCAGATGGATTCGTTTTTGGGGATGAAGAAACCATTATTTGAAGCTCCAGCCTGGATGAAAGGACAAAATGCGGCCAGTAAGCTGAATTCCACACTGTGGGGGATCATTGTTGGATTGATTCTTTATGCGCTGATCCGGCTGTTGGTACGTAAGCGTCTATCGGAAATCCTTCATCCGCTGGTGAAAAAATGGAATCCAGAATTGCTGGATGAGATCAGTTACCGTTCGATTGCGATCGGTTTCCCTGTTTTCACCTTGGGAGCATTGATTTTTGCGATGATCTGGGCCCATGAAGCGTGGGGACGTTTTTGGGGATGGGATCCCAAAGAAGTTTGGGCACTGATTACGTGGCTGTTTTACAGTGCCTATCTACATCTAAGATTATCGCGTGGTTGGCATGGTTTAAAATCCTCATGGTTGGCAGTCGGTGGGTTTGTGATCATCATGTTCAATCAAATTGTAATTAATCTGGTAATTTCCGGTCTACATTCTTATGCGTAAAAGTTATAAAATAGAGTAAAAAGTAAAGAAAAAGATTGATTGTTCACATGAGGTGAAACCATGGATAGGCAGTATGTCATTTTGGTTGTGGATGATGAAGTAAGGATTCGGAGACTGCTCCGGATGTATTTGGAGCGAGAGGGTTACAAGATTGATGAAGCCGAAAACGGCGAAGAAGCGTTGGAGAAAGCATTTCAAAAAAACTATGATCTGATTCTCCTGGATCTCATGCTTCCAGGTATGGATGGTCTGAATGTATGTCAAGAGATTCGCAAGAAAAAAGCAACACCGATCATTATGTTAACGGCTCGTGGTGAAGAAGCCAATCGGATTGAAGGTTTTGAATCCGGAACCGATGACTATGTGGTCAAACCATTTAGTCCACGTGAGCTGGTTCATCGGGTGAAGGCAGTTTTACGCCGGGCTTCTGCAACTGCGTATCTCTCTACCAATATGGAAACGCATAATGTGATTGTATTCCCTGACCTGCAGATTGACCATGATGCACATGAGGTCAAAGCAGGCGGAAAGGTGATTAATCTTACTCCAAAGGAATACGAGTTATTATATTACCTTGCCAAATCTCCAGACAAGGTATTCACAAGGGAAACCTTGTTAAGAGATGTTTGGCATTATGAATTCTTCGGTGATTTGCGTACGGTTGATACGCATGTCAAACGTCTGCGCGAAAAACTGAATCGTGCTTCCAAACGGGCAGCACAAATGATTACGACCGTATGGGGAGTCGGTTATAAATTAGAGGTGCCGAAAGAGTGATATTAAGAAGTGTAGTAGGAAAGCTATGGTTAACGATTATCTTACTTGTATCTATAGTTCTAATCGCATTAAGCCTGTTTCTTAATCAACAGGTAGATAAATCCTATAATCGGACGCATAAACATAACTTGGAACGATTAGCCAATGAAGTAAAAACAAAACATGTCAACTTGAACCAAGTACAGGAAGTAGGAAGAATTTTCGATACGTACATGGTTGTCGTAGGACCAAATGGGACAGTGGATACATCGATCTCCAAGCCAAGTACCCCACAGGAGGCTGAAGATGTTCTCCAGTTAGTGGACATGAATCAAGTTCGTCAGGGTAAACAGTTTACAGGTACAGGAAAAATCAATTCAACAGGTCATGAAATCATGTTTGTAGCTGTACCCTATTCCCTGAAAAATGGAGCGCCAGGAGCGGTTGTCTTCTATCAACAGCTCAATGAATCCATTGAGGAAGACATCAAGAAGTGGATTCTCTACTCGGCATTAATTGCCATTGCCCTGACGACCATCTTTGCTTTCTTCTTGTCATCACGGATTACCCAACCGTTAATCCAGATGAAGAAAGCAGCAGAAAAAATTGCGCGAGGCGATTTCAGTGCTCGTGTTCGTGTACGTGAGCATGAGCGGGATGAAATTGCGGATCTCACATTAACGTTTAATCGAATGGCTGGACAATTGGATGATTTGGTCAATATGCTCTCCCATGAAAAAGAACAATTGACCAGTATTTTGCGAAGCATGACGGATGGTGTCATCACTTTAAATGCCAAAGGAAAAGTGATTATGACCAATCCGCCAGCTGATCGTTTGCTAGCCATTTTCCGAGAGCCTGGCAATTTGTCTTTCAAAGCGACCTTGCCTCCTCCACTGAAGGAGTTCTTTGACACGGTCGTCAAAGAAGAAAAAGAGATTGTGGGAGACATTACCGAGCAAGGTCGGACATGGGCTGTCGTAATGGCTCCATTATATGCGCGGGGACAACTGCGTGGTGCGGTCGCTGTGTTCCGGGATGTGACAGAAGAGCGCCGCCTGGATAAAATGCGGAAAGACTTTGTCGCCAATGTGTCGCATGAGCTCAGGACACCACTGGCGATGCTTCAAGGATATAGTGAAGCGCTCATCGATGATATTGCTCAGTCGCCCGAGGAGATCAAAGAGATTGCACAAGTGATTAACGAGGAATCCATGCGAATGGGGCGACTCGTGCGAGAGTTGCTTGATTTGGCGCGGATGGAAGCGGGGCATATTCAGATGCACCTTTCCCATCTTGACGTAACGCAGTTTATCCAACGAGTGGTGCGGAAATTCCAGGCACTTGCACGTGAAAGAGGCGTGGAAGTGACGGGAGAAGTAGCAGAAAACCTGCCAATCGTGCGCTGGGATGAAGACAAGATTGAGCAAGTGCTGACCAATTTGATTGACAATGCAATTCGCCATACACCAGAAGGCGGAGCCGTTACCGTACGCGCTTTTCAAAGCGGCAAACATATCTTTCTGGAAGTGGAGGATACCGGAACAGGTATTCCAGAAGAAGATTTGCCTTTTGTGTTTGAACGCTTTTATAAAGCGGATAAAGCGAGAACACGTGGCAAAGGCAAATCAGGGGGTACGGGCTTGGGACTGTCTATTGTCAAGCACTTGGTCAATGCCCATTTGGGAAATGTAACTGTTCGTAGCCAGGTAGGAAAGGGAACGGTTTTCTCTGTGCAATTGCCGGTGGAAGTTCCTGAAGAAGTAGAAGCAGTCAAGATGTAAAAAAGATATAAAATATGGTTACATAAAAATGGATCCTGTTTTTGGAATTATAAAGAATGTTGAAAAACAAGGGGCTCCTTTTCCAGTTGAGCAACGGAAAAGGAGTCCCTGTGCCAATAAAGAAACTTTGTCAACAAGCTGAGCTCTCGTTTGGAGAGCTCTCAGGCCGTTGACAAACCCGGTTTTCCTTTTCCAGTTGAACGACTTCTTGCTCGTTTTTAAGCAACGGGAGTGAAACGGAAAAGGAAAACCGGCATATTTCGAAAACTTTGTCAACAAGCTGTGAGCTCTCGTTTGGAGAGCTCTCTTTTTTGTAAAAATGGCCAAAAAATGGGTTGAGCTGATGGGAAAACGGGAAAGAGGAAAGGAAATGGCTTCACTTGTTAGATAGGGTGGAATTTTAAAAAAGCTGGAAGTGGTTATTGAAGGGAATTCATTGCTGACCAGGCAGATCCCTTTGCAAACACGAGGGATTCCCGAGGACACTTTGTTTCATGGCAGAATTCCTGTTATTCGTCTAAAATGGGAGGAACAAATATGAATCATCCCGATGATTTGAGAGCATGGGAACAAGAGATGATGGTCAAACATAGCTGGTATATCCATTTTGTTCCCGGTGAAAATGGCTATGCCAATATTCATACACATGGCCTTATGGAAAGCTATCATCATCCCGATCTGCAAATCGTGTTATTCCTTGATCCAGATATTGCACAAGGGATTTTTTACAGAATGCTGCCTGAAAGCCCACTAGCTTTAGCCCTATGCATTACCCATAAGAGTTTTATTGATGAAGAATATTCCACATGAAAGTCAAATCTTGAAGCCGTTGAAAGCCTCGCCAAAGAACTCTTGCACCAGGGACCCCATCACTTTTCCTTCCAAGAAACCCACCTAATTTAGCAATCCAACGAACTGCAGTGGAAAGAGTAGATGGGTCAGAAGGAAGGGAAGAAGTTCGATGGATAGCAGTATAAAGAGTCCTCTCACTCATTTTCAGATAAAGCCAGAGTACAAGATTCATTGGGGGTCTGTCTCGATTGATAGGTTAACCATAAAAGTCGCTAAGCGACTCTATATTTATGGGTAATGCATAGGGCTTTAGCCGTGGGATGAAAGGTGGCGTTGCTCGGTATCCCCTTCATGGGGATGCTTAGAGCAACCATTTTTTAATTTTTTATTTTAGTTTGAATATTAAATTGATACAGTTATAGTATGAGTCAAGAGTATAGACGAACAAAAACGACTGTATCATTGATTAACTATCATTTTGTTTTTTGTCCCAGATATCGCCGTAAGGTACTGGTAAACAATGTAGAAGAACGATTGAAGGAAATTGTAGAGCAAATCTGCAAGGAAAATCAGTGGAATATCATGGCAATGGAAGTAATGCCCGACCACTGTCATTTATTCTTGAATTGTCTTCCAACCGATTCTCCATCAGATATGATGGCGAAATTGAAAGGGGTGACTTCCAGAAAACTTCGCCAGGAATTCTCGCATCTGAACCATTTGCGAAGTCTGTGGACTCGTTCCTTCTTTGTCAGTACTGATCGAAATGTGTCCAGTGAAACGGTGAAGCAGTACAAAGAAAAAGGGGGGGAATAGATGCCAAAGATCACACTAAGGTTAGAACTACATAAGCCAACTCAAGCCAAACAGGAAATGTATCAGCGAATGACGGAAATAAACACAGCATTTGCTAACTGGCTACTTCTTCACCCAATGTTGAACAAAGCAACCAGTAAGATTTTCAAAGAGTTTTCTTATGGGAAATTTCCGTCTGCTGTAGTGAACCAGACGATTCGGGAAGTCAAATCAAAAAAGAAAAACCAAAACACGAAATCATTCAAAAAGCTATGGTGTTGCTTCAACAATCAGAACCTCAAGGTGGAAAAGGTTGGAGACTTCTATACGGTTTCCTTTCTCACCCTGGAAAAACGGATCGGTGTACCTGTTGTAGCCCGTCCTTATCAGCAGGCATGGTTGGAGAGAATCCTAAACGGAACCGTCAAACAGGGGGCCAGCGAGCTATACAGGAAAAAAGGAAAATGGTATATCGCGATTTCAATCACTTTTGAAGTGGAACAACGAAAAGAAACAAAAGTAATGGGGATTGATTTGGGATTAAAATACATAGCTGTCGCCAGTGTTGGCGCAAAATCATGGTTTTTCAAAGGAAATCAGGTTGCTTTTGTACGTAGACGTTTTGCAGCTAAAAGAAAAAAACTGGGGAAATCGAAAAAGCTTTCTGCAATCAAAAAGTCTAAAAATAAAGAGTCTCGCTGGATGAAAGACCAAAATCATAAAATAAGCCGTCAAATTATCGACCATGCACTTGCCAACGGTGTTGGCATGATTCGTATGGAAGATTTGACGGATATTCGAAATAGAGCAAAGTC
>NZ_FORR01000033.1 GCF_900114055.1 Thermoflavimicrobium dichotomicum | reverse complement strand
AACAGGAATGTTGGACAAGCGCGACATTGATACCCGGGCCAACGAATTTCTCACTGGGCAACGAGATGAGGTTTTTTAATAAAAAAGCATGTAACTTGGATCGCCAGATTCACACCACCAGAACCCGATGCAATGGACGCTGCCAAGATGCTTGCCTTGTCATTGTGTATCCGGAAGGGATGTGGTTTAGGGGCATTACTCCCTCGCTTGGAAGAAAAATAGTTTGAGATTATTTGCTCCGCCATTACCCAATGGATAAAAACATTAGCTATACTTATCAAAACCAACTATTTGTACGTTCTTCCGGTGTACCGAGAGGGATCACCAAGGGGACGGCGCAATAAGAATCGTTTTTCAAGCCTGATCTTAGATCTTAAAAAGTAAGTAAGTCTTATTTTGAGCAGAGAGTGGCGAAAATATAGAGTTATCTGTTAAAAAGCAAATGAATCTCTAAATAGTATTTATTTTATGAAACAAAGAATGGAGGAGTTTATAATGGCTGTAGTTAAACCGACAAAGGATCAATTGCGCCGGATTGCAGAACAGTACCATCTGGAATTAACTGAGGAAGAGTTGGGTGTATACAGCAATTTGATGGAGGGAGGCATTGCCTCTTATACCCGACTGGAACAGCTGGTCGAACCAAAGTTGCCTGTCAAGTACCCACGTACCCCTGGATACCGTCCCTCTAAGGAAGAAAACAGGTTAGGGGCATGGTATTGGAAAACATCGATCAAAGGCGAGCAAGAAGGTCCCTTGAGCGGAAAGAAAATTGCCATCAAGGATAATGTCTGCGTTGCCGGGGTGCCCATGATGAACGGCTCTGCGCTGTTGGAGGGCTATATACCGGACGTGGATGCGACGGTGGTCACCCGGATTCTGGAGGCAGGAGGGGAAATTGTCGGAAAAGCCGTCTGCGAACACCTCTGTCTTTCTGGGGCAAGCCACACCTCCGACACGGGGCCCGTTCGGAACCCCCACAACCCAGAGTACTCTTCCGGCGGCTCTTCCAGCGGCTCAGCGGTGCTGGTGGCCACCGGGGAAGCAGACATGGCCGTGGGTGGCGATCAAGGCGGTTCCATTCGCCTGCCCAGTTCTTGGTGCGGCGTGGTTGGTTTAAAACCCACTTTCGGTTTGGTCCCCTACACCGGGGCTTTCCCCATCGAGCAAACCCTGGATCACCTTGGCCCCATCGCCAGAACCGTAGCTGACGCTGCGCTTCTGTTAAATGTCATTGCCGGCTCCGACGGGCTCGATCCCCGTCAGAGCAACCTGCCCAAAAAAGATTATCTAAAGGCAGTGGGTCGGGAAATCAAGGGGATGCGCATTGGCATTGTCAAAGAAGGGTTCACCTGGGGGGAAGTTTCCGAACCGGATGTAAACGAATTGGTACGTGCCAGCGCCGAACGTTTCACAGAGCTAGGAGCCAAGGTGGAAGAGGTCTCCATTCCCATGCACCACGACGGAATTCACATCTGGAACGGCATCGCCTTCGAAGGGATCGTGTCGCTGATGGTGCGGGGAAACGGAATGGGCAACAACTGGAAAGGCTATTACACCACTTCCTTGTTGGATGCCTACGGCCGGGGACGATTGACCCGTGCCAACGATTACAGTCCCACGGTGAAACTGGTTCTTCTCCTCGGTCAGTATATGGAGACCTTCTACCACGGCCGCTACTACGCCAAGGCGCAAAATCTGGCCCGGACGCTGACCCAAGCCTACGATGATGCCTTCAATCAGTACGACATCCTGCTTATGCCTACAACGCCGCAAAAAGCGACGCGAATTCCCGCCGAAGACGCATCCGTTGAGGAAAAAATCGCCTCTGCTCTCAACATGATTTACAACACCTGCCCCTTCAACGTGACGGGTCATCCGGCCATCAACGTGCCCTGCGGCTTCTCCCAAGGACTGCCGGTGGGGATGATGCTGGTGGGTCGAAAAGGGGAAGATGATACGGTTCTTCAGGCAGCCTACGCTTTTGAAAAAATCGCATCAGTGGTCAAGGGATAAAAGGGACGAAAAACAGCCCGCATCAGATCGATGCGGGTTTAAATAATAAATCAGACCAAGAAACAAACTGCAAACAGCACCACACCAGCCAAGCAGGAGGAAGGCGAATACGGATCATGCGACATTCCTGTACAATCCGTGACCGAAACGGCAAAAGTGATCACAATCAATCCTGTGGTCCACTGTCGTTTCATCCTGGTTGGCTCCTGCTTTTTTGGGGTTTTTCTACAAGTCATAGACGTTTTTGAATCATTTGGATACAATAAACAGCAAGGAGGGATAGCATTGCAAAATTTCTATATTCAACAAATGCAAATGATGGTTCAGCCCATGCGTGACGAGTTAACTCGTATTGGTTTTAAAGAACTTCGTACGCCCGAAGAAGTGGATGAAGTTTTGCAAGGAGAAGGAGCAAAAGGTACTACCTTGATTGTGGTCAATTCCGTCTGCGGTTGTGCAGCGGGATTAGCTCGTCCGGGTGTGGCTTTGTCGCTAAAACATAAAAAAGTGCCAGATCATCTGTATACTGTATTTGCAGGGCAGGATCGTGAGGCAACTGCACGGGCACGTGAGTACTTTGAAGGAGAGCCGCCATCTTCTCCATCGTTTGCTCTGCTTAAAGACGGTAAGTTGGTACAAATGATTCACCGTCACGAGATCGAAGGAGCAAGCCTGGAAGAGATCGCTCAAAAGTTAACCGCTGCCTATGACAAGTATTGTGAATAAAGACTTGTTTTTTGAGATTGAACCGAGCACAAGTGGTTTCTTTTTCAGTTGAGCGACAGGAACGAGACGGAAAAGGGGTCTGGATGTCCAATCTGTTAAAGAATTTCCTTGTTTAGAGGAATTGTTGTTAAGTGGAAGCACTTACCTTACTTCGGGTAAGTGCGTTTATTTTTATAGGGTTGTACTTGATTTTTTGTTAAAAAATAGGCCGTTTTTATAGAACCCTTGGAACGTTCGGTTTAGAATAGAAATTAGAAAAAGGATTCCAAATGAGGGATGCGTATGGAAGGAATTGCTGCAGTGCTCTTATTGATCTTTATTGCGGTTGTAATTGTTGTGAATGTATTTTATCGTATGGGAAAAAAGAAAGAGCCATCGGCCATTTCCTATATTTTGCCAGATTTGGGCATTCAAAAACATAATGCTATGTTTGAGAGCCATATGAAATCATTACTTGAGCATTTAAGGGCTTCCTATCCTCCTGGATATGTAGAACGTGTGAGAGAAAGAGTGATTCGGGAACATCAAATCAGTTTGGTGGAATGGGAACATCGGTGGTTTGAATGGGAACGGTATTTAATGATGACTGCAATTCTGCGCTCCGTGCCGATGTTTAGCAGGAAAGTCGATGATGTTTGGCATGAAATGCTGATGTTTACACGTGAATATAAAGAATTCTCGGAGCGGTACTTGAAAAACATGCTCCATCATATTCCCAATGATTCTGAGGCTCCGTTTAACCCGGGAGAAAGAGCATGGTTTGATTTCATATATGTACTTTTATTTCAGCCTACCCATTATAGTCAGATCGCATGGGGCCCTTTTTTGAGACATCCTCTTTCTCTGGAATTACTTAATGATTTTCAGCGATTGTCTCCAGATTTGCTGAAGAAGAAGTATTTCAATGAACAGGCGGCAGAGAATCTGACAGGGGTAGCGGAAATTATCTCTTTTTTAATCCAGTTTATTCATCATGAACTTGTATCGCAGAAAAACTTTACTCGTGCATATGGAACCTATCCATCTACATTCTATCATCGATATCTAAAAGGTTTGCGGTTGTCTCATCCTTCGTTGTCTTTACTTGTTGGGGGATTGTATCTTTCTGCCTATCACCATGATCATTTTTATCAAGAATATGAAAAGTTGTATAAGGAGATCGATGAAGCAGAATCAAAAACAGGCTCTTACGGATCTGATGGTGGTTCCGGATCTGATGGTGGATATGTGGATAGCAGTGGTAATGGAGATAGCAGTAGTGATGGTGGTGGCGATTCAAGTGGATGCAGTAGCTGTGGAGGAGGCTGTGGCGGAGGTGGTGGAGATTAAGTGATTTCACCAAATTTTCCTGAGAGACTGTCAGGAAAAAGTAAAACGATCAGAGATAAAGATGGTCGTTGATCTTTACTTGGATCAACGACCTTTTCCGGTTATCGAGCCAATTCGTTAACCGGCTGATCTTTTCCAAAGAAGAAGGTAAGCGCTTCGGGCAAATCTTTTTGCCAGAGGCCCCAAGTATGGTCGCCTTCTTTTTCTCTGTAATGGACGTGTGCATGTTTCTCCTGAAGAAGTCGATGGATTTCCCGGTTTCGGGTGACCAGATCGAGACTTCCCATGTGTGTACTGACAGCCGTTTCGGATAAGCCGATGGATTGATAAATGGTTAAGTATGAAAGGGAAGGGCTCTGAATTATCTGTTCAGTAGTTGCTTCCAGAAAAGCCCCTGACTGTGAAAGGACTTTTACAAAATGCTGGGGATATCTAAGAGCCAAATGAAGAGAAGCGGTCCCGCCGAGAGATGACCCGCCGATCACCAGCCCCTGTGGAGAAAGATCAATCGGATAACGTTCTTTTAAAAGAGGAAGGAGTTCTTCAACAATAAATTGTTGATGTTCCTGGTTACGGTGACCAAGTGGCGAATATTCGGCTGTTCGCACTTCTTTATTGACCGGTACAGCCACCATGATCAAGGGAATGATCTCCCCATTGATAATCATTTGGCTTGCTTGAGTAGCGATTCTCCCCAAGTTGAAATAATCCGTACCATCATGAAGAATTAAGCCAGGATATGTAACGGTTTCATCATACCCAGGAGGCAAATAGATCAGGATTTCTTTTGTTTCCAATAAATATTGACTTTGGATCGATTCCCTTTTGATAATTCGTTTCTGTTGTTTTTGTTCCATTGCGATCAACCACTCTTTATATGATATGTAAAATGTAGAGGTATTTCTACTATACCCCAAATTTTATAAGATTTTGCTTCCGTTTTGTTTTGAATGGGTTATAAAGGGAATGATTTATAATCAACAAATTTGGTCTTGGCTCCATTTTGAATCGATTTTGGGTATGGTAAACGGTGATTGCCGAGAATATTGATCCTATTATTTTTATTTTATATTTTTTAATATCTTTACCTTATCATTTAGATCGTTTTACAATAGGTATGATAGAACACTATTTAAAAATGGGGTGATTCGATGAGCCAAATCGCTTGGGTACCACAGCAGGAACAGGTAAAAAAGACGAAACTCTACCAATTTATGAAAAAGCATGGATTTAATGATTACTCCACTTTTTATCAGCAATCCATCCGTAACATTGCCTGGCTATGGGATGAAGTTGTCAAGGATATGGGATTGGTATGGATCCAACCTTACCGGCAAGTGCTTGATATGGCTGATGGAATTGCCAAAACCCGTTGGTTCATCGATGGCAAGATTAATGTCTCGGCGAATTGTCTTGATCGTTGGGTGGAAGATCCAGCGGCACGGCATCGTTTAGCGTTGATCTGGGAAGGCGAAGATGGAGAAGTTAAAAAATATACTTACCGTGATCTATGGATAGAGGTGAATCGCCTGGCCAGAGGACTTGTGCAGCTAGGACTTAAACAAGGTGATCGGGTGGCGATCTATTTGCCCATGATTCCGGAAAATGTGATCGCCATGTTAGCTGTTGCCCGGATCGGAGCGATTTATACCCCTTGTTTTTCTGGTTTTGGAGCAGAAGCGGTAACGACAAGAGTCAATGACTGTGGAGCGAAACTGCTCATTACAGCCGACGGATTTTACCGCCGCGGTAAGGTAATAGCAATGAAAGAAGAAGCAGATCGTACGGCGGAGCTTTCGCCTAGCATTGAAAAAATCATAATGGTCAAACGATTGGGAAGAGAGTGTCCCTGGAATCCTGACAGAGACATCGAATGGGATACACTCATGGGTTCGTCGAAAGCGCTTTCTCCTTGTGTTACTGATGCCAGTGATCCGTTTATGATTATTTATACATCAGGTACAACGGGAAAGCCAAAAGGAACGGTTCATGTGCATGGTGGTTTCCCGATCAAAGCAGCATTCGATGCGGGATACTGTATGGATGTTGGCATAGGTGATATTTTGTTCTGGGTTACAGATATGGGATGGATGATGGGACCATGGATGGTAATTGGAGCCCTTATGATGGGCAGTGCCATGTTGTTGTATGAAGGAACGCCCGATTATCCACAACCGGATCGTTTATGGAAAATTGTCGATCGCTATGGAGTGACTCATCTCGGTATTTCTCCTACGCTGATTCGAGCCTTGATGAAACACGGAGAGGCTTGGCTTTCTTCTTATGAACTGGATAGCTTGCGTGCATTTGGTTCAACAGGGGAACCCTGGAATCCGGAACCATGGTATTGGTTATTTGAAAAAGTAGGAAAGAAAAAAGTTCCCATTTTAAACTACTCAGGCGGTACAGAAATATCTGGAGGAATATTGGGAAATAATTTGCTTCAACCTGTTGTTCCATGTGGCTTTAGTGGTCCAATTCCGGGGATGGATGCAGATGTATTGGATGAAGAAGGCAATCCGGTACGTGGAGAAGTAGGTGAGTTGGTTCTCCGCCAGCCTTGGGTCGGCATGACGCAAGGATTTTGGAAAGATGAAACCCGTTATCTCCAAACTTATTGGGACCGGTGGCCTAACTTGTGGGTGCATGGGGATTGGGTCAAAGTGGATGAAGCTGGTTTTTGGTACATTACGGGTCGGTCAGATGATACGATCAAAATCGCAGGCAAGAGGTTAGGACCTGCTGAAATGGAATCGGTTTTGGTTGATCATCCCGATGTCATTGAGGCTTGTACCATTGGTGTACCGGATTCTGAAAAAGGAGAAGTTCCTGTTTGCTTTGTTGTCATCAAAGAGACAGGGAAAGAAAAAGAGCCATTGAGTACAGAGTTGGTCCGGTTTGTCAGTGAGCGAATGGGAAAAGCATTGAAACCAAAACAGGTGTTTATTGTGGGAGATTTGCCAAAAACACGAAATGGCAAGATTTTGCGCCGGGTTGTGAAAGCAGCTTTTCTGGGTAAAGCTCCAGGGGATATTTCTTCTCTTGAAAATCCACAATCTGTTGATATGATTAAAAACTTGGCCAAATCTTGCAGCAAATAGCAGGACTACAGGTTCAGGATCCATTTACGTTTCCTTTTGGAACCGCTTCCATCTTTGGATGAGATCTTTTTGTAAACCAGAGGTACCTTTACCAGCTGAGATACTTTTGCTCGTAGAAGCAACGGAAGCCTAACGGAAGTGGAGGCTCGTCTTCTAAAAGGAAGCTTTGTCAAGACCTTCATGTTGCCGAGCAACACCATCAGAGGGATGGAATTTTCTATAAAGTGGAGGGGTGGGTTCCTTACGGAGTGACTGTGATGGTACAGAAGTCGTCATGGAGGAAGGGACCTATCCCGAAGCGCGGGCGAAACGCTAGCTCCAGGAAGCAAGCTCCATCTCTAACGGTCAATAACCGGATCACGGAAAAGGAGTGGGATGACCTCATATCGTCCTTCACTCCATTTTTTATCAAAAGATATATAAATGACTTTACAAAAAACAAATAAATTATTATTTTTATGTATAATAATCCAATTATATATGGATTCATATAGGTATTATCGATTAAAATCTTCTATTTATTGTGTATAGAAGATACATTTATCCAAAATCATCACATAGAAAGAAGGGTGTACGATGAAGGCTGTTGGTATTGTTAGAAAAGTAGATCATTTGGGTCGGATTGTTTTACCTAAAGAATTGCGAAATATTATGCAGATCCATCCCCAAGATGGAGTGGAAATTTATGTGAATGGTGATCAAATTATTCTGAAGAAATATAATCCGACTTGTGTCTTATGCGGTAAAATGGACAAGTTATTTTATTTTCGGGAAAAAATTGTCTGCAATGGATGTATTCAAGAAATGGCTAAATATGCGAAGAGTTTGGCAGGGCAAGAAGATACTGAATAGTTTTCCCTATGCACTTTACTGCGTATTCGTTTTAATGATGTAATGTAATTCACTGACATTCAAAATCCAGTTTGATAGAATAGTATTAGTTAGAAAAAGTTCACTTTTTTTAATTGACATGCTTGAAAACGCTTTCTGTATAGAAGGAGATGTGATGGGTGACAGAGCCGCTTGTACTGGTGGAAAAATTGGATCATGTCGCACGAATTCAGCTGAATCGTCCTCATGTACTCAATGCATTGAATATGCAGTTAATTCGCCAATTAGTGGAGGTTTTGGAAGAGTGTGACCAGGACGAACAGATTCGGGTCATGATCATTACTGGCAATGAGAAAGCGTTTGCGGCTGGAGCCGATATCAAAGAAATGGTGGATGCATCGCCTGTAGACTTAATGGTCAAACGTTATCTGTCTGACTGGTTACGTATTCGCCAGATTTCAAAGCCGCTGATTGCAGCCGTTAGTGGCTTTGCTTTGGGCGGTGGATGTGAATTGGCCATGTGTTGTGATTTGATTATCGCTTCAGAGTCCGCACGTTTTGGACAACCTGAAATCAATATTGGAGTGATGCCAGGAGCAGGAGGCACACAACGTTTAACGCGTGCTGTGGGCAAAGTAAAAGCCATGGAGATGATTCTGACTGGCAAGTCCATTACGGCTCAGGAAGCTTTGGATTATGGGTTGGTAAACCGGGTTGTGCCTGTAGAAGATTTGGACAAAGAGGCCTTGGCTTTGGCCCAGGAAATTGCCAGCAAACCTCCACTGGCGGTTAGGCTGGCGAAACAGTCAATTTTAAAAGCTTTGGATTTGTCTCTAGAAGATGGACTTCATTTTGAGCAGAACAATTTCTGTATGTTATTTGCCACAGAAGATCAGCGTGAAGGGATGCAAGCTTTTGTAGAAAAAAGAAAACCGACATTTCGCGGTAGATGATTTTGGCTAGTAGATAGAAAGGAGTACCATCCATGTCTGAACCAACTGTAATCTTAACCAAAGAAGAAGGGGTCGGTTTAATCAAGCTGAATCGTCCCAAAGTGTACAATGCCATCAATAATCAGTTGACCACAGAATTATTGGCTACATTGAAACAAGTAAAGGAAGATCCAGAAATTCATGTGGTTGTTTTGACTGGAGAAGGCAAGGCATTTTGTTCTGGACAAGACCTAAACGACCGAACAGCTTTGTCACAAGAGAAAGAAATCAAGTTGGGGGATAGTGTACGTTCACGCTATAATCCTTTGATCATGGCGATGACAAAAATGGAGAAGCCTTTGATTGCTGCAGTCAATGGAGTGGCGGCTGGAGCCGGCTGCAGTTTGGCACTTGCTTGTGATTTGCGCTTCATTACGCCAAAAACACGGTTTATTGAAGCATTTGTACGGATTGGCCTGGCACCGGATAGTGGTTCCAGTTATTTCTTGCCACGTCTGGTGGGACTCGGGAGAGCATTGGAGATTGCGATGACAGGAAGAGATGTGGAAGCTGAAGAAGCGATTCAAATCGGACTTGCGAATCGCTTGGTGCCAGAGGAAAAGCTGCTGGAAGAGACAATGGCGTTTGCCAGGAAATTGGCTCAAGGTCCAGCTGTTGCGATTGGTTTGACGAAGCAGGCGATTTATCGTGGAATGGAAGTTTCACTTGAAGATGCATTGGAATTTGAAGCGGTTGTGCAAGAGCGTGCCGGAAAAACAAGAGATTTCCTGGAAGGGCTTTCGGCTTTTGCGCAAAAGCGACCACCACGATTTGAAGGAAAATAGAGCTTGGCTCAATCGGAGAAGCTCCCATTTTCTCTAAGGGAAAAAGGAGCTTCTCCCTTGAAGAACAATGAACCCTTCAAGTTCATGGACATATAATGATAAAAATAGATGTTCTGGCTTGTCTGCGATCAATTAGATCATTGATCGAATGGAGAGTGGAGAGCAATGGAAACAAAATATGATAAAGATATTTCTTTCATGAAAGATGTATTTGAGCTGATGGATCAGCTGGGACACGAGCAGGTGATTTTCTGTCGCAACAAGCAAACGGGTTTAAAAGCCATTATTGCCATTCATGATACAACATTGGGACCTGCTTTGGGTGGATGTCGGATGTACCCATACTCTTCCACCCAAGAAGCATTGGAAGATGTTTTGCGCCTGTCATATGGAATGACCCATAAGTGTGGAATTGTAGATGTGGACTTTGGGGGCGGGAAAATGGTGATTATCGGGGATCCGGACAAAGATAAATCACCTGAGCTCTTTCGCGCAGTCGGTCGATTTGTTGGGGGATTGGGTGGCCGATTTATGACAGGAACGGATATGGGAACCAATCCGGAGGATTTTATTTATGCGATTCGGGAAACACGTTATATTCAAGGGCTGCCTGAAGCATACGGAGGACTGGGAGATACTTCTGTTCCTACTGCGTATGGTGTGTATTATGGAATCAAGGCGACAGCCCAATTTTTATGGGGTTCCGATTGTCTGGAAGGTCGAGTGATTGCCGTTCAGGGAATTGGAAAAGTAGGCTCACGACTTGTCGAACTGTTGGTAGAGGACAAGGCCCGTTGCATTATTGCGGACACAAATATAGAAAAATTAAACGATTTAAAAGAAAAATATCCTGAAAACACAAATATTTGCGAAGTGAGTGAAATTCATCGGGTAAACTGTGATATTTTCTCTCCATGTGCACGTGGTGGCATTATAAATGATCAAACCATTTCTGAGCTGAGATGTCATGCGATTGTCGGTTCTGCAAACAACCAATTGGCTGAACATCGGCATGGAGATCAGTTATTTGAGATGGGAATTTTATATGCACCTGATTATCTGGTTAATGCGGGTGGACTCATCCAGGTTGCAGCTGAAGCAGAGGGAGTCAAGAATAAAGAATTCGTGGTGGCTAAGACCAAAGCCATCTATGATATGCTTCTTAAGATTTATGAACGTTCCAAACGAGAACAGATCCCTACATATCAAGCAGCGGATCAGATCGTACAAGAGCGGATTGAAAATGTAGCAGAGATTCGGCGAATTTCTTTAGGACTCGTTCAAGAGGGCAAAGGGAGGTAAGCCTTATTGTGTTTAATCAATGGGAAAGTGAGTGGGTTCAATATATTACACCTGAAGGAGAGATTACACCAACGGGTGAAAAGGTTTGGGATGAAAAGTCGACAGAAGAGAAGTTGCGTTTCTATCGTTGGATGACATTCATTCGCTTGTTTGATCGGAAAATGGTTGTCTTGCAAAGACAGGGACGGATTGGTACCTATGCTCCATTGGAAGGACAGGAAGC
This sequence comes from Thermoflavimicrobium dichotomicum, assembly GCF_900114055.1. GTDB lineage: Bacteria > Bacillota > Bacilli > Thermoactinomycetales > Thermoactinomycetaceae > Thermoflavimicrobium > Thermoflavimicrobium dichotomicum. The sequence goes on along the minus strand of NZ_FORR01000033.1, from coordinate 3,849 downwards.
GGCACAAGTAGGCAGCGCTTTGGCACTGAAACAAGAGGATTGGGTATTTCCCAGCTATCGTGATCACGGCGTTGCCATGATTGTCGGCATGCCGCTTACGCAAATTATTCTTTACTGGGCTGGTCGGGTAGAAGGGTGTAAACCGCCTGAAGGTGTTCGTATCATGCCACCAGCGGTTCCGATTGCCACGCAGATTCCACATGCAGTGGGAGCTGCCTGGGGTTCTAAATTAAGGAAAGAAAATAGTGTAGCTGTTGCTTACTTTGGTGATGGTGCCACATCAGAAGGCGATTTTCATGAAGCGTGTAACTTTGCAGGTGTTTTTCAATTGCCTGCCATTTTATTCTGCCAAAACAATGGTTATGCGATTAGCGTCCCCTTTACGAGACAGTCTGCATCCAAAACGGTGGCTCAAAAAGCCAGTGCTTACAATTTTCCGGGAATTTGTGTCGATGGAAATGACGTGTTAGCCGTGTTTGAAGTTATGAAGCAGGCCGTAGAAAGAGCGCGTCAGGGAGAAGGCCCCACCTTGATCGAAGCGGTTACCTATCGGAAAGGAGCGCATACGACCGCCGATGACGCAACACGTTATCGTCCATTTGATGAAGTAGAGGAATGGATCAACAAGAGAGATCCGTTGATTCGTTATATTACCTTATTGAAAAATGAAGGTTTGTTAACGGAACAAGAAGAGCGGGATTGGGAAGAAAACGCAAAACAAAAAATTGAGCAGGCTGTCAAAGAAGCTGAAGCGATTCCACCCAAACCTTCCACTCATTTATTTGCACATGTATACGCAAAGCTTCCTCCTGCTTTGGAAAAGCAAAAAGAAGAGCTACTAAAAAAGGAAGGGACTTATCATGCCTAGGCTAACCATGGTGCAGGCGATTCGAGACGCTTTATGTGTTGCTCTGAGAACAGATCCGCATGTGCTGGTCTTGGGTGAAGATGTGGGGAAAAATGGAGGCGTATTTCGGGCAACTGAGGGATTGTGGGAGGAGTTTGGTGACAATCGGGTCATTGATACACCGCTATCCGAAGCGGGAATTGTGGGAACATCCATTGGACTTGCTGTAAGCGGTTTCAAGCCGGTGGCAGAAATTCAATTCTTAAGCTTTATCTATCCAGGCTTTGAACAGGTTGTTGCGCATTGTGCTCGCCTGCGGACACGAACCCAAAGTGCTTTCCCCAATTCACTCGTTATTCGTGCCCCTTACGGTGGTGGAATCAGGGCGCCAGAACTTCACTGTGATTCGACGGAAAGCCTGTTTGTGCATATCCCTGGTTTGAAGGTTGTAACACCATCCACTCCTTCCGATGCGAAAGGACTATTGTTGGCTGCCATTCAAGATCCTGATCCAGTGATCTATTTAGAGCCGATGAAATTGTATCGTTCAGTCAAAGAGGAAGTTCCGGAAGGATGGTATGAAGTTCCGATTGGTGAAGCGAAAAAAGTACGGGAGGGAGAAGATGTTACTCTGATTGCTTGGGGAGCGATGGTTCCGATTGCAGTGCAAGCCGCTGATGCATGGATCAAGGAAGGGGTTACTTGCGATATTATTGACCTTCGTTCATTGTATCCTCTCGATGAAGAAACCATTGTGGAGTCAGTCAAGAAAACAGGGCGAGTCATTATTGTACACGAAGCTCCAAAAACAGCAGGTTTGGGTGCGGAGATCGCTGCTTTCATTCAAGAAGAAGCGTTTTTGTATCTGGAAGCTCCAGTAGCAAGAGTGACTGGTTATGATGTGCCTGTACCCATGTTTGCGTTAGAAGATGCTTTCCGCCCGGATATTCACAGAATCTCACGAGCTATCCATCAAGTCATTTCTTACTAGAGGGAGGAAGGGTATGGCAATTGATTTTAAGCTGCCAGACATCGGTGAGGGAGTCGCTGAAGCGGAAATTGTTCGGTGGTTGGTTTCAGCAGGAGATCAAGTGGAACAAGATCAGCCTGTATGTGAAGTGCAAACAGATAAAGCAGTAGTTGAACTGCCTGCACCGCAAGCGGGTCGGATTGCCAGGCTGTATTGGAAAGAGGGAGAGACCGTTCCGGTTGGATCTGTGTTATTTACTCTCCAGTCCAAGGATGAAGTGAGTAAGGACATATTCCAAACCTCTGATAGCTCTACCCATGCCGAACATTCTTTATCCAACCGAAAAACAGACACAGATTCCTCCAAAAGAAGAAAACGGGTGTTAGCTACTCCATCGACACGCCGTTTGGCTCGTGAATGGGGAATCGATCTGTCTGAAGTGGAAGGAACTGGGCCAAATGGGAGAATTTTAAATGAAGATGTTCAACGATCCGTGGAACAAATCAGACAAGTAAAAGAATCAGTAGAAACTGTACGAGTGGCATCCCTGTCCGTGTTTGAGCATGGTGTAGATGATAAAGTCAAGGAAGAATCCCTATCTCCAGTTCGACGTGTGATTGCTGAGCGACTTCATTTTTCCGTTACCCATAAACCACATGCGACTCACTTCGATGAATTGGTTGTGGAAGGTTTGGTTCGATGGCGTCTGCAGCGCTTGCAGGAGCGCACAGAGGAGGCTCCGCGTCTGACTTATTTACCTGTATTGCTAAAAATGGTAGCGGTCACCTTAAAGCACCATCCGCAATTTAATGCCCATTTTGATGAAGAGAAACAAGTAGTTCACACATTTTCTTCGATATCACTCGGTATTGCCACAGACACTCCACGGGGACTGTTGGTGCCTGTGATTCATCAGGTTGAAAAAAAGAGCATCGAACAATTGGCAAGTGAAGTGGGACAGTTAACCGAACTTGCCCGTTTGGGACGTTTATCCTCTGAACAGTTGAAGGGAAGTACATTTACGATTAGCAATGCGGGGGCACTGGGAGGAAAATGGGCTACGCCCATTATCAATCCGCCAGAAGTCGCTATTTTGGCGATTCATCCGATTGAACGCAAGCCTGTCGTTTCACCCAATGGTGAGATTGTTCCCGGATGGCGAATGAATGTGTCGCTTAGTTTTGACCATCGTGTTCTTGACGGTGCTGATGCCATTCGCTTCACGCAGACACTTGAAAGATATACCGCTGATCCAGGACGACTGGTAAGTGAGTTGATATAACAATGGAACCTGGCATTGCCGAGTATGTTGGTTTGGGAAGGGGCTGAGTCTCAACCTGCTTATTGGTAGAAGAATAGGTAATGTCTTTGAGGTTGATTTCGAATTTTTTGTCGAGTATGTCTATTTTTTCACGTTCAAGGTCAGCTTTGAATCAGCTGGCTTTTTTTATTTGTATGAGGGGAATGATCGATTTTCTCTATCCAAGTTTGCAATCCCGCTCTTGTTTGGAGCAAAAGTTATTCGTTTCAAAAACGATTCGCTTAATCGGAGGATTCCTATGGATACGGTAAAATGCTATGTGTATGGACTGGCTAGACTGAAAAGCGAAAACCAAGCAGTAGGTCTAGCCTGTGACGTAGCAACTCAAACTGTTTAACCGTGGGGCCCACGGGGTTAGCTTGGTCAACTTCCTGTCAGTGGACGGGATTACCCAAGAATCCCCTGCGTTTACGCATGGGGAGTGGTCAATGTGGGTGTATGGAATTGGATTAGCTGTTTTATTACCCGGTTTTTATTTGTTTTGGCGACTCTTTTTAAAGGATAAGGGTTATTTAAAGCAAAAATAAAAATGGATGTAAATTCCAATAAAAAACCTCTTGCGAGGTTGAAGTAGCTATGGTATATTAATAAACGTCGCCGCGAGATGCGGTGAAGAGAGAAACGCACCTTGAAAATTAGATAAGGAAATGAAGTCAAGTCAAGGGTATCACCGAGACGAGTACCTTTAGCAACAGGTTAAGCTACTAAGGG
>NZ_FORR01000022.1 GCF_900114055.1 Thermoflavimicrobium dichotomicum | reverse complement strand
GTGCTCTTCTCTTCCGGAGCGGGAGTGAGGGGCAATCTGGGTCAGGCAGACTATGCTGCCGCCAATGCCTTCCTGGATGGGTATGCGAGATACCGTAGCCGTCTGGCAGAGTCCGGAGAACGGCAGGGGCAAACCGTATCCATTAACTGGCCGTTGTGGAAAGAGGGAGGAATGCGCGTCGACGGGGAAACAGAGAAGATGATGCAGCAAACCACGGGCATGAAAGCGATGGAGACCTCCACAGGCATCCAGGCGTTGTATCAGGTGATGGCCTCCGGCAGGGAGCAGGTGCTGGTGGCGGAAGGGGATCTTCAACGCATCCGGATATCATTCCTGGGGCAACGACCGAAATCAGAAGTTACTTCCATACCTTTTGTTCCACCAGAAAACAGGGCAGGGAAGCCAATGGCAGGGCACCATCTTGAAGAGAAGGCCACGAATTATTTTAGAAAGCTGGTCTCCACAGTCGTCAAACTTCCGATGAACCGGATTGAAGCGGATGCTCCTATGGAAACATACGGACTGGATTCGATTATGGTCCTGCAGTTAACAAATGAATTGGAGAAACAATTCGGCCCCTTGTCCAAAACATTGTTGTTTGAATACAAAAATATCAGGGAATTAACCGGATACTTCCTGGAAGCGTATCGGGAAAAATTATTAGACGTACTGGGTATGGAGGAAAAAGCGGAAAGAATCGTTCCGAACAGGGCAGTCGCACCGCAACGGGAACAACCATTGCCAAACAGCCGTAAGCGCATCTATCTTGCATCTTTCCGAGAGCATAAGGAGGACAGAAAAGAAACGGACTCTTTGGACATTGCCATTGTGGGGGTTGCCGGACGTTACCCGCAAGCGAGAAACATAAAAGAGTTTTGGAAAAACCTGCGGGATGGGAAGGACTGCATAACCGAAATTCCCAAAGACCGCTGGGACCACAGTCTCTATTTTGATGAGGAGAAAGGGAAACGCGGGAAAGTTTACAGCAAGTGGGGAGGCTTCATTGACGGCGTGGACGAATTTGACCCGCGATTCTTCAATATTTCACCCCGAGAGGCAAAAATTTTGGACCCTCAAGAACGCCTGTTTTTACAATGTGTGTACGAAACACTGGAAGATGCAGGCTATACCCGTGAATCTCTCGGCTCCAATGTAGGGGTTTTTGTAGGAGTCATGTACGATGAGTATCAGCTTTATGGAGCTCAAGAGACTTTGCAGGGCAGGCCGGTAGCCCTTGTGGGGACATCATCGTCCATCGCCAATCGAGTGTCCTATTTCTGTAATTTCCATGGACCCAGCATGGCTGTAGACACCATGTGTTCCTCTTCTTTGACTGCTATTCACCTTGCCTGTCAAAGTATTAAACAAGGGGAATGTGATGCGGCAATTGCAGGAGGCGTCAACATTTCCATCCATCCGAACAAATATTTGTTGCTTTCCCAAGGCAGATTTTTGTCGAGCAAAGGACAATGTGAAAGCTTCGGTCAAGGCGGGGATGGATACGTGCCTGGAGAAGGAGTTGGTGCCGTCTTGCTGAAACCGCTTTCGAAAGCCATCGCTGACGGTGACCAGATTTATGGAGTCATCAAAGGGTCGGCACTGAATCACGGTGGAAAAACGAACGGGTACTCTGTTCCCAACCCCAATGCCCAGGCCAGTGTCATCGGACAGGTATTGAAGAAAACCGGCATTGATCCCAGAACAATCAGTTATATCGAGGCTCACGGGACAGGGACATCTTTAGGAGACCCAATTGAAATCGCAGGCTTAATAAAAAGCTTCCAGGAATACACAACTGACAAACAGTTTTGCGCGATCGGATCAGTCAAGTCAAACATTGGGCATTGTGAAGGGGCAGCAGGCATCGCAGGGGTTACCAAGGTATTGCTGCAGCTCAAAAATCGCCAACTTGTACAATCTTTGCATTCGCGCGTTCTTAATCCAAACATTGATTTTGCCAACTCGCCATTCTATGTACAGCAGGAATTGACGGAATGGAAACGGCCGGTGATTCAACATAATGGAAAAGCCAAGGAATATCCAAGGATTGCGGGTATCTCCAGCTTTGGTGCGGGAGGATCAAATGCCCACATCATCATTGAAGAGTATATTCCTGAAGAACAGGGAACCCAACCGATTTCCATAACCCCACAGAACCCGGCTGTCATTGTATTGTCCGCAAAGACGGAAAATCAGCTTCAGGAGCAGGCCCAGCGATTGTTGGCCGAGATCAGGGAACAGTCATTTACGGACAGTCAATTGGCAGATATAGCCTATACTCTTCAGGTAGGGCGGGAAGCCATGGAAGAGCGCCTGGCTGTCATCGTAGCATCTGTCCAGGAACTTACGGAAAAACTGAAAAGGTTTCTGGAAGGGGAAGACGGCATAGAGGATCTGTTCCGGGGACAGGTAAAACAAAATAAAGAGGCGCTGGCGATATTTGCGGCAGATGAAGAGTTTCAGGAAGTTATTGAAAAATGGATTCGAAACAGAAAATACACGAAACTTGCGGACCTGTGGGTGAAAGGACTCAAGGTGGACTGGAATCTCATCTATGGAGAGAACAGGCCACGCCGGATTAGTTTGCCCACATACCCATTTGCCCGTGAACGCTACTGGGTGCCCACGATGGAGCCGAAATCTCCAGGTCAGTATCAGAAATCTGCGCCAGCAATTGGAGAAACGGCTCAATCATCGCAGCCTGATAAGCCGGAAGTTTCCTATGCATCAACTCCGCTGATTGTCAAGGGAATTAAGGTCTCGCAGGCAGGGCAACCAGTAAAATATCCAAAGATTGCAGAGAAACCTCGTGGAATCGCCCTTCAGCCTTTGGTAGACAGGCCAATCCCCTCAGATAAACAGAAAGAGTCAAAAGATGCTGGGGCATCGGCAACCGTTTCTTTATTAACGCCTGAAAGCGAATCTGAATGGAAATCTGTGCCACTGATTCAGGAGGATTCGTTACAGGAAGAGCTGCAGGCAATGTTGGCAGCCATCTTGCATATGAATCCAAGCGATATCGACCCGGATGAAACGTTCATTGACATGGGCCTGGATTCGATTACCGGCGTAGAATGGATACAGGCCATCAATAAGAAGTATGGGACTTCCATCACGGCGACCAAGGTTTATGATTATTCAAGCATACGAAAATTCGCTCAATTCCTGCAGGGAGAATTGGGGAACGTTGATCCAAGCCACGCTGTATCACAAAAGACGTCGTCCGTCGAAACATTGCCATCCGTAGAATTGCCAGACGGTTCAGAGGGAATCTCCCTTTCACAGGCTGAAGCTCAAAGTCAGTCTCATCCACTTCGTCCGGTGATTTCACTGGAACGCTTACAGATGGAGCTGATGAGAGGACTGGCTGATACTTTAAGCATGAATCCAAGCGATATTGATGCAGATAGCAAATTTATTGACCTGGGACTTGACTCCATTACAGGTGTGGAGTGGATTCAGGCCATTAACAGAGAATACGGTACGTCGATTCCGGCATCCAAGGTGTATGACTATCCAAGCATTCGCGAATTTGCGCATTTCCTGCAAAAAGAGCTGACGAAACAAGAGGGAGAAGACGTTTCTGTACCTGTAGAATCAGTCCCGGCCTTACCAGAAGAATCATCAGTACTCCATTCATCTGACTTGTCTCAATTAACCAATTCTCCTGAGTTTCCAGAGTTGGTTCGCCTGAATGAGTGTGTTGAGGGCCGACCTGTTTTTTGGTTCCACGGAGGGGCAGGAGAAATAGGAGGATATCGACCGATAGCCCGGAAGATCAACAGGCCTTTTTATGGAATACAACCACGAGGCCTGACCACGGATCATTCCCCGATTCATGGGGTTTATGCGATGGCGACCTATTATCTGAACATCATTAGAAGTGTTCAACCGGAGGGGCCTTATGATCTGGGGGGCTTTTCCTTTGCTGGCCGATTGGCGTATGAAGTTACCCGTCTATTGCAGGAAATGGGTGAAACCGTCAATACCATTGTTATGGTGGACTCCATCTATATGGAAGCACCACAGAGTGCGGAAGCCAAAAAAGAATACGCCGACCCCAAAACATTGATGCTCCAGGCTGTGAACAGGGAGTTGCTTGCGAAAGCTTTGCTGGAACAGGAAAAATTGCCTCAAGCTCTTATCCATCGTGAGGAAGTGAATATTGAGGCAGATGATGAAACATTCTTGCAGCAACTGATCACGCTTGCCAAGGAACGGGGTCTGAAGAAATCAGAAAAGGAAATGTACGACCAGATTCGAAAAGAAGTAAAGGTACAATATGCCTATGAAGTGGAGCGTTATTCTCTTTCTCCATTACCTGATCCCTTAACAGTAAGTTGTTACTATTTCCGCAACAAGAGCGGGGAGTTTTACGGCGAATTGGAACCCTACTTTACACTGAAAGAAGGAACCAATCCATTCGATCATGCGAAGTATTGGCAGGAATGGGAAAAGCATCTGCCGAATTTCCACTTGATGGATGTGGAATCTTCGAACCACATCATGTTGCTGGCCGAACCAAAAGCTTATAAAACAATTGCTGCGTTTTGCGAAAAGCTCTATTCCGTGTGAAAATCAGTTTAATTTTCTCAAAAAGATAGTCGAAAATTTCCCGTTTGGCTGTTATGGCTTAAAACTTCGGCAGGCTTTGGTTTAAAGAAGCCTGCCCTTATTTTTTGCGATAACTTTCCACTAAAACGGCGTCTCGCTTGACAAAACGATATGTAACCATTATAATTACAATTAAGTTAGGGGTGATGGATTGAACAGTGAATGGGATATAGCGGTATAGTGACTGCGGCGCCGTTACATTTGGTTTCTAGTGAGCCGTTAGCGATTCATGTTTGAACCAATCCTGTTCGTTTTCACAAGTTTATGAACGCACAAAAAAGCAGTTGGGCATATACTGAAAAATGGTACAGATGGCGAAGTGACCCCAATGAAATCACCTAAAACATCATATAAATAAGCAGTCACCACCTAACTTTTTCTTTTTCCAAAAGTGTAACAAAGTTGGTTACAATGAGATTTTAAGTGAAAAGGTGATCAAAATGGCGATAAAAGAAATTACAGATCAAACATTTGATCAAACGGTAAAAAACGGTTTGGTATTGGTTGATTTCTGGGCACCCTGGTGTGGGCCTTGTCGCACGCTTGCACCGATTCTGGAAGAGTTGGCTGGACAGACGGATTCTTATTTAACCATTGCCAAACTCAATGTCGATGAAAGTCCAGCAACTGCGCAACGATTTGGCATTCGTGGGATTCCAACGCTCAAACTGTTCAAAAATGGAAACGAAGTCGGAACCGTTGTTGGTATCCAACCGCTTGAAGAATTGAAAAAATGGGTAGAACAATTTAAATAAGATCCATAACTGCATAACCCTTTTCTATGGCTGGAGAGGGTTTTTCCTGGAAACATCCCTACAATGATGAATCAGCTTGATAAAAACAATCAACCCTGGGAGGAATCTTCTCCCAGGGTTGATTGTTTATGCTTTTACTGCATGCATTTCCGCTTCTTCACATTCTTTGGAGCAGAAACCTTTGTATTTCTCTTCACATTCTTTGCAGCAAATATGCTGTTTGTGGCACATATCATATGCACAGTTGATGTAACGGTCTTCCGGTTTGCCACAGTGATAGCATTTACCTACGACGACATCCTCTACTTGATTGACCCGAACAGAGATCCGTTCATCAAAGACGTACATTTTTCCGTCAAACAATTTCCCCTTTAACTCTGGGTCTTTGGCATAGGTAATGATACCACCTTCGAGTTGGCCGACATCCTTAAATCCTTCCTTGAGCATAAAGGCGGTTAATTTTTCACAGCGGATACCACCCGTGCAGTAGGTGATGATTTTTTTGTCTTTATACTGGCTGAGATTTTTGCGAATCCATTCCGGGAATTCGCGGAAGGATTTTACATCTGGACGAATGGCATTGCGGAAATGCCCAATATCATATTCATAGTCGTTCCGTCCATCGATAACGATGACATCATCGCGTTGCAGCAGCTCATAAAACTCTTTTGGCTTGATATACTTACCCGTTTCTTTGCTTGGATCAATCTCATACTCATCCACACGGAAGGTCACGATCTCTTTTTTCGGCCGAACGATTAACTTTTTAAAAGCATGTTTATGGTATTCATCGATTTTAAATACCATGTCGTGGAATAGTGGATGGTTATGCATATGCTCCATATATTTGTTCGCTTGCTCTACCGTACCTGAGATCGTTCCATTCAATCCTTCCTTGGCAACCAAAATCCGTCCCTTAACTCCAAGCTCTTGACAAAAAGCACGATGCTCGTCAGCAAAAGCAACCGGATCCTCTATATGGACAAATTTGTAATACAATAGAATGCGATAGTCGTTATTTTTTTTGGTGATCATTGTTGATCCACTCACTTCCTACAATAAAAAGTCCTGCCTTCTAGTATACATAATTTTATAGATTTCTCCAAGAAGGTCAACCGTGAAGAAAAGTCAAGCGGAAAATTTAGGATCGTTCAAGAAAACATAATCCTGGAACAGGAGTGATTATTTAATAAAAAGAAACATCGATAAAAATAACATCCCAAACAGGCTGGGATGTCATGAATGAGGCATGGGTGTGGGGGTAGGAGGAGCAAATCCTTTTTTATATTTGGAATCAATGAACTGGCGGATTTCCTTATTTGACTTGCCCTGCTTTTTCAACATGGCGGATTCGAGAGCAATGTCCATACAGGTTCCACATTGGGTTCCGTGTGAGTCCCACACCACTTTTCCATCTTTCTTGATTTCGTGAATAAAACATTCGCGATTGCTTTTGTGATTGGCGCTTTGTCCGCATCCGCAGTAGCACGGAATCCAGTCGAGCGTATCCGCATATTGGGCAGCTATTTGATAGACTTGCGTGACTTTGGGATCCAAGTCTTTAAGAAATGATGGCATGGTCTTGGCATTTGCGGTCGTTTCCCTTAGATCGCCAGATATGTGATTGGTTTGCTGGTGTTTTTCCTCTGCATGATCCATCGGTTCTGTTTGGGTACTGCATCCCATGAGTCCAGAAATGGCTAAAACCATCGTGGCCAAAAAAGCCCATGTTTTGTGTTTCCGTTTGCTTTTCACATTCGTTCCCCCTCATTTGCTCGATTCCTTGAACCGAAGAAGCCGCATACTGTTTAAGATAACGAGAAGAGCAGCACCTGTATCACTCAGTACTGCAATCCATAGTGTGAGCCAGTCAGGAAAGATCAGGAGTAAGGCAACCAGTTTAACCATGATGGAAAAGGTAATGTTTTGCTTGATGATCTTTAATGCCTTGCGACTGAGACGAATCGTAAAAGGCAGTTGTTCCAGGTGATCTGCCATCAGGACAATACCAGCGGTTTCCATCGCCGTATCTGTCCCAATCCCGCCCATTGCGATCCCCAAGTCAGCTGTGGCCAACGCAGGTGCATCATTCATGCCATCGCCGACCATTCCAACTTTCCAGCCACGTTGCTGTAATTGTTTGATTGCTTCCACTTTGTGTTCAGGCAACAGCTGAGCCTGATGTTCATCTACTCCGACTTCCCTGGCAACTTTCCTGGCTGTCTCTTCCTGATCACCTGTCAACATCATGACCGACTGGATGCCGGATTGCTTTAGCTGGTATATGGTCTGTTTACTGGTTGGACGAATTGGATCAGCGATGGCAATCAAACCAAGTATTTCTTTTTCTGTTCCAATCAGTACCAGTGTGTGCCCCATCTTTTGATATTTTTGAATGGAGTCACGAACAGGGTCAAGAGAAACATGCAATTCTTCAAACAACTGTTGATTTCCGGCAAAATAGACGGTTCCGTCAATGGTGGCCTGTGCGCCATGTCCTACGATGGTTTTATGATCCGATCCTTCCAACATGGAAATGTTACGCTCTTGTGCTTCCTGCAAAATCGCTCTGGCGATCGGATGACGGGAATGTTCTTCAATGGTTTGGGCAATAGCCAGAAGCCACTCTTCACTTTTATTGATTGCCTGTACTTCAATGACCCGTGGATTTCCTTGAGTCAGAGTACCGGTTTTGTCGAAGGCGATCGCCTGGAGTTGACCTGCCAGCTCCAAAAAGGCTCCGCCTTTGATGAGAACCCCCTTTTTGGCGGCGTTCCCAATTGCGGAAACAATGGCTACAGGCGTAGAGATGACCAAAGCACAAGGACAGGCAATTACCAATAATTCCAGGCCGCGGTATAGCCATTCATCATGCTCTCCCAAGCCGAAGAGAGGAGGCAGCAGAATAACCAGCATCGCTAAAGAAAAGACAATGGGTGTATAAATTTGTGCAAACCGATCAACGAAATTCTGTGTTGGGGCTTGTTTTTCCTGTGCTTCTTCGACCAGGTGAATGATTTTGGCCAGGGTGGTATCATCTGCCTGATGAGTGACTTTTACTTCAATGGATCCTGTTTCATTGATTGAACCAGCATATACTTCATTTCCTGGATGTTTGTCTGCTGGCATGGATTCACCTGTAATGGGAGCCTGGTTTACCGATGTGGAGCCAGTGACAATGATCCCGTCAAGTGGAATTTTTTCACCGGGTTTGACCACGATGATCTGGCCGACCTGGACTGTTTCGACAGGCAGTCGCTTTAAACCTTGCCCGGTTTTTACCCATGCTTCAGAAGGAGCCAGATCCATCAGTTCACGAATCGAATGGCGTGTTTTTTCGAGGGTTCGTACTTGCAGCCAGTTGCCTAGCGCAAATAACCAGACAACGGTTGCCCCTTCCAGCCATTCCCCGATCCATGTAGCTCCTATGGTAGCGGCAACCATTAAAACATTCATGTCCAGAGATCTGTTTTTCAGGGCGTAAAAAGCGCTTTTCGCCGGTTTGTATCCGCCAATTACGATAGAGAGAGCATAAAAAAAGATCGAAAAATAATCATTCAAACCGATCGCATTCACCGATAAACCGAGTACCAATGAAATTCCCGCTACCCAAAGGGGCCAGTTGTTTTTCAAAGTCGACAAAGCGGAAGAAGTTGGCTTGATTTCAGTTGATAAAGCGGCTCGATAACCAATTCGTTTGATTTCATTCAGTACCGCTTCCGCTGTTTTTTGATGGGAGATTCTCATTTTGCTTGAAGCAAAGTGAACTTCGACCGAATCAACCCATGAAAGGGAAGCGAAATGTTTTTCAATGCTTTTGGCACATGAAGTACAGTCCATTCCTTCCACGTGAAAGACTTGAGTCTGTTGTTTGCTGTCAACGATATGCCCGGTATAACCCAAATGGTTTAACTGATCCAAAACTTGCTGGAGATCGATTTTTTCACCGACCAGTTTCATTTTTCCGGTACTGTAATGTACCTGAACCTGTTCAACACCAGGCAGATTGCGGATATTTTTTTCAATGGTTTGTGCGCACGATGGACAATCCATCCCATCCACTTGAATGATGGTTGTTTTTAAGGCAGATACATGTGCATGGCCAATGCTGGAATGCTGACAGGAAGGTTTGTTTTCGCTGTATGGGCCATGACAGCAGGTGTCTGTTTGATGGTTTATTTGAGCCATATTTCCCAACCCTCATTTTGCTTCTATTTCTTTCCAGTGCTCCAAAGCGATCTGAATGATGTCCTTCACATGATCATCATCCAGTGAATAAAAGACCAATTTGCCTTCCTTGCGGCTTTTGGCTACACCCAAATGTTTGAGAAGACGCAGATGGTGTGAAGCTGTAGCTACCGTCGAACCGAGAATGTTGGCAATATCACAAACGCAAAGTTCTTTTTCCAATGTAAGAGCATAGGCGATTTTCAGACGGGTTTCATCACCAAGTGCCTTGAACAGAGCACTTAATCCATTGACTTCATGAACTCTGTTTTGTAAATGTTGCACTTTTTCTTCGTCATAACAAAAAACTTCGCAAACATCTGGAGTGGAAGATATCTGACGCTCAGACATAATTTCGCTCCTTATTCAAAAATATATTTGAATAAAATATAGCATATCTCTTTCTTTGTTACAATATTAAAATGAATATTTGAATAAAACGGGTTCATCGGTGTCGAATCCATAAATGAAGGCCGTTGACCTATTTTGTTGATCAACGGCCTGTAAATGATGAAGATAAAGAAAAAAGAGGATAATTGCAGTAGATGATGGCCATCCTAAGTTCATTTTTTAAACATCGATTTCAAAACGAATCCAACGTTAGCAGGACGTTCAGCCAAACGGCGCATAAAGTAGCCATACCAGTCATTTCCATATGGAACATAAACCCGCATCGTATATCCTTCTTTGGCCAGTTGTTGTTGCATTTGAGTCCGAATGCCATACAACATCTGGAATTCAAATTGAGAGTTTGGTATATTGTGCTCTTTAACAAATTTCTTTACGTGCTCAATGACTTTTTCATCGTGAGTAGCAACAGCTGCATAATTTCCATATAGAAGATGTTTTTCAATGATTTTAATGAAGTTTTTATCGACATCTTCTTTATTTGGGAAAGCCACTTCCGGAGACTCTTTATAAGCTCCTTTCACGAGACGTAGATTCGGTTTGAATGAGTTAAGTTCATCCAGGTCTTTTTCTACTTTATATAGATAAGCCTGTAATACCAACCCGATCGTTTCCCCGTATTCCCGGCGCAACTCTTTAAAAATCTCCATTGTCACTTCGTTATGGGCGTAATCTTCCATATCAATCCGGACGAAGTTTCCGTGTTCCTTTGCCCGATCCAGGATGCGGCGCATATTTTTCATACATAGGTCTTTGGAGATATCTAAACCTAACTGTGTTAATTTCAGAGAAAGGTTTGAGTTCACTCCTGACTCATGAATCGCATCCAGTGTACGAATACAGTAATCAGCGGATTCAATGGCCTCTTCTTCACTAAAAACGAATTCTCCCAAATGGTCCAGGGTCGCTGCAATGCCTTGACGATTCAATTCACGTACCACCTGGATCGCAGATTCAATGGTTTCCCCAGCCACAAAGCGACTGGCTCCGAAACGCAATCCCCATTTTTTGGCCGCTTGGTTGGCGAGCCGGTTTTTTGATAGAAAGAGTAATGCATTCCGCATGAGTTGTTCCATGATTCTCGCTCCTTTCTTTCATTAGAAAAATGGCTTCGTTAGATTCTAATGCAAAATACATGCCAACTTAAAATGAAAGCGATTTAAATGATGAGAGGAGATCGGTTATACATTTTTGTTCATTCTATTGAACATACATGTATAAATTGAACATATTTGATCAAATTGGTCGCTCGTTGTACAATGAGTAAGGTGCATTTGGAAATGAAGGTGAGAAGATGAAGCATTCCACGGCAGAATATATCCTCCAGGCATTACTTTCTACCATTAATGATGCCATTACCATTGTAGATGCAAAGGGAACCGTTCTTTATTGGAACCATGCAGCGGAAAAACTGTACCAAATCCCTGCTTCAGAAATTATCGGCAAAAATATTGCCGAGTTTGATTGGAATTCGCTTAAAATTGCACAAATTCTAAATGAAGGGCGTCCCATTCGCCAAGCTTATCATGAGCCGAAGCCGGGCATGTACGTTCTGGTCAATACATCCCCGATCCTGGCGGATGGAGAAATAATCGGAGCGATATCTTCGGAACAGGATGTGACCAAGCTGGTACGTTTGGGAAATGAACTGTTTACCAAAACATCACAATTACAGCGGTTGGAGGAAAAAATAACCCAATCGTCTTTTTCGGATGATCCATTTCAACGCATCAAAGGACATGGATCTGCCATTTCCCAAGCGATTCAAATCGCCAGACGTGTGGCTCAAACGGATGCAACTGTCTTGATTTCAGGTGAATCGGGAGTAGGGAAGGAATTGTTTGCCCATGCCATTCATCAGGCGAGTAAACGGGCCAGCCAGCCATTTATTGCCATCAACTGCGGGGCCATTCCCAGCGCTTTATTTGAAAGTGAGCTGTTTGGCTATCAGGGCGGGGCGTTTACAGGAGCAGATCGCCAAGGGAGACCAGGCAAGTTGGAATTGGCCCATAAAGGAACAATTTTTCTGGATGAAGTAGGGGAATTACCGTTGGAGATGCAAGTAAAATTGCTGCGTGTCTTGCAAGAACGGCAATTTTACCGGGTGGGAGGAACAAAACCGATCGAAGTGGATGTGCGCATCATCGCTGCAACCAATCGCAAACTGGAAGAACGAATCAAACAGGGAGCTTTTCGTGAGGATCTGTTTTACCGTTTGAATGTGGTATCCATAGAAATTCCACCGCTTCGTGAACGGGTCGAAGATATACCTGAACTCATTCAAGTATTCGCGCGGGAAATTGCTTTACAGTATGATAAACCGGTACCGCAATTTGAACCCGAAGTGGTTGTCGCTTTGATGAATCATTCATGGCCTGGAAATGTTCGTGAATTACGCAATGTTATTGAGCGATTGGTCATATTGACGGATGGTGAGCAAATCCAGCGTCAACATCTGCCATCCTCCATTCAGGTTCAGCGGCTGGAATTGGAACCACCTCCAACGATGGCAGATCCAGGTACCAGTGAAGAAGAACGTCTGCCTGAACGACAGCGGATTCAACAGGCCTTGCGTACTACTTATGGAAATAAGACAGCTGCAGCAAAATTACTGGGGATCTCACGGGGCACATTATACAATAAAATGAAGAAATATGGGTTGATATAGTGGAAGCATTTAAAGGAAAACCGGGTTTGTCAAGACTTTCAAATCCTGTTTCGTCAAATAACCCTAATTATATTCTAGCACGGAACCTCTCATGTTTGCCAATGTCCTGCTTATGGGGCAGGGGCAGTGAGAGGTTTTGCTTTTTAATGGAAAAAGAAAGAATAGAATTTATATGATAAATAATATATGATTATGTATTATATAGAAACTTTTATGAAAGGAGTTATCAAATTCGATGAAGAAACTTTGGAAAAACTTGACGTTCCAAGTGATCACCGCTATCATTTTGGCAGTTATTTTAGGGATTCTTTGGCCAGAAACGGCGAAGTCCATGGAACCGCTCAGTAAAATGTTTATCAACCTAATTAAGATGGTGATTCCGCCCATTATCTTTTTAACGATCGTATTGGGGATTTCGAAAATTGGAAACATGAAGAAGGTAGGGCGCGTTGGTGGAAAAGCGATTCTTTATTTTGAAATCGTAACCACTTTTGCCTTATTGATCGGTCTGTTGGTCGCTCATTTTATCAAGCCTGGAGCCGGTTTAAATACATCTCAATTTCATCTGACCAAAGAAAGTGTTTCCCAATATATCTCCAGTGGGGAAAAGATGGACTGGGTTGATTTTTTTGTTCACATCATCCCATCCAGTATGGTTGATGCTTTTGCGAAGGGAGATATTCTGCAAGTCGTCTTTTTTTCGATTTTGTTTGGTTTTGCTTTGGCTGCTCTTGGAAAATATGGAGAACCGATTATTGACTTCTTTGAACGTTTGTCGACTGTCTTTTTCAAGATTGTCAGTTATGTGATTCGAGTGGCGCCCATAGGTGCTTTTGGAGCCATGGCGGTCACGATTGGCAAGTTTGGACCGCAATATTTGTATACTTTGGGCAAGTTGATGTTATCTGTTTATATGACCATGTTCTTATTTGTTTTTATTGTATTGGGAATCATCTGTCGCATATATAAATTCAGTTTGTGGAACTACTTGCGCTACATCAAGGAAGAGCTCATTATCGTTTTGGGAACATCATCATCGGAATCGGTATTGCCACGGATGTTGGACAAAATGGAGAAGTATGGCTGTTCGAAGTCGGTTGTGGGAATGGTGATTCCAACAAAGTATTCGTTTAATCTGGATGGTACGAGTATTTATTTATCC
This sequence comes from Thermoflavimicrobium dichotomicum, assembly GCF_900114055.1. Lineage (GTDB taxonomy): Bacteria > Bacillota > Bacilli > Thermoactinomycetales > Thermoactinomycetaceae > Thermoflavimicrobium > Thermoflavimicrobium dichotomicum. The sequence continues at coordinate 40,492 of NZ_FORR01000022.1, read as the reverse complement.
ATGGCTGTACTCTTTTTGGCTCAGGTATATGGCGTGAATTTATCTATCACGCAACAAATCATGATTCTCGGTGTGTTGATGATAACATCAAAAGGTGCTGCTGCAGTGACAGGTGGAGGATTTATTGTGCTGGCGTCGACGATTTCGGCGTTACACATCGGGATTCCTCCGGAAGGATTGGCCCTGCTTTTAGGTGTAGACCGTTTTATGTCTGAAGCAAGAGCAATTGTTAACTTGATCGGAAATGGAATCGCTACCATTGTTGTGGCGAAGAGTGAAAATGAGTTTGATGAAGAGAAAGCAAAACATGCACTGGCTCATGTAAGTAATAAAACCGGTGCTTGAATCGTGTTGAGAGATTGATTGGCCAAATATAAGGTGAATCGATATTGAACCCGTTTGCATGGAACAGAGTCACCAACCCTCACTGTGTACAGTGGGGGTTGGTTCATTTTATTTCCGGTTGAGTAATGGCCTGGGGTTCAATGGATAAAGAGTTTGGCAATTTCATCGTGCCCTGCCTGATTGGGATGAACTTCATCATAGAAATAATCAAAACGCCTGTAAAAACGATCAAAGGGATTGACCAAACGGGCTTGATACTGACGGCATACTTTTTCATAGTTTTTGTTCAGGGACTGAACAAACCAGGAAGCTTGCTTTTCACCCAGTTCATAAGCGGGTACAGGAATATAAAAGCCTAAAAGGTGAACAATGGCTTGGGGAGCATGTGAACGAATAAAGGCAAGAATTTGATCAACCTGGCTATGCACTTTTCGAATGGTTTGAAATAATATTTTTAGCGTTATAGATCCACTCTCATATAGCTGAATAAAATCACAACCACCTGTTGAAATGGATATATGAGTAGCGTTAGGAATTAATCGTGCTATGCTTGGGATATTGATTAAGGTAAACAGTTCAGAGGAGGTCATTCCCGACACACCAAAATTACGTAAAGTACATTGATCTGAACAACGAAGATGTGAAAAATATTGAGATACCCAATGTTGATCCGGTCTTGCCGCACCCACTCCTTGGGTCAAGGAATCTCCAAAGGCGAAATAGGATACTGTTGTCGGTTGCTCCTTCATCATATGCTTTCCTTTCCTTGCAAAAATCGATGATCTCTAATAGCAGCAACCTTAGTTTTTCCCGAATGATTTTTCCTCCATTCGTATTCAGTCGTTTTCTTCTTTCCCAATATGACCCAATGACAGTAGAATCCCGGAAATCATTTGCCAGGCAGATATACTGACAAAGAAATTGCGAAAGGACTGTTTGGGAAAGTGATTGTTTGTTAAATTTATATAATATTTGGTATAATATGAATTACAAAAAAGGGGGTAAAGAATGAAAAAAATAGGATCTGTGGTTGGCAGTATTATATTTGGGATTTCTATAACAGCCTGTAGTAGCCATTCATTATCTGCAACAGCTGAATTGGTAGACAATCAGGGAAAAAAGATCGGAACTGCTTCATTTCAGCAAACGGGCAATGGAGTGGAGATAACCGTAAAAGCAGAAGGGCTTCCACCTGGAGAACATGGTTTTCATATTCATGAAACAGGGAAATGTGAAGTACCCGACTTTAAATCGTCAGGAGGCCATTTTAACCCAAATCAGAAGAAGCACGGAAAGCATAATGAACAGGGAACGCATGCTGGTGATTTGGAGAATCTGACTGTGAATCATGAAGGTAAGGTAACCAATACACAAGTGATTCCTAATGTTACGCTTGAAAAAGGAAAAGAGAGTTCCTTATTGAAAGCGGGAGGGACGGCTTTGGTCATTCACGAAAAAGCCGATGACTATCGAACAGACCCGGCTGGTAATGCAGGTAAACGAATTGCTTGTGGGATCATCAAGCAAAAATAGAATGGTAGAGTTTATGAAACAGCGTAGAGAAAGGTTGAGAAAAAAGACCGTGCGTTTCATCCACGGTCTTTTGTTCTCTCTGGTTATTCTTTCCATTTAATGTTGCAACCCATACTCGGTTTTTGTTCGACTGTAACCGGCTCATTGCGTAGAATGCTATCAAGTGCTGAACGAATGGAATCGCCAGTAACGGGAATGTCATTACCGGGACGGGAGTCGTCAAGTTGCCCACGATATACACATTGGAGGTTTTTGTCAAAAATATAGAAATCAGGAGTGCAAGCTGCCTGGTAAGCTTTTGCCACTTCTTGGGTTTCGTCAAATAGATAGGGGAAAGGATAGCCTAGCTGCTCTGCCACTTCTTTCATTTTTTCTGGAGAGTCTTCTGGTTTTACGGTGATATCGTTTGAATTGATAGCGATAAATGAAATGCCTTTAGGTATGTAATCATTCGCCAGTTTAACAAGTTGTGTCTGAACATGTTTGACGTAAGGACAATGGTTGCAGATAAACATGATGACCGTTGCCACATCCGATTTCAATTCGTCAAGAGAAACGGTTTTTCCTGAAACGACGTCAGGCAAGGTGAAGTCAGGTGCTTTTTTGCCTAGAGGAAACATATTGGAGGCGGTTAAGACCATAGATCGAACTCCTTTCATCCTTTTTTTAATATTATAACACATGAAATGGTTAAAAATGTATATAAAAATTTTTTGTTCTGTAATTAAAGTCGGTTATAATGTAAAATAAAACAAAAATTTTTGGGAGGGTTATAAATGTTGGAAAATTTAAATCAAATAGACTGGGAGCGCTTAACCCACGCATATGGATCAGCAAAGGATATACCCCAGCAGATTTTTAAATTAACATCCAAAGATGAAAAAATTTGGTGGTCGTCTTTTGGGAAACTTTCAAATTATATTTTATATCGTGACAAATATATCTTTGAGGCTACTTCCTATACCGTTCCTTTCCTGATTGAATTGGTAAAAAAGGAACAAACGCTTAATCGGGAACATTTATTGGAGCTTTTAGCCGGAATTTCGAATGGCACTTCCTATCAATTAACTCATCAACGACTGTCATCGATGCAGGAAAATTATTCAGAAATCTACTTGCAAGAGGTACATAAAGAACTGGAATGGGTGGAAAGAGCCAAAGAAGCTGTCGCTAAGGGGATTTCTGTATACTATCAGTTAGTCCATGATCCTGATCTGGCTGTTAGGGAAGCTGCGATTTATACATTGGCATCTGTAAAGTGGTTAAAAGAGGATATGCTCCATCAATTGAGAGAGAAAATGCTAATCGAAACCAACCCTCTCATCCTTACAAATCTTATTTTTGCACTTGGTACACAACGGGATAAACATGAGCAAACCGTAAACTTTTTAAATGATTGCATAGAAAAGAATGAAGAGCCCCTTATCCAGTTGGCTGCAGCAATGGCATTGGTACATATTCAGGAGGGAAAAGTGCATGATCGAACAATCCAGGTACTCATCGATGCGATTCGAGATCCTGATCGGGTAAGTGCATATGACAATCTGTTATTTGCTTCGATTGATGTCATTCATGATACGACCTGGTTATTCAGTCAGCTGTCGCACGAGCAAGCGATTCAGTCTCTGCCGCTACTGCAAGATGTCTTTAATCGAACAAATAATGCCTTGGTGGCTGTTGAATTGACACGCGCCATGCTCATGATTGCATTTAATAAAAAGCGTGTTCTACAGGGAATTCGGTTTCATGAGCTAACCGAAGAACAACAGAAAACATTGCAATGCATCGCAGAGAATCACGTTGCCTGGGAGTTTAATGTGAATATGGCAGAGGTATTGAGAGATTTTCGACTTCCCTGTGATTGTGAAAAATTTCGCCTTTTCATCCGAGGAAAGGAATGGTGATTGGATTCACTTTCTCTGATTCAGATCTCATCTTCTCTGACTCAGATCTCATCGTAGAGAGGTCTGAATTTTTTTGTGGGTTCATAAAGGAATGTTCTTGGTTGAATGTGCCAAACTAACAATATCCTGTATGTTTCAAGGTGATATGACTGTGTATAGGAAAAGGATATCATGTATATTTGTGTTTATTGTGATGTTTATTCATCCTCTTTCTGTCATTCAGGCTGATGCTGCCCCGTTGGAAGTGTGGATAAAAATTGATTTATGGAAACGTAGACTTTATCTGATGGAACGTCAGACCATTGTAGATAGTTTTATCATTGGTGTAGGGAAGGAACAAACTCCTAGTCCTATAGGAAGATGGAAGGTAATTGAAAAATCCAGAGGATGGGGAGGCGGATTTGGAACGCATTGGCTTGGTCTAAATGTACCTTGGGGCACTTACGGAATTCATGGTACAAATCGCCCGAGCTCTATTGGCCGTGATGTTAGTCATGGTTGTATTCGCATGTTAAATACGGATATTGAAAAGTTATATCCAAAAGTGCCAATAGGGACTACTGTTTATATTGAAGGGCCTATTTTAGGACGAGATGAATGGAAACTGAAAAAGTTAGTTCGTGGCGATGCGGGTACTTTAGTCATGTTGGTTCAAAATCGTTTGCGGGCTGCGGGAATATACAAGGGACCACTAGATGGCATATTTGGTCAAGGATTAGAAAGAGCAGTGAAAAGGTATCAAAAGGAAGAAAAATTGGAGGTTACCGGTCAAGTTCAAAAGATCGAGTATCTTCGTTTGGGGTTAATGGAATAAAATCGTGCTAAAAGAGGAGACTTATGGAATTTGAATAGGGATTTTTTGGATTTTGTCAAATAGGTAATTGATATGACTTGAATTGATCTGGGAGGCAGAATCCAGTTGTCTTTGATAAGGGGAATATTGTTCTCATCTATTATCTTTACTTTCTTGTGTCCGCTTCCATCTTTGGCCATGTCGGAAATTCGGATCGAGGTACCTACCGTTGAACCTGCTCAAGTCGAAACCAAAACCAGGGTAAAACCTGTACAAACGAATCAGGAATATAAATCAAGGAAAGAAAAAGAAGTTGCTTCTTCTGAATCAGCATTGGAAAAGACGTGGTACAAGATTTGGAAATTCATCACGAAAGATTTGTTTTAGACGGAGCAACTGCTGTAGATGAAGTCATCATCGCCAATGAACACAACGAAGTCATGAACGTAAAAAATTTTATATACAATCTTTACAAATGGCCCAAGGGACTGCTAGGTGCTTTGTATGAAGATGGCACCCCACAAAAGATTACCGCAGATACATGGGATAGTATAGACAAAAGCCGTGAAGCTTTTCTGGCGTGGCAATTATGGAGACAGTATAATGAAAGTGACGAAGCGAATAAGAAAAGAGCATGAAAAGCTAATGGCAGATGTGACGAATGAAAAAAGAAATCAAAAGAACTTCCAAGAGGCACTGAAATATTTACGGAACCCCAGGTAGGACAAGAAATGAATTCCTTATGAGACCGTTGACAAACCCTGTTTTCCGTTTCCAGTTGAACGACTTTTGCTCGGTTTTAAGCAACGGGAGTGAAACGGAAAAGACGGCATATAACGGAAACTTTGTCGACAAGATAATTTCCTTATCTATTTAATTGTATAAATATTGATACTTTTATATTCATATGATATCATATAGATAACTAACTAATATTATATATACTTCAAGGTGAGAGGAGTTATCTATTTGGTAAGTCAACTATCTATTGTCAGCATGGTTGTTCAACTGATTTTATCGATTGGTTTTCCGATTTTCTTGCTTATTTATTTTCGTAAAAGAATGCATCTCTCCTGGAAAGCAGTGGTGGTTGGAGTCCTTACCTTTGTTGTATTTGCGCTTGGTTTGGAAGGAGCTTTTAATTTTTATATGGTGGAGACCAATAGATTTACTTCCAATCTGATAAAAAATACTCCGTGGCTTATGGCTTTGTATGGAGCACTTGCAGCTGGGATTTTTGAAGAAGTCGGGCGATATATCAGTTATTCTGTTTTGCTCAAGGGATTTCGTGAACGGCAAGATGGGATCGCTTATGGAATTGGACATGGTGGGATTGAAGCGATTTTCATTGGTGTAAAGCAGGCCATACCAAACATTTCTCTGGCTTTGATGGTCAATTCCGGGTCCATCCAATCATTGATCGCCACTCAGCCCATGCTGGTAAATGTGAAGAAAGCACTGATTGAAACTCCTTTTTATATGTATTGGCTGGCTGGATTTGAACGAATGGGAGCTGTTTTTCTGCAGATTGCTCTCTCTCTCGTTGTTTTATATGGCGTGAAAAACAAAAAGATCGGTTATTTGTTTCTTGCCATCTTTCTTCATGCTTTTATGAACATCTTTGCAGGGTTGTATCAAATGAAGCTATTACCCTTACTTGTTGTATTTGTTTTACTCGTTATATTTGCAGTGATCGCGGTGATTGCCATTCGCAAATCCAGGAAATGGTTTGCCTAAGTCTAGCTCCATGATCAATCCATTAAATGAATAGGATTAAGCACTTGGCTCTTCATGGCAGAGTGAGACGATGATAAACCAGGGGTTTTTTTCAAGTTCAGTGACAGTGACTTTTGTTCGTACTTGTTGACGAGAGCGAAACGGAAAAGGAACCCCGTTGTCCAAAAGAAGGACTTTATCAGAAAGCTTGCCCTACATGATCGAGTTAAGTGCTTTTCAGTCTGTTTACATAGACCCATCCCGAAGCACGGGGGAAATGTATTCATATTCGTCTTTTTTTATGCCATTTGACTGTGATTTTCGTAGAAAATTTTTTGTATTAACAATAAAATAGGTACAAAAAGCAAAAGTGAATGGAGAGGGAAATGGCCAAATGAAGCACTATCAGTATCTGATCGCAGGAGCTGGGATTATTGGATTGACCATTGCCCGGGAATTAAAAAAACGATTTTCGGATGCAACCATCGCTGTGATCGAAAAGGAGGAGGATGTGGCCAGGCATGCAAGTGGACGGAATAGCGGCGTATTGCATGCAGGTTTTTACTATACAGCAGATAGTTTGAAAGCGAAATTCACCAAAAGAGGCAATAAAGCCTTGACACAGTATTGCCTGGAAAAGGGATTGTCGGTCCATCAATGCGGGAAAGTAGTGATTGCACGGGACGAAAAAGATCTGGAGGGACTGGAAGAGTTAAAAAGGCGGGCAGAAAAGAATGGAGTCGAGCTCATCTGGGTGGATGAAAAGGAGTTAAAAGAAATTGAACCCAATGCAGTTACTTACCAAAAGGCTCTCTATTCACCATCCACATCAACAGTGAATCCTGTTGAAGTATGCCAGGCGATAAAAAAAGAAAATATCCAAAACGGAGTCGATTTTTATTTTTGTCATCCATACAGGAAGGTAAAAGAACAGATCATTTTTGCTGGCGATAAACGATTTTCCTATGATTATTTCATTAATGCCGCGGGGCTATATGCGGATAAAATCGCGCAAGATTTTGGCTTTGGGAAAGATTATATGATTATCCCTTTCAAGGGAAACTATATGAAGTATGAGAAAAATAAAGAAGATATACAGACCAATATTTATCCGGTTCCCAATTTGAAGAATCCGTTTTTGGGTGTACATTTTACGAAAATGGTTGATGGAACGATCAAGATCGGCCCCACAGCGACTCCGGCTTTTTGGCGTGAAAACTATCAGGGCTGGAGTCGTTTTCGACTAAGTGAGGCGATTCCCATTCTCTATTATCAAGCGAAACTGTTTGTAACCAACTCTTTTCATTTTCGTTCCCTGGCTTGGGAGGAAATCAGGAAGTATCGCCGTTCTTTTTTTATTGGCGAAGCACTGGAAATGGTGAGAAATGTGGACCCGAACGGTTTTGCCGATTCCTTTTCCCCACCTGGAATCCGGGCTCAACTGTTGAATAAAAAATCATTGGAATTGGTGCAGGATTTCATAGTGGAAGGAGACAAACACTCTATCCACATCCTCAATGCCGTTTCTCCGGCTTTTACGTGTTCGATGCCATTTGCAGAGTATGTGGTAGACAGGATTGTGGAATGGAAAGAAAAGAGAGGATAGACTCACTGTTTTCTATAAAGCGGAGGGATGGGTTCCTTGTGGAGCGACTGTGATGGTACAGAAGTCGTCACGTAAGAAGGAACCCATCCCAAAAACATATTCATATTTTCAGGATAGACAGATTCATGATGAACTGTCTATCCTCTGATTATTCATTATGGTTGATCATTCACGACTTTGGTCAGTCCAGATGCACCTGCGCTGATGTCGAAGAAGTAAGATCCCGTTCCGCTGTAAGAGTAGACGCGTAGTTTATACTGTCCTGTTTTTGTCGGTGTGAATGTAATGGTTTCCTGGCGATTGCTTCCAGCAGAAGAAGCGACTTGTGCACCGGTTGGATCATAGAGAGTGATGTCCAGATCTTGCGAGAAGGACCAGTTTGGCATGATAAAGGTAATGGCGATAGGATATTGGGTCGAGTTGACTTGGAAAGTCCATTCATCTTTGTATTTGGATGTATTGATGCTGTCTTGACCAAAGAGATGAGCAGGCAGGGTTGGTCCAGTTCCGCTAAATCCACCCGCTGTCTTGATTGCATCATAACCTTTTAGGTTACCGAAACCGTAGTCAACATCCTTTCCAATAGGTCCAAAGTCGGTAGCCGTTGAAGTGAGCGTGGATTTTACTTGATCGGGTGTGAGGTTCGGATTGGCATCCAGTATCAATGCTGCGGTTCCAGCTGTAAATGGAGTGGCCATACTGGTTCCGCTATAGGTAACGTATCCATTGGTAGAATTTGCTTTCGCTGCCGTAATATTGTACCCTGGAGCGGCAATGTCTGGTTTGATGCGACCGTCTGCTGTTGTACCACGACTGGAGAATGAAGCGAGATTAAATCCTTTTTCACCCGGATCCGCCATTGCCCCAACCGTCAACGCCTTTTCAGCAGCACCTGGCGAACCGATGGTTTTGGTTCCAGGACCAGCATTACCAGCTGCGACTGCTACCACAATCCCAGCGTCGTTGGCCCGGTTTACTGCTTGCGAAGTAGAGTCGCTTCCATCTGAGCTGCCACTTGTTCCTAAGCTTAAATTAATGACTCGAATTCCATAGGTGTCTTTGTTACTGATGGCCCAGTCGATTCCTGCGGTTACAGTACTCATGGAACCGCTTCCGTTTCGGTCGAGTACTTTGATTCCGACGAGGGCCGCTTCGGGTGCCACTCCTTTATAAGCGGAGTTTCCATCACCTGATCCAGCGGCAATACTGGCTACGTGAGTTCCATGACCTTGGTCATCATAAGGCGTTGTTTGATTGTTTACAAAATCCTTCCAACCAATGACTTTTCCACCATCGAGGTCCACGTGCGAAGCGTCAATACCAGTATCGATGATCGCAATGGTTATGTCATTTTTGGAATAGGTCGTTGGGTTTCCATCACGATCACCTGTCACGCCAAAATCCTGTCGGGCTTTGGCAGTACCGTACCAAGTGTTGGCGGTTTGAGATAAAGCTTTGACAGGCTCATCATATTCGACTTGAACTACGTCAGAGTTACTCGCCAATTTTTCAATTTGGGATTTGGTAAGTTTGGCTGACATGGCTGGAATGTTTTTGTAAACATGCTTGGGCGAAAAGTTGGGAACGGCAGATTTTGCTTTTTTCAGGTTGGATGATTGATCCTTGGTTTTAAATGTGACAATAACGGGGATATTTTCAGAGTCACTTGCCTGATCCATTTTGTTTTTTAGATTACTCATATATTTGGTACCTTTGACTTTATAAATCATGGGAGCTGGTTTTTGACTGTTTGGTGGTGCATCTTTTTTTGCGGGAGGTGGAGCAGCCAATGCAAGAGAAGCAAAACCAAGCAGCGAGACAATCGAAACGGATATCACTCGAAAAAATTTCATAATAAATTAAAATCCTCCTTCTTTTAATAACTTATTTTTAATTGAAATAATTGTTACATATATATAATAATATTATTTATGGATTATTACAATATGTCTAAAGACTCTTTTTTTAAATTTGCGTTTGTAGTATAAGAAGTCATATGAAATTAAATATGATTTCTTATGGAAATGATAGATTCAACAATAAAATTTATACAAATAAGAAAATTAAGACTATATGTGAACTAAAGAAATTTATTATGTAGAGAGGAAGTAAGAAATGGACATTTCATTTCAAGCATTCACATCCGAAGTGGATGAACTGATTCATTTTTTAACTTCAGAGACATGGGAATATCATGGTCAGTCGAATTTATCTGCTCAGGAAATCATGACTGCTTATCAAAATGAAAAATACACGGGAGATGGAAATCAGACGTTTTGGATTTTGTTTGGGGAGAAAAAGGCAGGCCTTATTCGAATTTTTGATCTGCACGATCCAACCCCATTATTTGATTTACGGATTTTGAAATCATACAGAGGAAGGGAGATCGGAGAAGTAGCAGTTAAATGGTTAACTGATTATATATTTACTCATTATCCAGAAAAAACAAGAATAGAAGGAACTACGAGACAGGATAACTGGGCCATGCGGAAAGTTTTCCATAAGTGCGGTTTTGTCAAAGAATCCCATTATCGCAAAGCGTGGCCATCACAAGATGGAAGAATATATGATGCGGTTGGTTATGCGATTTTAAGAGAGGATTGGGAAGAAAAGAAGACGACGCCTGTTGATTGGAATGACTTTGAGTATGAACATAACTTTTAGGTAAAAGAGCTAGCTGGATAAGTATTTCAATTTGGGTATGGATGAGCGAATAAGGATAGATTCCATCGTTTTAGATAATGGAAGGGGCTGACTCAAAAGGTTAAGAGTCAGCCCCTTTTTAGTCAATATACTTACTGAACTATCGAATCCCATGTCCATTAAGACATATTAATCGAACTGTGCTCCAATCCGAAAAAGCTGTTCTAAGCTCGATTAATTTTTCTATTCCTAAGTCAAAGGAACCTTTTAATTGTATTAGCTCGTCATGTGAAATTTTATTTAATTCATATTTAAAAGAACAAATTTCTGGATTTACAGAAATGCCGCCTGAAAGCCCACTGGCTTTAGCCATGGGATGAAAGGTGGCGTTGCTCGGTATCCCCTTCATAGGGATGCTTAGAGCAACCATTTTTTATTTTTTGTTGTAGTTTGAATATTAAATCTATAAAATTATAGTATAAGTCAAGAGTATAGACGAACAAAAACGGCTGTATCGCTGTATCATTGATTAACTATCATTTTGTTTTTTTATCTTAGATATCGCCGTTAGGTACTGGTAAACAAAGTAGAAGAACGATTTAAGGAGATTGTAGAGCAAATCTGCAAGGAAAATATTATGGCGAAATTGAAAGAGGTGACTTCCAAATCGCAAGAAATTCTCGCATCTGAACCATTTGCGAAGCCTTTGGACTCGTTCCTTCTTTGGCAGTACTGATCGAAATGTGTCCGGTGAAACGCTGAAGCAGTATCTGGAATCTCAAAAGAAAAGGGGGTGAATGGATGCCAACGATCACACTCAGGTTAACTCAAACCAAACAGGAAATGTATCAGCGAATGACGGTAATAAACACAGCATTTGCTAACTGGCTACTTGTTCACCCAGAGGTGAACAAGGCAACCAGTAAGATTTTCAAAGAGTTTTCTCATGGAAAATTTCCGTCTGCTGTAGTGAACCAGACGATTCGGGAAGTCAAGTCAAAAAAGAAAAACCAAAACACGAAATCATTCAAAAAGCTATGGTGTTACCTTTTTCAGTTTGATTACCACTTATTTCCGAAATGGCACTAAAATCGGTCAATGCTCCCTCTACCCCTCTTGGTGAAACCGTGTATTCTGTTTTCCTTCTCGTTTGTATCAAAAATCGATAAAAATGTATTACAAAACGATAAGGACTGTTTTATAATCAAATTAACAATTTATAAGTGAGGTGCTTTTTATATGAAGGAAACACTCTTTTTAAAGCTAGCTGTTATTTTTATAGGAATCCTAGTTCTTGCATTGTGCATATTTTTGGTGCCTAAGATCGGGAATTTTGCTGGAGAATTGTATCCAGATATTGATTATATGAAATCTCTCGTTTTAATCGATATGTACGCGGCAGCGATACCTTTTTACTTTGCTCTGTATCAAGCTTTTAAACTTTTAAGCTATATTGATAAGAAGCAAGCGTTCTCGGAATTATCGGTAAAGGCTTTAAAGAATATAAAATACTGTGCCATTACGATCAGTACCGTGTACCTGCTAGGTATGCCACTCTACTATCTCATGGCGGAAAGAGTTGACCCTCCAAGTTTCATACCAATCGGATTGGTCATTATTTTCGCCTCTATGGTGATCGCCGTTTTTGCTAATGTTCTCCAAAGACTTTTACAAGAAGCTATTAATATAAAATCAGAAAATGATTTAACGGTCTGAGGTGAATAACGTGGCAATTATAATCAATCTTGATGTGATGCTGGCTAAAAGAAAAATGAGCCTCTCCGAACTTTCGGAGAGGGTTGGAATAACGATGGCTAATCTTTCTATATTGAAAAATGGAAAGGCAAAAGCGATTCGATTATCAACTTTAGATGCGATTTGTAAGGCTTTAGAATGTCAGCCTGGAGATATTTTAGAATACAAAAGTGACGAAGACACTCAAGGATAATGTTGCTGAAAGTTTTGACTTATGATCGGAATCATATGGGGCATCTGAAGTTTGCAGATGTTTATAGGCAAATGCTTGACAAGATCATGGATGAGATCATGAAAGAAATGGCCGAATTACGCCGTTACCTCAGACAATCTCCAGGAAGGATCATTGAGACAAAAAGGAGTATGGCAATTACGTAGTCGGTTACACATACAAGGGATATCAATTCAAAGTGAAGTATTTAAAGGAGTACATTCGTGTTGAATGCGGTGAGATCCTAAAGGAATACTTGAGACGATGCTTACCCGGTGGGTAGGCTTTTTTTTATGGAGTAGTCAAATAAACAGAAAAGGCCGCCTAATCGACGGAATAACCAAAATCGAAGAGACTACCAGCACAAAGGTAAGCAAAAGAGTTTCATTTTATTCTCCTTGCATGTTGAAAATAAATAAAATTCTTAATAATATATTTAATTCCCTTTTTTGGGCTGGTTTAATCAGATTATGTATATTCGTTTACATAAAAAAATATCGTAAAAGGATAAAAATATATTGTAAAACGATAAATTGTGTATTAAAATCAGATTGACAAAAATAAGCGGAGGTGCTTTATATGAAACCAGAAACTCTCTTTTTAAAGATAGTTGTTTGTCTTATTGGAATTACGGTACTTGCTATGTTTATATTTGTGTCACCTTTTATAGCATATGAATTAGCAAAAGGGTTGGATTGGTTGTTAGTTTTGTTTGTAATAGATTTGTATGCATCGGCAATACCGTTTTTCGTTGCATTGTATCATACTTTAAGACTTTTAAGCTATATTGATAAGAACATTGCTTTCTCGGAATTATCTGTTAGGTCTTTAAAGTATATAAAATACTGTGCATTCACATTCAGTATGTTGTATGTGTCAGCCTTGCCAATGTTCTATCTCTGGGCGAAGGGAGCGGGTGCCCCAGGTGTCATGTTATTTGGATTGGTCATTATTCTTGCTTCAATTGTGATTGCAGTCTTTGCTTCTATTCTTCAAAAACTATTAAAAAATGCCATAGATATAAAATCAGAAAATGATTTAACGGTCTAAGGTGAATAACGTGGCAATTATAATCAATCTTGATGTGATGCTGGCTAAAAGAAAAATGAGCCTCTCCGAACTTTCGGAGAGGGTTGGAATAACGATGGCTAATCTTTCTATATTGAAAAATGGAAAGGCAAAAGCGATTCGATTTTCAACTTTAGAGGCGATTTGTAAGGCTTTAGAATGTCAGCCTGGAGATATTTTAGAATACAAAAGTGACGAAGACACTAAAGGATAATGTTGAAATTTACTTAACGTACAAAATTTCCGAAATGTTGGCGGTACACCTTTTCTTGGTTTATTTGCGGCAAAATCGCCCTTCGCTACCTCCACCCCTAGTAGGGGTAGAAGGAGCATCCGACTGATTTTACCGCCATCTGCCCAAGAAATAGAAAAAGACTTGAGCCGCTTAGGTACTCAAGTCTTTTTATTTTCGAGATCAAGTCGTTGCCTTTTGTTTATTCCAAAATGGATTCAATGATACAACTGTTGCCACACCATGTATCGGCAGAAGAGCTAAGAAGTTAAAGTTCTAATTCCAAAAAGGATTCAATGATACCCTCCGCCATTCTTAGTTTCTGAGAGTTTTCGTCCCTGAAACCCCTTGATTTTTCGTGTTCCATAAACCTCTGGAACAGGCAAAATCATGGGGGGTTCATGGAAAATCGGGAACATCTAACCAAATCATTTATTTTTTTATTATAACATTCATCACCCTATCTTTCAAAAAACATAATTTTTTACGTCTATTCATCCAATTTGTTCCTGTAAACTCTCTGGATTATATGGAATTTCCTACTATAAAACGTAATAACTGTATCTGATTTTCCACAAACCTCTACCCTAAAGAGGAATGAGAGAAAGGGAATAAAAGTAACCAAAATCAAGTTTTCTATGAGCCGCCCGCGGTGAACCACGTATTACATAGACACACGCCCCCCCGTGTCAGGGCGCAGGCTCCAAAAAGAAAAGCTCTAGCCAAACTGAGCCAAATATCCCCGATCCATCCGAGAGACTCCATCAGAAATGGTCATAGTGGGAATCAACTATCAAAGCTATGTGCTCCCATTCAATCCACACTTCAGATAAGAAAGCAGAAAATCCCCTATTTTGAATTTCTACGGATACACATATACTTGGGTAACGTTTTTCTATTTCAACGAGTGTCATTTCAATATAAGATAAACCGTCCGTTGAATTTAATCTGAACATTGAACAACCAACCCCAATGTTTTAGTTACTATTGTACCATTGGAAAAGCAAAGTCACAGAGGTATTTTCATTTTTTACCGCTTTTACTCCTTTCACTTTCCCAGAACATCCGTTTTTATATCCAACGGTGATGAATCACGCAAGGAAATCCATCCATAATAAAAAAAGAGTAAAAATCCTAAATGGAAGGAAGTTAATAACTCATGATTAATGTAAAGATCAATCCGTATCTTTATTTGCCGGGGAATAGTGAGAAAGCAATGAATTACTACAAGAATATTTTAGGAGGAGAGATCGTCACCCTCCAACGCTATCGGGATGTACCAGATATCCCTGGCTCTGAAGATAATCAGGATAAAATTTTGCACGGACATCTAAAAATAGGAGACCAATCGATTTATTTCTCAGATTGGCTGGAAAACAATTCTATTACATTTGGAAATCAAGTAAGTCTTACTATGGAGTTTACGGAAGTAGACGCGATTGAAAAAGTGTTTCATGCATTATCTGAAGGTGGGAAAGTCCTTATGCCTCTTCAGGATACATTTTGGGGAGCAAAATATGGGAAGCTTACGGATCAATTCGGGGTGAATTGGGACTTAAACTGTCAATTGTAGTTTGTTGGGGCCTCCGTATATCGCCATCATGCTTGGAAAAAAGATACAGCCAAGACGAAAAAACGCTATTCAGAGATCGAAGAAAGAATGGCGTTTTTTCGTCTTGGCTGAATTTGGGGTGTCGGGTAGGGCAGGCTCTGAAAGGAGCTTAAAATATATTGACCGATTAGTCAGCATGTAATATGATTATACTAACCGTATGGTCAGCATAATGAAAGGAGATGAAACCCCTGCCTTTACAACTTTATGAAAAAGAACAAATCTTGGACGCCTGTTTGGCTGTATTTGCCCGTCACGGATATGAAAAGACCTCGACCGCGATGTTGGCAGAGGCAGCTGGCATATCCAAAGCCCTGATTTTTCATCACTTCAAGAGCAAGAAGGGATTGTATCTCAGTGTATTGGATCGATGCCTTGAAAAAGTGAAAGCTGAACTTCACTTTGATGATCTGCCGGAATACTGGGACTTTTTTGAAGCCATAGACCAATTCAGCCGCATCGAACTGGATTACTTCAAAAAAAATCCCGATGAGTACAAATTGTTGATGGAAGCCCTTTATGCGACGCCAAAAGAACTGAAGGCGGATATTGAAGAAAAAATGGGTTCAATGATGGCCGCCAGGAATAAGGTTTTGGAGCAATTGTTTGACAAAGTCCCACTTAAAGAAGGTGTGGATCGCAGGCAGGCATTTGAACTGATCTGGATCACAGTGAAACATATTGAAAACAAGGTCTTAACGGAGGAAGCGGATAAAACCAAATTGGATGAAAAATATGTGGAACGCATCATCGATGAGATGAACCGTTTTCTGGCCATGATCCGATATGGAATAGAACAATAAATACAATGGAGGGGTATTCGGTATGCCTTCATATGTACTTGGATTTCAGGAGATCGACAAAACCAGGCACATGCTCGTTGGGGGAAAAGGCTTCAACTTGGGGGAACTATCAAGGATAGAGGGAATACGGGTACCGGAGGGTTTTTGTGTCACTACCGAGGCCTATAAGAGAGCGATAACATATAACAAAGAGTTTCAGGCATTGCTGGATCAACTTTCGGCTCTAAAGTTGGAAGACAGGGAGCGAATCCGTGAAATCAGCGGAAAGATCCGCAAGGTCATCGAAGAGGTGGAAATCCCCCCGGACATAACGGAAGAGGTCGCTGGCTATCTCACCAAACTCGGTGAGAAGCATGCCTATGCCGTACGTTCCAGCGCCACGGCCGAGGATCTTCCGCTAACCTCTTTTGCAGGCCAGCATGATACGTATTTGAACATCGTGGGAAAAGAGGCGATCCTGCGGCATATCCGCAAGTGCTGGGCATCCCTGTTTACCGAGCGGGCGGTGATCTACCGCATGCAAAACGGATTCGACCATCGCAAGGTCTATTTGTCTGTCGTTATCCAGCGTATGGTTTTCCCGCAGGCTTCGGGGATTTTATTTACAGCCGATCCCGTCACCTCCAACCGGAAGGTGCTGTCCATCGATGCCAGCTTTGGGCTTGGCGAGGCGCTCGTCTCAGGCTTAGTGTCTGCAGATAACTACAAGGTGCGTGAGGGAAGAATTATCGAGAAGACGGTCTCCACCAAGAAATTGGCTGTTTATGCATTAAAAGAAGGGGGTACAGAGGAACGGGAGATTGAGCCCGACTGGCAGAATAGGCAGACACTGACGGATGAGCAGATTTTGCAATTGGAACGTATAGGCCGAAAGATCGAAGCCCATTTTGCCTGCCCCCAGGACATCGAATGGTGCCTTTTTGAGGATGCGTTCTATATTGTGCAGAGCCGCCCGATCACCACTTTATACCCGATCCCGGACGTGAATGATGGGAAGAACCGTGTCTATATGTCGTTCGGCCATCAGCAGATGATGACAGATGCCATCAAACCATTGGGTATATCCTTTCTTCGGTTTTTATCGGATAATGTTCCATTGGTCTGTGCCGGTGGAAGGCTGTTTATCGATCTCACCCACGATTTGGCTTCGCCCATCGGCCGGAGAATCGTACTCAGTATGATGCGCAAGCACGAACCTCTAATGCATAACGCAATCTTGAGTTTAATGAAGCGGAAGGATTTTATGAAATCATTGCCGTGCAGCAAAAGAGTTTACAGCATGCGCACAGAGGGGCTATCTTGGGCTCTTCTTATTGAAGCGATTAAAATTTACCGAAGAAACGACGTATCGATCATTCAAAATCTTATTTCCGAGTCCGAGAAATCGATAAGAGATTTTCAGCAAAGAATCGCAAACGTATCTGGAGATGAGCTGTTTGCATTTATTTTACAGGATCAACATCAATTGAAGAAAATGCTCTATGATCCACGAAGCTATGGAGCGATCATGGTGGGGCTGTATGCAGCGAACTGGCTCAATCAGAAAATGGAAAAATGGTTGGGGGAAAAGAATGTAGCCGACACGCTTTCCCAATCGGTATCCAATAACGTTACATCTGAAATGGGGCTGGCGCTCTTGGATGTATCGGACGTCGTCCGGCAATATCCGGCGGTGTTGGAATACTTTGATCATGCCAAGGATGAGACCTTTTTTGAGGATCTGGCCCAACTGGAAGGCGGCGATGCGGTCATCAAAGCCTTGAGGGCATACCTTAAAAAATACGGCATGCGTTGTCCCGGGGAGATCGATATCACCAAGCCCCGTTGGATTGAACAGCCAACCGCACTGATCCCCATGATTCTCAACAACATCAAGAATTTTGAACCAAATGCGCGCAACGTCAAATTTGAGCAAGGACGGCTGAAAGCCGAGCAGAAGGAGCAGGAGCTTTTAAGCCGTTTGGAGCAGTTGCCGGGTGGCAAACGAAAAGCCAAAAAAACAAAGAAGATGATCAGCGTTTTGCGCAATTTTATTGGCTATCGGGAATATCCAAAGTATGCCTTTATCAAACGGTACTACATTTATAAACAGGCGTTGCTGAAGGAGGCCGAACGGCTCGTGGAAAAGGGCGTCATCAGGGAGAAGGAGGATATCTACTATCTGTCGTTTGAGGAACTTCGGGAGGCCGTTCGTACAAACCGGCTGGATTACAGCATCATAACCAGGAGAAAAGAGGAGTACGAAGTCTATGAGAAGTTGACCCCGCCTCGGATCTTAACATCAGAGGGCGAGTGTATCGTTGGCGAATACAACACCGACAATATCCCCGCAGGCGCTTTGGCGGGTATCCCCGTCTCATCCGGCATTGTCGAGGGCCGCGCGCGTGTCATTTTAAAGATGGAGGACGCCAACAACATAGAGGATGGCGATATCCTGGTCACGGCATTCACTGATCCCAGCTGGACGCCGTTGTTTGTATCTGTCAAGGGACTGGTGACGGAAGTAGGCGGGCTGATGACCCATGGTTCCGTTATTGCGCGCGAATACGGTCTTCCGGCAGTCGTAGGGGTGGATAACGCCACGAAACTGATCAAAGACGGACAGCGGATCCGCGTGAACGGAACAGAAGGGTATGTAGAACTGTTGTGACTTGGGATGGCCGCGAGATTGCTGGCAAACCCCAACCTTTTCTTCGGAAAAGGAATGGGGTTTGTTGTCAATCTCAAGCTTTTTTAAAAGTATCTATCCTTTAGCAAACCATCAGTTAATAGAAAGAAGCCTATTATTTATTGGTTGATAGAAAAAGCGATCTGTTCGTTGAGCATATCAATCGCTTCCAAGACTGATTCAGGGCGGAATATAATGAAAAGAGAGAAAAAATAAAACCCCCTCGAAAACCGAGAGGGTTTACCTTGCCATTTAGCGTTGATTGAGCAGCTTCAAGAATTCTTTCATGAAGCCAGGCAGATCTGGCCAAGCATGTCCAGAAACGAGGTTGCCTTCTACATGGAGAGTTTCAGTAACATAGGTTGCACCGAGTTGCTCCACTTCCGGGCGACAAGTAGTGAATGCGGTGAATTGGCGTCCCTTGACCACTTCAGGTACAACGCTGAACACTAAAGCGGCATGACAAATGGCCCCAACTGGTTTGTTGTTTTCAAAAAAGTGTTTGACAATACCTGGAACCTCTTTTTCCATTCGAATATATTCTGGTGCGCGTCCACCCGGGATGATCAGGCCGTCATATTCTTCAGGACGAACATCAGCAAAAGCGATATGTGCATCCAAGCCATAGCCCCATTTCTCGGTGAATGTATCCATGGCTGGCTCGAAGTCATGCACAACCGTTTGCAATTTTTTCTTTTTCGGTGCAGCAATAACTGCTTCATGTCCTTCTTCCAGCAAGCGGTAATAAGGATAGAAGATCTCTAACGCTTCTACCGCATCTCCAGTCAGGATGAGAACTTTTGCCATAAGGATCACCTCTTCTATGTAATTGTGATTTCGTTAGATACATTACCCATATGGGTTTGTTGTAAAACGCGAGTATCCATTTGATCAGATGGATAATTAAGGAATAAATATACTTTTATTATATAATAAATACCTATATATGCAAATTTGAAAATTTGTTATGAGATGAGCTAACACTGAGGAATTATATAAAATGCAGCGAAACAGGTAATGTTCTATTTTTGTGATTGTTTGATTATCTATAGATCAGGAGGTGGTTTGATGAAAAAATGGGTGATTTCCCTTGTGACCATGTTATCGCTTTTTGCATTTTCCACATCAACTTATGCCGACAGTCATCATTTAGAAATGAAACCGGGAGTGTTAGAGCTTACAACTGGAATCATAGCGGTGAACCAGGGTGAAACCCTTCACCTCATCGTGGATTATGTAAAAGGGCCGGACTTTACTTGGAAAATAAAAGGGGACACTGGATTTGTCGTAACAGGTAAGAACGCCGATGCCAATGTGTATTTAGGTGTTCCGCCTGGCAACTATCATCTTCAATTTTCGTGTCAATCGGGAAAATGCACTGCCTCAGGGGAAATGAGCAAATAAGGATCATATTTCATAAGCATTCAAAAACCGTCGAGTAAAGTCGACGGTTTTTTAAAATTCAAGATTTCAGTCCCAATGGGATAATATACAAAACCATCATTACAAAGTGAGTGATCGTTCCAGCCATCACAAACAGGTGAAAAATCTCGTGAAAACCAAACCGATCAGGGAAAAAGTCAAAGCACTTGGTCGCGTAAATAATCGCTCCGATTGTGTAGAAAACACCACCTGTAAACATGAGAACAATCGCACCAACCGGTAATTGTTGAATCAGCTGAACGAATGGAATGACGGCGATCCACCCAAGCGTGACATAAAAGGAAGTAGAGACGATGCGTGGTGCTTCAATAAAGTAGATCTTTAAAAAGATCCCAATTATGGCTAAAATCCATACAGAAGCCAACATCAGCCATTTCCAAAATCCATGCAATCCATAATAAAAAACGGGCGTATATGAACCAGCGATCAGCAAATAAATGGCACAATGATCCAATTTCTTCAACAGCAATTCCTTTTTGGGGGTTGCTTTTACCCAGTGGTACAGAGAACTTGCCCCATACAAGAGAATGACACTCACACCGTAAATCGTCATCGTTATCAATGTTGAAACATTTTCATAACTCAGTTTGATCAAAAAGCCGAGCCCGACAATCGCCGCCAAAAAAGTAATAAAATGCGTCCAAGTGCTAACGGGCTCTTTCATCTTTAACCATTTCATTCAATAAAAAACCTCCTGGTTTATGCGGATCAAATAGACCCTGTTGATGGGGATGATTTCCATTTCCTTCAGTGATCATGATCCTTCCAAAGTTAGGCTGTAAAACTTATTTACCACTATTGGTCATGATCTAAAACCCAACAAGTCTAATAGGACTAGCTTACCATAGGATAAAGCTATAAACAAAGGAAAAAAGGATTTGGATGCGAATCTTCATAAATCGATGGTTATGACACTTCACACAGCTGAATCCATGGGAATATGAGGCATTTGTGTCCTCATGATCCGTGAAATATCTATCATTCCAGTGGACAAAGAATTCTTCATATCTTGACAGACCAAACTTAACTCAGAAAAAGAAAGGTATATGCATATGAAAATAGAGTCTCTCTACCAAACATATAAACCGCTTCTTTTTTCCATTGCCTATCATATGCTTGGTTCGGTTTCGGACGCGGAAGATGTCGTACAGGAATGTTTCCTCGCTGTGTATCAGTTGGATGAAGATACCATTCGAGATATGAAAGCTTACTTGAGCAAAATGGTAACGAACCGCTGTATCAATCTTTTAAAATCGGCACGCAAAAAAAGAGAGGTATATGTTGGCGAATGGCTCCCCGAACCCCTCGTGCAGGATGTAAAGCATGGACCACAGGATCAAGTTGAATGTGAAGAGACGATTTCTTATGCAGTCCTCATTTTACTGGAGAATTTTTCGCCTCCAGAAAGGGCGGTTTTTGTCCTTCGGGAAGTATTTGGCTATACTTACCGGGAGATTGCCAGTATATTGGAGAGATCTGAAGCCAGTTGTCGAAAGATATATAGCCGTTTGAAACAAAGAATGCAGCAGCTGGATCCTGCTACGGATTCCATAAAGATAAAACACGAGGGAAAACGAGTCAAAGAATTCATCAATGCTCTTGTGGATGGAAAGATAGAAAAAATTCTGGAGTTGTTGACAGAAGACGTTGTATTCATCTCCGATGGTGGCGGCAAAGTCAAAGCGGCAATCAATCCGATTGTGGGCAGGTCGCGGGTACTGGCCCTGCTTGGAGGTATTGCTAAGCGATTTGTACATATAGAAGCACATCTGCAGATGATTAATGGTCAAGTGGGTATCTTGTTTATCCGCGAAAATGAAATCGTTGCGGTTATGTGTTTTGACATGGATCCAAAAACAGAGCGTTTCCAGAAGATCTATTTTGTCTTGAACCCCGATAAACTGAAACATATCCACCTTTGAATCCAAAAAAAGAGAGAGTTTTTGGTAACTCTCTCTTTTTGTTGTCACAAAATGAGAACTTCAATTGTCTTAAGGGTGAAAAGACATATAAGGAGGAGAGTATGATGAGACTCAACTACCGAAAAGCAAACCCTGAGGCGTTTCAAACCATGTTAAAATTGGAGAGTTATACCAAGAACAGCGGAATTGATCCCAAACTGCTGGAACTGATAAAAATCCGGGCATCGCAACTGAATGGCTGTGCCTTTTGTCTTCATATGCATACGAAAGAGGCACGAGCCATGGGAGAATCCGAAGAACGTATTTACCTGCTGAATGCCTGGCGCGAAGCCCATTGTTATACGGAAGAGGAAAAAGCGGTACTATCCTTGACAGAAGCTGTAACCTTGATTTCAGAGAAAGGAGTACCAGAAAGCCTGTATAAGCAAGTTCGTGAGTACTTTGATGAACAGCAATACGTTGCACTCATTATGGCGATCAATACGATCAACTGCTGGAATCGGATTGCGATCGCTACGGGGATGGTTCCAGGGGATTTTGAATCGGTTTGAGTGTTAGAGGAGCTTGGGGATGGGTTCGATTGTTTTGGAGTTTGAACACGACGGGGAAAATGGATGTTTCAGGGGGAATGTCCTTGGATGTCCATCGGACAATATTGTGAACTGGGCTGTGGTTGCTTTCGTATTTTTAAGGAAAAAATATTAGACCTTGAGATTCCTCAAAGGTCTGAGACTGTTGATAAACCCGGTTTTCCTTTTCCAGTTGAAACGACTTCTTGCTCGTATTTAAGCAACGGGAGTGAAACGGAAAAGGAAAACCGGCATATAACAGAAACTTTGTCAACAAGCTGAGACCTTGAGATTTCTCAAAGGTCTTTGAGTATCCAACCATCTTCCAGGAGAAGATGATAAAAAGGATATGAATAGCAGGTTTGCAGATTAGAAAATAATTGGATTTCCTTTTCTTTCAACTATACAAGAGGCCGATCAATCAGTGTAGTAAAGACAAATCGATGAACATGACCATCATCTACTGTCGTAACTCCCTTTACCAGATGGATGTGTTTTCCATTACCGACAGGGATTGCTGGACCCGTTCTTATTACGAGTCTGTGATGATGGTCCAAAAAATCAGTATTCACCGTTATCGTATGGATGTGATTCCCGCCTCTTATGGGGATGGCTTCACTGGTAACTCCTGCAAATCGGTGATTATGCCTGTCATTCCCTTGTTCTGCCAATTTTGTACTGCCTAAAAATTCATGCGTGTGTCTTTGTCTTCTCCTCATCGTACATTTACCTCCAAATCCTATGATTGATTTGTTTATTCATGATTAGCAGTATATTCATGCCAGTTTATTTTTGCTCTTGAACATGACATTTTGTATCATCGACCCATAGAATGATTGGCGAACCCCCAACCTTTTTGAAATAGGGTTTGGGGGTTTGATCGCTATTAACTAAATAGGAGTGAAAAATAGAGAAAAGGGTAAAAGTTGTAGGGAAACCAAAAGACATTGGAGGAGAAAGTTTGTGTGGGAAATTTTTACCTAATGAAGTAGATGGGAAAATATATTATGTGTTACAAGCCATTGATGCCTTCAAGATGGGGTATAAGCCCATGCTTCTCGCTACTGAGTCAGAGCTGGACGAGCTTCTGTTTCATCCGTTCTTTATTCGTCATAAGCATCTTTATCTGTTTTTTCATTCAGAGGCACACAAGCGGGGGTTTCTCAAAAAAACGAAGGGAATTCCATGGAATAGCCTTGAATTTGAAAGAATATTGGGACTATGCCTAGGGATGCCACCAAAAGCCGTTGATTTATATATTCGAGTGAAGGCATTGGGAGTGGCAGGCAAGTTCGAAAAAATGGAAGAGCTAATTAAAAAAAGAATCGGCATCAGTTTTGCAGGAATAACCTGTGTTTGTCATGTCGAAGATTTAGTCGAGAATGCGCATTGGTTTTGGGAACGGTACGACTTTCCTGAATTGATGCAGTATCCATTGGAAGTTTGGAGCAAGTCAGATTTTCATTTTGTAAATTATGGAGATACAACTAAATTAAAAGAGATACAAAAAGAGATTTTAGAAGGAGAGTGGAGAGGAAGTTAAAACTACAATAAGAGAGTGTATTTTCTGAAAAATAAGACATCAGGAACGCAGATCATCAAGTTTTGAGTTTCCTGTTTGTTTAGTGGAACGGGACTGCTACAATAGGCAATCTTTTTATTTACAAACTTTATGGGTAAGGAGTTTGGGATGTTGAGAATCAAAGAATTGCAAGAGCAAGTCAAGCAGTTGCTTGATGAGAAAGGATTCAGGTATGACAAAGGCGTCTTCTGGGAAAAGATAGCCCTCACTCACACTGAAATCAGTGAATTAGCAGATGTGATCAAGAAACAAGGCTATGATGCAAGGGAAAAGATTGCAGAAGAAATAGCAGACATCATCATTAGAGCAATGAATTTTGGTCTGATGTTTGACATTGATGTTGAGGAAGCCATCAAAAAGAAAATGGAATTCAACTTTACCAGACCCAGAAAATATAACACTTATGAGGGGAAATCTGACAATGGAGTTTGAAATAAGATTAGT
Organism: Thermoflavimicrobium dichotomicum; assembly: GCF_900114055.1. Taxonomy (GTDB): domain Bacteria; phylum Bacillota; class Bacilli; order Thermoactinomycetales; family Thermoactinomycetaceae; genus Thermoflavimicrobium; species Thermoflavimicrobium dichotomicum. The sequence continues at coordinate 15,643 of NZ_FORR01000022.1, read as the reverse complement.
GAAAGAATCTTTCCTTTGACTAGCAGATGATAGATCATACCCGTGCTGAGCGCATCAAAAAATAGCCGTTGGAATTTGATATCCCAACGGCTACATGACCATATCTATTCTCTGACTGGTGGCATATAAGATACCCAGACTACCATCTTATTTAATGGTATATACAAGACTTGAGTAACCATCTACTTCATAATAGTCAACCCACGCACCGCTTCCAGTAGCTGGATCGGCTACACTAAGCCAAGGATAACCATCAATGAGCCGATATCCAACGATGACTTGCCAATGCCACTCGACAAATGGAATTTGATGCATGATTGCTAGAGGAGCATTTCCATCAATCCATTGCCGAACCTTTGCGTAATTTCCTTCAGCATCCAAACTATAGGTACTCCAGGATTGTCCATTATGCTGGAAATGCTGGTCCAGTCCATCTCTAAAATCGTCTAGCCAGGTTCCAGTAACTCCAGTATTCATCTCTTCCTCTAAGTGTGTAACGAGGTTGGTTGCTTTACCATAATAGTTGATTCCTCGAACACCCAATCCCAGATTTTCGTAGTACTCCGCCATCATTGCGCCTGCTGTCGGACCGCAAGCAGTTTCTGGATTGAAGCTGACCAGGTTTTGATTCAAAAAAACGAATTTATTCATGTCGATATAGTTCACAATGACCGATTGAGTTTGGAATGATGCATCTGATAAGAGAAAATCCCATTTCCTGTTATTTTCTGGAGAGGTTTCAGGTTTTTTAAGCTGGGCTTTCGCCATTTTTTCTGCATCTTTAAACTTCTTTTTCTTTTTCAGTTTCGTGACTAATTCTTGCCTTTTCAGCTCCAATCCTTTTCTTAACTCATTCTCATTCTTATATCCAACAAGCGCGGAAACTCCTAAGAAATACACTTTATTTCCTGCACTAATTTCCTTCTTCACTTTCTGTGTAAGAGGGCTTTTTCCTAATCCACCCTGAATCACTGGAGATTTATCTCTGGTAGAAGAACTGATGAAATATCCTGCTTCTTTTCCATCCTTCTCAGCTACTATATAGTAAGCAGTAAGATTGCCTTCAATATCATATAGATTTGCCAATACTTTTAACTGTTGATTATCCCACTCATTGCTGTGCTTTAAAAAATTCTTGACAGCTTTGATCGCATCCTTTTCGGAAACCTGAAGCTGATTCTGAACTTGACCTTGAGTTGCTTTTGTTTCAGCAAATACAAGGCTACTTGGGCTAAACGCAATGATAGCAGCTAGCACACAAAACGAAACGGACAGGATAAAACGTTTCATAGGATAACCTCCCTATTTATAGATTTATTAATTATATTTATTATATTGATAATTATAAATCGAAAATATAATATTAACAATATTTTATATAGTTTCCTGGATGATTTTGAGAAGAATCTTATTTATACGATACATTCCCTCATATTAAAAATGTCCTCATATGGTGTATCAGATGGTACAGTCAAAGGAATATTCGTATTGAATGCAGCACAAATCCAGACGTTGACTTCGATGGTTATGCAACAACCTCGTTTTATAAAGTTTACTTTTCGAACTAACAGTTGCTTATCAGAATTTAAATTGGTATTCTAATAAATAAGAAAACGACGAAAGGAGGGTACCCAAATGAAGAAGAAATCACTTGTGTCTTTGTCCAAAGGTATTGGGTACTCGACTGCCGTTTTCTTTAATAATTCTAACCATGGGAGAAGTCTGCCTAAAATCAGGTATTCAAGCGGCTTGGCATCCTTTGGTTAGAATGAAAAAATGGGAAAATGCCACAGGTCGCTTTCCTGTGGTTTACATATAGTTATGTGTACATCACAGGGGATGCCTGTGGTGTTTTTTTATTTTCATCAGAAAAGGAGGAAAACCAAATGAGAATGAACGGCAATAAAATCTTTTTGAAAATCCTTGAAAGTTCCGATGCAGAAGCTTTATTGCGTCTGGAATTGAAAAATCGGGACTTCTTTCAAAAGTATACACCTTTACGAGATGATGCTTTTTACACTTTGGAAGGTCAACTGAATCGAATCAGGAAGCAGAGTGAATTAAAAAATCTCGATCAACTTTACTCATTTGGCATATATCTGATGGAAACCAGGGAGTTAATCGGGAATGTTACACTTTCAGAAGTAGTACGGGGACATTTGCAAAGTTGCTGGATCGGATATTATCTAGACAAGGATCATAATGGTAAAGGGTATATGACAGAGGCTGTCCGTCTAGCCGTGTCTTATGCATTCAATGAGCTGAAGCTTCATCGGATTGAAGCAGGAGTCATGCAGCATAACATCGGTTCAATCAGAGTATTGGAAAAAGCAGGGTTTCATAAAGAGCGCATCGCAAAGAAAAGCGTGAAGATAAACGGGAGATGGGAAGATCATCTGGTGCTCGCCATCGTAAACGAGGAAGAGGAAACCGCGATAAAGTGAAGCGCAAGAATCCAGGCGATATAAGATTCGCTTGATGAAGCAGGTTACAGCAATTCTGCTCCGTTTTCCTCCTCCTTTTGAAATAAATTGACAATTGAATTTTTCTTTTTTACAATGTTACTCAAATTTAAATCGAAAACACCTATGAAGGAGAGAGTACGGAGCAGATGGATTTTTAGCGAGCCAGGGACGGTGGCCTGGTATGAAGTCTCTCCCGAACCGTACTCTGGAGATAGAAGTAGGCGTAATCAGGAAATTTCCCGTTATCCATAAATGAGTGGCACCGATTTGTGCAAGCGGAGTGGTACCACGGGCTTAAAGCGCTCGTCTCCATATTTGGAGATGAGCGCTTTTTTATTTAGATCATGAGGAGGAAGGACATGGATTATAAAAAGGCTTTTGCCCAAGAAATTTGTAAAACACTATTAGATGACAGTCTAAAACTTGAGGATGTTCTAAAGACCATCGAAAAACCGAAAAAACAGGAGTTAGGCGATTTAGCCTTTCCCTGTTTCGTTCTGGCCAAAATCTACAAAAAAGCTCCTCAAATCATTGCTGAAGAAATTGCATCTAACGTTTCTGATCCTTTCTTTTCAAAAGTTGAGGCAGTTGGATCATATGTAAATGTGTTTTTAAATCGGGCCTACGTTAGCCAGCAAGTACTATCCAAAATCATTCAAGAAGGTAATAAATACGGATCCAATGAAGATGGAAAGAACAAAACCGTAACCATTGATTTATCCTCACCGAATATTGCGAAACCTTTTTCAATGGGTCACCTCCGATCTACTGTAATTGGAACTGCCATTGCCAACATTGCTGAGAAAAATGGATATAGAACCGTGCGCATTAACCACTTAGGAGACTGGGGCACCCAATTTGGAAAACTGATCGTTGCCTATAAGAAATGGGGTGACAAAAAAACAATCGAGAGAAATCTCATTTCAGAACTGTTAAAGCTCTACGTCCGTTTCCATGAAGAAGCTGAATAAGACCCAGCATTGGAGGACGAAGGGAGTCGTGCATTTAAAAATCTCGAAGATGTGATCCTGAAGCCGTTCGTTTATGGCAATGGTTCCGTGAAGAATCCTTAAAAGAGTTTTCACGTCTATATGATTTACTTGAGATCTCCTTCGATTCTTTTAATGGAGAGGCTTTTTACAACGACAAGATGGATGCAGTGATTCAGATGTTAAAAGAGATGGATTTACTGGTAGAAAGCGAAGGTGCCCAGGTAGTGATGCTTGAGGAAGAAGGTCTTCCACCGTGTCTGATACAAAAATCGGATGGAGCCACCTTATATGCCACTCGGGATTTGGCAGCCGCTTTTTATCGTAAAAATCAATATCACTTTGATAAAGCCATTTATGTCGTGGGAAGTGAGCAGAGTCTACAATTTAAACAACTCAAGCTGGTCCTGAAAAAAGCTGGTGTTGAGTGGGCCGATGACATCATTCACACTCCCTTTGGAATGATGCTTAAAAACGGGAAAAAAATGTCCACACGAAAAGGGCGTGTCATCCTGCTTGAAGAGGTACTCAATGAAGCTATTGATTTGGCCAGAAAAATCATCGAGGATAAAAACCCCTACCTCGAAAACAAAGAAGAGATAGCAAAGCAAGTGGGTATTGGTGCTGTTGTTTTTCATGACTTAAAACACTACCGTACCAACGATGTAGAGTTCTCGCTTGAATCCATGCTCAATTTTGATGGTGAAACAGGACCATATTTGCAATATACTCATGTTCGTTGCCATTCACTGATGAGAAAAGCGAATTACACATCACCAACAGAAAATGTAACATTGGATGAAGCAGAAGCTTGGCCCATCATTGTCCTTCTAGGAGAATTTAACGATGTGGTAAGAAATGCCTGGAAAGAATTTGATCCATCAAGAATCGCCAGATATGCTCTTGATCTTGCCCGTGCATTCAACCAATACTATGCCAATGTCCGTATTCTCTCTGATGAAAAGCAGCAAGAACCACGTTTAAATATGGTTTATGCCGTTGCAATCGTTTTAGAAGAGTCGCTTCGATTATTGAACATAAGGGCACCAAAACAAATGTAGAGGAATCTTAATTTTTTTGAGATAGGAACTGTAAGCCTTGAATAAGGCTACACAAGCACATCAAGTTTTCAATACTTCACTATTCCATTTAATGTTTTCCTTGGGCGACAATTGGTCGACCTCTTTTTTTTCTTTTTGGCAAAAAGGGTTTGATCAGTTGCTATTGATAATCGATTAACTCATGTTTGAAAATACTCATTTGAGTTTTTGTATGTTTATTCCCTATAGAGTTTTGTCAAACTATAACTTCAAATATTGAATAAATACCTAGACAAACAAGATTAATTTTATTGTTAATCAATATTTTTTGATTAAAGAATAATTCTCCTGGGAATATACAGAATGGTAAAATAATTATTAGGGACAACATGACAAGTAAAAAAAAGTCATTTTTCCCATGCCCATGTGAAGGATAGTCAGATTAACATTGCAGATAATGGATCAAAAATTAGTGCTTCTATAATGACCCCATAATCTTCCAGACAAAGTTTAAGTTGTAATAGCGGAAGAAAGGGGTTGTTTTTAATGGGAAGGAGAAAGCTTACAAAAAATTGATATAGTGTTAGCTTGAGTGGCATTAGGAGTAAATATCTCTGAGTATACAGAGAATACGGCAACTGCAGTACTAAAGGAGGGTAAAATTTGTATATTGCTTATTTAGACGAATCACATGATAAAAATCATTATGTAGTTTCTGCATTAATTATTCATGAAAGTCAATGGAATCAAGTATTTGATGCTCTTAAGGAATTTAGAAAATACTTAAAAGAGAAATATAAAATTCCCTTATCAAGAGAATTGCACGCTAGAGAATTAGCAGCTGGGAGAGGTTGGTTACGTCCATATGGTAAGGGAAGTAAAACTCGACATTTAGATGTTCATAAAAGGGATAGAGCGCGTATTTTTAAACTTTTCACTCGAGGGGTTATAGGAAAATTAGACAGATACGGGGTCAAAACAATTAATGCTTGCTATAAAATGTCCTTAGGAAATGCAGAAGAGAAAGCAATTGAGGCAGTACTTAACAGACTAAATAGGTTTGTCAAAGAAAAAAATGATCATATGTTAGTTGTTTTTGATAAAGGATTAGAAACATTTCATCGTAAACTGTATAGGAAACTACGGATTTACAATCCTATTCCATCAAAATATGGTATGTGGGAAGACGGTAGAGCAACAAAAAACATTACTCTTGATAAAATTATCGCTGATCCTTTTTTTCATGACTCTTCCCATGATTATTTTATTCAGGCTGTAGATTTTATTGCTTTCTCATTACTTAAACTCGAAGATCCAACTCCACCAAAATGGGCAATTAAAGGAAAAATAAACAAAGCATTTGACCACTTTAAAAAAATAATTGAATATGAAGCATGCAAAAAAGATAAAATTTATGGGGTAGTCGGTAGATGTGATTAAATGCTTTTATAAATAAAACAAGCAAGAACGATTGCTGAGTGTAATCCATACGGTTACCTCAGGTCGTTCCTGCACTTTTATTATATACATAATGAATAATTTATGTAAAGAGAAAAAGCTGGTTTTTAGCGTCTTAAGGATGTTGACAAATAAAGTTTCTCCTTTTCCAGTTGAGCGACTTTTGGTCGAATATAAGCAACGAAAGCGAAACGGAAAAGGAGCCCCACTCCTAAAAGGAGACTTTGTCAAAAGCTGAACCTCTCAAATTGAGAGGATTAACCCGCTTGCTTTTTCTTCTCTTTTGTAGCAGCAGTTTCAATATCTGTTTTTCGTTTCTCCATCCATTCATAGAATTGTGGAGGATATGGATCAGTTGGAATCACATTTAATTTCTCTACACCCAACACAAACAAGAGATGATGAAGCTGTGCAAGCGGAAGAGCTTGATATTCATCCCGTTCGAGTTTTTCTAGTTGATGGAGTGGTATATGGAGCTTCTCTACAAGCTCTTCTTGCGTGATGCCTTTCCAGATTCTCATCTTGATCAGAAAGGAACCTAGTTTATCCGTGGTGACATTTTCTTTATCAAAGTTACCAGCAATCGCTTTTTCATACTCTTCTACATTGAATTTGACATCATCATAGAAAGCAGAAGACATAAACAAAGCGACTTTAATTTCTTCTTCGCTTGCTCCCTCTTTTTCCATCTCATGTCTGATCTTTTCTCTTTCTTCAGTCATTTTCTCCAATTTAGCCTTTTCCCGTTGGTACTGCTCATCGGTAAGGATTTTCATCCAATCACCCTTTGATTAATTTAATCACACCTTTAGGAATGCCATCTTGATCTTTTCTAAATACTTGTTCGAACTTGAGTAAGTTTCCTTCTTCATCATGGACAGCATAAATCAAAAAACAGCTTGGATAGATTTCGAAGCCGTTGCTACCATTCTTGCTGTTCTTGTAGCATTGAAACAAAGATTACACAGGAAACAGCAAAAAAGGCAAATGAATTATCTGAACGTGCAGTTAAGATGACAGAAGACAATATGAAGGATAACCATACAAAAGGGTGTTACTGATTTACTCAATGCTTACCAGCAATGGATACCGATCCAAACCATAGTAGCTCTGGCTGGGAATGAATCAATAGAAACAACCAGACGGTATACTATTTCATATGAGAAAGTATTAAGAAAAGCCCTGTTGAGTCTATCAGCGAAGGAGTAAAAATCATAAAATTTACCAAGTAAATGTTATGTATGTAATGAAGAACTACCTTTAAATCAATTAGATCGCATTACATTTCGATAAATTTTTTGTATTATATATTATGCAAGTCTAAAACAACTGAAAAATACTATTGGAGGGATCTTATACCGTGGCACAACTAGAACATATCGAAGCCATAGAAAAGCAGCTATGGAAAGCAGCAGATACACTTCGAGCCAACTCCAACTATGCCAGTAACGAATATTTCTTACCTGTCATGGGACTTATTTTTTTGCGTCATGCATATAGCCGCTATTTAGCCGTGAAGGATGAAATTATTGAATCTCTTCCTAAACGTGGTGGAAAGTCCCGTGAATTGACCAAGGAAGACTTTTCACAAAAGGGAGCTATTTTTTTGCGGGAAGAGGCGCAATTCGATAATCTTGTAGAACTCACAGACAGTGATGATCGTGCGAAAGCGATCATCGATGCAATGGAATCAATTGAGAATGACTATGAAACACTCCGTGGTGTCCTTCCAAAGGAAGAATATCGGGAATTGGATAATGAAGTACTGGGACAGCTTCTTCGTATTCTCAATCCTGAAGAGCTAAAGAAAGCATCTGGTGACATCTTCGGACGGATTTATGAATACTTCCTCACTCAATTTGCAAACCAAAACGCACATGATAACGGGGAATTCTTCACCCCTGTTTCGCTAGTTACATTGATTGCTAACGTGCTAGAACCTGATCATGGAATTGTTCTCGATCCTGCCTGTGGTTCAGGAGGGATGTTTGTTCAAAGCGCTCACTTCGTAGAGAAAATGAAAGAGAATCCTACCGAGCGACTGACCTTCTATGGTTTAGAAAAAAACCCCACTACCATCCGCCTAGCAAAAATGAATCTGGCGGTACACGGGTTGGAAGGAGACATTCAAAAAGCGATTACATACTACGAAGATCCTCATGAATTAGTAGGGAAATGCGATTTTGTCATGGCCAATCCCCCATTTAATGTCGATGAAGTGGATGCAGCAAAAATTAAAGATGATAAACGGCTCCCATTTGGTCTACCAGGAGAAAAAAATGGAAAAGTTTCGAACGCAAACTATCTCTGGATCAGCTACTTCTATAGCTATTTAAATGAAAAAGGACGTGCCGGTTTTGTTATGTCTTCGCAGGCTTCCAGCGCGGGACGGGATGAGGCGAAGGTTCGCAAAAAGTTGATTGAAACTGGATCCGTGGATATTATGATCGCCATTCGCTCCAACTTTTTCTATACCCGGAGTGTCCCTTGTGAACTATGGTTTCTGAACCGTGCCAAACCGGAAGAAATGCGGGACAAAGTGCTAATGATCGATGCACGGAATATCTATCGCAAAGTTACTCGTAAAATCAACGATTTTAGTCCTGAACAACTTCAAAACATCTTGGCCATCGTTTGGCTCTACCGAGGACAGCAAGAACGTTTCCTTAATTTAGTAGCTCAATATTTGGAGAGAACTCTAGAAGAAGCCAAACTCTGTTATGAAGCAAAAGATGAGAACGAGCAAACCATAGACAGACTATCTGCTTACATAGAAGCACTAACAAATCTAAAAGAAAGTAAAGAGCTGTTCTCAGAATCCAAAGATTCCTATTCAGAAGAATTAAATGAACTAAACAACTTAATGTATGCTTTTAATGGGGATGTAGCCTTATTCCGTGATCGAGTAGAAACCGAGCTAGCCCAATGGAAACAGCAAGATCGTTCTATCGAAGCATTGAAAGAAGTTGCAAAAAGCTTAGTTAGTCTGGTAGAACTAAGTCAGCAGTTGGTAAAGCAGGCAGATCAGATTTATAAACTCTTTAACATTCTGAACAATGGAGCAAACCGGAAAAAACTTAAGGAAGTAGAAAAAACCCGTAAAGCCTTAGTCGAGCAACTGAAGCAAGTGCGCTACTTCCACAAACATGCTGTGTGGCTAACAGAACGTTTCCCCGAAGCATGTCTACGTGATGTTGAGGGTCTAGTTAAATTAGTGGACAAATCTGAACTGGAAGCAAATGACTGGAGTCTTACACCAGGACGATATGTCGGAGTGGCACCAGAGGAAAAAGACGAGGATTTTGATTTTGAAGAAGAACTGCGGCAAATCCACGATGAATTAGAAGAATTGAATGCAGAAGCGGCAGAACTAGCCGAGACAATTCGTAGGAATTTTAAGGAGTTGGGTTTATGAAGTGGACTGAAAAATCACTTGATGAACTAGGATACGTTAGTAGAGGGATTTCACGTCATCGTCCACGGAATGCCCCTCATTTATATGGAGGTCCTTATCCTTTTATTCAAACAAGCGTTGTAAAGCATGCCAACTTGTACATTCGAGAATATGAACAAACATACAGCGAAGAGGGATTGGCTCAAAGTAAGCTTTGGCCTGCTGGAACTCTTTGTATTACAATTGCCGCAAACATTGCTGATACAGCAATTCTTGCTTTTGATGCTTGCTTTCCAGACAGTGTAATAGGTTTTATACCAGATCCTGATAAAGCAGATGTACGATTTATTAAGTATCTTTTTGACGCATTACTACAGAAACGTTTCCAATCTTTTTCACAAGGTGCAGCACAAGACAACTTAAGTATGGAAAAATTACTTTCAATTAAATTTCCTGTACCAAATATAACTACTCAAAAACGTATAGCTGACATCCTCTCCACCTACGACGACCTAATCGAAAACAACCTACGCCGTATTGAACTACTTGAGCAATCAGCACGGCTTCTATACAAAGAGTGGTTTGTTCATTTGCGTTTCCCTGGACATGAACGAGTAAAAATTGTTGATGGTGTACCAGAGGGATGGATTAAGGGAAAAGTCGCCGACTTTTTTAATACTACTTCTGGTGGAACTCCTAGTCGGAAAAATCCCGAATTCTTCTCTGGTACGATAAATTGGGTGAAAACTCAAGAACTAAACGATGATTATATTTTTGATACGGAAGAAAAGATTAGTGAAGAAGCTATTCAAAAATCGTCTGCAAAAATTTATCCTGAAAACACGTTACTAGTTTCTATATATGCTGGAACTAATATTGGGAGAACAGGGATACTTGCCTATCCATCTGCAAGCAACCAAGCTTGTGTAGCTTTATTACCAACTCATAAAGATGCTAATCCTTTTTATGCACAATTGTATTTTAGAGAAATAAGAAATACTTTAATAAACATTGCACAAGGTTCTGCTCAAACGAATATTAGTCAACAAACAATTCGTAATTTACCAATGATCATGCCGTCAACTGATATTATGAATGCTTTTATTAGTATTGTTAGTCCACTATATGCTCAAATGAAAACACTACAACTACAAGTAATTAAGCTCAAACAAGCCCGTGATCTTCTACTCCCACGTCTCATGAAAGGAGAAATTACCGTATGAGTCGGCTGAATGAAGACACCTTGGTTCAACAAACCGTTGCCGATTGTCTACGTGATGATCTTGGTTGGGAATGTGTTTATGCTTACAATTCCGAGACGTTTGGCCCAGACGGAACTCTGGGCCGGTCTTCGGACCGTGAGGTAGTGTTGACACGTTATCTAAAACTTGCCCTAAAAAAATTCAATCCTGGATTGCCTGAAACTGCTTATGAGCAAGCAATCAAACAGATTGTGGAAGCAAGTGCTACTCAGAGTCTCCTTTCGATCAATCGTGAAAAAGATGCTTTGCTCCGTGATAGTATATTGGTTTCCTATCGAAATGCAAAAGGAGAAATGAAAAAAGAACGCCTTCGTGTCTTTGATTTTGACAATCCAGTAGAAAACCATTTCCTCTGTGTCCGAGAACTTTGGGTTCGTGGAGACATTTACCGTCGCCGAGCAGATATCGTAGGATTTGTTAATGGTATTCCTCTTCTTTTTATGGAGCTAAAAAACGTCAGCAAAAACATCCGACTGGCTTATGAACAAAATCTTTCCGATTACAAAGATACCGTTCCACATTTGTTCCACCACAATGCTTTCATCATACTGACCAATGGAGTGGATGCGAGAATAGGAACAATTTCTAGTCGTTTTGAACATTTTCATGAATGGAAACGGTTAGACGAGGAGGATCCGGGAGAGGTTAAACTAGAAACACTGCTAAAAGGAGTTTGCAATAAGCAAAACTTCATGGATCTCTTTGAAAACTTCTTGCTCTTCGATGAATCATCAGGGACACCGGTTAAAATCTTGGCTCGAAACCATCAGTTCCTAGGAGTAAACCGAGCAATTCAAGCATTTAAAGAAAGAAAAAAACGCCAAGGGAAACTAGGCGTTTTTTGGCACACACAAGGATCTGGAAAAAGTTATTCTATGGTTTTCTTCACTCGCAAAGTTCGTCGGAAAATTGGGGGTAATTTTACCTTCCTCATTGTTACAGATCGGGAAGATTTAGATTCTCAAATCTATAAAACCTTCGCTGGATGTGGTCTAGTAGATAATGATCGTGATTCCTGCCGAGCAACAAGTGGTGAACATTTGAAAGATCTTCTGGGGCAACACAAAGCTTATATTTTCACACTCATCCAGAAATTCAATCAAGATGTTGATCCACGTGAAGGATACTCTCTTCGAGACGATATTGTAATCATAAGTGATGAAGCACATCGTAGCCAGTATGGACGGCTTGCACTGAACATGAAAAATGCTCTCCCAAATGCGAGCGTAATCGGCTTTACGGGAACTCCTCTTTTCACCGATGATGAAATCACCCGTCAAGTCTTTGGTGACTACGTTTCCACATATGACTTTCAGCGAGCTGTTGAAGATAAAGCCACTGTTCCACTCTATTACGATGCACGTGGCGATAAACTGGGGATTTCAACCAATGATCTCAACGAGAAAATCGCCAAAAAGCTAGAAGAATTAGAAATTGAAGGTTCCGATGTAGAACAGCAATTACAAAAAGAACTAAAACGGGAATACCACATTCTCACAGCTGAGAAACGTCTCAAACAAATCGCCAACGATTTCGTGGATCATTATTCCAAGGCTTGGGAAACGGGTAAAGCAATGTTTGTTTGTATTGACAAAATCACCTGTGTTCGGATGTATAACCTGATCCAGAAATATTGGCAAAAGAGAATCAAAGAGCTGGAATTAAAAGTATCGAAAATCTCTGATTGGCAAGAAAAAGATGATCTTATTCGGCAAATTGCCTGGATGAAGGAAACTTTAATGGCAGTAGTAGTGAGTGAAGAGCAAGGAGAGGTCGAGAAGTTTCGCAAGCATGGGTTAGATATTACTCCACACCGAAAACTGATGAAAGAAGGCTTTGATATTGGCGGTGACCGTCGTGTTGATCTGGAAACTGCATTTAAAGATCATACGCATCCTTTCCGTATCGTCATTGTTTGTGCGATGTGGCTAACGGGATTTGATGTTCCTTCCCTCTCCAATCTCTATCTTGACAAACCTCTGAAAGCCCATACCCTGATGCAAACCATCGCACGAGCTAACCGAGTTCATGAAGGAAAGAACAATGGTCTCATCGTCGATTACTGTGGCATTCTAAAGAACTTACGAAAAGCACTTGCTACCTATGCCGGACAAGGGGATCATGGACGTAAACTCGAAAAAGGTGAAAAAGATCCCACTAAACCAGAAGAAGATCTGTTAAGCGATCTAGCTGAATCTATCTCAATGATCCATACGTTTTTACAAAAGCGAGGAGCATCTTTGGATGACATCATTGAGAAAACTGGATTTCAAAGAAATGCCGCCATTGTCACTGCCAAAGAAGCAGCAAACGAAAATGATGAGACACGTAAACGTTTTGAAGTCATGTGCCGAGAGGTATTTAAGAAATTCAAAGCATGCCTTAACATCGAAGAAGTCAATCAGTATCGGAAAGAGGTAGACGCAATCAATATTATTTATCGCAGTTTACAAAAAGATCGGGAAAAAGTGGACATTAGCGACATTCTCCAAGAACTTCGCAAAGTCGTTGACGAATCCATCACAACTGTTCCCAAAGAGTACAAACAAACAACTCCCTTCGACATCTCAGCTATTGACTTCGAACGTTTGCGTAAAGAATTTGAAAAAAGCAAGACAAAAAACACTACCGTTCAAAACCTAAGACATGCAATTGAACAACGAGTCAAACGTCTGCTAAATCAAAACCCTCTGCGCATTGACCTTCAAAAACGTTACGAAGAGATCATATCGGAATATAACCGTGAAAAGGATCGACAAACGATTGAAGCTACCTTTGAATCTTTAATACGTTTTGTGGAAGAACTAGATGCAGAAGAGAAAAGAGCCATTCGAGAAGGTTTAGATGAAGAAAGCTTGGCCATTTTTGATCTCCTTATAAAACCGAATCTTACTAAAAAAGAGATCAAACGCATCAAAAAAGTAGCCATCGAACTACTTGAAACCCTCAAGGCAGAGAAGCTAAAAGTAGATCATTGGAGTGAGAAAAAGGCTACTCGAGATGCAGTAAGGACGGCGATCTTTGATTTCCTTTGGAATGACGAAACAGGACTACCAGTTGATCACTATGATGAAGAAGATGTAAAAGAAAAAGCAGAAGCAGTGTTTCGGCATGTATTCCGAGTGTATCCAAGGATTCCTTCTCCTGTGTATTCAAATGTATCTTAAACCTTATCATAAACACGAAATGACTTGAGTCCTTTTGGCATCTCAAGTCATTTTTTCATTTATTAGGAAGGTGATACTAAAATCGACAGATGCTTCCCTCCGGGTCTACCAGGAATATTTCAAATACTACTTCAAAAACTTCTTACACTCTACTTTGATCATCGAATTCAAGTATTCTCCCTTATTTTGATAATCTCGATGCTCATACTTAACCAATCGTGTTTTTCTTTCTGTCTGACTTCAACAATCTTTCCATTTATCGATTTCATTTGTCTTCTCATCTTAACTAAATCCTAATTGATTCGGTCGATTACCAATCCTAACCACTCTGCATAGATAGACCCCATCTTTAGTAGCAGATTCTTTCTAAATCCTGTTGCAAAGCGAGAATGGAGACTTTTAAGTGAATATATCTTTTGAATAATTGTTGGAACTCTTGAAACCCCTGTTCCATTAACATGATAACACCCCTGTTTGATCTTGTACTTAGTATTTTCTTTCTCTATGATTTAGAAAAGGGGGAATGTTATGTTTCTTTTTAGTCAGCCTTGGTGGTACACATGGGATGGAATTGCAGCAGTTGGGCAATGGGTAGGTGGATTAGGTTCGATTGCAGCAATTGGTGCAGTTTATTGGCAAGTTCGTAGGAATGAGAAGCTATCACGTGAGATGTTACAAGAGCAGATCAATGAGAATAAGCGGTTAGCAGAGGAGAATAAACAGTTGATTCTTAAACAGATTGAGGAACAGAGGAAGATTTCAGAGGAGGAACGAGAACCGAAAATATCAATACATATAGCTATAAAAGAAAAAGAGGTTGAGGAAGAAAAGAAACGAATTTTGATCGTAACAGCAACAAATATAGGAAATGTGCCAGTATATATTACAGAATGCAACATTGAGGAAAAGGGTTCACCTTATTGGAATATTTATGTTGAATATTTAGAATTTAGAGGTATTAGAAACGAAATTAATAAACATAATTCTGTAGAAGTATATTTTCGTAGTAGAGACCGATCTCGTTGTCTGGAAAATAATATGAAAAGTAATATCCCAAATTCGTTACTTCCAGGTGAGGAAGTTACAGTTGAAATTAATCTGGCACCTTTTGAAATGGAGTTAATTGAGGAAATTTGGCGATCTCTACCTGAAGATGATATTTTTTATAAATCGGGATTACCTGAATTGCCATCTGATTTCAAGGAAAGTTCATTATTCAAAGCTATAGCCGAAAAGTATAAAAAAGTAAATAGTAACTTTTTGAATCCTGTAGATGAAAAAGTTACTACAATTGATATTAGTTTTAAAGAATCCAGTGGAAAATTTTTGTTTACTGAAACAGTTGGTATAGTAAAAGGAAGCGGTAAGATAAGTTATTATTGGGATAATGTAAAGTCTGCTTCATATTTTATATTCCCTGCACTTGGTATTATTATGAAGCATTTAGATATGATAAAGCATCTTAATGAGATATTAGAGAAAGATAATATAGAAGGAGAAGATGATTAATAAAAAAGTTAAAACAATTGAAGAAAGGAGTATTATATTGTTATTTACTCAACCTTGGTGGTATACATGGGATAGAATTACAGCTGTTTTGACGATGAAATTTATGTAATGATCATTAATGATTTTGATGACAGTCCAAATGATTGCATTCAATTTACATACATTTGTAAGGATTATACATTGAAAGATAATAGAGTGAAATATAGAGATGAAGGTACAAGACAGGATATTCTCAAAAAGTACGATATCGAGAATGATGAGGAGTATAATGACCCCATAATCTTCCAGACAAAGTTTAAGTTATAATGAAGGAAGAAGAAAGGGGTCGTTTTCAATGGGAAGGAGAAAATGGACAGCTG
>NZ_FORR01000075.1 GCF_900114055.1 Thermoflavimicrobium dichotomicum | reverse complement strand
ACTGGAAACAGCCGGAGTTAACAAAAGAAAAATTTATCTCCAATCCGTATGTTCCCGGTGAGCGCATCTATCGAACGGGCGATTTGGCTCGTTGGTTACCGGATGGAACGATAGAGTACTTGGGAAGAATCGATGAGCAAGTAAAGATTCGTGGTTTCCGAATTGAGCTGGGAGAGATCGAGTCCCGCTTGCTGGAGCATCCTGCGGTGAAAGAAGCAGCAGTCGTTGCGCACAAAGGAGTGGAAGGAGAAGACGCATTTCTCTGTGCTTATATCGTATCAGAAGGAAATTGGAGCGTTTCTGAGCTTCGTCAGCACTTAAGCGAAATCCTGCCCTTCTATATGATTCCTGAGGTGTTCATGGAATTGGAGCAGCTTCCAAAGTCCGTTCATGGCAAGGTGAATAAGAGAGAATTGCCCAAACCCGAGCGTAATTCGTTGGATGCGGATTTTGTGGCCCCTTCCCATCCTATTGAAGAAGGACTATGCCAACTATTCCAAGAGATTCTGGGCGTAGAGCGAGTTGGCATTTATGCTCATTTCTTTGAGTTAGGTGGGCACTCCCTCAAAGCGATGAAGTTGGCATCTCGCATTCATCAATCATGGGGAGTGGAAATCTCCATTGCGGATCTGTTTGCTTATCCGACAGTGAAAGAAATGGCAGAACGTATTCAGAAATTGGAAGAAAAACGCTATGCGACCATTGAACCCGTGGAAGAGAAGGCATGGTATCCTGTATCCTCAGCGCAAAAACGGATGTACGCCGTTTACCAATTGGAACAGGGAGCAGCGAATACCAACTACAATATGCCACTGGTGATGGAAGTCAAAGGTCCACTGCAAGTGGAGCGATTGCGTCAAGCGGTTGAAGGCTTGGTCAAACGGCATGAATCGCTTCGGACTTCGTTCCATCTGATTGAGGAAGAACTGGTGCAGAAGGTCCATCCGCAAGTAAAGGTTCCATGGACGTTCATCGAAGCAACGGAAGAAGAAGTGGAGCAACAGATCGAGGCATTCATCCGCCCCTTTGACTTAAGTCAGGCGCCGCTGTTCCG
>NZ_FORR01000047.1 GCF_900114055.1 Thermoflavimicrobium dichotomicum | reverse complement strand
CCACCCGTTCCCATCCCGAACACGGAAGTTAAGCCCTCCAGCGCCGATGGTACTTGGGGTGAAGACCCCTGGGAGAGTAGGTCGTTGCCAGGCAATGCGAAGAACCAAGCAGAATGAAATCTGCTTGGTTTTCTTTTTAGAAGATGTTCATCCAACACTATAAGCCCGATAATCTTCTATTTGTAGAAATAGAAACAAAAGTTATTCAAAATTGTTACATATATCCAGGGTTAATTTTGAAAGAAATAGATTTATTGATAATCCCGCCGAAAAAGAGTGCCTAAAAATCAAAGGGGTGATATTCAACATTCTTGCAGAGGTAGTCCCAAAACCAGCAACCCAACGATAAACCACAATTTGACCAGAAACAGGAAGTCAAGCTCATTAGGGCGAAAGATTTCCATTTGTAAAGTCAAAATTGAATAAATCAATAATTATATGATAAAATTCCATATAAATCAAAGTAAAAAACATTTATTCGTAAGTGAGACGACTGATTTTATGATTGAACCGTATATTGATTCAATAAACGCATTTTTAAAGTTTTCAACACAAACATCTTGGATGAAATGACAGAGGAATAGACACGATGAGCGACCGATTTTGGCAGAAAGGTGTTGAATATGCATAATTATTATTTGTTGTTGGAAATATCACCCACTGATGATGAAGAGATCATCCGGCAAGCGCTGCACAAGCAATTTCGCATCTGGAACCACCGAATCAATTCACCGAATTTTGAGAGACGGATCGAAGCAGAACGCCGACTTCGTTTATTGGAAGAAGCACAAACGATCTTATTGGATAAACAAAAGCGGCAGGAGTATAATTTATGGATCTTTTCGTTGTCAATGGGTGAAAAAAAGGTTGAGTCCATAGATAAAACAGAGACGTATAGAGAAGATGAATTCATGAATAAAGGAGATGTTCTAATTCAGGCAGCTGAGTCCGGTGATGTCGAAGCCATGTATGCACTCGGATGCCGTCTGTTTGAAGTGACAGAGCCTGAGCAAAACCGGCTAATTGGACTTCAATGGCTGATTCGGGCAGCCAATAAGGGACATGCGTTAGCCATGCATCGTTTAAGTCGGTGTTTCTATCAAGGAGAAATGTTTTTGCGGAATGCTCAGGAAGGAGAGAGATGGTTAAGACAAGCGGCTAAGCAAAATGTGGTGGAAGCGATGGCAGAATTGGGTGAGCGATTGCTCCATGGGCGGGAGATGAAGAAAGATACATATGAAGCGATCAAATGGTTAACAAAGGCAGCGAAGAAAGGACATGCAGAAGCACGGAAATGGTTGGAACTGCATAAAAACACTCAACCAAAAAAAGAACAGCCAGAAAAAACAAGGCAGAAAGTGAACCAGGATTTATTGTCCGAAGCGATGAAGCCGACGTTAAATATCCAACATTTCACCATTTTTCTCGTCTTGTTAGTTGGAATGGAAATCGTAGAGTATTTGATATTAAAGGAGTGGGTATATATTCGTTACCCATTTGAGTGGTGCTTTTATTTAGCGGCATATTTGCTTGCTCGACAGATTTATTGGGGCTTTTTGTTTAGCATGCTGGCAGGAGTTATAGAAATATCCTACTCATATAGTAATGAAGTGCTGTTTTTAGTGGATATATCTCTAATTATGATAAGTCTTTACGGCTGTTTTTTTTGGTTTCGTTCTTCCTATAAGGGGAAAAAGTCGTTGTCAACCAAGGTTACCAATCTGATGATGCTTATTTATTTAACGATAGGTATATGTATTATTTTAGTGAAGGATATGATGACGGATGATCTGATTTTTCTTTTCGACGGATTGGGAATAGGAATACTTTTGGGAATGTTTTTGTTGATTCGAAGAAGCGTGCATGGCTGGCTTGTTTTTATTTCATATTATGCCATTTTAATTATTTGGTATATCACGGACCTGGAGGATCTAGTTGTTTATGATATTGCAATCATCATATTTTGGTGTTTAATGATCATCTTATCCATCTATGGTTATATTCAATGGAAAAAAAATGCGGTTCAATAAAAACAACCAATTAAGCTGTCGAGAGATCCCGACAGCTTTCTAAATGTCTTTTAACAGTTTTCCTCCAACAAACACTTTTTTAATGTTATTCGTATCAAGCAAAACTTTTATATTTTCTGCCGGATTACCTGCTACGACCAGAATGTCTGCATACTTTCCAGCTTCAATCGTTCCAATCTCATCTTCCATCGCCATCGCTTTAGCGGCGGTTTTTGTGGCAGCGACAATGGCCTCCATCGGGCTAAATCCGAGATCATTTACAAACAGTTCCAATTCCAATGCATTTTCACCATGTGGAACAGGTGAACAGCCAACAAAATCCGTCCCGATCACCATTTGGACCCCTGCTTCATAGGCTTTTCTCATGTTGATTTTATGAATCTCATAGATCTCTTTGGACTTTCTTAGCCCGAATTCGGGTACGCCATGCTTTTCCCCTTCGGTAATAAGTCGATGCACGATCGATAAAGTAGGTACAAGAATCGCATCCCGTTCCAGCATCAATTCGATACCCTCATCATCAATAAAGATGCCGTGTTCGATCGTTTTGACCCCAGCGATCAGGGCATTTTTGATCCCTTGCGTACCTTGGGCATGGGAAGCGACAAAAGAGCCAACCGCTTCTGCTTCATATACGATCGCCCTGATTTCATCGATAGTGAATTGGGAAAAACGTGGATCATCTTTTTCCGATAAAACACCACCTGTGGAGCAAATTTTAATAAAGTCTGCACCAGCCCGGAATTGTTCCCTGGCAGCTTTACGGCAATCATCTACGCCATCGCAAACACGGTTTTTGTTCAACTCCGGAGGCAGCATGTGAAGATCGCCATGTCCGGCTGTCTGTGTCAGCATGTTATAGGCGGTTTTTATGCGTGGACCATGATATAATCCTTCTTGGATCAGTTGTTTGATATAGATGGAGATGGGACTTCCGACATCCCTTACACTTGTAAAGCCAGCGTTAATCAGTTTGGGTAAATCTGTCAATGCCCGTCCTAGCTGGATTTCGTTTGGCTCCAGGAAAGCGATCGCCAGGTTCAGTGAAGTAACGCCAAACAAATGCATATGGGCATCAATCAGACCCGGCATGATGGTGTATCCACTTGTATCAATCACTTCTGCATCATCCGGAATCTTCAGTTCGTTAACAGGACCTACTTGACTGATTCGCTCTCCTTCAATGAAAACACCTGCATTTTCCAATACTTCTCCACCATTTCCGTCAATCAAATTTCCGCCTTTTAAAAAAATGGGTTTATCCAACTTGCAACCTTCCTTTTGGTTTCATTATTTATTATATAAAAAATTTTATAATAATTAGTGCTTATCTGCAATGAATTTATTGATTATTTGCTTGGATGGATGTGGATGTCCTTTTAGACGGCGCCGATATTCCCCAGTGCAGCTAGTAGAAAAGGTGGACAAAACTCAAGATGACTTTAAAAATAGATAAGTGGTGTCCAAATAATAATAAGGCCATAAAATTGGCTATCAATATGTTCCTTTACTTTCATATACAGGCAATCCCCTTTTCTCATTCGCATTATATTCTCTATCAATTTCCCTGCTCGATATGTTAGTAAGGTTTTTTAAAATATATAGAGACGGATTTTAATAAAAAATTATTAAAATTAATAGTTGATTATTAATTATAATTTTCATAAAATAAAACATAATTAGATCAATTAAAATGTCAAATATTAAAAGGAGGAAATTCGATTGAACCCTCAAGATCAACGTCCAATCATTGTTGTAAAAGAAAAAAGTGTGGGACTTGCCTTGATTTTGGCAATTCTGTTTGGTGGATTGGGTTTACTCTATGCATCTGTACTTGGTGGTATTATTATGCTGTGTGTAGAATTTGTTGTGTTTGTTTTGGGTTTGTTAACGCTTGGATTTTTAATGCCCTTATTAATACTTGTCCATATTATTAGTTGCATTTGGGCAGTGGTAGCTGTTCAAAGATATAATAAAAAGATAAGCAATCAATATACGTATTAAACTGATCATGAAAACTTTGTGCATCCGCCATATCAGGCAGATGCTTTTTTATGTTAGATGGCCAATTCCTATCCAGTGAGCGGAAAGTCGTTTGTGATCCTTTTGAATAACTCGTGGGATGATGGATTGTTTGGGCAAGTATAATGTAATTTCTGTTGAAATGAAAGAATCTTTACACCAAGCTTTTTCTAAACCATAATAGATGGTAATAAAATATCATTATTCTTCATCGTATACACTAGCAAGGAAAGAGGAAGAAAATGGACGATATCCGAAATATTTATTGCGTAGGAAGAAACTATCGTTTACATGCACAAGAATTGGGCAATGAAGTTCCCAAGTCTCCCATGATTTTTTCCAAGCCGACCCATGCTTTGGTTGAAACGACTGGTCAGGAGATTGTATTGCCTGGTAATCGGGGAGAAGTTCATTATGAAGCAGAATTTGTGATACATATTTCCAAACCATATAAGCCAGGTATGAAAGTAGAAGATGTTGTAGATCAATTTGCACTTGGTATTGATTTTACTTTGCGCGATGTCCAGAGTGAATTAAAAAAGAAAGGACACCCTTGGTTATTGGCAAAGGGATTTCCAAATTCGGCGATTATCACTAAATTTCGAGCATTTCCAGGTGTTGAAGCCTGTAAAGAAGTGGACTTTTCATTGATCAGGAATGGACAGGAAGTACAGCGAGGCAACATTCAGGATATGTTATTTGATTTGGAGACGATTATTCTATTTTGTTCCCAACACTTTGGGATTGGGGCAGGAGATATTATCTATACAGGAACGCCTGCAGGTGTAGGTCCAGTAACAGATGGGGATCGTTTACAATTGAAGTGGGGAGAAGAAATTTTGGGTGAGTGTTTCATTCGATTGGGTTAGGCTATGGGATACAACTAAATGGTAACATACCTGTTTTGATAGGCTGTCGAATGACGGCCTTTTTCATTTTGGCATAGAAAGAGAGATTAGGAGAAAAAATATAAAAAAAGGTATTGCATCTTTTGTCGAAGCATGATATATTATTCACTGTCGCCGCGATGAGCGGTGAAAATGAAAAAACGCACCTTGAAAATTAGATAAGGAAATGAAGTCAAGTCAAGGGTATCACCGAGACGAGTACCTTTAGCAACAGGTTAAGCTACTAAGGGCAC
>NZ_FORR01000049.1 GCF_900114055.1 Thermoflavimicrobium dichotomicum | reverse complement strand
TTGCTCCACTTTCAGTACGTCTTTCCAAATTTGAACCAACGATTCTTCTGTCGCATTGGTTGGAGCAACATACCCTTCGCTCATGAGATCGGCACGCGGTTCAGGCAACGCGCGTTTGTCCACTTTTCCATTTGTGGTCAGTGGTAATTTCTCTAATCCGACGAAGTAAGAAGGAATCATGTATTCTGGTAAGGATTGCCCCAGATGTTCCCGCATCTCTGCTACCGTCCAAGGGCCATCTGTCACCAGATACGCACAGAGATATGAATGACCTTGCTCATCTCTTCGGGCCAGAAGAACCGCTTCCCGTACGACCGGATGCTCCAGCAGCTTCGCTTCAATCTCCCCGAGTTCAATCCGGAAACCACGAATCTTCACTTGTTCATCCATGCGTCCCATGTACTCGATGTTGCCATCGGGTAACCAGCGAGCCAAATCTCCTGTCCGATACATCCGCTCACCGGGGACAAAAGGATTCTCTACAAACCGTTCGGCGGTTAACTCCGGTCGATTCAGGTATCCACGGGCCAGTCCCTCTCCACTCACACAGAGCTCACCCGGTACCCCAATGGGTTGCAATTGGTTGTGCTGGTTGACAATGTAGATGCGGGTATTATGAATGGGGCGTCCAATTGGCACCATATCGGTCTCCATTACACGATGATCCACGGAATACGTTGCCGCAAATACGGTAGTCTCTGTCGGCCCATATCCATTGATCAGACAATGTTCTCCCAGTACTTCCAGCGCTTTTTGAACATGCTTGACCGAGGCTTTCTCTCCACCAAACAAGAGCTTCCGCATGGATTTCAGGCAAGACACATCCAACTCAACCAGGGTGTTAAACAACGATGCGGTCATAAAGGTCGAGGTGATCTGCTCCTCCCGAATCACACGGGCAAGTTCCGCCGTGTTGAGCACCACTTCTCTTGGAATCAGTACCAACCGCGCACCATGCAGAAGGGCACTGTAGATTTCATAGGTGGAGCCATCAAATGCATAGTTGGACAGGTTCAAGATCCGGTCTTCTTCCTCAATCTCCACATACCCATTGTTGATGATCGTTTTTACGACGTTTTGATGAGTGGTGAGGTTTCCTTTGGGTTTTCCCGTCGAACCGGATGTGTAGATCACATAGGCCAAATCTTGAGCTTGGTTGATCGGCTCCGGATTGGAGGCAAGTTCCTCGAATCCTTCTCCCAAAAAGAGGATCTCTCCCTTATAATCGGCTGGAATCATTTCCGCACGTTGCACAACCAAGAGCTTTGCCTGGCTATCTTCCAACATGTAACGAATGCGCTCTCCCGGATAAGTCGGATCGATCGGCATGTAGGCTCCTCCGGATTTCAAAATCCCGAGAATCCCTACAATCATCTCCATCGAGCGATCGGCAATCAAACCAATGATTTGATCCCGCTGAACTCCTTTTTTCCGCAAGGCATGCGCTA
This sequence comes from Thermoflavimicrobium dichotomicum, assembly GCF_900114055.1. Lineage (GTDB taxonomy): Bacteria > Bacillota > Bacilli > Thermoactinomycetales > Thermoactinomycetaceae > Thermoflavimicrobium > Thermoflavimicrobium dichotomicum. Next base: position 2,631 of record NZ_FORR01000049.1, on the reverse strand, counting down.
ATTGGTTGGCCCGTGCATTCAACTCCCGATACGTCATCGTTTGTCCCTGGAAGACCAAAGCCACCCGATCGGGGTGCTTCTCGACCTGTTCTTCAAACAGGGCATGAATCGTTTTATCCCGTGGATAGTCTGCATCTGTGTTGTTAAATTCCTCCAGCAACTGACATTTTTCCGCTTCGGGAACTATATCAATTTCCGCTAAAGGAATGTCTGGACGCTCAATCACATCCATCACGATTTCATGGAAATGGGTGAACACTTTTTCCATCCAAACACGAGGATAGACACGTCCATTAAACGTGAGGATGAGGTGTAATTTTTCATTTCTAAGATACGCTTGCACACTCAAATCATAATTGGTTTGACTAAATACTTCCCGATCCACTACAGTAAAGCCCAGTGTCTCCTGATTATGTTGATGAGCGTCGGTATAATCGGGATAGTTCTCAAACACCAGAATATGATTGAATAAGGTTTGATTTTTAACCCCTTCTGCTTGGATATCAGCTAATGAGAGATAACCATATTGTTCAGAAGACAAAGCCGATTGCTTCACTTTGGTGAGTAAGTCAGCAAACGTCTCTCCCTCAAGACTTTGAATCCGGACCGGAATGGTATTGATGAATAAACCAACCATTCTTTCAATCCCTGGAATTTCTGCGGATCGTCCAGATATGACAGATCCAAACACGACATCATTCGTTTGATTATATTTTTGCAGTAAGACACCCCAAATGGTCTGAAACACGGTATTTAATGTGACTTGATACGACTTAGCCAGTTTAGTCAACTGAGAAGTGAGATGAGAAGTGAACTCATATGTCAATACTTCATGTTCATTCGCTGTTTCACTATTGGCAAAAGCCGGAAAAGGTAAACCCGATACCTGCTCATATCCCTGTAAATACGCCCGCCAATAAGCCTTGGCTTCTTCTTCATCTTGTTCTTCTAACCACTCAATATATTTGCTATAAGGAATGACCGCTTCTTGTGGAACAGGCTGGTTGTTTAATAGACAGCGATAGATTTCAAACAGATCATGTAAAACAATGCCCAAACACCAACCATCCATCAAGATATGATGAAAGCTGACAATCAATTGATATGTATTGGCTCCTGTTTTAAATAACGCCAAACGCATGAGGAGATCACGAGACAGCTGAAAACCTGTCTTTCGATCTTTTTTCTTAAACGCTTCAATATATTGGCGGCAATTTTCTTTTTCCAGGTGAGAAAGATCTTCAAAATGAATCGTCGCTGTTCGTTCCTTTAACACGATTTGTGTCGGCTCTTTAATCTTCTTGTAGAGAAACACCGTCCGCAAAAGATCATATTTTTCAATCAGCCGATTCCAACTTTCTTCTAAGTAAGAGGGATGAACGGTCCCTTCAATCTGGAAATCAATCTGTTCGAAATAGGTTTCACTCGTTGGATTTTTTAAGTAGTGAAACAACATGCCTCGCTGCATCGGAGATAAACGATACATATTTTTGATGTTTTTCCGATTAAACACGCCGACCACTCCGAAACCTGTGAATTTATCTTGATGGTTATTTTGAGCCTGTTAACAAAGTTCATTTTTTGATCTTGGATTTGTCAACAGGCTCATTTTTGGATTAGCTTCCTTTCCCGCCTTACACCAGCGGCAAAGGAGAACCAGGATTATTCTTCTTCACCTTATTTAATTTCTTCCTCTTCAAAAGCCTCGAAAATATCATCCAGTTCTTCCACGGTTAATTTTTTGATGCTAAAATCGCTTGGTGTTTGCTCTTGCTCTTCTTTTTGTAAGCAATGGGATAGGATTGCAAGCAGATCTTGCTTATATCGATTTGCCAATTGCTCTATCGTTTCGGATTCGTATGCTTTTCGGTTGAAGTTAAAATTCAGATACAGCCTGTTATTCATAACGATTCCGTTCACGTCCAGTACATGAGTCAGGTGATTGCGTGGACTAATCTGGTGTCCCATCGGTAAGGTCGCGATCTCTTGGTCTGCTCCTTCTTGTCCAAACTGCCCCAGATAGTTGAAACTCATCTCGGGCTGTAAACGGAAATCAATCTTTTCTTCGCTTAAATACTGGAGCAGGCCATAACCGACGCCCTTATTGGGAACTCGGCGCAAGGTCTCTTTTACTTCTTTGATTGCGGTTGAGAGATCATCGGTTTTTAGTTCGAACAACACCGGATAGATCGAGGTAAACCATCCCACGGTTCGAGTCAGATCGATTCCTTCCAGGATCTCTTCCCGACCATGCCCCTCTAAATTCAGGGCCACTCGTGTTTCGCCTGTCCATTCCTTCACCGTGAGAGCGAGAGCGGTAAGGAGCAAATCATTGATTTCCGTCTGATACGCACGATGGGCTTCTGTGAGCAACTGCTGTGTCTCTTCCTCTGTCAAGCTGACCGTGATCGTCTTCCGATCACCAAATGTTCCCTGATCCACCGCCTGATCTTTCGGAAGCGGAGCTACATGACTTTCGGCAATCGCTTCCCAGTAAGGTCTTTCCTTTTTGCGGAAAGTTGGACTCATGGCATATTCCTTTAATTTTGTCGCCCATGCTTGATAGGAACTGGACTTCGCGGGCAGTTTGTTTTCTTCTTGCTGATACAGGGTGTTGAAATCACTCAACAG
>NZ_FORR01000066.1 GCF_900114055.1 Thermoflavimicrobium dichotomicum | reverse complement strand
ATACTACACATAGGTGAGCATTTTGCTCGTTGGGGGTTCGAGTCCCCCACCCGGCATAAAAAACACTCTAGGAAATATTTCCTAGAGTGTTTTTTTATCGCCCCCTACAGAGTTCAGTACCAGCGCTTCATCCCGAGAAGCAAGAGACCAAAAAACTAAAACATTTATTACAATGTACCAGATGATGCGATCTTATTTGCCCCTGCTTATTTTAATAGCTGTTTCTACTGCATCCGAACCACCTGTAGTAGAGCTTATTTCAAAATGAATAAGTAAAGAATAATTATTCATGATCCATATAGAAACAAAAAATGAAAGATAGAAACAAAAAATGAAAGCAGATAAAAACATTAAGCAATAAAAGTAATTATTTATATAAATTTACAGTTGACTGTTTAGTAGGAGTATGATCTACCTTGTGTCAAAAAATTCAGTCTATTAATGTATTTAAAGTCCAAATGATACAAGCAATTAAACAAAAACCTTTAAATAAGATTGCTTGTCGTTCGAAACGAACGACAAGACGGCGGAATTGATCCATCCAGGCAAAACAACGTTCGATTTTTCAGCGATGATGATATAGATGACGAACTTTTGAAGCACGTCCGTGCTTGATTCTTCGATGATTTCGGGTAGGAATGCAAGATTTGATGCCACGTTTTTGTAGGCTCTTTCGAAAAGCTTGACTGTCATAAGCACGGTCTGCAATTAAGATCTTTGGTCGTGTTTTTGGTCTACCACAGGGTTGAGGAACACGAATCCCCCTCAATGTTCTTTCAGCGAGTCGGATTTCATGAGGTTGAGCACTGGCTATGTAGATGGATAAGGGAAGACCGTTTCCATCTGTTACCATCATTACCTTTGTTCCCTTTCCAATCTTGGTTTTTCCAACTGCATCGCCCTTTTTTAGCGGGAACAAAGGTTCCATCCAAAAAACAAAACTCCCAGTCTGATTTTTTGTTGTTCATCGCATTGTTGGAGAAGTTTTCGCCAAATTCTTTCCCAAGTTCCGTCTTTTTGCCATTGCTTTAATCTTCTCCAACAGGTAACATAGGAACCGTAAGCCTTGGGCATGTCTGCCCAAGCACATCCTGTTTTCAGTACGAACACGATTCCATTTAATGTTTTCCTTGGGTCGACCATTGGTCGACCTCTTTTTTTCCCTTTTGGTAAAAGAGGTTCGATCAATTTCCATTGATAATCGGTTAACTCATGTCTGCTGTAATATTCCATAGTATTCATTATGATGCATAACTTCTCTTTTTGAAATAAGCTCTAAAAAATACCGCATCGAATTCATTATCCAATCGATTTAAACCGATTTGATGAGCTCTCCCAAAAAAGAGAAACGCCCGTTACTTCATTAGACTTTTCATACATAAAA
>NZ_FORR01000050.1 GCF_900114055.1 Thermoflavimicrobium dichotomicum | reverse complement strand
AATGAATTAACCTTAAGTTCTTATCTGTTAAAAAAAACACCCTAGATTTTTGTACGTGAATATATTGTATAATTCAAGTGTAAAAACAAGGAGGTGAAAAACAAATGTTAAAAACATACAAGTTCAAGCTGGAACCAACAGTGCAACAGATAGAAATAATCGAACAGACACTATACCTATGCCGTTGGCTCTATAATTCGATGCTGGAACAGAGAAAGCTTGCCTACAAACTGCGGGATATTTCTTTGACTTTCTACACACAGAATAAAGAGTTACCGAAAGTAAAAGAAGAATTTCCAGAGTTTAAGCAAGTAAACGCACAAGTACTACAGGATGTTTGTCAACGACTTGATAAAACATTCAAATCGTTTTTCCGTCGCTTAAAAAATGGTGAAAAAGCTGGTTTTCCTCGCTTTAAAGGTAAGAACAGATATGATAGCATTACTTACCCACAACCTTATCCTAAAGGTGGTTTCAAGATCGAAGGGAAATATTTGAAACTATCAAAGATTGGTAATGTACGTATCAAGCTACATAGACAAATTGAAGGCAAGATTAAAACCTGTACCATCAAAAGGAAGAATGGCAAATACTATGCTTGCTTCGCTTGTGAGATTGAACCAGAACCACAAACGACAGAAAAGCAAGTAGGCGTTGATCTAGGCGTGAAACATCTTGCTATAACATCAGAAGGTGAATTCTTTGAACATCCCAAATACCTGCGTAAAGCAGAAAAGCGTCTAAAATACCTTCAACGGATGGTATCACGTAGAAAAAAAGGATCAAACCGTAGGCGTAAAGCTGTAGCCATGTTGGCGAAATGTCATGAGTATATAGCGAATCAAAGAAGAGATACAGCACATAAAATCAGCCGTTATCTAGTGAATCATTATGATTTAATCGCATTTGAAGACTTGAACATCAAAGGAATGGTAAAAAACCATCACCTAGCAAAAAGCATTGCGGATGCTGGTTGGAGGATGCTTATCCAATTCACTACTTACAAAGCAGAGTACGCTGGTAAGAAAGTGGTATTGGTTGATCCCCACAACACATCGCAAGCGTGTTCTGAATGTGGCCAAATAGTGAAAAAGACTCTAAATGAAAGAACCCATAAATGTCCTTGCGGCTATATAGCAGACAGAGACGTAAACGCCGCAAGGAACATCTTGAAAAAAGCACTTGCTTAATATCTCAGGCATGGAACATGCCTTCGTGGATGGGTGCAGGTTACTGCGCCAGATGAAACGAGAAGCTCGCCATTTCAATGGCGATGTAGTTCACAGTTTAGGGTGGATGACAAGTGTAAATTCATCGTTACGTTGGTGCTTTTCTTTTCTATATGTACAGTGATCCAAAATGCTTTTTAGCAAGGCATTTTTTTGTTTGGGATCGTCGAGCTTTGGATAGAGATCCAGAACATGCTCCACTCTGGGAATGATGTTGACTTGTGCTTGCTCTTTTAATCTTTCTTTTTCTAGATCTTGGAGAGCTTGTTCGATTTTTTCGCGAAGCTCGGTCATTCGGTTTGCGATATGTTTGGAGCGCTCCAGGAAAGTTTCTTCATCATAAATACCTCGTTCAAGCAAATCATGCAATCTCAATTTTTGTGATTCGAGATTTTTCAATTCTTGTTGGTGATTTTTAATTGTGACCTCTAACAATTCTATTTTGAAGTTATTTTGGGGCGGTGTGTCTGCAATGTCGAATTGCATCTTGTACTGATCCAACCAATCCCGCAATGATTCGAGCAAGCGTGCTTCTATATATTCGAATCGTGAACTTTTATTCGAGCAATATGCATTGTAACAAATTAAATGTGGTTTTTGTCTCCCGTAAGGTCGATAGATCATGGTTCCGCCGCACATATCGCATCGGATCAAACCGGCCAACGGATTTCTAATCCCGCGCTCGTGATAGTAGGGGACGTGGTATCTGGTCTTTAGTATTTCCTGGGCTTTTTGAAACAACTGTTCAGAGATAATAGCTTCGTGTTTTCCCTCTACATCAATCCATTCTGATCGTGGACGGGTCTCTGTTTCTCGCTTTTTTGATAAATCTGTTGGCTTTTTATATACTTTTTTTCTCCACTGAATTCTACCTGTATAGACTTCATTTTTTATGATATTGAGCACTAACATATCATTCCAGCGCTTGCCTGTATATGTACGGATCCCCAATTCATTAAGTTTATGTGCGATCTTGTTGGTTCCAAGTCTTTGATCAGGATCATCATGAGTATACCATTCGAAAATCATCCTTACTACCGGCGCTTGATCCGGATGGGGGATTAGGAAACGTCCATTTTTATCTTCGGCAATTTGATAGCCATATGGAGGGCGAGTGCCAATATAGTTTCCTTCCTCAATAGATCTAATTCTACCTCTTTGTAGCCGTCGATTGATTATTTTGTATTCCTTCCTGGCCATGAAGGCCTCAAATTCACTATATTCTTCATCAAACTCATCTTCCAGGTCGTACACTTTTCGTGGTGTGATAATCTTCGTCCGGGATCTCTTAAAGGTTTCAAGGATCAGCCCTTGTTCCTGCATATTTCCGCGTCCAAGCCGATCCATATCCATAACGAGAACGGCATCATATAGGCCAATTTCCACTTCCTTCAGTAGCTTCATCATTTCAGGTCTATGTATCAAGCTTTCACCGGATGCAATTTCTTCATAGATCTTCACAATATTCAATTTTTGTTGTTTGGCTACTTCCAGTAACATCTTTTTATGTTTGGTAAGTGTTTCACCTTCCCCGCGTGCCTCGGCTTCCAGATCAGCACGGCTTTTACGCAAATACATAGCTACTCTTTCCATAAATGATCCCTCCTTCTCTAAAATAATATGCTTGTCCGCTAATGATTCCTGCATAGGATTTAATGAGGTGATATCATGCAGGAGAGACGGGAGCATGTTCAATATGATAAAACTTATCGTATAGGGGGATCAATTGTTCATATAGTTGCGCCGAGGATCTCAGATGAGGAACGGGAAAAACGGTTGGAAGAAGTCGCTCGAGTCATCTGGATGCTCTTAGATCAGGTTGGGAAAACAAAGAAAGATGATTCTCAAGATGAGAAACCAGCTCCTTAGTAACGAAAGCAGTCCTGGAAACAGGGCTTTTTTGTTTGCATGAAAAAAGCCGATCTTCCCAGTCAGTTCAGTTTGGGAATCTCGGCTTTTTCTTTGACGACCATCCAATCACCTTTTTCAATTTTGAACAGGTGATGGGTTTTTAGTTTGGTTTTTATTGCAAGAGATTTTCCAATGTTCCATAGGGGCTTTTTGGAAGATGTGGTTGCCTTTAGCAATACCAATTTTGAATAAAGTTACAGTTTTAAGGGATGTTAATTAAAAAGAAAGGAAGGGTGAAGAAATTTATGAGCCATCCATATTTATGCCCGTCATGTCAAACTAACCGGACTCGTTTTGCAATTATTGACCAAACTCCCGTTTATGTAAAATTGGACCCACAGAGTGGAGAAATCGTTCAGCAGTATAAGGAAGATGAACTTGAACCACTCCATATGCCATACAATGGGAGCACACGCCATATTCATTGTGGAACATGTGGATTAACAGAAGATGAGCAAAGATTTATCTCAATGGCTCAATACTTCAAGAAAAATCGGCCTATATCACAACCTACAGCACAGCCTCAGGCATCTACTGGTCAACCTCAGGCAGCAAATCCTATTCAGCAATTTCGTGCACTGGGTCAGCCTCAAGAATCGAATCATACTGGTCAACCTCAGGCAGTAAATCCTATTCAGCAATTTCGTGCACTGGGTCAG
>NZ_FORR01000052.1 GCF_900114055.1 Thermoflavimicrobium dichotomicum | reverse complement strand
ATTGCGATGTTGTTTGGTCAGTTTCATATGGAAGAAGCCCAATATGGAGCTAAATTGTTAAAATTGATGAAGAAAAAAGGTTGGCTAGTTCCACCCCCTCTTCATGCAAATACACAAATTGAAGGATAGGAATATATAAAAAAGGAATTACCAAAACTAGGTGATTCCTTTTTTATATATTATTTAACCTAGATAACATTAAATCATTGATAATACTAAATTCAGAAGAGCTTTCTTATCGGGCATTTGCATCGCTTGTTGAGCGAGCTGTAGGTTCACTTTCCCTTGCTGGAAAAAGTCTTTTGCGTTGTATATATAGCGTTGACCACTCCCCATGCGTAAACGAAAGGGAATTCTTGGGAATTCCCATCTACTGACAGGATATGCACCAAGCTCAACCCACCAGTCCAGCGGTGAAAAGTTTTTTCAAACTAGACCTACTGCTTGGTTTTCACTTTTCAGCCTAATGAAAGAGTAACTTATTTTATACAATAAATGTTGGACTTGCGAGAGGATGAACACCCTCCCCCGTCCGACGCTCACTCTCATACCCATAGCTGAAGCTAAGGGGTTTTCTCGCTCGTATTCTATAAAAAATAAACCTCAGATCATATTGAAAACAGCTATACAAACATCTGTATAAAAAATATTAAGGATGGAATTCTAAAGGTAAACATAACCGAAGGGAAGGTATCACCATGAAAAAGTTTATTGCTTTATTTGTGTCCACCGTAATGCTGACCGTCTTTGCTATTCAGATCCCGCATGTTTCGGCGGAAATTACTGGTCAAGTTGTTCAAGTTAATGACAACGACAAAAATACGGGCCGCGGTATGATGAATAACATCCGTCGGACTGGCGCAGGTACTCAAGATGACGATTATGACTGGGGATGGATTGGATTGGCCGGTCTGCTTGGACTCTTAGGTCTGCGCCGTCGCGATAACCGGGAGTGATAAATAAAATCGTGTCCAAAAGGAGCATAATCCTAATTTTGAATCGGTTGAAGCGGGTGAACGACCGAACCCTAAGAACTGGGTTGCATCAAATTTAGCAATCAGGTGTTCGAGTTTTTGACTACTCAGATACAAAAAATCCATGACAGGGACATTTTGACACAATGTTGATATAATTAACAATAGATGATTATACAGGGAGGAAATTTTGACGCTTAACAAAAATAAATGTATTTCAATAAGAGTTAATCTAGATCCAGACCCACCAACTGGTTAAAAAATGATAAAAACTCTTCACAACTTAGGGATTTATCACCCTGAGTTTTTATTGTTCATATGAAAAAGCTGGACAGAGGGATCCATCCAGCTTTCTTTATTTACCACGGCAATTTTTCACCGCGCTTCAAAATCAAGACATCAGATCCTTCGTTATACATAACTTCCTGGACCTTCTCTGTTACGATATTTGTGTTGTTATTCTGCGGCGCATCATCAACATGCCCAGGTGTTCGGCCAACATCTCCAATGCCTTCATCCGGTCGTTGGTCTTTACCTTCAGGTTTCGGCCGGACTCGGAAATAGACTCCTGGATCTCTTGGATGATCGTCCCGTCTACTTCATCACTGTCACGGATCTGAATTTTGCCGTTCTTCCATGTCACTACATCACGGATGTATGAAAAGCAAATTTTCTCAGTTGTTCGATGACCATGTCTTGCGTGATACAGTTCGTTCGGAGCGTTCCTTTTTTGCCTGTTGGATCGCGGTTTGAACCTTAACATTTCTCAACAACCTGCTTGCTATCGCTTCAGCCGTCTTCTTACTATATCCCGCCCGGATGGCCGCCTGTGTAGCGTTCAAGTCAATCAGGTATTCCTCTACAAACCGTTGTTGTTTTGGCGTCAATTTATTGCCCACTACATACCATCACCCACCTCACATTGTGTTAAATTCATATAATATGGATAAAATGTAAGTAGAAAAGGATTTGTAATCTTTTTCTAATTTACACCGCACTCTATCTCTATATCTCTTTACATAAGTCCCTAAATCGGGACTTTTTTTGATATACACTTCAACCAATTCTATACCTCCACAGCACACTCTATTGTATTCCGCCCTACTTCCTTGATTGTGATCACTTGGGTAGTAATCCTGTCAGCCCGACTAATTTCCTTAGCAACTTTTTCGGCTTTCTTATGGCTTATAAATGGGTAAGCAAACAGTAAATGTCCCCAGACTGTATGTGGTCCTGACTGATCGAAATACTGCAAATACTCTCGGGTAGCAGGTCGGTAGATATAGTAAAGATTAAGCACTGTTCTCCTCCTTTCATATCATCTCCAATAAAAAAACAACGTTTTGGTAATAACTTAGGTAATTAACTCTGCAATCTTCTTTTTCATCTCCAGCCGTATTTGCTCACGATGATCCAATCCTGGACAGTTGATTCTTGTTTTGTGACACTTCCTACCCCGCATCTATGATTCGCTGTGTTTCTACCTCATTTAAATCTGTCTCAAATGCTACTAATAATCCTTTTATTTGATTACTCATTAATTCACCCTCTTAATATTTTATTTATGTTTGAAATGAAAAATATTAAATTATATCGAATTATTTATCGTTGAACTGTTTAATCATCTAAATAAAATCCGCCACCAAAAGGTAGCGGATAATGAATAGATGGTGAATCATCCGAGCAATAGTTAATCTTTGATACACTATCATCTTAACACGTTATATCGAACAGTTGTTGCCATAATACTGCCAAAAAACTGCCAAATTTGGTCTAATATAAAGTTTAAACTCTATTGATCTCAGTATTTATCAATTTCTTCCTGCTCCTTCATCCATCGAGGCTTCATAAACTTTGGTGTATAGAACAGGGTAAAAATGCCTACTAGTGCACAAAATTACAGCATAATTACCATGTATAAATAAATATTAATAATATCTTAACATTAACTTGACATAGTTTATATTAAAATTAAAGCAAATTGGATTTACACATTCCAAATATTGGAGGTACAGTCTCGATTGGTCTTAAAAAATTTTTTAGCTAAATTAGGCCATGGTGGGGCAAAAGTAGATTTGATTTTAGACAAACAAGAGTATGTATTAGATGAACAAGTAAGTGGAGAGCTTGTCATCCAAGGTGGAACAGTAGAACAGCATATCAACAAAATTGATATTGAGTTGGTGATGAGTCTTTATTATAAAAATCATCACTATACCCAAACGGTTCAAGTTTTTCCGTTTCATACTCCTTTTAACATACAACCATCTGAGAAGAAAGTTTTTCCATTCTCTTGCAAAATACCTAGTAATCTTTTACTTTCTAGTCATTCTGTTTCATACTACTTTATTACTCATTTAGACATTGCAGGGGCTGTAGATCATACGGATCGAGATTATGTCAAAATTCTTCCACCAGCACGGCTTCAAAATCTCTTAAAGGCTTTTGAACAAATTGGCTTCTATGAAAAGCATGACTCA
>NZ_FORR01000053.1 GCF_900114055.1 Thermoflavimicrobium dichotomicum | reverse complement strand
GTAGGCGGAATCTGCCTGTGCTTCATGGCCAGCAGAATCTTGATCAATCCCGCAACTCCTGCTGCTGCCGCCGCATGTCCGATATTGGTCTTGATCGATCCGATCGCGCAGTATCCTTTTTTGTCCGTATAGTGGCGGAAGGCCCGGGTCAATGCTCCATATTCTATCGGGTCCCCCAGCTTTGTCCCCGTTCCGTGGGCTTCCACCATCTGGATCTGCTCTGGATGGATGCCGAAAGTGTCGTATACATGGCGCTCCAGACGTTCCTGGGAAATGGCGCTGGGCGCTGTAATCCCATTGGTTGTACCGTCCTGATTGATGCCTGATCCCCGAATGACGCCATAGATGTGGTCCCCGTCGGCAATCGCATCCCGGAGGCGCTTGAGTACCACGACTCCCACACCTTCACCGGGAACAAAACCGTCTGCCCGATCATCAAAGGTATAGCAATGTCCGGTTGGAGAGAGCATTCCCGCACGATTGGATGCGGCAAAAAACGCTGGAGTCGATTGAATGAATACCCCGCCAGCCAATGCCATTTCCGTTTCATTCGACCACAAGCTCTGGCAGGCAAGATGAATGGCCACCAAGGAACTGGAGCAGGCTGTATCCACCGCTACCGCAGGTCCTTGCAGATTCAGATAATAGGCGATTCGGGCGGGAATCACGGAGCCGGCATTGCCCCAAAACGCTTGTGGAGGAGCCTGATCCCTGAACAAATGCTGATAATCCCCACCGCTGCATCCTACATAAACGCCACACAGGCGCCCATCCATTCCTGATCCGGCATATCCCGCATCCTCCAGCGCCTTCCAGGCTTCCTCCAGAAAGATGCGCTGCTGTGGGTCCATATACGTGGCTTCCAGGCCGGAGATATTGAAAAAGAGAGGGTCAAATTGATCAATATCTTCCAGCAGGCTTCCATGCTTACAATACATGTCTTTGTCGGATAGGTCCCATCTGGTAACCTCTTCCACAAGCTCCGTGCCATTAGCCAGGTATTTCCACAATTCATGAACGGAATTCGCTTTTCCAAAACGACCACTCATCCCGATAATCGCAATGGAATCTTGTTGCATGGAAGGAAGTGAATGAAGCTCCCTCTTTTCAATGGAATTGTTTTCTTCAACGGTGGTCTTTTCATATCGATACTGATCCGGAATGCTGACAACAATCTTCCCAATATTTTTTCTATTTTCCAAGTAACGGTACGCTTCTTTAATCTGATCAAACGGAAAAACCTTGCAAATGGTTGGCTGGATTACCTTCTTTTCTACCAACTGGAACATTTCGTTCCCGTAATCCCTCAGTATTTCCGGATTTTCCAAGCCTTGTTTTCTCAAATCAACACTATGAAACGTCTGGTTATTGCTTAATACGGACAAATCAATTGTCTTGGCTGATTTCAGGGCAGTCATGGCAATTTCAATATACCGCCCTCCTGGAGCCAAACAGTTCAATCCTTTTTGAATGGCATCCCCTGATAACGTATTGATAACAACATCAACACCTTTTCCCTGCGTCAGCCGCATGATCTCTTGTTCAAAATCCGTTTCCAAGTAATTGATCAGATGGGGAACGCCCAATTTTTTCAAATATTCCAATTTATGTTGAGACCCTGCTGTCGCATAGATTTCCGCTCCGTAATATTTCGCCAGTTGAACGGCAATGAGACCCGTTCCTCCCGTTGCCGTCTGAATAAGAATTTTTTCTCCCTTTTTAAGCTGCGCCCGGCGGAAAGCGGCGATCATGGTAATTGCAACAGTAGGCAAGGCGCAAGCTTCTTCAAAGGTTAAGGATTTTGGTTTGGGAATAACCTGCTTGGCCTTGCAGGTAATCATGGTCGCCTGCCCTCCAAAAGCTTCTCCGGCACCAATGATCACCTCATCCCCTACACGAACCGATGTCACGCTGCTTCCTATTTCCACCACAACCCCACTGGATTCGAAACCTGGAGTAAACGGATAAGGCGGCATCGTGGGATATAGTCCCTTGACACACAGCAAGTCTCCAAAATTCAAGGAGAATGCGCGTACAGCAATTCGCACCTCATCCTCTTTCAGTTTCGGGACTGGTGATTCCACCACGCGCAGATCATCGATTCCTCCAGGTCTTTCAATCAAAACTCTTCGGTAGAAGGAACCATTTGGTTCTACATTCTCTACTGTGGAAGGCATTCGTAACGGTTTTCGCTTGAATCTGTTAAAAGTAAGCTTTGGTTTATTCTGCTCTGAAAGCTTTGTTTCTTGTTGTACCTCGATTTTCATCTCTTCAGCAGACATATTTTCTTGCAACAAAGGAATAATGGCCGATTTATGCTCCTGAATAATATACCGGACTAATTTATCTACATTGTTGTAGTCAAACAATACAGTCGTTTGGAGTGTTATATTGCATTTTGTGTTGATGATTTTAATTAAACTGACAGCAATAATGGAATCTACACCATATTCTGAAAAGCTTTGATCATCCTGTATGAGCTCTTCGTCCATTTTAAGTGCCTCAGCAATGCTTTCCCGGATCATGGTCCTTACGTGATCCTCAATCATTTGATCTGTCACACTGGTACCTCCTCTTTGCCTTTTGTTTGTTTTCTGCTGGGAGACAGGTTGAGCAGGCAGGGACACACTCTCGCTAACGGACTGCTTCTCCGGTTCAAACTGGATGGGAGCGTTGTTTTTGCCGTACAACGCCATCACTTTGGGCAACAATGATTTGCTTGCCCCATTCGCGTGCTTCCGGTACAGGGAAGAAGATGGAGCGGAAC
>NZ_FORR01000054.1 GCF_900114055.1 Thermoflavimicrobium dichotomicum | reverse complement strand
CAAAGCCAAATTCCCGATACTGGCGATAAAACGGAACGATGCTTGAGCCGACGATCGTGGAGAAAATGAAGTCAGGCTTAGCCTTCTCAATCATCCTGAGTGCATTGGTCATTTCGGAACTTCCAAGAGGAAGAAACCATTCACCTACAACCTCTCCTCCATATCGCTTGATCAACGGTTTGAGTTGCCGGTGGGTCTCTCGCGGATAGATATAGTCGGAACCGATCAGGAAAACACGGGTTCCCAGGTGATCCAACAACCATGGAACATGGTAAAGGACCTGTTGGTATACGGTCGGTCCGCAGTAGAATACATTCGGATGGGACTCAAGGCCTTCAACTTGTGTGGGGTAAAGAAGAGGGAGATCGTACCTTTCCAAAATCGGCAGAATCGCTTTGCGGCAGGCCGAGGTATATGGACCGACTAAAGCCCAAACTCCCTGTTTGGCCAGCTTTTCCGCCATTTTAGCTGCAGTGAGGGTATCCGATTGGATATCTTCAACAACAGGGATCAACTTAACTCCAAGTTCTTCAGACCGGTTTATTAACTCGATGGTCATTAATGCTGTCTGATATTGTCCCTTTTCGATCAGCGCCGTAGTTCCACTCAAAGAAAAAAGGATGCCTATACAGTACTCGTTATTATTCTTCATTGAATCACCCCGAACCATTTATATCAGACATGTACATGTATTATTTTAAATCATAATTGTCCGAAATGTATACATCAATTTTTGGGAGTTTATTGAAAATATCTGATAATTGCTTGATGAAGGGCTTTGTACGTGTAATATCCCCGTCCGAAGAATATTGGCACATTTCTTGCTTCTTATAGTTAGTGAAAACAACAGTAAAGGAGTGATAAGCCATGAGATATGGATGAAGGGCATTGTACGAGCAATGTCTCCGTATAGAGTAAAGTTGGCACATTTCTTGCTTCTTATAGTTGGTGAACACATCAGTAAAAGGAGTGATAATCCATGAGACATGGAGACATTTCAAGCAGTAATGACACAGTGGGAGTAGCTGTGGTCAACTATAAAATGCCCCGTTTGCATACAAAACAGGAAGTGTTGGAAAATGCCCGCAACATTGCAAAAATGGTCGTCGGCATGAAGCAAGGGCTGCCGGGCATGGATCTGATCGTGTTCCCGGAATACAGCACGCATGGGATCATGTACGATCCGAAAGAAATGATGGAGACAGCCAGCACGATTCCCGGCGAGGAAACAGAGATTTTTGCGGAAGCATGCCGGAAAGCAAACACCTGGGGTGTCTTTTCCCTGACGGGAGAACAACATGAAGATCACCCGAACAAAGCCCCGTATAACACACTGGTTCTCATCAACAACAAGGGTGAGATTGTTCAGAAATACAGAAAAATCATTCCCTGGTGCCCGATTGAAGGCTGGTATCCGGGAGACAAAACGTATGTGGTGGAAGGTCCGAAAGGAATCAAGATCAGCCTGATCATCTGTGATGACGGGAACTACCCGGAAATTTGGCGTGACTGTGCGATGAAAGGGGCCGAGCTGATTGTCCGTTGCCAGGGTTATATGTATCCGGCGAAGGAACAGCAAATCATCATGGCAAAAGCGATGGCCTGGGCGAATAACGTGTATGTGGCGGTTGCAAATGCCACCGGCTTCGACGGAGTCTATTCCTATTTTGGTCATTCAGCGATTATCGGTTTCGACGGAAGAACACTCGGAGAATGCGGAACAGAAGAAAACGGCTTCCAATATGCCGAAATCTCCCTCTCGCAGATCCGTGATTTCAGACGGAATGCACAATCCCAGAACCATTTGTTCAAACTTCTGCACCGGGGCTATACCGGCTTGATCAACTCCGGAGAAGGCGACAAAGGGGTTGCGGAGTGCCCGTTTGACTTCTACAGAACCTGGGTGCTGGATGCGGAAAAAGCACGTGAAAACGTGGAATCATTCACCAGAAAAACGGTCGGAACAGCCGAATGTCCGATTGCAGGAATTCCGAATGAAGGGAAAGCAAAGGAAGCTTCCTACTAATTCTTTCGAATCAAGCAAAAGGAGGTATACAAATGAACGGGATCCATGATCTTGGAGGTATGGATGGATTTGGAAAAGTCATGTATGTAAAAGAACAAGACGATCCTTACTTCAAACATTACTGGGAAAAGCTTACTTTCGCGCTTGTGGCTGGTTGCATGGCACAAGGATTAGGGATGAAGGCCTTTGATGAATTCAGAATTGGCATTGAATTAATGCGTCCGGTGGACTATCTGACATCATCCTATTATGGACACTGGGTTGCGACCGTCGAATACAACTTGGTAGATACGGGAGTACTGGACGCCGAAGAACTTGAAGCTCGAACACAGGATTTCTTGAAGAATCCAGATAAAAAAATGCCACAGCGGAAGGATCCGGAATTAGTGAAGCTTGTAGAAAAAGCCCTGCTAGAAGGCTTGTCTCCGGTTCGCGAAATATCGTCTCCTCCCCGGTTCGAGGTGGGACAGAGAATCAAGACAAGGAACATTCACCCAACCGGCCATACAAGATTCCCACGTTACACCCGTGACAAGTATGGTGTCATCGATGAAATATATGGAGCCCATGTTTTCCCTGATGATGCTGCTCATAGAAG
>NZ_FORR01000056.1 GCF_900114055.1 Thermoflavimicrobium dichotomicum | reverse complement strand
TCCTTCATATTGAGCTTTAATTGTTCCTGATGGAGTCGTGCCGCGATTTGGATCGCTTTAATCGAGTCGCCACCCAGTTCAAAGAAATTGTCATGGATTCCAACCCGATCTACTTTTAAGACCTCTTGCCAAATGTCCGCCAAGATTTTTTCCTTCTTACTGGTCGGTGCCACATACCCGGTTCCGGTTTGTACCTTTTCTGGTGCCGGCAAGGCTCGGCGATCCAGTTTGCCATTGGGGGTCAAAGGCAATTTTTCTAATTGGACAAAATAAGAGGGAAGCATATGGTCTGGTAAGAATTGAGCCAAGTGTTGTCGCATCTCTGAAACCGTCCATGCTCCTTCAATAACAAGATAAGCACAAAGTGAAGCATGACGATGACCTTCTTTTCGTGCGATGACTGCCGCTTCTTTGACTTGTGGATGTTCAAGCAATTTGCTTTTAATTTCGCCTAACTCCACTCGGAATCCACGAATCTTAACTTGTTCATCAGCTCTTCCCAGATATTCAATCTCTCCATTCGGCAGCCAACGAGCCAAATCCCCTGTCCGGTACATCCGCTCACCGGGAACAAAAGGATTCTCTACGAACCGTTCTGCGGTTAACTCCGGACGATTCAAATACCCTCGCGCGACCCCATCACCGCTAATGTAAAGTTCACCAATCACTCCAACTGGCAGCAACTGTTGATTCACATCGAGCACATACGCCTGTAGTGTGGGTAATGGACGCCCAATGTTACTGATATTCAGCTCGAGATCCTCCGGTGTTAATTCCTTATAAGTCGCATAGATGGAGGTTTCCGTCGGCCCATACATATTAATGAACTTCGTGTGTGGGTACTTCGCTTTCCATGGCTTGAGTTGCATCGGATAAAGAGCCTCGCCCACAAAAATGATCGAGTGAACAGATAAATCCTTCGCTTCATGCTCCATTTCTTCGTCAGAAAGAGGAGTGAAGGCAGATGGGGTTTGACACAACACGGTCACTTTCTCCTTCTTCAGTAGAGCACGAAATTGTTTGGGGTCTCGGGCAACATGCTTTGGAACGATAACCAATTTTCCTCCATACAGCAGGGCACCAAGCATTTCCCACACCGATACATCGAAGCAATAGGAATGGAATTGTGTCCACACATCTTGATCTGTAAAGTGATAGAGATTCCGATCATTGATCAAAAGACGTACGACACTTCGATGCTCAACCATTACCCCTTTGGGCTTACCTGTGGAACCAGAGGTATAAATGACATACGCCAGATCATGGGATTGACTGACTTCCCCCAAATTGCTAACTTCTTCATCATTTCCATGAACCTCTTTTAACAGCAGCGCTTTTCCTCCATAAGAAGCAGGAAGCATCTCCCATTTCTGAACGAGCAACCATTTCGCTCCACTATCTTCTAACATATAAAGGATGCGCTCTTCGGGATAATCCGGATCAATCGGTACATAAGCGGCACCTGATTTTAAGATACCGAGAATCCCAATCATCATCTCAACCGAACGATCAGTGAGTAAGCCCACCACGCTTTTTGGACCCGCTCCCTGTTTTCGCAACACACGAGCCACTTGATTGGCTCGTTCATTCAACTCCCGATAAGTGAGCGATTCCCCTGCGCACACGACTGCAATTTGATCTGGTGTTTTCTCTACTTGCTCTTCAAATAAGGCATGAATCGTTTTTTCACTTGGATAGTTTGCTTGTGTGTCATTAAAGACTTGGAATATCTGGACTTTTTCTTCTTCGGTTACTAATTGAATCTCCCTTAGCAGCAGGTCTGGATTTGCCGCCACTTGTGCCAAAATATAGGCAAAGTGCTTCGTCATCCGTTCAATGGTTTCCCGTTTAAAGAGCGCCGTACTATACTCCACCGTAAAGTGAAGGGTGTCTCTCTCCATCCCATACCAACTGAGATCAAACTTGGCATTTTTCCATGTCCATTCATAAGGACGCAGGATCAATCCCGGAATGTTCAAGTTAGCAGATTCCATATTCTGCCAGGCAAATAAGGTATCAAAGAGCGGATTTCGACTCAGGTCACGCTGGACATCCAACTTCTCCACAAGCTCTTCAAATGGATACTCACTGTTTTCGTAGGCTTGCAG
>NZ_FORR01000057.1 GCF_900114055.1 Thermoflavimicrobium dichotomicum | reverse complement strand
TAGTAGCTTAACCTGTTGCTAAAGGTACTCGTCTCGGTGATACCCTTGACTTGACTTCATTTCCTTATCTAATTTTCAAGGTGCGTTTCTCATTTCCACCGCTCATCGCGGCGACATTTGTTAATATATCATAGGTTTATTTATGAGTCAATAGTTTTTTTTAAAGAAAAGCGACTCCTAACCTTACTATGAAAGTCAGGTTTGTCGCTTTTTTCATTTTTATTTCTATATAAGTAAAATCAGTTTTCAACCTACATCGCATTTGAAATCAATACTTTAAATTCATCGGGTAAGAATGAAAGATCCGGATAAACAAGTCGGTGCTTTTTAAAACATTCTTCAGCCATAATCGGATGCTTCAATGTGACTGGTATTCCTCGGCACTGTGCAATCCATCCATATAACAACAAATCATCACATAAAATTTGATAAGGTAGATGGATCATCTCTTGTGTATAGTATTTATACTTTGCATCGGCTTCAATGTATAACAGCTCATTCACTCTTTTTTGATCGTGAGATAAAATAGCATCTATTATTTCAACATTGATCTCTGTATCCTCTTGAGCCAATTGTTTTAGTAGTTCCGTAGCCTCACGGTCTTTTTTCAATAGCAAATACTTGATAAGCAAATCAATCTTATTTGATTCCATGAAACCATTTGGTTCATAATGTTCTGCCATGTGATATGCCAAATCAAAACGTTGACTAAAAAGAGCCCAAAGCACTTTATCCTTTAAAGATGCCGGCAAATAAGCAATATAGGGATATTGAGTTAAAGCTTGGCGCACATATTTCTCATACACTTCTGATACTTGTAATGCAAAATAATATAACTGCTTTGCCGATACAACATCATGTTCCATCCGAAACTGATAGGATGCCAAAGCAGCAAATCCCCATCTGATTAAACCATGCAGTGATTCTATCTTGGTCAATGCGCCTGCATAAGGATCATTTAATTGAGAAAGCATCGTTTGAATAGTCATTTCATATTGTTTAATTTGCTGAAAAACAACGGGTTTCCATTTTGCTTCAAACAGTCGTTGCACTTCATTTTTTGGAATTCGAAAAGTACCTTCATCCGTCGCCTCGCATTGAATCTTCTCTTCATTGATCCAACGAAGCAGTTCAGATTTTTTGTCAGTTAACTGATTGACTTTCATTAGTTTACTTACTTCTCGAATTGTATACATCGCACTACTGCTACTAGAAACACAATATATATCCAAGATATACCTTCATATACGATAGCGATATAGCGATTAACAAATACGATATGATACAGAAACCTATTTCTATACTGACTCTGAGCACACATCTCCAAGACGTTACTATTTAACTAGTAGCAGATTTCCTCCTTTCTATTTAATGAATGTTCCATCAATAAATGGAACTTACCTTCTATCTGCAACAATCACTTTCATTCTTTGACAAGAGTATATAAATTAATACAATATGATTGCAAATAAACATAAAAACAAATAGTAGTATAACATAGACACCAATAAAAAGATAAACCAGATATTGGAATGGATTCTGATCATATAAGAGATTGTATTTGCAAAGCCAAAAACACCTCGTATAAAAATCATATACTTATAAATATTATGAAATTTACTTATGATAAGAATTTGCCTAAATATAAAAAACAATCTTTTATCAAGAGTTGATAACGGCTTGCCAAACTAATAAAAAAACCTCTACCTTACAAATAGAGGTTTTATGGTGGAGCTAAGCGGATTCGAACCGCTGACCCCCTGCTTGCAAGGCAGGTGCTCTCCCAGCTGAGCTATAGCCCCAAGATATGCAGATGTCAGGGTAAGTTGGTGGGCCTAGGCTGACTCGAACAGCCGACCTCACGCTTATCAGGCGTGCGCTCTAACCAACTGAGCTATAGGCCCAAGTATTCCCTGAAAACCAAAGAGTGAGTGGCATGACCCAAGAAGAAGTAAATCATTATTCGGAAATAAACTCCGTAGAAAGGAGGTGATCCATCCCCACCTTCCGGTAGGGATACCTTGTTACGACTTCACCCCAATCATCTGCCCCACC
>NZ_FORR01000063.1 GCF_900114055.1 Thermoflavimicrobium dichotomicum | reverse complement strand
ACCTCCTTGTTTTTACACTTGAATTATACAATATATTCACGTACAAAAATCTAGGGTGTTTTTTTTAACAGATAAGAACTTAAGGTTAATTCATTTCCTTCCTTGTCCGTCCCAATCGGATCATGCAAAGATACATCTTTCCGAGCCTTTTTAAGTGATCGCAGGTGCATGAGGATTTCATTTTCAATGCAACGTGCCGCATAAGTAGCCAGCTTTGTCCCCTTATTAACCTGATAGGACTCAATTGCCTTGATGAGTCCAATGGTACCGATGGAGATCAAATCCTCTGTATCCTCTCCAGTATTTTCAAATTTTTTTACAATATGGGCAACCAAACGCAGGTTATGTTCAATCAGGAGATTGCGGGCTTTTGGATCTCCCTCTGCCATCAACTTTAAATTTCGTTCCTCTTCTGCTTCGGATAAGGGCTGGGGGAAGGCATTGTTTTTTATGTATGAAACAAATATCAGCATCTCTTTGATCAATAAACCGAAAGCTGTCATCAGACCTGGCACGTACACTCCACCTCCATCGTATTTCCAAAAAAACAGTTATCTCTACAGTATGTATCCCTTTACTTTTTTGTGCTTGAACCATTCATTGATTTATTTCATCCATACATTTTATGTTTAAAACAAATTGTCTTATGTTAATCTGCTGATCTTGGAATTCTGGTTAACCATGTGATGTAAACTTCAAGGGAATTTATGTAGAGTAGAGAACCGAAATTTTGCTACGAACCCTTTGATCGCCTAGCCAGAGGCTCAGTGGGACTTTAACCCACCCGATGGTGCGCTGCCGTGCGCCCACTATGACCACCTTCGACTCCCTCTTTGCCGTCCACCACTTCACTTCTTTGTCTCATATTCACTCTATGTTACGGTCTGCTGATTTGCTCGCACCCCTTCGGGGATACTTTGTCATAGCTCCAATCTTAGGATTTTTCCACCCGTTGTCTGTCAGCTACGAGGCGGCTTAGCGGTTGGAATTTCATCAACTTGTAATTAACGGCTTTCCGGGCACACAAACATAAAAAGAAACCAAGCCTACTTAGACTGGTTTCTTTCATAACAGTTATGTCGTTTCAATAGGTTAGATTTAAATGAGACAACTAAAGGCATTGAATTTTTCTGCTTTCTGGTTGTCCCATTCATATGTCTTAAAATTAACTGTAGATGGTCACCGTATATCATGACCTGCAAGTTCCCGATAGAGCGGACGGAGAAGAGGACGACGGCCCGGGAGGGTGGGGAAGTTGAACTCCCGGTTCTCACAAAAAGCGGGTGCAGCCTGTAGATCTCCACATGAGCCAGTTGCGCCACATCAAAAATCGGTTCTTTTGTCATTGCATTTCTCCTTATCGATCGGCTCTCTTACAGGCTGTCAAGAAAGTGGAAAATATAGGAAATATGCTCTATACTAATCAATACAGGTGTTTTTTTATCTATGGACTCGCGGGACTAGCTCTTCAGCACGCGACTGATATCGGTGGGGTTGATCCAGGTCGGATCAGTCCAACC
>NZ_FORR01000058.1 GCF_900114055.1 Thermoflavimicrobium dichotomicum | reverse complement strand
CGGTAGGCGATGTTCACCCGGATCTCCTCAATGAGGCGTCTCTCTGAGCGAATTCCGTACAAATAACCGATCAAGAGCATTTTGAACAGCATGACCGGATCGATGCAAGGACGCCCGTTATCTTGACAATACAAGGGGCGACACTTTTCGGCGATAAACGAAAAGTCGATGGTTTCATTGATTTTTCTAAGCAAGTGATCTTGGGGAACAAGGTCTTCTATGTTAACTACTTCTGGTTGGAATTCTCTAGATGTATTTGTTATAAACATAGAAACCTTCCTCCGCTAATATTTTTTATTTTCTCATTCGACAAAAAAGGCTGTTGACCTTCACAGCCTCAAGCGCCCATTAAAAGGCGCTTGGCATTTTTTGCTTTTATACCCCGTTGATTTCTGTAAAAGAGGATTTTTAATATGGGTTGTCGAATGGCAGGAACAGTTGAACCCACTGGAATGGCTTTTTTCCGAAATCTGAGCTGGAGATGGGCGTTATGGGATCCAAAGAGTATTTGGATGTATTGTTTGAAATCCATCGGCGCATGGAAAATGCAAACATCTTATGGGCGTTGACGGGAAGCTTGGGGATGGCTCTTCAAGGAGTGCCGGTTGAAGTTCATGACATTGATATCCAGACAAACCGGTCAGGCGCTTATCGGCTGGAAGAGCTGTTTTCCGCATATGTGGCAAGAAGGGTTGCATTTTCGTCAACGGATCGGATTCGTTCGCATTTTGGTGCTCTGAATATAAGAGGCATACAGGTGGAAATTATGGGGGACATCGAAAAACGTTTGCCGGATGGAACATGGGAAGAGCCGGTAGACCTGAGGACGGTAAGGCATTTTATAGAGGTAGAAGGAAGGAGAATTCCCGTTCTTTCTTTGGATTATGAATATGAAGCTTATTTGAAACTGGGAAGAGCAGAAAAAGCGGATTTGATTCGCAAGTATTGCGGGTAAGGAAAGAATTCCCTTTGCAGACTATGTCAACCATTCTTTATTCGATAAAAAGGAAAAAGGCTGTTGACAAAAAGGTCAACAGCCTCACCCCCTTTGTACATACAAAGGGGGTGAGCTTGATGACAAACCTCTGCCCCTTTTCTCGCGAAAAGAATTTATTATACAACTAATTTGTATCCGTATGTTTAATAAGACTAATATTATGATTTTATTATAGTTCCTTGATGAAAAAACATTTGCCATCTTCCATCTATAAACTTCCAAATTGAACTACGCAAAGTATGTTGCATTCTTGTTTCATCTTTTACACGATATGTCGTTAACACCACATCTTCTGATAAAGGGTGTATATCAAAATCATAAAGAGTCATTTTCCTAACAGAAAGTCCACCTTCACCAACACAATCCTTTTTATACCAAACTTTCCCCGAACTGCCGAATTCAAAAAAATCGTCTGCAAGTAACTTTTCTATTTCTGCTGGTGTTGTACGAGTTTCGGGTTCTAACAAGCGTTTCTCTAATTGGCATAAATGCTCTTTTAATGCAGATTTGTTTTCCATTTTAACCACCCTATATTTCCCCTACCCTTCGAAAGTTTTTTATTCCTTTTCGATAAAAAAGGCTGTTGACCTCCTTTGTCAACAGCCTCCACTCTAGGAAATATTTCCTAGAGTGTTTTTTATATCGCCCCCTACAGAGTTCAGTACCAGCGCTTCATCCCGAGAAGCAAGAGACCAAAAAACTAAAACATTTATTACAATGTACCAGATGATGCGATCTTATTTGCCCCTGCTTATTTTAATAGCTGTTTCTACTGCATCCGAACCACCTGTAGTAAAAAATACCGTATCGAATTCATTATCCAATCGATTTAAACCGATTTGATGAGCTCTCCCAAAAAAGAGAAACGCCCGTTACTTCATTAGACTTTTCATACATAAAA
>NZ_FORR01000065.1 GCF_900114055.1 Thermoflavimicrobium dichotomicum | reverse complement strand
GATGATTGAGAAGGCTAAGCCTGACTTCATTTTCTCCACGATCGTCGGCTCAAGCATCGTTCCGTTTTATCGCCAGTATCGGGAATTTGGCTTTGATTCAACGGAGATCCCCATTGTCAGCAGTGTTACGACGGAATTGGATATTCAGGCAATGGGCTGGGAATATGGAGTCGGTCACTATTCCCTGTTTCCCTACTTCGCATCAATTGAAAGTGAGGAGAATCATCGCTTCATCAGCTTATATCGCCGTAAGTACGGACGAAATGAAGCAATCAGCGCAAACATGGAGTTCACGTACACTGCGATCTTCCTGTTGGCGAAGGCATTAAGGGAATGCAAGGAAAAATCGGAGTTAAAACAACTTCTATTGAAACAAACGTTTGAAGCTCCCCAAGGCACCGTTTACTTTGATCCAACAAACCAACATCTCTGGCAGTGGCCTCGAATCGGTCGCGTAGAGAAGAACAACCAATTTAAAATCATTTGGTCATCCGATGAACCGATCCGGCCTGATCCATGGCACAGCTCTTTTTTCGAGTCCGGAGATGACCGGAATATCCTGCAAAAGCAGGTGATTGACCGGATTGCCAATCAACTTTCCGATGGAGTTGTCGTTTTATCCGCACAAGGAGATGTAATCTACATGAATGCAGTCGCTCAGGAACTGATCGGTCATAAGGGTTACCCTTGGTTTCGTTTGAAAGAGACCATCTTCTCTTCAAGGGAATTGCCGAAAAAAGAACGACCTTTGCCCGGAGAATCAGATCTTTTCTACCTGGCACACAGTATTTACCGTGATTCCGTTCATATTGGAAGCATTATCTTTTTAAAACAAAAGAAGCATTCGCATTCGATCAAGACAAAGCCAGTTTATTTACCGCAATTTTCAAAAACAATCATCGGAAAGGATCCGCGGCTCTTGGAGCAGCTGGAAATCGCCAAAATCGCTGCACAGACGGATGGTAATGTTCTATTGCTTGGAGAGAGCGGAACAGGAAAAGACGTTTTTGCCAAAGTGATTCATGAAAACAGTCCCCGTAAAGATCAGCCGTTTATCATTGTGAACTGCGCCACTCTCTCAAAAGAGTTAATCGCCAGTGAATTGTTCGGTTATGAGGAAGGGGCTTTCACGGGGGCGAAAAAAGGAGGAAAAATCGGTGCTTTTGAGGCGGCAAACGGTGGAACTCTGTTCTTGGATGAGATCGGAGAGATGCCATTAGAATTGCAGGCAACCTTGTTGCGTGCGTTGGAGGATAAAGCGATTACACGCGTAGGCGGGACAAAGATGATCCCTGTCAATACGAGAGTGATCGCCGCAACAAATAGGAATCTCAAACATGAGATCACATATAACGGGAATTTTCGCAGCGATCTGTATTACCGGTTAAATGT
>NZ_FORR01000059.1 GCF_900114055.1 Thermoflavimicrobium dichotomicum | reverse complement strand
CAAAGCCAAATTCCCGATACTGGCGATAAAACGGAACGATGCTTGAGCCGACGATCGTGGAGAAAATGAAGTCAGGCTTAGCCTTCTCAATCATCTTGAGCGCTTTGGTCATTTCGGAACTTCCAAGAGGAAGGAATTGTTCACCTACGACTTCTCCGCCATATCGCTTGATCAAAGGTTTGAGTTGCCGGTGGGTCTCTCGCGGATAGATATAGTCGGAACCGATCAGGAAAACACGGGTTCCCAGGTGTTCCAACAACCATGGAACATGGTAAAGGACCTGTTGGTATACAGTCGGTCCGCAATAGAATACATTCGGATGGGACTCAAGCCCTTCAACCTGTGTGGGATAAAGGAGGGGGAGATCATACCTTTCCAAAATCGGCAGAATCGCTTTGCGGCAGGCCGAGGTATATGGACCGACTAAAGCCCAAACTCCCTGTTTGGCCAGCTTTTCCGCCATTTTAGCTGCAGTGAGGGTATCTGATTGGATATCTTCAACAACAGGGATCAACTTTACTCCAAGTTCTTTGGACTGGTTGATTAACTCGATGGTCATCAATGCTGTCTGATATTGTCCCTTTTCGATCAGCGCCGTCGTTCCACTCAGTGAAAAAAGGATGCCTATACAGTACTCGTTATTATTCTTCATTGAATCACCCCGAACATTCTATCAGACATGTATATGTATTATTTCAAATCATAATGGGTTGGCATGAACTTTCTGTGCTTGCCAAAAATTTTTCCTTTGTTATCAATAAATAAGATAGTGTTATAGCATGTGTTTCCATCACGTTCAGAAATACCAATAACAACAAAAATATGATTCCTCTGGGCAACCTCACATAAGGCAGAAGACACATTCTTTATGTTAGTTTTATTTACATGAATATCCGGTTGGCTTTATTATAGTGAATATATTCCTTTTCTCGCAACATTTATGTAAGATTATCTGACATAATTTTTAGACAGCACAGTGTTACTGTATGGATTTATCTTTTACTCGTCCTTTTAACTTTTCTACTACTTAAATCCAATTTTTGCGCAAGCTTTGCCTAGTGCAAATCCTATTCATTGGCTAACGAACATTTATAACTTCCTTCGACATCAAAGTGCAAGATTATGATTTTTATTTCCATTTTTGCGCAAATCAACATGCCTGCAATTTTTATTAAATAATCGATAAAGTAAAACCCAAAAAAAAACACCCTTTTCCAGGGTGGTTCCCGAACTTTACTATTGTTTTCTACATTTTATCGGAGTTCGAGGGAAAGTCTTAACAACTTTTTTTTTGACCGGTTTCAAATTCTTTGGTTCGTTGGTCTATTTGTTCCATTATTGCGCTGTCCCCTTGGTGATCCCTCTCGGTACACTAGAAGAACGTACAAATCGTTGGTTTTGATAAGTATAGCTAATGTTTTTATCCATTGGGTAATGGCGGAGCAAATAATCTCGAACTATTTTCCTTCCAAGCGAGGGAGTAATGCCCCTAAACCACGTCCCTTCCGGATACACAATGACAAGGCAAGCATCTTGGCAGCGTCCATTGCATCGGGTTCTGGTGGTGTGGATCTGGCGATCCAAGTTACATGCCGTAATTTCGGCCCGGATCGCCTCCACGACTTCATTCCCTCCCTTCTTGATACAACTTCCTCCATTGCAAATCAAAATATGATGTTGAGTCTCGGACAAATCTCATGTAGTCACCTGAACTTCCAAACTCGTTTAAAAAAGGGACAACATTGCGTTGTCCCTTTTGTTACATGCTTTTTTATTAAAAAACCTCATCTCGTTGCCCAGTGAGAAATTCGTTGGCCCGGGTATCAATGTCGCGCTTGTCCAACATTCCTGTT
>NZ_FORR01000073.1 GCF_900114055.1 Thermoflavimicrobium dichotomicum | reverse complement strand
CGCTCGCTGGAGATGATCATCGGGATTCTGGGCGTGTTAAAAGCCGGTGGAACCTATATGCCGATTGACCCGGCTTACCCGGCCGAGCGGATTCAGTACATGCTGGAAGACAGTGGAGCCCGTCTCTTGCTTGTCCAAAAGAAAGCGATGATCCCGGAAGCGGGAGCCGCGGAAAAGACCCTTATCTGGGATGAAATCGACTGGACGCAAGAAGAGAAGACCAACCTGGTGAACATCAGCCGACCCGAAG
Organism: Thermoflavimicrobium dichotomicum; assembly: GCF_900114055.1. GTDB lineage: Bacteria > Bacillota > Bacilli > Thermoactinomycetales > Thermoactinomycetaceae > Thermoflavimicrobium > Thermoflavimicrobium dichotomicum. Next base: position 820 of record NZ_FORR01000073.1, on the reverse strand, counting down.
ATGTGGCCTATATCATCTACACCTCGGGTTCCACAGGAAAACCCAAAGGGGTTATGGTGGAACACCGCAATGTGGTTCGGCTTCTCTTTAACGACCGAAACCTGTTTGACTTTAGTGAACACGATGTGTGGACCTTGTTCCATTCATTCTGCTTCGACTTCTCGGTATGGGAAATGTATGGGGCCTTGTTATACGGTGGAAAGCTGGTGATCGTTCCCAGTCTGGTCGCCCGTGATCCCAAAGCATTCCTGGATCTGCTTCGCCGTGAAGGGGTAACCATCCTCAACCAAACGCCAACCGCGTTTTATCAGCTCTCACAGGAAGAGATGAAGCGGGTTGAAGCGGATTTGATGGTTCGGAAAGTGATCTTTGGAGGAGAAGCTCTTGCCCCTGTCCAGCTCAAAGCATGGAAAAACAAGTATCCTTCCACCCAATTGATCAACATGTATGGAATCACGGAAACGACCGTACATGTGACCTACAAAGAGATTACCGAGCAGGAAATGGAAACAAACGTGAGCAACATCGGACAACCGATACCGACCTTGAAAGTGTATGTGTTGGATGAACAGAAGCGGTTGGTACCGATTGGGGTTAAGGGAGAGATGTATGTCAGTGGAGACGGTGTGAGCCGGGGGTATCTGAATCGTCCGGAGCTGACAGCGGAGCGGTTTGTGGAAAACCCATTTGTTCCTGGAGAACGGATGTACAAAACAGGGGACTTGGCTCGTTGGTTACCGGATGGCAACCTCGAGTATCTGGGACGAATCGATCATCAGGTGAAGATTCGGGGATACCGGATTGAGCTGGGCGAGATCGA
>NZ_FORR01000061.1 GCF_900114055.1 Thermoflavimicrobium dichotomicum | reverse complement strand
AATACGAGAGTGATCGCCGCAACAAATAGGAATCTCAAACATGAGATCACATATAACGGGAATTTTCGCAGCGATCTGTATTACCGGTTAAATGTCATCACCATTCACCTTCCCCCTTTGCGGGAAAGGCGGGGAGATATCCCGCTTTTAGCCAATCATTTTTTAGAGGAGCTGAATCACTCCCAGCCGAACCACCAGAAAAAGTTCTTTGACGCTTCCGTTTTTGAGTTGTTCTACCAATACCCATGGCCCGGGAATATCAGGGAATTGCGCAATGTCGTTCAAAGAGCTTTTTACCTTTCCGGATCCGATGTTTGCATTAGAGCGGAACATCTTCCAGAGGAGATTCGGACGGAAAGGCCTTCCTTCCATCCCCATGTCAATCGCTTATTGGATCATTCTTCCCATAAAGAGCTTAGAAAAGCTGAAAAGGACATCATTGAAGAGACATTGCGCAAAGTGAATGGAAATGTTCGACGGGCAGCACAGATTTTGGGCATATCCCGCAGTACTCTATACCGAAAAATTGATCAGACAGCACTGGTAGAGTATAGGAGAAGGAATTGGTAGATCACAAAATAAGTGTGTAGTACCCGACCATAACATCACTGTCAATCAGTGGCCCGGTGCCCGATGTGCACAGACTTCTGTCCAGCAACCTCCTGACGTTGGGAAATACACGTGCTGGACAAGCAGCCGGCGCGTTCTTCCAATGACATGAATCGCTGTTTGTTCGTTTCCCTGAACCAGCAAGCGTGGATATGTCGCTAATACTACTCCCCAAACCGTAATCAGACATGTATATGTATTGTTTTAAATCATTATTGTTCGAATATTATACATTATTTTTCGGGAATATATAAAGTAACCCTGTAGATGCCGGCATTGGGACAAGCGATCCCCAAATCATCATATTGGCATGCTTATTGCTTTTTTATCGATACAGATCTCGAGTTGTATCAGATCCAAGAAGTGTTCTTAAGGGATTTGGTCTTGAACTTGATGACGATTCACACCGGATGAAATTGTCCCCACGTGGGATGTCTGAAGAACTACCCATTGGCATGATGCTTGTTGACTGAAGAGGAGAAGAGTCCGCTATTTTATGCTTAAGTGCACCCATTTTCTTTCGAATCACGCAAATAGGAGGTATACAAATGAACGGGATCCACGATGTTGGAGGTATGGATGGATTTGGAAAAGTTATGTATGTAAAAGAAAAAGACGATCCTTACTTCACTCATGATTGGGAAAGGCTTGCTTTCGGGCTTTTGTTTGGAACGGTGGGACAAGGAATGTTGAACATTGACGAATTTAGGCATGGGATTGAACGAATGCAACCAGTGGACTATCTGACATCATCCTATTATGGTCACTGGGTTGCGACCATCGCAACATACTTAGTAGAAAATGGAGTATTGGACTCCGCAGAACTCGAAGCTCGAACACAAGCTTTCTTGGAGAAACCAGATACAAAACTGCCACGCCGGGAGGATCCGGAATTAGTGAATCATCTACAACAATTGATACAATTTGGTGCGTCTCCGGTCCGCGAAATATCGTCTCCTCCCCGGTTCGAGGTGGGACAGAGAATCAAGACAAGGAACATTCACCCAACCGGTCATACAAGATTCCCACGTTACACCCGTGACAAGTATGGTGTCATCGATGAAATATATGGAGCCCATGTTTTCCCTGATGATGCTGCTCATAGAAG
>NZ_FORR01000070.1 GCF_900114055.1 Thermoflavimicrobium dichotomicum | reverse complement strand
ATGTTTCTGGGAAATAAACAAATAAAGGGAATTGAATATAGAAAATGAGACAGATCACAAAGCCTTTTCCTCTCTTTGAGAGGAGCAAGGCCATTTTTTTGATGTTTTGAGCCACGGCAATAAGGAGGCATTGCTCTCTGACTTTGGCAAGCCCCCTGTAGCGTGCATATCGAAGCCCATGAAGTTCTTTGGCGTCAGCGAAGCTGCGCTCAATGGTCTGGCTCCGTCGTTTATACAGTTGTTTGCCTCTTGCACTTAAACGGTTTTGACGTGCCCACTCTTTTGCGTCTTCCCAAACATGACGAGTGATCGTTTTGGTATATGTTTTGGAATGAGTGCATTTGGAAAGGAAAGAGCAGTTTTTGCAAACTTGGGGGTTGGATTTGTATTCGCGGTATCCCAAGCGATTGGTGGTTTTGTAGGAGAGTTCATGTTTGGCAGGACACAGATATACATCTTTTTCTGGTATGTACTTAAATTGCCATTTGAAGAACAGACCTTTCTTTGGCCGAAAACTCCGGTGAGCAATCGCGGCAAAAATTTCCCGTTCCTTCAGTCCTTGGCAAATGGGCATTGTGAGATAGCCGGCATCCAAGGCGACTTCCTCTACTTGGAATCCGAACCGGCTGATCTGTCGATCCAGCCGTTCGAGATACGGGACGGAATCATGAACGTTTCCAAGAGTTACGTACACATCTGTGATGAAATTGTACTTTCCGTCAACGGTTCGGTGATCCAAATAAAAGAACCCTTCGGGTTTTCCATCCCGAACCATATAACCACTGTCAGGGTCCGTGGTGCTCACTCGGATTTCTCTTTCTTCAAGCTGGATTTGTTTTTTTAACGGTTTTTTGCCATGTTGAATTCGATCTTCGTCAATGGCTTTTTCTAACTGTTCCACATAATCCTTGGGGGTGACAGTGACCTTTTGCTTTTTAAATTTGCTTTTGCTGGCATTCGCTTTTAAAAACGTGGAATCGGTGAACAATTGCTTCCCTTCAATGAAACCATGTTGCATGGCTTGAAGTACGATTTCATCGAAGATTTCCTGATAAATCTCAGACTGTTGAAACCGCCGCCGGCGGTTTTGGCTGAAGATGGAGTGGTGTGGTACGATCGGTCAGCGAAAGTCCAACAAACCAACGGTAGGCGATGTTCACCCGGATCTCCTCAATGAGGCGTCTCTCTGAGCGAATTCCGTACAAATAACCGATCAAGAGCATTTTGAACAGCATGAC
>NZ_FORR01000072.1 GCF_900114055.1 Thermoflavimicrobium dichotomicum | reverse complement strand
TGAATCCGCTCGGCCGGGTAAGCCGGGTCAATCGGCATATAGGTTCCACCGGCTTTTAACACGCCCAGAATCCCGATGATCATCTCCAGCGAGCGTTCAAACATCAATCCCACAATCGATTCCGACTCCACTCCTTCTTTACGCAAAACCCGGGCGAGTTGGTTGGCACGCTCGTTTAACTCGCGATACGTGAGGTTTTTTCCTTCACAAGTCACCGCAATCCGATCCGGGGTTCGCTGCACTTGCTCCTCAAACAAGGCCTGGATCGTTTTATCCCGGGGGTAATCCGCCTGTGTATCGTTGAACACCGTGAGCAGTTGCTCTTTTTCTTCTTCTGTCACCAGCTCAAACTCCGCCAGGGACTTCTCCGGATTGGCTGCCACTTGTTGCAACAGATGAACAAAGTGCTTCACCATTCTTTCAATGGTTTCACGCTTAAATAAGCGTGTGCTGTACTCCACGGAGAGATGGAGCTGTTCCCTCTCCATGATCATCCAATGGAGGTCGAACTTTGCATTCTTCCATTCCCATTCATAAGGCTGAATGGTGAGAGAGGGCATATCCATCTCAGCGATGTCCATATTTTGCATGGTCAACATCGTGTCAAAGAGAGGTTGGCGACTGAGATCCCGCTGTAAATCCAGCTTCTCCACCAACTCTTCAAATGGATAATCGCTGTTTTCATAGGCCTGAAGCACTTGCTGTTTGACCTGTGCCAAGAAGGAGCGGAAGCTTTGCCCGGGTTTGGACTGTGTTCTGAGCGCTAAGGTGTTCACAAACATTCCCACCACGGATTCAAGGTCAACATGAGGACGACCTGCGATCGGCGAACCGATAATCATGTCCTGTTGCCCCGTGTACTTGGATAAAAGCACATGATACACGGCTAAAAGCGTCATATACAAGGTCGTTCCTTCACGCATAGCGAGTGCTTTTACTTTCTCAAGGATCTCTTTCCCGACGGTGAAGTTCATGATCTCCCCATCAAACTGCCGCACCGGCGGGCGTGGGAAGTCGGTTGGAAGCTCGAGAACGGGCAACTCACCAGCCAACTGCTCCAGCCAATACGTCTCTTGCTTCTTCAAGCGCTCCTTCTGCTCCGGCTTTTGCTGCCAAACCGCTACAT
>NZ_FORR01000074.1 GCF_900114055.1 Thermoflavimicrobium dichotomicum | reverse complement strand
ACCTGTGTCACATAGGCCTGGAAGCGTTGATCGATCCTCCCCGCTGCCTGCAGGGCGATGCAGCGGACCCCGGTCATGTGAGCTTCGATGGCCTTTTGAATCCCTTCCTCCTGCTCACAGAGGATCACCCAGTGCTCTGCATAAGCAGGTGTGGAGAGTTCAGGAGCAACCTCCTGCTCTTTCCAACCGGGTGAGGACAGGAAGAGTGCGGGAGGAGATGAAAAGCCTTCCATCTCACCTTTTCCATCCAAAACACGCAAGGAAATTCCTTTCATCCGCACACACACATTTCCTTGCTCGTCACATACATCTATATCGCATTTGTGTACGTTATCCCCTGCTTTGCCTCCCTGACTGTAACGAATCAGTGCCCACATGCTGGAGGTGCATCCACCCAGGATTTCCAGCTCTTCCAGGGCAAAGGGAAGGATTGGTTTTACACCGGATTGGTGATTGGACGCCATCGAAGCATTCATAGACATCAGCAAACCAATCGACGCCTGCAGAGCAGCATCCATCATGCTCGGATGCAGGACAAATTGCCCCTCTGTATCCAAAATCACAGAAGGCAAAGAGAGTTGGGCCAACGCTTGACCTGAGCCTACATATACTTTCTCAATTCCCTGGTGTCCAGGACCATACTCAATTCCTGCCGCATGGAATATCTCATAGCATTGGCTCGCTGAAAGGATTTTTTGGCTGCACTGGGTCTGCAAAGCAGCAAGATCCAACACGGAGACTTCTTCCAATCTGGCTAGCAAAGCCGTGCCCTGACTGTATACAAGTGGTTCGGCACCAGATTCACTGTAAACCTGATAATCAATCTCTCCGTTATCTGAAGGATACAGCCCGATATGTACCTTAACCGGCTGGTCTCCTACGGCAATGGGCCGAATCCACACTACATTTTTGAGCCGAATGCCCATTGTCTCCTCTTGCAAGACCCCGGCCGCCTGATCCACAGCCACCCGGGCCATTTCCAGATAGGCAACTCCGGGCAAGAGACGTTTCCCATTCACCACGTGATCCGACAGGAAAAACTCCTGTCCTGTAAAGGTGGAGCTGAA
>NZ_FORR01000076.1 GCF_900114055.1 Thermoflavimicrobium dichotomicum | reverse complement strand
GCTCGTTGGTTACCGGATGGCAACCTCGAGTATCTGGGACGAATCGATCATCAGGTGAAGATTCGGGGATACCGGATTGAGCTGGGCGAGATCGAAGCCCGCTTATTGGAGTACCCTGGAATCAAGGAAGGACTGGTGATGGCCCGAACCAATCCAGAAGGTGAAAAATATCTCTGCGCCTATTTCGTCATCGAGGGCGCATGGACGGTTTCAGGGTTGCGTCAGCATTTGAATGAAGTATTGCCAGACTACATGATCCCGGCTTACTTTGTAGAAATCGAGAAGTTCCCGCTTACCCCCAATGGAAAGGTAGATAAGCGTGCTCTACCTGAACCGGAAGGTTATGTACAAACCGGAAGAGAGTATGTAGCACCAACCAATGACCTGGAAAAAACGTTGGCAAACATCTGGCAAGAGGTCTTAAAAGTCGAGCGTGTGGGGATTCATGACAATTTCTTTGAACTGGGTGGGCATTCGCTCAAAGCCACCCTATTGGTGTCACGTATTCATCGGGAATTAGAAGTGGAACTTTCTCTCCGTGACGTATTTGCTCATCCTGTTTTGAAGGAGATGGCAGACCGCCTGCAACAAGCGAAGACCCATGTGTATGATGCGATTGAACCAGCAGAGGAACGAGAAGTTTATCCTGTTTCTTCTGCACAAAAGCGAATGTACATGGTACAACAATTAGAAGCAGGCGAGTTAAACACCAGTTACAATATGCCTTTTGTCATCGAACTCCGTGGACACTTGCAAATTGATTCCTTGCGTGCCGCGTTTGCTTCCCTGGTCGAGCGGCATGAATCGCTTCGGACTTCGTTCCATCTCATGGAAGACGAGCTGGTGCAAAAGATTCATCCGTATGTCGAGATACCATGGACGTTCATCGAAGCAACGGAAGAAGAAGTGGAGCAACAGATCGAGGCATTCATCCGACCCTTTGACTTAAGTCAGGCGCCGCTGTTCCGTGTGGGATTGATTCGCATTGGGGAAGAGCGTCACATCCTGATGATGGATATGCACCATATCATCTCGGATGGAGTGTCTACCAA